>NZ_JADPIB010000001.1 GCF_015767265.1 Aureivirga marina
CTACCAAAACTTCTTTTGCTCTGATCTGTCCATTAACTTCTAATAAATCATTTAAATCTTGACCATTCATTCCGATTCCAACCTTTCCGTTTGTGTCAATCTCAAAGCGAGGTGTCCAAACAGTTCCTACACTTGAAGAAACTCCAAATAAAGTATGATGATGGTTCGTATTTCCTACTCCTGCATCACCTAAAACAATTGCAGATGTATTATCTCCTTCTTCATTGATAATCGTAAATGCATTACTGTTGTAATAGTAAAACCCTAAACCATTCACTCTAGTATTTGGACTATAAGTACGATATCTCAATTGAGCCCATTTATCAGTATCAATATTTCCAATACCAACAGCTCCTGTCTGGTCTTGATCATTATTAACTTCTACATTTAAAGTTACTTCAATCTCCCTTTCATCTGAAGATTGTTGGCCATTCATACTAAATGTAAAAGCAAAAAAAGAAAATGCTGCTAAAACAATTTTTTTCATATTAATATAATATTTTTATGCAAATATACAAACTTTAACTGCATTTTGTTATTTTTTTAACATTTAATATTCTCTTTTAAAACATAAAACCCTTATTTTGAGTGTTTTATAAAAATACTAGAATTTGTTTTAAAATATCATGAATACAATTCATTTTGTAATTTATTGAACTACAATCATTTTAAATATCTATTAAAAATAACATAACGTTTAGACCGTTATTTTTTATTTTTCATTCATAAAT
This sequence comes from Aureivirga marina, assembly GCF_015767265.1. Lineage (GTDB taxonomy): Bacteria > Bacteroidota > Bacteroidia > Flavobacteriales > Flavobacteriaceae > Aureivirga > Aureivirga marina. Next base: position 732 of record NZ_JADPIB010000001.1, read on the forward strand.
ATGTAAGAAAATTATTAAAAAAAAGACTCTAAAAAATAAATCTTAATTTTAGAGCAACAAACCAAAAAAACATTTTATGATAACTAAAGATAAAATTCTTCTAGAAGGATATGAACATATTCGTTATAAACACAAACAATATGACGAAGAAGAAATGAAAGAAAGAAGTAAATCTTTTTTTGAATGGATGGATGAAAGACGTTCGGTTCGTCATTTTTCAGACAAACCAATTCCCATAGAAGTTATTAATAATATTCTCAAAACTGCTTCTACTGCACCTTCTGGTGCACATAAACAACCTTGGACTTTTTGTGTTGTTTCAAATCCAGAAATTAAAAAGCAAATTCGTGAAGCAGCAGAAGAAGAAGAAAGAAAAACCTATTCTAGCAGAATGAGCGATCAATGGCGAAAAGATTTGGCTCCCCTTGGAACAGATCCAAACAAACCTTTTTTAGAAACTGCTCCTTATCTAATTATTGTTTGTAAAAGAACTTTTGAGTTTGGCGAAAATAATGAAAAGCTACAAAATTATTATGTTAACGAATCCGTTGGTTTGGCATGTGGTTTTTTAATTTCTGCAATACATAATGCTGGATTAGTAACTTTAACACATACTCCTAGTCCAATGAATTTTTTAACTAAAATTTTAGACAGACCAAGTAATGAAAAACCTTTTTTATTACTTCCAATTGGTTATGAAGCAGAAGAAGTTTATGTTCCAAATATTGAAAGAAAACCTTTAGAAGAAATTGCCGTTTATTATTAAAAATTATTCTCAAGAGAAACTTTTATTCAATAAAATTCGTAAGTAAGTTGATAAGGAAATAAAAAACAAAAATAATGCTAATTCAAGTTGCAATTTACAATCAAATTCTTATTTCGAAAATTTCAGATATTTCTATAAAATTGGAAGAAGAAAATTCTGGAACAGAAACAATAGATTCTAGACAAATAGAATGGAAATTTCAACTAAATTTAAAAGAAGAAAAAACTATTTCTTTTAAAAATTCTGCAAAATATTCAAAGTGATTAAATTTCATTGTTGAATAAAAATTAAGTATCAAAATTTAAAGTTGTTTTTATCTAATTTAGGATAAAAGCAACTTTTTTATTTAAAAAGGTAGGGAATTTTATTTTTCAAGTGTTTTATAAAAAACACTATTAAACATTTTTTAAAAAATAAATAAAAATATTGATTCTGCCTTTTTGATTTATAATGATTCGTGAATGTTAAACAAAATATAGTCTAGCAAAATCAAACTCGTGAAAGCTAAATAAATTAACGTGATATGTATACAAATTACTCTAAGTAATTGATATTTTCTTTCGCCTTAAAGTTGCTTTAATACTCTTATTTAAAGCAACTTTTTTCTTTCTATAAATTATTTTTTAAAAAAAGAATTGATTTTTGATACAATACTTTTTCTAAAAAAGAGTTTTAAAAAAGTAACAAAAATCAAATATTACAATATCTATAAATATCTTATTTAAACTCAAACCATTTTAAACCTTAGATATATTTTAGTGATATATTCTACAAAAAAACTCTAGTAAAATTTACTAGAGTTTTTAGTTTGGTTAAGTTTAGTCTCGATTGGTAATTTCTTAATTTTTTTGAAAAAAATTATTTTATTATAATCTTCATTTTAATTTACAAAATAATTAAATACAAAACTGTTAGAAAGCATTTAATTTTTAATAAAAAAATTAAATATTTTAAATCCTTCAGATTTTTTTTCCATTTTCTTCATAGATTCTTCAAAAAACATTAAATAATTCATCTGAATTTAAAAGGAATAACATACTTTAAAAAGCTATTTATTTTTGTAACAAATTCTCAAATACTTTATCAGATAAAAAGCTATTTTAGCTAAAAAATAAACAGATTTTGAAAGCAATTTATAAAAAATACATTTTAAACTTTAAACAAGCTAGCGGAACATCTCGTGGAGTTTTACGAACAAAAGAAACCTATTTTCTTTATTTAATTGATAATGAAAAAAGAGGAATCGGAGAATGTGCTGTTTTTAGAGGTTTGAGTGCCGATGATCGACCAGATTATGAAAGAAAATTACAATGGGTTTGTGAGAATATTCAATTGGGAAAAGAAAAATTATTAGAAGAATTATATGAATTTCCTTCTATTCAATTTGGAATTGAACAAGCATTTTTATCCTTTGATAACAACAATATGTTCTCTCTTTTTCCTTCAAATTTTACAACTGGGAAAGAAGCTATAAATATCAACGGTTTGATTTGGATGGGTGATAAAAACTTCATGAATAAACAAATCGAAGAAAAAATAAAAGCTGGTTTTACTACTATAAAAATGAAAATTGGCGCTATTGATTTTAATACAGAAATCGATTTATTACAAAGTATTCGTTCTAATTTTTCAGTATATGATATTGAACTTCGGGTAGATGCAAACGGTGCTTTTTCTCCAGAGGAGGCATTGAAAAAACTAGATCGTTTATCAAAATTGGAAATTCATTCTATCGAACAACCAATCAAACAAGAACAATGGATTGAAATGGCTAAACTCTGTAAAGAAACTCCACTTCCAATTGCTTTAGATGAAGACTTAATCGGTGTGTTTTTTAAAGAAGAAAAAGAAATTATTTTAAAAGAAATTCAACCGCAATATATTATTTTAAAACCAAGTTTAGTTGGTGGAATTCAAGGTTCAAATGAATGGATTGAATATGCGGAAAAATACAATATTGGTTGGTGGATTACTTCTGCTTTAGAAAGTAATATTGGCTTAAATGCAATTGCACAATACACATATTCTTTACAAAATAAAATGCCGCAAGGTCTTGGAACTGGAGGACTTTTTACAAATAATATTGCTTCTCCTTTAGAAGTAAAAAACGGTTCTTTACATTACAATACTACTAAAAATTGGCATTTAGAAGATTTATTCTTTAATTAAAAACAACAGAAACATTAGAAAAAAATGAATTTTATACAAACTGGAAAATTAGGAAAAAATGAATGGTGGCGATATGTTGCAACAATATTAATTGTTATGCTAGGAACTCAACTTGGTTCAATTCCTTTAGTAATTGTTGCATTTATCGAAGCTGGTGATTTTCAAAATTTTTCAAATGCAGCAGTCGATAATTTCGCAAGTTTAGATATTAATAAAAACGTTTATTTAATTTTAATGCTCATAACCTTTATTGTTGGTTTATTACTATTATGGTTTTGCATAAAATTTATCCATCAAAAAACAATGACTAGTATTATAACTGCTAGAAAAAAAATGGATTGGAAACGTTTCTTTTTTGGTGCCGGAATTTGGGGAATCATTACAATTATTACTATTTCAATTGGTATTTTTTTAGCTCCTGAAAATTATACCTGGAACTTTCAAGCTGGTCCTTTTTTCATTTTATTAATCATTTCCATTTTATTAATTCCTTTACAAACCTCTCTTGAAGAATTACTTTTTAGAGGTTATTTAATGCAAGGGTTAGGAATATTATCCAAAAGTCCTTTTTTCGCTTTAATTATAACCTCAGTAATCTTTGGTTTACTTCATATTGCAAATCCAGAAGTTGATAAAGTTGGGAACTTGATAATGGTATATTATATTGGAACTGGATTGTTTTTTGGAATTGTTACTTTAATGGATAATGGAACAGAATTGGCTCTAGGAATGCATGCTATAAATAATATTCTTGCTTCTGTTTATGTCACAGCAAATTGGACTGTTTTTCAAACAGACGCTCTTTTTGTTGACAATGCCGAGCCTTCTCTTGGAATTGATACTTTCCTTCCTGTTTTTATTTTATACCCTCTACTTCTATTTATATTTTCTAAAAAATATGGTTGGAAAAATTGGCAAAAAAAATTAATAGGTTAAACAAAAATCTTGTTTTAAAATCTCTTAATTATAAAATTAATTCATGAAAAAAGAAATAGATATTTTTTTCACAGCTTTAATGTTTTTCACAAGAATTCCTTGTCCAAAATGGATTAATCATTCTAGCGAAATTTTAAATAAAAGCACTCGTTATTTTTCTTTAGTCGGGCTAATTGTTGGTGGAATCTCAGCAATTATATTCTATGGTTTTAGCTTTTTATTTCCAATTTCTATTACGATTTTAATCAGTATGATTGGATCTATTTGGGTAACTGGTGCTTTTCATGAAGATGGATTTGCTGATGTTTGTGATGGTTTTGGTGGAGGCTGGACAAAAGAGAAGATTTTAACAATCATGAAAGATTCTCGGCTTGGAACTTATGGAACAGTTGGTTTAGTTGGAATTTTAGCTTTAAAATTTTTAACGCTTTCTAATTTACCTGAAACAATTATAATTTTCACAATCATTTCTGGACATACAATTAGTAGATTTTTTGCTACAGGAATAATTTATTTTCTACCATATGTACAAGATATTGATAAAAGTAAAGTGAAACCTTCTGCGGATAAAATGCCTTTTTCTTCTTTGTTTATTAATGCAATTTTCGGAATTGGAAGCTTGCTTTTATTTCAAAATTATAAAGTCTTTTTTGTATTAATTCCAATGTTTATTTCTACTTTTTTATTAGGTAAATATTATAAAAAGTGGATTGGTGGACAAACAGGAGATTGTGCCGGAGCTGCGCAACAAATCAATGAAATTATATTTTATCTTACACTTGTAATAATTTATGGAAATTAAACTAATTCGACATACAACACCAGATATTGGGAAAGGAATTTGTTATGGACAAAGTGATATTCCTTTAAAAAAGACATTCAATGAAGAAGCGAAAATTGTATTAGAAAAATTAGGTTCTTCTTCTGGTTTTAAAGTTTATTCTAGTCCTTTAAAAAGATGTACATATTTAGCTGAAAAAATAAACCCAGAATTTACAATTTCTAAAAGTTTATTAGAAATGAATTTTGGAGATTGGGAAATGAAACCTTGGAACTCTATTCCACGAGAAAGTAGTGAAGCTTGGATGCAAGATTTTGTACATGTAAAAGTTCCTAATGGTGAATCTTATATCGAATTATACACACGAGTTATTTCTTTTTTAAATACAATCATTTCAAAAAATGAAAATGCAATTTTTGTAACACATTCAGGTGTCATTCGAAGTATTTTAGCACATATTACAGATTTAAAATTAAAAGATTCTTTTACATTTGATATTCCCTTTGGAAGCGTCATTTCTATATTTTATGAAAATGGGAAATTTTCAACCAATTTTAACCCCAAAAAAAATGATTAAACAAGTTTTAAAATATTTCTTTTTATCTATTTTAATTTCTTCTATTTCTATTGCTTGTGAGAGTAAAAAAAAGGAAGATAAAACAATACAATCTCAAGAAAATAATGTTGTAACTTCAAATATTGAACATGCAAAAGGATTTCAAATTGAAACTGTTGGAAATGTTCAAAAATTAACCATTACTTCTCCTAAATCTTCTAAACAAGAATCTTTTATCTTAGCAAAAAAAGGAGTTGAAATTCCTGAAAATTGGAAGGATTTCCAAAAAATTCAAATTCCAATTGAGAAAATAATTGTGACTTCAACAACACATATTCCAATGTTAGAAGCTATAAACAAAGAACGTTCATTAGTTGGTTTTCCTCACACTTTTTATGTTTCTTCTAAAAGAACAAGATCCTTAATTGATGCTGGTTCTATTGCTGAAATTGGAAATCAAGCAGAATTGAATAGTGAAAAAGTTCTTGAACTTTCTCCTGATATTTTAGTTGGTTTTATGGTAGATAATGAACCTAAATCTTATAAAACAATTCGAAGAGCAGGAATTCCGATTCTTTTAAATGGAGATTGGTTAGAAGAAACTCCTTTAGGAAAAGCAGAATGGATTAAGTTTTTTGGAGCTCTTTATGGGGAAAGTGATTTAGCTAATAAAACATTTGAAAATATTAAAAAGGAATATATTTTTGCTAAAAACATTGCTAAAAAATCTAAAACTATTCCAACAATTCTTTCTGGACATATGTATAAAGATATTTGGAATTTACCAGCAGGACAGAGTTATGTTGCACAGTTTTTTAAAGATGCAAATACAGATTATTTATGGAAAAATTCAACGGGAACTGGAAGTTTATCTTTAAACTTTGAAACTGTCTTAGATAAAGCAAAACATGCTGAATTATGGATTGGAGCAAGTAATTTTACAACATATACAGAAATGCAAAATTCAAATAAACATTATACAGAATTTGATGCATTTAAAAATAAAAAAGTCTATTCTTTTGGTACAAAAAAAGGTGAAACAGGAGGTTTACTTTATTATGAGTATGGAATGTTACGTCCAGATTTAATTTTAAAAGATATTGTAAAAATTGCACATCCTGAAACTTTACAAGATTATAAATTTACTTTTTTTGAACCATTAAAAAATGAATAAAAATTAACCAAAAAATAAAAATAATATGAAATACATTATCTTCGATTTAGAAGCTACATGTTGGGAAAAAGCAAACGGAAGAAAAAATGAAGTAATTGAAATTGGCGCTGTTATGGTCAATGAAAACAAAGAAATTGTTTCAGAGTTTGAACAATTTGTTAAGCCTAGTAAAGAACCTATTTTAAGTGATTTTTGCACAAAACTGACTTCTATTACACAAAAAGATGTAGAAAATGCGCCATATTTTCAAGAAGCAATTGAAAATTTTAAAAATTGAATTGGAACAAATTCAGAAGAATATGTATTATGTTCTTGGGGATTTTTTGATAGAAATCAATTAGAATATGAATCAAAAACGAAAGGTTTGAATTATCATTGGGTTTCAAATCACATTAGTTTAAAACATCAATATACTTCAGTAAGTGGAGCGAAAAGAAACATGGGAATGAAAGGAGCTTTATTAAAAGAAGGATTTTCTTTAGATGGTACACATCATAGAGGAATTGATGATGCAAGGAATATTAATAAAATTTTCTTGAAATATTTCGATTCTTGGGAGATTTAAATTAATTCTAGAATATTTTTTTTCATATTTATATTTAAGTAGATAACCAAAATAAATAATTCTATAACATTTAAATTATAATAAAATTACATATTTAACTTAAACTATATTATTTATTTAACTTATAAAATTACATATTTTATTTTATTTTTCAGAATTAGTTACTATTACTAAATTCGCCAACTATTTTTAATAAATTAAATATGAAATTAAAATTATTATTGGCATTGTTTATTTGTACTATTAACATGTACGGACAAATAACTTTTAAAAAAGGATATTTTATAAATAACAATGGAGAAAAAAAAGAATGCTTAATTAAAGATGTTGATTGGAAAAACTCTCCTATAAACTTTGAATATAAGTTTACTAAAAAAGGAAAAATTAATACGCAATCAATTGAAAATGTAAAAGAATTTGGAGGAAAAGATCTTTCAACATGTAGAAGATTTGAAGTAGAAATTGATAAATCATCTGATAATTTATCTTATTTAGATCATAAAAGAAACCCTAGATTTCATAAAGAAACTTTATTCTTAAAATTAATTGTTGAAGGAAAAGCTAATTTGTATGTATATACAGAAACAGGTTTAGTTAGATTTTTCATTGAAAAAGAAGATTTACCTATAACACAATTGGTTTACAAAAGATTCAGAACACCAAAAAATCCTTCAATTCTTAGAAAGAATAATTATTATAAACAGCAATTAAAAAAATATTTGATTTGTGATGACATTAAAATTTCAAAACTTGAAAATGCTGTTTATACTACAAATAGTCTTTCAAAATTATTTGTAGACTACAATTTTTGTGGTAAAGAGAAAGAAGAAGAATTCTCTAAAATAGAGAATAAAACAAAAACAAAATTTCACTTAAATATTCAACCTTCTTTTAAAATCTCAAATACAGGTATTAAAGGAGCTTATTATATTTATAGGAATCAATATATAGATATTGATTTTTCAAATTTAAATAGATTTCAATTTGGTCTAGAAGCGGAAATTATTTTGCCTTTTAACAATTCTAAATGGTCTACTTTTTTAAATCCAATTTTAAAAACAGGAAGTGACACAGTGGATATTGAATATGACAATATTGAATTCAAAATGACTGCTTTAGAATTGAATTTAGGTTTAAGACATTACATGTTTTTGAATAAAAACTCTAAATTATTCATCAATGCTTTTTTATCACATGATATTCATTTTAATTCTTCTATTAATTTTAAAGAAAGAACAAGCGTTAGGCCTAATTTAGAACCTAAAAGTGCAACAACTTTTGGAGGTGGATTTGGGTTAAAGCTATATGATAAATTTAGTGGAGAAGTTCGTATTTATGGAAATAAAAACTTTCTAAGAGAATATATTAGTTGGGAAGGTAAAGACCAAACTATTTCAATAATTTTAGGTTACACATTATTATAATAAAAAAAGCATCCAAATTTGGATGCTTTTTTCAGTTTTTTATATGATTAAACCTAAGCCAAACAAAATTGAAAATAGAAAAGTGCTTAAAGCTAATTTTTTCAATTCTGGATCGAAATCTTTCGGTTTTTTCGTTTTTATTGCTTTTAATAAATGCTTAATAATCGGAATAAATGCAAGGATAAAAATAAATTGAAATGGCGATTTATATTCTAAAATTGAATATAAAATAGCGGTTATCAATGCTCCAAGTATTAAAAATTTATGATATGAAATTGCTTTTTCAGAACCTAATTTTACAACCAATGTATTTTTATTTGATTTTTTATCAGAGTTTATATCCCTCATATTATTCAAATTCAATACCCCAGTACTTAATAATCCAACAGAAATAGCAGGTAAGAAAATTGTCCAATTTAGATTTTTGGTAAAAAGAAAATAAGTTCCACAGACGCTTAATAAACCAAAAAATATAAAAACAAAAATATCACCAAGCCCACTATAACCGTAAGCATTTTTTCCCATTGTATATTTCATTGCGGCAATAATACTTGCAACAATTAATACAATAAAGATTAATGTTAATAGGAAATTTTCTTTTCCAAAAGCGATGTAAATCAGACTTAAACCAAGAATTGCAGAAATTACAATACTAATGATAATTCCTTTCAACATTTGTTTTGGAGAAATCGCTCCAGATTGAAGTGCTCTTTCTGGTCCGATTCGATCTTTATTATCTGTTCCCTTTACACCGTCACCATAGTCATTTGCGAAATTAGAAAGAACTTGAAACCCAATAGTTGTAAATAATGCAAGAATCACAATTCCTGCATTTGTATAACCATTAGAAGCTGCTATAAAGCTACCTAATATAATTCCTGACACAGACAGTGGTAAAGTTCGCAATCTTGCAGCGCTTACCCAGTCTTTAATTGATGCCATTTTTTAATATTTTTCTTCTTCTCCACTTAAAGCTAAAGCTTCTCTTACATCAATGTCTTTTCCAAAAGATTGTGCAATAACAAAACAGTCTTTAAATCCTAATTTGATTAAATCTTGCTTTAAAGTATAAACTTCTTCATACGTTGGAAAATTACCAACAGAATATTTATTAATTCCGCTAATATTTTTCTCTGCTACATTACTGAAGTTTTCAGAAATTAATTCAATATTGAAATCTTCATAAGCTCCAAGTTGCACACTGTAAACCACTTCTAAATTTGCTGAAGAAAACTCTGGTGTAGTTGAAGTTGTTTCAACAGGCTCTTCTGGTTGATTTGCTAATAAATTTTCGTATTGAAAACGGATACTTTTATATTTCTGTAAAGTATCAACGTTTACAGTATCTAGATTTCTATCTAATAAATAAGTATCAACAATTTCATTATTATTCGGAGAAAATGAAAAGAAAACAACAACAGAAGATAAAATTCCAATAATTGCAATTGCAATCAATGCTGTTCTTTGCTTTTTAAACTTTTCTAATTCTTCCTCTTTTTCTTCAATATTTTCATTCAGTAATCTAACTTTAGCTGCCTCATCTTTGAGTCTAACTAATTCGTTCTGTTCTAAGTATGGCATAATTATTAATTAAGGGTTGAAAAGCTTCAATTGCTAAATCTACTTTTTTTAGTTCTAGTATGCAAGCAATTTAAAACATTTTTCAACGCTAATTTAGGAATAAAAAACGATAAATTTCTTATTATAATTCTTCTGCATTTGCGATTAACTCTGCAATGTCTAAAACTTCAATTTCTGCTTCTTTCTCTTTTACTTTTACTCCATCTGTCATCATTGTATTACAGAATGGACATCCAGTTGCGATAATTTCAGGTTTTACTTCAATTGCATCTTCTGTTCTCTCTACATTAATGTCTTTATCTCCTTTTTCTGGCTCTTTAAACATTTGTGCACCACCAGCTCCACAACATAATCCGTTGATTCTACAACGTTTCATTTCTACTAATTCAACTTCTAATTTTTGAATTAAATCTCTTGGAGCTTCATACACTTCATTTGCTCTTCCTAAATAACATGGATCATGGAAAGTAATTCTTTTTCCTTTGTAACTTCCACCTTCAACAGTCATTCTTCCTTCATCTAAAAGAGATTTCAAGAATTGTGTGTGGTGCATTACTTCATAATTTCCTCCTAATCCTGGATATTCATTTTTAATTGTATTAAAACAATGCGGACAAGCAGTCACAATTTTTTTCACTTCATATGCATTCATGATTTCAATATTCGTCATTGCCTGCATTTGAAAAACAAATTCGTTTCCAGCTCTCTTAGCTGGATCTCCTGTACAACTTTCTTCTGTTCCTAAAACTGCAAATTCTACATTTGCTTTATTTAATATTTTTACAAAAGCTTTTGTAATTTTTTTAGCTCTATCATCAAAACTTCCAGCACATCCAACCCAAAATAAAACTTCAGGTTGTTTTCCTTGAGCCATCATTTCGGCCATAGTTGGTACATTCATTGTCTGTGTATTTTTGGTCTGTATTAAAGAAAAAGAAATTTAATGTTCTTCATCTTTAAAAACTTCAATTATATGATTCTTTTTAATTAAATCTGTAAACTTTCCTCGATATCGAGTTGCTTGTACAGAATGATTATCTATCCAATGGTAATTTCCTCCTCTTGGTTTTCCCATTAATAGATTATGATATTTAAAACCATGATGCTCTAGCCAATAAACGGTATCTTCTCGATGATCTTCAGTTCTTGAAGTAAAAAAAGTAATGATATGACCTTCATCATACCATCTATTTATTGTTTCTAAAGCATCTTCAAATACGGCAGCATGTCGCATTTTTTCAGATTCTTCGTTTGGTATATCGTCGCAAACGGTTCCGTCAATATCAATAAGGTAATTTTTAATATTTGGGGGTAAATCCGATGGTATAACATTCTTTGCTGCCATATTTTTAAGATTTAAAATTGTTTATGATTCGTCTTTCCAATTTAAACGATCCATCTGGTTATACTGCCAAGGCGCTCCATTATTCTCAATGTTTGTCATCATTAAGTTTAATTCTTGCGGTGCAGCAGATTGTTCCATTACTAGATATTGACGCATATCCATAATAATAGAAAGTGGATCGATATTCACTGGACATTCTTCTACACAAGCATTACAACTTGTACATGCCCATAATTCTTCCGGAGTAATATAATCGTTTAGAAGTTGTTTTCCATCTTCTTGGAAACTTCCATTTTTATCAATGTTTTTTCCAATTTCCTCCATTCTATCACGAGTTTTCATCATGATAGCACGTGGAGATAATTCTTTTCCAGTTTGATTTGCAGGACAAACAGAAGTACAACGCCCACATTCTGTACATGTGTAAGCATTCATTAATTGTACCCAATTTAAATCTGTTGCATCACTTGCACCAAATTTCTCTGGTTCTCCTTCTTCTTCTGTATGTTCAGCAGGAGCTGCAAATGGATCAGCATTTGGATCCATCATCATCTCTACTTCTTTCTTTACAGTTTCATTATTTCTAAACTTTCCTTTTGGTTCTAAATTCGCATAATACGTATTTGGGAAAGCTAATAAAATGTGTAAATGTTTAGAGAAATATAAATAATTTAAGAAGAATAAAATTCCTGCAATGTGTAACCACCAAGTTATTCTTTCAATAATGTGAAGTGTATCTGGATTTGTTGGTAAAATATCAGCTATAAATCTACTAATTGGATTTCCTGCATTCATTTCTTGAAAATGCACATCCGATGCATTCATTGTAAGGAATAAAATCATTAAAATAGCTTCAATATAAAGAATCAAGTTTCCATCTTCTTTTGGCCAACCTTTCATTTCTTTATTCCAGAAACGCTTTAATTTCACTACATTTCTACGTAACCAAAAAATAGTTACTGCTACAATAACCATAAAAGCTAAAATCTCGAAACTTCCGATTAGAAATGAATAAAATCCTCCTAAAAATGAAAGAATTCTATGCGTACCAAATAATCCATCTATAATGATTTCTAGTACTTCAATGTTAATGATGATAAATCCAACATAAACAATAATATGTAATAAACCAGCAATTGGTCTTCTTACCATTTTTGATTGTCCTAAGGCAATATTTGCCATATTCTTCCAACGAAGATTTGAATTATCAGATCTATCTAATGGTTTTCCTAATTTAATATTTCGAACTAACTTCTTTACATTTCTTGTAAAGTATCCTATTCCTACCACTAAAAGAATAGCAAAAAGAATATTTGGTATGTATTGCATTTGTTTTTGGTTTGTTTTTGTTTGGGGTGTGATTTAGAATCACAATATTTTAATTCCTTTTGTTTTACTTTTATTTCACTTCATTTATTTTTTATTCATTTGGATTTGCAGGACGAACATAAGGTCTTTCCTTTCTTCCAAATACAGAAATATTCACATATCTCTTAGGATGTAACTTTATATCTTGAATTAATTCTTCCATTTGTTTAGAAGCATTTTTTAAATTCACATATAAAGAATCATTTTTCATAAATTGTCCTAAAGTTCCTTCTCCGTTTTCTATTCCTGCAACTAAATTATCAATATTCGTCATTGTAGATTTCATCTTTTTAAATGTAACACCAAGTTCAGCATTTAAAATGGTATCTGAAACCTTTTCAAAATTAGAAGTTAAAGAAGCAATATTTTTCATTGAATGATCTAAATCTCCTCCTTTTTTAGTAATATCATTTAGAGAATAAGACATTTTCTTGAAGTTGGAAACTGTTCCTTGCAAATCTTTAATTGCATCTTTTAAAAGAACTCTTGATTGTGCATTTAAGACATCATTTAATCCAACAATCAAAGAATCTGTACTTGATAAAACAACAGATAATTTCTCTTGTAAAGGTTCTAATTTTTCTGCAACTGTTGCTAAAATATCTGGTTCTACTCTTCCTGGTAAATAATCTCCAGATTCTGCTGTAGTTCCATCAAATTTTGGCTTAATTTCAATAAGTTGTCCACCAGCTAAACCTGCACTTGCAATAACTGCTTCACTACTTTTTGAAAATGTAATTGCGTTTTCTAAAGAAAATGCAACAATAATTTTTCCTTTGTCTTCTGGATCAAAATTTATTTTGCTGACTTTTCCTATTTGTAAACCGTTCATCGTTACAATACTTGCAGTGTTTAAACCTTGAACATTTTCATATTTTGCATAGAATGTTCTCAGTCTTCCATCAAATAAATTATGTCCTTTTAAATAGTTATATCCCCATATAAATAGAGCTAAAACTATCATAAATACAATTCCTGTTTTTAATTCCCTAGTTAATTTCAAAATAGCATTATTTTAATTAAAGCAATATTACTAATATTTTTCGGATTTCCTTATTTATTTTTATTTTCAAATAATTCTTCCAAAGTTATCTTATCTCCGTTTTTAAAAGCAATAATATAAGAAGTGCTATACCCTTTATTCTTAGCACGTTTCAAATTTTCTCTTGCCTTTTTATAGTCGGAAGTTTCACCATAATAATAACGATAAATTCTTCCTACTTTTACTCTTTGAATGTCTTTTAATCCTTTAAAATTTCTAGAATATGTCTTAATTTTATTTTTACTTGAAGCAATTTGCACTTTAAAAATAACTCCTTCAAGACTCGTTTTACTAATTTTCGCCTTTGGTTTTGCCTTTTTAACTTCTTTTTTTTCTATTTTTTTAACAGGTTTTTCTTCTTTAATTTCTGTAATTTCATCAATCGAATTTACTTCCAACATTTCAACATATTGTATAATTGCATTTGCAATAGATTGTGAAATATCATTTTGTCCTTTTTCCGAAATTAAATAATCACATTCCTTTTTATTTGTAAGAAATCCTGCTTCAATCAAAATACTCGGCATATATGTTTGATGCAAAACAATTAACCCAAGTTGTTTTACACCTCTGTTTTTTCTTTTTAACTTTTGTGTAAAATTATTCTGAACTAAACTTGCAATTGTCAAGCTTTTATCCAAATTTTCTTCTTGGATTAAAGTCAAACCTAAAAATGATTCTGGAGAATTTAAATCAAATCCTCTATAATTCTCTTTATAGTTTTCCTCTAATAAAATTACGGAATTTTCTTTTTTCGCAACTTCTAAATTTTTTTGATTCGCATTTACTCCTAAAACATATGTTTCTGTTCCATGTGCAGCAGAAGTGTGCGCATTTAAATGAATCGATACAAATAAATCTGCTTCAGCCTTGTTAGCTATACTTCCTCGCTCCCATAAATCCACAAAAACATCTGTTTTTCTTGTATAGATAACTTTAATTCTCTTATTCTTTGTTAAAATCTCACCTACTTTTTTTGTTATTTTTAACGCGACATCTTTTTCTTTATACTTTCTAAATGCTACTTTTCCGGGGTCTTTTCCTCCATGCCCTGCATCTAAAACAATTACATATTGCTTTTTTTGTGCATGTAACATTTGACCATTTAGTAGTATATTGCATACTAACAAACAGAAAAATAAACGTTTAGCAATCTTATAATTTTTAATAATTAGTTGTGATTTCATCAATATATTTTAATTATTTTTGGGCTGTTAAAATTTACATAGAGTTTTCTTAAATTTATTATTACAAAAATAGTACATAAAGCATTGCAAACAAACTTATATAAATCACTTTTAATATTGATATTCATTGGAGTTGGACTAATGAAATCAAATGCTAATGTAATTGGGCCTAAAAATTCATCTACATACAATACAGCATTTTTAAAAAATAAAACGTTTATTCCTACCACTTTTCAGCAAGAAGATGATAGTTTGAAAGAAAACGAAAATGTTGAAATTTTAGTCGATACACTACAACCTGAAAAAAAAGAATTTTTATCAGATATCGTAGATCGCTATGCTGAAGAAAAAATCGTTTCTAATCGTAGAACAAATAAAACACTATTATATAATAAAGCAAAAATCCAGTATCAAGATATGACAATTGAAGCTGGACAAATTATTATTAATAATAATACAAACGAAATCACAGCAAAAGGAATCTATATCGACAGCCTTGGTTATACGCAAAGACCTAAATTTATGCAAGCAGGGCAAGAATCAGTCCAAGATTCTATCATTTTTAATTTTGATACTCGTCGTGCTTTAATTTGGGGGATGAATTCTGAACAACAAGGACTTTTAACTTATGGAACAGAAGCGAAAAGAGTAAATGATTCTACATATTATGCAAGAGGTTTAAAAGTTACTACTTCAAAAAAGAAAAATCCAGATTATTATATCTATATAAATAAAGCAAAAGTAATTCCTAATAAAAAAATTATCGCAGGAACAGCAAATCTTGTAATCGCAGATGTACCAACGCCTCTAGCGATTCCATTTGCATATATTCCTTTGACTCAAGATAGAAGTTCTGGTTTGATTATTCCAACTTGGGGAGATTCCAACCAACAAGGTTATTTCTTTCAAAATGGAGGTTATTATTTTGCAATTAATGATTATTTCGATTTAACACTTTTAGGAGATATTTATACCAATGGAAGTTGGGGATTTAGAGCACAATCTAATTATGTAGTTCGTTATAAGTTTAGAGGAAACTTTAGTTTCGATTATGAAAATTTAATCACAAGTTTACGTGGACTTTCAGATTATGCGAAAGCAACAAATTATAACATTCGTTGGTCGCATTCTCAAGATCAAAAAGCAAGTCCGAACAGTCGTTTTTCTGCTTCTGTAAACTTAGGTAGTAGTCAATATTATCGTCAATCTTTAAATGAATTAAACAATAATAATTTCTTAACGAATACTTTAAGTTCGTCGATTTCTTATTATAAGAATTTTGTTGGAACACCATTTAATATGACGGTTTCTTTAACACAAAATCAAAATACAAATACAGAATCGATTTCCATGACTTTACCTGCATTACAAGTAAACATGGATCGTATTTATCCTTTTGAGCCAAAATCTGGTTCAAAAACAAATGCTTTACATAAATTAGGTCTTACATATTCTTTTAGAGGAGAAAATAGAATTAACACAACAGATGAATTTTTCTTTAAAAAAGAAATGTGGGATGATGCTCGTTTCGGAATTCAACACGATGTTTCTGCAAACACAAACATGAAAGTTTTAAATTATTTTACACTTTCGCCAAGAGCATCTTATAAAGAAGTTTGGTATTTCGATCAAATTGAAAAAAGCTATGATCCAAACTTAAATGAAGTTCAAACAGATACGATCAACGGATTTACTTCTTTTAGAGAATATTCTTTTGGAACTTCTTTATCAACAAAAATCTACGGAACTTTTAACTTTAAAAAAGGAAAATTAAAAGCGATTAGACATACTATTACACCAAGTATTTCTTACAATTATCGTCCTGATTTTTCTTTTTATAATGAAACAGTTCAAACAAATAATAATCCTTTTCAAGAAGAGGAATATTCTCCTTTTCAAAATGGAATTTTTGGATCACCAAGCTCAGGATTATCTAGTTCTATAGGAATTTCTGTTAACAATAATGTGGAAGCAAAAATTGCCTCCGATGATCCTGAAGAAGAACCCAAAAGAATTACTTTAATTAATAATTTAAGTTTTTCTACAAGCTATAATATTGCAGCAGATTCTTTAAATTGGAGTCCTGTAAGTGTGAATATGGGAACTAATTTTTTCAATAATAAAGTATCTCTAAACATGAACGCTTCTTTGGACCCTTATGCAATTAATGCAGATGGAAGAAGAATCAATACATTTAATATTGATAACGGAGGAAGCTTATTTCGTTTGACAAATGCTGGTTTAAATACAAGTTTTTCACTTTCTAGTGAAATGTTTAATCCAGAACAAAAATCACCTAAAAATTCTCAAGAAAACTTTGATGATCCTGATGGACTTTACGGAGGAAACTTAAATACTTCGAATCAAATTCAAGATGAAGAAGAGGAAGAAGATGAAGAGAAAAAAGTCGATTTATACAATGCTAAAATTCCTTGGCGATTAAGTGTGAATTATGCTTTAACTTATTCAAAACCTGCTAGAGAAAGTAATCTTTTAAGTTCTTTACAATTTAATGGAGATATTGAACTAACTCCAAAATGGGGAGTTGGATTTTCTTCTGGATATGATTTTGAAGAACAAGGTTTTACTTATACACAACTTCGTTTTTCTAGAGATTTAGATAGTTGGAAGTTTAATTTCAACTGGGTACCATTTGGAACAAGAAGAACCTATTATTTCTTCATTGGAGTTAAATCTTCTGTATTAAGTGATCTTAAATACGATCAAAATCAACCACCTGAAAGAATCTTATTCTAAAAATAAAATTATATTATGTTAAAAAAAATTATTCATACAGACAAAGCTCCAGCGCCAATTGGACCTTATAATCAAGCTGTTTTAGCTGGAAACACTCTTTATACTTCTGGACAAATTGCTATCAATCCTGAAACAGGAGAACTTGTGATGGGTTCTATTGAAATAGAAACAAAACAAGTAATGGAAAATATGAAAGCTGTTTTAGAAGCTGCTGGATTAACTTTTGAAAATGTAGTAAAAACTTCTATTTTCATTTCTGACATGAATAACTTTCAACGAATTAATGAAGTTTATGCAACTTATTTTGATGAAAGTGCAGCTCCAGCCAGAGAAACTGTAGAAGTTGCTTGCTTACCAAAAAGTGTAAATGTGGAAATTTCTATGATTGCTATTAAAAGCTAATCTTTTAAATATAAAAACTAAAAAAGGACTTGAAAATTTAAATTCAAGTCCTTTTTTTTATGCTCCAAAAACAGCTTTCATCAATAAGTTTGCTGTCGCTGGATTTGTTGCTAACGGAACGTCATGTACATCACAAAGACGCATTAACATTGAAATATCTGGCTCATGCGGATGTTTTGCTAAAGGATCTCTAAAGAAAAAAACTAATTTCGTTTTTCCTTCAGCAACTCTTGCAGCAATTTGTGCATCTCCTCCATTTGGTCCAGATAAATATCTTGTTACATTATTAAACCCAGCTTGAATTGCTTTTTGACCGGTTGTTCCTGTTGCAATTAATTGAATTTGATTTGTATTTATCAACGCTTTATGATTCATTAAAAATTGAATCATTTCTGCTTTTTTTCCATCGTGTGCGATTATTGCTATCTCCATCAATCTTTCTATTTTTTATTCCAAAATTACTATTTAATCGACTATTGTTAGATTTCCTTTATTAAATATTTGTAAACTTAAGCTTATTAAATTTACTCTTCATTTTCAAAGTTTAATACTTTATTTCTTCTAATATCAGGCTCTACAATTCCGTCCATTTCACTTTTCTTTTTCTTCTTTTTCTTCTTTTTATTTGCTTTTATAGAATCCTTTGGTTTAATGATTTTTAATTTTTCCAATAATTCTCTTCCTGTATCAAAATCTACTGTATAAGTTAAACCTGCTCCTTGTGTATAACCTTCTTCTTCTTCATATTGAATTTCATTTTGACGATTAAACACAGTTGCTCTAAAAGTTCCATCTTCATTTAATAAAAATTCCACTTTTAATTCCCCAATTACAGTTGTTTCTCTTCTAGATTCTACTGGAACACCAACTTTTCCGTTGATAATAATTTTATCATTAATATGTGTTTCTAAAGAAATTCCTAACTGATCTTCAATAATTTGATCAATATCTCCTGTATTATCTCCAGCTGTATAATCAATTCCAATTTTTACTTTTTCATCTCCATTATTTAAAATGTTTGTCAAAATATTAGATAAAATATCATATCCTGTTGCTGTCAATGTTCCATTTACTCCAAAATTATCCTCATCGAAGAAACTTCCAGAAATCAATAAAGAGATAAACTGTCTTAATTTATTATTAGGATCATTATCATTTAATTTAAATGCCAACTCGGATGAAACCACCGAACTAGAATTTGGAATTTGAATATCAAATTCTTTTGTTGAATCGAATAATTCTCCTGAAAATCTTGTAATCAAATCAATTGGAACTTTTCTACTTGTATTGATATTTTCTAATAAAGGTTGCGGATTTGCAAGAACTCGATAAATCGCTTCAATATTAATTTCTGCATCAAGTGGATTTCCATTCCAAGAAATTGTCCCTCCTTTTTGCACTTCAAATGGTTTATTGATAATTCCACCATAAATCAAATTATAAACTCCTTGTTCCACAGTAAAATCACCATACATATTGAATTTTCCGTTTGTATTAATTTCAATTTGTAGATTTCCTGTTCCACTTCCTTTTAAAGTACTTCCAGAAGATTGATCTAAAATCATTTCAACTTGTGCATCTTTTGTAATTTCTAAATTGAAATTTAAAGCTGTTCCTTTTAAACTTTCAATCAGAATTTCATTTTGCTTATCAATTGATTGTTCATCTTTACTATTTGTTTTAAAAACTAATAAATTAGAAGCACTTACTGTTTTGACATCACTAACTGGAATTACGAAATTTGTTCCTGCTTTTGTTTTTCCATTTACATTAATTTCCAAATCATCCACAGGTCCAACAATTTGTGCATTTCCTTCCAAATATCCAGTTCCATAGTAGCGACTATCTTCTTTTGGTTTTGTATCTAAAACCAACATATTTTTTGTGTCAATATGTAAATTTAAATCCCAATCTTTAAACTTTTGATGCATAACAGTTCCGTATAACTGACCTGTTGTTCCTTCTTTTGTATCTTTTAAAGTAACATCTTGTACATCAATTGTTTGATTGTAAAATTCAATTACAGAAGTTCCTGCAAAATCATAATCGACACCGAGATATTCCATTTTTGCACCAGCTTTATCTAAAAATAATCCTCCATTTATATCTGGATTTTCTAAAGGCCCTTTAATTTCTAAATTCGTGTATGCATATCCTCGAATATTAGAAATAATTTTATTTCCAAAAGGCTTTAAAGCAATTAAATTAAACTTATTTAGCTGTAAATTCATATCAATTTCTGGAACTTCTGTTTCAAAATCAATATATCCTCTTGCATTAAAACTTTTATAAGAACCCGCATCAATAGAAGCTCTAACTTCATAGGTTTTTATCGAATTTTGTCCTTCAATATCAATTCTAACATCTCCTTGAATTGTATCATTAATTTCAAAATTATCAATTGACAAAGAAGCTTGAGGCATTAATTCATTTCTGGTTTTCTTATATTCTAAATCTCCATTGATGACACCAGCTAATTTTAAAAATTTCGAACTTGGTGTGATATTTTCTAAATGAACATTTTCAAATTTAAAATTTAAATCTTGTGAAAGTGAATCTTGAATTTGTCCATAAAATTCCAAAGCTTGATCTCCTGATTTAATTTGAATTTTCTCAAAATCAAAACTTTTCATTCCTAAATCAAAAATCACTTTATTCATATTATCGGCATTCGGATTAATATACCATCTTTTATCTTTGAATTTAAAGTTTGATTTTTGAAAACCAATTACCGATTTATTATCTTTATCAATTGTATGATAAAAAGCCAAACTATAGCGTTCTGTATCGTTTTTTCCACCTCTAAATTCCGTTCTAAAAAACAAAGTATCATTCAGAATTTTATTTACTAAATGTAAATTTGAAATATCATAATATTTAGAATCTACATCTTTTACCGATAATTGTGTATTGAAAAGTGGGTTATTACTATCTAATTGAAAGTTGATGGATTTAATGATATTATCATAAATATTCAAACTTGGAGAATCTAAAGATAGTTTTATCAAGTTTTTTCCTTCATCTAATTGTCCTTTTAAAGTCGTTTTTGGCGCAATTTTAATTTTCGGGAAAAATACTTCGATAATTTGACTATGAATATTAAAAGTAAAATCTAAATATTGTCCTTTTGTTACTTTATAAGGTTTAAAATTCGAATATTTACTTCCTAAAGTATTTAAAACCAAATCAGGCAAGTCACGGAAATAATAATGACCTTCCATTTTTCCATCAATAATATCTGGAGAATCGATAGTAATTGTTCTTGTACTATCTTGTAAAGTAGAAGAAACCTCAAAATCTTTAAATGTATATTCATCAAAACTACTTTTGTAAAAAGAATTGGTAAACTTTACGCTTCCAACTAAATTTTCAAAAGAATTTCCTTCTACATTAATTGCAATATCTCCACGTATTTCTGAAATTGTATCTTTTGTAAATAAATGCAATTCATAAAAATCTGCATGCTCTACTTTTGCTGTAAAATCATATTTATACACTTTTAAAGATAAATCCGCCAAACCGTTGAATTTCATCTTAAAGTTTTTATCATTTACATCTAATTCACCAACGAAAACACGCTTTTTGAATTCTCCATTAATATTTATATTTCGATATGTATAGCCTAAATATTGATGTTTTGTAATTTTTCCTTTAATCGAAGTATCTAAATCTTCAATTGTAAATCCTTTACCATCTACATCTGCATTTAAAGAAATTAGACCAATTTTTGGATCATTGACAACTTTTCCTAATTCAAAATCTTTTACAATAATTTTTCCTTTATAAGAAGCATCATCAATATTTCGAATATTCGAAATCATTAATTTCGAATCAATTTCTCCAATATCTGTTTGAAGAACAATATCTAATCCGATATATTCTTTTGTAATATCAGCTTCTCCAGTTACTTCAAAAAATCCTAAACTTTGAAAAACTGTTGGCAATTTTTCACCTAAAATTTGTGGTAATAAATTTTTCAGATTTTCATAATTAGAAGCAACTTTTCGCATGTTTGTCACAATCTTAAAATCTTGTTCTTTTGAAAACAATCCTTTAAAGTGAAAATCTCCATCAATCATCGTCCCATTATCTGAAGACATTACCAATTTTGTGGTGAATAAATCGTTTAGCGTTCCGTTTAATTTTGTATTAAAATGAATAATATCTTCTTTCCCTAACTCTCCATAAAGCTTATTTAAATCAAAAAGAGAAAGATTCGAATTCATCACTTCTCCACTGATTTTCACTTTATTCACAAAATCTCGCATTGCTTCTGAATCGTAAGAAAAAATCAAATTTGCATGAATATCTGAAGTTTGCGTTGCAATAGTTGTATTTTTAAACAACATATTTTCTTTAGTATAAGTAAAATCTGTTGTTAAATTTTTAACATCTAATCGATTATTTTCAAACAAACTTACATTTCTAAGATTTCCATATACATTTGAACCTTCCACTTTAAATTGCTCAATTGTTCCTGTAATCTTTTCAAAAGTTAACGGATTACTTTCTGAGTTTAAATTTTGGATTCTTACATTTCCGTTATTTAAGAAAATATTTGTGAAAGAAAGTTCGAAAACAGAAGTAGAATCTTTTGGCTTATCACTTTTAAACTTATCTACAAAAACATTTAAATTCGATTGTTCTTCTCCTTTATAAGTTGTCATATAAAAATAAGCTCCTCTTAAATTTACATCTTCAAAATCCAACCTACTATTAAGAATATTTCGATAACTCATGATTGTTGTTTTCAACTCTGTAACATGAATTAATGTGTCTTTATGATGATCATCGATTTGAACGTTTTTGAATTTCACACTTCCAAGTAACGACAAATCAATTTTTTCAATGTTTATGCTAACGCCATATTTTGAATCTAAGAAATTTGAAGCTTTTCTTCCTAAGAAAGTTTGAACTGCAGGTATTGCAAGTAAAATACTCAGCAGCAGTAAAAAAAGGAAAAGTCCTTTTAAAAAACGTAACAGTATTTTTTTTAATCGTTTGATAAGCTTTAAATTTGCAATATAATTAGCGAAAGGCTGAAATTATATTAAATGATTAACAATTCTATTTACATACTCGGTATTGAATCATCTTGTGATGATACTAGTGCGTCTGTGATTCATAACGGAAAAATACTTTCAAATGTTATCGCAAATCAGGAAATTCACGCTGCATATGGTGGTGTTGTTCCTGAACTTGCATCTAGAGCACATCAACAAAATATTGTTCCTGTTGTGCAGCAAGCACTTCATAAGGCAAATATCGACAAAAAAGATGTAAAAGCCATAGCTTTTACAAGAGGACCTGGACTTATGGGTTCACTTCTTGTAGGAACATCTTTTGCAAAATCTTTAGCACTTTCTCTGAATGTTCCCTTAATTGCTGTAAATCACATGCAAGCTCATATTTTAGCACATTTTATAGAGGATGATGTTCAAAAAAAACCACCTTTTCCTTTTCTTTGCTTAACTATAAGTGGAGGTCACACTCAAATAGTTAAAGTTACGGATTATTTCAATATGGAAGTACTAGGTGAAACGATTGATGATGCGGTTGGAGAAGCTTTTGATAAATCTGCGAAAATTTTAGGATTGCCTTATCCTGGTGGACCTCTAATTGATAAATATGCGCAAAAAGGAAATCCGAAAGCATTTAAATTCACAAAACCAAAAGTTGGTGATTTAGAATTTAGTTTTAGTGGATTAAAAACTGGAATTCTTTATTTTATTCAAAAAAATGTAAAAGAGAATCCGAATTTTATAGAAGAAAATCTTTATGATATTTGTGCTTCCATTCAATATACAATTATCAATATTTTGATGGATAAAATTAAAAATGCAGTAGCACAAACTGGAATTAATCATGTTGCCATTGCTGGAGGAGTTTCTGCGAATTCAGAAATTAGAAAACGTCTGAAACAAGCTGAATCAGATTGGGGATGGTCAACCTATATTCCTAAATTTGAATTTACAACAGATAACGCAGGAATGATTGCCATTGCTGGTTATTTAAAATATTTACAAAAAGATTTTGTTGATGAAACTGTCGGGGCAAAAGCTCGATTTAAAGTTTCGGAATAAAAAAAGCACCTATAACGAAATTATTTTCGTTGTAGGTGGTTTAATATAAGTTTTTTCCATTTCTAATAAATTCAACAAGTTCATAAAATTCTCCATCTTTAAAATTAATTTTTAGATAACCCAATTTCTTCGAATATAAAATAGAATGAATTGGAAAATTAGGAGTCATATGATAATAATCTTTGAATTTATCTATTAAATATATTTCGTTCCTTGTTTTATCAATTTTTAAAAATTTAATTAAATCCTTAATTGGAATATGAATTCCAAAATCAGTGTATATAGTATATCCTGAAAGATTAAGGTAAGATTCATTTTTATCTTTACTAATTCTTACCAATCCAATATATTTTTCATCTTTAAAACCATGAGATATATTATATTCTTTTCTTCTATTTAAAAAATTATATGGTTCAATTGTTTTTTCACTTTTTATCTTACTACTACTTACAATAATAGTATCTAAAATTCTTTTTGAATTTTGGAAAACAAGTACATCTCCTTTTTGATATGGTTGCCACTGATTATCTTCTATTTTTAAATGGTAAACTTTACAGGACATAAAAGTTAGTATAAGAAATATAAAAATTGTTTTCGATAAAAATCTCATAGTTATATAGCTTTTTCAGAGGTTATTTTTTTATGATTATATTATTTATAACGTAAGGATAAGGAGATAAGTTTAAATAATTCTTTGTTTATGAATCCTAATATCAGAATTCCCTATCTAAATATTAATTCATTTTATTTCAAATTCACCTTATGTTTCTTTTCTAATAAAATTAATCACATAAGATTATCAAAAACCTTATATATTTTTACAATAAACAATATATCGTCAAAGAATTAATCGTTACAAATACTTGATTTCTTTTTCAAATAATTTTCTAAAGATTGTAAATAATCATTCTTCAAATATAAACCATTAAATGTTTTCTTTTAAAGTTTTATTCCTTCTTCATCTGCATATACTTGATAACATTGTTCATCAAATATAATTGTTCCTCCTAAAGATTCTACAACTTTTTTTAAATCTCTTAAAAACGAATTAAATTTTAAAGTAAATTCATTTCCTAAAGGATTTGGAACAATTCTTTCCGATTTCTTAAAGATTATTTCTGATAAATCTACTTCGGATAACCAAATAGGACTATATGAATATATATTTATGAAACATGTTGTATTCCAATCGTTTTTTAAATCTTTAAATTCATCATGTATACATGACATTGTTCTAAAAATAGAAGGTTTCATGTTATAACCAGAAGCATTTATTTTAATTAATTTCTCTTCATAAAATAATTGACTATATTCAAGCAAATCAGCATTATCAAGTCTTTGTTGGTTAAATTTATCCCATTGAACTAAATCTATCAAATTTAAAAAATGATATTCGATATCAGGATTAAAAAATCTCTCTAAACGTTCATTTTTATATTGCTGTAAATCTTCTTCAAGGTCTTCAATATTATGCGAATAAATATAAATTCCATATTTAAAACCTAATCTGAGAAAAGAAACATCAAAATTTAAAATTTGTGTTTTATAATTTAAATAATTAATAGGAATTTCTATATCATAAGAAAATACTTGTTCTTTATATAAATAATCAGCCCAAAACTCTTCCATACTATTTTTCTTTCATTTTTTTTAAATTAAACTATTCTTCTTCTATTTCTTTTTCTAAATCACTTTCTTCTTTTGTTTTTGTAATAATCTCTATTCCTTTTTGTAAAATAATCGTATTTGAAAACGTAATATTTTCTCCTTCATCGGTTTTTATAAAAAAGAAAAATCCTGTCAAATCAACAACTTCTCCAATCAATTGAAAATCTTTATCTAAAATTCGAACTCGATCACCAATTCGAACTGGATGATAAAAAAATAAAATCACACTTGATGTTAAGTTTGAAAGCACAGACCATTGCGCAACAAAAGCAACACCTAAAACCGCAAGAATCGAAGAAATAAATAAAGTAAATTCTTTCAAATTCACTCCCCAAATCACAAATAAAATAATCGCAACAATACTATACAGAAAAATATAAAGTATGTTCAAAATTATTTTTTTCCTATTCGGATCAATGGAATTTTTATCCATAAATGCAGTCAAAAATCTTCTTAAATACAAACGAAATGTAATCGCAATAGCAATCAGAACAACCGTAAATAAAATCTCTTTATATAAAATCCAATAATTATCAATCATCTCTAAAATTTTAATTCTTTTGAAAGTTATTAAATATCAACCTATAACAAAACAATCCGTTCTATTTTTTGCTTTTTAATTCTTATCTGTATTCCATATTTCTCGTCTATTTTTTTAATTAATTCTTCTAAATCTTCCACAAATTTTAACGCAAAATCATAAGAACTTTCATCAGAAATTTCACATAATATTTCAATTCCATACCATTTTTCAACTTGTTGCAACATATATGAAATCGACACACAATCTGCTTTCCAATTAATTCCTCCAAATGTTTCTGTCAATACATTTCCTTCTTTTCGTATACAGTGTTTTAATTTTAAATTATTCTCAAATTTCGCCACAAACATCTCTTTTTCTTCTTCTTTTAAATCTAATTTTAATCGCAATAAATCAGATAATTCTGTGATTATTTTTTGCTTTAATTCTTCTCTTTCTTTTTTATTTTTATACAATAATTTCACTTCTATTTTTTTCCGATTTCGTTTTAATTTATTTGAAATCCATTGAGAATTTGTGTCAAAAAAATTCAATAAAAATGCTTCAATTGTATATCCTGAATAAAATTCTTTAAACTCTTTTTCTTCTACTTCTTCTACATAATGTAATTTTTCATTTTCTTTTGTAAATCGAATTTCCACTTTTTTCTGTGCATAGCAACAAAAACTCATGCACAATGCGCACATGAATAAATTTTTTTTCATATCATTTTATTTTTAAGTAAAGAAGTGCAATGAAGTGTCATCCACTCTTCTTCTAGCAATTAGTATTTTTCTGAAAATGAATATATTAATTTCTAATTAAATTTAAAACCTATTTTTTATTTAAACTTTTTATTTTTTTGCATTTCAACTGAAAAATTGACTAACTTAAATTTCTATTTCATTTCTAAAGAATTTTATTTTGAAAGAAACATTTGAACAAGATATACAAGAATTAATTCCACATTTAGAAGGTGAATTTCACCTTGATCATTTACACAAAGAAATATATGCTACAGATGCTTCTGTGTATCGAAAAATGCCTTTAGGTGTTTTTTATCCTAAAACAAAAAATGACATTAAAAAAATAATTCAATTCGCTGATGAACATCAAATTAGTATCACACCAAGAACTGCCGGTACTTCTTTAGCTGGACAGGCAATTGGAAAAGGAATTATCGTTGATGTCAGTAAGCATTTCAATAAAATCTTAGAATTTGATGAAAAAAATAAAACCATTACTGTTGAACCTGGAATTGTTCGTGATGAATTAAATGTTTTTCTAAAACCTTTTAATTTGTTTTTTAGCCCAATTACTTCTACTTCTAATCGTTGTATGATTGGTGGAATGGTCGGAAATAATTCTTCTGGAACAACTTCGATTAAATACGGAGTTACTAGAGATAAAGTCAAAAAATTAGCTTGTATTTTAAGTGATGGTTCAGAAGCTATTTTTGAGGAACTTTCTAAAGATCGTTTTTTACAAAAAACACATGGTTTTACTTTAGAAAATAAAATCTACAATTATATTTATAAAACGCTTTCAGACCCTAAAGTTCAAGAAGAAATTGATAAAAATTTTCCTAAAAAATCTATTCATAGAAGAAACACAGGTTACGCAATTGATATTTTAAAAAATACTTGTGCTTTTACAGACTCTGAAAAACTTACCAACATCGCTTCTATTCTTTGTGGAAGCGAAGGAACTTTAGCTTTTACAACTGAAATTACAATTCAATTAGATGATTTACCTCCTGCTGAAAATCGATTAATCGCTGCGCATTTCCATACTTTAGATGATTGTATGAAAGCTGTTGTAATTGCAATGAAACACGATTTGTATTTGTGTGAATTAATGGATAAAAGAATTTTAGATTGTACAAAAACAAGTCATGAACATATTGAAAATCGTTTTTTCCTAGAAGGTGATCCTGAAGCGATTTTAATGCTAGAACTTCGTGATAATTCCGTAGAAAATGTAGAAAAAAAAGTAGCTGATTTAATCCAAGATTTACAAAAAGAAAATCTTTCTTATGCACTTCCAGTTTTAAAAGGAAATGACATTGCAAAAGTAATTGAATTACGTGCTGCTGGACTTGGTCTTTTAGGAAGTCTAATCGGCGATAGAAAAGCTGTTGCTTGTATCGAAGATACAGCAGTTTCCGTGGAAGATTTACCTTCTTATATTCATGAATTTGATGAAATGATGAAAAGCTATAATCAAGAAGCTGTGTATTATGCACATGCTGGAGCTGGAGAAATTCATTTGCGTCCAATTTTAAATTTAAAGAAAATCAAAGATGTAAAACTTTTCCATACAATCTCTGAAAATGTTGCGAAACTTGTCAAAAAATACAATGGTTCTCTAAGTGGCGAACATGGTGACGGAATTGTTCGTTCGTCTTTCATTCCTTTGGTTTTAGGAGAAGAAAATTATACCACTTTAAAACAAATCAAATATCTTTTTGATCCAAATAATATTTTTAATCCAGGAAAAATTATAGATTCAGATGAAATGACAGCTGATTTACGCTATGTTCCTGAAAGAAAAGAACCTGAAATTAAAACTTTTTACGATTATTCTTCTGAAGAAGGAATTTTACGTTCTGCGGAAAAATGTAATGGTGTTGGAGCTTGTAGAAAAACAGATGTTATCGGAGGTGTCATGTGTCCAAGTTATCGAGCTACAAAAGATGAAAAAGATACAACTCGTGCAAGAGCAAATACGTTACGTGAAGTTTTGACAAATTCTACTGAAAAAAACCCTTTTAATAGTGAAGAATTAAAAGAAATTCTCGATTTATGTTTGGGTTGTAAAGCTTGCGCTTCTGAATGTCCAAGTAATGTAGATGTTGCAACGATGAAAAGTGAATTTTTATATCAATATTATCAAAATCATGAAATTCCTTTAAGAACAAAACTTTTTGCAAATAATTCTGCTTATAACAAATTAGGAAGAAAATTTTCTGGCGTTTCAAATTTTATGTTGAATCAACGATTAACAAAAGAAATGATGGGAATTGCTCCAAAAAGAAGTATGCCTAAATTTCATAAAAAAACATTGTATTCTTGGTATAAAAAACAAAAACATACAAATGAAAAT
The DNA here is from genome assembly GCF_015767265.1 of Aureivirga marina. Classification (GTDB taxonomy): domain Bacteria; phylum Bacteroidota; class Bacteroidia; order Flavobacteriales; family Flavobacteriaceae; genus Aureivirga; species Aureivirga marina. Next base: position 30,161 of record NZ_JADPIB010000001.1, read on the forward strand.
AGTAATAAAAAGCTTTATCTTTTTTGTGATGAATTTACGAATGTTTATGATGTAATTATTGGAAAAAATACTTTAAAACTTCTGTGGAAATTAGGATATCATCCAATTTTAATTGGCGAAAATGATAGTGCAAGAAGTTTACTTTCTAAAGGTTTTTTAGAACAAGCAAAAAAGAAAATTGATAAAAATATTCATGATTTTTCAGAATTAATTTCTGAAGAAACTCCTTTGGTCGGAATTGAACCTTCCGCAATTTTAGGTTTCCGAGATGAATTTCCAAAATTAGCTACAGAAAAAGAAAAAGCGGAAATTTTAGCTAAAAACACATTTACAATTGAAGAATTTTTGGCTTCTGAAATAAAAAAAGGAATGATTTCTTCAGATTCTTTTACAGAAGAAAATGTCGAAATAAAAATTCACGGACATTGTCATCAAAAAGCTTTATCGAACACATCTTTTACTTTTCAGATTTTAAATTTGCCTAAAAACTATAAACCAACTATCTTAAATAGTGGATGTTGCGGAATGGCTGGTTCTTTTGGTTTTGAAAAAGAACATTTTGATATCAGTATGAAAATTGGAGAAAATTCTCTTTTTGGAAAACTTAGAAATATAGAAGAAAATGTATTAATTTCTGCTTCAGGAACGAGTTGTCGTCATCAAATTAAAGACGGAATTTCAAAAGTTGCTGAGCATCCTGTAACAATTTTGTATCATGCTTTAAAGTAAAACACTATGAAGATAATTTCATTAACATTGTTTACGAAAAACCTAGAAAAACAAATTGCTTTTTATAAAGATACACTAGGTTTTCAATTATTGGATCAAACAGAAAACAAAGCTATTTTTCAAGTTGGAAAATCAAAACTGATTTTTATTGGTGGAAAAAAAACACATCCATATCATTTTGCGTTGAATATTCCTGCATATTTGGAAAATGAAGCTTTAAAATGGCTCAAAAAGAAAGTTTCTATTTTAAAACATGAAAAAGATGAAATTCAGACTTTTGATAATTGGAATGCAAGAGCTATTTATTTTTATGATGAAGATAAAAATATTGTAGAATTTATTTCTAGAAGAAATTTAGAGGAAATTTCCATGAAAGAATTTAATCATAAATCCATTCAAGAAATTTCAGAAATTGGTATTTCTTCCGAAGATATTAAACATAAATATGAAGAATTTTCCAACAATTTTCCTATTGAAATTTACGATGGTGATTTTAATATTTTTTGTGCAATGGGATCGGAAACTGGACTTTTTATTTGTGTGAATAAATTTGAAAAAACTTGGTTTCCTACAGAAGATAAAGCTCTTCCAGCAGATTTTTCTGTAATTATTGAAGTTGAAAATCAAGAATTTTTTGTTGAATATGAACAAGAAAAATTGACAATTAATCCAATTCTTTAAATAAATTATAAAAGTCGAAATCAGAAATTTATACAAATTTGATTTCGGCTTTTTTTTAAAATAAAAAGTTGTTTAAAAAGAATTGAACATATAGTCTATTTACAGATTATTATACTTTAGTGTTTTAATTAAAAAATTGTTCAAAATTTAGTTGACCTATTTTTTAAATCGTAAAAATCAAGAAATTTGAAAAAAATAGACGAGAAATTGTTTGAGCGATAGCGAGTTTTTTGAGTCTTTTTCAAGTTTGGTAGATTTTAGATTAAAAAAATACAAGTCTTGATTTTTTTGGTTCGTTTTTTTATCAAGAAAAAAATGAATAATTCTATTTATTAAAACCTTATTCCAACAACATTTCCATAGTATCCTCACAATTTGCACGAATCATTCTTTCTAATAATGGAAATTTTGTAAATCCATCTCTATCTTTAAAATGTTTTCCTTCTTCCAATAAAATAAATCTTGCTCTAAGTTTTTCTGCCATTTTTTCGGTCAATTTATACGGAATTATATAATCATCTTTTGCAGAATAAACTACTCGAATAAAAGCAATTTTCATGATTTTCGCATAATCAATTTTTGGCTTTACAAAAGGCTCTAATTCAGGAATTGGAACTTCTTCTACAAATCCTGAAACCAAATACAGACCACGAATTTTAATTTCCTTTTTCTGTAAAAAATTTAAAATCGAAACACATCCTAAACTATGACCAACAAAAATGGTATTTTCATCATAATGAGGAATTTCTTTTGCTAAATAATTTATCCAATCTTCAAAAACTGGATGCATCGAATTTGGAAGATTTAAAACTTGAACTTCTACATTTTCATTTTCTAATTCTGCTTTTAAAGCTGGAAAAAAATTAGAATTTGCAGTTGCCGTATAACCATGTACAACAATAATTTTAATTTTTCGCATCGTTTTATTTTTGAAGATACAAAATTGATTTTAAAGGAAATAATTATAAAACTGCAATAAAACAGCAAAAGAACTCAAAAAATTATTAGTATTTTTGATTAAAATACGGTTTCATGAAGAATTTCATTAATAAAATTTTTGAAAATCATTCGCTGATTTATAAAGTTTGCTTGTACATTGTTTCGGTTTCTTTGATTGTCTATCTTTTTCCAAAAGGAGGACAATTTAAATACGAATTTCAAAAAGGAAAACCTTGGCAATACGATTCATTTTACGCTCCTTTTAATTTCGCAATTCAAAAAAATGATGAGGAAATTAAAAAAGAAAAAACAGAAGTTGAAAACAATGCAAAGCAATATTTTATTTACGATACAACTATTGTAAACACTGCAAAACAAGACTTTTTATCCAAATTCAATGTCACAATTGAAGATGATGGAAATATTTCTACAAAGCAAAAAAATGAAATCAAAGAAGTTTCTGAAGCCATTTTAAATGAAATCTATCAATTCGGATTTATCGATTCTGAGAGTCAGAATTATATTAAAAATTTTGATCGATTAATTGCAATTCGAAAAGGAAATGAAGTAAAAGATATTAGTCCAAAAAAACTGTTTAATGCTTCTAAATTATTTCCTTTTATCAATAAAAAAATCGCTTTTATAAATAAGAATTCTGTTCGAGAACAATTGATTACTATTTTCTCTGAATCTTTACGACCAAATGTATTTTTTGATGAAAAATTCACTAAAAAATCTTTGGAAGAAGCTTTGCAAAAAATGTCTTACACAACAGGATTAGTCACTGAAGGAGAACGAATTATTCAAAAAGGAGATATTGTAGAAGGAAAAAAATTAGCAGTTTTAAATTCATTAAAAAAAGAATTACAATCACAAGTTTGGAGCAAATCAAATTACAATTGGATTGTTTTAGGATATTCCATTCTTGTTGCGCTTGTTCTTTTGATGTTACTTCTATTTTTACGAAAATATCGAGAAGATATTTATGAAAGTAACAATAAAGTACTTTTTATCTTTTTCAACATCATTTTAATGGTTCTTTTGGTTACAATGACTGTAAAATATGAAGTAAATTATATTTATGTAATTCCTCTTTGTATTCTTCCAATTATTTTAAAAGCCTTTTTTGATGCTCGTTTAGGGCTTTTCACACATGTTTTAACGGTTCTTTTACTCGGATTTATCGTTCCAAATAGTTTTGAATTTATCTTTCTGCAAATCATCGCAGGAATCGTTACAATTTTAACTGTTTCTGAATTATATAAAAGAGCAAATCTATTTATTTCTGTTGGGCAAATTACATTGATTTATATGATTGCTTATTTTGCTTTTTCTATTATTCAAGATGGAAATGCGCAGCAATTAGATTTGAAATATTTTATCATGTTTGCGATGAATGGTGTTTTATCGTTCTTGGCAATGTTCTTAATTTTAATTTATGAAAAGACGTTTAAGCTAATTTCTGATGTTTCTTTACTAGAATTATCAAATACGAATTCAAAATTGCTTAGAGAGCTTGCAGAAAAAGCACCAGGAACTTTTCATCATTCTTTACAAGTAGCGAATTTAGCAGAAGCTGCCGCAAATGAAATTGGAGCAAATTCGATGTTAGTTCGTGTTGGAGCATTATATCATGATATTGGAAAAATGAATAATCCAGTGTTTTTTACCGAAAATCAAACTACAGGATTTAATCCACACAATGAACTTCCTCCGAAAGAAAGTGCGAAAATTATTATCAATCATGTTTTGGATGGAATTGAAATTGCAAAAAAATATCATATTCCAGATCGTATTATTGATTTCATTCGAACGCATCATGGAACAACACTTGTATATTATTTTTATAAAAAAGAAGCCGATTTAGATCCAGAAAATGTCGATATGGAAGAATTCCGTTATCCAGGTCCAATTCCTTTTTCGAGAGAAACAGCAATTTTGATGATGTGTGATTCGGTAGAAGCAGCTTCAAAAAGTTTGCAAAATCCAACTGCACAAAATTTAGAAAATTTGATCGATAACATTATTTCTAAACAAATGTCGTCAGGTCAGTTTAAAAATGCAGATATTACCTTTCAGGAGATTGATTTAGTTAAAAAACTGTTAAAGAAGAAGTTAAAAAACATTTATCATTTAAGGGTTGAATATCCTAAATAAAAAATGAAAAAAAAGTGATATTTTTTCAAAAAAAGCTTGCACAGTAAAGATTCTTATCCTACATTTGCAACCGCAAAAACGAAGTAACAGCAGTTACAAAAGTTCTTAAAAATGATTTATTGGAGAGGTGGCAGAGTGGTAATGCAGCAGCCTGCTAAGCTGTCAACCTTATGGTTGCCCGGGTTCGAGTCCCGGTCTCTCCGCATTTTTTCGGGGTGTAGCGTAGCCCGGTCATCGCGCCTCGTTTGGGACGAGGAGGTCGCAGGTTCGAATCCTGCCACCCCGACGAAAAAATGGTCGCGTAGCTCAGCTGGATAGAGCATCTGCCTTCTAAGCAGACGGTCATAGGTTCGAATCCTATCGCGATCACAGTAACTATAATTCAAAGACAAGGGATATCAATAAATATTGGTATCCCTTTACTGTTTTCAAGGGGTTACATCAAAATTGGAATTTTCTCTTTTTTAATAATATTGTTTAATTATACAGGAATGTTTTACAATTGTTTTACAATTTTTTTGATTGTAAAACATTGTAAAACATTTTTGTTTTTATACACCTATGAAAAATGATTCAAAATAATTATTCCAAAAAGATTGTGTTAAATCCTTATCAAAAAGATAATGGGACATCCGTACTTTATTTAAGGTTAATACAAAACAGAAAGGTCAAATATTTAAAACTGGGTGTCTCTGTTGATAGAGATAAATTTGATCCAAACATGCAACGTGTAAAAGGTAAAAATCAAATTACTAAAGACACTAATCTTGTTATCGATAAACTCATGGCAGATATCAATTCCATCGAATTGAAATATCGATTAGAAAACAAGGAACTAAACATCGAAAAACTCATTGAAGAATTTTCGAACCCCCACCCCAACAAAGATTTTATTGCTTTCTATGAAAAGGAAGTTGAAATTCAAAAAAAGGCTGTAAAGTTATCTACCTACAAACAACAAAAATCTTCTTTAAACAAACTCAAAAGATATAAAGGAAGAATTGCTTTTTCTGAAATTGATTTGAATTTCATCAACGATTTAAGATGCCATTGTAAAACTGTTGAAAAAAATAATGACAATACGATTTCAACATTAATTAAAAATGTAAAGAAGTATTTAACTCTAGCAGAAAAGAAAGGATTAAGAGCAGCAGTTAAAGCAAATGATATAAAAATGAGAAGGCAGCTTTCTGAAAATAGAACTTTTTTAAGTTCTGATGAATTAAAAACAATTTTCAGTTACTATGAAAGTGAATTTATTACTGGTACTCATAAATTGGTTTTAAATCGATTTTTGTTTAGTTGCTTTACAGGAATTCGTTTAAGTGATAATCTTTCTCTTAATCAAAATCAAATTATTGAAGAAAGTATTTTATTTACTTCAGCAAAAACGGGAAAATTTCAAAGAATTAAATTATCAAAATCAGCGCAACAATTTATCAGTTTAGAAGGACCTCCTTTTGCTGATAATTTCGCACCACAGTATATAAATCGTGAATTAAAGGAAATCGCTAAGATTTGTGGAATTACAAAAAAGCTAACCTTTCATGTTTCTAGGCATACATTTGCAACAAACTTCCTTATTAATGGAGGAAATGTTGTGAACCTAAAAAAGCTGTTAGCACATTCAAATATTCGTGAAACTATGGTTTATGTTCATATTGTGGAAAGTATAGTTGATACTGAAATAAATTTGCTTGATAGTATCCTAACTTTAGAGTAACAGGTTCAAATTGAAAAAAAATCGTGCTATCGTGCTAGAATGTAAAAAACAGGCTCTAAAGCCTTGTAAACACTGATAATTTTAATAGCACAGTTTCAGCACTAAAAAACTTGAAATAGCACGAATTAAAGTTTTAGCACGATTTTTTTACGATATTTTACAAGTTTCTAATGTTACTTCATAATTATCTGAAGAAATAACTTTATATGTTTTCTTCATTATTAAATGAATATTTCCATACATATAAATTCTACTTTTTATGTTTAGATCTATTTCATTTGGATTATAATTAAACTTGATTTTATAGGTATCTGAATTTATTCGAATTGAAATCCATTCTTTCCAATTCTCTATATAATTATTAGGGTAAATAACATCTTCATTTTTATAGCATAATGGAATTGTCTTTCCTTCAAATCCTTTATAGAAAAGTAATCTTAAATTAGAATAATCATCATCGTTCGAATAAGCTGTTTTTAAATTCCTCCAGACCAGAAATGGAAGAATTTTTAAATTTGAAGAAATTGTATTTTCTGCATATAAATCAATTCCAATTTTAGTTTCTGAAGAATCGATATAAATTTCTCCAGTTTGAGGATCTAAACTTTTGAGCGCATAACTCTGATTTTGATTAAAAGTTATTTCTGGATTTAATTTTTCGAATTTTGACAAATCTATAATTTCTGAATTCTTCACTTCATTTATTATTTTATTCATCACTACCCTATTCCCTATCACTTTATAATCATAGTTCAGGTGATTTTTTAAGGAATAAAATATTTCTCCAATTGTTAGATCTGGAAGCATTGTTGCAAAATCAATCCATTTTAATTTCTTGATTAATTTTATTTCATCGTTTTCAATTTCTTCATCTATGTATAAAGTTGCTTGAACAGTTTTTCCTGGAACAAGTGCATATGTTTTAATTTCTAAAACAGTTTCTTCATTTAAAACAGATGAATCAATCAATTCATCAAAAAAATATTCTGTGATATTATCAGTTGCATAAATTGTTTTTACTTCAATTTCATATTGTAAATCAAAACCATACAGTAACGAAATTCGACAAATTGTTGCTCCAAAATTTGCAGAAAACTTTCCTTTTAATCTGTAAATTCCTTTGATTGTAATTGGCACAGATTTTTTAAATATTTTATAATCTGTATCTGTATTCTCAAAATCTGATAAGTGATCAATATTCACTTGAAAATTTGTTATTCCATCCGATGTCGTAAAAAACGGTTTACAATCAATTAAAGCAGTTTTCAGATTTAGATCTTGTAGTATTTCTCCATCTAAAATATAACCTTCAGCTTCAAAACTTTTTTTCAGAACATACAGCAAATATGGAAAAGGCTGCATGATATTCCTATTAAAAATTTCTCCATTACTTTCTGTATTTGTTGACCAATTTCCATTTGAATAACATTCGTTTATAAATCCTCCAAAATGCTTAAATGAAACTCCTTCCATTTGTTTTCGGATCATTGGAAAATTATAATTTACTTCTGGATAATTCTTTTCCTTAGTATTATTTGCTTCAATATGAATATCTCCTACAGAAATAATTCCATAATCAACTGTTTTAATTCTTCTGGAAAACGGTTTAAATTCTTCTTTGTCAAATTCAATTACAGCAGAAATATTTTTCTGTGCTTTCTTTAAAATTAAAGATGCTTTGTAAATTGAATTAGCAACATATAATTGTCCTGGATAAATTGAATTTTTATTTGAAACATTTGAATCATCAATAAATCCTAATTCCTGGATTAAATCATCTGAAAAATCAATCGGAAATGGAAATGAATATGTTGTATAAAAACTATCGCTAAACCAACTATTTTCTTCTTTAAATGTTGGTTTATATTTTGCAAGATCAATGTAAATTGATTCGTTTTTAAATATCATAACATTTAAAGTTTTATAAATTCTAAATTGTAAGAATAGATTTGATTTAATGTATCATCATGCTTTATTTTCTTTGTAATACATAAAACTTGATAGTAATATTCCTCTCCAACAATCCAACATTTTTCGCTTTCAATGATAGATTCTACAATTTCTAATTCTTGTTCTAAAATAAGTCCAGTATTTAATTTTATTTTTCCTTCTTCAGTAAAACTATTTTGAATTGATCTTTCAAAATTTCTAGCAACTTTCTGTTTAAAAATTGTCTTTTTAAAAGATTTTGAATGTTGCCAAGTTCCAGTAAATTGGAAATTTTCAACGATGTTATTTTTGTTTAAAAAAAATAGATCAACAAATTCTAAATCTTCCGATATTAGAATTCTTCTCAAAAGTCTATTATCATTTTTAGTATAAAAATTAATTCTATCATTTACCTGAAAATTGGAAGTTTCATATTGCATTTTTTGAATTATATAATCTTCTGATTGTATCAATTCAATTTCATCTATCAACTCATTATTTTTATATACTTCAACAAAATCTTGTTCAGTTATTTTTGATGCTACTGTAATATCTATTTGAGAATTTTTCTGGACTTTTTGAATAGATCCAACTAAAGTATTTAAGGATCTAATATTTTTATGCGTTTGAGAAACTCCTATCTCTGATTTATGAAAATTTAATTCCTGGATCAATCCACCTTCATTTATAATTTCTTCAGTAAATAAATATTTTTCTTTTACTGAAATTTCTACTTTAGAAACATCTGCATATTTTTTAAAAACATTTGGATTATAATAAGCTATTTCATTATTAGAAATTAGCTTATGAATTCTTTCTGCAATATCAATTTTTCCTTGACCTTGAAACATTGGAAGTTTTAAAGGAATATTAAATTCTTTTTCTGGAGTAATACATTTTAAATCAATTTCTGCAAATGTATTATTGTGATCTGTGTTGAATAATAATAAAACTTCTTGCCTAGTTGGATTTAAGGAATCTGGATTAAAATTGTTTATTCCCCAGGATAAAAAATCCGAAATTGTTGCAATTACTTGAATTGTTTGTTCCTCTCCATTGACTAAAAAAACAATATGCCCAATATGTTCTCCAGCTTCTAATGTTTCAAATTCAATTGAAATTGAAAAAACATTTTGTGAAGTTTCTTCAACATTAATCCAACCATGGTTTGAAATTAATTCAATATTTGTTTGTAATGGAATACTTAAAACTTTTGGATTTGAATTTCCTGATCTTTTAATTTCGTTGAAAACTAATTGTTCTGGAAGCTCAAAATAATCTCCAATTTGGTTATAAACATTTAATACAATATCAATTGTTTGATTGAATTCTGAATCTTCTTGAGCTGTGTTTGGCTCAATTAAATATTTCATTACATAAATTCCTTCAGTAATTCCATACAAAGAATTTACAGGAAAGGAGATTTTACAAAATCCCTCATTTGTATGAGTCAAATTCACTGCAATTTGTGAACCAGATAAATATGAAGAAACCCAATCTAAAACCGGAGTAGTATTGTGAATTTGCGGTTCTGGTAAAACAGTTGGATTCGCTAAATTATAATTAAATGTATAAGTCATAATTATCTGATTTTGGCATTTTCTCGGATTTGATTATTTTCCTTTTGAAGTGTAGAAATATCTTCTGCTGTTTGATTGTCAAAAATTGCCGTTGCCCGAATTGGTGATTCCAATTGAGTTGAAACTTTTTCAAATAGTTCAAATACTTTCTCCATCATTTCTAAATTTTGAGTATCTCTTTCTGGAGAGATATTTTGTATAATTTGAGAATCATATTTCCCAGATTCAAACCCTCTTACTCTTGATGCAGTTGCATAAATTTCATTAATAACATTTGGATCTAACTGTTTTAAAGTTGGCGTATCAATAACGATTTCTGGACCATTTTCACCAACTAAATATTGTTGATCTGCAACAAATGTTGGTTCAGTTACTAATCCTGTTTGTGTTTTTTGCTGAACTCCAGCGTTGAAAACTTTTCCATCTTTTCGAGTGAAATTATATTTTCCATTTTCAAAACCTTTAACAGTTTGTCCAGCAATAGTTGCTAAAGAAGCAAACATTCTAATCTTAGAAAGTAAGCTTAAAGAAGATGCTATTTTAGGACCCCCAGGAACAAGTGCATATGCAGCATAATAACCTGCTTGTTCTTTTTTCTGATTAAATATTACTTCAGCAGCAGCAACTAATTGTTGTGCTAGAAATAAAGCTTTATATTCTCCAGTTCCTTCTTTTACAAAAGTTTTTAAAGCTGAAATTCCTTGTTTCAATGAAGAAATTCTAGCATTTTTTAAAGCTTCTTCTCCAGCTGTTAGTTTCTTTTTAAAATCAACTTCTTTTTTTAATAAAACTGCTTTGTCTTTATCTCCTTTTTTTTCTCGATACAACTGCCATTTATCAATTACAGCCTGTTTTTCTTTTTCTTTTAAATCTTCTAATCTTGCAAGTAATTCAGCATCGTTATGAGCTTTTTCCTCTAGTTTAGCATATTTAGTTTCTAATTCCGTTAATTCTTTTTCTTCATCAGCTAATTTGTTTTGAGAATCAATTTCCTCTTGTATTTCTTTTAATCTTCTATTTTTATAAATAAGCCAATCTTCCAAAGATTTTATTTCCTCAGCTCTTTTTTCTTCTTTATAAGCTTCCTCTTCTTCTTTGTTTTTAGATTCTTTATATTCAATATTATTTTCTAGTCCTGGAATAGCATCTTTAACTTGTTTTCTTTCATCAGCAACCTTTTTTTCCCATTTAATTATAGCTTTTCGAAGTTCTTCTAGTGATTTTAATTTTTCTTTTTTTGCTTTCTCCAAATCTGCTTTTCTTTTTGCAGCAGCTTCCATTTCTTTTGCTTTTTTATAAGCAATTTCTTTTTCTGTACGATCGATTAATAATTTTAATTTTTCATCAGATAGCTTTTTAAAATCTTGAAGGTTTAATTCATTTGCACGCTTTTCAAGTTTTACTCTCTTCTTTTTATTTTCTCTTTCTTCTTCAGTAATGATTCCAAGATTCTTTTTTAATCTTTTATATTCTTCATTTATCTTCTTCCCTTCTTCTTTAGATTGTTTAGATACATCTTTAAAAGATTTTAGATTTTGTAAAGCACCTTGAATTTCTTTTTTTGTCCATTTAAATCCGCCAATATTTTTCTTATCTATTTCTTTAAAAATATTCTTTGCAGATTCTTCCAAATTTCCAAAATCAACTTTTGCTTCTAGCTTATAATCAACTTTAGCAGCTTGTAATAATGAAAACAATCTTTCTTGTTCATTAGCTAAAGCTCCTAATACTTTTGCTTGTTCTTCTGCATTTTTTTGAGATTCTTCTGATTTCTTTTGTAATACAATTCTTTTAATATATTGATCATTTATTTTATCCAGGACTTTTTCTAATTCTTCACTGGATGCATTTTCTAAATCAATATTTTTAACTAAATCTGGATATTTTTGATTTAGTTCTTTTATGATACTAAGCTTTTCATTTTCTTTTAAATTCGTAGAAGTAAGCTTTCCAAATAACTTATTTAATTCAATTTGTTGTATTCTCAATTCATCGCTTAAACTTTTTTCATTCAAAACTAAATCTGCCAAATCACGTTTCATTGTATTATAAGCAATCATCAATTTTGATGTATTTCCAGTAAGTTGGTTGAAAACAGCATTTAATTTTTCATTTGCTTCAACTTCCAATCGTTTTGCTCTTGTTGCTTTATCAACAACTTTTGTAGTTTCTTTTGCTGCAAGATTAAATTTGTGAAGATTTGAAATATACTTAATTGCTGAATCTTCTCCAGCAGATCCAAAAATATTTGCAACCGCATCGGCTACAACTTTTGATTGTGGTGGAAGCGTACTTAATTTTTTAGAAACTTGTTGCATGATTTCAAAAGTAGTTTTACTTCCATCTTGCAAAGATTTCTGAACTGTTTTAGAGGAAATTCCAATAGCATTTAAAGCTTCAGCAGTTGCTTTTGGCATTCCACGCAAACGAATACTTGCTTCTTTGATTGAATCAATTCCTTTATCAGAATAGATTCCTTCTTTAATTTCTTGCGTCATTAAAGTAATCATCTGATCTGCTTTTAAACCAGATTCATCTAAAAGTGTTGGATATTCTTTTAATTTATCCAGGAACTCTTCATTTGCATTTGCTCCAGATTCAAAACCTTCTTGCATAAGCTCTAAAGCTTCTGTCATTTCTATTCCTGTTCCTTTTGAAAAGTTTTGAGCAGCAATCAACATTTCTTTTGTTTCTTCTTGGTAAACAGCAGACATTGATTTTATTTTTATTGCAGCTTTATCAAGTGCAGCACCTTCTAAATTGCTAATTTGTTTTAGCGTTTTCTTTAGCTTATCAAGTTCTTTAACCTGATTAAAAACTTCTGTTGAAAATGCTACTATAGTTCCAATTGCAAAAGCTCCTTTTATTGTTTCTTTAAAATCATCTAGTTTAGAATTTAAAGATTCAATTGTTTTTCCTGCTCTTTTTGATTTATTCCTGGTTAAATCTAATTGTCCGTTTACAGCAGCTAATTGCTTTTCGTACTTCTTCCATTCTGCCGAATTTGGAATTGCACCCGCTAAATCTTTTTTAAGTCTTCTGTGCTTTGCAGCTAATTGTCCAGTTGTCAAAGCTGCAAGACCTAATTCATTCTCTAGCTTAACAATTTCAACTTTATTAGACTTTATTGCTTTATTATTAATTCGAAGTTCTTGAGATAATTTTTTATAAACTTCTGATTCCTTTTTTCCAGCATCACTTAGTTTCTTTTTCTCCAATCGAAGTATTTTGTTTTTCTCTGCAAGATCTCTATTTGCTTTAGAAAGTTCTCCAAGTTTTTTTTGTCCAGCGTTTGCGTTTACAACAACTTCAAAACGCAATTCTTCATCCTTTATACGTTTTGCCATAATTTAGATTTGAAAAGTTTGTGAAAGATTTGCTTTTATTTCATCGGTAAAACCATATTTTAGGTTTTTGAAAATATCATTGTAAGCAAGCAAAAGTGGTCTATTGTGAATAGGAACATTGATTGCTTTTCTTCCTTGCAATCTTTTCATATCGACAAAACGCTCAACTAAAAGATGTCTGTAAGTTAATTTGTAGGAATTTGTAGAAATGTTTCTACTGGATAGAATTTCTCTTTTTTGTGGAAAATCCGAAATTGACGCAGCTCTATTTTGACGTTGCACAATTTCGGATTTCTGATCTGATAAGGTTTTTTGGATAAACCTTCTTTCAAGAATACTTTTATTTCTGTCTTTTAACTTGCTCATAGGAGCAAATTAGTATAGTAGTAGTTTGGAGAAAAGGACAGCGTTATTCATTTTAATTTTCGAATAAATGCGAATAAAAAATACTTCCTTTTTGAGTTATATTAAATTGTAATGTAAATGAAATACTATTTTCAGTATTAATACTAACTGAAATAAATATTAACCCTAAACTATATAAATGCATTATATCATCAATATCTCCTTCACTAAAGCTATAGTTTCCATTTCTTATACCTTCCAATAAATTTAACTGCCTTTTATCATATTTAATTTGTTTTAAATCCTGACTAAAAATTTGATTTAAATCAATTTTATTATCTAATTTTTCTATTAATTCAGTTACATTAAAATTTAAGTTTGAAACAGCATTATTAGAACTATTTAGAATTTTAGTATAAGTTTCTAATTTTTGCTTCTTTCCAGAATTCTCTTTAAATTCATTCTCATACAATTTCAAAGTTTCTTGATTTTTATCATAAAGAGATTTATATTTTTCATCTAATTCATTAATTTTCTTTTCCAATTGTGATTTTTCTTCACTTAATCTTTTAATATCATCAGTTCCTGCTTTTGCTGCTTCTTTTCTATATGTTTCCTTTGCTAAGTCAGCTTCTTTTGATTCCACCTTAATTTTATGGTCATACTTATTATCAACTCTTTCTTCTTTTGTTTTTTTAGTTTTCTTTTCAAACCAATTCATGAATTTTGGAAAAAGAAAATTATAAAAAAACACCATTAAAATGGGAATCAATATATTTATCCACCAAACATTCATTATTTTTTCAAAGTTTATAATTTTTTTATCTATTGTATCAGTTGAAAAAAACAAATAATAGAATGCTTTCCAATTCAATAAAATAAATGAAATAACAAATGAATTAAATAATGGATTTGTTATTTTTTCTTTAAATGGTGCTATAAGTAAATTTAAAACCTCTTTTCCAGCTTCTTTCATAGAATCTATATTTTAATTTTCACAAACCAAATCTAAAAAAAATCCATATTCTAATAAAGAAAGAGTGATGAAATAAAATATTTAAAAAAAGTAAGAGAATAATTCATAGCTTTACACCATCTTTTTTAAAGATTTTAAATTAAAATCAAACTCCATCCACTGCTTACACTCGGATGGAGTTTTTATTTTTAGATATTATCTTATAAAATATCACTGAATTTATTTTCATCTGAATCCTGAGAATTCCAAGATTGATTAATTTTATCAATTAATGTGGAACATTCTAATGGAGATAATTCTAATATTTTCTGAAGTAAATTATCTCGATCAATTCCTTTTTTAGATACTTTCTGATGTAAAATATCTTCATCAAAAATTTCATTCATAATAAAATTTACATTTGAAGAATTTCTAGGATTACAATGCCCAATATTTAAACAATCTGAAATCACTTCTAATTCTTCTTTACTGAATTTTCCTTTTAATCCAATTTCGGCTCTTTTTCTCAAAATTTGAAGCTCTTCAAATGAAGCTTTCATTTCTTTTAAAAATTCTACTGGATTTTCTCCTTCTGGTAAAATTTCTTTTACCTGAAAATAATAGAAATCGATTAGTTCTCCAGCAGCTTTCGATTTATTTCCGAAATCTTCTGTTAAGACTTTAATTATATCATCATCTTTTCTAACGCTAATGTTCTCTTGTGCCATTTTTATATTTTAAAAATAATTTTTTTATTATAATATCTTTCAAACTTGTCTGCATAGTCTTGAATATTAATTAATCCAAAATCAATTTGTTTTACATTATTGAAAGATTCTGTACTTATCCTTTTTAAAAGTTTAAAACCTAAACTTTTTTCTTCTTCTTCCTCTTCACTTTCATCAAAATCAATAGAATCCATAAAATCTTCAAAGGAATTATATTCATTATCTATGCTTCTTAAATTTAGGAAACCAAATTCTAGTAGTGTTAAAGTTTGTTCTGGTTTGAACGAAATGTTCTTACAAATTGATTTAACAGTAGGATAAATCAATTTAGAAAACTCTTTTCTTGTGTTCTCAAATATTTTATTAGTCTTTGCTTGCTTATAAGTAAACAAAAAATCTTCATGAAATATTGGAATTTGATTTTTATCTATTTTTTCACAACTCCAAGTACTATCTTCACAATTGTAAATTGCCCATAACACTGATTTATGAGGATAACCTTTTGATGCAAAATAATCTGCTACTTTATAGTTTAAAGCTCTTTTAAATGAATCTAAACTAAAATACTCTTCTCCACATATTTCTGAAAAGTTATCAATTTCATCATCCATTTGAAGCCAAACAGCTCCATAATATGAATAATATAAATCCAAATCATTATCTGAAGGATGAAAAACACCTCCATATATGTATTCATTTGGATTGTTTTTATAATAGTTTAGTAATATTTCTTTTCTGTTTTGAATATCTTTTAAAGTAATCATTGCATTTAATTTTAGAAGTTAAAAAACACCACCAATTTTTAGTGGTGTTGATTGAAGTTTTTTCTTAATAAGCAGGATCAACTTCTTCTCCTAAAAATTCATCTATTGAAATGTTGAAATTCGATTCAATAAACTCAACTACTTCATCAACTAATTTTGTTAATTTCCCAGCTTGATGATTAGCAAAATCTTCTTCATCTTCAAAATCAAATACAGTTTTTTCAAATTCTTCATTTTCTTTATCTGTCAAATATTGATGTATTGAGTTGTCTGTACCATAAATATCTTCTTTTAAATATTCAGCAATATTACCTTCCTCATTATGAGATTTGATATAAGAAGCATTGTCTTTTGCTATTTGATTAATTAATTGTTTAATGCTTGATTTCATCTTTATTAAATTTTTTAAATTAAAAATTGAGTTTCTTTTTGGCTTCACTCTTCTTCCGTTTTGCTTACATAACAAATCTAAAATATAATTTTGATTCTTGCAAACATTTTGCAAACATTTTGCAAACCATATTTATTTTTATTTAAAAAATTCAACTATATCATTACTCTAAAACAAAAAAATCCCCCACTCCAATAAAGAAGTGAGGGAGAATTTTTATATTTTTCTAAGAATCAACTTCTTCTTCTAATAAACTTTCTATTTTTAATTTTATTTTGGATACTACAATTTGAATATCATTATCATAATCAAATACATTTAAACATTTATAAATATTTTCTTTATAATTATTTATTGATTCTCTATCATTCTCAGAAAAAGTTTCTTTAAAGTTTTCATTTAAAAAATTTAATGAGTCATTTAATCCTTTTAAATAATAATCTTTATTAAAATCATCTTCTTTTAATTTCTCATATTCAAAATAATTATATAAAAATTGTAATTCAAAATTAAATCTCCCTATATAATCATCATTTTTTACACACATATCAATGGCTATTACAGATATATAAGACTTTTGTTCAAAATCAGATATAATCATTTCCCTTTTCTCTTCATGTATTTTTTCTATTTCAGAATTAATTTCTTTCTTTTCACTAGCAAAATCATCTTTAATTTCCTCTCTAAGTTTTTCAAAATTTTCTTTTTCTTCTTTTAATAATTTTTCAAGTTTCTTTTTTTCTATTATAAAATGTCGCCAACTTAATAAACCAGCAATCGCTAATATAATTCCAATAATTATTGAATAAATATTAGATAGTCCTGATAGAATGTCACTAAAAAAAGATTCTTTAGACATATGAACATCAACCTTATTCTCAATAGAATGAAACTTCTCTGTTAAAGATTTAATCTCATTTTCCAACTTTTCGTTTTTAGATTTTTCTGCTTCTAAATCTTTGTTTAGTTGTTCTATTTTATATTCGACGACAGATTTATCCTCTCCACCATCCTTCTGAAAAGCATTTACATTTAAAGAAATAAGGAATAAAAAAAGTAGTATTTTTTTCATAGTGTGTGTTTTAAAATTTTTGTAAACCAAATCTACCAAAAATCCCCCACTCCAATAAAGAAGTGAGGGAGAAATAAAATGCTTGGTCGCAAATTTTTAAATCACGATTTAGAAAGAAGTTCTTCCTTCTTCCCTTTCCAATATACCAGCCAATTTTTTCGATTTTCAATAACTGATTCTTTTGAATTGCTATTTACAGCTTCATCAATTTTCTTTTCATATTTACGAATCATATTATCAATATAAGATTCATTTACATGTTTGATTTCTCCAGTTGGCAATTTGTGTTCTACGGTATGAAGATCTTTTAAATCGGTTTTGGTTTCTCTGATAATTTTGGTTTCTATTTTTTGGTTTTCTTTTGGTTTTGGTTTTTGGTCTATCGCCTGTCTGGACACGGTTTGTTGTGGTTTTGGAAAATGGTTTTCTTTTGGTTTTGATTGGTCTGAAAGAACACTATTTTTAAAATCTTTGTTCCGTTTGTTGGACGCTTCAAAACCAATTTTATTATTGGTCGAATATGGTGTTTCAAGCGAACTTTCTATCTTCTGAAAATTCTGTGTTTCGATAATTTGTTTTTGATTTTCTACTGGAGTAGGAGTATAAAATTCTGAATATTGTTTTCCTGTTTCGATATCAAAACGCACTCGATAATGAATGCAAAGGAAAAAGAAAAATTGCGCTCCGATAGAAACCAAACCTAAATTTGTTCCTTTTCTATAAGCTTCTTTGTTATAGTTCTGCATTGCTTCTTCATGCTTTTTGGTAGCTGAAGAAATCAATTGTTCGTTTTTCTTTTCGGCTAAATTTATTTTATCCAACATTTCCGATTGTAAAGCAATTTTCTGATTCAAAAGATTGTTATACGTTTCTGCATATTTATCATTTAACTTTCCTTTATAACTTCTTTTTTTGAAATATTCTTTTGCATCCAAATCGGCAGTTTGAATTTGCGATTGATATCGGTTTTCTAGTTCTGAAATATTTATCAGTTTTGGATCTTGTGTTACTGGAGGATTTCCGACAACTTCAACAATATTAAAACTTCCTGAAAAACTTGCAAAAACACTGATTGTTGTAAGAACCAAAATCCAAATACTATCTAATACAATTCTTTTGTATTTAAATCCATATTTAATAATATCTTTCATGATTTCTGGAGCATATTTTTGTTGATACAACTCTTTGCAGATTGAAAAAATAAGTGTAAAAACTGTGCTTATAATTTCAGAATAGGGAAGTTTATACAAAAAACCATACATGAAAAAATAGATTGCTGAAAACTCTGTAATAATCGAAATTATTTGACTTCCCCAAGAAGCATATTTTGCCATTTGCTTTTTGAAAAAGTTTCGTTCTTCATAGGTTTTTGGGCGTAAACTTTCATAAATACGTTCGTATTCTTTTGACTGCTCAAACTGATTTCGCTTTTCATCAAAAACATCTTCATTGGATAATATAAATTTTCCCATGACTATACTATTTTCATTTTCGCTACATATATTGTATTAACTTCTTTTTTAGATTTCTTCTTTTTTTTCTTCTTTTTCTTTTTTGGCTTGGTGTAGGTAAGGTGTTCTCCATTCATGATGTCTCTTTCTCTTTCAGCTTCTTCTAATTCTTTATACAGTTCTTTTAACTCTGCTGTCAATTTTGCTAATTCTTGTGCTTTTGGACTCATAACTGATATATTTTATTTATTGAATAATTTCATTGATGAATAATCTTTTTTCCTATTTTTGCTATATAGTAAAATAAATTATACGTCAAACTTATAAAATATTTTCCATTAAAACACAATTAATGGAAAAAATATTTTCCATTGAACTTGAAAAATGACAAAATTAAGGTTAAGAGAAGTTTTAAAAGAAAAGAAAGTTTCATTTGAAAAATTAATGGAATTGATGGAATTAAAGGGTAATAGTATTACTAGAGCAACCATTAGTAATATTGTAAATAAAAAGAATAGTCCTAAATTAGAAACGCTAGAGAATATTGCAGATGCATTGAATATTAATCTAGTTGATTTATTTGAACAAGAAATAGAAGAAGAAAAAAGACCTTTTGGTGTTATTTCATATGATGGTGTTGAATATGTAATTAAGAGTGAAGAGGATTTAAAAGAATTAATGAAAAAGTTTTGATTCTTTTTTAGCATGAACGTAACACAATAAAACTCGAACAGTATTTAAATTATAGACATAGAATTTTTACTGAAAAAAACCTCCAGGCTAGTTGGAGGTTTTTTGTTTGTATGAAAGTTTTGCATCTTAAAATAATTATCTTGCATATATAAAATATAAAAAAATATAATGACTCAAGAAAAATTCACAAAAAGGCTTTTTGTTTATCAATCATTAATAAATCAACCATTAAATGAAATAAGCTTTTATTCAAAAATTAAAGAGAACAATATCTTTTTAGATGATAAGGACAAAGAAGAATATTTATCATCTTTTAAAAATATAACTTTTAGAGATGTATTGAAAATCGAATCTAAAAAAATAAAAGATTGTGCAAATATATATTTAGATGCAAAATTAGTAGATGATACAGATAAAGAATATTTATTAATTCATAATGAATTTTCGATATTTATATACTTAAAATTATTTAATGATTGTTTTGAACAAATAAAAAATTATATCCAATTTTTAAAAAAATATAGTTTAAATCATCCAAATATTGTATTAATTGAAGGTGATAAAATAAAAATAAGAAAAGAATATTTAAAATTGGAAAATCCGAATTATATTATAGCAAATACTTTACTTGATGCAGGTCGATTTTTCAAAGAAGAAGATGATGTATTTTCAGTATTAAGTTTAGAAGCGATTAATAATTTTAATAATTACCAATTTAATTTTGAAGTTGTGAAATTAAATTAATAATTATTTTTTTTCATATAAAATCTAAGAAACTTTTTACTTTAAAAAGTTATCCCACCAGTTGCGCAAAATTTGGTGGGATTTTTTTCTATTGATTATTCATATTAACTAAAATATGATATAAATACACTTCTTTCTGGTTTCTATTATGAAATGTTTTGTAAATTAAAATATCAGCAAAATTGAATTTTTCTATTTTTTCAAGTTTTGACTTTTTGTATTTAAAATCAAAATTATTAATATATGTGTAATATTTTACAGAAAATGTTTCAAATTGTTTTCCTGAATAATAAATCAATATATAATTTTCATTGAGTCCAACTGTATCATAAACAAAAAGTTTATCTATATGAAGTTTAATATAGTTTTTATTCAAAGATGTTAAATTTAGAGCTTCTATTATTGATAAAGGTTTATCAAATCTATCATAAATGTAAATATCTATTTCACCACTATTTTTTCCACCATGTGATGTTCCCATTCTTGTTTGGTCTTTGGCTATAAATTTTTGTGTGGAACTAATTCCATCTGCAATATAAGTGTTTCTTGAATCTTCAGATTTTGAAATATCATTTTCATGAGTTTTTTCTCCTATATATACAAAATTAGATTGTAGTCTAAAACAAGCTAAAACAATAACTGTAAGTAAATCGCTTTTATTTAAGTAATTAATTATCAAATTAAAGACATCTATTGGATTGGATAAATCAATATCTTTTATGTCATTCTGAAGAAATTCTAAATTAATATTTGGATTAACTTTTACTAAACCATCTAGTATAAATTCTATCTGAAGTTTTTTTTTTGAGAATTATCACCCAAAAGATTATTTACATATTCTAAAAATTCAATCTGATTTTTATCTATATTTTTTTCTTTTTCACAATTTAAAAGTATTTCAATCTTTTTCTTTTCATACTGAAAATTACAATTAAAATAATCATTCAACATAAATTTCTTATTATAACTTTCAAAATTATTAAAAGTATCGATATTATAAATTTTATGTTCAATTTCATTGTATTGAATATTACAGAAATTTATATACATTTCATTAAATTTCTGTTCAAAATCTAACCAGTGATTTGGTTTCTCATTTAATATATCCTGAACAGAATCTACCATTTTAAAGAAATAGAATTGGATATTTGTATCTTGATCTTCAGTTATATTTAAATTATAAAGTTGTTTAGTAAATAATTTTTTAGATAAATTATTTATAAGTTTTTGATTAGAGTCTTCAAAATTATTTTTTAAAAAATTTAGGTTTAATAATGAAAAATCTAAATAAAATTCATGATTAACTTGATTTTCTATTTCCATCATAGATTTTCGAAAACATGAGCAACTTTCCTCAAAATATGATATAGCTTCATTTTTTTCTTTAGCTAAAATTGCTTTTTGAATTTTAATTAAACCTAATTTTTCATTTGATAATGTTGAGATTTCTAAGTTATCTGAATTTGAATTTTTTAAAAAAATCTCTTCAATATCTTTCTTTTCTGAAGAATAAAATAAAAATAATTTTCTTAATCTTTTTAAATTTAAAAAAGTGTTTTTTTCTTTATCAATTTCAGCTTCTATATCATACCAGTCATCTATTAATAAGCTTAAAGCTCTTCTTTTACTAATTATTTGATTAAAAACTAATTCAATATAACTCTCTAATGCTAATTCTCTAATATATTTTTCTTCACTTTCATCAAATATTATTTGTTTAAGAAATTTATGTATTTTATTTTCATCTAAATTGTTGATTTCTGCAATAAAAATCTTCCTTTCAAAAAAATTATGTTTTTGAAAGGAATTAAATTTTTTAAATTCATTTTTAAGAATAATATTATTCATAATTAAAATACAAATTCATTCTCAGGGAATATTTTTTCATTTTTAACAACACCTTCAAAACTTCTTTCAGCAGTTCCAATTAAAATTTGAAGTTCATCACCATGCTTATCATTAATATCTTTTAATTTATTAATAAGTCCTGTTAAATAACTAGAATCACCTTCTTCTTTACTTGGACTATCAATAACTAAAAATTTAACATGCTTACCAAAATTGTATTGAATATCCAATTGTATTAATGATAAGTAAAAAGCTAATTTAACTCTTAATTGTTCACCTTCAGCAATATTACTAAATTGAATTATTTCGTCTGACTGTATAAAATTAATATTTAATTTTTTATCTATTTTAATTTCAGAAATAGAATTTAATCCAAACATTTTTAATTCTTGTAGCATTAAACCTGAAAGTTCTGTTAAAATTTTAGAAGATTTCTCATATCTTAAATCTGTTAACTTTATAATTGCATCTTCCAATAAAGAAATTTTGATATCATAATTTTCTTCTTCTATATTAACATCATTATTTGCTAAATTATTTAGCTTGTTATTAAGTTCTCCTTTTTTTTCTAAAAGAGAATCTTTTTCTTTTCTAATTGTACCATTTTCTAATTGAATTAATTTTTTTTCTGATTGAATTATTTCATTAATTTTTAAAACTATTTTATCAATAGGTAATATTTTTCTAATTTTCCCTTCTATTAAAATTATTTCATTATAAACATTGTTATAATTTAAATCATTTTTGTCAATTTCATTAAGTGCTTCATCTATTCTTTTTTGATCACTAATTAAATTTTCTTCTAAGCGTTTTATTTTTGATTCATAACTTTCTTTTCTTTCTAAAATATTTATTGGAGTTTTATCAATACTCTCATTGCATAATGAACAACATTCTTTTTCTAAAGCTTCTTTTTTCTTTTCTTCTGTAATTTCTTTTTCACATTTAGGGCACTTTACTATATCCAAATTTGCAAAAAACACATTATATTCATTATATTCCTTTAAGTCTGCTATACTTTTTTTAGTCTTATTAAGTTTAGTTTGGTATTCATCTTTATCAATAATTAAAGAATCTTTAGTATTTCTAATTGATCTTAATTTATTATTCAAATTAATTTTTTGATTTTTTAATGAACTTACCTCTTCATATTCTTTAAGTAATATTTTTTTCTTTACTAATAAATCATTTAAATTTATATCAGATTCTAATAAATTATCAATTTCTTGTAGTCTATTATTTAAAATATCTAAATTCTTTCTAATCTCCTCTTTTTTCCTCTCTACATTCATCTTATTTTTAAATATAGCGTTGTTTAATTCAGCTCGATTAGATTTCATAAAATCTCTTTTAAGTGATAATTGATTTATTGGATAAGTAAAATCTAACCCCAAAAGGTTTTGAAACATTTTATTTGGTTGGTTACCATAAACTAATTCACTACTATCTTTAGACTCTAGAAATATCGATTTAAAGTATGTTTTCCAACTTGCTCTTGATTCTTTTAAGCCCGTTTGATCTTTATTTGAATTTTTCTGTGTCCAATTTAAACTATAATAGGAAAATTCTTTAAAAAAAAAGTTTTCTATTTTATTAGTATAATCAGAAACACTTGTTGAGTCAATTATGAATATTTCTTTTTGGTTATAATCCTCAAATTCTTTTAGATTTTTTGCGGTACCAAAAAAAAGTTTTGCTCTTAGAGATTTTTTTGAAAGATCTAAAAAAATAGTGTATTTCTTTTCATTAATTCTAAAATTTAAAAAAACTTGATTAACCCATTTTTTCACATCTGCTTTTAATGAACTATTACTTCCTGTTAATGCAAATTTTATAAATTTTAAAACAGAAGATTTACCTCTTAAATTATCTGCAATAAAAATATTTATTCCATTATTATATTCATGGGTAAAATTTATTTCTGTATTATCAATATTTTGTTCTTTAAGAGTATTAATTTTTAATCCATAAAGATGAATTGTATCTATTTTTAATCTTTTGCCCGATGAGGTAGAACTATCATATTCATAATCTTCTTTTTCACCTAATAATTTGTCAATTTCATCAATTGGTAAATGATTAGAATATTTTTTATAGAATTTATCTTTAAAATTATTATAATTGAAATTCATATTAGTTCTTTTTTATATAATTTTTTATATTTAAGTTTAACATTTGAAGTTATCTCTCTTATAAAATCATTATACTTAGTTTCTTTATATTCTTCTATGCTATATTGTAAATCTTTTAGCTCACTTCCAGAGTAAATTCCAAAATACCTCTTAATCAAATCACAACGTTCAAAATACCAATTAGCATGTGTATTTTTTTCATTTTTTTTATTTTGAAAGAAGCTCTCACCTTTTTTAGTTATGTAATATTCTTTTTCTATTTTCTTCATTGAAGAACTTCTTTTAGATTCAAATTTTATTAAATCTAAACTAGTTAGAAATGAAATAATTTCATCAATTGATTCATATGCTCCAAAAAAATATTTTTCCATTTCATCCTTTTTTAATTTAGGCTCTTTATTTTTGAATATATTATCAACAATCAATTTTATATTATCTCTTTCATTTGGTTTTTTTTCAGAAATCTTAAGTAGTTCGTAAGCTAGGTAATCTGGATTTCTAATTAAAAAATGTATTTTTTGAATTTTCACTTCACTTTTTAATAAACGAGTGAATTTGGGATTATTATTTATAGGTTCTCCAAAAAAATAAATAATTAGAAAAATACGAATTCGGTCTTTATATACCTTTTCCATTTTTATTTTTTAAATTAAATTTAGTTTAAATGTAAAACTCTTTCAAATTGAAAGAGTTTTGTAAAAATATAATTTATTAACATAAAATATTTAATTTAAAATTTATTTTTAACAAATAAACTTACAATTAAACAAACAAATAAAATGAACAACCATAAAACCCAATAGGGAAAGGTTTTCTTTATTTCTTTCTCCTTAAAAGTTTCCTGGTTTATTTCTTTGTGTTTATAAATAGAATCTTTTTCAACTTTGGTTTCTGCAACTTTGGTTTGAAAGATAACTTTATTTCCTTTTTTAAGAATTTTAACCTGGTTTTCTCCAGACTTTTTTTCAGAAGAAAAATCTTGTATGGTTGCAGCTAATTCAACTGGAATTTCAAATGAAATAGTATCAAATATTGCTTTTGAAATTTCGGTTTGTTTTACTTGTAAAACCTCTTTTAATTTTCGTTTATTTTGAATTTCTGTAGTTGCTTTTTTGGTTGTAACACAACTACACAAAAGAAGCAAAATGGAAAAGAAGATAAATTTAGATTTCATATCCGATGTTTTTTTCATTAATACAAATTGATTCCAACCACTTTGGAACATTAAAACTTGGACAAGCTTTATTTGCTACCTGATTATGTCCAATAACTTTTATATCAGGGAAAAGTGCAATAATATCTTCCACATATTGTTGTAGAGATAATTTCTGTTCAGGTGTTCGAGTATCTTTTGGTTTCATTTTAGAATCACAACCACCAACATAAACTACATGATGAGAAATTGAATTATATCCTTTTGCTCCATTTGTAATTTCCCAACCTTCTTTTATTCCATCAGAATCCCAAGGATGAAGATTTTCAATTTTCCCATCTAAATGGATCATATCAGAATAACCAACTCTTTTCCATCCTCTCCCTTTCAAATGCCAATTTCGAATATCATTACTAGAAACTTTTCTATTTTCTGGCGTAGCGGTACAATGAATTATTAAGTATTGAAGTTTTTTCATTTTATGAATGTTTAGATTAATTCGAAGCTTAAAACCCAACCAGTAGTTTGATGATAATTTTTCACTGGTTCTGTATTTATTGTAGAAAGAGCAACTTTGAAAGAACAAGTATTTCCTTTTTCAATATCTGCCATCATTTGATTTACTATTTTTTCAACAGCATTTTGTGTTTGCTCCAGAATTTCCATTTCTTTTTCATTTCCAGCTTTAGAACTTGTTTTCTGAACAATATAAAACTGTATTCTTGGCATTAAACGCATAGAATCAATATCATTTGAAATAGCATGAAAATCTGGAATAACATTTACCAGGATAAATTCATGATCTTCATCAGAGATATCTTTAGTATGATTTGCAAAATCTTTATCATCCACCACATGAATTACTTTTGTAGAATTAGATATTAGCGCAGCAAATTCTCCAACGTATTCTTTAATCTCACTTAGTTTTAGCATTTCGCTCGATGTTTTTAATATTCAAATGATTATCGTATAACTTTAAAAGAATTGTCCAATACAATTCTTCTTCGGTTTTTTCTTTATCACCAAATACGCCAGATTCCGACAAAGAGAAAAGGACAGAAACTAAACCTATTGATTCATTATTTGATTCTGATTTTTGAAAAAGTGGAGAAAGGTTAATCGGATTTCCAGAAACTTCAATTACTTCAGTTGCAATGAATTCTAAACAAGAAGCGAAATAGATGAAAATTCCGAACTTCAAATGAATTGGAACTTTCTTAAATTTCTTTGCCCTGGTTTCAACCGAAGCAACATGAAATTTTATTCTTTTATCACCTTGATAATTTTCAATTTTATTCTTTCTAGTTTTTGGTTTTGATTCTCGATAAAGAGTAGCAGCTAATAAGTTTAGATCTTCTTCAGAATTAGTTTTAATATAATTCTGAAAATGTGTTTGCGCTTCAATAAATTCTCCAAAAGTGATATTTAAAAACAAATCCTTTGGACCTATATATTTTTGAAAACCAACTTTAAGAAATGGAATTTTATTTTCGGTACAATCAAGCTTTATTTGCTTTCGTTCTTTTCCTTCAGCATGAGTAGTATTAAAGAAATTTTCGACCAAATCGGAAAGGTGCAGCACATTCGAATTTCTATTTAAATATTCTTCTTCAGAAAGTTTTTTTGTACTTCTTTTTATGTTTAAAAACTTATATAAAACATGAATTTTTAAATCAAAAAAAGAAAGTTCTCCAGATATAAATTGACAAATGCATTTACACAAAAACTGAAACTGATCATTTGTCAATTCTGAAATTTCTTCTGGAAATTCTAATTGAATATTTTTCTCTGGAAGTGCTATTGGTATCATTTAAGCTGCAATGTTTGAGTGTCTTTTTCTTCAATTACAATTCCATGATCTTCTTTCATTTTCTTAAAATCAAACTTTCTTTTTAAAAGTTCCATTAATTGAAAATTACTTTTCTTTTTTCCTCTTTGCTGTTTATTAGCAAAATCAATTATTTCTTTTTTTTTAATGATTTTCTGAATTCCTTTTTCTTCTTGTTCATGAATAATTTTAGCAAAAAACTCTTCATTTCTTCTTTCAATTCTTTTTGCTTTCCACTTTTTATAAAGTTGTTTGAAGTAGTTTATAATTTTCATAATTACTATTTATAAATTGATTGATTTTCCGTTATCCATTAAATCCATATTCATTGGATCTATAATATCTTCTTCCGTATTTATTAAAAGATCTTCTTCCATTTTTTGAATGTTTAACTTCATGATTTTCTCTAAAAAACTGCTTGCTTTTAATTTGAAATAGTCTTGAACTTCCAAACGAGCTTGAGAACTCATTACTCCTTTTTCATTATAAATTGTTCCTGGAAACATTTCAACTGGAAGTGTTTTGTATGCTTCATGTAAAGAGAAAAATGCAATTGCTTTTTGAATAAAATTCACCAATTGTTTTTCTTGAGTATTTAAATCGTTTTCATTCTTTTTCTGAAGTAAAGTATTGAAATTCTCATGTCCAATCACTGGAATAATTTCATCCATTTCAATATCATGAATTGCAGATTGAAGTCGAACAAAAAGTTGTCTTGAGTCAAAGTTTTTAAATACTTTTTTAAACTCTTTTGTTGAAGAAATAAAGTGATTTTTTGCTTCTTTGAATATTTCTGAATTTATCCAGGAATTAAATTGAATTTTCTCCAGATAATCTAAAAGAATGTCCAAAGCTTTATATCCTCTTTTTCGTGAAGCAATATTATCTGCTTCAATTTGATGAGCAAAAGGAATTTTCTCATCTGCTCCTAATTCAATTTTTCTTCCGTTGTTGCTATGGTTCAAATCATAATTTGCACAAAAAGCCAAATGTGCAAATTGAGCAATTGGAAGCTGTGTATAACGAATTAAAGTTTGCTCTTCTTCAGTTAATTCTTCCTTTTTGTAAATTTTCAGAATCTCTAAATATGTTTCTTCTCCAATTAGATTAATCAAATCTAAAGTTGCGTGTTCAATATCTGTTTTGATATTTTTATATTTAAAATCTGCATCAAGAAATCCTAAATGTTCTTTTAGTTCTTTTGATCCTTTTCCATCTTTATTAAAAATCAATTCCATACTAATTATTTTTTATTCGGTTTTCACTTGATAAATCTTCTTCACGCTCAGGCAAACTTTGGTAGAATCCGAGTTTTATTTTTGTCTTAAAAAAGTATTTGATTAATTGATTGATCGTTTTACAAACAATCATTTCTGGAATATTAGTTTCTGTTAAAAGGTGATTTTTTAAAGCATAAAGTTGTTCGCTTCCAGAATCAGATTTTCCATCTGCTCCAACATTTGCTAAAGCTGAATGCAAACCAAGTCCAGCAACAGTATTAAAATCGAAATGAGTACCGATTTTTAATTGTGCATCCACAAATTCTTTAATTTTCTGGTCAATTGGCGTGATTTTCCAACCATGCTCAATTTGCTTTCCACCTAGCGTTTCAATGATTAATTCACTGTGCCAGATTTTACCAACATTATCAACATCACTTAATAAATCTGTAATTGTTTTTAATATTTTAGATTTTAATTCATCTAAATATTTTTCTTTATAAACTTGCTTTTTAGCTTCATAGAACTTTTTCAATTGATCTCTTTTCTTTTCCCAAAAGCGAGCTGGAGAAGTAATATGATATTTAATATTAATTGAATTCTTTGTGTAAGCTTCAATGATATAAGGAATTGAAGTAGATCTTTTAATTGAAGCTAAAGAACCGTATAAATCAGGCATTGCATAATCATCCATTCCAAAAGTTGATTGAAAATTATATGCAATTGATATTGGATATTTATCTGGAGAAAAAGGATCAAACAATGGATAAACTTTAAAATCATTAGAATTTCCATTTTCCCAATCACCAACTACAACATGAGTTGCTTTTTTTCTTTTATCTGATTTTCGATAAGCCAAACGACATTTTTTAAAAGAAATATGTTCTATCTCTGGGAGAGTGTTTAATCCTAATCTGCTTCCTTTTTTCCTAATAATTTTTTGGAAACAACTTTCAGTATAATAATAATCTGTTATTGAATTCAGTAAAGTTTTTTCAATATCAAATGAATACAACCATTCTTCTATTTTAGAATCTTCAACATATTCACGAACAATATTCTTTCCTTCTGGAGTTAATTTATATAATGTTGGTCCTGTTCCCCATAATAGAAAAGCTTTCTTAGTAAGAATTCTCGGTGCAAGATGATTTGGAAAGATTGTATCCTGAAGTTGTTTGTCTAACTTATTATCTTTTCCGTATGGAATAACTTCAAAATTCCCAGCTTTTAATTTTGTCCTGGTCCAATCTGAAAAATTATGAACTGAAGAATCTGATGTATTAGATCCTCCTCCATTAGATCTTCCATCTATCTGGAAAGTATATAAGTTCTTTTCATTAAGAACTACATCAATATCATTATCTAAATGTTCGTGTATATACATTAAAGTTCAATTTTTTGATTATTAAAAGTCATTAATAAACACACATAACATTGCTTTGATTTTTGCTGTACTTCATCAAAGTATTGAAACATCATATCAGCATTTTGCTTTCTAATCTTTGCCTTTTGTACAAAGATTTTTCCACGAGATTTTTTGTCCGACAAATTGCAAGAGTGAAATGAAAAACTAAAAGTTTGTCCAGCTTCTGTTAGTTCTCGCATCTTCTTAAATGCTTCTTTTATGTGTATTGATTTAGAATTGTCCATACACAATTTTAATCTTAATAGAAGATTGAGAAAAGGACAAAGTCGACCCAAAAAAGAAAAATGTTGGAAATTTTGAAAAACTACTCTTGAAATGCTCTTTTTTGCTTCATAGCGCATAAACACTAATAAATCATATCTCTAAATAATAATATATAAGTGTCCAGACAAACACAACTCTGAGCGGGGCGGTCAGAATCGTTTGAAAAACTTTTTTCAAATATTTTTTTCGAGTGAAAACTTAGTGTTTATGCAGGTTTATAATTTTATAAAATGAAAAAAAGGTCAAATGTTGACCTTTTTCAATTAAAAGTTGACCGAAAAGTAGTTTTAGTAAATTTTTGGATCTGAAGAAACATAAGAACTTTCACCATTTAATTTTGCAAAAAATTCAGGACGACAAAGTAAATACTTTACTGCATCACTCATATTTGTAGAATTTTTAGGAAGAAGATGAAAAGCTAATTTCTCAGATGATTTTTGTTTATGAATTGTTTTCTTTCCATTTTTATCTTCACGGACAATTATTTTAGTTAACTCCATGGAAGATTTTGCTTCTGGAGCTTCATTTTTATCGATTAAAAGTTTTGGTAAGCTATGAGATCCAATACACATTGCTAATAATAATTCATATTCTTTTTGTTGTGTTATTGTTGATTGTCCTCGATTCATTAATGTACAAGTCCAACCAGTAGGATTTCTGTCTTCATCGTATTCGATTGCTTTTTTGAATTTTGAAGCATGATCTTCCCTTACAGCTTCATAAGCATTTGCAGCTCTATCATGAAAAAGAATCAATTCTTTTCTTTGATGTTCTTTAAAAAAGTTTCTGAATTGTTTTGCTAGTTCTGGTAAGAAATCTGGAGGGATTGTATATAAATTTTTAATAATTCTGTATTCAGATCCAAAAGGTTGACCAATTGCCATAGAACACATATTTCCTGTATCTAATCCAGCTTCAATTGGTTCATCTAATTTCAAATATTTTAATCCTAAACAACTTTCTGAAACTCCTTCATTAGTCAATTCAAATTGATCATAATAATTATAATTATATGAATCTGAATAAAAATTTGCAGTAGTAAGATTTGGGTAAAATTTTTGACCTTTTTCAAGCTTTGGCTCAATTGATAAAATAGAAGTTTTTACATCTGTAAAATCCATTTCTTTCAATAAATCATCAAAGAAACCTGGAGTTAAAATATCAGCATTTACATAAGAAGAAACTTGAAAGTATAAAGTAGAATCTTTTCTTACTTTATCATATCTCTTTGTCCAACGCTCAATATTTCTATTAATGTTTATTATTTTCTTTTCATCTTTTGCTTTCTCAGCATGATATAATTCAATCCTTAATTCATTCAAAACAAGAGCAACTTGAAAAATTAATTTAATCTGCTCTTTATTCATATTCTTTTTTAATCTTAAAATCCAATCATGTTCATTATGATTTTTGTTCGGCATGTCCGTTGTCCAAGTACGTCCTCGATAATATGGAGATTTTGAAAAACGAATTGCTTCACCTCTTACAGCTGGAGTAAGTTTTCCAATTTTCTTTTCAGATTGAAATTTTGTTTCATCTCCAATAATATGTTGATACGAATCTCCAGCTCCAGTACTAGGACGATCCATAGAAATCAATTTTATATGTGTTCCTGTGTGAATCGTAATTGTGTGTTTCCAAAGCTCAGGTTTTTTATATGGTTTTTTAAAATGTGTTGGAGGTCTTTTTCCAACAACATAATGAATATCTTCAATCCATCCATGTCTTTGAAAACCTTCTAAAAGAGCTGGAACAACATTTTTCAAAGCATTCATATAAGTATCTGAAGAAAGAGCAATATAACAACCTGGCATTTCATGGGAAATATCCATTGTTCTTGTTGCTTGAATGTCTGTAGTTTTTGAAGTTCCTCTTCCACCAATAACTGCAAGATTTTTTGGTTTTACAAGTTGAATAATTGTAGAAACAATATTTGAATATCTTATATCCAAATTTTCATCTTTTAAGTTGATTTTTTTCCTTTTAGTCATCTTCTTCATTAAACATTTTAAAAGGTTCAACTTGTGCTTCAGATTTCAGTTTATCTTTTTGCTTTTCTGTAATATCCATACTATCAATTTGAGCTGCAAGCATATTTCTATCTACTCGTTCTAAATCTTCAATATGATCTGCATTAATAGTATAAATTGGAGTTTTCGGAATTAGTAAATGTTCTGGAAGCTTTTCTGGTTCTTTTTCTCCAGCTCCAGAAACTTCATAAGCCATTTTCAGTAATTTTCCAGCTGTAATAATCCCTTTCTCATCTCTTGCAGTTGTTGCAGCTAGATTGGCTAAAGTTTCTATTTTTTCAGCTAACATAGCTCTATAAGCTTCTTTTTTCGTTTGTCTATCTGAATAAAAGAAGTTCATTGAATCATGGTATCGAGTTTCAGCAGCAGCTTTTGAAAGATCTGGATATTTCTGTAATAATATTTTTACAATTTGTTTTTTTACTTTCCATTTATAATATAAATCTCGAACAAGATCTATTTGCTCCAGATACAAAGTCATTTCTTCATCTAATACATCATTTTTTCCATTAGCCACCCATTCAGTAAGAATTTCATAATGTATTCCTTCTAATTCGCTTTCATAATTTTTTTTCTTTCTCATAAGTCTAAATATTCATTTTTTAAATTCTCAAAGTCTGTAGTTTCTTTTCTTTTTTGTAATAAATCAATCATTCTACCATCTCCCATAATTGCAGAAATCTTCATAGCATCTTCAAGTTGAGTTTGATGTTTTAATCTTCCTTTTTGATAAGCCAAAAACACTCTTGAATTTTCATCTAACAAAGCATTTTTTAAAAGTTCTGAAGAAACTTCTAATGTTATAGCAATTTGATATGGAGTATAATTTTTAGCTGCTAATTCTTCAATCTGTGAATAATGAAAATCTGTGAAGTTGAATTTTAAAAGTTCCATACAATTTGAATTTAAAAAAGCAAGCGGTTCGGCTTGCTTTGGTTACTATTTAGCTTACAAAAGAGTATTATCTAGATTTTAATTCTGCTTCTATTAAAACAAGTTTTTCTTTATAATAAATTACTTTTTTAGCATATTTTTCTTTTTTACTCTTGTCAGCCTTTTTAAGTTTCTCGTCATTTCTTCTAATATTCCTTTCCGTATTCTCTTTTTCTTTAGCCAAATCATCTGCGGATGATTGTTTTAATTCTTGAATAAGAATCTCTTTTTCCAACTTAGGATATTTACCAAGCCATTTCCCAGTTTTCTGATAAGATTCTAATTCTTTAAAAATCTGTTTATTTTTAATATAAGGCTCAATTACATCCGCAGCAGCATCAAACAATTCATCTTCTTTTAAACCTTCAAAAAGTTGATCATGTGCTTTTTTGTAAGCAGCATATGCAGTTATTAAATCTGCAACTAGAATTTTTGCAACGTCTGGACAATTTTCAGAAGTTAAAAAAGGGAATTGTTCACGAATTGTTTTAGATTGATTTTCCTGCTTAGAATTATCAGTTTTTGTTGTAATATTCTCAGGAGTTTTATTTGTATTCTTTACCTTTTCAATTGTTGGACAAACTTTTTTCTCAATTGGTTTTCTCAAGATAATATTCATCTTTCTCTCAGTAATTCCATATAACTTCGAAAGCTCATAACATAGTTTAGATCTATTTTCTTCAGTATCATTTAACCTTGTTAGAATCCTTGAGAAAGCAAGCGATTTTTTAGGATGCTTATTATATAATTCTTTTCCTTTTTGAAAAGAACGATCACTTTTAAAATATTCTAATATGTCCATAATATAAAGTCAGTTTAACAATCAATTATTGCAATTTATATTATGTAATCCCTTGAAAAAAGGACATAAAAAAGCTTTTACCAATTAAAGTAAAAGCTTTTAATAATAAAATATGAAAGATAATTATGTTCTTGATTGCTCGATCCAAATTAGATCTCCATCTTCAGAATTCTTAAATGCTTTTAAGGTTAATATTTCTCCTTGATTTCCATACCAATCAGCACCATCTTTCAGAAATATTGTTGGCTTTGGATCTAAAAATGGAACATCAACATTATTTCCATAACCTACAATTGAAATCACATCTCCGTGATTACCTCCATTAATACCACTAACCTCTAAACCATCAGCAATAATTCTATATTCTCCAGAACCAGTAAAATTAATTTCCGTATCTCCATCCACGATAACACCCATTGGTTCATCGAATGTTACACTTCCAAAATAAAATCCTGGTAAATATTTATTTTTAACAGTAGCTTCAAATTTGAAAATATTTTTAGTTGCTTCAAAATCATTTTGACCTTCTAATTTAAGCTGTAAAGGCGCACATGGAGTTCCATAAACTTTATAGTAAAAGTTATTTGTACATCCTGTTCTTTGAAGAATAATCACATTCTCATTCGTCAAATCAGCAATAGCTTCATTTATTTCAAGAGAATCTCCAGGATGTGCAAATTCAGTTCCATGCATAAATCCTTTTGAATCTTCTTCACCATCAGACGTTTTAGTTGGTTTAATAGAAGAAGGTGTTGCATAAATTTTAATTGAATAAGCTCCTTCTTTTAAAACAATATCAGAAATCATTTTAACTTTCCCAGAATCTCTATCAGGAAAAGTTAGAATATCCTTAGTATAAACAATTATGATATTAGGATCTTTTGATTCAGCTACTCCAGCAGCTTTATTAGTTTTTAAAACATTTTTTTTTACAAATGACATAAGTATATTTTTATAGATTAAAGCAAAAAAAGAAGCTAAACAAATAGCTTCTTTTGATTAAATACTATCCTCGTTTTCCTTCAATGAATTTTTGACCTGTAAAAGTTAATTCAATGAATTTACCAGTTGTTAAAGTGATATCTGAAGCTAAAGAAAATTTAGAGTTTGATTTTTTAAGAATTGAAGGATTCGTATCCGAACCTCCTGTAATTCGATAAGTTTCTCCAGGAATAGCATTTAAAATATCTGAAATCTCAACTTGTGAAGTATTTTCTGAAGTAACAAACTCCATTCCTTCAGCAGCATCTAATTCAGTAACATCTGAATTTAATTTTACTCCATCATATTCTTTTGCTAAATCAACTCTTTTAATTTCAAGTAATTTAGAATCTGATCTAACTAAAAGAACTAATTCAATATTTGGTTTTAAAACACAATCTCCACCTGATAAAATAATTTTATCATTATTTTTAATTGTAGAAGGATTCTCTTCATTATCTCCTTTTAAGTAAATTAATTCTCCTGGAGTAACATCAATAATATCTGTGACTTCTTTAGGAGAAGTATTTCCTTTTCCAACAATAATTGCATTATGATATTTTGCAGTTAAAGTTGTTGTATTTGCATCTGCTGGAACATAAACATCATTACAAATTTCAACATCATTACTGAAGAATAATTGGTTTTCAAATGAAACCATTTTACTTGCTTTAATATCCGCTCCAAAACACTCAATCATGATTCCAAGTTTATAATCACAAGCTATTTGAATACCTCTAATTTTCTTGATCATACTGAAATTATTCTCTTCTCCAACTTTATCAACCATAACAGTGATATTATCTGGAAGTGTAATGTAAAATAAATCAGATCCTTCAAGTTGAACAAGGCTATCAAATTTAACATTTGGATATCCATCTACAGAATCCATTGTTCCTTTATAATCTGTATTTACTCCCTTAGCAAATTCCCATCCTTCTTTATATGCTCTTAACCAAGAAGGAGAAATTCCAAATCTTAGTTCTGGTAAAGTTTTAATATCATAAGGTAAAGAATCACACATTTTCTTTACATATTCGAAAATGTTTTGTTTAGTTGGCTTACCAAGTTTAAATGGAACATAAGTTTGATTTCTATTTAGAGAAATCAATTTTAATAAACCAGTCATTCGATTTAAATAGCTAGCTGGAGTATTTGAATCTTCTGAAGGATTATATACTCCTTTTACAAGAACAATTTTATCTTCTTTTCTTGCATGTTTAATCAAATTTTCAACTAAATATTGAACAAAAGATAATTTATAAGGATCTGAACCATTTAAATCAAACTGAGATTGTAACCAAGTTTTTTCTAATTTTTGTAATTCATATCCTTCATATTCAATATCAATTTGAACATCATAAACTTTTCCAATTTGTGGAACGAATCGACTTTTATTTTTTGGTAACCAATCTTTTTTTCTTGCTTGTGTTATTTCTCCAGAAACTAACTTAGCCATGATATATTTATCAGAAACTCCAGAAACTAATTTCCAATGTGCAGGAATACCATAACTATCTCTTAATAATGTCTCAATATTGGGAGAAAATTTTGCAGCATAATCTTGAATATCGCTATTAATCTTCTCAATATTAATCGTATTCCATTCAGTCAAAGCAACTGTATCTAATGTTGATTCTTTAGAAGTTATATCTTTAAAATTTTTATTCCAGGATCTACCTTCAATAGCATTGAATTTTTCATTACTTGAGAACAAATGTGTTTCTGAATGACCAATTTGTTTCATATTATCTAGTTTAACGGTTTCAATAGAGGTTTCTGGTTCAGGTTCGTTTGCCAATTTTAATAAATCAGCTTGTAATTGCTTTATTTGTTTATCTTTTGAAGCTCCAATTTCTATTACCTTTTGTGCTTTTTGTAAAATTGATTCTTCTTCCTCATTACCTTCACCATCTTCCGTGTTAGCTTCAGAATTGCTATTTTCCTCTAAAAAAGCATTAATAGTTTGATCTAATTCCTTTGAATTTAATCCAGCTTCTAATTTTGCATTATATTCTTTTGAAAACTTTGCAGTTAATTCTTCTGTTTTATCTCCAAAAGTTGCTTTCAATTTTTCTTTTTGTTCTGATGTAAACTCTAGTTTTCCATCTGCAAAAGCTTTTAAGTTTAATTTTGTTAAGATTAAAGCTTCGATTATTTTAAAATTAATTGGCATTATTTATCTGATTTTACGAGTTTAAAAATGAGTTTATATTAGCTAGTTCATGAACTTTTTGAACTGCCTTTTCAAAAGTTCCTATTTCATTGATTAGTCCATATTCTAATGCTTGTTCAGCATAGAACATTTTACCTTTCAATATCCCTGGAACATCTTGTTTTAATTTTGGATGTTTTACTTTGATTGTTTCTTGAAATTGTTTTGCAGTAGGATTTAAATATTCTTCTTTTATCAACTTATACTTTCCTTTTTCGGCAAGAGTGAAAGCTTTGTTTTTATCTTCAGAATAATCAGAAACAATTATATGTTCTTCTATTCCTAAATCTTCATAGAATTTTTTATAAGAAAATAAATGAGCTAATACTCCAATAGATCCAAACATTGCTGAAATATTATTTTCAGCAAATGAATAATCACAATAGCTTTTAACCCAAATTGCAGCAGAAGCACAAATATCACAAAGTGCAACAACTGGTTTTTTCTTTCTTTTTAAAAAATTGGCGAATACTGGAACCGCTTTAACTGCTCCTCCTCCAGAATCGATTCTTAAAATTGTTCCAACTACATTTGGATGTTTATCAAGAGCTTCTAACATTTCAACAAGTTCATCAGCTCCCCATAAATACCAATTACCATATTTAATCATTGGTCCAATTAGATTTACTACTCCAACTGTTCCTGGAGGAATATCATTTGATCTGTTTTCAATCTTATCTCCATTTTCATCAACTAGGTAATTTATATTAGCTTCTAATTCTCTTCCTTCAGAATCAGCTCTTCCAGAAAGTATTTTTGCAAAAAGTGGTTTGTACTCATAAAGTGAACTAGGAGAAATTGCCCAAAGCGAAGAAAATAGTTCTAATGACGATTTACTTTTCATGTATAAGTTTGTTTTATACAATTTTAATCTTAATAGAAGATTGAGAAAAGGACAATAAAAAAAGCCCTTATTTCTAAGGGCTTGTATTGGGAATTTATGAATGAAAAGAAAAAGTATTTTTTTTGATTTTTTTATTTCAATTTTTAAAAAAATCAGGGACAGTTTTATCCTAAATTTTTTAATAGCTTATTTAATGGGGGTTCGCAAGCTTTTTTACTTCGATAATATTGTTTTTTATACCTTTCAAACTCTGATTCGTTAAAAGGAACTCTATGTTTTTGTAAAAATTCAATAATTGCAGCATTTTGTTTTCCCTTTTTCCCTTCTCTATAAAAAGCAACTCCATCAACGAAACTAAAAAGATTAGTTTCAAAAAAAGCTTGAAATACTTTTATGATAGATTCTCTAGATTTCTCTGAAAGATAAACAAAAGAATATCTATTTTCTACAAATGATTCTTCTTTATTTTGTTTAATTCTAACTGGTATAGAAATGTATAAAGTAAATCCTTCTTTTACTTTAATTGGTTTATCTGTTTCTTCTAATAATAATAAAATTAACTCTCCAAGTTTACTTCTTTTTGAAACATGTAAAGCTTTAGATTCATAACCGTTTATATTTTCAACTGGTGTCTTTAGTTGGAAATATAAATAGTAAGCCAAATGATCTGGCAATTCAAAGGGTATTAAGGCTCTTTTTGACATACTGCAATATATTTTTTAAGAAATTTCATTACAATACGGGTTCCCGTAATGTTGATAACTTTTTTTTTCGTATGCATTTAATTTATTGCTTTTAGCTTCTCTATTTCATGTTTAAGTTTTGAGATTTCAATATCTTTTTTTATCAATTCTTTTTTCAATTCATTATTGGATTTAAAAGTATCATTCAAAAGCTTTTCTAATTCATCACCTTTCTTTTCTGCTTCTTTCAAATTATTTTTTAAATCTTCTATCATATCCCTGTAAATAATTAAAGATTTAGAAACATTTTCTAATTCATTGGTATTAATTACAGTATTTCGTTTTTTTCTCTCAAGAATCCACATAAGTATTCCTCCTGATCCCAAAAAATAGGGCAAAAATGTTGATATATAATTTGATATTTCCATTTCTAAACTTGTTTAGTATGTAGTTCCCAAATCTCTGAAGTAGAATTATGAACAGGATCTTGTTGCGTTTCTAATAACAAACCTTTTGATAGAGCTAAATCAAAAAGTTCTGGAGTTGATTTGTCTCCAGTTATATTCCAAAAAATATTTACTTCTTCTAAACTTTTACTTCTAACATTTCTATCAAATTCTTCATAAATAAAAATCCCATTTTGATTTTTAACTTTATAATCTACTACTTCAAATAAAAACTTTCCTAGTTCTTTATCCCTTACATATTTGACAATATCCAAAGCAACTAAAATTGTTTCTTTTTTATTTGATCTACTATTAATTGTAATCTCAATTGGTTCTTTAGTTATAATCATATCTATATTATTTTAGGAAATCCATGTAACTTGACTTTCAGAATCTGGAAGATGATCTAACAATTTTTGTAAACTTGGAATTATTGTTAATTCTCTTAATTCAGAATTTAAAACTGCTCGAAATTTATCTGGAGAGTTTAACGGTAAACAACGAAAAGTATATGCATATGGAAAAGTATGTTTATTAAAACTTTTCAATTTTGGAATGTATAAATCTTCTAAAGCATAACATTGATCTAAAAAACTCCAATTAACAGATTGTAAATTTGGTAAATACAATCTCTTTAAAACTATATTTTCTCTTAATCTAAATGGATGTGGTCTGCTTCCAGTTATCAATCCTTCAGCATCAATAATTTCTGTTGGACATGGCTTTTCAAAAGCAAAAGCAGATTGTTCAAATTCTAATGTTGAATCATTACTATAATAAAGTAATACATCATTCCCTTCTACTACACTATATTTAAATTCCTTTTTAGAATTTGGAACATCATAATCAATTGCAAAAAGTTTTTGTAATTCTTCATCGTTCAAATTATAACTCGCAAAATCAGTTAGTTTAATTTTCTTATGATTTGATTGAGAAAAAACATGGCTAATTAATCCAGTCATATCAAGGTCTTATTATTAATTTTCCATCTGGTAAAAAACCTAGACTTTTAGTTAATTTATCTGTTATTTCTAATCCGTTTGGAGCATCAAACTCTTTAGATCCAATTTCTAATCTTCCATTAAAATTTTTAATTGCAGTGAAATAACAATTGAATTTTTTAGATAATTCATTTGGAACTGTTATCACAACAGCAGAATTTTGAATTACTAAAACCTTTCCCTTATCTGATTCTTTTAAACTTCTAGATTCTGAAACATATAAATATTCTAAATCTCTTGATTCACTTTCAATAGATTCAAAATTTAGCTTTTCAATTTTCTCCTTTAATTCTTTTGTAAAGTTTTCCGCAGATAAACTTTTCCCTTCTTCTTTAGATTGTTTTTTAGCAACTTCATCAATTAAATTATTGATTGTACTTTTTATAATATTGAAATCCGAAGCTGAAAATTGGTCTTTTGGATCTCCAGTAAGTTGTCTTGTATCTCTTTTATCTTCTATTTCTATTTTTTTCATAAGCTAAAGTGAAAAGGTTAAAGCATAAGGAAAACCATCATCAACAAATCTTACAGGAATTAATGATTTATTATAAAATGTGATTTCTGTTCCTGATCCAGATTTAAAATTAATTTTCATTTCAAGAGGAATTATCTTATTTCCTACTTCATATACTTCTTGCTGTACAGTTTTTATTCTTACCGAATATTTGTCTTTCAGCATTCTATGAAAATCAAAAAAGTCTGATTCTTTTAATCCTGGATAAAGAAGTTGAATTTTATAATTATAAAGTGTTCCTGATTTTGTTTTCTGAGAAGAGTTTAAAAACTTTATGGAATTTGGTGTTCCATATATTTTATGAAAAGAATAGTCTGGAGCAAACTTAAATGATCTTACTCCAACTTCACAAATATTTGAAATTGCTCCTTCTTTATTCTTTTGTAATGTCATATTACAAGAATAATAATGTTCATAGAGATTTTAAAGGACATTAAATTTTGTAAATTCGGAAAATATAAATAAAATTATAAAAAATGATAGCTGAAATTGTTCATGAAGACAAAAAATTTAGACTTATAAATGAAAAAGATTTAATAAAAGACAGAAATATTTATTCTATTATCGTTGGTAAAAATGGATCTGGTAAAAGTCATTTATTAAATAATATTATACATAGTGTTTTTCAAAATTTTTATGTAAATAAACATCAAGACAGTTTATTTAACAATAACATTTTACTTAAAAAATCATCTTTATACCCAAAAAACATATTAGCTATATCCACTAGCCCTTTTGATAAATTCCCTTTATCAAATGAATATAAAAACACATTACTAGAATCAAATTATCATTATTTAGGAATAAGAGATATTAAAAGTAGAAACTTTGGCTTAGCATTATTGAATAAAATTATTTTGAACATCCTTGATGTGGCAAATTCCAATCCAATTCAATTAGAAAATCTTAAAAAAACATTGAAATATATAGGATATATGCCAGTACTTAATTTAATTTATCGAACTAAATTAAATAGGCAAAATATTGAAATTATATTAAATGAATTACAGGAAATTAAATCTAATAAGGAAAAAATTCAATATTATCTTTTTAAATCCAAAATAGGTACTTTATTAAGCACGGATTTTTTTAAAATTCCAGGTCAATTAAATGAATTTGATATTGAAAAGTTTAATAAACTATATGATATATTAAGCAACATAGAATTAATAGATGACATTCAAGTAATTATAAATGATGGAGTAAGAATATCTAATCATTTTTATTTTGAAATTAGGGACTTGTTATATTCTGAATTATTGTTTTTAATAGAATGTGGTTTATTAAAATTAAAGGAAGTTTTACTGTATAAAGAAAATCATGACATATATGATTTAACAAAAGCTAGTTCTGGAGAACAATGTATATTGATTACAATTCTTAATATTGCTGCTCTAATAAAAAACAATAGTTTAATTTTAATAGATGAACCTGAAATTTCATTACATCCAGAATGGCAAGAAAAATTTATTCAGTTATTGATTTCAACTTTTAAAAATTTCAAAAATTGTCATTTCATAATTGCAACACATTCTCCTCAACTAATTTCAAAACTTGAGCACGATAACTGTTTTATTTTAAAAATCAATGAAAATATTTT
Source organism: Aureivirga marina (assembly GCF_015767265.1). Lineage (GTDB taxonomy): Bacteria > Bacteroidota > Bacteroidia > Flavobacteriales > Flavobacteriaceae > Aureivirga > Aureivirga marina. Next base: position 72,309 of record NZ_JADPIB010000001.1, read on the forward strand.
ATTAAGTGCTTCAAAATCTAGAAATCAATCTATAGATTATCAATTAGCAAATATCTTTGATTCTCCTGGTTTTAAAAATGAATATTTAGCTAGAATTGGTTTTTCAATTTTATCTAAAGTTTCAAAAGTTAAAATGTTTGATGAAGAAGATTTAGGAAATTATCAAATTTTAATAAATCAACAACCTAACTTAGATTTAAACGATCCTTTAAATAAGCTTATTCCTTTAATTCAAGAATTATATACTAAATATGCCTGATATTACAATACCCGTTACTTTTACACCAGAGCAACAAAGTTTAATAAATTCTAAATTAAATGATCCTGACTTTACTCATCAACATTGGGGAAATGATGATTTATTAGATTTGAGAAGGCACATTCGAAATCATTATAGAGGGTTATCAGGTTTTTGTTCATATTGTAAAAATGAAGTTTCTATTTCATCTGCAAGTAATGCTCATATAGAACATATTATTCCAAAATCTCAAATACCAAAATTTATATTTACTCCAAAAAATCTATGTGTAGTTTGTTGTGATTGTAATGAAATTAAAAAAAATAAAATAATCAATAATGAATTAGAAAACCCTTTAAGTAATGAAAATAGAAATTATATAAGATACCCTAATTCATCTAATTCTTTTAAAATTGTTCATCCACACTTTGATAATTATAATGATCATATTGCAAAAAATGGTAATCTATATATAGACTTGTCCGATAAAGGTTCGTTTACAATATATATTTGTAGATTAAATAGAAGAGCACATGAATATGGTCTTGATGGAGATTTAACTTCACACCTAGATGCAATAAGAGGCTTAAATATTCTAATGGATAATGATGATAGAGAAAAAGACAACAGCATAATTTCTAGATTTAAAAAATTATTCGGTCTAGATAATTGAACTTTCGTGCTAAACTGTGCTAAAATCGTGCTAAGAAAAACCCAATAAAAACAAGGCTTTAAGTCTTGTTTTTTGTTTTTAGCACGAAAGCACGATTTTATATTGCTTTTTAATTATCCTTTCTTTTTAAAAAAGAATATATATTATTATATATAGCGGATATTCTTTGAAAATCAGCATATAAGTTCTATTTCTCTTAAAATAAATTGGTGGGTGTAGGGAGGAAAAATCATTGAAAGTAAAAAAATACACGTTCCCTATTTTAATTTATTTGTATGCATAAAAAAACCTCCCATTCAGGAGGTTTTTAATTACTTATTCAACTGTGCAATCTCGAAATACATTTCATCAGGAACATTCACTGTAATATATTCAGTTCCGCTTCTTTTATCATCTTTTCCGTTTTGTTTCGGATTAAATTCAAACTCTTTGTAAATACAATATTGTTTTAGTTTCTTTTTAAAAGTTCTGATGTTTGTATATTTTTTCTGATCTGGATATTTGGTTAGAAATCCTTTTCCAAGAGAAATATTATCTCCATTAAACATATCTTCTTTTGGAATAGCTGAATTCACTGTGGCTTCTTTATAGAAAAACTCATCAGCCCAATCCAGGAATGTTTCTCCTATATCTTGCCTTAATTTCCTTTTCATTAAAGCTTCTTTTGGTCCTTCAATTATTCCATATTTAAAATACAGATGTAAACATTGAGCCATTAGATTATAAAATCTATTCCATTGTTTTTCACACCAACCTTGGAAAAATAAAACTCCAAAATCATCTACTGGTTTGTGATTAGAATTATACCAATCTGAAAAACCTAAAAGTATTTGTCTATCATCAAAGCTTCCTCCCTCTCCTTTCAATGCATGATTTGTTGAAAATAGTAGTTTTGGTCCTGTTCCTTTTGGTAAAGTATATTTCTTATTTCCTTTTCCTTCAATTTGAAAATTCCCTGTGATTTCTGGAAAGAACCTTTCAAAATCCATATTGGCACGAATATCATCCAGAATAACATTTTGAGTTCTTTCATTTACTTCTTCCCAAATAAAACGATCTTCAGTTAAATCTTTTTTCTTTCCAGAGATATAAACAGTTTTAATGATATGATCTAAAGCAACTCCAAACAAAGATTTTCCACTTCTTCCATTTGATTCTCCAACCGCTGACATCATTCCATCCATACAAATAACAGCTTTTTCACATGCTGCATCTCTATAATTATGTAATAAATATCCCATTGCAGTGAGCTTTGACAATAAATGTCTATTTATTTCAAGCTTTTCAGCAATTGAATAATTTTCTAGTTTCCTGGTTTTATTTTCATGAAAAAAATCTGAAGTATTACAAAGGAATTGAAGAAAATCACATTTTTGTCCTTCTTCCATAATTTCAAATAAATATTCTCCTTTAAAATCTTTTAAACCTGGAACTTTTTTAATCTCCTTCTCTCCTATTTCTTGTATATCTTTTAAGAAGAAATCTAATTTTTCTGGCTTAAAATCTAAAATAGAATCTTCCCAAACTTGTCCTTCTAAATTTTTTAATTCTTCTTCTACAATTTCTTCATCTGATATTCTCCAATACTTATCATTAAAATACATATACTGAAGATTTCTCTTTGATAAATTCAATTCTAGTGTTCTGAATTCTAAATTGGAAAGTGAATCTAATCCAAGATAATTTTTAGCATTTCGATATAGCATATTTTCTACATCTTCCATGTTTAATTGCTTTGTAAAATCAATTACAAAATCTTTCATTTTGTATTCTTTTACTTCTCTTAAAATATTATCCTGAAGGTGAACAAAAGAGAATGTTCCATCGAACTTTTCTATTCTAAAAAAACCGCGATTTTGTAAAAAATTATAACATCTTTTGTGGTTAAAAGTGTAGTTTGTACTTATAATGTTTCCTTTCTTATCTTTTCTTTCTTCTCCATTCCAAAACTGTTCTGAATCCATTAAAGGTTGTGCTAAAACACATTCTTTATTTTCATCAATACGCCATTTTTGCTTTCCAAAAACGAATTCCGGAACATCTTTTAAAGTGTCGAAATATTTAGCAACAAAAGCATCTTTATTCTCTAATGCCCAAAATTCTTTTATTTTAAATTCTGAAACAGTTGTGATTTTATGAAACTGTAGCCAAGTTGCATCTCCTTTTGGTTCGATTAACGCTTTATCACATAACTTTGCTAATTCATCTTCTTTTCCTCTTAAACTATTAGTTAATAAGTCATCAATTCCTTTATCATTTTCATTGTTTGGTTTAATATGTCCAAAGAAAATATTTAAGTAAATATCCGAGTTTTTAAATGCAGCAAAATAATCTCTAAAGTTTACAACCGCTCTATAAAATGATTTTGGTCTTTGATCTGCTGAGTGTTTAGAATCAATTTTTGAAGAAAGATCAAAACAATCTTGGTCCAGGACAAAAACAATATTTTCAACTTGACATCTTTTAATTATTCTTTCGAATTCTGCTGGAAGCTTTTTGTTATTTGCCATATTATGAATACCCATAACTCCAACAGAAATAATTCCATGCTTACAAGCTTTGTCAGCTTTCTTTTCTCCTTCTTGAATATAAAGTGTCTTGATTTTAGAAGACATTTTATATTTTCTTCTAATACATTTCGGAATGTATAGTTTTGTTCCAGAACCGTATGGACTTTTGTATTTTACAGGATTTCCATTTTTATCCTGGTTTAAATCCGGATGTTGAAAACGAACTCTAAAAAATGGTTTTGGTTTTCCTTTTGGGTTTCCACTTCTATCAAGTTCGTAATATGTCATTTGTTTTCCTTCCAAATCATAATAATCTATGATTACATCGTCTCCTCGAACTTTTTGAAATTTTTCATCTACAGAACCACTTTTATAAATTTCTGCTGATTTTCTAGTATTATCAATCATGAAAACATCTTGATCTGTAATATCTGATTTAGCCAAACCAGAATTTTCAAGCATAGTTTCACAAAATGTTTTTTCCTTTTTAGCTTTTTGTGCAGCAGTTTTTAATTTTCTTTTTGTAGTGGTTTTATCTTTTTCTTTAAACTTTGGAATTTCAATAAAATTCAGTTGTGCCAATTCTTCTAAAGCTTGAGTATAATTATGTCCATGAAATTTCATTAAATATGATATAGGAGTTTTTACTCCTACATCACATTTAAAACATTTTGCTATTTTCTTAGTTGGTGTATATTTTAATCTTCCTTCTCCTTTACAATTATTACAATGCATTTCATAAGAAGAACCTTTCTTTTTACCTAGATTATGATATTGATTTAAAATTTGTTCTAGAGTAGATTTTGATTTTATTTCTTCAGCTATTTCTTTTGGAATATATGTTTTATAGTTGCTCATGATTGTTCAAATTTTGGATAAACGTTTCTACTGTTTCGAATGAGGTTTTTTCTTGAGGTATTTTTCTTCCGTTGATATGATCGTTTAATTCTATAATTGCTTCCAACCATTTTTGAATTAAAGAATCTGGAATTTCTTCCTCAATGGTTACTAGCTTATACAAAAGCCTTCTTGCTTTACACTTGTACCAAATTGTTTGTTTTTGTTCTAAGCTGCTCTTGTCTTCTTTGTAACTCCTCAATTTTGTTTCTGTAGAAACTTTCGATTTGAAACTTGTCATTCGCACTGTCATAGCTTGTAGAATTTAGGAAATTCAGTTGTTGTTTATACTTTGCTATCTCTTTTTCAATAATTTCATGTTCGGCTTTTAACATCATCGGATCATCTTTTAAATAGTAAATAATTACGTTCATTCTTTCACTTTGATCAGGATTTTGTTTCAAATAATGTTTTATTGCTTCTATCAAATTGAAATCAAAAACACCACAAAGTGATTTTATTTTACTACTCAAATTTTCGATAATCTGTCTCCAGTTTAAAGGACATTCTTTTTGAAGCTTACCTTGTGCTTCTTTTCCCAATACATAATACTTTTTCATATTTTAAATATTTTCGTGAAACACTCTGATTAATAAACCTGTCTTACTTTGAACATTTGCCTTTCTATAAAGCTTTGACTTTAAATATTTGAATTGAGATTCTTTTACTCCCAATTCATCCCAACAAGCTTTATCTGGAAAATCCTTTTTGAATAAATCAATTATTTTAAGCTCTTCTTTTGTTAAAGAAGCTCCATTGATTTTAATTTCTTTAAACTTTAAACTTGGGCAATTTTCTTTTTCTCGGAAGTTTTCTGAAGCTTGAAGTTTTCCATTTATAACATCTGGTTTATCATCTAAATCACCATAATTATAAAAAGTAAAAAGCTCGATTTGTCTTTCTAAACTAGGATTTCTATACTCAGGATTTGTTGTAAATTCCAAAATAGCTTCTGGAGTATTCAAATACATTTTTCCTAGTTCCTGGATAATACTTTTTGGTAGTTCTTCAAAATGTCGACTTTTTCCATTTTGTAACCAAATAACTTTTCTTCCAACTGAAGTTCCTACAAATTCAATGTTGCAATCCATAGGAGAAACTCCTGCTATTTGCACAGGAGCTTCCTTTTCTTTAAGTTTGTTTTTCATAAGTTTATATTTATCTTTTTAGATAAGTATCATCAATCATAAAAAGTCTAGTTGCAGCTAGGCTTTTTTTATTTAAATTATGATACTATATTTCTTTGATTAACTGTTTAGTAGTTTCCTTTTTACTTCTTCTTTTTCTTTTTGTTTTTTTATTCTATTCGAAAAGACTGTATATAAAGCCAACTCAATTTCATCATTATTATATACATCCATATTTAGCACATTGCTAATCATTGTTGATGAATGTGGATTTCCTTTTGAATTTAAAACACCTTTTTTTTCTAGTATTTCTTTCACTTCTGAAATATATCCTCTGTTCAATACTTTTTTTAGTTTCTCTCTTTCTTCTGCTGATATCATAATTTTAGATTAATGGTTAGTGATTAAATAAACATAAAAGATTAATGTTTTATATATTTGTGTAAATACTATGTAACAGTATTTATAATCTATGTAACAATATTAATTAAAATATTTCACACTACCAAGTTTGAATACACAAATATGTAAATAGAAGTATTTTATTATCATAAAAGATATGAACAGTATAGGAGAAAGAATGGATTTTCTAATTAAAACTTTAGGAATATCAAAAACTAAATTTGCTATAAGTATAGGAGTTGGAAGTCAATATGTTTCAAGGTTGACAAGTGATAGCATTAATATTGGTTTGAAATTAATGTCTCAAATAGAAGAAGCATTTCCTGAAGTAAATTTTAATTGGTTGTTATTTGGAAAAGGAGAAATGTTTTTAAATGATGAAACTAATATTGTTGAAGAAGAACCTGCAGTTTATGATGTTTCTGAAAAGAAAATACCAGTAGAAAAAGATTTTAGTATAGAAGTAGAAGAGTTTAAAAGTAAAAATATAGAAGATAAATTATTAGAAATATTCCTGAAAACTAATGATTCATTAAACCAAGGAATAAAGGTAAATGATTCAATAGATGTTATGATGGATAATTCTATTATTTATTCTAAAATGAAGAAGAAAAACACAAAACACTCATTAAAAAAAACAAAAAGTGAAACCCCAAAAAAGGCTTCACCTGAAGAAAAAAAATCATCTGACAATAGTTAAATGAGATTTCTTTTTCTTCTTACGCTTTTTCTTTTTTTTTAGCTTTTTTAAGCTTCTTATAAAGCTTCTCTAATTGGCGAGTTAACTTTGCTAGTTTTTCTCTCTTTTCCATCTTAAAAAAATTAAGGTTAATAATAATTTAAAACGTAAAAAAACTAATCAATTATAAAATTACTCATATGAAAGATGAAAACGAAAAAGCAAATTTGGAGATAGATAATCCAAATGCAGATTATGATCAATGTTCAGACTTAGTTTCTGAAATTGATAAAGAAATTAAAAAAGAAAAAACGGATGATGAATAATCTAATTTTTAGACATTATTACGTAATTAACTGATTATCACACTTAGATTTAATTTAAAAAAGAGAAAATAGCAAAATGTTTTACAATTTGAAAACTTCAATTTTAAAAAACATTGATAATCAGTAGTTTAAATGAAAAATTCTATTCCTATCGCGATCACATGATAGCCTTACTAGAAATAGTAAGGCTTTTTTGTTTTTATAGGTTTTGTTAAAATTTTGAGGAATTGGTAAAAGTTAATTAAACAAATTTATATAATTTTATAAAATAAATTATATCGAAATCCAATATAAGCTATTACAAATGCTGCAATACATTTAACCAAATAAAAAAACCTTTCTCTTGGAATAGGTTTATAACTTTCCTCATAATAATCTTTAACCTTAGGTTTCCCAATTATTTTTCTTTCAGTCTTAATTTTTCTATCAGTTTTATAGATAGACACTTCTTTAAATTTATAAAAATGTGTCTTTTTTTTAAATAAATTTTTAAAACCTATATAAACCCAATAAAAAGGAATAATAAATGGAATTATAAAATTAATGATAATCAGAAAAACATCAATTATTATTGGTGTTTGAAAATATTCAATCCTATATCCAGAAGTTAATAAATCAAATCTTTTTTTTTCATCCATAATTATGATTTTATTTAAAAATTAAGTTAATAGTGATTTCTTTTATTAAAGATATCAAACTTTTGTCATCTTAATACTCTATAAACATCACTCCCCAAAAATTCGATCTTGAACTGCCTTACCCAAAGGTGTAAGAACAAATCTTTTTTCATCAGTTTTTCCATTCCAATTTTTGTCTTCTTGATAACATTTTACATCATCAATTAAAAATAAAATAATAGCATTTGTAATTGGTTTTTTAGTAGAAATATGAAATTTTTCTTGTTTAATTTGAACTTTCACTCCTTCTAATAAATCTCCATATTCAGCTAGATTTATAACTTCTTCCACTCTTGTTTCTAAATTCTTTTCTTTCATAAGTTGATTTTTGTTTTCCTATATTAAATTAGGAAAATATGTAGAAATTTGAACTGCATATTTTTTAAAAATATCAATACCAAAAATTTCCTCTTATCTTTACAAAAAACAACATGTCAAAAATTCCAATTCGAAATATTTCTCAGAATAAGAAATTGATTTCTTTTGAAAATCATTTTCGAATTCGTCGATTGGAAAACATTCAAATTGGAAAAGATATTTTCGAAAAATACCATCGTCACAATTTTTATTATTTTCTATTTATTGAGAAAGGAAAAGGAGAGCATTCTATTGATTTTGAAACGATTTCTGTGGAAAATTACAGCGTTTTTATTGTGCATCCACAACAAGTACATCAATTGGATTTAAAAAGCAACAGAAGAGGTTTTTTAATCCAGTTTACAGATTTACTTTTCTTTAAAAACAACGAAGAAATCCATGTTATTTTTCAAAACTTACAACATGAAAATTATTTCCAATTAGAAACAACAACTTTTTTAAATATTAAGTCGCATTTGGAAGAAATTTTAAAGGAAATTACCACTAAAAATGAAAAGTATTTGGAAGCTATTTATTTTCATCTTTATTTAATTTTTATCACTTTAACTCGAAATTCCAACAATGATTTTTTAAAAGAATCTTCGCAACAAAAACTACAATTTGAGCAGCTTTTTCAATTGATTAAAACAAATTTTAAACAAGAAAAAAACATTTCTTTTTATAAAGAAAAATTACATCTTACCTCCTATCAATTAAATAAATTATCAAAAAAATTCACAGATAAAACTTGCTCAGAATTGATTGTTTCTGAAAATATTTTAGAAGCAAAAAGACAATTAATCATCACTTCAAAACAAATAAAAAACATTGCTTTTCACCTTGGTTTTGAAGACGTTTCCTATTTTATTCGATTCTTTAAAAAATATACCGATTTTTCTCCACAATCATTTCGTAAAAAGTTTCAATAAATCCATCTTAATTTCATTTTTGTCCTACTTTATTCAGACTTTCTGTATTTAATTTTGCAAGGAATTAAAAAGCTATTATCATGGAAAAAAATTGGAATCAAGAATATAAATCAAAATGGAACGAAAGATACCAATCGGAAAAATTTGCTTATGGAAAAGAACCTAATCAATTTTTTAAGCATTGGATTTTAAAACTAAATCCTGGAAAAATTTTACTTCCTGCCGATGGTGAAGGAAGAAATGGTGTTTTTGCTGCAAAAAATAATTGGGATGTAACTGCTTTTGATATCAGTGAAAAAGGAAAAGAAAAAGCCTTAAAACTTGCACAGGAATTTAATGTGAAAATTGATTATTTAGTTGGAGAAATTGACTCTTTGCATTTAAAACAAAATTCGTTTGATGCAATTGCATTAATTTATGCACATGTTGCTTCTGATAAAAAATCGGATTTTCATCAGTCATTAAATTCTTTATTAAAACCTGATGGAATTGTGATTTTTGAAGCATTTAGTAAAAATCATATTTATTTCAATGCTAAAAATCCAAAAGTTGGAGGACCAAAAGATTTAGATTTATTGTTTTCAAAAGAGGAAATTAAACAGGATTTTAAAAATTATGACATCTTATTTTTGGAAGAGAAAGAAATCGAACTTTCAGAAGGTGAATTCCATAATGGAAAAGGATTTGTTATTCGTTTTGTTGGGAAAAAAAGATAAAAAATGGCACTTTTTCGGTGCCATTTCTTCAATTTAATTTTGTATTAAGGATTCTAGGCTTTGGTTGTAAGCTCTAATATTTGAATTCATTTTATCAATTTCAAATTGCAATGGATTTAAAACTTTTTCTGAAAAAACAGTTTTTTCTTGCTCTAATTGATTTTTGGTTTCTGTAAAATTTCGATATTCCCATTTAATAAAAGTCTTCAAATCAATTTCCAATTGATACGAATCTTCTTTCGTCTTGAAATCTACTTTATTTGGAAAACTAAACGATAAAACTTCGTCATAAAAAGAAACATCTTTCGAATAAACTGGAAAGGAAAATTTGTATTTCACACAATCATGTTCATCTTCATAAAAAACTTCATAACTCAATGGAAATTCCGATTTGGTCCGTGTAAATCTCTCTTCTTTCACTTCAAAATTTTCATTAATATCCACTTCCATTTCTTCTAAAGATTCCTGTAAAAGCAATTCTTGCAACATTTTCTCAGCATGTTCATTTCCTTCTGATTTGATTTTCTCTATTTTCTCTGCAACTTCTTGATGTCTTTTAATAAAAGGATTTGTTTTAGTCATTTTAAACTTAATTTTAGTAATTCCACAAACGTAATCTCCTCATTAAGTTACAGTTAAAATAAATATATTGCAAATCCACATTTTTTTTAAACAATTGTTTTTTAGCTGATTAAGTTTTGGTTTATTTAAAATTTGAGAATGTAAATGAATATAATTTTTTGTTTAGTTTTAAATTTTTTATTTCAAATAATAGAAATAAAAAGACAAAATTTCATCTTCTTCTACGCAAAAAGATTTCATACTTATCATTTAATTTTGCCTAAATATTTAAATTTTAGTAATAATGGCAAAATTATTTAAAGAGACAGAAGATTGGCAGTTTAATGCACGTATTCCTAATCTAGCTAATAGAAGAATTAATTATGTTGAGGGTTATGTCATAGCAATTGAAGCTATTGAAAAACAAATTAAAGAAAATAGAACAGAAATTGATTTTCTTATTTATCCTTATTTGTTTCTTCATAGACATTTATTAGAATTGTCAATGAAAGAAATTATAATGCTTGGAAATAAAATACTAAATAAACAAGAAGATAAATATAAAGGAGGTCATGATTTAGCTACTTTATGGAATGAAAGTCAAAAAATATTAAAAGAAGTTTGGCAAGATCAATATGAAAAGCCAGCTGAAAAAACATATAATAAATTGAAAGAGTTTCATAACTTAGATTTGAAATCTGACGGTTTTAGATACCCTATTGATATAGATGGAAATATAAATTTAGAACAAATTTCTAGTAGAATAAATCTCAATAATTTTAAAGAAGAGTTTGAAGATTTATTTTATTGTACGACGGGTTTGATTGATGGTTTATATGTCGTATTAGATAATAATTTTTAGTTCATTTTGTCATAACAAAACCTAATATTTCCGACACAATGTCATAAAAAACATTTTGGTATTTTCTTTGACTAAAAGCAAAATGTGTTTCAAAAGAAAACACAGAAATCTCGAAGGAGATATAATTATTTGAATTAAAAAATTAAAAGAAAATATAAATTATGGCTACTGGAAATATTAATGTTACTGCGGAAAATATTTTCCCTATTATTAAAAAGTTCTTATACTCTGATCACGAAATCTTTTTACGTGAGTTAATTTCAAATGCAACAGATGCAACATTGAAATTAAAACACTTATCTAAACTTGGAGAAGTTACAGGAGAAATCGGAGAGCCTATATTAGAAGTAAAAGTTGACAAAGACGCAAAAGAGATCCGTATCATTGACCAAGGAATTGGAATGACAGGAGAAGAAGTTGAAAAATATATCAATCAAGTTGCTTTTTCTGGAGCGGAAGAATTTGTAGAAAAATATAAAGACAAAGTAGAAGATTCTGGAATTATTGGTCATTTTGGACTTGGTTTCTATTCTGCTTTTATGGTTGCGGATAAAGTGGAGATTTTCACAAAATCTTTCCAAGAAGGTTCAAAAGCTGTTCGTTGGGAATGTGATGGAAGTCCACAATATACTTTAGAAGAAACGGATAAAGAAGATAGAGGAACGGAAATCGTTTTACACATTGCGGAAGATTCGGAAGAGTTTTTAGATAAAGCTAAAATCGAAGGACTTTTATCTAAATATAATAAGTTTATGCCGATTCCAATTAAGTTTGGAACTCGTGAAGAAACTATCAAATCTGACGAACCTGTTGCGGAAGGTGAAGAGCCAAAAGAAGAAAAAATTGTTGTTGATAATTTTATCAATAATCCAAATCCAGCTTGGACAAAAAAGCCTAGCGAATTAGAAGATCAAGATTATAAAAACTTCTATCGTGAACTTTATCCAATGCAATTTGAGGAACCTTTATTCCACATTCACTTAAACGTGGATTATCCATTTAACTTAACAGGAATTCTTTATTTCCCTAAGTTAACAAAGAACATGGATCCTCAAAAAGATAAAATCCAATTATACCAAAACCAAGTTTTCGTAACGGATAATGTAGAAGGAATTGTTCCTGATTTCTTACAAATGTTACGTGGTGTAATTGATTCTCCAGATATTCCATTAAATGTTTCTCGTTCGTATTTACAAGCTGACGGAGCTGTAAAGAAAATTTCTAGTTATATCACTCGTAAAGTTGCAGATAAATTAAATAGTTTATTCAAAAACGATAGAAAATCTTTCGAAGAAAAGTGGGATGATATCAAAGTAATTATCGAATATGGAATGTTATCTGAAGAGAAATTTTTCGAGAAAGCACAAAAATTCGCTTTATATCCAACTGTAAATGGTGAATATTTCATTTTTGATGAATTAATTGAAAAGATTAAAGAAAACCAAACAGATAAAGACGGAAAAACAGTTGTTCTTTATGCTTCTGATAAAAAAGCACAACACAGTTTTATCGAAGCTGCAAAAGAGAAAAATTACGAAGTTCTTTTATTAGATTCTCCAATTGTTTCGCACTTGATTCAAAAATTAGAATCGACAAAAGAAAATGTAACTTTCGTTCGTGTTGATGGAGATCATATTGATAATTTGATCAAAAAAGATGAAAATGTTGTAAGTAAACTATCTGAAGAAGAACAAGAAACTTTAAAACCAATTATTGAAGCAAATGTTCCTAAAGAAAATTATACAGTTCAATTAGAAGCGATGGATTCAAATGCAAATCCATTTATCATTACAATTCCAGAATTTATGCGTCGTATGAAAGAAATGAGCGCAACTGGAGGAGGTGGAATGTTTGGAATGGGGAACATGCCAGAAATGTATAATTTAGTTGTAAATACAAACAATGACATGGTTGCATCTATTCTAAATGAAAAAGATGAAGCTGTACAAAAAGAATTAATTAAACAAGGATTTGATTTAGCAAAACTTTCTCAAAACCTTTTACATGGTGAAGAATTGACGAATTTCATCAAAAGAAGCTTTGAAATGATTAAGAAGTAAGCTTCTGACAATATATATTTGAATTAAAAACTAAAAAACGAGCTATCCATAAAAAGATAGCTCGTTTTTCTTTCTGTAAACATTACTACTCTACCAAGAGTTTTTCCTTTTTCAGCTTTTTAGCATATTTCTGTAAAACTTCTTCAAGTTCTGCTCCAACCCTGACCAAATAAGTCGTTCCATTCAAGCAAACTTCTAAAGCTTCTACAATGTCATTTTTTAAATTTTTAAATACAATTAAATCTTTATTTCGATATCCATCTGGATATTTTTCCAGTAATAATTGTAAAATTTCTGGTTTTACCCTCTTGTAATTAATGATTCTTTTTTTCATAATTAAATACTCAATTCTATTTATTTTTAATTAACCTTTTTGATGATGTAATTTTAGAGAAAAACAGATAGACTCATTTGTAAAAAAATGATAAGAAATTTTCAAAAATTCGTTAAATATTAGCTAGTTATCAAAAAGATTTTAGATTGTTTTAAAAAAAAATCACGAAAAAATTTAAAATCTTTCCGTGATTTAATACTTTGAAGTGGTCTGAAAATATAGTATTTAATTTTAAATAATTTTCACACAACTTCTATTTATAAAAAGATATTATTGAACCATGATTTGACGAATAATTGTTGGATCTTGGATTTTATCATCTTTTGCTAACAATAACATTTTAGAAATAATTTCTGCCGTTTTTGGATCTTCATCTACAAATGGTAAAAATATTTTTCCTCGATGTTGTGAATGCACAGGTAAAATATTCATCGTACTTCCTGCAACAATATGTACCATTCCACTTCCTAAATGCACTGAATATTCCTGGTGTTTACCTTTGATTAAAATATGCTTTTCTTTAAATGTAATATTATCTAACTTAAATAACATTGCAGTTTCTCTTGCAATAGAAGCTCTTAATTCAATAGAAGATTGACTTGTTTCTGGATCCACTTCTCCAACATGAGCAACAGAAACAACTAAATCAATATCACGCATAATTTCTGAGAAAACTCTTGGAGAAATATCTGAAATTAATGTTTTCTTCCAAGTATTTCTTCGGTAAAAAGCAATTCCTTCAATTGTCGGACTTTCCACATCAGATGGATAATACCAATCTGCATATGCCATTAAATTCACCAAGAAATTCTCATTATGGAAAACTTTTTGTAATCCTTCTTCATAATCTAAAATCCAACCTTGTAATTTTAATAAAGCCATCATTTTCTTCGTCTGAACTTGATGACCAGCATATCTTCTTGAAATATGATTTTCTTCTTTTTCATTTTCTGTTGGAAGATATAATTCACGGAAAATCTGCTTAAATGGTTGTCTAATTTCATTCACAAAACAATATCTCTGATAATCTGACCATTGTTTTGTTGCATATAAATCTGTACAATGTGCGATTTGTAAATCTTCTGAGATTTCAACTTTTACTCCTTTTGCTGAAATTAATTTTCCATCTTTCCAGAATCCATGATTTTCACCAGAAATAAAAACTAAATCTTTAATAATTGGAGAAATCACAGGATGTTGCATTAAATTTCCTACTTCTGAAGCTTTAAATAAATCTCCAGAAATCATTGCTTCTTCTAAACTTTTTCTTGTTCTTCTATATTGCTCTTGAAGTCGTTTTACATTGTTTTTTAATGCAACTACTTCTTTATTTTTTCGAAGTTTTGCTGGAATCGATTTTAGAACTTTTTCATTTCTTGTAATTGACAAACTAGTTTTTCCAATTTCATTAATTTCCAAAGAAATTCGCACATTATCAATTTCTAAAACTGCATTTTCTAAAATCTGTGCAGCTTCTTTCGCTTCCATTGCCCAAGTCAAACGAATTGGATCTGGATAACCAGCTGTTCTCGCTAAATTTTCTATTGCAATTTGTGTAGCTAATTTTTCACTAGCTTGTCTTTGCGAACCAAATTGCTTACTTTCTTTTAAGAATTTTTGTAAAAACTGATAACGAGTTAATGTGTCTTTTTCAGGATTTGCTTTACTTAAAGGAACTAATCCAAACACACGTAAATAATCTTGATTTCTCTTGTCTTTTACACGTTTTCTAACTTCTGTAATTTTTGTTTTTCCAAGAATTACATCTGCATATAATTGTGCTCTTTTTTGTCCTCCAAGACTGATATATTTTGCAGATTTATAAACAATATCCCATTTTTTCTTTCCTAAAGCTTTGTATGATTTTTTAAACCAATCAACATCCACTGCTCCATTATTAAAATCATTAATTGAAATCTTTGAATACAATGCAATTTTTTCTTCAGATGGATTTGAAGATTCATCTTTTGTATGCGCTTGTAACCACCAAACTGCACTTGTCAATTCCCATTTCAAATTATTCTCCACAAAAGGTAACCATTGTGGTGCAAACATTGCTAAATCCACTAATTTTTGCACAGAAATTTTAGATGATTTTACATAAGAATCAAAAATCTCTTGTGTATCCGTTTCTTTAGGAGAACAAACTTCAATTAAATCAGAGAAATTTTCTTTTAAAGACGGAGTTTTATTCCAATAAGCAGAACCTCCTCTATTGAAAGTTTCTTTTCCTAATTTTTCAATGCATTTGAAAAGCAAGTCAATTCCGTAAATATTTTTTATACTTGGAATTAAATAACTTACGCTTGTTTCTGAAACAGTTCTCTCAAATTCTATTTCTAAAATTCTATCTAAAACTGTTTTTTTCACTTCTTTTAAAATTGGATTTTCTTCTAAAAATTTAGCTTCAGATGTTTCAATTATCTGGTTTTGTTTATTTTTTCGCTTTAATTTTCTAGTTAAAACACTTACAAAATCTTTTGAAAATCCTGCCCAATACAATTCATCTTTTGTAATTAAACCTAATTTAAAAGCTCTTGCATATTTCCCAGATCCTAATTTATTGTAAGCTTCTGGAGATTGTTTTTCTTTTTGGAAATTATACCAATGATGCACTTTCCAATAAATAGTAAATTCTTCATCAGATAACAATCGTGTTCCACCTAAATAAGCATTTTGTATTTTTGAAATCATCGCTGTATCATACCAATGTCTTGTATAATATTCGATTTTTGCTTCTTTAGTAAAATATTCTTCAGGAACGCAATTCACTAAATTGAAATACAATAATTTGATAAATTCTTTCTTCTCTTCAAAAGGATATTTTTTAGCTAAAAGAGAAATTAAAGTTGTTAAATAGTATTTTCTAATTAGTTTATCTTTTTTGAAATCTAATTGGAACAAAAACAAATCTACTTTTTCATAAATTTTCGGAAAATGATTCGCATATTCTCTTTTATATCCAAGTGTAAGATCAATTAAAAATAAATCTTTTGGCGTTAATCCTGAATTTTTATACCAAGCATCCCAAAGCTCAGCAAGCGGATAATTTTCCAAAAAGAAATCATCTTTTAAATCTTTACTTTTAAAAGGTTGAAAATATGTTCCAAATAAAACAGTTTCATTTCCTCCACTATAATTCTCATAACTATATTCATACGTTTTATTCGCATTCATTAAATCCAATAATTCTTCAATATCTTGGATTACTTCTTTTTTTGGTTTTGAAAATTTAAATTCCTCAATGATATTCTTTCCATCAAAAATCTTGTGTTCTGAAATAATTTGATAAAAAGCTTCTTTTCTTTGTGGAGCAAAATATTTTTTTACTGGATCAAAAGTATAAATACCACCATAACCATTTTCTAAATTAAAGTTTAATGTATTGTCTTCTGAAAGTGTCAAAACTTCCAATGTTTCCTTTTCTTTCTTAGAAAGTTTTGGTCGTTCTTTATATAATTCAACGGTTTCTTTTATCCAATCACCATAGGTAACTTCTTCTCCACTTTCAATTCCTTCTTGATGTGCAATAGAAACATCTAGAATTTTCTCTTGTTTCTGAAGTTCAACCAAATAATCTAAACCTGAAACTCGCTGTTCTACTGTCTTTTGTTGTAAAAGTTCATTTGTAAACCAAAGTGCGAATTCAAAGTTTTTTTCTAAAATTAAATGATTGATTTTCTTTTTCAAGTTTGCAGATTTACTTTTTAATAAACCAACAAAAGACGAAAGTTCCTCAAAAGAAAGTTTTGTTTTAGAGATAAAATCAATTCCTTCCGCTTTCATATCAACCGATTTATCCTCTAAAAGTAAAAAAGCAAATTCTCTTTGATGTGGTAAAATTACTCGTTTCTTTTCATCTCTTCTTCCATATCCATATTTATTCAGAATTCTATACATAATTTGCCTTCTAGTTTCAATATCACCTTTATGATAAATTGGAGAAACTAATGCAGCATCTTCTGGTTTATTCATATCTAAAATAGTCAACAAACAATGTGTTAATTGATAACGATTTGTCTGATGATTTTCCCAATTGAATAATTTAGATTTGAATTGTTTTCCTTCATTTGGAATTACTTCGATTAATTTTAATAAAACATCTACATATTCTTGCTTTGCTTTCTGGGTAAGTATACTATAATAATCTCCATAAACTTTTACAGCTTCACACTGAATTTGTAAATGATCAAAATGTAAATTCGCCTTTGCAACTAAATGATTAAATCGAAAAATTTGTGTTTCTTTTGCAATTTTAAACGCTAATAATTTTTTCTGAATTCTATCGTCATTTGCTAACTTTAGAATATGTTTTTCTAAAGAATTTACATCTTCTGTTCCTAAAGCCCATAAAGCCAAATAAGCCTCCGAAGAATCACTACTATAAATTCCTTTTTCAATCGTATTTCTCTCTTCTAAGAAATGTTCTGCAAGATGGAAAAATTTCTTTACAGCACTTTGATTTTCTGCACTTAATTCCAAACCTGTCCAAGTATCAAAAGCTCTAACAACCGCAGCAAATCGATGCATTTTTTCACGATTAATTAAGGCTACAAAATCTTTAAAAACATTTAAAGGACATTCATCCACAGTTTCTAAAATTGTTTGGCGTAAACCTTCTTGTCTTTGTGCTGCTAAAAGTAATTTCTTCACTGCTTCCACAGCATCATCTTCTTGAGAAATCAATAAAGCTTTAATTATAGATTGTGAAATTTTTAAGGTTTCATGTTCTCCTAAAACAATCGAAATCAACAATTCTTTAACTTCTTTATTTCCAGCTAAAATCGCTCCCGCATATAATTCTGTCGTTGGGAAACCTGAAACTTCATAAGAATAATTAAGTTTTAAAAATTCTTCAATTGTTAAATCATATTTATAATTCTCAATTGCACGAACCAAAAAGTTCAATTGATTTACAAAAATCTGATTTTCGATTTCATCATTTTCATTATAAATCACACGAAAAGATCTTCTTGCATATCCTGATTGATAAGGTAAAGCTGGAATTACTTTCCAATATTCATGTAAATAAGAAGCGTATTCTTTTCCAAAAATGTATTCTAAAACCTCATAGTAATCACTCTCAAAAATATCATTTGTCACACATTTTTCTCTAATTTTCAATAGCTCTTGAAAACGTTTTCCATAACGATCAAAATACAATCGATTGTAATATCTATCTTTTAAATTAACTCCAAATTTCTTCGGATCTACTAAAATTTGCGCAAAAAGAATTTGCTCTTCAGTAAAAGATGCAGAAGTATTTTTATTTTCTAATTCTTCACGCAATTTCTGTAAATGATTTGTTCTTTTTCTTTGTGATAAAAACTTTTCTAGTTCTTTTCTTTCCATTTTTTAATAGTTTTACTAGTTGTGATTAATGTTTTTAAAGTTCTATGTGATTACTAGCCTGTTACTTATTTTTTGCTAAAGTATAATTCAACATTGCCAAATTATGTCGGTATAAATAATTCTTTTACAAAAATTGAATTTTATTACTTAAAATACATCCCTGAAATTAGGGTAAAAAAATAGCTTAGAAAAAATTCTAAGCTAGATTTTTGAACTTCGTTTTTATGAAGTTTATTTTATTCTTTTTAAAATCACCAACCTCCTGCTAAAAAAGTTAAACGAACAAAAGCAAATTCATCTTTTTCTTTTAATTCTATAATTTCATCTAAACTTTCAATTTGAATTTGATTATGGAAAACTGCAATAATTCCATCTTTAAAAGCATACATTACAGTTTCAATTGCTTTGTCTTCATCTGCTAATTTTGTGTTGTAAATATCATTGAATTTTACTTTTCCTTCAGATAATTTAGCTTCAATCGTTTCTTCAGATAAAGTTTGCTCTTTTTGTGTTGGTAAAATTCCTTGTTCGCCTAAAAAATTAAACAATGTTTTTTCCTCTCTTTCCGCGTTAAATTCTCCAACTTGTTGCAAAACGATTGTTTTTAAAATTTCTTCCAAAGTATATTTCGTATTTTCTTCAAAAGGAAATTCCATTTCTTTTTTTGCAATATATGGTCGCTTTTTCCCAAGTTGTTTTACTGTAAACAATAGTGTCATAACAATTACATAATTTTATATTTTGGGTAAAAATAGGAAAAGTGATTTATTATTTTTTTAATTCTTCCTCTAAAACACCTAAAATTTTTGGAATATCTTCTGTCATTAATTCATTAAATCTTTTTTCAATTAATCTATCCAAAGATTCCAACTTACCATCTAAAAATCGTCCATAATCATTTTTAGTAACAATCTTTTTTTGAAAACATAGATGGTATTTATTACTTAATTTTGCTTTTGATTTTATTTTATTAAAAACTTCTTCATGTTTTAAATATAAATTATAAAGCTTTTCTCTGCATTCTTTACATTCGTAATCACCTATTTTAAAGTCAAAATTAATAATATCACTGCTAACTCTAAATTCAAATAAAAACAACCAATTATTTTTTAGTTTTCTTATATTTTCTTTTTTATTTTCATCTTTTTCTTGTTTTCCTTCAACATTTTCCTGTTTATTTTCATCTTTTTCTTGTTTTCCTTCAACATTTTCCTGTTTATTTTCATCCTCCTCTTTTTCATTATTTTCTTTAAAAAATCCTTTATTTAGTAATTCATCATAATTATCTTCAAAAAATTTAGGTTGAAATCTTTCATAACTTCTATTTGAAGGAAAATCATTGAGACTTTCATTAGTTTTAATTAAATCTTCTAACTTATTCGGTACCAAATTAGAACCATATGGAGATGCATATTTATAAACAAAATCAAAAGCAGATTTGTATTTATGATAAATTTTCTTTGCCTGTTGTTCAAATTCAAGATTTTCGTTCATTTGTGATTTTAATGCTTTTTGATATTGATTTAAAATAAAAAGTGTATTAGGAGCTATATTTTTATTTGAAGAAATTTTTTCCAAGATCTTCAGAATATGTTTATATGTAAGTGTTTCGTAATTTTCATTACTAATTTCTTGTGCGAATAGGGATAAATAAATATAAATTCGGTGTTTATAACTTTTATAATTTTGCTCTACATGATTATAATATTTTTCTAATTGTCCTTTTCCTTCTTTTGCATGAATTTTATTTTCAATTACAATGCAAAAACTATTTTTTTCAGATATTAAAAAAAGATCAATATTTTCATATTCTCTACGAATTTCCAAATCGGAAAAATCCATATTTACAAAATCAAAAACAGATAATTTTTCTTCTGTTTTTCCTAAATCTTGATATTCGTTTTCTTTAAAATAGAGTTTAATAAATTCTTTAATAAAGTAATCTTCTAATTTGTGTGATTCATTCGGATTAAAAAGCCAAGAAAGAAAATTTGAATGTGGTAATTCTTTATGTGCAACACGAAAAATAGACATTAAATCCATTTCTTCTGCTGCAATTTCTTCCAATTTTAAAAACTCTTCATCAAGAACTAATCTTTTAAGTTGTGTTTCGTGTTCTAGCATTTAATATAAAACGTTTAGTTTAAGCGTTACTCTTTTTTCACTTTCAAATCTACAAACAAAAAAAGGTTTCTACCTACTTCTGGGTAAATCAATTTTACCTTTTTCATGGTAAAAATCTATCTTAATTCTATTCTAATTTTACTAATGATTAATAACATTTAAAACTTTATATTATGTCAAGTCCAGCAAATATTACAATTATTAACAACACAAGTTTAAAACTTTTAACCAAAGTAACGAATCAACATTGGATTGAAGATGATGGGAGAAATATTGATGGAAAAGTTATTGCCCCTAAAAGTCAAGAAGCATTTAAAGAAGTAGCAAAAACTGGTCACAGTGGACAAATTACTTTTCAATTAATTGATTCTGAATTTGATGTTATTGGAGAATTAGAAATTAAAAGTTTAAAAGATCCACAAGACGAGAAAAATTTGGTTACAACAAGCTATAATGGAAAAATTAAACTTGTTGCAAAAGGAGAAAGACATTCTGAGGAAGATAAAGATTTAAGACAAATCACTCTTGAAGTTTTTTATAACAATCCTCGAAAATAATTATTTTATTTTCTACAAAACCAAAGCATACAAAATTGTTTTTTGTATGCTTTTTATTTTTTGAAAGGCTTTCGTCTTACTTCTATTTTAATTGAATAAATATAAACTTTAAATAATTTAAATTATGTCAAGTCCAGCAAATATTACAATTATTAATAATACGAATTTAAAACTCTTAACCAAATTAACGGATCAACATTGGGTTGAAGATGATGGTAAAAACATAGACGGAAAAGTTATTCCTCCAAATTCGGAAGAAACATATTTAGAAACTGCCAAAACTGGTCATAGCGGACAAATTACTTTTCAATTAGTAGATCAAAACTTTAATTCTATTGCGCAACTAGAAATTAAATCACTTAAAGACCCTCAAGACAAAGGAAATTTAGTTGCAAAAAGTTTTAATGAAAATATTCAAGTTAGTACTAAAGGAGAATCCTATGACAAATCTGATAAATCGCATACTAGAAAAATCTATTTAACGATAGATTATGTAAATTCTGTTACTTCTAATTGGGATATTGTTTTTGCAAATAGATTAGCGATTGTAAATAATAAAATTAAAAAACTTTATGATTCTAGTTCACTTCCAGATAAATTTGAAAATATTTCAATTGGTTGCCCAACAATTGTTAATAATACTTCATTATCTCAAAGTCAAATGGAAATTGAAATTTCTTTAAATGGAACAATTAAAGATTTATTTAAAATTTCAGGAAAAGCTAGTTTTATTGTCAATTTAAACAATATTAATTGTGCAATTGATGGTTCTGAAAATTCTTATGATTTGGTGATTAAATTTGGACAAACAATCTTAGAATCTGTTGATTTATCACAATTAAATATTACTTATCTTGGAGAATATAAAGATGAAATTGAACAATATATTTTACAAATTATAAATAAAGCATTTGCTAATTGTAATGCAATAAAACTTGATTTCAAAACACATTTTCCAAAGTTTTTAAATAACAGTAATATACAACTAGCTTTTGTGAGTAATTCGACTCCAACAGAAAGTTTTCTAGCTATTTTAATTGGTTTGGATGGACGAATAGGAACGTATAATTTATCAAATAATGTCATTGAAAATTCAACAAATAATTCTGCTTTAGTTTTATCTAATTTTTTAATAATGTCTTTTTTAAAAGATGAAATTGAAAAACAATTAAATGGTACAGGTTTATTTGTTGATCAAGATTTTTTAGCTTTCAAAAGTGCTACTTATCCAATCGAAATTTATAATCCAAATGATTCTAAAAAAGTAAAATTTCCTTGTGGTGCAAGCATAAAATTTGATCCAGGATATTTAAATAGTGTTTTTCAAAATAACCAACTTTTACTAAATGTAAATTTAAGATATACGGAAATTATTATTCAAACTTGGCATACGTATCACATTAAAATCTATGTCTCTTTTTCAGAATCAAATGGAAATTTAGAATTGGATTTTAGTAGTAAAATTGATTCTTGTAGTGGAGGAACTACTTGTCATTATATTAAAAAAGCGGTACAAGAAGTTTTAAAAGATTTTAATAAAGCTCTTGGAAATAGTTTAGCTATTCAAATTCCTGGATTTAGCATTCAAAATGTAAATTCTCCAAGTTACATACAACTTTCTGGGAAAATGAAATAATTAAAAAAAGCATACAGAGATTGTTACTTTGTATGCTTTTATTTGTTTTAATTTTATCTTTCTAAAATTGTGTATTCCCCTTCGGAAAATTTTAAATTAAATCTTGGTAACGAAAATCCTTCTACTGAAATTTCATCTAATTTTCCTGAAAGAAAGATATATTTTCCAGTTAATTCTTCTTTTGTATGTTTTAATTCTCCTTTTAATTTTACACTTTCAAAACAAAATATTTGCGTTCCATTTGCATTATTTACAATAGTAGAAAAATCATAATTTTCATCTTCTGAAAAATGCGTACAATTCGTAAAACATTCTGGATTAAAAGGATGTGAAGGTAAAATCATTGTTCTTCCTTTCAAATATTTTACTTTTTCAAGACTCTCTTCTTTTGTTAATTTTCCTTCATTCATCAATCCAGCAGTTGCATAAATAATGATGTAATTTAAAATTTCAGCTTCTTTTTCAAATTCAACTTCATTATTTATTCTTTCTCGTAATTCTTTTGATGAATTAAATGCATTTTCCCATTTTTCATTCATTAAAGAAACTAATAATTGATCATAATCTTTGTCAAATTTTTCTCTTTCTGATTGACCGAATATTGAGATAGAAATAAATAATAATACAATTAGCAATTTAAATTTCATAGTAATTTCATGTTTAATAATTAGAATGCAAATATCTAAATTTTAAACAAAAAAATAGACATGTTTTACCATGTCTATTTCATCAATTTTTATTATTTAATATATTAATTATACTTATATCTCGGTGGAGTAATTCCATTCATACGTAAATATAAAACAGCTTTTGCTCTATGATTTGTAATATGATCTTGCATAAATAAAAAAGATTGCCATTTCGTAAGTTTCACGTCTCCAAAATCTTTCCCTTTCTCATTTAAATCAGCATCGGATAACTTCTGTAAATTCTGAATTAAATTATCAAAAGTAATTGTCATCTCTTTAATTAATTCTTCTTTAGAAAGATTGTATAAATCTTTTCCATATCCGTTATAGTTTTCTTTATAAATAAATCTCGTTTCCATAGATTTTAAAGCACTTGTAATATGAGCCATTTGCTCACGAAATGTCATCACATCTTCAACTGGCTTATAATCCTATTTTTCTTCTGGCATCGCTTTCGCAACTTCAATTGTCGTATTTTTAGCTATTTCCCAAATACCTTTTTGTTTTGCAGCAAAACTTAGTTTTTCTTGTGAAAATCCTGTAAACCCAATAAATAATAATAGGTAGAATATATTTTTATTCATAAATTATGATTTTGATTTTCGCTAAAATAATTATTCCCAAAAGCCTACTCAAAATCTAAAATTTGATTTAAGAAAAGATTAACAACGATAAAATAAAGTCTAAAATTTTAATTTAGTGCATTATAGAACTTCCTAAAACAACATTTCTATTTCTAAGAATTTCTTCGCTACTAAACGTAGCAACTGCCACAGATAATTTTACATTGTTAAACATAACTCCTAATGTAATTTGTCCGAATAAAAAATTTGAATCTGTAACTTTTAAATTTGTATTAAATTCATCAGTACCGAAATAGTGATTTACATCAATATATCCAAAAAACCTAATTTTCTGGTTGTCTGTGGCTATATCCGTATATAAATCTATTCCATAAGAAAAACTTCCTGCCCAATCTTCTGTTATACTACCAAACTCCTTAAAATCAGCAGATCCTTTTGCTTTTAATCTTGAAATTATATTAAATTGATATTCTTTCGAATGATAAAATGCTACGGGATATTCTAATTTTAAAACTGTATTTCCTCCTTCACTGATTAATTTTTGATAAGCTTCATTTTCTTTTTTTTCCAACTCATTTTCTTTACTACTACTTGAAACCATCAATCCAATTCCAGCTCTAATTGCCCCGAATCTACCATTTACTATTTCTGAGAAAATACCTCCTGTTTGATTTCCTATTGTAATACCTGATTTCGTTAATGTAGAAAATTGTTTACTCTCATCACTATAAACAATATCATAAAATGCTTTTGAATTATCTTTTCCAAAACTTAGAAAATGAAATTGTTTCTCATTAAATTTTTTAGTATTTGAGATTGAATCTTTCTCTTTTTTTAAAAATTTAACTTGTTCCAAAATCAAATTATATTCTTTCATTTTTTTAATATAATCTTCTCCAAAATTGCTCAATTTCTTTATTTCTTTAGCCTTTTTCCCAAGTTCCTTTTCACTTCTCTTCTCTAATGAGTCAAGAATTCTAATATATTCATCTTTTTCATTGATATAATTACTTTCTAGTACCAGATTATTAGTTTTTTTTTCCTTTGTTATAGATTCTTGTTCCTTTGTTATAGGATCTTGTTTTTCAAATTTTATTTCATAAAAGATCTTTTCTTGCTTATTATTTTTAAATTTAAAAGAAGGTGTGTTTTGAGCAAAAACACTGTGTGATACACTTAATAAAATGCAAATTAAAACTAGTTTTTTCATGTCTTTGTTATTTAGATAGTGTTAAATATTTTATTTTACTAAAACAAAAAATATTATTTATACCATTCATTTTCAGCAATTAATACAGATATGAATTTATCATCTATGATTAAAATTTATTTTAGGGAAAATCCTAGTTTTTAAAAAATAAGTAAATATCACTATACTAAAAAAGTCAAATTATTCATCTAAGAACAATTTGACTTTAAGAAATTATTTGTTTTTAAAATACACTATTCAAAATCTTCCATCACACGTAAAGCTTCACGTTTTCCTGTTTCTAAAGCTCCGTTTACAGTTCCTTTATTTCCATTTGTACTTGTTGCTTCTCCAGCAAAATAAATTTTCTTCGCAACTGGTGCAGCAAGAACATCTCTAGCATCTCCTGTATTCACTTTCTCATAAGAGAATGCTCCTTTAATAAATTCTTCTTTCCCCCAGTCAACCATTTTATATTCTCCTGTAAATTTTTGTGAAGCTAATCCTTCAGATATTTCATCCATTTCAGAAAGTATTGCTTGTACAGCTTGTGCTTCTGGTAATGCACTTAATTCTCTCGCATTTCTTCCAGTAACTTGTACTCCTAAAATTGCATCTTCAGAATCTTTTCCATGTGTTGCATCATAATACATTGAACCTTCGCTTCCACCAACAATCATTGCATCTTGAAAGAAATTATCCGTAAACTTTAAAAATACTTTCATTCCTTCTTCCATTCCAATGTTATTAATTGCTTCTAATTTTTCAGCTGGTAATGCAGGAACGAATTCGATATATCCTTCTTGTAAAACTTTTACAGAAACTGTTACAATAACTTTATCTACTTCATAAATTTTTTCTCCAACAGTAACTTTAATTAATTCTCCTGAATAATCAATTTTTGAAACAGGACAACTAAGATAAATTTCATCTTTTAAAGCATCTGCTAAATGATCATGAACAAAATCACAATATGTTTTATTACGTAATCTAAATTTATCGCGATTTACATTTGATTTAAGTTCTTCCAACAATTCTTCTGGAGCACTAAGATTTTCAGCTGATGCTCCTTCTAAATTTGCAATTGCTTCAATTAAATCATCGTATTCTGATCCCATTCCTTCTCCTTCTGCCCACTCATCAATTGTTTGATTTGGTTGTGTATGAGCAGTTTCATAAACATATTCAACTAAAGCTTTGATATGTTCTGGACAATCAAGATCTTCTACATCATAGACTTCATCGATAAACCAATATTGTTCTTCTGTATTATCTATCACAATATCTTGTCCATAGATCTGAGTCATTTCATATAAATATGAATTTGTACCTGTTCCCCATTCAGCTCCTAAATCTAAATCAAAGTCAGCCAAAGTTGTATTCTTACGCAATCTTCCCCCAATCTCTGCTGATGCTTCCATGATATCCACATCATACCCATTATCTTTTAACATTTTCGCTGCTTGTAATCCTGAAGCACCAGCTCCAACTACTAACACTCTTCCTTTACTTGGTGGTGTTGTAATATATGGCTGTGAATCATCTTCACTACAAGAAAACATCGTAAATACAAAAGCTAATAATAAAGTCAGTTTGATTGGTTTAGTTATTTTTGGTGTTCTCATAAATAAAACTTTTATGGATTTATATATAATTTTATAAGTTATTCTCTCTACATTAATCGCTTGCATTAAAACTTATTTCCCCAAAAATCTCTCAGGATTTTGTTTTTTACAAAACTCACCATGAAATTACTAATTATTTCATTATCAGTATTTTAAATAGGTTTAAAATTTTAATTTTTAAGTGTTAAATATTTCTAAATTAAAATTGAATGACATTTATCTTATTATATAATTTGTTTTAATCGTACTTTTAGAATGAATCTAAAAAAGGAAAAAATGCACGATTTAACGTTAGCTAGAATTATTCATATTGTTGCTGTTGTAGTTTGGATTGGAGGAGTTTATATGGTTACTACGGTAATTATTCCTGCAATCAAAAGAATGAAAATAAAAGAAAATAAGATTGATACATTTGAAAAAATAGAAGGTCGATTTTCAAATCATGCAAAAGTTGCTACTTTATTAACTGCAATTACTGGTTTTTATATGATTTATAAATTAAATGCTTGGGATCGCTTTGAAAGTATTCGATTTTGGTGGATGCATGCAATGGTAATTATTTGGCTAATTTTCACTTTAATTCTTTTCTTTTTAGAACCTTTTCTTCTACACAAAATATTTAAAAAATTCGCACAAGAAAATCCAGAAAAAACCTTCAATATTATGCATCGCGCACATTGGGTTTTATTAATTTTAAGTATAATTACAATAATTGGAGCTATCGCTGGAAGTCATGGTTGGTATTTTTTCTAAATATAAAAGCCTTACAACCTAAATTGTAAGGCAAAATCGAATTATTTGCTAAAATATAAAAAACCTGCTTTGGTTCCTTTTCCTGCTAATGCAAGCGAAATATTTAAATGTGCTAAAGCTTCTAAATATCTTGCATTTTTTAAACTTCCAAGTACAATTCCTGAAAAATCTGATTTATCAGCAATTTCTTTAATTGTATTCGCAGCTTCTTCGGAATCCGAAGCGATAAATGTTGTTAATTTCTCTCCATTATAAACTAAATCTTTTTCATTCATCATATCTGCAAAAACAGTATTAAATGCTTTTACAACTTTTGCTTCTGGAATCAATTTTGAAGAAATTTCTGCTGCACTTTTTTCTCCCAAAAATAAAGGTGACCAATCTTGAATATTTATAGCATTCGTAACATCTACTACAATTTTCCCACTTAATCTTTCTCTATTTTTAGTCAAAATATCTTTTACAGCATCATAAGGAGTTGTAATAAAAACAATATCTCCAAAATCACAAGCTTCTGCGATTGATAGAAGTTCTCCTTCTGGATTTGGTTTACTAAATTTTACTGTATATCCAGCTTTTGTAAATAATCCTCCTAAATTTCGAGCTACATTTCCTGCTCCTAAAAAACTAATTTTCATGATATTATATTTTATATTTCCAATACAAAATTCTATCTTTGACAACAAATAACCAAACAGTTAGTAACTAACAAAAAAGTAAGTAATGAGAAAATTATCATCTGTAAACTTTAAAAATGAAAAATTCCTCGAATATGATTGTCCTTTTATGACAACACTTCATTTTATAGGAAAAAGATGGAAACCTGCTGTTTTGTGGAAAATCAATGAAGGTGTAAATCGTTTTAATGAATTAAAAAAAGTATTGCCATATATCAGTGATAAAATGTTGGCAAATACTATTAATGAATTGACAGAAGATTTAATCATTGAGAAAAAAATATATGATGAAACTCCTTTGCGAATCGAATATTATATGACAGATTTCGGAAAAAGTCTTATTTCTGTTTTAGAACAAATGAACGCTTGGGGAGAAAATACATTACAAGAAATTAAAAATTAATTATCAAAGTTTTCTATTTCAGAAACGCTATATTTAAACCCTAAATAAATTACCAACCAATGAGAAAATTCACTTTACTTGTTTTCTTTGCAATTCTATTTATTTCCTGTAAAAATGAAAAAAAAGAAGAAGCTCCAAAACAAGAAAAATCAACTGAACTAATTGTAATCGGAACATTACACAAACCAGTTCCAAATTTTAACGGAGATACTTTGTATCAGATTTTAGAAAAATTACAGCCTGATTTTATTTTACATGAAATCGATTCTTCCTTTTTTACTTCCGATTTTAAGTTTAAAAAAGATTACGGAGAAAACGAAGGAACTGCTTCAAGAATGTATATTAAAAAACATCCTGAAACGCAATTAAGACCTTTCGAATTTGAAGGAAGAAATGAATATCGAAGAGAGAATGGAATGCGTCCGACTGATAAATATACGCTTCGTCTTGTGGATAGTTTGAATAAAGCAAATTTATTGACAAAAGAAGAATCTGAAATTGCAACAACTTATAAAAACTCGATTGAACCTCTTAAAATTGAAGCTGCAAAATCTCCAGAACATTTTAACAATCCAAAAACAGATAGTCTTTGCGAAAGAAGACAATTTTATCAATATCAAATGATTCCTAAAATCACAAATGTTCGTGAGGAATTTGCAAATAGATTTCAAATTAAACCAAATGGAGAAAAAATTAGTTATCGTGATGGATATCAATTATGGGCAAACTTTTGGGATCTTAGAAATCAAACAATGGCGAAAAATATCATGAAAATCACAGAACAAAATAAAGGAAAGAAAATTGTGGTTTTAACTGGATTTATGCATCGTTATTATTTGAGAAGAGAATTGAAAAAACATATTCAAGGAAAAGATATTATTTTGAAAGAATTTTATGATTAATCTTTCATTTAAATTCATCAAAAACAAAAAATCCAACCTATTCGGTTGGATTTTTCTTTTATTTTTTAGTCAAAGCAATCTTAATTCCCATGAGAATGTAAATTGCTCCAGAAAATTTATTCAATCGATTATGAAATTTTTCATTTCCTTTTACTTTATCTGAAAATGTTGCTGCAAAAAAGCTCATTACAGAAAACCATAAAATTCCAATCAAAGCATATGTTACTCCTAAAATTATAAAAGGAAGTGGATTTTCAATTTGCTCTTTTTGGATAAATTGAGGAAAAAATGACAAGAAAAACAAAGCAACTTTCGGATTTAAAGTATTTGTAATCAATCCAGAAAAGAAATGCTTTTTATTACTTTGTTCTTTCACTTCAATTGCATCAAAATTTGGCTGCTTTTTAGAAATAATACTTGAAATTCCTAAGTAAATCAAATAGGCAGCTCCTAAATATTTAACAATCATAAACGCCATTGCAGATTTTGCAACCAACATTGACAATCCTAAAGCTGCAAAAAAAGTATGAACAATCACTCCTCCATTAATTCCTAATGTGGAGTAAATTCCTGCTTTTTTTCCTTGACTAACTGATTTGTTTAAAACAAAAACAGAATCGATTCCAGGCGTCATGATAAAAAGTAACGCAGTAATTACAAAAACATAAAAATTTTCTACTCCAAACATTGTTTTAAGGTTTTAAAAAAAGCAAATGTATTTTATTTTCTTTTTGCTTCGTTAAATTTTTTCTTAAAAATTATTCTTTATAAACACTTTCAAAAGTTAATGGCTCATTTTTCTCAAAATCAAATAAAGTCAATCTTCTCAAAGTATAATAATCATTCCAATAATTTTCTAAAGTATTTAAATAACTAACAACGGCACGATCTTGTTCTTGTTGTGCAATATTTAAATCTGTAATTGTAATTTTCCCTAAAATGTATCTTTTCTTTGTAATATCATAACGTCTTAAAGCAACTTCTTTCGCTTTTTCCGCTATAATTAATGTGTTTTTCTGATTTCTCCATCGAAGTGTTTGCAATGAAATTTCTTGTTCAAAAGCAATTTCTTGATTTTCAATTTCCACTTTAGCTAAATCTAAATCTGCTTGTGCAATTTTCACTTTTGATTTACGAACTCCCCAATCAAAAAGTGGGATTCCCAAACGTAAAGAAACATTTTGCGATTGACTAAAATTATCTGGTTCATATAAACGATTAAATTCATTTGCTTGTGAATTTGTTCCAATATTTCCACTTAAATTAAATTCTAAAACATTAGAACCTTTTTCTCTTGCCAAATTTCTTTCCGCCTCTAATCTTCTTTTTCTAAAATCTAAAACCGCTTTTCTATTATTTCTAGCATATTCCAAAGCAGTTTGTTCATCTACATTAAAATGATTTAATTTTTCAGGAAAATCAAGTTCAAATTCTGCATTTTCCAATCCTAAATATCTAGAGAAATTTTGCCTTGCTAATTTTAATTGTAACTCTGCATTTGTTACTTCATTTTCAGCATTTAATTTGCTTAATTCCATTTGAAGCAATTCATTTTCTGCAATTGTTCCAATTTTAAAACGACCTTTTGCAATCTGAAATAAAGTATCTTGATTAGACATATTTTTACTTGCAATTTCCAGCTGTTTTTGTGCTTTTAATTGTGCGAAAAACATTCTACTTGTTTCTAAAGAAATATTTTCCATACTTTCCACAAAATCTCGTTTAGCTGATTCATTTGCTAAAGGTTCAATCTTTTTATCCCAACGAAATTCATTGAAAAAAAGAGAATTTTGCGTATAACTAATAGAAAAAGGAACAGCAGAAAAACTTTTTACAGTAGAACCATCCTCATTATAATTATAAATTGCATTTAAACCAGAAGAAACGAAAATTGTTCCTCCTGTAAAAGGAACATTTTGACGAATTCCAAGATCTAATGTCCCTCTTGCTGTATTTTGTTTTGTAAACTTATACGTTCCATCATTTTGTGGTGTACTTTGAATCGAATTTGTATAAGAAGGTGAAGCATCCAAACGTAATTCTGGCAAAAAAGAAGCTTTATAATTCTTAAATCGCCAATATTGTGCAAAATATCTATTTTTTGTTGCTTGGAAATCTGGAGATTCTGATTGTGCTTTTTTAATTGCTTCTTTTAGCGTAATTACTTTTTTTTGAGCAAATAAACTTAAAGGCAAAAAACATAGAATGACTAATATTTTTTTCATTTTCATGTGTTATTTTGAAAAATAAAGAGAATAAGATTTTAATTTTTTAAATAGCATTTATTCGTAACGCATTGCTTCAATTGGACTCTTATTTGCAGCTTTTTTTGCTGGAGCAATTCCGAAAATTAAACCAATTAAACTTGAAACTAAAAAGGATAATAAAATAGATTTTATCGATAAAATTGTTTCAATTCCTGTTGCCATTTCTAGAACAATCGAAGCAATTATTCCAAGGACAACTCCAAGAATTCCACCACCTAAACTAATGATAATTGATTCGGATAAAAATTGTAGAACAATATCTTCTTTTGTCGCTCCAATTGCGCGCATAATTCCGATTTCTTTTGTTCTTTCTAAAACAGAAGCAAGCATAATATTCATAATTCCAATTCCTCCAATTAAAAGAGAAATTCCAGCAATGATACTTAAAACAACATTGAAAATTTGTTTTGTTTTTTGTTGTTGTTTTAAAAGATGAATTGGAATAGAAATTTCAAAATCTAAAACATCATTGTGTTTTCTTTTCAAAAGTCTAGAAATAACATCGGAAGAAGCTGTTAAATGTTCTGATTTATCAATTTGAATGGTTAATTTATCTATTTGATGATAATTTCCTCTAAATTTTGGTTTATTAGATCTTTCATTTACATAAAAACTTCCACCTCCACCTGCTTTTGATGAAACTTTTTTTCGGTTTTTAAAACGTACTAAAAAAGTTTTGATTGGAATATAAATATCTTTATTTACATCGCGTATTCCTAAGTTTTCTTGTGCTTTTTCAGAGATGAATTTTTCTTCTGTAACTCCAATAACGGTTAACCAAATATCTTTTACTTTAATTTCTTTTCCTATAGCTGTTTCACCAGTAAACAATTTCTTTTCTAAAGATTTTCCAATGATACAAACTCTAGAACCATTTACAGTATGATATTTAGAAAAAAGAGCTCCATTATCCAATTTCATATTTGTAATGTCAAAATAATCATTTGTAATTCCGATTAATTTGACATTTTTTTGTTTTCCATCTTTAATGACTCTTGTATCTAAAATAATTTCTGGACTTAAAGCTTTAATGGATGGAACTGTTCTTTTAATACTTTCCATATCTTGAAGATCTAAACCTTTTGAAAAACGTTTGGATTCTAGTTGTTTTTCATCGTTCTCATCATTTTGCTTATTTAATTTATCATCAGAAAGTGGTGTTACAACAATATTGTTTACACCAACCAATTCTAGTTGAGATAAAATTTCCTTTTCTGCACCATTTCCAATTGCAAGCATTGTAATAACAGCACTAACTCCAAAAATAATTCCTAAAGCTGTAAGAAAAGTTCGCACTTTATTTGTACGAATAACACGGAAAGCTTCTGAAATATTTGATTTCAGTTTTTCTAAAAATATTTTATCGAATTTCATTTTAGCAAACCTGTTTTATTCAATTCGATTTATTTTTTTCTCTTCCATTCCTTCAGGTTCATTCAAATAAACTTCGTCTTTTTCTGAAAGTCCTTTTTCTACAATAACTTTATTATCGTTTGATTCTCCTAAAATTACTTGTTGTTTTTTCTTTGAAAAACCATCTTTCATATAAACAAAACTGACAGTATCTTTTGTAAAAATTGCTTCCAAAGGAATACTTAAAACTTCGTCTTTTTCAAAAGTTAAAATCCCATTAGAAGTTGTCATTCCTGGTCGAATATTATCATTTGTTGTTTTTAATTTAATGGTAATCGGAAACAATTTCACGTCTGAACCACGCTTCGTTTCAGCAACATTTGCAACGTCTGTAACTTCTCCTTCAATTTCTAATTCTGGAAACGCATCAAAGCCAATTTTTACAGACATTCCTTTTTTAATTTTTCGAACATCTACTTCATTTGCATATGTTTTGGATTCCATTTGTGATAAATCAGGAATTGTTGCTAAAGTCAAATCCCAAACGCTTATAGAAGAACCTGACACTTTCTTATTTCCATTCCAATCTTTGTCATAAATAATCATTCCAGGACTTTCAGAATAAACAGTTAATGATTCTTTTAAAGATAAAAGTTCATCAAGCTTGTTTTGAAACTTTGAAACCTCCGTCCCAACTTCAATCATTTTGGCTTTGGCTTGTCTTTGTTT
The DNA here is from genome assembly GCF_015767265.1 of Aureivirga marina. GTDB lineage: Bacteria > Bacteroidota > Bacteroidia > Flavobacteriales > Flavobacteriaceae > Aureivirga > Aureivirga marina. Next base: position 106,497 of record NZ_JADPIB010000001.1, read on the forward strand.
TATGACATAATTTTCTCTTTTTTCCTTTAAATCTCTCTCCGATTTTTCAAGGTTAATTTCCAATTTTCGAATGGTTGCTGGCGGCTCGTAAATAGATTGTTTAAGCTCTAATTTTGTCGTCTGAATGGAAAACTCTAAATCTTTAATTGCAGTTCTCTCTTGTTTTAAATTTAGTGTTGTATCTAGTTGTTGTTGTGTGTATTTTGACTGAGCGCTTTCTAAATTTAAACGAGCATCTAAAATCAATTCAAAAATTTCTGTTGGATCTAATGTTGCTACAAAATCTCCTTTTTTAATAATTGTTCCTTCAGGAATTAAATTTTTAATTTTTATCTCACGAATTCTATGTTTTGTCAAAGCAACTGGAGCTTTAATTTCTTTAGAATTCATCGATTTTAATTCACCAGATGAAACAATAATATTTTCAAATTTACCTTTTTCTACTTTTGATAAAAGTAATGTACTTTCGGATTTAGAATTGGAAAAAAAAGAATAACCAGTAAATCCTAAAACAGCAATCCCTCCTATAATTAATAATCTTTTCTTATTCATAGTTTTTATTGTATTTCCAAAATGATGTTTCCAAAGCTAGTAAATTAAGTTTAAATCAACAGAAGGTATAACTAAATTTGTTAAATAAAATTTCTTAAAAGTATGTTAAAAACAAAAAACTAGGCTTTTCAAATTGAAAAACCTAGTTTAACGTTTAAAGATAAATTAAAACATATTTACTCAAGAATAATAGAACGGCTTCTAGTTTCCGCTACTCTAAAATAACCTAATGGCCTATTTTCTGGATTTGTTTGATTGTAACAATTTCCATTTACTTTTGCTGGATTTCCTGAAAAAGGATTTCCATTATCAGCTTGTTCTAAAAGTAAATTCATGAAATCGTAATATTGTTTTGAAATATTTAAAAGTTTAAAATCAATTCTATCTCCAACTTCAATATCTTCAAATGTAATATCTATATTAAATTGATTTCCTTTTGAAAATTCATTGTCAAAAACACTAATTTCTTTCAACGGACGAATATTTGTTTCCATATCTAAATAATAGAAATAATCTTTATCACCTGGATCTGTAAAAGACACTTCAATTCCTAATTGATCTTGAAGAAATCCTGCATCATCAATTTGTTTAACCTCATCAATTTCAACAGTTGGTAATAACGTTTCTTCTGCAATATATTCTTCTCCTTCATATTGAATATGTAGTGTATATTTTTCATTTAATTGTGGTAAAAAGTCCATACAAATATAATTTCCAGTTGCAATTTCTTCCACAAAATCAAATGTATTTCCACTTTCATCATTTACATGAACAACTGCTCCTGTCGCTACTGGCACGCCCTCATCATAATAAGGAGCAGTTGTTGTTAATCTGATGACTTGGTACGAACCATCTGTTCCAACTTCCCAATCTAAAGCTGCATCAATGACTAAAACAGGAGGACTTGTTGGTAAGTCTAATTCGACAACATCTTCACATGCTGGGAAAAGTGTAATTAATACAAATAATACTATATATTTTAGTTTTTTCATGTCTTTTTAAAATTTAAAATTATAAGTAACAGATGGTACAATTCCGAAAATAGAAAGTCTTACAGATTCGTTTTTCAGAGAATCTTCATTCTGTCTAAATGAAATAGAATTCGCATTTTTTCTTCCATAAAGATTGTAAATACTAAAAACCCATTCTGACTGGAATTTTCTATCTTTATTTTTTCTAGGTTTTAAAGTAGCTGCAACATCTAAGTGATGGTAAACAGGTAATCTATTACTATTTCTATCTGCATAATTTGGAACAGTAATTCCTTGATATTCATATTGTGCATCAGGATAAGTTACGGGTCTTCCTGATTGGAAAGCAAAATTCCCACTAAAACTCCATTTATCATTTAGCTCATAAGATGCTGTAATATTAAAATCATGTGTTTTATCGTATGGAGCATTATACCATTCTCCATTATTAATTCCAGGTTCATTTGCATTTCTTCCTGGAATTCTTTGTTCTGCTTTTGATAAAGTATAAGCTAAAAGTCCTGTCCATTTTCCAACATTTTTCTGGAATAAAACTTCCAATCCATAAGCTCTACCTTCACCAATCAGAATTTGTGTTTCTATTTGATTTTGCCCAATTAAATCTGCTCCATCAATATAGTCTACTCTATTTTTTAAATCTTTATAGAATGCTCCAACTTCTAAAGAATACGCTCCTTCTTTAAAATTTTGTTGGTATTCGATACTATACTGATCAACTTGTTGTGGGTCGATATATGTTCCACTTGGTGCCCAAACATCTAAAGGTGTTGGAGAACTTGCATTTGAGATTAAGTGAATATATTGATACATTCTATTATAACCTGCTTTAAACGATTTGTTTTCAGCAAAATTATAGGAAAGCGCAACTCTTGGTTCTGGATTTGAAAATGATTTAATCGTTCCTGTATATTCGATTAATTCACTTTCTTGTCCAGGCTTATAAATTCCTTGAACTGGATCATAAACAACTGGCATATTATTTACGTAATTATATTGTTTTTGCTTTCCAACTCTTTGGAAAAAACTATATCTCAAACCATATTGCGCTTTCAACTTTGGCAAAATCTGTTGTTCTAAGGATAAATAAACCGCTTCTTCATAAGCATATTTATCATCTAATTTTCTATAATTTATCGAAGAAGATTCGCTATTTGGACGAATTGTTCCTGGGTTAAACCAATAATATCCTCCATAAGCTCCGAATTTTAATTTTAAATTTTCATTTACATTATATAAGAAATCATATTTTGCATGTACATTATTTGTTGCAGATTCCCATTTAAACTCTGCAACATCAATTTCAAGATTATATACATAAGAAGAATAATGAACAGAAAAATCTGCACTTAATTTTTCATTCCAATATTGTTTCCAATTGGTGTTCATTAATTGGTTTCCAAAAGCATTTCTAAAACTTCCTCCTAAATCAATTACATCTCTTCCGAAATATCCAGATAAAGAAAGATGGTTTTTTTCATTTATTGCATAATTCAATTTCGTGTTTAAATCGTAGAAATAAGCAATATTATCTTGGTTTGCTAATTTTAAAAATAAATGCGCATAAGAAGCTCTTCCTCCAACCATAAAATTCAGTTTCTTTTGTCTATCAATTGGACCAAAAACTGTCAATTTACTCGATATATTCCCAATACTTCCAGTTGCATGAATTTTATCTGAAGTTCCATTTTTTTGATAAATATCTAAAACTGAAGAAACTCTCCCTCCATATCTTGCTGGAATTCCTCCTTTATATAATTTGATACTATTTACCACATCTGCATTAAATACAGAGAAGAATCCAAAAAGATGTGAATCACTATAAACAGGTGTTCCATCTAATAAAATTAAATTCTGATCTGCAGCTCCACCTCGAACATTAAATCCACTACTTCCTTCTCCATTATTACTAACACCTGGTAAAACTTGGATAGATTTAATAATATCTGGCTCTCCTCCTACAGATGGAATTTTCTTAATCTGAGAAGCTTTAATTGTATAAACTCCTAGAGCAGGTTTTTTAATATCTGTAGTAATTCCTTTACTTACAATTTCAATTTCCCCCAAATTTTCTACATCTGGAGCAAGAGAAAAAGTTAGTGTCATGTTTCGATTAAAGTCAATTTTTTTCGAAACTGTTTTGTAACCCAAATATTGGATTTCTAAAGTGTGTAAACCTTTTGGAATGTCAAGCGTAAAATTCCCATTTTCATCTGTAGTTGTTCCTAGTTTTAGAGTAGGAACGCTCACACTCACAGCAAATAATTTTTCATTCGATTTTTCATCTTTTACATTTCCTTTCAATTTTATTTTTTCCTGTGAAAAAACTTTTACAGAAACTAAAAGTAAAAAAATAGGCAACAATGCTTTTTGAACTATTTTCATGTACACTTATTTAATTTTTTAAATGATTAATTTCCTTCCTTTACGGCTATTATAAAGGATACTTCTATGATTTAATTATTGATTGATTTCTTCTAAGTTTAAAACTTATTTATATCTATGATTCATAACTTTTGTTTTACCCCCACTCCATTTTTATTTTTTTTTACAAAACTCTTAATTCTGCACTTTTTATTCGTTCCAATTTATAATTTGGGACCATAAAAATAAAAAAAGAGGCTCGAAAGCCTCTTTAACAATTGATTATTTTTATTATTTCATCTATAACTTCTCTGTAACACCAGCAGATGCAAAACTTGCCATTTCATTAAAAAAGGCTACACTTGTTCTCAAAATTGGAATTGCAATCGCTGCTCCTGTTCCTTCTCCTAGTCTTAAATTTAAATTTAATAAAGCTTCTTTATTTAAATAATCTAACATTTTTTCATGTCCTTTTTCTTCTGAATTATGAGAAAAAATACAATATTCCAAAACATCTGGATAGATAGATTTTGCTATTAATAAAGCTGTAGTACAAATAAATCCATCCACTAAAATTGTCATTTTCGATGCTGCTGCTTGTAGCATTCCTCCACAAATCATTGCAATTTCAAAACCTCCTATAGTTTGTAAAATATCTAATGGATTTTCAATTTCTCCATGTTTTTCAATAACTTCTTTAAGAACATCTACTTTTCTTTTAATTCCGTCATTTTCCAAACCTGTTCCAGCTCCAACACAATCCTCTAAAGAATATTTTGTGATATAATGCATAATTAAGGAAGCTGAAGAAGTATTACTAATTCCCATCTCACCAAATCCAATGATATTTGTTCCTGATTTTTTTTGCGCTAAAACTAATTGTTTTCCTTTCTCAATTGCTAAAAGACATTCATCTTTTGTCATTGCTTTTTCCAATCTGTAATTTCTAGTTCCTAAAGCAATTTTTGCATTAATTAAATTTGAATTTTCTTCAAAAATATGATTAACTCCTGCATCAATTATTTTTAAAGTTACATCATTTGTTTTACAAAAAACATTAATCGCTGCTCCATGATTTAAAAAATTATAAACCATTTGCGTTGTCACTTCTTGTGGAAATGGATTTACAATATTTTCAGTTGCAATCCCATGATCTCCTGCAAAAACTAAAATAGTCGGATTACTAATTTTTGGCTCTAATGTTTCTTGAATTCTAGCAATTTGAAAAGCAATTTTTTCTAATTTTCCTAAAGCTCCTAAAGGCTTTGTTTTTATATCAATTTTATGTTGTATTTCTTTATCTAATTTGGTAGAGATTGGTTGTATATCAAAATTCATTTTATTTGTTTTCTTTGGGATTTCTATAATTCTTTGTTTGGCGAATTTATAGTTATTTTAAAAATCCCTAATAAAAACTATCTTAAATTTTCATACACAACCAATTTGAATTTATTTATTCAATATAATCTGTAAAAAATAAGTCTACATATTCTATTGCAAAATGGGTAGTATTACTTGTTCCATTAAAAATACCTGGATTTTCACATGTTTTTCCGTCACTATTTGGATTACTTGGATCCACACATGGCCCACCTAAATACAACATATAATTATTATGCCAATGATTCCAATCTACATATGCTTCAAAATCACTTTGTGTCTTCAGTGTATCTGGCAAATTTGGAGGATGAACTCCTAAGTTTTTAGGAATAAATATATGATCTCCATTAAATATTTTTTGAACTTCTACATAACTTACTCCAGCAGCCAATTCTTTTGCATATAGAGCTTCTCCAGCAACTTTCAACTCAGTTTTTAAACCAAAAGAAATAGGATAAGGAATACTATCTGCATGTTGAAAATCCCAAGCAAATTTTTGTGGAATTTGATCACCATTCATCACATGATCTCGAAAATAAATTGAAATCGGTGCAGAAGAATCTGAAGATCTTGGTAAATTATTAAAATAATCTGCATATTCTTGCGAAAAATGAGAAGGTGTTGCATAACAAAAAATTCGAATGTTAACGTCTCCTGCTTTTAAATTTGAAACATTGGATGAAATAGCTTCATATAAATCTGTTGCTAAAATAATTGACAAAGCAGAACCTTGACTAATTGAAGCAGAATAAATCGTAATTGGTAAATGATTTTCTGGATCTTCATTAATATAATTCACAAAATAATCTACAATTGTAGCATCGGGATAGGCAGATTCTGTATCTTTCATTTTTAAAACATTCAATCGTAATTGATTAATTCCTCTTGAAACATTGTATTGATTTCTATATTTTTCGTAAACATAAATATCTTGATTCAAACTATCACTCAAATGATTTGCTAATTGTGCTCCTTCAATAGAAAGCGCAAATTTATTATTTACAGTTGTGTCTTGTATGATAATTCCTCCATTTACAACTGTTTCATCATTATTATAATTTGCCCACCATTTTAAAGACCAATCTCCTTTTGTGGCAAAATGGGTATTTTTTAAATATTTTTCAATTTCTTGTCGTGAACCAACAGTTCCTCCTGCCCAACCAATCTGGTTTCCGAAAGATGCAATGTTTAAGGCTAAAATTGATTCTGTATAATCTTGATTTTGTTCCCCTCCTAAATTATCACCATTATTTTGTAACGGATCTGCTGGAGTTGTAATAGAATAATCATCGTCATTATTACAAGCAAAAACAAAAACTATTATTAAAAAAAGCGTAAAAAACCTTCTCATATTCAATAAGTTTTAAAATTTCTCTATTAAATTTACTCAGAAAGCCATACGTTTTGAGTTAATGTCTAGTTAAACAAAATGAATTCTCTTTCAATTGCTAACAAATATTATTCTGAATATCACAAACAAAGAATCTTCTTTTTTACGATATTTGCTTTTTAAAAAACATAACAAATCATGTCAGACGATAAAAAAATTATTTTTTCAATGTCAGGTGTAAGCAAAACTTATGCTTCGACAAACAAACAAGTTTTGAAAAATATCTATTTAAGTTTCTTCTATGGAGCTAAAATTGGTATTCTAGGTTTAAATGGATCTGGTAAATCTACTTTATTGAAAATCATCGCAGGATTAGACAAAAACTATCAAGGTGATGTAGTTTTCTCTCAAGATTATTCTGTAGGTTATTTAGAACAAGAACCGCAACTTGATGAAGAAAAAACAGTAATGGATATTGTGAAAGAAGGTGTTGCGGAAACAGTTGCTGTTTTAGATGAGTATAATAAAATTAATGACATGTTCGGTTTAGAAGAAGTTTATTCTGATGCCGATAAAATGGATAAATTAATGGCTCGTCAAGCGGAACTTCAAGATAAAATTGATGCTTTAGGTGCTTGGGAATTAGATACAAAATTAGAAATTGCAATGGATGCGCTTCGTACTCCAGATGGTGATGCTTTAATCAAAAACTTATCTGGAGGAGAAAGAAGACGTGTTGCGCTTTGTCGTTTACTTTTACAACAACCGGATGTTTTACTTTTAGATGAGCCTACCAACCACTTAGATGCAGAATCTGTTCACTGGTTAGAGCAACATTTAGCTCAATATAAAGGAACTGTAATTGCTGTAACGCACGACCGTTATTTCTTAGACAACGTTGCAGGATGGATTCTTGAATTAGATCGTGGAGAAGGAATTCCATGGAAAGGAAACTATTCTTCTTGGTTAGATCAAAAAGGAAAACGTTTAGCACAAGAAGAAAAAACTGCTTCGAAGCGTCAAAAAACTTTAGAACGTGAGTTAGAATGGGTTCGTCAAGGAGCTAAAGGACGTCAATCTAAATCTAAAGCACGTTTGAAGAATTATGATAAATTATTAAACCAAGACCAAAAACAAATGGAAGATAAATTAGAGCTTTATATTCCAAATGGTCCTCGTTTAGGAACAAATGTTATTGAAGCTACTGGAGTTTCAAAAGCTTTTGGTGATAAATTATTATATGAAGATTTAAACTTTACACTTCCTCAAGCAGGAATCGTTGGTATTGTTGGGCCAAATGGTGCTGGAAAAACGACGATTTTCAAAATGATTATGGGAGAAGAAACTCCTGATAAAGGTTCTTTCGATTTAGGAGAAACTGCAAAAGTTGCTTATGTTGATCAAAGACATGCGAATATTGATCCTGAAAAATCAATTTGGCAAAACTTTTCAGATGAGCAAGAGCAAATCATGATGGGAGGAAAAATGGTAAATTCTAGAGCTTACCTTTCTCGTTTTAATTTCTCTGGTTCAGAACAAAACAAAAAAGTAAATACTCTTTCTGGAGGTGAAAGAAACAGACTTCACCTTGCGATGACACTTCGCGAAGAAGGAAACGTTCTTTTACTGGATGAGCCTACGAATGATTTAGATGTAAATACACTTCGTGCATTAGAAGAAGGTTTAGAAAACTTCGCTGGATGTGCGGTAGTAATTTCGCACGACCGTTGGTTCTTAGACAGAATTTGTACGCATATTCTTGCTTTTGAAGGAGATTCTCAAGTATATTTCTTTGAAGGAAGTTTCACAGAATATGAAGAAAATAAGAAAAAACGTCTAGGTGGAGATTTAATGCCAAAACGTATCAAATACAAAAAATTAATCAGAGGATAAATCTTTATTGATTATATAAAAAAAATCCAACTTTCATCGAGTTGGATTTTTTTGTTTCATTTATCAAAACTTCTCCAAAGCTTCTTTATATTTTTTAGCTTCATTACTATTTTGTTTCGAAGCTAAAGCAATTGCTTTTTTAACCGATTTTAATGCTTTGGAAGGATTTTTAGTTTCTTTCTGTGCAATTCCCAAATAAAAATGTGCTGCATGAGAATTTGGATATAATTTCACCCAATATTCAAAAAGTTCCACTGCTTCATTTTGTCTATTTTCACTAAGTAATCTTCTCCCAACATTTTTTAAACAACTCATACTATATAATCTATCAACATTTGGATAAATTTCAAATCCATATGAATTAGATAAATCTTTATAAAAAGAAGTAATATTTTCTTTTGCTGTTCCTTTTTTCTTAATTAATTCTAGATAATCAACATTCCATTTTTCTTTCGGATATATAAAATTAAATGCAGAAATTAATCCCATTAAAATCACATCTGTATGTCCTTCTCCTCCTAAAATTTCAGCTTTTGTTTGTACAAATTCTGAATTATATTTAGATAATTTCTTATTAAAATCTCTAACATTTACATCAATATAAGGTTGTTTATCTGCATCTAAACTTCCTGAAACTACATATAAGTAATTTTGTTTTATCTCATTTTTCGCATAAAATTTCTCTAAATCTTCAATTAATCGATTTCCTTTTTGCTTTCCATCTCCAATAATATTTCCAGCAGCAAAACAAATATAAGCTTGAAATAAATCTGGTTTTTCCATTAAAGTATAAAGTGTAAATGCTGAAGAAGGTGAAAACCCAATCAATGTTCTAAAGTCATTTATTCGATAAGATTTTTTAATTTTTGGCAATAATTCTAATTCTAAAAACTGTAAAAATTCTTCTTGATGATTTCCATAATTATAAGATCTATCTCTATTGTTATTATATAAATTTGGTGCAAAATAATTTCGGTGTTTTTCTCTTGAGCTTATAGAAATCACAATAGATTCAGGCATTCTAGTAGTGTTGCTTAATTGATTTACAATTGCATTTGTAGTTTCAAATAATAAGGCATCATCTAAAATTAAAACGATTGGATATCTTTTGATTGAATTTTCATATTGATTTGGTAAAGAAACTTTTATATTTCTTGTTTCTCCAATGAATTTTGAATTGATTTCAAATTGTTTTAAAGTTGTTTGTGCTGTTATTTTTAGAGTAATTAAAAATAGGAAAACGAATAGCTTTTTTTTCATTCTTTTTTGGTTTGAATGTTATTTTAAATGAATGAAACAAGATATATATTTTACAAATACGACAAACACAAACATTTAACTTTTTCAAACAAAGGAAACGTCATGAAAATCTTCCCATTTTTGTATTAAAAAATCATTAATTTCTTTTAATTCTTCTTCCTCTAAAATTTCTTTAAAATGTGAAACATAATCTAAAACATAAGTTTTAAAATATTTTGAAGAACCATCCTTTATTCGAAAATCAACTTTTTCCCAAATATCAAACTCTTCTTTAATTAATTTTAAAAACATTGTTTTATTCTCTTTTTTATTTAAATAAATTTTCAAACCTTTTTCTAAAAATTGTGAAAATTGTTCTCTTCCAACTTGACCACAACAACTCACATTTCTTGCAATTGCCAAACGACAAGTTTCTGTATTCCAACCATATTTTTCCAAAATAGATTTGATATCCCAAAATTGAGCAACTTCATGTTCCAAATCATTTGTTCGTAAAAATTTGATATATTCCGAAATCCAAGATTTCTCTTTATTTACAAGTGCTAAAATCGCAAAAGTTCCAGCAGGAGGAGCTTCATCAAAAGAATCTAAAATCCAAATTCTAGAATTTTCTTCTCCATGTTTTAAAACATCACAATATTTTAAAACTAAATCATGCAAATTTTCAAATTCTGTAACTTTCGTAAAAAAGTTTTTTTCTTCAAAAATCTCCTTAAATTCTATTTGAAATTTAAAACTATCTAAACCATTTTCATCATTTGATTCTTTAGCATAAAATTGCTTTAAATCTTTAATTTTTTGAATTAAAAACTTTAAAATAATCTCGAAATCATTTCTATTTAAATTAGCTGAAGTATGATCTTTTTCTAAAAAATAATCTTGTAAAAATTCTTTTCCTTCCTCATTTTCTGGAAATCCAAATGCATTAATAACAACTTTAATTTTACTCATATTTCATTTTTAATAGTTTGTAAAATTAACTATTTTTCAAGAAAATCAATTCTGCATTCGAAACTGATTTGGTGTAATTTTTTCCTTTGCTTTGAAAAATCTTGTAAAAGATTGTGGATAATCAAAACCTAAATCGTAAGCAATTTCACTAATACTTTCTGTAGAATATAAAAGTTTGTTTTTTGCTCTATTCAAAATAAATTGATGAATATGTTCTTGCGCATTTTTTCCAGTTTCTACTTTCAATAAATTGCTTAAATATTTCGGAGAATAATTTAAACATTCCGCACAATATTGAACACTTGGCAATCCTGAATTTTCTTTATTTTCAGAGTAAAATTGACTGAGTATTTTCTCAAATTTCGACAATACGTCCGAGTTTACAGGACTTCTAGTTAAAAACTGTCTTTCATAAAAACGATTACAATATTGTAGTAAAACTTCCAAATGAGAAACAATTAAAGCATGACTATGTTTATCCAAATTCAATTCATATTCATACTTTACTTTCTTTACAATATCATTAATAATTTCATTTTCTTGCTCTGACATGTGTAAAGATTCGAAGGAATCATAATAGAAAAAATCATATTCTTTAATTTTTTCTCCCAAAACACTTGATTGAATTAATTCTGGTTTAAAGATTAAAGCCCAACCTAAATCTTTCGTAAAACTTGGTTTTTCAAAAGTTTCTATAATTTGATTTGGAGCAGTAAAAACCAATGTTCCTTCTTCGAAATCATAAAAATTTCGACCATATTTCATCGGTTGCTCGTGATATTTTAAGGAAATTATATAGAAATCTAATTCCAATTTTTCGAATTCAATTTCCGAACTCCATTGCACATCTTTATCATAAATTAAAGAAATCAATGGATGTTTTGGTTTTCCTAATCCGAGCAAACGATGAAATTCTGATAAACTTCTTATTTGTTTCATTTTATTTAGGAATAAAAGCGTCTTTAAACATTTTACGCATCTTACTTTCTGGCAATAATTTACGCATTTTTAATGTCAATTTCGCATCTTTTCCAACTGGAAGTTTATTCTTTGTTTTTTCTGTTGCACTTTTAAAAATTAAATCTGCAACAACTTGCGGATCTCCATATCCAAAAGGCTTTGGTGGTTCTGCATATATTTCCTCCATTCTCTTTTCAAAACGTTCTGTAAATAATTTTAAATCTGTTTTTGAATTTCCTTTATGTAACTTAGCATTATTACCAAAATTGGTTTTAAAAGCACCTGGAGCAATCGTTTTTACATCAATTCCAAATTGTTCTAACTCATAACTAATTGAGTGAGAAAAACCTTCTACTGCAAACTTTGAAGCATTGTATAAACTATGAAAAGGAATTGGAACAGTTCCAGCTAAAGAGGTAATGTTTATGATAACTCCACCACCTTGTTTTCTCATATAAGGTAAAACTTCTTGCACATTATAAACAACACCATAAAAATTGGTTTCCATTTGAATATCAATTTCTTCATCGCTTGCTTCTTCTATGTAGCCAACCATTCCAAAACCTGCATTATTTACTAAAACATCAATTCTTCCAAATCTTTCGATTCCTTTTTCAATTGCTGCACGAACAGATTCTCTTTTTCTTACATCCATCGCAACTAAATAAACATTATCTAGTTGATTCAACTCTTGTTCTTTGCTAGGATTTCGCATGGTTCCGATCACATTCCATCCTGCTCTTTGAAAGTTTTTTGCTGCTAACTTTCCAAATCCTGAACTTGCTCCTGTAATTAAAACTGTCTTATTCATTTTTTTAAGTTTTTTGTTTAATGCAAATTTCTAGCATTTAAAAACCAATGAATTAACAGAATTACGGAATTACTAAACTGAATTTCTTATTTGTCTATTTTTAAGAAAAATTCTATGTAAAAAATCTATATTTTATTCTAAAACTAAAGTAGTTTTCTCTTTAGAAACATCTTTTTTTGATAAGTTTGATAAAGCTAAAAGTCCCCCTGTTACTAAAATTGCTCCTCCAACAAATGGGAATCCAGCACCTATTAAATCAGCAATATTTGAAGAAAATAAAAATGGCAAACAAAATATCATTCCAAAAATTCCAGCAAAAACAGTAGCAAAAGCGATCCATTTAGTAAATACTTTTAATTCTAAAACTGTCTTTTTATTCTTAGAATAATTTTTAATCTGATTTCTCAAATCTAATAATGATTTAGAAGCATATTCTTCAATAGTCCAATTAGAGATTGGCATTGAGTTTCTACCTTTTTTAAAATCTGAATAAAATGTATTCCATAAATCTGGAAGTAAAATTGCACCAAATAAGAAAATAACAAACGAAGGAACCGAATAATTTCCATTACCAATCATAAATGCTTGCATTCGAATTTCTCCTTCTGCCGTCATATCATAATTTAATAAAACATGTTTTAAATCATGGCTTTCATATTTTGGAACTAACGTTAAATTATACTGGTCCAAACAATTTGCAATTTCTTTACCAAGCGTTCCTTTTTCTAAACTTCGCAATTCATCAACTTTCTGATGGTATTTTTCCATTTTACTACATCTTTCGATAGTTGACACTGAAAATTCAAAAGCAAATTTTATTATTTTTCTAGATACTTTTTGAAGTAAATTCATTTCTTTTTCTTTTATTTTTAAACTGAAAACAAAAGTAAAAACTCTAAAGCAGAAAACATATCGAAAATGGCTTCTCGATATGTTAAAATATTATTTTTAAATCGCTACAAACTATCTACAACACGATTCACCAATAAACAAGTCAAATACAAACCAAAACCATATACAGAATGAATAAGTAAACTCATCATTCGAATTTTATTTGGATTTGGTAAATTGGAAGCTGCAATTCCAAAACCAAATGCTGGTTGCATGATAAAAAAAGGAGCAATCATCGTCAATAAACCAATTATTAAAGCTGGAAATAAGGAAGGAGATTCTAACCATTTTTTGCCAAAAAATAAAACCAATAGAAAAGCAAATGAAATTCCGATTAAATAATGAGCAGTTTGTCCGATGATTTGTTCGTACTTGATTGGAGGAGCGTTAAAAATTGGATTATGATAAAATTTCCCTTTAAAAATATGTCCAATCCAACGACCTAAAAATCGATAATCTAATCCTTTTATTCCAAAAAGTTTTAAAATAAAAGCATACACATCCATGATAAATGTTGCTCCAATTCCAATAAATACAATTTTAAAAAATAAATTCATTTCTTCTTTCTTTTAAGTTAAATTGTAATGTAAAATTATTGCTACAACTCACTTTCGAGATAGGATATTTCCATGAAATGATTGTACTTATTTAAAATTCTCACGAAATATTTTTGGTGTAAATTCTGTTTGTTTTTTGAAAAATCGAATAAAATAAGCTGGATCATCATAACCCAATTGAAAAGCAATTTCATTTACCTGATTTGAAGTTGCTAACAATAATCTTTTTGCTTCTAAAACTATTTGTTCTTTGATTAATTGCGAGCTAGTTTTTCCTAATAATTTCTTTGTAATGGAGTTCAATTTATAAGCTGTAATATTTAGTATTTCAGCATATTCATTTACTTGTTTTTTTGTGAAAATTTGATTTTCTAATAGCAATAAAAACTTTTCTAACAACAATTGTTCATAAGAATTATTTTGTTTTTCAATTGAATCTGTTTTTTGAGTAAATCGTTTTAATTGAATATAAAAAACATCCAAATTCGCTTTTATTACTTCTAAATATCCTTCTTCTTTTTTGGTAAATTCCTCATATATATTTTTTGAAACAGAAAGTAAATTCTCCATTTGTTCTTTAGTCAAAACATAAGAATTTTGTTGTATTATATGTTGAAATACTTCTTTTGAATAGTTTTTAGGAACATAAAAATTGGAACTAAATGAAAGTAAAAATCCTTTTGTTTTTGGTTCCAATAAAAGTTCATGAACTTGCCCAGGTCGAATGAAGAAAATTGTATTTGAAGCAACAGAAAAATCTACAAAATCTATTTTATGTAAACCTTTTGCTTTCTCTAAAATTAAAAGAAAAAAGAAATCATGTCGATGCATTCCTTCTTCCATTTTTTTTGTAGCAAGCAACTCATCTAAATGTAAAATCTCAAAGTTTTTTGAAAAATCTGGTTCTTTTATCGTTCTAACAGTGATTTCTTGCATTTTTTAGTGGAAAAAAGGATTTCTAATTGTACAAAATTACGAATTTCAAAAATTTAATTTTAAACAATAATTATAATCAATAAAACCATAAAAAAAGACTTCCTATTTCTAGAAAGTCTTTTCCATTCGCTTAGAATCTCCCAAATTCTAATATTTATTTTTTATTTTTTTTATAAAAAAGTATATCCAAAAATTAGTGAAAGTGTTCTATATTCTGAACTCCAAGTATCATTTCCTAAAACATTTCTATTCACTAAATATCTTAATTCTACACTGTATTTATCATTTTGTTTATAACCAACTCCAGCACCTAAATTTCCTAAAGCTTCCACTTCTAAATTATAAGGTGTTCCGTTGATTGTAAAATCGATTGAAGATTTAGAATAGACATCAAATCCATAAATCGCATTTACAAAAAACTTAGAATTCTCGTTCAAAAACATATAATGTCTAATTCCAAAAGTTGCTTCAATAGATGTATATTTAAATTTTGCTGTAATATTTTTTTCATAAGAATTTTCTAAATAAAAATCTTGATCTGAATTAAATTGTTGAAAAGCAGATTCAACAATAAGAGACCATTTATTTCTATTAAAAGGAAAAATAAATTCTGCTTCTAATCCTAAACTTGCACTAATTTTATTTTCAAATTTTACATTTATAGAGCTATGCGAAGAAGGTTTCTCTAAAAGCAATGTTGCATTGTTTAAACGAGGTCTTATAGTTAAATTAATTAAATCTCTTTTTTTCTTTTTTTCAAAATTGAAAAATTCTAGATTGTTACAATTATTATATTCCACAAAATAATCTGTCAAATCGTCTTTTCTATATTTCAATTTCGCAAATTTACTCATTTTGAAATCTGGACATTTTAAATCTGCAAACAACTGACGTTTATATTCATTATTTTCCTGAATTTTCCCTTCTGAATCTCTATAAACTTTGAAAATTAATTGTTTAATTTCTTCGTTTTCTTTATTGTAGAAATATCTTTTTAAATTTCGTTCACTATATTGATATAAAGTATATTCCCCTTCTACTAAAACTTTTAAATAAAGTTCTTCTTTTTCAAATACAGGTTCTTTCGAATAAGTCAAATCATTAATATTATTGTTTGATCTATCCATATCTACAATCATTCGGATATATTTGAAATCATTATAAATTCCAAATTCTTTAACTGTTGCTATTGTAGCTTTTTCTGAATTTCCATCTTCAGTTAATTTATATTCAAATTTAAAAGGTGAACTTCTCCACTGCACATTTTTAATAAAACATTCTACTTTCTGATTATTATTATCAATATAATATCCTTTATCAAAAGTGATTTGTGCGTAACAGCTTAGACTTAAAACTGTCATTAATAGAAATAAAATCTGCTTTTTCATGTTTTTTTGAGCTTTAATAATTCTTTGGAGACATAGCAATACTAATAAATTTTAAATTTATTTTTATTAGCAATTTTTATATTATAGTTTCCAATTTTTCAGCAAAACTACGTGTTTAACATAAATAAAACAAAAAATTATTTTCTAAAATTTAAATCTGTAATAGAGAATTTAATTTTTAGTTTGAGAAATGAAAATCTATTTTGTTCCATTATAAAGTTCTTGTAATATTTCTTTCATTTCACCTGAATATTTAAAGTATTCTGGCTTATATAATATTGAATTAAAATATATACTTCTTGCTTCTTCAATTTTATTTTGCTCACTTAATGCTTTAAAATGCACAAAAAGAGTCATATAATATTTTTTTAGTTCATTTTCTTTATAAAACTCTTTTTTATCATACCCAATAAATTCAAAATCTTCAAATGTAAAAGAAGCATATTTATAATATTCTACTCCATTAAATGTTGGTAATTTATCTGCATAATTCAACAATTCTTTATAATTATTCATAATATCTAAAACTCTAAATCTAACAACTAAAGCTTGTGATAAATTAAAAAACAAAATGGCTTTTTCAGTATCATTTTTTAAGCCATATTCATTTAAATTAAAGTTTTTTGAACTCAAATCTACCTCATTAAAAATCATTTTAACACCATTCATTATACTAGCGTAATAATTATTTAATAAATTTCGACTGTCTATTTCTTTTTCTAAAACTTCTAAAGCAATTTCTATATTTGGTCTTGGATTCTTATTCTCAGACCTATTATTGAAATGAATTTCTTTAATTATATACCAATATTTTAATTCTTTTTCAGATGGCTTTGAAAGAAATTCTTTTGTTAAAAGTTTCTGATCAGCTTCAGCTACTGCAATAAATGCATCCACAAGATGTGCTAAATTTGAAGTTCTTAATTCATTCAAACTATCTTTATATGCTTTTCCTTTTTTCATTCCTGCCTTTGAATAAATTTCGCTAATTTTCACAAGATTTTGAAGGTCTGGATTTTTTTGCGCAAAAGAAAAAACTGAAAATAGTATCACAAAAAGTGAAAATATCTTTTTCATAATAAATTTTTAATTATAGTTATTTTTAATTAGAATTTTCTCTATATCTAACTTTACAGAAAATTTGCCCAAATATATATTTAAAATTCTATTTTTTTTATACTAACAGTTTTTAAAAATTCATCTTTGTTTTTTTATTGGTAAACTTCAATATTTTTGAAATATTTATTCGCAAGAATTCCTTCAAACTCATCTTCTTGAGAAACTGTATATTCTATATAAAGTTCTTTTATTCCAACTTCATCAAATTTCACTTTAATTTCCTCTTCATTTTTTGGATTTTCAATGATCTTTAAAACATTTTTATTTTCGTCGTAAATTGTAAGTTCTCCCATAAATTTTGGTGGAGTTGCAAGTAAAAATGTTATAAATAAAATCATTATTTAACTTTATTTTCTTTGTATTTATGTCAGCTTTTATGATTAATGAACCAAATCTCGAATCTAAATCTGCTACACCATCTTTATCATATTCAATTCCAAATAAAGTTGAAGGTAAATCTCCACATTTTTCACATTCATCCGTCATAAAATCATATCTAATTGTATCTTTTTCAGCATTAAAACGATATGTATTTCCATAATATTTTCCATTCTTTAAATTCCCTGTCATATAAAGGGAGTTATTTCTTTTATACCGTATTTCATATGCTACATTCAAAGTGTCTTCTTTTGCTTTTAGCAATAAATAAAATGGAAATCCTTCTACATTTTTCATTTTTTCATATCCGTTCTCTGTCTTTTTCCAACCTGGAAATTTTTCTTTACAAGAAGTAACTATTAGTAAAGCAAATAGAAAATAATTTCTATGATTTAGAAATATTGCAACTATATTTTTAATCAACTTTTTTAGCGATTTCTTTTTCATTTATATAAATATTTAATTTTCATTTTTTTCGCAGACTCTAAACTTTCAATTTGTAAAGAATCAATTAAATCTTTTTCATTTAAAAAATATGTCAATTTATTTTCACCAGACATTTTTTTTCCACAACAAAATAGTAGATCCGATTTAAAAGTTATTAATTGCTTGTTTTGAGAATCAATTTTGTAAGAATCATTAGAAGTTGAATTTCTAAAAACCCTAAACAAATTATTTAATTCTTTTGCATCTGTAATAATTATTACATCTTCTATTTTCGAAGTTTTTTCATCATATTTTATATTTTCAACAGCAACTAATTCTCCAGCTGAATTGTATTTATATATAAATTCTCGATACGTAAATTTTGGTGAATGTTGTTTGAATAATTCTTTTAAAGGTTTTCCATTTTCATCATAAATAATTTCATTATAACTATTTGACATATTCCAAAATTTTGTAATCAATCCCTTTTCATTGATTAAATAAGAATTTTCTCCTGAAATCTCAATTTCTTGCACTTGATTTTTCACTAAAACATCTTGTTTTCCAATCAATAATTTCATTCTATAAAAATCTGAAATATCATAGTCTTGCAACTTTTCAAAATAATTTTTCTCTCTTTCAATTTTTGAAATAAACTTGTTTTTTAATGGTTCTTCTTTTCCTATAATTTGACAGGAATTTAGCAATAAAGCAAAAACCAAAGCATAAATTAGCAGACTTAACTTTCTCATTTTTTTTATTTTACATATAACTAATATAAAATAAAAACGTAAAACTCTATTTGTTAAGTATGTTGAAATTCATGTTCAATTAACCACTTTTTTCTCTCAATTCCTCCTGCATATCCAGTCATTTCCCCATTTTTACCAATCATACGATGACATGGAATTATAATTGCAATTCTATTAAATCCATTTGCAGAAGCTACTGCTCTAACTGCTTTAGGATTTTTAATTTTCTCCGCTAATTCTTGATAAGATATCGTCGTTCCAAAAGGAATTTCTTTCAAATTACACCAAACTTTTCTTTGAAATTCTGTTCCAAAAACTTCTATTGAAACATGAAATTCTTTTCTAATTCCTTCAAAATATTCTTTTATCTCTTTTTTTGCTTGTTTAATATGTTGATTCTCTCCAAAAATTATAGTTGCATTTAATATTTTTTGTAAATCTTTAAATTCTGTTTCTAACATTCTTCGATCTACAAATTCCAATAAACAAATTCCTTTTTCTGTTGCACAAACAAACATTGGTCCTAATGGAGTTGTAAATCTATTTATCAATAAAACATTTTTATGTTCAATCTGTTTTGGCGATCTTCCAATTATTTTTTTAAATGTATATCCAAATCCACTTAAAGATTCATATCCTGAATCATAAGCAATCGAAGTTGCTTTTTCTCCTTGTTTTAATTCCTGATAAGCATTATTAATTCTATACATTCGTTGATATGCTTGAAAAGTCATTCCATAATTTTTCTGAAACCATCTTCTAACATTTTCTGGACTAATTTCTTCTTGACGGAGTTGAAAATCTGTTATTTTCCTTTTTGGATTTTCTTTAATCAATAAAATTGCTTGCTCTACTTCTTTTGGTGCTTTATTCGCATTTTGAGTTGGTTTGCAAACTTTACAAGGTCTAAATCCATTTTGTAAAGCTTCTTTGAAAGTAGAATAAAAAACTACATTCTCTTTTTTCGGTTTTCTTGCTCTACAAGTTGCAATACAAAAAATAGATGTCGTTTTTACACCAACATAGAAAATACCAACAAAACTCTGTTCTTTTTTCAACAGAGCTTGGTAATATTTTTGAATAAGTTTTTCATCTGTAATTTGCATCTAAAAAATAGATTTAAATGATTTTTGATTTATTATTTCTTTAGAAGTTTTAAAAAAATGATGGTACATTTTATCAAAAATAAAATTCCCCATACTTATTCTTTTCACTCCTAATTCTTTAAGTATTTCGAAGTCAGGAAGACTTGGCATACACATTACATTAATAGGTAATTCTGTAAAATCAACAATTTCTTTTATATCTTCTTCCTTTTCTAAACATGGAATAAAAATTCCATCAGCACCTACATTTTGATATAGTTCAATTCTTTCTTTTGTTTCCTGAATAATATCTTCCTTTAATAACATAAATGTATCAATTCTCACATTCAGAAAAATTTTCATATTTTCTTCCTGTAATCCTTTCTTAATTTCCTTTAAAATTACAGCAAATACATCTTTATCAACCAACTTTCTATCAGTTGTTACAAGACTATCCTCAATATTTATTCCAACAACACCTAGCTCATATAGTTTTCTAATGTTTGTAATAATCTCTTTAGGTTTTCTACTAAAACCTGCTTCTAAATCTACTGTCAAAGGTAAATTTGTGCTAGAAATAATTCTTTCAACAAAATATTCTAATTCAGAAAAACTCATATTTTCTCCATCTTTATATCCTAAAAGAGATGCAATTGCTGAACTTGAAGTTCCTATTGCTTGAAAATTTAATCTTTCTGCAACTTTAACACTTGGAACATCCCAAACATTCCCAATAATCAATGGTTTATTTTGATAATGTAAATCTTTAAAATTCATCTTTTATTCTTTTTTTACAAAGAACTTTCAATCCATTTTAGTCTGCAACCGAAAAATTGACAAGTATTTTTTTCCCTTAAAAATTTTCTCTAAAAAATTAATTTATTAAAGTCAAAAACACAATAACATTTAACGAAATCCTACATAAACTTCTCTTTTCTTTAATGAAAAATCATGGAAGGTTAAAAATTAAATAAACAAAGAAAAAACACCCTCTAAATTGATAATCCCATAATGAATTTTGTTAAAAAATGTTAATATAAACAATCCTCATTAACAAGTTTCAAATTAAACTTTACATTTGTTTGCGAAGCGATTAATTAAAAAACTAAATGAGGAAAAAACTATTATTTATATGCATTGCTGTTTTCAGCTTGCATGTTGTAGCACAGGCTCCTAAAAAGGAAACCTCGGGAACCATTCATGCTGCCATAAAAAAATTGAATTTTTTAGGCTCTGCATTATATATTGCTGCACACCCCGATGATGAAAATACACGTTTGATTACTTATTTGTCAAATGATATAAAGGCAAATACAGCATATCTTTCTCTAACAAGAGGAGATGGTGGACAAAACCTAATCGGAACGGAAATTCGTGAAGAATTAGGAATCATTCGTACGCAAGAGCTTTTAGCAGCTCGTAGAACAGATGGAGGAAAACAGTTTTTCTCTCGTGCAAACGATTTTGGTTATTCTAAACATCCAAATGAAACATTTAAAATTTGGAATAAAGACGATGTTCTTTCTGATGTTGTTTGGGTAATTCGTAATTTCCAACCTGATGTAATCATCAATCGATTTGATTACAGAACTCCAGGAACAACACACGGACATCACACAGGTTCGGCAATTCTTTCTTTTGAAGCTTTCGATTTGGCTGGACAAGATGATGAATATGCTGATCAACTTTCTTTTGTAGATCCATGGCAACCTAACCGATTATTTTTTAATACTTCTTGGTGGTTTTATGGAAGTCAAGAAAAATTTGAAAAAGCAGATAAAACAAATCTTTATAGTTTAGATATTGGAACTTACTATCCTTTAGTTGGTAAATCAAATAATGAAATTGCTTCTGAATCAAGAAGTATGCACAAATCACAAGGTTTCGGAAGTATCGGAACTCGTGGTTCTTCTACAGAATATTTAGAATGGCTAAAAGGAGATAAACCTGTTTCTAAAGAAGATATATTTTCTGGAATTAACACAACTTGGTCTCGACTTGAAAACGGGGAACCAATTGGAAAATTAATCACAGAAATAGATCAAGAATTTAATCCAACTGCACCACAAGAAAGTTTACCTAAACTTTTAAAAGCAAGAAAGAAAATTTTAAAATTGAAAGATTCGCATTGGAAAAGTGTGAAACTTGAAGAAATTGAAGAGATTATTTACCATTGTACTGGTTTATATTTAGAAGTTATTGCAGATGAACATTATGCTTCTCCTTCTTCTGAAATTAAATTAGACATTGAAGCAATTAATAGACTTGGAAACGATGTAATCTTACACCAAATTCATTTAGAAGGTGTGGATAAAAAATTAGTTTTAAACAAAAAACTAGAGAAAAATGTTCGTTTTCGTGAATTTGAAGATATAATGCTTCCTGCAAATTTAAGCACAACAAATGCTTATTGGTTAAATAATCCTGGAACAATGGGAATGTATCATGTGGATGAGCAACAATTAATTAGCTTACCAGAAACACCACGATTTTTAAAAGCTCGTTTTGAGATGGAAATTGATGGACAAAATTTTACATTCTTTAAAAATATTGTTTACAAAGAAAGAGATCCTGTAAAAGGAGAAGTTTATAAACCTTTTGATGTGACAACTCCAGTTTTTGTAGATGTTGTTGAAAATGTTTACATCTTTGCAGACGATGCTTCTAAAAAAGTTGCTGTTAAAGTAAGAGCAGGTAAAGATAATTTAAAAGGAAAAGTAGAAATTGAATTACCCAAATCATGGAAAGTTTCTCCAAAAGATTTCGATTTCTCTTTTAAAAATAAAAATGAAGAAAGAGTATTTACTTTTGAAGTTACACCTCCAAATAAACAAAGCGAAGTTACCTTCTCTCCTATTGTAACTTTAGGTAAAAAAGAATATTCAGATGTTTTATCAGAAATCACTTATGATCATATTCCTCATCAAATGGTAATGATGAAAGAAAAAGCAAAAGTGGTTCGTTTAGACATTAAGAAAAAAGGAGATAACATCGGTTATATCATGGGAGCTGGAGATTTAATTCCTGAAAGCTTAGAACAAATTGGGTATACTGTTCATACTATTGATATTCGAAATGTGACAGAAAAAGAATTAGCAAAATTAGATGCTATTATTATCGGAATTAGAGCTTTTAACACAGAAGAGGATTTAGGTATTTACCAATACAAACTTTTTGATTATATTAAGAATGGCGGAACAGTGATCGCCCAATACAATACAAACAGAGGTTTGAAAGTGAAGAATATCGCGCCTTTTGCCCTTAATTTATCAAGGGATCGTGTTACAGATGAAAATGCAAAAGTTAAATTTATCAATCCTAAACACCAAATTCTAAACTATCCAAACAAGATTACTAAGAAAGATTTTGAAGGTTGGGTACAAGAAAGAGGTTTGTATTTTGCAAATAAATGGGACAAAGAATTTGAACCAATTTTAAGTTCTCATGATGAAGGAGAATCTGCAAAAGAAGGAGGTTTACTTGTTGCAAAATATGGCGAAGGTTACTTTATTTATACTGGTTATTCTTGGTTTAGAGAATTGCCTGCTGGAGTTCCTGGAGCCTACAGAATTTTCGCTAATTTAATTTCGATTGGAAAAAAATAATCAACTATGGGAGAATCTGAGGACAAACCACCATTTTTTAAATCTTGGAAACACGTATATTTATTCGTGCTTTTATTCCAAGTGCTATTAATCATATTATTCACTATCATTACTGAAGCTTATAAATAAATGCATTTATTAGACTGGATTGTACTGGGCGCAATACTGGCGCTCATCGTCGGGTATGGAATTTTCAAAACCCGAAATATCAACACGACCGAATCTTATTTAAAAGGAACTCAAACAATGCCTTGGTGGGCAATCGGACTTTCTGTAATGGCAACTCAAGCCAGTGCAATTACGTTCCTTTCAACACCTGGACAAGCATATGACGATGGAATGCGTTTCGCACAATTCTATTTCGGATTGCCTATCGCAATGATTCTACTTTGTGTCTTTGTAATTCCTTTTTATTATAAATTAAACGTTTATACCGCCTATGAATTCTTGGAAAAACGTTTCGATTTAAAAACAAGAACTATCACCGCAATTTTCTTCTTAGTACAAAGAGGACTTTCTGCTGGATTAACCATTTTTGCTCCTGCAATTATTCTATCTTCTATCATTGGATGGAATTTAAATATTACCAACCTTCTTATTGGATTTTTAGTAATAGTCTACACAGTTTCTGGAGGAACAGCAGCCGTAAGTCAAACACAAAAACAACAAATGTTTGTGATTCTTACAGGAATGTTTATCGCATTTTTAATCTTAGTACAAAAACTTCCTGAAGAAGTTGGCGTTTCTAATGCTGTTGACATTGCAGGTTATATGGGAAAAATGAATATTGTAGATTTTAATTTTGATTTATCAAGTAAATACAATATTTGGAGTGCTTTACTTGGAGGAACTTTCTTATTCCTTTCTTATTTTGGAACAGATCAATCACAAGTTCAACGTTATTTATCTGGAAAAAACTTAGCAGAAACAAAACTTGGTTTACTTTTCAATGGAATCTTTAAAGTTCCTATGCAAGTTGGAATTCTTTTTATTGGAATCATGGTTTTTGTTTTCTTCCAATTCCACAAAGCGCCATTACATTTTAACCAAGCAAACGTAAACACTATTAAACAATCAGAATATGCACCTCAATATGCAAATCTGGAAAGTGAATACGAAAAAGTAAACAACGAAAAAAGAGGAGCTATTTATAAAGTAATTGCAAACGATAAGGAAAATAAACCGAACGAAGCAGCAATTGCAAACATGAATGCTTTGGAAGCTAAAGAGCGTAATTTACGTAATGAAGCAAAACAAATTATAGAAAACTATTCGGATGAAAATAACTTAAAATTAGAAACAAAAGATGCAGATTATGTATTTATTACTTTTGTGATGAATTACCTTCCAACTGGATTAATTGGATTATTACTAGCCGTAATTTTCTCTGCTGCAATGTCTTCTACTGCATCCGAATTAAACGCACTTTCTACAACTACTGTAATTGATATTTACAAACGATCTTTTGTAAAAAATGCAAGTGATAAACACTATCTAAGAATGTCAAAATTCTTTACACTTCTTTGGGGTGTCATGGCACTTTTCTTCGCCACCTTTATTTCGCTTTTTGCAAACTTAATCGAAGCTGTAAACATTATTGGTTCTCTTTTCTACGGAACAGTTCTAGGAGTTTTTGCTGTAGCATTTTTCTTTAAATATATCAGAGGAAATGCCGTATTCTTAGCTGCTGTAGTTGGAGAAATCATCGTAGTAACCTTATTTATTTTAGATTTAACAGAAGTTATTAGTTTAGCTTACTTATGGTTAAATCTTATTGGTTGTGCAATCGTGATTTTCTTAGCAATGATTTTCCAAGCAATACGACCAAGTAAAAACGAACCAGAAGTAAAACTGAGTTTGGATGAATAAATAAATTTAATTAGTGATGAAAAACCTCCTTATTGGGAGGTTTTTTTTATACTTCAATTTTACTTTCTTTATATTCTTCAAATTGTTTCAAAAGTTCGATTAATATAGGAGTTTCAATATAAACTAATTTCATATATTCAATTATATTACCATTATCTTCTTCAATTTCTTCATGTTTTGTATCAATAGAATCAGTTAGAATCACAGTTTTAGATTTTAATTTTTGTAAAAATTGATAATATAAATCATTTACTTGTGCTTTCCCTTCTTCTTCAAGTAGATATTCAAAATAATCAATTTTATGAATAATTTTCTCTTTTTTATTTAATAATAACTTATTATAATATTTTTCATTTTCATTAAAGGGAAAACTTGTTTTAAAATTTTCTATAGATGTATAATATTTTTTGATGAACTCTCTTCTATTGTATTTGTTTAATAAAGATATTTTATATAAGTTTAAATATCTATTTTTATCTTCAAAATTTCTAATTTGCTCTAACAATTCTTTATTTTTAGATTTTAATTTATTTATCTCATCAATCTCATTTTTAATTTCTCTTCCTCGAATTAATTCTTTTTCAATTTCATTTTTATTTTGAATTTCCTTTAATTCGTTTTTTAGTTTTTCTTGTAAAGTTTCACTATTGTTTTTATTAATTTTTTGATTAGAATTATTTGATACTTTATTGGCTAAAGCAACTAAGTGTGGCAAACCAAAATTATAAATGGCAACGATTAATATTAAATATCCTAAACTCCAATAATCAAAAGAATAATAATTTTCAATACTATTGAGTTTAATATTTATTTTATCATCCGAAAAGAAAAGATAAATAAAAGCTTTCCAATTCAAAAAAATAAAAGCAATTATAAAATTAGAAATTAAAGGGTTTCTCGCTCTTCTCTTTATTATATCCAAAAAAAGTTCTGAAATTTCTTTTCCAAAGCTTCTTGTATTTTTAGATGAATCAGAAACTTTCTCCTTCATTTTCTCAAGTGGCTCTGTAACTAATTTTGAAGTATTATTTTTTACTTTTTTATCCTGTTCTTTTTCTAAAGTTGGTTCAATTTCCATAATCCAATCACAATTTTACAAACTATTCATCCAATAAATCTGGCTCATCACAATCAAAAACAACATAATAATTCCTAAATAGAAAATTTTCACTCCATGATTTCGATCTTCTTTTGAATATGCATAAACTCGTTGCCCATTTGGTAGTGTTTTCTTAGAATTCATCAAAGAATACCCAATTATCAATCCGAAAATCCCACCAACAAGTGATAAAATATACCCAACAGCAATCCATGATTTATCACTTTTTTCTGGCTTTCCTAAATCCAACATACGTTGTCTTTTTAAACCATCAATCAATTTTAAATCTACCTTTCTCCCTCTATCTTTTAATATTTTTTGCGCCAATAAATAATCAAATTCATTCCATTCATCATATTTCAATAAAACATCATAAAGTTCTTCGTCCGTAAATTGAAACAAATAATAATCCTTACTAATTTTATCCAAATCATTCTCAGCATGCTCTTTTAAAATCACCTCAGCTCTTTTGAAATCTTCTTCCTTGATTTTTATCTCCGCAGAATATTGTAAAGTACTTCCCGAAAAAGTAATATCTACAGGTGGCGTATCGTCTGTGACAATCGATTCAATATGATTTTCTTTTAATAATTCTTCTACTTCTTTCGCTTGATTTACAGTTTGAAATTTCTTAAACGATCTAAATTCTTTATCCATAGTTTTTGTTAAATTCTTGGTTTCTCTCAAAGATAAAATTTTAAGATTTATTTCAAAATGATGAAAATCAACTTCATTCTATAATTATTTATCGTAATCTTTTTATAGAAAGAACAGCATTCAATTAACAGTTTAAACAATCCTTTAACGATATAGTTTCTTTTTAAAACGTAACTTTAAAAGAGACCCATATTTTAAAATGCAAAAAAAGAATTCTTATAAATATTTAAATTTATATGCAATCGCTATTGCTTTATATGGTTATTTAATCATAAATATTGGACTTCCTGCATATCCATCTTTAAAAAACTATTTCGGAACTTCGGAGGAGTTTGTAAAATTCTCTATCACAGTTTTACTTTTTGGTTTTGGTTTTTCACAAATCGTTTGGGGAGCTTTATCTGAAAAATATGGAAGAAAAAAAATAATCATCACTGCTGTTTCCATTTCTGTTTTAGGTAGTCTTTTGACTTCTTTTTCGGAAACTATTGCGTTTTTTACCGTTTCAAGATTTCTTGA
Organism: Aureivirga marina; assembly: GCF_015767265.1. Classification (GTDB taxonomy): domain Bacteria; phylum Bacteroidota; class Bacteroidia; order Flavobacteriales; family Flavobacteriaceae; genus Aureivirga; species Aureivirga marina. The sequence goes on from NZ_JADPIB010000001.1 coordinate 134,268, forward strand.
AGGATTTGGAGCCGGATTTGCCGCAGTTTTCTCTAGAGCCATTTTAGCGGATACTTTTAAAAATAAAAAACTTCCAAAAACCATCTCTAATACAATTGCTGTTATCGCACTTGGACCTGCATTTTCTCCAATTATCGGTGGCGAAATTCTAGCATTAACTTCCTGGCAAACTGTTTACATATTTCTTACAATTATTGGTGGAATCCTTTTATACAGCTCTATTTTTCAACTGAAAGAAACACATGAAAAACCAAATAAAACACTAAATCTGAAAAAACTATTTATCATTATTTCTAAAATATTTAGCCACAAAAAATTCATGGGATATTTTCTTCCTTATAGTATTATTCTTAGTGGATTAATCACTTTTTATGCAATCTCACCTTATATCTTTATCAAACAATTCAAATTTTCTGCAAGTAATTATAGCTATCTATTAATTGCAATTGGTGTTGCAAATACTTTCGGTACTTTATATTCAAAAAAGCTAATCGATTTCTTAGATTCTGATGCTATTCTTAAACTCGGATTCTTGATTGCTTTAATGAGTGGAGCTACAACTTTTATTTTTTATTTATTCGATATTTACAATTTCTATATTGTTCTTGGAGCAATGATGTTTTATGGTATTTCTTGTGGTTTTATTAGTCCAATTTGTAATGCAGAAGCAATAAATGCTTTAAGTAATGATGATAAAACAAATAGTCATCGTGGAATTACTTCTTCGATTTTAGGTGGTGGAATTATGGTTATTTCAAGTATTTTGACTTATGGAATCGCAAAAGTACAATTCGACTCTATTCTAAAAATCTGCATCCTCATCTCGTCTTTAGTCATTTTTGCTTTTGGCATATTTTTATTTTTAATTGAAAAAGAAAAAGGAACACTCCGTAATGCATTCAATTTTCTTTTCATTTTCCTTACTAAAAAGAAAAATTAACTTTTAAATTCCCATCCAATTATTAAAAGCTGCTGTTGTTGTTTGACTTGTTTTTAAAACTTCTTTCTGATTTTTTAAACTTATCGAAACAGTATTTTTCGTATAACGATTAATTCGTTCCACAAAATTTCTGTTTATCAATTCGCTTCTATTTATCTTAAAAAACAATTCTGGATTTAATATTTCTTGAATGGAAGTAAGAGAATTTTGATTTAATAAATGCTTTTTTCCTTGCATATCAAATGCGAATACAACGCCATAATCTGCTTGAAAATACACGATTTCTTCTGTCTTTAAAAAATAAATTCCAGTATTCGATTTTACAGAAATAAACTCTTTAAACACTGGTTTATTTCTTTCCTGAAAATAAGCATCTAACTCTTTAAAAATAGCTTGTTGGTTCTGTTGTAAATTCTCTTTTAAATTCTCAAATTTATTCCATGCTTTCTCAAAACGCTCAAAAGTAAATGGTTTTAATAAATATTCTATTCCATTTGTTTCAAAAGCATGCATCCAAAAATTATTATAAGCTGTTGAAAAAATAATCGGAATTTTAATCGTCAAAGAACTATATACATCAAAAACATTTCCATCTCGTAATTCGATATCTGAAAAAATTACATCAACTTCTGGATTTGTTTTTAAAAAATCTAAAGTTGCATCCACAGTTTCAATTTCCGCGATAATTTTATAATCGATTCCTAATTTTTCTATATAATTTTTCAGCTTTTTTCTCGCTGGAGCTTCATCTTCAATTATTGCAATTTTAAACATATTCATTTGTTTTTAGCACTGGCAATTTAACATAAAAAATAGCTTCTGTTTCTTCTATTTCAATTGATTCTTTAAATAATAATAAAAACTGTTCTTGTAAATTCTTTAATGCAACACCATTTGTTTTCTTTTTTCGTTTTAAAGCAATTTTATTATTCTGAATTTTAATCCCATCTTCCCAAAAAACACGAATAATCACAGGATTTTCAGTAGTTCCTAAATTATGGATAATTGCATTTTCTACAAGAATTTGTAAACAAAAAGGCGGAACAATTGTCGAAAGATTTTCAATAGAAACATCAATTTCCAATTTGTAATAATCTTGATATTTTTCTTCCATCAGCTTAAAATAATTCTTTGTAAAAGACAATTCTTCTTGTAATGAAATCAACTCTTTATTAGAATTAATTAAAGAAAAACGATACACTTCCGAAAACTGACTTAAAAATGTAGATGCTTTTTCTTGATCTTCCTCAATTAACTGATCTAAAATATTCAGATTATTAAATAAAAAATGTGGATTTAATTGATTTTGCAATTGTTGAATCTTGCTTTTTGCATCGCTTATCTGATATTCATTCATCAATTTTCTATAATTTTTAGAATCCATAAAATATAGATAAGCCAAAGAAAATCCGCCGAAAATCATGAAATCAACTACGCGATATAAATTCAAAAAAACTATTCTATTCCAAGAATTAAAATTTCTATCAAACGTATTAAAAATAAAAGAAACCAAAACCGAAGAAAGATTGTAATACAGCATATAACCAATAAAACCAATTCCAAAATAATAAAGATACTTTCTCAAAGAAGGAAAATATTCTGTTGATTTTTTCTCAATCTTTTTTTTGATTACACTGATAAAAATAAAAATAATAATCCCTTCAAAAAATATCCAAAAAGGCGCATCAGGATGAAAAGAAATCTCATTTAAATTTTCTCTTGAAGATTTTAAAATGTTATTAAAATTGATAATCCATCCAAAAATAAAAAGGAAAAGAAAAAAATATCTATGTTTTTTAAAATATGCTAAAACCATTTTCATAAGAAAGTAAAATTAAGCAATTGTAATACTTTAGAACTGTATTACAATTGCTAAAATTAATGATTATTTAGGCCAAGAACCAACTACATTTCCTTTTTCATCGAAAGCGATTAATTTCACTTCATTATTACGATCTATACAGAATTTTGCTCTTGGTTTTCCTTTTTTATCAAATAAGAATAAACCATTTTGTTCTCCATAAAATTGACCTAATGCTACTCTTCTAATTCCTGTAAAATATCCTTCTTTTCTTAATTCTTTCCATCTTTTACGTCTTAACTTTGGATCTTTAATTGCTGCTAATTCTGCATTTAATTTCTCCATCATTTCTTGAGATTCATTATCATTTCTATCATTAAATACTAAAGAATTATATCTTTTTCTTTTTCCATCCTCTTTTACATCCGTAGAAAGTAATTGCATCACCTGATCTCCATCATATTGATCATAAGTCAACGAAAGCCCAGCAGAATGTCCTTTTTCATTTTTTGCTCCATCATAAATAAATCCACCACACTCTATTCCGTCTTCATTAAAAAATAACATTCCTGCTCGCTTCTTTCGATCGTGATTATTTCTTCCATTAATTGTATCACCATCTACTGGAAAATGCTCCATATTTGTAATCACCATTTTCACTGTTCCATCTTTTTCAACCACATTAATTCTTTCTACATCTATTGTTCCGAATTTTTGGTTAAAAGGATTTCCATTTTTAAATGCAACTGATACGAAAGTGAACAATCCAACGGCAACTGCTACAGCAAAAGTTCTTAAAAATACTAGTTCTCTTTTTTGATTTTTCATAATATATAATATTGTTTAGTTTGTTATTTCTGAAATCAAAAGTATAGGAGAACTTCGTTTTGTAAAATGTCTTTTTGGTGAACTAAGGAAGAATTCAAATGAAGTAAGGAAAAAAAGGATTGAAACATTTTATGCAAATACAGACTTGTTTTACACAAATGCAGACTTGTTTTATGCAACTGTAAACCTGTTTTACACAAATGTAGACCTGTTTTACACGAATGTAGACTTGTTTTATACAAATGCAGACCTGTTTTACACGAATGCAGACCTGTTTTACGCAAATGCAGACCTGTTTTACACGAATGCAGACCTGTTTTACACGAATGCAGATTTGTTTTATGCAAATGAAGATTTACTGGCGCGAGTTTGCAACTCGTGACCAACAAATATTTTATAAACTTTATTAAGAAAGAATTGGAGATAATAAAAAACAGGCTTGACAAAATAAAATTGCCAAGCCTGTTCTTATTGGAAAAACTAATAATTATTCTTGTGTATCGTCAAAAACCTGATGTTGGTAAGCACCCATATCAGGATTTACTGTTCTATCAACTCCTAAAATATCTAATGGAACTGTCAAAGCAGTTTGTTCATCCGCAGTATTTACAGCAGGAGAATCTTGTCCAATTACCATTTGATTTGAATATGGATCTTTAAAAACTGGATTTTCATTAAAAATATTGTTCTGATAATGTGTGATATCATCGAAATTATATTCAGGAATTTCTGCATAATTTCCTCCAACATCATTAAATTGAATCAGATTATTCTTAAAATTATACTCAAAAAGAGCTCCATCTACTCTATCTACAATTAATTCAATATTACTACTTCCAGAAATAATACAATTCGAAAAATTCGCTTCATATAAATCTCTTGGAATTCTAGTTTCTACTCCATTTTCAACAATTGTAAAATAATTATTGATTAAAACTGCTGGAAACTGACGTAAACCATTTCTCCAGAAATTCGCAAAAGTAGATTGTTTAAAGTTATATGTTCCACCAATTGTAGCTGCTAAAGAAGCATTTCCACTATTATTTATTACAACATTCTCACCATAAATATTCGCTTCTCTTGCCAAGATTCCATAGTTTGAATTATTATAAATTTGTGTATTTCTTAAAGTTAAAGTAGGTTGTGTATTACTTCCAATAGAATCCATCAAGATTCCAATTGTTCCGTTTTTAATTGTTGTATGATTAATAGAATGATTTTTACTTCCAGCACGCAACCAAATTGCGCCCCATTGTCCAGCAACTTCACTTAAAGCAGGTTCTAATCTATCCCCTTCTACTAAAATCGGATTTTCTAAAGTTCCTTCCATTTTTAGTGAAGCCTTTTTAGAAGCAATCAATCCAGAATTCGCATGAAAATGAACTTTTGTTCCTTCTTCTACAGTTAATGTTCCTTCTTCTGGAATTGCTGCATAACCATAAACAACATAAGGTTTTTCATTTGTCCAAGTAGAATTCTGATCTAAATAAAAACCTTGTACTTTTATTGGATCACCATTTGCATCCGTTCCAACAGGAATCGTTTCAATCATTCCATCAGCACTTTTTGAAGGATATAAAAAATGTGCATCTTGAACAAGTGTTACAAGTTTTACATCTTGTAAAATTGAACCACTATCAAAAATTAAAGAATCCGTATAAATTGGATTTGAAACCGCATTATAATCAATGGTAGTTTCAATAAAAACATACATACTATCTTTTGCTAGAATCTCGATATTTTCAAAGCTTTTTCCTGGAATTCCATCCACATTAATTCTATAATTCGAATTATTTCCTCTTCCAAGTCGAATTGAAGGAATATAAATATCTTCAGAACTATGGTTATAAACTTTCAAATTGTAAGTACTCGAACCAATGTTTGTAAATACAGTATCTAAATACACAGTATCCTTAGAAAAACCTAATCGTCCTGTATTTTGAACAGTTTCAAAATCTTTTCTACATGAAGCAAAAAATAAGATAGAAATAATGGCAATAAAAACGGTGATTTGTTTCATATGAATTAGTGTTTCATAGCTATTAACTTTGTAAGCTATTTTTTATTGTGAAAATGAAGAAAGAAAATCACATTCTACGTTAAAAATGTGATTTTTCTTGCAAATTATTTTCTTCTCTTTAATTTAATTTCAAAAAGCTTATTCCAACGCTTTCCTGTTACAAACAAACGATCATTTTCTTTATCATAAGCAATTCCGTTTAAAACATCATCTTGCTTATCTTTAATTCCTGTCATTTGTTCAGCTAATTTAGTCATATTTGCTACAGCTTCAATTGCTCCAGTTTTTTCATCAATGATTAAAATAGAGTTTTGCTGCCAAACATTTGCGTAGATTTTTCCATTGATATATTCTAACTCATTAATCTTTTCTACTTTTCTCGTATTAGTATAAGCTTCGATATATCCTTCCTCTTTCTGATTTTCACCATTTAAGAACCAAATCTTTTCTGTTCCATCTGATTTGATTAATCTCTTTCCATCATTTGTTAATCCCCAACCTTCTCTACTTTTTCCATATTTGAAAGTTCTTTCTTCTTCAAAAGTCTCAGGATTTCTGATAAATCCAATTCCTTTTTTCCAAGTTAATTGAAATAATTTATCATTTAAGAATGTAATTCCTTCACCAAAATATTCTTTTGGTAAATCATACTTTTCTAAAACTTTTCCTGTTTCAATTTCTACTTTTCTTACAGATGATTCACCATATTGTCCAGTTCCTTCATATAAAAATCCATCTCTATATTCTAAACCTTGTGTATATGCTGTCGGATCGTGAGGATATGTATTTACAATTTCGAAATCCATTACTATAAATGGATTTTTCGCAAGAAAATAAACAGTGTTAACTAGTTTTTTTGTTTTATCTTGATAATAAACTGTAGCTGAAACTGCATGTTTTCCTAATCTATAATCATTAATATCAACTGTAATATCTGCTCCTTTTGTCGCTGGAAGTTTTTTCCCATCAATACTAAATTGTACAGAATCAACCTCTTGATTATTTTGTTCTTTTAGACTTAAAGTTAGTTTTTTATCTGTTTGAATTTTCTTCGGAGAAGTTAATTTAAATTGGTATTCCTTTGTACATGAAGCGAATAACATTGCTGTCATCCCTACAGTAATCAGAGATCTAATTGACATAATTAATTGTGTGTTAATCTTTTGATTTTAGTAAATAAATTTCTTTTTATTTGTTTGCAGTTTCAAAAATATGATTAAATTTGCAGTCTGAAAAATAAATATACACTTAAAAACGAGTTCAGATGAAAAAAGGTATACATCCAGAAAACTATAGAATGATTGCATTTAAAGATATGTCAAACGGAGACGTATTTTTAACTCGTTCTGTTGCTAACACAAAGGAAACTATCGAGATTGATGGAGTTGAATATCCTTTGATGAAATTAGATATCTCGAGAACTTCTCACCCATTCTACACTGGAAAAACTAAACTTATTGATACTGCAGGACGTATTGATAAATTCAAATCTAAATATGCTAAGTTTAAAAAATAATTTAAACTTTGATAACTTATTACAGAAAGCCTTCAATTTTGGAGGCTTTTTTGTTTTTCTTATTTAAAACTCATTAAAATTATCATTTTCTCAAAATAATTCAATATTTTTGAGATGTGATTGCTTTTATGATATAAATCATAAAAGTAGCTGTGATCAAGTCGTAACTTTACAACGTGAAAACTAATAGATTACATAGCGTCTTTTCTATTCTTATATCGTTTAGTATTTTATTCTATTCGATACAAAGCGCTATTATTCTTAGTTCGTTCTATCTTAATCAAGAATATATCGCTAAAAATCTTTGTGTTCAAAAAGATAATCAGCAAGGTTGTAATGGTAAATGTCATCTTGTAAAAACATTAAACGATAGTTTTCAACAACAAGATTTACAAAATCCTGAACAAGAAAAAAACGAAAGTTTTTCTATTCTTCGAATGCAACTTCCAGAAGAAATCGAAATTACTTTTCATTCTATTGTTATAAATACTTCCAAAACTATTTTCTCAAAAAATACTTCTTGGAAAAATTGTTTACTTCAAATAGATCTTCCACCTCCAAAAGTTTCTTTAGTTTAATATTTACTTTCTCAATTTTGAATTTATATGTTTGTTTTAAACACTCATAAGATACTTTATATTCAAAATTCAAACCTTCATAAACCTTTATTGAGTTTAAAATAAAGCAATAAATAAGATTGATTGGTAAATATTTTTAGATTTCTATAGTGAAAGAAAAATTCACTTTTCTCAAATTCATTTATAATAAAATTAAAAGAAGGTCAGAATCTATTGACAAGGATGTTTTTTGACTTTATGGAATTGGTTTGCCTTGTTCAAAAATAGTTATAGTTAGTTTCAAACCAATTTCTTTATCTAAAATTTCAACTTAAAGAAACTAAATCATGAAAACGTTAAAATATATAATTCCAATCTTATTCAGTATTTTTTTCATCGCTTGTTCTAATGATGATGATGATACAACTGCAATTCCACCAAACACAGATGATTCTGTAGAAAATTTAATGTTAGCTACTACAATCACAAACGATACACACGAAATTGAAGTTTATACAGAAGACGGAAAAATACATCAAGGATACACAGAATTTACTTTTAGAATTAAAGAAAGTTCTACAGAAAACTATATTTCTGATGTAAATTTTTCTTGGAATCCTGTGATGCAAATGCCTTCTATGCAGCATTCTTGCCCTACTTCTTCTATTACAAAAATTGCAAATTCAAAAGCTCTTTATACTGCTTATGCAATTTTCCAAATGACAGGAGAAAATGGAACAGGTTGGACTTTAAATTTTGAATATACAATTGCTAATCAAACTTATGAAGCTTCGAAAGAAATTAATGTAAAAGCAGCTGAAAAGAAAAATGTAGCGGTTTTTATGGGAAGTAACGGTATAAGATATGTTTTAGGTTTAATTCCAGCAAAACCAGAAATCGGAATTAATGATTTGACATTAAGTTTGCATAAAATGACAAACATGATGCAATTTGATGTAATTACAGATCATGCAATCACTTTTGACCCAAGAATGCCTGCAATGGGAAATCATTCTTCACCAAATAATGAAAATCCAACTTTTGATACAACTTCAAATTTATATAAAGGAAAAGTTTCTTTAACAATGACTGGTTACTGGACATTGAATTTCACCATTTCTGATGCTGATAATACATTAGTTGCAGGAAATGAAATTACAAATGATAATCCTGAAAGCTCTGTAATGTTAGAAATTGAATTTTAATATTTAAATAAACGCTGCCCTTGCCTTATTTTCCATCTGAAAATCCCAGTTTTAGATGGGAAATTGAGGGCTTTTACTATAAAAATTAAATCTGAAAAAATTCAGAAATCATGAAAGCAATAGTAAACATATTTCTTTTGCTTGGTTGTTTCTACACAAGTTTTTCTCAAAATCAAGAAACTCCAAAAGATTCTATTGTAGAATTAGAAGATGTCATTGTGATTGGAAAACGTAAATTCAACCATCAGAGATATGAAAAACCGTTGGCTTCTTTAGATGAATATTTAGAGAAATCAAGAAAAGTTTCTATGATAAAACGTGGAAATTATGCTTGGGAGCCGACATTGAACAATATGACAAGTGATCGACTTTCTGTAACTATTGATGGTATGCAAATTTTCGGAGCTTGTACGGATAAAATGGATCCAATTACTTCTTATGTTGATATTTCCAATTTAAACGAACTTCAAATCCATTCTGGTCAAAAAGGAACCGAATTTTCAAATGCAATTGGTGGAGGAATCAATATGCAATTAAAGAAAGGAAAATTTATAGATACTGGTTGGGGAGGCGCTGTTGATTTAGGTTATGAAACAAATGGAAATGGAAAAACTACAGGAGCAGAAATAGATTATTTTGGAGATAAATTCTATTTTAAAGCAAATGGAATGTATCGTAATTATGATAATTATGATGCTGGTGGACATAAAGAAATTCTTTATTCTCAATTTACAAAATACAATATCGCAATCAATTCGGGAATTCAAACTTCAGAAAATGGAGTTTTAGATGCTACTTTTATTTATGATGAAGCAAATGATGTAGGATATCCAGCACTTCCAATGGATGTTTCTTTAGCAAAAGCGATAATTTCTGCGTTGAATTACACTCATAAATTCGATCGCGAAGAAGGAATTCTTTCTTGGGAAGCAAAAGCTTATTATAATACAATCACGCATATAATGGATGATTCGCAACGTCCAGATTTACCTGTTCGAATGGATATGCCTGGTTGGTCTAAAACATATGGAGCTTATTTTAAGTTAATAGGAAAAAAAGGAAGACACAATTGGCTGTTAAATGCAAATTCTTTTTACAATCAAGCAAAAGCAGAAATGACAATGTATGTGGAAGGTCAGCTTCCAATGTTTATGATAACTTGGCCAGATTTACGAACGTTTGATAAAGGGATTTATGGAGAAGATATTTTTCAAATTGACAAACAAAACTCGATACAATTTACAGCTAGAATCGCTCATCATACAAACGAAATTAAAGATGAATTAGGTTTTAAAAGCTTGGAAATATTTTATCCAGATATTGAAAAAAACAGAAATCAAATCCTATTTAGTTCTGGAGTAAATTATACTTTAAATAGAGATAATTTTACATGGAATTTTGGAGCTGCTTATGGAGAAAGAGCTGCAAATACGAGTGAAGGTTATGGTTTTTTCTTATTTAATAGTTATGATAATTTTGATTATATCGGAAATCCTGATTTGAAAAAAGAGAAATCTGTGGAATTAAATTTTAAAACTGTTTATCAGAAAAACAAATTTTCATTAGGTTTTGAAACTTCTGCTTTTCATATTTATAATTATATTATTGGTTTGGTTGATTCTGAATTAACACCAATGACTTTGGGAGCAAATGGTGTGAAACGCTATGCTTCTTTAGAATATGCAAATTTGTTTAATGCAAGTATTTTCACAACAATTTCTCTAATTCAAAATTTAAATTGGGAAGGAAATATAATTTATTCTTATGGTGCTGATAATGATGGAAAAGCACTTCCATTAATCAGTCCCATTAGTTTTAAAAGTAAATTTTCTTATCAATATAAAAAGCTTGGTTTAGAATTTTTAACAAAAGCTAATACAGAGCAAGTTCGTTATAATGAAGCTTATGGAGAATCTCCTACAGCTGGATTTGTGATTTTCGATTTAAATGCTTCTTATGATTTTAAAATCCAAGAAAAAAATATCTATTTAAAAGCAGGAATTGAAAATCTTTTTGATAAAGAATATACAACTTTTGCAGATTGGAATTCGATTCCTAGAAAAGGAAGAAGCTTTTTTATGAATCTTTCTTATAAATTCTAACAAATTTTTCTTTGCTTAAAAAAGTGTGTTGTATTAATTAATTTTACAGCATACTTTTTTAATTTGTTTTTCATCTAAAAAATGAAAATTTAAACCTATCTCTAATTAAGTTTTTATTTAATTCACTTTTTTTATTAAAAAGTAAAAAGCTAATTAAATTATTCACTTATACTCTATTTTATTCTTTTAAAAGAAATTAAAACTCTAATTTTTTATTAAAATTCTTAAAAAGAATGTTAATCAATTTTAACGAAAATTCTTATTCTTCAGAATATTTTTTTAATAATTTAACACTCTTAAAATCAGCTAAAAAACCTTTAATTTCTTTATTTTAAGATAAAAAGGTCTTTTATTTTTCATTTTATGATTTATATCATGAAATAAGGAATCTAACCACTCTAACTTTGTACTGTTCTTAATACTCAACCAGATGAGTATTCACATTTTTATTTATTCACAATGAATTGATCATTGAAAACTTCAAACCAATTAAGATGAAAAGTGTAATTAAAATCACAATGTTTTTGAGCATGTTAGTACTAATTATTAGCTGTGGCTCAAAAGAGGAAAAAAAAGCACCTGTAGAATCTAAACCTGTTAAAACAGAAAAACCTGTTAAAATTAATACTTCAGAAGAAGGTGTCAATCTACATTATAAAGGTGTTGGAGAAATTAAATCCGTAGAATTAGGTCCTGTTGATGAGAAATTAGCAGAAAAAGGAAAAGAAATTTTCACTTCTAAATGTTCTGCGTGTCATAAAATGGGTAAAAAGTTTATCGGACCTGATTTACAAAATGTTCTAAAAAGACGTTCGCCAGAATGGGTAATGAACATGATTTTAAATCCAGAAAAAATGATCAAAGAAGACCCAGTTGCGAAACAATTATTATTAGACTTCAACGGCGCTCCAATGGCAAATCAAAATTTAACAAAAGAAGATGCAAGAGCTGTTGTAGAATACTTTAGAACTGTACAACAATAGAATATAAAGTAAATATTATGAAGAAAATAAATGGTTTAATCGGTGTACTTATTGCAAGTCTCGTTATGTTGACGAGTTGTAATAATTCGGAGACTACTCCTAAAAAAAGTGGAGGAGCTTTAAAATCTTCAGCTGCAGAAAAAGTTTATGTAGCACCAGGAGAACATGATGAGTTTTATGCTTTTGTTTCAGGAGGGTTTAGTGGACAACTTTCTGTTTATGGTTTACCTTCAGGAAGATTATTTAAGGTAATTCCTGTATTCTCGCAAGACCCTGAAAAAGCATGGGGATACAATGAAGAAACAAAACCTATGTTAAATACTTCTCATGGATTTGTTCCTTGGGATGATGCGCATCACCCTGATATTTCACAAACAAATGGAGAAGTTGATGGACGATTTGTATATATCAATGCAAACAATACACCTCGTATTGCGAAAATTGATTTATCAACTTTTGAAACGACAGAAATTTTAGAAGTTCCAAATAGTGCAGGTAATCACAGTTCTTCTTTTGTAACAGAAAACTCTGAATATGTTGTAGCAGGAACTCGATTCTCTGTTCCTTTTCCACAAAGAGATATGTCAATTAAAGATTATAAAGGAAATTTCAAAGGAGCTTTATCTTTTATCAAATTAGATCAAGAAGATGGAGGAATGGATTTAAGTTTCCAAATTATGATGCCTGGATTTAATTATGATTTAGCGCATCCAGGACGTGGAAATTCACATGGATGGTTCTTCTTTACTACTTATAATACAGAGGAAGCAAATAGTTTATTAGAGGTAAATGCATCTCAAAATGATAAAGATTTTATTGCTGCTGTAAACTGGAAAAAAGCAGAAGAATATATCAAAGCAGGAAAATTTAAAACAGTTCCAGCTAATTATGCACACAATGTTTATGATGAACATACGCACACTGCAACTTCTACAATGAAAAAAGAAGTTAGAATTTTAGATCCAGCAGAATGTCCAGGATTAGTTTATTTCTTACCAACGCCAAAATCTCCTCACGGAGTGGATGTAGATCCAAGTGGTGAATATATTATTGGTAATGGTAAATTGTCTGCAAACTTAACTGTTCACTCTTTCACAAATATGATGAAAGCTATTGAAAGTGGAAATTTTGCAGGAGAAGCTTATGGAATTCCAATTTTAAAATTCGAAGATGTTTTAGGAGGAGTTGTTGAACAACCAGGATTAGGACCTTTACATACAGAATTTGATGGAAAAGGAAATGCATATACAACATTCTTTATTTCTTCAGAAGTTGTTAAATGGAAACTTGGAACTTGGGAAGTTATTGATAGAAAACCAACTTATTATTCTGTTGGACATATAATGATTCCTGGAGGAAATTCAAGAAAACCATTTGGTAAATATGCAATTGCAATGAATAAAATTACAAAAGATAGATATTTACCAACAGGGCCAGAAGTTACACAATCTGCACAGCTTTATGATATTACTGGAGAAAAAATGGAATTACTTCTAGATTTCCCAACTATTGGAGAGCCACATTATGCAGCAGGTATTCCAGCTGATTTAGTGAAACCTAGATCTAAAAAATATTTCCCTCTAGAAGAGAATAAACATAAATATGCAACAAAATCAGAATCTGAAGCGAAAGTTGTAAGAGATGGAAATGAGGTTCATATTTACATGACAATGATTCGTAGTCACTTCGCACCAGATAATATTGAAGGTGTAAAAGTTGGTGATAAAGTATATTTCCACGTAACGAACTTAGAACAAGATTATGATGTTCCTCACGGAATTAGTATGATTGGAGCAAATACTTCAGAATTACTAATTATGCCAGGACAAACAGAAACATTCTTGTGGGAACCAAAACAAGTTGGAGTTTGGCCATTCTATTGTACAGATTTCTGTTCGGCTCTTCACCAAGAAATGTCAGGATACGTTAGGGTATCTCCAAAAGATTCCAACATTGATTTAAGTTGGTCTCTAGGAGAATAAAAATAAATCTCAAAACTCTGGAAACAGGTGGTAAATCACTACCTGTTTTCTTTAAAATGATGTTATTATGAAAATCTCAAAACTAATGATGATTCTAGGAGCAATCTCTATTTTAGGATTATTTGTTTTTCCTCTATGGAGAATTACTTTAGAAGCTCCACAATATCCTATTCCATTGGCAATGGATATATACATCAACGATTTTGCGGACGTTCATCCTCATGATATTAAAAACATCAATTTGATGAATCATTATGTTGGAATGCAATACATCCCAGAATCTATTCCAGAGTTTACAATTTTTCCAATCGTTATTGCAGTAATGTCTGTTTTAGGAATTGCTGTAGGTTTTATAGGAAAACACAAGCTTTTCTTAGCTTGGTTTATTTTGATGCTACTTTTAGCAATTGCAGGAATGTATGATTTCTATTTATGGGAACATGATTATGGACATAATTTAGATCCAAATGCAATCATGAAATTTACGAATAAAGATGGTTCTGTAATGGGATTTCAACCTCCCCTTTTCGGTTCTAAAGATATTCTAAATTTCAAAGCACATTCTTATCCACAATTAGGAGCAATTTTCTTAGCAATCGGAATGGCATTATCCTTTATTTCCTTTTTTGTAGGAAAAAAACAACAAAAATAACGATTTGATTATGTAAAACTCGTTTAAGGTTTCAAAGCTCAATTCACCCTTGAAATTAAAACATTAAACAGTTTTTCATTAAAAATTAAAAAGAATTAAAAGAGAAAAGTGATGCGAATATTAGTTATAAGTTTTATGATGTTGTTACTCATTTCTTGTGAAGTGAAGCAACAACCAATTGAATATGGAAGTGATGCTTGTCATTTTTGTAAGATGACAATTGTAGACAAACAACACGCTTCTGAGCTTGTTACAAACAAAGGAAAAGCATTCAAATTTGATGCAATCGAATGTTTGGTAAATTATATAAATGCTGGAAATGTTGAAACAAATGAAATCGGACTTTTACTAGTTTCAAATTATCCTGAAAAAGATCATTTAGTTGATGCAAAAACTGCAACTTATTTAATCAGTGAAAAAATTCCTAGCCCAATGGGATACAACCTTTCTGCTTTTGAAAAGAAAGAAGAAGCTGAAAAAACGCAAAAAGCAAAGGGTGGACAAATTTATACTTGGAATGAATTAATTGAAAAAATCAAATAACCAAGTTTTCTGAAATAAAGCATTGTTTAATGAATTAATACGAATAAAGATGAAATATAAACGAAATGCTTTTAGAAAACTAACCATACTTTTTATTGGATTATTTTTTCTAAATCAGTTTTCAAGTTTTGCAAAAACAATTATTGTTTGTGAGACTTGTGAGAATAAAAGTATCAAAGAAGCTGTTCAATTTTCGGAAGCTAACGACACTATTTTAGTTAAAAAAGGAACATACCACGAATACAATATTATTATTGATAAACCGCTGACAATTATCGGAGAAAATTATCCAGTAATTGACGGTGATTTAAATGGTGAAATAATCACAATTATTTCTGATAATGTTACTGTTGATGGACTTTTTATAATTAATGTTGGAACAAGTTATACAGAAGATTATGCAGCTGTTCGAGTTCGAAGAAGTAAAAATTTCTTGATTCAAAACTTGGTATTAGAGAAATTATTTTTCGGAATTTATTTAGAAAAATCTAAAGATGGTAGAGTATATCACAATAAAATAATTGGAGATGCAAAAGAGGAATATAATTCAGGAAATGGAATCCAATTATGGTATTGTAAAAATGTAGAAATCGAACACAATTTTGTGGAACATGTTCGTGATGGAATATATTTAGAATTCTCCGATTTCTGCACAATTAAAAACAATGTAAGTACTTTTAATGTCCGCTATGGATTGCATTTTATGTTTTCAAATGATGATAGTTATGAAGACAATATTTTTGAAAAAAATGGAGCTGGTGTTGCTGTAATGTTTTCAAAGAGAATTAAAATGTTGAACAATTCTTTTCGAGAAAATTGGGGTTCTGCTTCTTATGGTTTGTTATTAAAAGAAATCAATGATGCAGAAATTTCAGGAAATACTTTTGAAGAAAATACCATCGGAATCAATATCGAAGGATCCAATAGAGTTTTATATGAAAAGAATAATTTCATCCGAAATGGTTGGGCGATTAAAGTTCGTGGTGCGTGTTATACAAACACATTTACGAAAAATAATTTCTTATATAATTCATTCGATGTTGCCTATAATAGTAAAGTAAATGATAATGTTTTCGATAAAAATTATTGGAGTAATTATACTGGTTACGATTTAAATAAAGATGGAATTGGAGATGTTCCTTATCGTCCAGTGAAATTGTTTTCTTATATCGTAAATGAAACTCCAGAAACAATTGTTTTATTGAGAAGTTTGTTTATTGATTTAATTGATTTCTCAGAAAAAGTTTCACCAATTTTTACACCAGATAATTTAGTGGATAAAAACCCTTTAATTCGAAAAATGCCATGATAGAAGTTAGAGATTTACACAAGAAATTCGCAAAAAATAGGGTTTTACAAGGTGTAGAACTTTCTATTCCAAAAGGCGGGATTTTCGCTGTTCTTGGACCAAATGGTTCTGGAAAAACAACTTTGATTAAATCCATTTTAGGAATGGTAATTCCAAATAAAGGAACAATTGAAGTTTTTGAACAAAATATTAAAAACAACGCTGCATATCGAAATCAGATTAATTATTTACCACAAATTGCCAATTTTCCAAGCAATTTAAAAGTAAAAGAATTAATTCGAATGATAAAAGATTTGAGAAAAGATAGTGCAGACGAAAAAGAATTAATTGCTCTTTTTAAGTTAGAACCTTTTCTAAATAAAAAACTTGGAAATTTATCTGGAGGAACAAAACAGAAAGTGAACTTAGTTTTGACTTTTATGTTTGATAGTCCATTAATTATTCTAGATGAACCAACAACTGGATTAGATCCGATTGCACTGTTACATTTAAAAGAACTAATCAATAAAGAAAAAAATAAAGGAAAAACAATCATGATTACAAGTCATATCATGAGTTTTGTTGAAGATGTTTCGGACGAGATTGTTTTCCTTTTAGAAGGTGTTATTTATTTCAAAGGAACAATTCAAGCCTTGAAAGAAAAAACACAACAAAAAGATTTTGAACACGCAATAGCAACCATTTTAACAGATAATCATGCTTAAGATATTAAAATATAGTTTTTTTGACCTGATACGAAGCAGATGGAGTTATGTTTATTTCGCATTTTATCTGTTGTTAGGTTTTGTTTTATTGTTTTTGAATAACGATTTATCAAAAGCAATCATCACATTGATGAATGTAATCATCATGCTTGTGCCACTTATCGGAACTATTTTCGGTGTTATGTATTTTTACAATTCAAAAGAATTTACAGAACTACTATTAGCACAACCACTTAAACGAACATCTATTTTTGTAGGACAATATTTAGGCGTAGCACTTTCTCTTGCTTTAAGTTTAGTATTAGGTCTTGGAATTCCTTTTGTGCTTTATGGACTTTTTACCTCAGCAATCATTTGGAATTTTACCTTATTACTCATTACGGGAGTATTTTTAACCTTCATATTCACAGCTTTGGCGTTTAATATTGCGCTTTCCAATGAAAATAAAATCAAAGGATTTGGTTATGCGATTTTATTATGGCTTTTCTTGGCTGTGATATATGATGGTATCTTTTTGATTTCCTTAATCATTTTTCAGGATTATCCGCTTGACAAGCTATCCTTAGGAATGTCTATGCTTAACCCTATCGATTTGTCTAGAATTCTAATTTTACTAAAATTAGATATTTCCGCACTTCTTGGTTATACTGGAGCTATTTTTAAAAAATTCTTTGGTTCTAACTTTGGTGTAATTATTTCTTTTTTAATGTTATCTATTTGGGTTATTCTGCCAATCTTAAGGATAGTTTTTAAATCAAAGAAAAAAGACTTTTAAGGATTATAGTTTGATTTATTTTAAAATGTTTTTCAAATTCTGATAGATTCAGAAGCTAGTTTGAAAATAGTCTAGAATTTCGGTTTTAGACTATTTTCTTTTTTATTTTGAATTAAAAAAAAGCGCAAATAAAAAGTTAAATAAGCATTATAAATGAAAAAGAAAGAACATTTTTTTATAAATTAATTACAAATTAAAAACATCTACTAATTCTTTTATTCCCCCAGTAATATCTAGAAATTTAATACTTAGAAAGCATACATTTTTAGCAAGTTTTTGGTAATTTTGTAGCCTTGTTTTAAGTTGATTTTTTTAATCTTTTTTAAACAAGTTTTTGAAATGATTTTCACTTGAGTATTTTAAAATAACTTTAATGAAATTAGGATGAATGACGTTTTTGGAAAAAGTAATTTTCATAGAAGAATATTAATAATTTTTGTTTTAATTTTTACAAACTTCCCTGTTTTTTCACAACAAGAAAAAAAGAAAAATCCATTTGAATTTTATTTAGATGCAGATCATAAACAATGGATTAAATTAAGCATGTACACACAATTTTGGGGAAGATATATTGATTTAAATCCAGGTAGCGCGATAGATGATGTGGAGAAAAAAGAAATTTGGGATGTTTCGATTCGTCGTTTCCGTTTGGGAGCGCAATTTCAAGCTACAGATAAATTATTTTTTGTCTTAAATTTTGGAACAAATAATATCAATCAAAACTTGCGAAAAGATGCACATTTAAATATCCTAGATTTAAACGTTACATACGAACTTTCGGATTATTTTAATGTTGGAGCAGGAAAATCAAATTGGGATGGATTATCTCGTTATAATTCTAGCAGTACAAGTTCTTTGATTGTTAGTGATGCGATTTCTGTAACAGTTCCTGTGAATGGTGTTTTAGATGATTCTGATCGTGAGCTTAATGTTTTCTTTAAAGGAAAAATCAAAAAATTAGATTATCGTCTTGTGGTTTCTAAAGGATTTTATTCAGATAACGAATTTAACAATGAACCAAATCCTATTGGAAATATTGCAAATTTCACAGATACCAAATCTAATTTTAAATTTTCTGGATATTTTAAATACGAATTTTTAGCTCAAGAAAGTAATAAAACAGCGACAAGTGCTGGAACCTATTTTGGAGCAAAAAATGTAATGAGTTTAGGAGCTGGTTTTAGTCATTTAACGGATGGACTTTGGTATTACAACAGTCAAAATCAGATTACTTATGCAGACATGCAACTTTTCGCAATAGATTTCTTTTTAGATCATATGGTGAATAAAAGAAAAAATGCAGTTTTCACAACTTATCTTGCTTTTTTTAATTATGATTTTGGTCCAAATTATATTCGAAATGTCGCTGTAAATAATCCTGTAAATTCTAGTTTGGATAATGTAACTTTCAATGGAAGTGGAAATGCTTTTCCTGTAATTGGAACTGGTAATACACTTTTCACACAATTTGGTTATTTAATTCCAAATAAAAATTATCCAAATGAAAAACAACAATTTCAACCATATATAAATTTTCAGTATTCGGATTTTGAATATTTGACTAATAAAATGATTTATTTTGATTTTGGGTTAAATTGGCTTTTGGATAAACATAATTCAAAATTCACTTTAAACTTTCAAAACAGACCAATTTTTGTAGAAAGAAATGACCAACGCGTGGAAGATGAAAGAAAATGGAGTGTTTTATTACAATACCAATTTAAAATTTAAATGTGAGGACGCTTTTTAATCATTCCTCCTTTGGTATCTTTTACACTATTCATTACAATAAATGCATTTGGATCAATTTGGTTTATTTCTCTTTGAAACTTTGCAACTTCTAATCGTGTAATTACAGTATAAAGAATTGCGACTTCATTATTTTCGCGACTATAACCTCGCTCTCCTTTGTATATAGTAACTGCACGTTTCATTTCATGGATAATATGCGAACGAATTTCTTCACTTTGTTCAGAAATAATCGTAATTCCAGTATATTCTTCAATTCCTTCAAGAATAAAATCAATGGTTTTTGAAGCTGTAAGATATGTAAGTATCGCGTAAAGTGCTATCTCGATAGAAAGAACATAAGCTCCAAATCCGAAAATAATTACATTAAAAATCAGGACAAAATCACTTATTTTCAAATTTAATTTTCGACTTAAATAAATAGCAACAATCTCCGTTCCATCTAAAACAGCTCCACCCCGAATGGAGAGCCCAATTCCTAAACCTAGGAAAAATCCTCCAAAAGCAGCAATTAAAACTTTATCAGAAGTTACAACAGGATAATGAACAAAATGAATAACGATTGCAAGTGTGATAATTGCAATAATACTTTTGATTGCAAATGTTTTTTCCACATGAAAAAATGCTAAAGCAATAAAGGGAATATTAAGTAAAACTAAATACAAAGAAACAGAAATTCCAGTAACTTCTTTTAATAAAAGAGAAATTCCAGTAACTCCACCATCAATAAATGAATTGGGGAGTAAAAAACCTTCCAAACCAAATCCAGCTGAAAGAATTCCTAGAATAATAAAAGTTGCATCCGTTAAAAAGCATTTTAATTTGTATCTAATTTTAGTCATTTTTCATTTTGGTTTTACTTAAAATTACAAATAATCTATTTCTCTAAATATTAATTACTTATTAAA
Source organism: Aureivirga marina (assembly GCF_015767265.1). Lineage (GTDB taxonomy): Bacteria > Bacteroidota > Bacteroidia > Flavobacteriales > Flavobacteriaceae > Aureivirga > Aureivirga marina. The sequence goes on from NZ_JADPIB010000001.1 coordinate 154,842, forward strand.
AAAAAGTATTCCATATTTATATTTTGTACCTTGTTATTTTCCAAAGTATTTTCTCATGAAAAGAGATCCAAAATTTATTATCGAAGGACCAATCAACAAAGTTTTATTCAAACTTACTTGGCCGATGGTTTTTGGTGTCATGGGAATTTTTATTTTCAACCTCATCGATACTTTTTTCATTGGAAAATTAGGTGTTGATAATCTTGCTGCAATTAGTTTTACATTTCCAGTAGTTGCTTTTGTTGGAAGTATTGCGATGGGAATTAGTGTTGGAGCTGCCGCAATTGTTTCCAAAAAATTTGTTTCAGAACCAAGAAATGAAGTTCGAGTTTTTGCTTGGGAAACTTTACTTCTTGCCTTACTCGCTGTTTTTATTGTAATGATTGTTGGTTTAAATACAATTGAACCAACATTTAAATTATTAGGAGCAAAACAAGAACAATTATTATTGATTGACGAGTTTATGTCTATTTGGTATTTTGGAACTATTTTTTTGGTGATTCCAATGGTTGGAAATGGAATTATCCGTGCAACTGGCGATACATTTACTCCTGGAATTGTGATGATTACTTTTGCGATTTTCAATGCTGCAATTGATCCATTTTTAATCTTTGGTATTGGTCCTTTTCCAAAATTAGGAATTAAAGGAGCTGCAATTGCAACTGTTTCGAGTCGTGCAATTATTGCTGTTATTTGTCTTTATATTTTAATTAAAAGAGATAAAATTCTTCATATCCATTTTCGAAAGTTTACCACAATTTTAAACACTTGGAAAAAAATTATTTCTATCGCAGGACCTTCTGCAATTGGATTAATTATCGCTCCTTTATCTATTGCAATTGTAACAAAATTAATTTCAAATTATGGAAAAGAAGCTGTTGCAGCTTTTGGAATTGTTTCTAAAGTAGAGTTATTTGGATTAATTATTATTACAGCATTAGCTTCTGTAATGACGATTTTTACTGGTCAAAATTTCGGAATGAAAAATTGGAAACGATTGAAAATTGCAGCGAAAAGAACTACTATTTTTTCTCTTATTATGGGATTAATTCTTTTGATTTGTTATAAAATTTGGTCCAAAGACATCGGTGAACTTTTCAGTACTGATGAAGAAGTAATTAAAGTTACAATGCAATATTTTGGTATTGTTGCATATAGTTATGGTTTTCAAGGAATTTTTCAAATTAGTTCTGCAATGTTTAACGGATTAAATAAACCTCTTTCTTCACTTTCCATTGTTGTAATTCGAATGTTTGTTTTATATGTTCCTCTAGCATATATTCTTTCCAAATTAATTGGAATCAGTGGAATTTTCTGGGCTGTTTTTATTGCAAATATTATTGTTGGAATAATAAGTTATTTTTGGATTCAAAAATATATTTCAAGACAACAAAATCTTAACTAGTTCCGATTTTTTCTAACATTCCTTTAAAAATAAACCCATGAAAAGGCAAAACGCTATACCAATACAATCTACCAGAAACTCCTTTTGGGCGAAAAGTTGCTGTTTGATGTAAAATATTTTTTTCACAAATTTTAAATTCTAACCAAGCTTCACCAGGAACTTTCATCTCAGCAAAAAGCAATAATCTTTTTTCATCTTTATTTGCATAAATTACTCTCCAGAAATCCAAAGTATCTCCTGCATGTAATTCAGTTGGGTTAGTTCTTCCTCTTCTCAAACCAATTCCTCCAACCATTTTATCCATAAATCCTCTAATTTTCCAAAGCCAATTTGCATAATACCAACCATGCTTTCCTCCTATTTTCCAGATATTTTTTACGACTCTATCAGAATCTTGTATCTCCATATTTCTTTTATCAACAAAACAACCAAATGTTGGAACTTGTACATAATTAGAAATATTCTCTTTGAAAAGTCCACTTACCAAAGAATCTTTCCAACTAGAAATAATATGATGTTGTTCAATTCTATCAAAAGCCAATTTAATAGCTTCTTTATAAGTTAAAGGTTTAATGCCAAAATACTCTAAGAGATTTAACTGATTTGGATTACAAATTACCTCAACTTTCATACTTTCTACTAAATTTATTGCTAGATTATAGGAAGTAGAAGTAACAAAATATAACCAATAAGAAGAAAGTCTGGGTGTCATCACAGGAAGAATTAAAATATAACGTTTAAATCCACGAACTTCTGCATATTGTTGCAACATATCTTCATAAGTTAGAATTTCATCCATTCCAACATCAAAACTTTCATCATATACTTTTTCACAAAGAATACATTTTTGAAGTACTGTTAACATATCACGAATTGCAATTGGTTGCGATTTCGTTTTAAGCCATCTTGGTGTAACCATCACAGGAAGTTTTTCGACTAAATCACGAATAATCTCAAAGGAAGCACTTCCAGAACCGATGATAATTCCAGCTCTTAAAGTTGTTAAATGATATGTTCCTTTTTTTAGAACTTCTTCTACATGTTTTCTTGAAATTAAATGTTTGGAAAGATGTTTTTCATTGACTATTCCACTTAAATAAATTACTTGCTTACAAGAAGTCGTTTTTATATAATCTCTAAAATTTTCAGCAGATTGAATTTCCAAAGATTCAAAATCACCAGAAGTTGCGCTCATCGAATGAATCAAATAAAAAGCAACATCAATATCTTTTGGAATTTGTTTTAAAGAATTTTCATCTAAAAAATCAACTTCAATAATCGATACTTTTTCCTCTTCTATTTCTTCATAAGGAAAGCGATTTTTATCACGTACGGTACAAATTACTTCATAACCATCTTCCAGTAAAAGCGGTAATAATCTTTTCCCAATATATCCTGTAACTCCTGTAAGTAGTACTTTTTTCATGATTTGACAGTTAATTTTCTCCTATAAAATTACTATAAATCTGAAATTAAAATCGATAAATAAAAGTGAAAATTTAAATAAATTTAGGAAAGTAAAAAGCAAAAAAAAAGCGTCCCGAAGAGATACACGGGAAGCTTTCCATTGGCCTTAATAAAACCACGACATTATAAAAAATGCCAAAACAACACAACTAAACCGCTAATTATTCTGCGGCTTACAAAGATACGTCTATTTTTCAATGTGGCAAATTTTATTCAAAAAATTTTGAATTACAAAGAGTTACCATAAATATGAAAACAGTAAAAACTAAACTTTTTTTAATCTTACAACTATTTTGCGTTTAAAAAACACATAAAAACGAATTTAAAATGTTAATTTTTTGAAAATTATTTAAAAATAAAAAATAAAGATTTTTTGTAAATCGTTGTATTTTTTTAAAAAATGTATAAATACTTTCCTGTTTTCATGGTATAATTTCTTATTATAGATTGTATATTTGCAGCTTATAACGTTAAACGATTTTAAAAAATAGGCAAAAATGCAATTATCAGAACAAGAGATTGTAAGAAGAGAATCACTTCAAAAACTTAGAGACTTAGGAATTGATCCGTATCCGGCGGCTGAATTTAAAACAACTGCTTACATTAAGGATATTAAGGAGAACTTTGAAAGTTTCGAAGGGAAGGAAGTTATTCTTGCAGGAAGAATGATGAGCCGTAGAATCATGGGAACTGCTTCTTTTGCAGAGTTAAAAGATTCTACAGGTCGTATGCAAATTTATATTAACAGAGATGAAATCGCTCCGTCTGAAGATAAAACACTTTACAATACTGTATTCAAGAAATTAATGGATATGGGAGATATTATTGGTGTAAAGGGTGAGGTATTTAAGACGAAAGTTGGTGAAACTTCTGTTAAGATAAAGGAGTTGACTCTTTTGTCTAAATCGTTACGTCCTTTACCAGCTGTAAAAACAGATGCTGAAGGTAAAGTACATGATGCTTTTTCGGATCCAGAATTGAGATACAGACAACGTTATGTTGACTTAATTGTAAATGATCATGTAAAAGATACTTTCATCAAAAGAACAAAAATTACAAACGCAATGCGTCAGTTCTTTAATGAGCGTGATTATTTAGAAGTAGAAACTCCAATTTTACAACCAATTCCTGGTGGAGCTGCTGCACGTCCATTCGTAACACATCATAATGCTTTAGATATTCCTTTATATTTAAGAATTGCAAACGAATTATATTTAAAAAGATTAATCGTTGGTGGTTTTGATGCTGTTTATGAATTTGCAAAAGATTTCCGTAATGAAGGAATGGACAGAACACATAATCCAGAGTTTACAGTAATGGAACTTTATGTTGCTTACAAAGATTACAACTGGATGATGGGAATGACAGAAGAACTTTTAGAAAAAGTAGCTGTAGAAGCAACTGGAAGTTCAACTGTAACTGTTGGAGAAAATGAAATTAGCTTTAAAGCACCTTATCCAAGAGTTCCTATTTTAGAAGCAATTAAAACACATACAGGATATGATGTTGCCGGAATGAATGAAGAAGAACTTCGTGAGGTTTGTAAAAAAGTAGATATTCCAGTAGATGAAACAATGGGAGTTGGAAAATTAATCGATGAATTATTTGGAGAGAAATGTGAGCATCATTATATCCAACCAACATTTATTACAGATTATCCAAAAGAAATGAGTCCTCTTACAAAAGAGCACCGTTCGAATGATAGATTAACTGAGCGTTTTGAATTAATGGTAAACGGAAAAGAATTAGCAAATGCTTATTCGGAATTAAATGATCCAATTGACCAAAAAGAGCGTTTTGAAGATCAATTAAAGCTTTCTGAAAAAGGAGATGATGAAGCAATGTTTATCGATCACGATTTCGTTCGTTCTTTAGAGTATGGAATGCCTCCTACTTCTGGAATTGGAATCGGAATTGATCGTCTTGTGATGTTAATGACAAATAATTCTTCTATTCAAGAAGTATTATTCTTCCCTCAAATGCGTCCAGAGAAAAAACAAGTTTCTTTAACAGAAGAAGAAAAAGCAATTTTCGAAATTTTAAAGAAAGAAAATACAATTGCTTTAAATGATTTAAAATCTCAAAGCGGTTTATCAAACAAGAAATGGGATAAAAGCATTAAATCTTTGACAAAAAATAATCTAGCAAAAGTAAATAAAACAGAAGAAGGTTTATTTGTAGAAATGGCTTAAGATTATTCAACAATATAAAAAAAAGGAATTACAATAAAGTAATTCCTTTTTTTTGTCTTTTTTTTAAAATAAAAGTAACCAAATCTGTTTTTATTCGTTATTGAATTAATTAAAATACACGAAAATGATACAGAATCTTTTGGTACAAAATTTAGAATCTTCCACTTTTTATTTTGATAAAAAAAAATATGTTTTAAGCGGAACCTTTTTTCTTGTTTTCTTTCTTATTTTTTACACACCTTTTAATTTATCAAATACATTTTACAGTTCTAAAGAAATAGAAATTATAAGTGTATTCTTTACTTTTACTGAAGGATTTTGTGCATTTTTAAGTTTATATATTTCACAATTTATTTTTAGAAAATATTTTTTCCATTCTAAAATGCATCTTAAAACACATTTTCAATTATTCTTTATAGAAAATATGTTAATCGTGGCTTTGCTTCCTTTTTTTGGTTATGCATTTTCTAAAATTTATGGTTTACCAATTCATATAAGTCAGAATTTAATTCAAAACGAATTTTTAAATACATTATTTATATATAGTGTTCATTTAATGATATTGATTTTTCCATTTGTTGGAACTTTATTTTTCTCTAAAATGAGAAGTTTAAATTCAGAAAAAAATTCGTTAGAAAATAAAATACAACTATTGAAAGTTGAAAATCCAACTATAGAACTACAACAAGAAATTGCAATTGAAAATGACAAAGGAAAAGTGGAATTAAAATTGACTTTAGATTCACTTCTTTATTTAGAATCCAACAATCAATATGTGATGATTTATTATGTCAAAAAAGGAAAATTAGTAAAAAGGATTGTTCGAAATCGATTAAAAAATATGTTGAAAGAATTGGAAAAATTTAAAATTATACAATGTCATCGTTCTTATGGAGTAAATATTCATCATGTAAATTATATAAAAACAATGAAGGGAAATCGTTATCTGTTTTTACAAGAAAATTCAGCATATAAAGTTCCTGTTTCTAAAACTTATTTCACCAAAATTCAAGAAATTCTTCAAAACTAATCTTTTTTCATTTTCATTCACTCCAAAAAGCATCATTTCACTCAATAGTCTGTGTTTCCATTTGTTCCATCCTAGGTTGATATTATAGTTTTGCTGCAAACAAATAAAATTATCAACTATAATTATGATGAAAAGATTAAATATTATTGTTTTTCTTTTAGGAATTATTTCCATGCATGCACAGAAGGATGAGCAAACTAAAAAAGTAACTTGGGGAATTAAAGCTGGACTTGATTTTGCGACTTTTTCTGGAAATATTACGAATGCAGATTTGAGTACAAGAATATCGTTTCATGTTGGAACGATGGCAGAAATTAAAATTTCTGATAATTTTTCTTTACAGCCAGAATTTTTATATACATCTAAAGGATCCAGAAATGGAGACAATACTGACAATGGCATTGTTTTAGAATATTTAGAATTGCCAATTATAGCAAAATATTATGTAGCGAAGAATTTTAGTTTGGAGGCTGGTCCTGGAATTGGTTTTGCATATTTAGCGACTTTAGGAGGTTCAGACCCTGTAATTTCAAGTGAAATAAATAGATGGGATTTTGGATTAAATTTTGGAACGAGTTATAAAATCAATGGAAAATTTCATGTTGGAATGCGATATTATTTAGGGTTAACGAATGTAAATAGTTCGGATGGAAGTAAAACAATTCCAACACTTCCTTCAGATGATTTTAAAAACAGAACTTTTTTGATTTCAATTGGCTATTTCTTTTCAAGAAAATAAAATTAAAGGCTTAAAACAAGATTGATGAGGTAATTATGTAATTAATTTCAAAAAACACTTCTAAAGAGTAATCTAACAAAAGATTACTCTTTTTTTTGTTAAAAAATAAATTAATATTCGACTAAGCTAAAATGTTTATATTTACACAAGCATATTTTTAGTTAATCCCAAAAACTATTCAATTTTAACTTAAACTATCACCCAAATGAAAAAAATTACCCTTTTGATTACTTTAATCTCCTCATTTATACAAGCACAAACAACTATTGAAAGCTTGATTAATCAAACAAGTTTAGATAATATGACAACGTATGTTCGTGAGCTTTCAGGTGAAGACCCTACAGTTGTTAACAATGAAAATGTTACTATTACACACCGTGTAAGTTATGCTGGCTCTGGAAATAATTTAGCTGCGGATTATATTGTTGAGAAATTAAATGAGACAGGGCTAACAGTTACAGTACAAAATTATTCAAGTACAGGAAGAAATATTTATGCAACGCAATTAGGAACGGTAAATCCAAATGATATTTATATTGTTTGTGCACATTATGATGCTGTTTCTTATTTCTGCGCAGATGACAATGCAAGTGGAGTTGCAGGAGTTTTAGAAACTGCAAGAATCTTATCAGAACAGTGTTTTGAAAATACCATTATTTATGCACTTTGGGATGAAGAAGAAAACGGATTAAAAGGAAGTAATTATTTCTCTGATTATTTTTTCTCTCAAAATAAAAATATTGTAGGTGTTGTCAATATTGATATGATGGGATATGATGGAGACAATGATAAAGTTTTTGATATTGATATTAATAATAACACAACTTCAACACAAATAAAAGATGACTTAATTTCAATTGTTGATGATTATGATTTAGATATTATTCCTTTAGTTGTAAATCCTGGAACTTACGCAAGTGATCATGCTTCATTTTGGTCAAATAGTTATGGCGCAGTTCTTTTAGGTGAATCTTGGGAAAATGATGATATTACTCCAGGATATCATAGTTCTTCTGATAGAATTTCTTTGTTTAATATGCCTTATTTTCATGAAATGGGTAAACTAATTACAGGTTATATCACAACAAAAGGAGTTCTTTGCGCACCAAATGATAATAGTAATGAGGAAGAAGAACAAGAGGAAGAAAATCTAAACACAAATGATATAAAAGATATTAAAACCATTTTTTATCCGAATCCTACAAGAGATATTTTTGAAATGGATTTCTCTACTGAAAAAGAAAGAGAAATTTCTGTTTTTTCTTTATTAGGTAAAAAAGTATTGACTTTAACTACAAATAATAAACATGTAACAATTAACTTAAAAAATCTTGAAGCAGGAACTTATATTGTGGAAATAAAAACCAAAAATGGAGAAAAATTTAATTTATATAATATTATAAAAGAATAATATTTACATAAAGTCATAAAAAAAGCTCATTACATGTAATGAGCTTTTTTTATATTTTTTAATTCTACGAATTAGCTTCTTGCTACAAAGTCAACTACTAATTTAGAAACTATTTTTTCAGCAACCTTCGCTACTTCTTGAACTTCTTCATGAGAAACTGGCTCCACTAAACCTTCTACTCCTAAATCCGTAATCACAGACAGTCCCATACATTTCATTCCCATATGTTTTGCTGTAATTACTTCAGGAACTGTTGACATTCCAACAGCATCACCTCCCATTAATCTTACCATGCGATATTCCGCAGGAGTTTCAAAAGTAGGTCCTTGTAATGCTAAATAAACACCTTCTTGTAATTTAACATCATTTTCTTGTGCAATTGTTCTAACTAATTGTGCCATTTCTAAATCATATGGCTCATGCATATCTACGAAACGTGGTCCAAACCTTTCATCATTTGGTCCGTTTAATGGATGTTCAGGAATCATATTAATATGGTCAGTGATTAACATAATATCACCAACTTTAAATCCAGTTTTTACACCTCCTGAAGCATTTGAAACAATTAATTTTTCAACACCTAAATATTTCATCACTCGAATTGGGAAAATTGTTTCACTCATTTTCCATCCTTCGTAAAAATGAAATCTTCCACGCATTGCAAGAACTTTTTTACCACCTAATTCTCCAAAAATCAATTCTCCATGATGTCCTTCTACTGTAGACACAGGGAAGTTTACGATTTCATCATAAGGAATTCTTTTTTCAATAGAAATTACATCTACTAAATTTCCTAATCCTGTTCCTAATACAATCCCAAAATCAGGTTTTGTAATTCCTTTCTCCTTTAAAAACTTAACTGTTTCCTGTACTTTCTCCCACATAATCTAAAATGAGTTTGTTAAATATGTCTTCACGACTAAAAAAAGTTGTTTTGATGGGTATATAATAGACCGCATCAAGCTTAACAAAGATACGAACATAATCTTTTTCCGTTGTCAAAATTAGTTTTTTTTCCGTCGGAATTTCATGATATTTATCTTTAATTTTTAAAATATCTTGTTCTGTAAAATGGTGGTGATCAGGAAATTCTATATGATGAAGTTTTACTCCTTTTTGCTCTAAAAATGAGACCAAAGGTTTAGGTTTTGCAATTCCAGTAACTAAAACAATTTCATAATCCAAAATATCTGAAAGCTCTTTTGTTTTCTCATGAGAAATTAAAGTTTCATCATAAGAAATCTTTGAAAAAAACAATTCTTGATTTGAATCAAGTTTTAATTTCTTTTGAATTTTCTTTTGTTCTTCTAAAGAAAGGTTTTCAGGACATTTTGTTACAATTATTGCTTTAGCTCTTTTTACGCCACTCTTATATTCACGAAGATTTCCAGCAGGAAGCATCAAATCTTCAGAATACAAACTATCATATGAAGTTAATAAAATATAAAATCCAGCATCTAACTTTCGGTGTTGAAAAGCATCATCAAGTAATACAATTTCAGTTTCAGGTTTTTGCTTTTTTATTTCCTGTATTCCATGTACACGATTTGCATCCACAGCAACCGTAATATTTTGGAATTTTCGAAAATATTGATATGGTTCATCTCCAATCATTTCAGCATTTACAGTAGCGTCAGCCATGATAAAACCTTCCGTTGATCTTTTATACCCTCTACTTAAAACTGCTGTTTGATAAGAATCTTTTAGTAAACGAATCAAATATTCTATTTGTGGTGTTTTTCCTGTTCCGCCAACACTTAAATTTCCAACTACAATAGTCGGAAAATCAAAAGAAGTCGATTTCAGAACTCCAACATCAAAAAGTTTATTTCGAACAGAAGTTATCCCTCCGTACAAAATAGAAAATGGAAATAATATTTTTCGTAACTTTTTCATGTGGCGAAAGTACGAAATTTTAATAGAGTTTTATTTTTTAGTTGCCTCGAATTCTTCTTAAAGTTTCTTATTTTTAGTTCGAAGTTTTAAACTAATCTTCTAAATAATAGACGAATTCCTATGAATCTAATGTTAATTTCTATAGAACTTTAAGAGTATTTTTTAAAATCAATTCTTTTCTTCCTAAAATTATAATAAAAATTTGCGTTCATTAAAATGATTCCTAGCTTAAAAAAGTATCTTTACGAAAATAAATAAATCCCAAATTGTAATAATACATTTATTCTATTTGGATCCTATTTCATTTATTAAAATAAAAAAAATAACATATGATTTTAATAGCAGAAGGAGGTTCGACAAAAGTAGATTGGATAGCTTTAAACGAAGAAAAAGAAGAAATTTTCAGATTGAGAACTTCTGGTCTTAATCCAACCGTTTTTTCAAGAGAAATTATTGAAAGTAGAATAATCAATGACTTCCAATTAGTAAAAGATCGAGAAAAAGTTTCAAAAGTATTTTTTTATGGAGCAGGTTGTGGAACAAAAACGCCTAAAGCAGTTTTAGAAGAAGTGCTTCTTGGTATTTTTTACAATGCTTCTATCACTATTGCTGATGATATGCTTGCAGCTGTTTATGCGGCAGCCAAAGGGAAACCTTCCATTGTTTGTATTTTGGGGACTGGTTCTAATAGTTGTTATTTTGATGGAAAAAATATCGAAACAAATGCAAAATCACTTGGATATATTTTAATGGATGAAGCAAGTGGAAATTATTTTGGAAAACAATTAATCCGCGATTTTTATTACCATCGAATGCCTAAAGAAATTGCTGAACAATTTTCTGCTTCTTATAATGTTGATGCTGATTTTATCAAATTTAATTTATATAGTCAACCAGAACCGAACACATATTTAGCTTCTTTTTCTAAATTTTTATTTGAACATATTGAAAATTCTTATGTGCAACAATTGATTCTTGACGGATTTGAGGAATTTATGATGTGTAGAATTTTACCATATACACATGCACACATGGTTCCGATTTATTTTATCGGATCTATTGCTCATTATTTTAAAGATGTTTTAGAAACAGTTGCAAATAAATATAATTTAGAAATTTCAGGAATTATTAAAGAACCAATTGATGAATTAATTGCTTATCATAAAAGAGAATTACTTTAATCCTCTTTTATGATAGGAACAATTCTTTCTAAAGCCATTCCTCTTGATCCTTTTATTAAGATTGTTTTTCCTGTAAGATTTACTAAAAATTCTTTATTTTCATCCGAAAATTTAGAAAAATCACTGTATTTTGAAATGTTTTCTTTACAAATAGTTGTTTCAAAAAAATGATTTCCAATTAAAAATATACGCTCAAAATCATAATTTTCAATTTGATTTACCACTTCTTGATGTTCCTTTTTTGTATCCTTTCCAACTTCAAACATATCTCCTAAAAATAAAATTTTATCAGGATTTTTAAGCATAGAAAAATTTTCCAAAGCAACTTTCATGCTACTTGGATTTGCATTATAAGCATCAAGAATAATTTGATTTTCTTTAATTTCAAGAATTTGAGAACGATTATTTGTTGGAATATAATTCTCAATTGCATTTTTTATTTCTTCATTTTTTACTTTAAAATAATTTCCAATAGAAATCGCTGCTGCAATGTTTGTATAATTATAGATTCCGATTAAATTACTTTGAATAACATTGTCTTCTAATTGTAATTTCACAAAAGGAGTTAATTCAAGAAACCTTGTTTTAGGAATGTCTTCTTCTGTACCAAAAAATATTCTATTCATTCCTTCCGATTCTTTTACTTGTCTTGGAATTGAATTATTTATAAAAAGAATTCCATTTATCTTTTTAATAAATTGATACAATTCTGTTTTTCCTTTTATCACACCTTCTATTCCACCAAATCCCTCTAAATGTGCTTTTCCAAAGTTCGTGATATAACCAAAATTTGGTTTTGCAATTTCACATAAAAACGCAATTTCTTTTTGGTGATTTGCTCCCATTTCGACAATTCCAATTTCTACATCAGGCTTCATTTGAAGTAAAGTCAAGGGAACACCAATATGATTATTCAAATTTCCAATAGTTGCATGTGTCTTATATTTTTCAAATAAAACAGCATTAATTAATTCTTTAGAAGTTGTTTTTCCATTACTTCCAGTTAATCCAATAATTGGAATTTGTAGTTTCTCTCTATGATAAGAAGCTAAATCTTGTAATGTTTTTAATACATCTTTTACTAAAATTGTTTTTTCAGAACTTACATATTCTTCTTCATCAATAATAGCATAAGAAGCACCTTTTTCTAAAGCTTCTTTAGCAAATTTATTTCCATTAAAATTTTCTCCTTTCAATGCGAAATAAATACTATTCTTTCTAATTTTTCTAGTATCTGTATCTACTAAAAAATGTTCTTTATATAATTTGTAAATGTTTTCTATTCTCATAAAACAAAAATAAAAAAAAGCCCTACGTTTTGTAGGGCTTTTTTAGAATGAATTGAAAAATTCTAAATATTATCTTTTGTTAGGTCCTTTAGTTCCTTGGTGATAAGGAGTTTTACTTGTCTTAGACATTGGTCCTAATCTATCTGTCGCACATCTGAATCCGATGTAGTTTGTTGCCATATATTCTGGTAAGAATCTTCTTTGAGCTGGATCTAACCAGTACTCTCTATCTTTCCAAGAACCTCCTTTATAAACTCTTACTTGATCAGAAATTAAAGTAGTTCTAGTTTGATCATCGTATTTTTGAGTTCTTTGACCTTCCTCATCTTTCTCATTTGGAATGATAGGGTGGTTATACATTCTTGGCATATCTTTACCATCAGCTTTAAGTTCTTCTTCTGTTTTGCTATAATGCTTAGTAGAAGCTAATTCACCATCACGAACGTTAACATTGTAAGATTTTTCGTAGTTATTTCTCATGTAAGCATCAGATTTTGTTACAGGAACATATTTTAAAGCTCCAGGAACATCTTTAGGAACGATTCTTCCGTTTTCTAAAGTATCATACTCCATGTTTTCATAGTCTACCATTACAACTTTTCCTTCGTCATCAATTTTTTTCTTTGTGAAGATATTTCCTCTGAAATAGTTAAAGTCACTTGCTTCTCCATCAATAATTGGACGGTAAACATCAGCAACCCATTCTGCAACGTTACCTGACATATCATATAATCCGAATGCGTTTGGTGGGTAGAATTTCACTCTTTGTGTGATGTCTGCCTCATCCGAACTCCATTCTGCACGTCCAGAATAATCTCCTTTATATTGTTTAAAGTTCGCTAGTTGATCTCCGTGTCCTCTTCTGTTTTTATTTCTAGTATATTTTCCAGCCCAAGCAAATTTCTTTCTTTCTTTAACGATATTATACTCTCTTGTTTCTACTAAAGATTTAGCAGCATATTCCCATTCTGCTTCTGTTGGTAAACGGAATGAAGTAGCAAGAATACCATCAGAAATTTTAGCATGTCTTCCGATAAAAGATCCTTTTGCTGGTCTCTTTTTTAATTTTTTGTTTGAAGGTAATCCTTTCTTGTAGATTGTAGAATCTCCATCGAATAATAAAGAAGGATTAGCTAAATAAGTTTCAGTAACGAAGTGGTTTTTACCTTGAACTTTTGCAGAGTCTCCTCCATAAAGATCATCAAGTAATCCTTTATCCATTAAGATTTTTTCGTTTACACGGTCAGTTCTCCATTTACAATATTGGTTTGCTTGAATCCAACTTACACCAACAACTGGGTAATCTGCATAAGAAGGGTGTCTTAAATAAGTTTCAGTTAATAATTCATTGAAACCTAAAACGTGTCTCCAAACAAGTGTATCAGGTAAAGCAGATTTATAAATATGCTTATAATTATCTTCAGATGGTGGGAATACTTTTTCTAACCATTCTAAGTAAAATAAGTATTCTCTGTTTGTAACTTCGGCCTCATCCATGTAAAATGAACGAACTTGTTGTTGTACTGGAGTTGTATTCCAATCAAACATTACATCATCCTGAACAGAACCCATTGTAAAAGTTCCTCCTTCAATAAGAACCATTCCAGGAGGCGTTTCTTGTCCTTTGTAGTTTGTATTTGTCGAGAATCCAGCTTCCTGTTTGTTTTTTGTTGTCCAACCAGTCAAAGAAGTACTGTTATTTCCAGAACTTTCTTTACTCTTACAGCTGAATAGCGAAGCTGCCAGAACAACTGCTAGAAGCAATTTAGATCTTCCAATTAGATTTTTCATATTCATTTCAACATTTAAGGTTTTATTATAAGTAGCGCAATTTACACTAAAAAAATTTTTTTGCAAGAGAATATCTTAATAAAATGTAAAAAAAATTAACATATCTACATATTATAACGATTGTTTTATTCCTTTATTATATGTAATGTTGCATAATTATTTAACGAAATTATTTAAAATTCTATACATCTAGATTTTTTAGAAATACAGTATTTTTTTAGTAAAACCTACAATTTTTAATCAAAAAAATATAGTAAAATCTATCATAATACCATATTTTTGAACCTTTCTAGAAAAGATATAATAATTTACTTCAAGAAGAATAAATTAAAGTTTTAGGTACCATTTTGAAAAATAAATATTCATAATTCAAAAAATATAAAATACCTATAAACACCAATTACAAATTTAGTTTTCTTGATACTAAGATTGTTTTTTTTACGTTTGATGTACTATGATTAATAAAAGATTGTTTTTACTTGGAATGTATCTGTTTATGATACAAATAGCGTTTTCGCAACGTACTGAAAAAAGAGATTTTAATTTAGAATGGGAAGAAAATAAATTAATTCATTTTTCAGATAAAAGGACTATTAATTCACCTGTTATAAAAGGACATTCCTTAGATTTTGATTTTATTCCATCTTATTCTGAGCAATGGAAAATTCAAAATGGATTACAAGTTAAATCTGCCGAATTAACAAACATTACCTATGAAACTCTTTCACCTAATGTTTTACAAAATATTGATAAAAATAAGATTCCAACTGAAGCAAAATTTGAATTAGTTGCTAAAAAAAGGCGAAATCAAACGTTTTTAATTTTCCAACTTACTCCCATTATTAACGTAAATGGAAATTATCAAAAAATTACTTCTTTTTCTTTAGATTATGAATTAGAATCGAAAAGAAACAATCCAACTTTTAGAACTACAAATAGTTCAAACTCTGTTTTAGCAAATGGAACTTGGTACAAATTCGCTGTTGATACCTCTGGAGTTTTCAAAATTGATCGTGGATTTATGGAAAGTTTGGGTATAAATATGAATGAAGTAAACCCAAAAAATATTCGCATTTATGGAAATGGTGGAAAATTACTTCCAAATAGAGTTGGTGATTTCAGACATGATGATTTACAGGAAAATGCGATTTTTGTTAGTGGAGAAGATGATGGTATTTTTAATAATGAAGATTATATTTTATTTTATGCTCAAGGTCCACATAGCTGGAATGATAATGAAATTTCAAGTACTTTTTCATTAAGACATCAACAAAATATTTATTCTGATTTTGCTTATTATTATATTACTGTTGATAACGGTCAAGGTCGTAGAATTGTTACTTCACCAGAAATTAATCAAAATGCAGTGAGTACAATTACTACTTTTGATGATTATACTTTTTATGAAAGAGAAGATTATAATATTACAACTTTAGGTACAAAATGGTTAGGTGAACCTTTTAATATAGAAAATGATCAAACTTTTCATATTCCTTTTGAAAATATTGATAATCAAATTACTGTTCGAGTTGCGATGGTTTCACAATCTCCAACAAATTCTAGTGCAAGAATATATGCAAATAATGAAAATATTTTCAATCTTAGTTTTGGTACTATAACAAGTAGTACTTTGGCTTCTGAAGAAACAAATTCAAGAACTATCACTGCAAGCGGTAATGCTGTTTCTGTAAATATTGACTATAATAATAATGGAAACCCATCTGCAAGAGGATATTTAGATTATATCGAAATTTACGGAAAGAAAAAGCTGATTTCTACAAATAAGCAATTCTCTTTTAGAAGTTTTGAAGCAAAAAATACGAATGGTGTTGTTACTTTTCAAATCCAAAATGCTACAAATCTAACTTCTGTATGGGATGTGACAAATCATATCAGTCCAGCAGTTGTTCCTTTAAACACTTCTGGAAGTTCTAAAACTTTTAAAGCAAATGGAAATGAATTACGTCAGTATGTTGCTTTAGAAAATAATGATTATTACACTCCTACTCTATTAAATACATCTTTAGTTCCTAATCAGAATTTACATAGTTTAGAAAACATTGAATATTTAATCGTAACATCAAACGAACTCGTAAACCAAGCAGAACGTTTAGCAAATTATCATCAAACTAATTCAAATTTAAATTCTGTTGTAGTTCCTTTAGATAAAATTTATAATGAATTTTCTTCTGGATCACCTGATATTACAGGAATTAGAGATTTTGTAAAACATTTATATGAGTCTAATACAGATCCAAATAAAAAATTAAAATATTTATGTCTATTTGGAGATACAAGTTATGATTATAAAAATCGAATCATTGATAATAATAATATTGTACCATCTTTAGAAACGGAAGATTCTTATTCTAAAAATTCTTATGTTTCTGATGATTATTATGTAATGTTAGATGATGATGAAGGGAAATTAACAAATGGACGTCTTTCAATTTTTGATCAGTTAGATGTAAGCACAGGTAGAATAATTGTAACTACAAATCAACAAGCACAAAATGTAGTTGATAAAATATTGAGTTATTATAGTAAGGAATCCTTAGGAAAATGGAGAAATGATATTTCTCTAGTAGCTGATGATATTGATGAACTTTGGGAAGCACAATTACAAGATGATCAAGAAGAAATTGCACAAAGAATCAATAATTTAAAACCTCAATTAAATATCAAAAAAATCTTTGCAGATAGCTATGTACAGGAAATTTCTTCTGGAGGAGAAAGATATCCAGATGTAAATAAAGCAATTAGTGATGCAATAGAAAAAGGTACTTTAATGATTGATTATTTTGGTCATGGAGGTGAAGATGGTTGGGCTCACGAAAGAATTTTAGAATTGTCTGAAATCAATAATTTAAACAATCCTAATACTTTACCTTTATTTGTGACAATTACTTGTGAATTTACCAAATTTGATAATCCTGAAAGAGATACAGCTGGAGAATTCACATTTTGGAATAAAAACGGAGGAGCTGTTAGTTTAATCACAACGACAAGAAGTATTGCTGTAAACACAGGAGCAATTTTAAATGAACGAATCATGGATAAATTAGTTCAAATTGAAGAGAACGATTTATCTATTGCAAATATTTTATTAGAAGCAAAAAACTCTTATGCTAATTATCAAAAATATTATGCTTTTTTCATTGGAGATCCTGCAATGCGTTTGGCTGTTCCAAAACCAAATATTAAAATTACTTCTTTAAATGGAAAAGATATTTCACAACCTTTAGATTCTTTAAAAGCACTTTCACACCCAATATTTGAAGGAGTTGTAACTGATAATTCAGGAAATATCCTATCTGATTTTAATGGAGAAGTTTATGCAACTATTTATGATAAAGCTGTAGATAAAACTACTTTAGACAATGGACAAAATGATATTGTTTTAGAATATAAATCAATTGAAAGTAAAATTTTTACAGGTAGAGCTTCTGTTACAAATGGAAAATTCACTTTCGATTTTATTGTTCCTAGAGATATTAAGATTGCTTATGGTAAAGGAAAATTAAGTTTTTATGCACATAACAATACACCAAACGACAAATCTGGGTATAATTTAGATGTAACAGTTGGAGGTGTAAATGAAAATGCTCCTGAAGATAATCAAGGACCAAAAATTAAACTCTATATGAATGATGAAACATTCATCGATGGAGGAACAACAAATCAAA
Organism: Aureivirga marina; assembly: GCF_015767265.1. GTDB lineage: Bacteria > Bacteroidota > Bacteroidia > Flavobacteriales > Flavobacteriaceae > Aureivirga > Aureivirga marina. Next base: position 172,929 of record NZ_JADPIB010000001.1, read on the forward strand.
GTCCTCTATTCCTTGCATTATTAGAAGATGAAAATGGAATTAATACTTCATTTACAGCAGTAGATCATGATATTGTTGCATTTTTAGATGGAGATCAAAACAATCCTATTATATTAAATGATTTTTATGAAACGGAATTAGACAGCTACAAAGAAGGTAGAGTTAAGTATCCTTTTAAAGATTTAAAAACTGGACAACACACTTTAACACTTAAAGTTTGGGATACATATAATAATTCTAGCGAAGCAACGTTGAACTTTTTTGTAACACAAGATATTGGACTTTCTCTTACGAATGTCTTAAATTATCCAAATCCTTTTGTGAATTACACAGAATTTTGGTTTACTCATAACAGACCAAACGAACAATTAGAAACACAAGTTCAGATATTTACAGTGTCAGGTAAATTGGTTAAAACAATAAATCAAATTGTACAAACAGAAGGATTCTTAGCAAGATCGATCACTTGGGATGGTCTTGATGATTTTGGAGATAAGATTGGTAAAGGGGTCTATGTATATAAATTAAAGGTTAAATCACTAGTGGATGGTAGTTCCGCAGAAAAATATGAGAAATTAGTGATACTTCAATAAAAAATAAGATATTTGTTAAGATTAAATCAAATTACTAAATGAAAAAAATACTATTATTCGCGGCATTCGCATTAATTGGGGGAAGCAAGTTAATTGCTCAAACAGAGATAGATACGAATTCAGAACCAAATCCGATCACAACAGCAGCACCTTTCTTATTAATTACACCAGACGCCCGTGCTGGAGGTATGGCTGATATTGGTGCAACTACATCAGCAGACTCACAATCACAATTCCATAATCCTGCAAAATATGCTTTTTTAGAAAATCAATTTGCAGTTGGTGTAAACTATACACCTTGGTTAAGAGAATTAACGGATGATATTTTTGTTGGTGCTGTGGCATTTGGAAATAGAATCAATGAAAGAAGTGCTTGGTCTGCTGGATTAAGATATTTTAACTTAGGAGAAATTCAATTAACAGATAATGCTGGAGTTCCTCAAGGAACTACAAAAATGAACGAGTTTGCACTTAGTGGATCATACGCTTTGAAATTAAGTGAAAAATATAGTATGGGTGTGACTCTTAAATATGTAAGATCAGACCTTGGTGTTCAATTAACTCAAGGAAATGAAATTCAAGCTGTAAATACTTTCACAGTTGGAGTTTCTGGATACTATCGTTCAAACGAAATGTTTTTAGGAGATTTCAACGGACGTTTAAGAGGAGGATTCAATATTTCAGATGTTGGACCAAAAGTTTCTTATGTAGATGGTGGACAAGAGAGTTTTATGCCAGCTAATTTAAAATTAGGTGTTGGATTTGACTTTATCTTAGATACTTATAATACAATTGGAATTAATGTGGAAGCTAATAAATTATTAGTTCCAACTCCAGATCCAAATGACCCAACAAAATATGATGATACAGGTTTCTTTGAAGGAATCATCAAATCATTTGGAGATGCTCCAGGTGGATTTAGTGAAGAATTAAGGGAAATCACTTATGGAATTGCAGCAGAATATTCTTATGATAATTTATTCAAATTAAGAGCTGGATATTTCCACGAAAATGAATTAAAAGGAGCTAGACAATTTTTTACAACTGGTTTAGGATTTAAATTTAAGTCTACAGACTTAGATGTATCTTATCTAATCAACGCTGGAGATGTTGCAAATCCATTAGAAAACACTTTAAGATTTTCTCTAGCATTTAATTTCGGTGACTCTTACCAAGATTAATAAAAGATTAGTAAATTTGTTCTATAAATTGTATAGATAATGAAACAAATAGAAATCACAACTTCGGTAACGATTTTTGAAAATGTAGAAGAGCTACCAAATGATGTAAAAGAATTGATGAATAAGGCAGTTGAAGCGAGAAAAAATGCATATGCACCTTATTCTGATTTCGAAGTAGGCGCAGCTTTGTTGTTAGAAAATGGAGAAGTGATTACTGGAAATAATCAAGAAAATGCAGCTTATCCTTCCGGAATGTGTGCGGAAAGAGTTGCAGTTTGGAAAGCATCTTCAGAGTTTCCAAACCAAAAGATTTTAAAAATAGTTCTTACAGCTACTTCCAGAAAAACTAAAAATACAACACCAGTCGCTCCTTGTGGAGGATGCAGGCAAACACTTTTAGAGTATGAGCAAAAACAAGATGCTCCAATGGAAGTGTATTTTATGGGAGCTGAAGGAGAAATTTATAAAACAAATTCTTTAACTGATTTAGTTCCAATCGCATTTGGAAAATCTTTCTTATAAAATGAAAAACGATATTCAAAATAGAGAAGATTTATACTTAATTGTAAGTGAGTTCTATAAAAAACTATTAAATGATGCAGAAATGCATCATTTTTTTTCGGAAATAGTTGCAAATGATTCTTTAGAAGAACACTTACAAGTTTTAGTAGATTTTTGGGATAATATTCTTTTTTATTCCAATACCTATCATAAAAATGCAATGCAACCTCATTTAGAAAAAAATGAAGAATTTCCTTTTGAAAGAAAACATTTTCAGAAATGGTTAGATTTTTTTAAGCAAACTGTTGATGAGAATTTCGAAGGAGAAAATGCACATGTCATCAAAAATCGAGCTACTTCCATAGCCACTGTTATGGAAATAAAAGTTTCTCAAATTCGAGAACAAAAAGAAAAAAATAATTAATTATTAAACTCCTTTTTCACTTGAAAGAGGAGTTTTTTTATCTTTTCTTCAATCATTTTGTGTAAAACTTACAATTCTTAAATAATCGAACTTTATATATAAAATACTAATAATTTTTACACATTTCTCATCACATATTCTTAAAGTACGTTAAACATAAGTTAAACACAATCAATGATTTGACTATATAACCCTTTTATTTCTACCTTTACATCATGTTAAGATGGTCGGTCATATATTTAAAATATAACTATCATAATCAATAACATATTTTTCATTTGTCAAGTGTGAATTAATATGTTTTCAAGTCGTAACCTATTTGTTTATATTTAAAAGTATTTTTCATAACCTCAACTATTTATTTTTATTAAGACAACCGACCATCTTTTTAAATTCTACCAAATGATACTACCATTACTTTAAAGTATAAATTCTATTAATTTTTTAAAATTTCATAATCAGCAAATTTCATGCAATCAATCTTTAATTTAAGAAGATGACCGACCATTTTTAAAATCCATTCTATTCATCTTTTAAATTATCTATTATGAAACGCTTGCATATTTTTACAGCAATGATATTCTTTTTAGCCTTTGCTTGTCAGAAAGAATATCCCGAATTAGAAGCGTCAGATATTTCTAATTCTGAAGAAAATTTTAATAACGAACGCTTTACCACTTCTGATTTAAATTTAGATTTACAGCGAATCCCTATTTCAGAAAGAAGAATCCACGAAATCATTAACCCTTCTACGCATAACTCTTATAATGATCATGACAAATACGAAAAGTCAAACGTATTTGATCGAATTCCGACACAACTTTCCAAAGGAATTCGTGGTGTTGAAATTGATATTCATAAAAAAGTAAACCTTTTTAAAGGAGACGATATTTCAGTATATCACGGGAAAGTTTCAAACGGAATCAATGGAAGTCGATTAGCTCATTATGTCTTAAGAGAAATAACAGATTTTGCCAAAGACAACCCAAACGAAATTATTTATTTAAAATTTGAAACGACAGTTTCAGGTGGAGATATTGATAAAGAAATTCGAGAAGCAGAATTGGATAAATATATTTATGATTACAATCCAAATAATCCATATCCAAAACCAGAAGAAATCATTGCAACAGGAAAAAATGTTGTAATTACAAGACATATCGATGGTTCACAATATGGGGTTTCTTTAGACAGACATACATTTGGAGGTGGATACGAACATAATAGTAGTCATAATCCACAAACAAATCCTTCTGCAAATAAGTTCTTTAGTGTAGAATATTATGCAATCACTTCTACTTTTGGATATGGAGATTCACATGAACAAAAATATTTATTAGGAGAAGCCAGATTACCTGAATTTGTGGATAAAGTTTGGAAGTTAAATGGTAAAAAGCCTTGGAGAATTATTGTTGACTTCCCTTCTGTTCACAACGATTATTTTTATCAAATCGTAAATGAATTAAAATCTAGACAAATGCTAAAAGCTCAAGTTTATGATAAATATGGAAATTTATTTATGAATGATGAAAATGGAAAATTAATTACTTGGAAATGGATGTGTACATATAATAATGCAAAAAATGATGCGAAAACATCTGCGGAAGCATCTTTTCCAATGAAAAAAGGAGAAACAGTTACGATTCAGCCTTATTCTGATGATTATTATTTCGTTCCTCCTATTCTAGAAGTTACAAATGATGGAACTACCGATTTGCTTCAAAACTTTGTAGCAATTCCGAAACCTGAATAAATTTTTATACAAAACCAAAAGATGACCGACCATTTTAAACAAAATTAAATTTTAAAAATATCTATTATGGAACGTATAAGTTATATGACAGCTAAGGTTTTCTTTTTGTTTGAACCTACTCAAAATGAAACCCCTCTACTAGAAGAAAAGAATTCTTCTAAAATGAAAAACGATTTTAATAATGATGGCTTTATTCATTCAAATTTAAACCTAGATCTTCAACAAATTTCTGTAGAAGACAAAAGAAAGAATGACATTTCTTATCCTTCTTCTTTTAGTTCGCAAATTGAAACAAATAAAGTAAATACAGATAAATTTTACGATCGTCTGATTACTTTAGAATGGCATGTAAGTTCTCATGATAAAGACAATGCTGTTTTACTTCCAATTATCAAAGGAGAAAATGTTGTTATTCAACCTATTTCTGATACGCATTATTTTGTTCCTTCTTTTGTAGAAGTGAAAAATGATGGAACGGACGATTTACTTCAAAACTTCGTTGCGATACCAAAAGCTTTAAATTAATCATAATCAAATATTCTAATTCAGCATAATCAAAACCAACTAACCAAACTTTTACAGCTATTCTAATTCTAAAATTAATCTATTATGAAACGCTTAACCTTATTTACAGCGATCGTATTCTTATTGACTATTTCGTGCCAAAAAGAATACCCTGAAATGGAAGGTACAGACCTTTCTAACTCAGATGAAAATTTTGAAAATAAACGATTTACAAATTCTTCTGGTTTAAATATAGACTTACAGGAAATTCCTATTGAAGATCGTAGAATTCATGAAATTACAAATCCTTCTTCTCATAACTCTTTCAATGATACACATAAATACGAAAAATCCAATGTATTTGATAGATTACCGGATCAATTTAGAAAAGGAATTCGTGCAATTGAGATAGATATTCATAAAAAAGTAAATATTTTTTCTTCAGATGATATTTCAGTATACCACGGAAAAGCTTCCAATGGATTAAATGGAAGTCGATTAGCACATTATGTTTTAGAAGAAGTTACAGATTTTGTAAAAGATAATCCAAATGAAATTGTGTTTTTAAAATTTGAAACTACTGTTTCTGGAAGTGATATTGACAAAGAAATTCGAGAAGCAGGATTAGATAAATACATTTATACTTACAATTCAAGTAATCCTTTTCCAAAACCTGAAGAAGTTACTGCAACTGGTAAAAATGTAATCATCACAAGAGATGTTGGTTTACAATATGGAGGATCTGCTTTACCAAGGCATACATTCGGTGGAGGTTTCAGTGATAAAGACAAAAATAATCCACAAACTTCTCCATCTGAAAAGAAATTCTTTTCTGTTGAATATTATCATATTACAAAAACTTTTGGTTATGGTGATTCCAAACAACAAAGATGGCTAAATGGTGAAGGAAGGTTACCAAAATTTGTAGATGAAGTATGGAAATTAAACGGGAAAAAACCATGGAGAGTAATTGTAGATTTTCCTGGAATAAACGATGGTTTTTATTATGATGAAATCAAAAGAGTCAATGAACGTCAAATGTTAAAAGCTCATATTTATGATGAAAATGGGAATTTATTCACAAAAGACGATAATGGACAATTAATCACTTGGAAATGGATGTGTACTTATGGAGGAGATAAAAATGATGCAAAAACTTCTTCTGAAGCTTCTTTCCCAATGAAAAAAGGAGAAACTGTAACTATTCAACCTTATTCTGATGATTATTATTTTGTACCTCCAATTTTAGAAGTTACAAATGATGGAACAACAGATTTACTTCAAAATTTTGTGGCAGTTCCAAAATCTTAACGAATTATTTTAGAAATAATTAAGATAAAAACAATAATCTCATTAACTTCATATAACATTCAAAATCAATTAACAAACTAACTTCAGCTATTCTAATTCTAAAATTAATCTATTATGAAACGCTTAACCTTATTTACAGCGATGGTCTTCTTTTTGGCTGTTGCTTGTCAAAAAGATGATCCCGTTTTAGAAGAAAAAACAGAAACAGAAACGGGCTTAGAAAGAGAATTTAATAAAGAAGGTTTTCTACATTCTCAATTAGATTTAACACTGCAAGAAATTCCAATGGAAGATCGAAGAATCCATGAAATCACAAATCCTTCTACACATAATTCTTACAACGACACACACAAATACGAAAAATCCAATGTATTTGATAGATTACCAGACCAATTTAAAAAAGGAATTCGCGCTATTGAAATTGATATTCATAAAAGAATTAATCTTTTTAAAAGTGATGATATTTCTGTATATCACGGTAAACCTACAAATGGTTTTAATGGAACTCGATTGGCGCATTATGTTTTAAGAGAAATTACAGATTTTGTAAAAGATAATCCAAATGAAATTGTCTATTTAAAATTTGAAACCACAGTTTCAGGAAGTGATATTGACAAAGAGATACGCAAAGCAGATTTGGATGATTATATTTATAATTACAATTCTAGTAATCCTTATCCAAAACCAGAAGAAGTTACTGCAACAGGAAAAAATGTAATTATCACAAGAGATATCGGTTCAGAATATGGAGGATCTGCTTTACCAAGACATACTTTTGGTGGTGGTTATAGTGATAAAGACAAAAATAAACCACAATCTTCTCCTTCTGAAAAGAAATTTTTCACAGTAGAATATTATCATATCACAAAAACTTTTGGCTATGGAGATTCCAAACAACAAAGATGGCTTAACGGCGAAGGTAGATTACCAAAATTTGTAGACGAAGTTTGGAAATTAAACGGAAAAAAACCTTGGAGAGTAATTGTAGATTTTCCAAGTTTAAATGATGGTTTTTATTATCAAGAAATTAAAAGAGTAAATGAACGCCAAATGTTGAAAGTAAAAATTCATGACGGAGATGGAAATTTACTTTTAAAAGATAAAGATGGGAAATTAATTACATGGAAATGGGATACTTCTTATAACGGAAATGAAGTGGTTGCAACTACTTCTGCGGAAGCATCTTTTCCAATGAAAAAAAGTGAAACAGTCATTATTCAACCAACATCAGATAAATACTTTTTTGTTCCACCTTATTTAGAAGTTACAAATGATGGAACTACTGATTTGTTACAAAATTTTGTAGCATTTCCAAAAAGTCAAATTTAGAACCTTACCATTCAAATATTTATCTATACAAAAAGAGGTTATCTCATAACGAAATAACCTCTTTTTTATATTAAAAATAACAAACTTAAACTTTTTCGATGTTTTCGATTAAAACATCCATAAACTTTTGTAATGGTTTTTTCACCATCATTGCCATCATCGGATTGAAATCTCCTTTGAAAAATAATTGTACATCACTTGAGTTTTCATCTGCATTTTCAATAATTCCAGTTAAAGAAAATGATAATTTACTACTAGCTGCACCTAAAACGATTTTTTCGTTTGGAGTTTTTTCATTTAATACTAAACGAATTTCTGGCATTCCTTTTAAACAAAAAAGAAAAGATTCTCCATCTACTTCAAACTTCTCGATGTTTTCTGGCATTAATTGCTCAAAATTTTTCAAATCTGTCAAAAAGTTAAAAATCTCTTCTTGACTTTTTTGAGCTGTAACTTTTTTAGTTTTTAATTCCATAAGTGTTTTTTAAAATATTATTTACTCCAAGTACTTGGTTCATGTCTCCATTGTGAAAGTGTACTCTTTTCCTCTGCAGTAATATAATGGTTATCATTCGCCAACTCTAATAATGTGTCATAATCGCTCAATGTATATAATTCTACATTTGCTTCTTCAAAATTAGTTTTAGCAATATCAAATCCGTAAGAGAAAATAGCGACCATACCTTTTACGTTTGCTCCTTCGTTTCTTAGAGCTTCCACGGCATTTAAACTACTTTTTCCTGTACTGATTAAGTCTTCAATCACAACAACATTACTTCCTTTTTCTAAAAATCCTTCTACTTGATTTTTACGACCATGCTTTTTAGGCTCAGGACGAACATAAACAAAAGGAATATTTAAGAATTGAGCAACCAAAACTCCCATTGCAATTGCACCTGTAGCAACACCAGCAATCACGTCTGGTTTACCATAGGTATCCTCAATTATCTTAGCGATGTTTTCTCTAATGTAATTGCGAATTGGGGGAAATGATAGCGTTGTTCTGTTGTCACAATAAATTGGAGATTTCCATCCTGATGCCCAAGTAAAAGGCTCTGATGGCTGTAATTTTATTGCTTTAATTTGCAATAATAGTTCTGCTGTTTTTTTTGCTGTATCTTTGTTCGAAATCATAATGCAAATGTATAAAGTTTTTGTCAATGACTATCCAATTATTTTGACGGATAGTATAAAAAATTCCGAAAATTCAGACATGTTAAACATGAACGAAAATAATGTTCATCAAGTTATTCAAAAAATGCTTAACAATAAAGTAACACAAGCAACTTTTTATTGCAAAAACTTAGAAAGTGACTGGAATTTGTTTCAATCTTATTTTAATGTACAAAAAGCTGCTGGTGGAATTGTAAAAGATGAAAAAGAAAACATTTTATTTATTAAAAGATTTGAAAAATGGGATTTACCAAAAGGTAAAATTGAAAAAGGAGAAACTACAGAAGAAGCCGCTATTCGTGAGGTAGAAGAAGAATGTGGAATCGAAAATTTAGAATTGCTTTCTGAAAACAAAACAACGTATCATATTTTTCCAAGAAAAAATCAATTTTGTTTAAAAATAAGTTATTGGTTTGATATGAAAACAACTTATAAAGGGAAATTAACACCACAAATCGAAGAAGATATCATAGAAGTTGTTTTTAAAAATTCAACTGAAATAGAAGAAGCCTTACAAAACACTTATGCAAACATTCAATTGTTATTTGAATAAAATTCTAAAGTTGTTAAGAAATCAATAATTTTTTAAAAAAGTAGAAATTAATTCTTAAAAATATGAATAACTGCTTTTAATATTACCATACTTTTGTTATTCACAATAATAGCTGTATTTTTGCAATCTTTTTATAAAAAGATTATTCGAGTAAAGGTATGACAGAGTTTATTAGAAAAATAACGCCAAACACAAAAGACGACGTTCTTGCAGGAATTACAGTTTCCTTAGCTATGGTTCCAGAAGTTGTGGCTTTCGCTTTTGTGGCACAAATTGATCCTATTGTTGCGCTTACAGGTGCTTTCATCGTAGGAATTATTACAGCAGTTCTTGGAGGTAGACCAGGATTAATTTCTGGAGCAGCTGGAGCAGTAGCTGTAATCTTCGTAGATATGATTGCAAAAGGACATGCAAAAGGTTTGGCTTTTGACAATCCAATTGATGACATGGGATTCATGTATCTTTTTGGAGCTGTAATTTTAATGGGAATTATACAAGTAGCTGCTGGATATTTTAAATTAGGACGATTCGTTCGTTTAATTCCACATCCTGTAATGCTTGGTTTTGTAAATGGTTTAGCAATTGTGATTTTCTTAGCACAGTTAAAAATGTTTACACATAAAATTCCAAATACAAATCCAGATGTATTAGGTAAATTCCAAGACATTTGGATGCATGGAAGCGAACTCTATATCATGATTGGTTTGGTTTTACTAACAATGGCGATTATTTATTTCTTACCTAAACTCACAAAAAAATTACCTGCTGCACTTACAGCAATTATCATTACAAGTTTGATTGTAAAGTTTGGAAACATCAATGTTTCTACTGTTGGTTCTTATATTGTTGAAGGAGGAGGAACTGGTTTAAAAGGTTCTTTTCCGATGTTTAACTCAGAGCTTTGGCAGAAATTACCAATCAACTTTGACACCTTATTTTTCATTCTTCCTTATGCCTTTTTGGCAGCTTGTGTAGGATTAATTGAATCTTTAATGACAATGAATTTAGTCGATGAATTGACAGAAACTAGAGGAAATGGAAATAAAGAATGTGTTGCGCAAGGTGTTGCAAATGTGGCTAGTGGACTTTTTGGAGGAACTGGTGGTTGTGGAATGATTGGACAAACGATGATTAACATCAATTCAAATGGACGAGGAAGACTGTCAGGAATCATGATGGCACTTACTTTGTTATCATTTATTTTGTTTGCAGATGAAATCATTGAACAAGTTCCAATTGCAGCTTTAGTTGGTGTAATGTTTATGATGGTAATTGAAACATTTGCATGGTCAAGTTTACGTATTATTCGTAAAATTCCTAAAGCAGATGCCTTTGTTTTAATCGCTGTTTCTATAATTACAGTTATTTTCGATTTAGCAATTGCTGTTTTTGCTGGAGTTATTATTTCTGCATTAGTTTTTGCTTGGGAAAATGCAAAAAGAATTCGTGCACGTAAGGTTTTCAAAAAAGATGGTACTAAGGTATATGAAATTTGGGGACCACTTTTCTTTGGTTCCGTTACAGCTTTTAATGAAAAGTTTGATGTAAAGAATGATCCAGAGAAAGTTGAAATTGATTTTATTGAATCTAGAATCAGTGATCACTCAGGAATTGAAGCAATTTTTAATCTAGTTGAAAAGTATGAAAAAGCGGGAAAACAAGTAAAATTAAAACACTTAAGCGAAGAATGTAAAGAGCTTCTTTGTAAGAGTAACACGAAATTTAATGAGATAATTATAGAGGCGGTAGATGATCCTCGATATCATGTAGTAGCGGATCCTGAAGAATTTGCCTAAAAATATAGATAAAAGAAAATGAGATTTTTAAAATTATACTATGAATATTTAAAAAGAACTGGGCTTTTTACTTTTTTGAGAAAAAACCTAAAAAGTCTTTTGATTGTTGTTGGTATTGTTGTTGGAATATTTTTCATCATTGAAAAATTCGTCATCACAATGAAAGAAATTTTTCAATTAATTGTAGATAATGTTCCTGATACATTCGTATATGTTATTTTCACCGCTTCCGAAACGATTTTAGGTCTTATTCCACCTGATTTATTTATTATGTGGAGTAAAACACAAGGAGAAAGTATTGGTGTAAATCCGTGGCTTCTTGTTGGTGTTTTAGCAACACTTTCTTATTTAGGTGGAGTGATTGCTTATGGAATTGGTATGAAAATTGAGCATATCCCAAAGATACATTATTGGGTTACAAACAAGTACAGTGATTTATTTACGAACTTAAAAAAATGGGGAGGATTCTTTATTGTGATTGCTGCATTATTACCAATCCCATTTTCGATGGTAACTCTAATTTCAGGAATTACAGGTTATTCTTTTAGATGGCTTTTAATCCTAGGATTATTCAGATATGTGAGATTTTTTGTCTATGCAATTTTCTTATTCCTAGCGGTGTAAGATTTGCATCTTTTTATATAAATACACGAAGAAGAAAGCACTCTATTTTGAGTGCTTTTTTTATATAATTTACTCTTATTGAGGAATTCCACATTTTTATTCAATGTTTTATTTTAAAATTTGACTTTATAACTTTTAAAATAAAATCATGAAATACAAAGTAATCCCTTTTGTTGCAAATATTGATCCTATAAAAGGAACATCAAAGCATGTTGCGGAACAATTAGAAGAACTTATTAATAATTATTCTGAAAGAGGATGGAAATATGAAAGATTAGAAAGTGTTTCTACAATTGTAAATCCCGAAAATGGTTGTTTTGGTTTTGGTGCAAAAGCAGCATATACTACAACAAGACAAATGGTAGTTTTTTCAAAATTATGAAATATCTTCTTTTAACAATAATTCATCTCTATTGGTTTTTAATTCCCAAAAAGAAAAGAAGAAGATGTATTTTTAAAAAATCATGTTCTAAAATAGTATATGAAAAAACAAAAAAAGAAGGCTTAATTTCAGGCTTGAAAATATTAACTTTTAGAATTAAAAATTGTCATCCAGAATTCGATTTGTATTTCGAAATAAAAACAAATGAATTAAAATTAATCACAAAATCGGGAGAAATTATTAGTGAAAATAATATTGCTGATTGGTTAAAAGCATAAAAAAGTTTGACGATTAAGAATCGTCAAACTTTTTTAGACATAAGCTCCAGAAGAATATGTCAACTCATAACTATGTGTGTAAATTTCAAAAACAACACCAAATGGATCTTCTACATAAACCATTTTAAAAGGCTTTTCATTTGGATAATATTCTCGAATTGGCATTCGTTGCTTCCCTCCTGCTTCTACAATTCTTTGCGTTAAACTTTCAATATTTGGATCTTGAACACAAAAATGAAACAATCCTGTTCTAAAAGGATTAAAATCTGCTTTACCTTTTGTTTGTGGAAATTCAAAAAGCTCAATTCCTATTTTATCTGAAGTAGAAAGATGTGCAATACGAAAGCTCTCCCAATCTTCCCCAAAAACATCAATACACATATTTCCAATTGCTGTTTCTGTTTCTTTTTTAATCGTTTCTGGCCCCATTAAAAGATACCAATTCATCACTTTTGTGTAAAAAGAAATTGCTTTATCTAAATCTGGAACCGTAATTCCTATATGCGAAAATGCTCTTGGATAATTCATTTTATTTGATTTAAAATTGACACTTTTAAATTAAGGAATATCAAGAATATATTTTATCAGAATTTCGCTAATTTTTTTATAACATAATTGCAACGTACTAAAACGCAAAAGTAATTAGATAAAACTTAAGTGCAATTTGCTAAAATGCAAAAGCTATTAGATAAAATATAAATGCAACGTACTAAAATGCAAAAGCTATTAGATAAAATATAAATACAACGTGCTAAAATGCAAAAGCTATTAGATAAAATATAAATGCAACGTACTAAAATGTAAAAGCAACTAAATAAAACAAAAAAACCACTCTACAATCAGAGTGGTTTTTACTTTTTTTATAAAGATAAATTAAATTATTCTAGAATAATTCAGGATATTCAGTTGGATTTGCTTCATTCATGATAGCATAAACCGCTTCAAAAATATCCTCATGAGATGGTTTACAGAAATAATCCCCATCACTACCATAAGCAGGTCTATTTGCTTTCGCTGCTAAAGTAGTTGGCTTACTATCTAAGAATCTATAAGCATTTTGATTCTCTAAAATTTCTTGTAATAAATATGCTGAAGCTCCTCCAGGAACATCTTCATCAATTACCATTAATCTGTTTGTTTTCGCAACACTCTTCACAGTATCGTGATTGATATCAAATGGTAATAAAGATTGTGCATCAATAATTTCAGCCTCAATTCCATATTGTGCTAATTCTTGTGCAGCTTCCTGAACGATTTTTAAAGTAGATCCATAAGAAACTAAAGTAATATCAGAACCTTCTCTTACAGTTTCTACAACTCCGATTGGTGTTCTTAACTCTCCTAAGTTTGTTGGTAAATCTTCTTTTAAACGGTAACCATTTAAGTTCTCCACGATTAAAGCTGGTTCATCTGTTTCTAATAAAGTATTATAGAATCCAGCAGCTTTTGTCATGTTTCTTGGAGTTAAAACATACATTCCTCTCAATGATCCTAAAATTGTAGCCATTGGAGAACCTGAATGCCAAATTCCTTCTAAACGGTGTCCACGAGTTCTAACGATAAGTGGTGCTTTTTGCTTTCCAGCCGTTCTATAACGAACTGTAGCCAAATCATCACTCATAATTTGTAAACCATATAATAAATAATCTAAGTATTGAATCTCAGCAATTGGTCTTAAACCTCTCATTGCCATTCCAATACCTTGACCGATAATTGTAGCCTCACGAATTCCTGCATCTGCCACACGGAATTCTCCATATTTCTCTTGCATTCCTTCTAAACCTTGGTTTACATCTCCAATTTTTCCAGAATCCTCTCCGAAGATTACTACTTCAGGGTGTTTTGCAAAAATTGCATCGAAGTTATCACGCATTATTAAACGAGCATCTACAGATTCTCTAGTTTCTCCATAAGTAGGTAAAACCTCTTCTACGTTTAAAGCTCCTGTTTCTGTTTCGTTGTATAATTCGCTACTATATTTTGCTTGATTTACAGCTTTATAATTTGCAATCCAGTTGATTAAATTAGTTCTTTCTACAGTATTTTCAGAACGAACATAACGTAAAGCTTTTCTTGCAGTAGAAAGAATATCTTTTCTTGATGGTTCTTTGATTGCATTTAAATCATTAGCTAATTTAGCGATGAAATTTTTACTTTCACTACTTTCTGCTAAAGCGTTAATTAAAGCAACAGCATCAGCTCTTTCATCTTTTTGAGGTGTTGTAAATGCAGCCCAAGCATCTCTTTTTGCTTTAGAAACGATTTTCTTCGCTTCTTTTTCCATTGCGATTAATTCTTCTTCTGATTCAACTAACTTAAGAACATCTTTCTTTCCGTTAGCTTTTTCAAATTCAAGAATCCATTTACGCATTTGTGCAATACAATCATACTCTGCTTCCCAAGCTAATCTTTCTGTAGATTTATATCTTTCATGTGATCCTGAAGTTGAATGTCCTTGTGGTTGCGTTAATTCACGAACGTGAATCATTGCAGGAATGTGATTTTCACGAACAAAAGCAGCAGCTTTTTGATACGTTTCTACTAAAGTAGCATAATCCCATCCTTTAACTACAAAGATTTCATAACCTTCACCATTCTCATCTCTTTGGAAACCTTTTAAAATTTCCGAAATATTTTCTTTCGTAGTTTGGTGCTTAGCATGAACCGAAATTCCATACTCATCATCCCAAACATTAATAATCATAGGTACTTGTAAAACACCAGCAGCATTGATAGTTTCAAAGAATAAACCTTCACTTGTACTAGCATTTCCGATAGTTCCCCATGCAATTTCATCACCATTTTTAGAGAATTTAGTGAAACCTTCTTTTAATTCATCAATATTACGATACATTTTTGAAGCCTGAGCCAATCCTAATAAACGAGGCATTTGTCCTGCTGTAGGAGAAATATCTGAACTAGAATTCTTTTGACTTGTAAGCTCTTTCCAAGAACCATCTTCATTTAAACTATGTGTAGCAAAGTGACCTCCCATTTGTCTTCCTGCTGACATTGGATCTGCTTTAATATCAACATGAGCATATAATCCAGCGAAAAATTGTTGAGGAGTTAATTGTCCGATTGCCATCATAAAAGTTTGATCTCTATAATAACCAGAACGGAAGTCTCCATTTTTGAAAGCTTTAGCCATTGCAAGCTGAGGCACTTCTTTTCCGTCTCCGAAAATTCCGAACTTTGCCTTTCCAGTTAAAACTTCACGACGCCCTAAAAGACTACATTCTCTTGAGATAAGAGCAGTTTTATAGTCGTTTAAAACCTCTGTTTTGAAATCATTAAATGAAATTTGTTCTTTTTTTATAGTTGAAGATTTTGATGACATAATTTTAATTGCATTAGTGAATAGGGCAAATGTACTATTTTTGAAGCGGAATTAAAAATTGTTTAAAAATTAGAACATTTTCCCGATATTTATAAATTAAATACAATAAAAATTAAGTTTTAGTAAAGATTTTTTAACATATACTTACAAGTAATTAGGTATTAATAAAATCCTCGACGTATAAAATTGATGATTCTATTCGGCTTAATTGTTAAAACATAGCGAATTTTTGTTCCATAACCTGGCTGAGATACTTCCCAACCATTATTTGAATATAAAGGAAAATATATTTCTAAGATATTATGAATGAAATTTAATCGTATTCCATTATCGTGTGCAAAAAATACTTTCTTATTTCTACTTTTAATAAATCCAATATCTTGGTAAAACTCTACCCAACGCCAAATTCCAATACTTCCATTAATAGCCGTAATCCATTGATTTGCGAAGTTTTCTTCCAATCTAGATTTAAATCCTCCTTCTGCTGTAATGTACTGTTGGCTGAAAAAACCTGTTGTTTCAGAACGCCCAAAATAATCATATTGAAACAAATAATCCGTAGGTCTATCTAAAGCAAAACTGAAATAATCTGTGTTAGTTTTATTATTTAGAAAAACTCCTGCATAAAAACGGAAATCAAATTGTTGGTTATTTTCCGAAAGAATTCGATATCGTAAGTCTAAAGAAGTTTTAGCAAATTTATCTGCAATTTGTAAATTTATGTTATAACGTAAGTCCTCTATGATTTCAGGTTTTGAATACGAAAAACCTAAATTAAAAATATTGTATTTAAAAGATTCTGGATTCTCATCCGTAACTAAACCTCTTTCTTTATCTACAATTACATAATTTGAATAAAAACTTCTACTTCCAACATCTCTCAGACTTTTTCTCTTTAATTCTACATTCACAAAAGGCGTTAATTTTCGATAAGATAAATTTGGCGCATAATTAAAAGAAGAACCTCCAACACCAAAAGAATAACGATAAATATTCGTTTTTTCAGGATAAGATTGATAAACAGCCGAAGCAGAACCTACCAAAGTATTACTTTTTGTTGCATAAAGTGGCGAAAATTTATAGATAAAATTCTTTTTCAAAATTGCACCATTACTAAAAGATGCTCCAAGTGAAATTCCATCATAGTAATTATATTTTATGTTGGGACGATAAAAAATCTCATTATAATAAGGATCTTCGATATCTTTGAACAAACGAAATTTCACTGGTCGATTAAATAATTTTGGTTTTACATTTTTCCAATTGTCTCTCGAATTTAATTCTGGATATAAAAACTCATAATTCAATGCAATTTTATCAAAATCTCCTTTTGGAATTCGAACAGTTTTTACAGAATCTACTCCTGTTACCCATGTTTTATATTTGACTTCTTTTCCTTTTACACCATATAAAGCCAAAGGTGCAACAAATTCTCTTTTATTTTTAATGGTAACTTCTAAAG
The DNA here is from genome assembly GCF_015767265.1 of Aureivirga marina. GTDB lineage: Bacteria > Bacteroidota > Bacteroidia > Flavobacteriales > Flavobacteriaceae > Aureivirga > Aureivirga marina. The sequence continues at coordinate 190,133 of NZ_JADPIB010000001.1, forward strand.
AATCTCCAACAGTTTTTACCTTTTTAACTGTAAAGTCTATCTTTTCTTTCGTTTCTATATATGTTTTAAAAAACCAATCTAAATCTTTTGTTGTTTTACTTTCAACAATTTCTTTAAATTCTTTAGAATTTGATTTTTCTAAATGATTTTCAGCAAAATATTCTTTAATACTTTTTGCAATAATATCTTTCTCTAAATAATTATTCAAATATCGTAAACCTAATCCTGCTTTGTATTTATTTACAATTTTACGATTGAAATTTGATAAAGAATCCGCGCGCATTTCCAAAGGTTGATCTAAGTTTTTTCGAATTGTAAATTGATATACAAAAGAATATTTATCATTAAATTCTAATTTAGAAATATTAAAACTTCGAATTCCCCAAATCTTTGAAACTTCACCAATCGCTTTAATTTCTGGATAATATTTTTTAACATATTCCATCATTAAATAGGTTTGAACACCATCAGCCAACCAATAATCATCTCGTTTATTATAAAGAATTGTATTCTCAATATATTTTTGACTTAAAATTTTAAACGTTTCAATATCCCATTCAAAAGTATTCGAAAAAGGTGTTAAAAAGGAAGGCAATTGATTAAAACCATAAACTGGATTTTTTTGATAAGAAATTCGATTTATCAATAACCGATCATGTGGAAATTCTCCTAAATATTCTTTTAAAAAAAGCATCGAACGATTCAATACAGAAGTTTTTAATTGCATATCTTCCAATTTCGACTTCATATCTGTTATAATCGTTACAGAATCTGTATGGTATTCTTTAAATTCTTGTTTTTCGACTTCAATAATATTAAATTCTATATCAATTCGTTTTTTTCCAGATAAATGATATGTAATATTTTCTGGATGCATTTCAATAGTTCCTTCTAAATCTGTATTGATAAAATAATTTTTTGGAAGTGTAAAATCAATTTGATAATCCGCATAATCCATATACAAATCATCCATATTTAAATTATTCATCAACAACCAATCATGATTTTCATAAACCACAGGAACTAAATACCAATAGCGTAAATTAAACTCATCCTTACTCCAACCATAATCTGTAAACTTGGCATTTGGTAATTTCACAACATAAGTAAACTGAATTGTCATCTTTTTATTTGGTAATAACGGTCTAGTAAGTGTTACTTCCAAAATATCTTGATTATCTTTAATTTCAGTCCAATAAGCATTTAAATAATCAATAGAAATATTATTGATTTTTGTATAACCCAAATCTGGTTCTTTCGCAAAATAAAATTTCTTTTCATAGTTTTCTAGAAGTCTTTTTGACAAAGGTGTTTTTTTACTACTAAAACTATTTGGCCAATTATGAAAGAAAATTGAAGTTAATGTATCTGAAGTTTTATTATAATAATCTAAAGTTTGCTGAATACGAATTTCCTTGGTTTCAATATCTAAAAAAGCATTAATATCGATTTTGTTTTCTTGTGCATTAATTTTATTTACAATCAAAAATAAACACAAAAAAACAAGAGAAAATTTGATATAAAAATGCTTCATATATTTCATATTATTAAGGATTCTGTAGTTTAAAACTTTCAATATAATAGTTTTATTATGGATAAATCGCGTTTTAAAACAATATTTACTTTAATTCGGTTAAAAAATATTGTTTTTAATCAAAAATCATACAAATAATTAGGAATCTCTGGGGAAATATTTGAAAATTATAGCTATTTAGTCTTCTAATTTTCTTTCAAATTACAAAAAAAAGTAGCATTTCTTTCGTTCAACTTTCTCTCTTGCCTTTTTTTAATAAAATATTAGTATTGTTTGGTTTCATTTTTAAGAATTTGAAGAAAAAATAATGCTTATTTCATTTCAATTTGATAATTTAGAACCATAAATAATGAGGTAAAATGATTGAGGAAGCTTTGTTAGAAAAATTTGGTGCAGAAAAAATCTTTATAGAAAAAGGAGAATTTTTATTTAAAACAAATGGAATTGCATCTTACTTTTTTCAAGTTGCAAATGGAGAAATTAAAATGAATAATTTTAATGATGATGGAAAAGAATTCATTCAAGGAATCTTTAAAAATGGAAGAAGTTTTGGAGAACCTCCTTTGTTTAGTGATCGAATTTACCCTGCAAATGCTGAAGCGATTATCGATAGTTATGTTTGGCGTTTAAAAAAAGATCATTTTTTCGATTTATTATATTCCAACCCAAATGTTCACATGGAAGTTACCAGTACTTTAGCAAAAAGATTGCATTATAAATCAATGGTTTTATCTGAAATTGCTTCCCAAGATCCAGAACATCGAATTTTAAAAATTATTGATTATTTTAAAATTCATATTGATAAAACTCCAGAAAACGAAAGATATAAAGTAAAAATGTCTCGTCAACAAATTGCAGATTTAACTGGTTTACGAGTAGAAACTGTAATTCGTTCCATTAAATCTCTAGAAAAAAAAGGATTAGTAACTATTGAAAATCGAAAAGTGTATCGTTAAGTTCTTTTGATTTCTTTTCCTTTAAATTAGTATCTTGCAAAAAATTTAAAACAAATGACACAAATACATAAATTAAGACATTTTTTTGAAAAATATGGTTTTGATGTTTCTACTCGATTTGCGGATCGATTAGGTTTAAAAGTAACACATGTTCGTTTGTTTTTTATTTATATTTCTTTCGTAACTCTTGGAATTTCTTTTGGTCTGTATTTAAGCTTAGCTTTTCTTTTAAAATTAAAAGACATGATTTACACGAAAAGAAAATCTGTTTTCGACTTATAATCCTTAATTTTCTTCTTATCTTTAAGATAATAGAGCATTTTGATTTCTATTTATTATTTAACCTAAAACAATTTCTCTATGAATGCAATATTCAAAACGAGATTACATAAAGCTATTTTCCTTTTAATTTTAGTTGTAATTATTGGTGTTTTAGGATACATGAATTTGGCAAATTATAATTTCATTGATGCCTTTTACATGACGATTATAACTGTTTCAACAGTTGGATTCGGAGAAGTTCATCCAATGGATGCGGATGACAAACTATTTACTACCTTTTTAATTTTATTAAGTTTAACTGTTTTTGGATATATCATTTCTGTTTTGACAGAATATATTGTCAATGGAAAATTTTTAGAAGACATTAAAACAAAGAAAGTGGAAAAACAAATTAATCAACTTGAAAATCATACAATTGTTTGCGGTTATGGAAGAAATGGTCGTCAAGCAGTAGAAAAATTAATTCGATTTAACGAACCAATTTTAGTGATTGAAAAAAATCCTGAAATGATTAAAAAATTGGAAGAACAAAAAATTCTTTATGTTAATGGTGATGCAACAGAAGATAGCGTTTTAGAAAAAGCCAAAGTAAAAAATGCTGCAAATTTAATTGCTTGCCTTCCTTCAGATGCTTCTAATTTATATATTGTTCTTTCTGCAAAACAATTAAATGATAAATTAAATATTGTAAGTCGAGCAAGTTGTGAATCTGCTTCTAGAAAAATTAAAATCGGTGGTGCAAATAATGTAATTATGCCAGATCGATTAGGTGGCGATCATATGGCTTCTTTGATTGTTACACCAAATGTGGTTCATTTTATTGATAATTTAGCGATTGAAGAAGAATCTCATTCAAATGTTGTAGAAATTCCTGTAAAAAAATTACCCTCTCATTTGATTAATCAACCAATCCAAAAAATTCAAGAAGAAACTTCTTGTACAGTAATTGGATATAAAGTAAATGATAAAGATTTTATTGTAAATCCAGATTCTCAAATGCCTATGCAAAAAGATGATTTATTAATTGTTTTAGGACAACATTCGCAATTAGAAAATCTTTCGAACTTAATAAAAGTATAAAAAAAAGCAGTATTTATTCTATAAATACTGCTTTTCATTTATTTTCGAAAAGAATAATTCTTTTCTTAAACTTTGAAACTATTTAATAATTGTTTTTTTCTTAGTTATTTCCAAAAAGTTGAATCTTTAAATTGCTTTAAGTCTTTATTTTCTGTTTGATACAGATAATTATTTGGAATTAATTCTTTTAAATTTTCAGGAGAATTTAAATAATCTTTATAACGATTCTCTTTCACTTTTAAAGATGCAATTCGCTCTGTAACAAACTTTTTTTGTAATACAGGACTTAATTCATTCAAAGTAAAATAATAAGTTGCTTCTCCTTCTTTTCCTGTAATAACTTTGTAAACTTCTTTAATGTTTACATCATTATTTTTCTCAAAATCTTCCACAAATTTATAAATATGATAATCATGATTTATATCTTTAGGACAACAAACAGAACCATAAGATTCTTGATAACGAATACTTGTGTTATCATTTGTTTCAGTTTGTGTTGATTTACAAGAAACTAAAAAGAAAAGAAAGATAAATAATGAAAATAAATTCTTCATATAACTTTATTATTTAGAAATAACTACTTTGTCAGCATAATATCTATCTCCGCTGAAAACTTTGATAAAATAGATACCATCATTTAAACTTGAAGTATTGATAACTTCTTCAAATTGTCCGTTTGTTCCTACTTCGTAAACCATTTTTCCTGTAACATCATACATTTGAACTGTTAATTCATCATTAATGATTTTATTGTTCATTTTAATGTATAAGTGTTCTGAAGCTGGATTTGGATAAACATCAAATGCTAATTCTTCAGCAAATTCCTTAACATTGATTAATTCTGGATCAATTCTATCATTATGATAATCATCAATCACAGATTCAATATATGATCTCATAACATCTGTTTGACCTTCAGAGAACATATACATACATGCATCATTAGAATAATCCATGAAGTTCATTGTCATATTTTTACTTCCACACTCAACAATAGATGATGGACACCCACCAGTTGAAGTTGAAGCATCAGGTGTGTCAGCAATTCCATCATCAGATCCACATCCACCATAACCCCAAATGTGAGCTAAATTAAAGTGGTGACCTAATTCATGTGTTACTGTTCTACCTAAATCATAAGGTGCTCCAGGAGTAAATCCACTACATCCAGAAGTATTATCACCAAATGCAAATGTATTCATTACAATCGCATCTCCTTGTAAAGGATTCCCTCCAACAGGAGAGTAACCTAATAAACCTGCATTAATAGGTTTTACTAGGAAGTTCAAATATCCAGCCCAGTTAGTGTCGCTATCTCCACCTCCACCGAAATTATATCCGATAGTTACAGCTGGTTCTCCTTCAACTACATCAGGATCTAAATTTGGATGATTTTCTGTTGCAATAATAAATTGCACATTTACAGATCCTGTGTTTGATCCTGGATAATCAGATTTTACTGATTCCCAATTAGAAATATCAGCATTCTCACCATTGAAATCATTATTCAAAATTTCAATTTGCTTCTGAGCAAGTTCTACTAAACATTCTCTATCTGATTCGCTTCCTGTTGGAAAGTGAACAGCTACTGGAATATAAAGTGTGTTCTCGTCAGTCATTTGTCTTGATGACTTTAATAATTCTAATTTTCTTTCAAATCTCGCTTGAATTTCTCGATGTTGTTTTGCGTATTCAGCATCCAATAATTTTTCTTCTGTAATTTCTACTGCTGCACAACGTTCAACTTCTGTTTCTTGCGAAAATGAATTAAAACTTAATAGAGCTAAAAGTCCCGTAAAAAGTAATTTTCTTTTTTTCATGGAGTTAATTTTAAAATTGAGAGCACCAATATACTAATAAAAAATGCATAATTAACATTAATATAACTATTTACCATCTTTTTTCTTAATTATTTTGAATTTTATATAGATTTATTCTATATAAATTAAGATTTTATTAAAAATATTTTTATATACTATTTTTTTTAATATTTTGATAAATAAAAAAAGCATAAAATATAAATTCTATGCTTTTTTCAATTATATAATGTATTATTTATCTTAATTTTCTACTGTTTGCTGAAGCAATTCTAAAAGTTTATCTTCTATTTTTTGTGAATCCCAAATCTGTTCTATGTGAGGAATTTTCATAATTTCATCCATTATATTTCGTTGTTTTTTACCTTCATCTAAAGCTTCTTTATAAGGTTTTAAACTAAATGTAACTCTACTGTATAATGGCACCCATAATTCTGGATATTTTTCTGAAAATTTCTTCTCAATTTTTTTCCTTAATTGGAATTTCTCATCAGCTGTCTTATCTCTCATTTCAATAAAATTCTGAAGAGAAAGTTCTGCAATTGCATCTGCATTTGGTTTTCTTTCTTTTTGATATTCTTGGAAAATCATTCCCCAATCATCACCATACTTTTCCATCATTTCATCTAGAATTGTGATATCTTCAAAACCTGCATTCATCCCTTGTCCATAAAAAGGAACAATTGCGTGAGCTGCATCACCAATCAACGCAACTTTATCCCAATAAACCCAAGGAAAACATTTAATGGTTACTAACGCACTCATCGGATTTTTAAAAAATTCTTGAGGTAAATTCGGCATTAATAACAAAGCATCTGGAAAATATTTCATGAAGAAATTTGTCACTTTTATTTCATCTGTCAAAGAATCGAAAGAAGTTTCGCCTTCGAATGGTAAAAATAAAGTACAAGTAAATGTTCCATCTAAATTAGGAAGTGCAATCAACATAAATTCACCTCTTGGCCAAATATGTAAAGAATTTTTATCAATTAAATGCTTATTATCTTCTGTTGCAGGAATTGTCAATTCTTTATAACCATGATTGATAAATTCTTGTGAATAATCAAATCTTGATCTTCTTTGCATTTTATGACGTGTTCTTGAAAATGCTCCATCTGCTCCAAATATTAAATCAAATTTATGGGCTTCTAGATTTTCAATTTCTGATTTCCCTGTATAAATTATAGCATTTGGTAAATCAACATCCCAAACTTTTTCATTGAATAAAAATTTAATTCCTTTTGCTTCTGCTAAATCAATTACTTTTCTATTTAAAACACCTCTTGAAATAGAATATATAGCTTCACCTTCTTTTCCGTAAGGTTGAAAAAATACTGGCTTTTCATTTAAATGAATTGCTCTTTGTCGCATCGGAATTCCGATTTCACGAATCTCTTCTGCAATTCCAATTTTTTCCAATGCATTCCAACCTCTATCAGACATTGCCATATTAATAGAACGTCCTGAAAACTCTACGTCTCTAATATCTGGTCTTCTATCAAAAATCGTCACATCATGACCTCTTTTCTTTAGATAAATACCAAGCAATGTTCCTACTAAACCTGATCCTACAATTGCTATATTTTTTGCTATTTGCATGTTTTTTGTCTTTTTGTAGCCTATTGTGAAAACTTTTAAAAAGAGTTTTTCATTTCATTCTAAGTGTACAGAGTCTTGTTTTCTATTAAAAAATAGAAACTAATTTGTATGTGAACTCTAAAATCTAGTGATTTTTAAAATTGAAAATAAACCTCTTTTATTTTAGACCTTAAAGATAAAAAGATTCAAAGAAAACCCTTGAATCTTTTTACAAAAATTTAATATTTAAATAACTTTTATCTTATTTTTTACGATTTTTTTAATCCTTCTTTCAAGATTTGTCCAAAACGATACATATCCTCGTAAGAAGTATATAAAGGAACTGGAGCAAGACGAATTACACTTGGTTCTCTCCAGTCAACTATTACACCTTTTTCCATTAAGAAATTAAATAATTCTCTTCCTGCACCATGAAGTAAAACAGATAATTGACTTCCTCTAAATGGTAATTCTGGAGTAATAATTTCAAAATTTCCTCCTACTTCTTTAGCGATTTCTAAAATGATAAATTCTAAATAAGAAGTAATTTGATCTCTTTTTTCAATTAAAGCATCCATTCCAATTTCATCAAACATTTCTAAAGATGTATAATAAGGAGCCATTGCTAAAATTGGTGGATTACTTGCAATCCAACCTTCTGCTGATGGCATTGGATCAAAGCTAGGTTCCATCAAGAATCTTCTTTCTTTATTATGTCCATACCAACCTGCAAAACGGTGTAAATCTTTATTTTCAACATGTTTTTCATGAACGAAAATTCCAGACATATTTCCTGGTCCTGAATTCATATATTTATACGAACACCAAGCAGCAAAATCCACATCCCAATCGTGTAATTCTAACTTAATATTTCCTGCTGCATGCGCTAAATCCCAACCTACTTTTGCTCCAACATCATGACCAACTTTTGTGATTGTTTTCATATCCATCACTTGACCAGTATAATAATTGATTCCACCAATTAAAACTAAAGCTAATTCCTCAGCATTTTCTTCAATTTTTGCTAAAACATCTTCTGTTCTAATAATATGCTCACCTTCTCTTGGAGCAACCTCAACAATTGCTTCTTTAGGATCGAATCCATGAAATTTCACTTGTGATTCTAACATATATTGATCTGATGGAAACGCTTTTGCTTCACATAAAATCTTGAATCTTTTTGCTGTTGGCTGGTAAAAAGAAACCATTAACATATGAAGATTTACTGTAAGTGTATTCATCACAGTTACTTCTTTTGGTAATGCTCCTACAACTTTTGCAAGTGGTTCTGCAAATTTTTCATGATATGTCATCCAAGGATTTTTTGCATAAAAATGTCCTTCTACAGCAAGCTCTCTCCAATCTGTCATTACTTCATCCACGATTGCTTGTGTATTTTTTGGTTGTAATCCAAGACTATTTCCTGTAAAATAAATTACTTCTTTGTCATTTACTTTTGGAAAGTGGAATTCATTTTTATACTTTCTTAATGAATCTTTTGCATCTAATTGTTTTGCAAACTCTAGGTTATTTTGGAATTGCATTCTTAATATATCTTAGTTAGTTTTTTCCAAAAATACTATAATTCTTCAATTATAAAAGTAGAAGTAAAATAAGCCAAACAATAGGCAAAGCTTCTACAAAAAAGGATGCGTAAAATTTAGATTGTTTTTCTGAAGATTTAATTAAAAATAAAGCAGAAACAGCAATAATTATATAATTTATCAAAGAAAACTTATCAAATTCATAAGAATGCAAGAATTGTAAAAAACAAAATAAAATAGCGAAAAAAACACCGACTAATTTTGTATTTCTAATTCCTATTTTTTGAGGAAAAGTTTGTAATGAAATGTCATCATGTTTTAAATCACGAATATCAAAAGGTAATGTGATAATTAATACAAATAAAATTCTTTGGAAAAAATCTAACCAAACATCTAAACTGAAAGAAAAATGAAAATTGGAAATTGGAAAAAGAACTGTAATTCCAGCCCAAGAAATAGAAATCGTAAATATCTTTAAAAAAGGAATATTTCGAAGATTGTAAACTTTGTTATTAATTTTAATTACAGGAATTGCATAAAAAGCTGTCATTAAAGCAAAAGGAATTAATACTAAAAGTGAAATCCAATGAAAAAATGGGGAGAAAAAAATAATGGTATTTATGATTGTAAATACAAAAGAAATCAGAAAAAGATTCTTTCTACGTTTCATAAACCAAATTAAAAAAGAATGTTTTGCAACGTTTTGAAATTCTATATCACGAATAAAATTATATGAAATAAAAGTACTACAAAATACAAATATCGGAATCCAGTTGTCTGAAATTCCATTGGAAATAAGTGTAATTTTTGTCATTGAAAAAGTTGCCAATGACACATGTAAACTACTGTAAATATAAAACTCAAAAAGTTTCTTGAATAAATGCATTTTGCAAAAATAATCTTTTTTCTTGCTTTAATTTACAAACAAATTTGTCTTCAAGTCTATATTTTTTCTTAAAACAAAAAGAGAAAACCTACTAAAAGTTAAATGATTTTTAAATTTAAAAAACTCAAAATTAGTTAGTTAAAAATTATTACCTTTAAAAATAAACAGGTTTATTATGAAGAATACTATCATTTTTTTGGGTTTAATAGGACTCTTTTTTGTTTCATGTAAACAGAAAAAAGAGTTGAAAGTTGATGAAATAATTGAAGAAACTTTAAAGAATTCTGGTACTGAGTTTTTACAAGATGTAACTGTTGCATTTGATTTTGATCAGAATAAAATGGAAGTTTATAAAAAATATGGAGAATTTAAATATTCTCGTGCTTTTCAAGATACTTTAGGAAATACGATTATTGATGAAGTAAACAATCAAGGTTTTGTTCGATTAATGAACGGAGAACCACTTCATCTTCCAGAAAATTTAACAGAAAAATATAAAAAGAAATTATACTATTTTGTGTTTCAAGGATTAGTTCCTTATCGTCTACAACAACCGATGAAAACGAAAGAATTGTTGGGAACAGAAGAAGTAAAATTTGAAAAATATTATAAGATTAAAGCAACCTATGAAAATACATATCCAGCGGAAGTTGTTTATTGGATAAATGTAGATGATTATACAATTGATTATATTGGTTTTATGGATATGGATGCTAAAACACCAATCTTAAGAGTTGCAATTGATGAAGAAAAAATTAGTGGTATTTGGTTCTCAGATTTTATTCGTTATTATTCTGACAAACCAGTTTCTATTGATTCTTTAGGGCAATTGTATAGTAATCAAGAATTGAAAGAAGGAAAACTGATAGAAGTTTCAAATATTTCAATAAAATCAAATCCAATTTAAATATCTTAATATTAAACATATATAAATATAAAAATCCGTATTTAATCCTATTTTAAATACGGATTTTTACATAAAAAAGCTTTAACAAAGTTTTGGGAAAAGGTTAAGATTCTTTTTCTATTTTCGACTATTACAAATAATAACAAATCTTAATAAATATGGCAATCACTTTACGAAAGAATATTCTCTTATTTGCTTTGGCATTTGGAGTAGTATTCTCAGCGGATGCGCAGAGAAAAAGGAAGAGAAAGCGTCATAAAGACGATCTTGAAATTACACAAGAAAAAGAGAAAAAAAACGCCAAAAAAGGCGGAATGAAATCTTATGAACAAGTTATCACTAAAGATGCAAAATCAGATGCAGGAATGTTTGCTGTTCATCAAGTTGGTGACAAATATTTCTATGAAATTCCAGATTCTTTGTTCAATCGTCAAATGTTGATTGTTTCAAGAATTGCAAAAACAGCAGATGGAATTGGATTTGGTGGAGGAAAAATCAATACACAAGTTCTTCGTTGGGAAAAACAAGGCGAAAAAAGAGTGTTATTGAGAGTTGTTTCTTATAATAATTATGCGGCAGATTCTTTACCAATTCACAAAGCTGTTGTGAATTCAAACTTTGAACCAATTCTTTATAATTTTCCAATTGAAGCAATTACAAAAGACAGCACAGGAGTTGTAATTGATGCAACAGGACTTTACTCAAAAGACATTAAAGCCTTAGGTTTACCAAAAGGTATTCGTGAAGAATATAAAATCTCTAATTTAGATCCAGAAAGATCTTTTATTAAAAGAATTAGTAGTTATCCTCAAAATATTGAAGTTAGAACTATTAAAACTTATAATTCAGCAAAACCACCTTCAAATGCAAGTACAGGTTCTGTTTCTGTAGAAATTAGTAATTCTATGGTTTTACTTCCAAAAGTACCAATGAAGCGTCGTTATTTTGATGAAAGAGTTGGGTGGTTTACTACAAGCCAAACAGATTATGGATTAAAAGCACAAAAAAGTAAAAAAGTTACTTTCTTAGATCGTTGGAGATTAGAAGTAAAAGATGAAGATATTGAGAAATTCAAACGTGGAGAATTAGTAGAACCTAAAAAGCAAATCGTTTATTATATCGATCGTGCTACTCCTGAAGTTTGGAAAAAATATATCAAACAAGGAATTGAAGATTGGCAAGTAGCTTTTGAAGCAGCTGGATTTAAAAATGCAATTATCGCTAAAGATCCTCCTACTCCAGAAGAAGATCCAGAATGGAGCCCAGAAGATGTTCGTTATTCTGTAGTTCGTTATTTAGCTTCTCCTATTCCAAATGCAAATGGACCGCACGTAAGTGACCCACGTTCTGGAGAGATTTTAGAATCTGATATCAACTGGTATCACAATGTAATGACTTTATTACACAATTGGTTCTTTATCCAAACTGCTGCTATTAACCCAGAAGCAAGAGGAAATGAATTTAAAGATGAAGTAATGGGACGTTTAATTCGTTTTGTTTCTTCTCATGAAGTTGGTCATACTTTAGGTTTACCTCACAATATGGCTTCAAGCTATGCTTACCCAGTAGATTCTTTACGTTCTGCTGAGTTTACAAAGAAATTCGGAACTGCTCCTTCTATTATGGATTATGCTCGTTTCAATTACATTGCACAACCAGAAGATAAAGGTGTTGCTTTAATGCCAGAAATTGGAATTTATGATAAATATTCAATTAGCTGGGGATATCGTCCAATTTTAGATGCAAAAACTGGAAAAGACGAAAAAGAAACTTTAGACGCTTGGATTTTAGAACATGCTGGTGATCCAATGTATCGTTTTGGAAAACAACAATTCTCTTGGATTATTGATCCAACTGCACAAACAGAAGATTTAGGAAATGATGCTGTAAAAGCTTCTCAATATGGAATTGCAAACCTAAAGAGAATCGTTCCTAATTTAATTGATTGGACTGGTGAAAAAGGAGAAGATTATCAAAACTTAAAAGATATGTATGGTCAATTAGTTGGTCAATACAATCGTTATATGGGACATGTTTCTTCAAATATTGGAGGAGTTTATGAATACACAAAAACGTATGATCAAAAAGGTCCTGTGTATGTAATTACTCCTGAAGAGCATCAAAAAGCATGTATGAAATTTATCAATGATGAATTATTTAAAACTCCTACTTGGCTTTTAGATGAAAATATTTTTGATAGAATCGAATCTGCTGGAGCTGTAGAAAGAATTCGTAAAACACAAGTAAATACTTTAGAAAATATCTTAGATTTCGGAAGAATGGCTCGTTTGATTGAAGCTGAAACAATTAAAGGAAAAGATGCTTATTCTTTATTAGAAATGATGGATGATTTAAGAAATGGTGTTTGGACTGAAATCAAATATGGAAGAAAAATTGATACATATAGAAGAAATCTTCAAAGAGCTTATTTAGAAAGAATGTCTTATTTAATGACTAATAAGCAAAAAGAATTAGAAGGATTCTGGAGATTCTTTGCAACACAAACAAAAGTGAATGTTTCGCAATCGGATATTCGTCCAGTTGTTCGTGGAGAATTAGTTAGATTAAAGAAAGATGCAAAAAGAGCAATCAACATCACATCTGACAGAATGAGTAAATATCACTTGATGGATGTTGTAGAAAGAATCGATGAGATTTTAAATCCAAAAGTGAATATCCAAGAATAATTTTATATTCAACATATTAAAGGTGAAAACCATCTCTATTATTAGAGGTGGTTTTTTTATAATTAATAGGTGCTTTTCTGTTCTTTCTAAACGTTTTTGCATTTTGCACAACTGCATTTACATTATTACCATACGTTTTTACATTTTGCACAGCTGCTTTTGCATTATCACCGAACGTTTTTGCATTTTGCACAGCTGCTTTTGCATTATCACCGAACGTTTTTGCATTTTGCACAGCTGCTTTTACCCTAAAAAATTATTTAAATTCGCAAATTAATTGCTATTATATATTTCTCATGAAATTTTCAGATTATTTTAAATTACTTTTCTTTAAAAAGTAACAATTAAGAACTTTTTTAACATTATTTAAAGCTATTCATAATAAAATTCTCCGAAATTCGCTTTTTCTAAAATCTAACCAACTTTTTAATGCAAAATACTATTACTGAAACTAAAGAAACTTGGAGAACTATTGGAATTTTCCTTGTTATTGTAACCATTTTAAGCGCAATTTTTCATTATGCAATCGTAAATTTATATCCATCCAGGATTTATATTGGCGGATTAATGTGGTGTCCTGCAATTGCAACTTTCATCACTTTAAAAATTAAAAAACGCCCTATTTATTCTTTAAAATGGAATTGGGGAAATTGGAAATATATTCGATTATCCTATCTAACTCCAGCTCTATATGCAACAATCACCTATCTTTTAATTTGGCTTTTAGGCTTTGGAGACATAGCTAATTCGGAAACTTTACAAAGTTGGGCAAAAGAAATTGGGCTGATTGGAATCGGAACTTTAAGTACAACTTCTATTGTAATTATAGGAATTCTTTTAGTTGGAACTATCAGTGTAATCAGAGCATCTGCAACAGTTTTAGGAGAAGAAATTGGTTGGCGAGGCTTTTTTATTTTTGAATTAAGAAAAGTTCTTTCATTTACTGGAGTTTCATTATTTAGTGGTTTCATTTGGGCAACTTGGCATTGGCCATTAATTGTTTATTATGGTGGAAATATCGCTTTAGAATTGACAACATTTTATATCGTAATCATTTCTATGTCGTTTATGATGACTTATTACACTTTTAAAGCAAAAAGTCTTTGGCCAGCAGTAATTTTCCATGCAGTGAGCAATATATATATTCAAAAAATATTGCCAGAATTAACAATTGAAAAAGAAGGAATGAGACTATGGTATGGCGAATATGGAATTATGTTCGCAATTGTAACTTTTGTCTTTGGAATTTATTTCTGGAGAAAAGCTATTAAAGAAAAAATGTAAATCATTTTAAAAATGATTTTCTATCCATAATAATGCAAAATCGATTATATATTTAATATAAAAACTATGAGACAAGAAAAATTATTCGGAATTAGTTTTACATTATCTTTTTTAGGATTAATAATAACATCATATAATATAGAAGGTAAAAGTTTAAGTTCTCTAGGTATGTATCTAGTTAATTATTTTTTTCCAATTATTATTTCTTCATTTATTTATTGCGCATTTATTCTAATTTTAGAGTTTATTAAAATAGTTCATTTAAAAATTATATTAAGTTTTATTCCAATTATAGCAATATTTATCATTTCTATTTCAGGAATTGACTCCCAAAATTCATTTTTTTTAAAGTTGGAATCCATTTGTTTGGGAGTTACAAATATAATTTGGTCTTATAATATTTTATCTAAAAAAACATAAGAATTATTAAAAGAATATGGATTCTAATCCAACACAATTTTATTTTTTGTTTATCTTACGCAAATAAATTTAAATGTAAAAAATGACTACTGAAAAAAGATTAGAATTAGCAAAAAAGTCTTTGTTAGGAACTTCTATAGGAGATGCATTTGGTGAAAGCTTCTTTGGTGAAACCGATTTAATTTTGAAACACATTCAAGAACGAAAAATTCCTAAAACAACTTGGGAATTTACAGATGATACTGTGATGGCAATCGCAGTTTTTGAACAATTAAGATGGTTTCAAAAAATCAATCAGGATGAATTGGCAAAGCTTTTTTCTAGAAATCATGAAAAGGATGTCAATCGAGGTTATGGAGCAACAGCTAGAAGAATTTTAAGAGAAATTGGTGAAGGAGGAAATTGGAAAGAAATTTCTCAAAATGTTTTTGAAGGAATGGGTTCTATGGGAAATGGGGCTTCTATGCGAGTTTCATCTATCGGTGCTTATTTTTTTGATGATTTAGAAAAAGTAAAAAGTGAAGCGATTAAATCTGCTGAAATTACGCATTCTAATATTGAAGGAATTACGGGAGCGATTGCTGTTTCTGTTGCTACAGCACTTGCAACAAGAATAAAATTAAATCAGGAATCTATTTCTCCTATAGAATTTATTGAGAAAATTATTGCTGAATTACCAGATACAGATACCACTTCAAAAATTAGAAAGGGAATTAAAATTCCTTATACTTATACAATAGATACAGTGAAATCAATTTTAGGAAATGGCACAAAAATCATTGCGCAAGATACCGTTCCTTTCTCAATTTGGTGTGCTGCTCATAATTTAAATAATTTTGAGGAATCACTTTGGAAAGCAGTTTCAATTTTAGGAGATCGTGATACGATTTGTGCAATTGTTGGTGGAATTACAATACTATCTTCAGAAGAAAAAAACATACCTCAACTTTGGGTAAATTCTGTAGAAAAATATGAAAAAAGTATTTTTTACAAGGATTAAATATTTTGCCTTATATTATTGATTTCTAAATAAAAAACCAATTGCTATGAAGACTTTTTTTAAAATAATATTTAATTTCTTTACCATATTAGTTTTATGTCTATTCTTTGGAGCTTGCACAATATTGGATAAAGGATTTATAAATCATAACGGACAATATGTTCCGAAGAACCCTAACTTTAAATTAAAAAATAAGCAAGGGAATATGGTTGGAGACATAGATACACTTGCAATATACAAAATGGTTGAAATGTATAACAATGGTAAGTTGATTTACCCTTTAAATAATTCAGAAAATGAATTAAACAGTGTTTCTAATTTTATTAAATTTTATAATAATGGTAGGTGTTTAATTTTTTCTATACCTGTCAAAAATGCTTTTGGTAAGCCTAATAAATTAAAAAAAAGCGACTTAAACCCTAATAATCAACATCATAGTAAAAGCTATTATTATTCATCTAATGGTAAGAATGTCCAAATAGAAAGTTTTATATATGGAGATGGTCAGGGTTACTATGTTACAACTAATTATATTTTTAGCGAATCAAAAGATACCTTAATAATGCAGGAAAAATACATTAAGATTGTATATAAAAAAGAGTCTATTCCCTTGAATTGGAGTGGGTATAAAAAAGATTGGTAATCTAAAGCTCAACTGACGCTCGAATAAATAATCAATAGCGCTCAACTCTACCGAGTACTGTAATAGCTACTAAAAAAACTAAGAGAACCAGTACTTTATTCATTTAAAGTTCTGGTTTTTATATAGTTTATAGCTCTTTTCACAGAACTTCATTCTGTGTTATCTTATGTCATCCTTTCAGGACTTTTTAATAATAAAAATTAAAATATTATTGTATATTTCAAACAAATTACTAAAACAGATGAAAAAGAAATATAAATTGTTATTAATAACATTTATACTATTCAGTTATTATCAATTATTCTACAAAAGATATTTCATTTATAATGATGATAAATCAAAGGTATTTACTATTTGGAAAAAAACGGGACATCATTTTTATTTAATCCCTGGGAAATATTATTCTCCTTTTCTTCCTAAAAAAAATTACATCTATGCTAAGAATCAAGGATTCAATGTAGTTTTTAATTCAAATGATTCTTCTTATTACAATTTAGGTATTTATTATAAGGAAAAATCTATTGATTTAAATCCTGATATTAAAGTTTTTAAAAGAACAGACTCGTTACTTAAATATAATGGAATTTTAAAATCAATATCTTTCAATGGTAGAAAAAATTATATTAAAAACAAAGATAGCTTAAAGAATGTTTTGGAATATAAATATATAGATACTAAGCGTATTTATGGAATTAAAATTATCGATTATTAATCTCATTCCTTACTAGATTTAGGTAACACTATTTTTTTAGTAGTATCAATTAACAACCCAAAATGGAGTACTTACCAAAGTGTAGGTCCTATGACGGAAGAAATACCAAGTTGGTAGTTCTTATAATTATAATTTTTTCAAACCTAATTATATATACTGTCCTACGGAGATGATGCTAAAGATTTCAGAATGGATTCCAACTGTTGAAAAAAATAATCATATAGTTTTAACTCAGGAATAAGGCAATTACTTTTATCAAAATGAATGAAGTTAAAGAGTCTAATTTTGATAAATCTGGTTATGATAATAAAAATAAGTAAAATGATAAAAAAAATGATATTATTGGTTGCACTGATATGTGTGACAACAAATGTTTTTAGTCAGGATTAAATAAAATCTTTAAATTTTGTTTTAGTTTCAAAAGATACGATTACAATCAATATGAAAGATATTAAGATTGATTATGATCGTTCTGTTTTAATAGAAAATGATTTTAAACTAAAATCATTAATAAACAAAAGCATTTCTAAAGTTTATTTACTTTCGCCTTCTGGAAAAAAAACTTCAGTATTATGTTTTCCTAGTGTAGCTTCTTGGCTCCCAGAAAATCCATTATACATACACGTCATTAATGAAAATATGATACATCTAATAATTCCTAACATTATTATGTGTAGCCCAGAATTAAAAGATAAACTAATAATAAGTTCTCAATAGTTCTAGTACCCAGAATTTGTTGAACATCAGAAAAGCTATTCAAAACCAACACTTTAAACAAAGTACTGGTTTTTATATTTTTTTCTCAAGTGTTTCATTCTCTATTTTCGTTGTTAACCTTATAGGTTGTTTAAAGTACATTACATTGCACTATGTTGATGAAAAAATCGAAAAAAAAGCTTTTAAAATTCTATACAACTTTTGGACATAAATTTTAAACAGCTCTATAAAATTTTTAATTTTGTTTTAAAACCTTATAAATATGAAACAGTCTATAGTTCATTTAGCTTTAGTAGTAAAAGATTATGACGAAGCAATTGAATTTTATACAAAAAAATTAAGTTTTGAATTAATTGAAGATACTTACCAACCAGAACAAAAAAAAAGATGGGTTGTTATTGCTCCACCAAATTCTTCGGGAACTACTATTTTATTAGCAAAAGCTTCTAATGAACAACAAGAAAAAGCAGTTGGGAATCAAACTGGAGGAAGAGTTTTCTTATTTTTAAAAACAGATAATTTTTGGAGAGATTATGAAGATATGAAATCCAAAGGAATTGAATTTACACGAGATCCACTTGAAGCAGATTATGGGACAGTTGCTGTTTTTAAAGATTTATATGGAAATCAATGGGATTTATTAGAACTAGCATCTAATCATCCCCTTTATAACAGATAAAAAATAAAACTCCTAACTAATTAAAGTTAGGAGTTTTTTTATTGAATATATTTTCGAATCTTATAATTCTAATAATCCATTTGTTTTAGCAACCGCAGCTGCAGAGTTAGCTAATTTTTCTTGCTCAGCATCATTTAAGTTGATAGGAACGATTTTTTCGATTCCGTTTTTACCGATGATTACTGGAACACCAATACAAATGTCATTTAATCCATACTCTCCTTCTAAGTAAGTAGAACATGGGAAAATTTTCTTTTGGTCACAAGCAATTGCGTGAACCATAGAAGAAACTGCTGCACCTGGAGCATACCAAGCTGAAGTTCCTAATAATTTAGTTAAAGTAGCTCCACCAACCATTGTATCTTGTGCAACTTGCTCTAATCTTTCTTCAGATAAGAACTCTGATACACGAACACTGTTTCTTGTAGCTAATCTTGTTAAAGGAATCATTCCAGTATCACTGTGTCCACCGATTACCATTCCATCAACGTCAGAAGTAGGACATTCTAAAGCCTCACTTAATCTATATTTGAAACGAGCGCTATCTAAAGCACCACCCATTCCGATAATTCTATTCTTTGGTAAACCTGTTACTTTGTGAGTTAAGTATGTCATTGTATCCATTGGATTACTAACAACGATGATAATCACATTTGGAGAATGCTTAATTAAGCTTTCACTAACAGATTTTACAATTCCAGCATTGATTCCGATTAATTCTTCACGAGTCATTCCTGGCTTACGAGGAATTCCACTTGTAATTACAGCTACATCACTTCCAGCTGTTTTTTCATAATCTCCTGTTGTTCCAACGATTTTAGTATCG
The DNA here is from genome assembly GCF_015767265.1 of Aureivirga marina. Taxonomy (GTDB): domain Bacteria; phylum Bacteroidota; class Bacteroidia; order Flavobacteriales; family Flavobacteriaceae; genus Aureivirga; species Aureivirga marina. Next base: position 209,685 of record NZ_JADPIB010000001.1, read on the forward strand.
AAACCGTTTAAAGAAGCAGTTTGCATTAAATCCATTGCTTTTCCTTCAGCAAATCCTTCTTTAATATCAACGATTACTACTTCAGATGCAAAATTCTTAATCGCAATGTACTCAGCACAACTTGCACCTACAGCACCTGCTCCAACTACTGTTACTTTCATTATTTCTATTTAATTGTGTTAATTTTTCTATATTTTCTATTAAGCATCGATATTTGCATATACAGCATGCTTTTCAATAAATTCTCTTCTTGGCGGAACATCATCACCCATCAACATTGAGAAAACTCTATCAGCTTCAGATAAACTATCAATAGTAACTTTTCTTAATGTTCTGAATTCAGGATTCATTGTTGTATCCCAAAGTTGTTCTGCATTCATCTCTCCAAGACCTTTATAGCGCTGAATTGATGCTCCTGAACCCATTCCCATCGCAATTCTATCACGTTGGTCGTCATTCCAAGCATATTCTTTCTTACTTCCTTTCTTTACTAAATATAAAGGAGGTGTAGCGATATAAATATGTCCGTTTTCAATTAATTCTTTCATGTATCTAAAGAAGAATGTTAGAATTAATGTTGCAATGTGACTACCATCCACATCGGCATCACACATAATTACGATTTTATGATAACGAAGTTTTGTTAAATTTAAAGCTTTACTATCTTCTTCTGTACCAATTGTTACACCTAAAGCAGTAAAGATATTTTTGATTTCTTCATTTTCAAAAACCTTGTGTTGCATAGCTTTTTCTACGTTTAAGATTTTTCCTCTTAAAGGTAAAATAGCTTGGAAAACTCTATCACGACCTTGCTTTGCAGTTCCTCCGGCAGAATCTCCCTCCACTAAGAATACTTCACATTTTTCAGGATCTGTTTCTGAACAATCACTTAATTTTCCAGGAAGACCTCCAATTGACATCACCGTTTTTCTTTGCACCATTTCACGAGCTTTAGATGCAGCGTGACGAGCTTGCGCAGCAAGAATTACTTTTTGAACGATTGTTTTTGCGTCATTTGGATTTTCCTCTAAATAATTAGTCAACATTTCAGAAACTGCTTGACTAACAGCAGAGGTAACTTCTCTATTTCCTAATTTCGTTTTTGTTTGTCCTTCGAATTGAGGTTCCGAAACTTTTACAGAAACAATTGCAGTTAAACCTTCTCTAAAATCATCTCCAGAAATATCGAATTTTAATTTATCCAACATTCCAGAACTTTCTGCATATTTCTTTAATGTATTTGTCAATCCACGACGGAAACCAGAAAGATGTGTTCCTCCTTCGTGTGTATTAATATTATTTACATAAGAATGTAAATTTTCAGCATAAGAAGTATTATAAACCATTGCAACTTCTACAGGAATTCCGTTTTTCTCTCCTTCCATTGAAATCACACCAGCAGTTAATTGCTCTCTTGTTGCATCTAAATATTTTACAAACTCTCTTAAACCTTCTTTGCTTTCAAACTCTTCATGTAAAGAGTTTCCTTCTTCGTCTTTTTCTCTTTTATCAGTAATAGAAATACGAATTCCTTTATTTAAATAAGATAACTCACGTAAACGAGCTGCTAAAGTTTCGTAATTGTATACTGTTGTTTGTTGAAAAATAGAATCATCTGGTAAAAAAGTAACTTCCGTACCTGTTGTGTCAGATTCTCCAACTTGTTTTACAGGATATAAAGCTTTACCTCTTTCATATTCTTGTTCCCAGATTTTTCCATCACGGTGAACTGTAGCTTTTAAATGATTTGATAATGCATTTACACAAGATACACCTACTCCGTGAAGACCTCCTGAAACTTTATAAGAATCTTTATCGAATTTACCTCCAGCTCCAATCTTAGTCATTACTACTTCTAGCGCAGAAACTCCTTCTTTCTTATGCATTCCAACTGGAATACCACGACCATTGTCTCTTACAGTAATCGAATTATCCTCATTAATCCAAACATCTATCGCAGTACAGTGTCCTGCCATTGCTTCATCAATAGAGTTATCTACAACCTCATAAACCAAATGATGCAATCCTCGAACACCTACATCTCCAATATACATCGATGGACGCATACGAACATGCTCCATTCCTTCTAACGCTTGAATACTGTCAGCGGAATATTTATTTTTAGCTTCTTCGCTCATATTTTGTATATCTCTTTTTATGTAAATTCTAAAACAGACAAATATAATAAAATGCTAGGTTTTTTACTACATTTATTATAATTCTTCTTGATAAGTTATTAACAATTATTTTACAATTTTAGTACATCTTGGTAAAATTTTTAATTCCGTCTATTTTTTACTGTAAAATTGGGAAAATTAGATGGTTTTAATTTCATATTTACATTTTTAAACTTTCTTCTTTGTCACTTTTTTAAAAATTATTTTCAAAACTTTCAATTTTTACTGAAAGTTTTATATATTTGAATCATGAAATTAGATGAAGCTAAACAAAAATTCGTTCACAGTTGGGGAGTTTTAGGTTCTAATTGGGGAATCAATAAAACAATGGCACAAATTCATGCTTTACTTTTAGTTAGTGAAAAACCACTTTCTACAGAAGAAGTCATGGAATATTTACAAATTTCTAGAGGAAATGCAAATATGAATCTTCGAGGGTTAATAGATTGGGGAATTGTCACTAAGGAAATTAAAATTGGAGAACGAAAAGATTTTTTTAAAGCAGATAAAGATATTTGGGAAGTTGCTAGAAGAATTACAGAAGAAAGAAGTAAACGCGAAGTTGAACCTGTAATTAAAATTCTAAATGAAGTTAAAAATGTGGAAGAAGAATCTGAGGAAGCAAAAGAATTTAAAGAAACAATCGAAAAACTAGAATCTTTTACTTCTAATTTGGATGGTTTAGTAAAAAAGTTTGTAAAGTCTGATGAACATTGGTTTTATAAAACGGTTATTAAATTAATGAAATAAAGATAATAAGCTCAATTATAAAATTGAGTTTTTTTAAAACCATAAACTTTCATTTTTTTCTGAAAGTTTCATAAATATAAAAAGAAAATGAAAAAAGAAAAAATTATTATTACTGGTGGAACCGGTTTTTTAGGGAAAAGTCTTGCTAATTTTTTAAGTGAAAAAGAATATGATGTAATCATCATTTCACGAAACCATCCCGAATATTTTAAGGATTTCCTAGTTTCAAACTGGGATGGTTTCTCTTTGGGAAATTGGGTAGAAGAATTCGAAAATGCAAAAGCTGTAATTAATCTTGCTGGAAAAAATGTAAACTGTTTAAAAACTCCTGAAAATTGTGATGAAATTTTACGTTCAAGAATTGATAGTACAAAAATTATTGGGGAAGCAATGAAATCTGTTGTAAATCCACCAAAAATTTGGATTCAGATGTCTACAGCTCATATTTATGGAGATTCTTCTTCGAGAATTTGTTCTGAAAATACAACTTTAGGTTATGGATTAGCTCCATTTGTTGGAAAAAAATGGGAAAAAACTTTTTATCAAAATTTACCTTCAGATTGTAGAGATGTTGTTTTGCGAACAAGTTTTGTAATTGGAAAAAATGGAGGAGCATTAAAACAACTTAAAAAAATTGTAAAACTTGGTTTTGGAGGGAAAACTGGAAATGGAAAACAAGGAATGAGTTGGATTCATGAAATAGATTTTCAAAGAATAGTTTTAGAAGCAATTCAAAATGAAAATTACTCTGGAATTTACAATGTTTCTTCTCCAAATCCTACGAAAAATGAAACGTTTATGAAAACACTTCGAAATGTTTTAAAAATTCCTATTGGATTCTCCTCTCCTATTTGGATGACACAAATTGGTGCAAAATATATTTTAAAAACAGATGCTGAATTAGCGCTTTATGGAAGATTTATTAAACCCAAAAGATTAAAAAAAGAAGGTTTCAAATTTCATTTTCCAGAATTAAAAAATGCTTTAGAAAATCTTTTAAAATAAAAAATAATGAAAAAAGAATTTATCATTTCAATCTTAATCAGTCTTACTTTTCTTTTTACAGGTTTTTTTCTATTACACATTGGATTAGGTGGTTATGGGATTTCATTTTTTGTTTTTCTTCCATTTATTTTAGGTTATTTATTGGGAAAATCAATTGTAAAATCAGTAAGCCTTTTTGGTTTAATTATTTCATTTATTATTTTCTTCTCCCTACTTATAGGTGGAGGTTTAGAAGGAATGATTTGTGTTTTGATGGCAATGCCGATTGTATTTTTTGCAACGTTTTTAGGAATTTGTATTAAAAGAGTTCGTAATCAAATTAAAGAAAAAGAAGATGATGAGATACATTTAAAATCAAGTATTTTTCCTTTTTTAATATTTCTTTCTTTTAGTTTTATAGAAGAAAAATTGACAGGAAATAAGTATGAAATATCAGAAGTAACTACAGAATTAATTCTTCCTTTTTCCCCAGAAGAAATTTATGATGGTTTGATAAATATGGAAAAAATTGAATATAAAAAATCATTTTTAATGTATCTCAACTTACCTATTCCTGTGAATTGTAATTTAGAAAAAGTTGAAGTTGGAGCAACTAGAATTTGCTATTCAAATGAAGGTAAATTTATACAAGAAATTACTGAAATAGAAAAAAACAAAATGATCCATTTTAATGTTTTAAATCTAGAAATAACTGGACGAAAATGGTTGGGTATGAAAAGTAATTCTTATTCAATTGAAAAAATCGATAAAAACAATTCTAAAATAATAGAAAAAATCTGTTATACAACAGAACTTTATCCTAGATTTTATTGGAAACCATTAGAAGAATTAGGTTTTAAGCAAATCCAAAAATATGTTTTAAAAAGTTTAGAGCAAGATTTAAAAAAATCTAAAAACAAATCACAATGAATCAGATTTATAATCCAAAATACATTCAAAATTTATTTGATGAAATGGCTCCTAGTTATCAGATTATGAACATAATTACTTCTTTTGGTTTATCTGAAATTTGGAGAATTAAAACATTAAAAAAAATAAACTTAAAAGGTCCTAAAACAATTTTAGATCTTTTCTCTGGAATGGGAGAATCATTAAAATATTTAGAGAAATTTTCAAATGAAAAAAATAGCATTTTTGCTCTAGATTTTTCACCTAAAATGATAAAAAACTTACAACAAAAAAGTCATCTTATTCAGAATGTAAATGTGACAATTTTGGAGGAAAATTTCTTTTTTAATAAAATTAAGTCAAACTCATTTAACACAATTGTTTCTTGTTTTGGATTGAAAACTTTAAGTGAAAAACAATTAAACCAATTAACTTCAGAAACTAATAGACTTTTAAAGAAAAATGGTGAGTTTATTTTTACTGAAATATCTATTCCTCAAAATAAAATTTTTGCATTTTTTTTTAAGTTTTATATCAATACTATCGTCCCTTTCATTGGAAAATATTGTTTAAAAAATAATACTTCATACAAGATGCTTGGTATTTATGTAAACGAATTTCAAAATGCAAAAAAAGTATACAATATTTTTAAAAATAAGAATTTTGAAGTTGAATATATAAGTTTCTTTTTTGGTTGCGTTACAGGTGTAAAAGGATATAAAATATAATTTCTTATAATTTAATCTTAGAAATCTCTCCAGATTCTTGCTCAACAACATACAATTCATTTTGAAAAAAACGAAGCACAACTGGTCCATTTAATCCTGAGCTTACTTCTTCAGAAAATGGACTTTCTTGTGTTATATTAATTCTAATTATTTTCCCTAAATCAAATTGTGCGATATATAAATAATTTCCTTGAATCTTTATATCATATGGATTTGATTCTAAACTCAAAACTTCTGATTTCACTTCTGGATTTTCTAAAGAAATTTTTGTTATTTGTCCCTCTTCTGCAATAAAAAGTTGATTTTCATAATAAGCAATTCCTTTTGGATAATTTACATTAGAAGTTACTGTTTCGATTGTCAAATCAGAATTTGTTAAATCAATTTTCAAAATATTATCTGTAAGAGAACCTGTGATAAACATTGTATTTTCAACAATTTCAATTGCAAATGGAAATCCTAAAGCAACATCTGCTTTGAAAATTTCCAAATTTGGTGTTTCATTATCCAAATTCAATTCTAAAATTGCATTTCCTAAAATATTTGTAATAAATAATTCACTTCCATTTGATTCTAAATAATTCAAATCTTGCGATCCTGTAATTACTGGAACCAACATTTTCACTTCTTCATTTAAATTAATTTTTGAAAGAATATTCTCGCTGCTCAATTGCGAAACATATAATTCATTATTATAAAAAGCTATTCCATAAGGATTTTGCAAACCTGTAATCACAGTTTCTTTACTTCCAAATTCTGGATCTTCTTTCGGATCTGGAATTGAAATTCCCTCATCTTCATTACAAGAAATAATTAAAACAAATAGAATAAATAAAAACTTACGCATCTTAAAACATTTTGATTCTTTAAGTTAATCATAAGCTTTTGTTTTTTGTATTAAAGAAATCTTATTTTAAAATTCTGCTTCATTTTTAACAATTATTTTTTCTTTAGAAATTGGATGAACAAACTCCAAAACTTCTGCATGTAAATGCAATCGATTCGCTCGTTTTCCATATAATTCATCACCAATAATTGCACAATTTAATCCTTTCAAATGTGCTGCATGAACTCGCAATTGATGTGTTCTTCCTGTAATTGGAAAAAAATGAATTCTAGTTTTCCCATCTTTTCTTTCTAAAACTTCCCACTCAGTTCTTGCCGATTTTCCATGTTCAAAACAAACTAATTGTCTCGGACGATCTTCCAAATCCACTCGTAATGGTAAATCAATAATTCCTTTATTTTCAGTAACTACACCATCCAATAAAGCAACATAACGCTTACGCACTATTTTTTTTAAAAATTGCTGCTGCAACTCTTTATGGATTTCTTTTGTTTTCGCAATCAATAGCAATCCAGAAGTTGCCATATCCAAACGATGAACCAATAAAGGTCCTGTTGCTTTTGGATATTTTTTTTGAATTTTTGTAAAAACAGACTCTAAACTTGTTTTCCCAGGAACAGAAAGAAATCCAGCAGGTTTATGAATTACCAATAAATGAGCATCTTCAAAAACCACTTCTAATTCTTCAATTGTTAGCTGATTTTCCAAAAATGGATTTTCAGCAACTTGCATTCCTTCTAACATATGAGATAAAATAGGTTCACATTTTCCTCGACAAGCTGGATAAAATTGTTTATGGTTTCTTATTTCAGTTTTAGGCGATTTTCCCCACCAAAATTCTGCCATTACAATTGGTTTTAAATCATGTAAAAATGCAAATTGTAATAATTTCGGAGCTGCACATTCTCCTGCTCCTGCTGGTGGAATTTTTAAATTTGTTTCTTGAAAAATCGCTTGTAAACTTTTTTCTTTTTTAGCAATATTTAAAAAAGTATAATTCTCAAAAAGTTGTTTTTGTAATTCGGCGGATTTCTGTTTTCGAAGTTGTTTTAAATCTAAAATTTCTTTTTCTAAAACTTCTATTTTCTCTTTAATTATAGAAACTTTATCAGACCAGCTTTTTACAAGTTTTTTATAAGTAATTTTCGCCAATTGACTTTCTCTATTCAATTTTTCGATTAGTTTTTCTAAATCATTCGTTGAAAGTTCTTCTTTTGCTTTATTTCTTATTTCTTTTCGATGCTTTTTTCCTTCTTTAAGTTTTGTTTTTGCAAACTCTATTTCTTGATTTTCTTTCTTTAAAACTTGTTTAAATTCTTCTTTTATTTTTAAATAAAAAGGAGCATTCTCTAATTTTTCGATTTCTTTATTTAATTCAGTAATCACCAATTCTTCTTTCTTAAAAAAACCATCATTTTCCAACATGTTAAAAACAGGTGGAACAAATTTAAAATGTGAATTAGAACCAGCTAATTTTCCAGAAAACGCACTGATATACCCGATTTCCTTTTGTTGATTTTCTACAACTAAAACTCCAAACATTTTTCCTGTAGCTTTTCCATCTAAAGAAGAATTAAATCCAAAATGATGCACAAAATCTGTTTGATTTTCCAAATATTTTTGTAAATCTTCAGCTGCTTTTTTTGCCAATTCATGCGGTTCATAATAAAAAGGAAATGTAAATTTTTCTGGAATTAAATCAGAAGAAACATCTAGTTTTTTAAAGATTTGTTTTTGAAAATTCATAAGTTAAAATCATATTCGAGGCAAAATTACAAATTGTATTTTTATTAATTAAAAAGAAGATTTTAAAGATTCGTCTAGACAATTTCCGTTTTGGTCTAAAAAGCTTTTAAAACTATTTCTTCCCTTCTATTTTTGAAATTTAAAACTGAAAAAAATGAATTTTAAAAAAGCAATATTTACAGGATTAATTCTTTTGGTTACAACATTTAGTTTTGGTCAGTCTACACTTGAAAAAATGAAAAAACTTCCAGCAGAAGACGTTGCAAAACAACGTACAGAAATTATGGATAAAAAGTTAGATTTAACGGACGAACAAGAAGTGAAAGTACAAGAAATAAATCTAGAATCTAGTAAAAAAAGAAAAGAAATTTTTCAAAATACTTCAAGATTTAAAATTCCAAGAAAATTAAAAGTTGTAAAAGCAGATTATGATGAAAAATTAGAAAAAATTCTTTCTCCAGAACAATTCAAACTATACGAAGATAAAAAGGGGGAAATCAAAGATGAGATGATTTTTTGGGTTGACGAACAAGAAATTTGAATTTGATTTTTATAAAAAAGACTATTCTTCATGATGGGAATAGTCTTTTTGTTTTTTTATAACTTCTTCGAGTGTAATCCTTTAATAATTCCATCGGAAAGACCGATTTTAGGAACAAATATTTTTCGGGCATTTCCCCATTTCATTGCAGAAAGATAAATTTTTATCGCTGGAATAATTACATCCGCACGATCAGGATTTAAACCTAATTCTGAGATTCTCTCAGAATAACTTAATTCTTTCAAGAAATGATATTGCGCGTTCATATAAATATAAGAAAGAGGTTTTCCTGGAGTTCTTCCAGACATTTTGTGGATTTTATTAATATTTCCACCAGAACCAATTACGCTTAATTTCTCTAAATCTTTCGTATTTTTCTTAATCCATTTTTCCATGGATTTCCAAATTGGTTTTAATTCTTGTTCAGGACTTAAAAGACGAACTGTTCCAATTTTAAAAGATTTCGAGTTTACAATTTTTCCTTCTGAGAAAATGGTAAATTCTGTACTTCCTCCACCAACATCAACATAAAGGTAAGACTTATCATTTTCTATATATTCTGTAACATCTGTAGAAAAAATGATAGCGGCTTCCTCTTTTCCGTCAATGATATCAATTTTAATTTTTGCTTTTTCTAAAATTTCATCTGCTACTTCAAAACCATTACTAGCTTCACGCATTGCAGAAGTTGCACAAGCTTTATATTTTACAACACCATGAACATTCATCAATAATTTAAATGCGTTCATAGCATCAAGCATTCGTTGTTTGTTCTCTTCAGAAATAACTCCAGATGTAAAAGTATCAGCACCTAAACGAATAGGAACTCTGACCAAAGATGACTTTTTAAAACTTGTTGGATAACCATCATCTTCAATTACATTCGAAATTAATAGCCTAATAGCATTCGAACCAATATCAATCGCTGCATATTTTTTTATCTCCAAGGTATTCTATTTTTTATTTATTCTTATAATGCTTCGGAAATTCTGTTAAAAATGTATTTCCTTTCTTTATATTTTTCCAATGATCAATTTTAAAGCGGATTCCTACAATTCCACAAGTTGGAACATTATCAATACTTTTATTTCCAAAATCATTTACAAAATCATTTATTCCATGATTATGACTAAAAACAATTGCAGAATCAAAAGCATCATCTAAAGCTCTTATGGTTTTGATTAAATAACCATCACTAAAACTATAAAGTGATTTATTAATCTTTAAATTTGCTAAAGGATATCCAAAGGTGCTACAAAAAATAATCCCTGTGTGTAAAGCTCTATTTGCACTACTTGAAACAAAAACATCAGGTCTAGGAACTTTTTCATTTAAAATTTTAGACATTAAATATGCATCGTTAATTCCTCTTTTTTTCAAAGGTCTATCAATGTCTTTAATTCCTTCATATTCCCATGATGATTTTGCGTGACGTACGATATAAAGTGTTTTCATTGGTTTCTAAGTTAAAAAGTTAAGGAGCTAATCGTTCTTTTTTCCAGTCGTAATTTTCTAATTCTGTATACAATATTCTATCGTGCATTCTATTAGCTCTTCCCTGCCAAAACTCAACAGATATAGGTCTTATTAAATATCCTCCCCAATGTGACGGGCGAGGAATTTCTTTATTTTTATATTTTTCTTCAAATTCTTCTAAACGGTGATCTAAATATTCTCTAGAAGGAACTGGTGTACTTTGATCTGAAGCCCAAGCTCCAAGTTTACTTCCTTCTGGTCTTGATTCGAAATAACCATCTGAAAGATTTTCTGCTAATTTTTCGGCTTTTCCTTTAATAATTATCTGACGTTCCATTCCATGCCAGAAAAAAGACAAACAAACATTTGGGTTATTTTCAATTGCTTTTCCTTTATCGCTATTATAATTTGTATAAAATATAAAGCCTTCCCAAGTAAATCTTTTTAATAAAACAATTCTGGATTTTGGAAAACCATCTAAACCTATTGTAGAAATTGTCATAGCATTTGCCTCTTCTTCTGTTTCAGATTCTTCAGCTTCATGGAACCATTTCTTAAATAATTCCATTGGGAACTCTGGAATGTTATCTTCCAAAAGCTCACTTTTCTCGTAGGATTTTCGGTAGTTGCTTAAATCTTTTTCCATTTCACAAATTTACTATCTTTTTCTAACATTAAATATTTAAATATTCTTAAAGAATTCTTTTTTTATTTAATATTTTATCACTTTTTCTCTTATAATTTTTAATAAGTGAAAGTAATTAAACGATTAAAATTTGTAATTAGTATAATTTAAATAAATTCGTTTTTTGTAGAAAAATATTTATTTCGACACTTTAACAATTTCTGCCTTTTCTTCACAAATCCGATTTCCCCATTCTGAAATTACTTCTAAAACAGGAATTAAAGTTTTTCCAAATTCAGTTAAAGAATATTCCACTTTTAATGGAGGTTTAGAAGTATAAACTTTTCTTTTAATAATTTTGTCTTTTTCCAATTGTTTTAATTGTAAGCTTAAAGTCCTTTCTGTAACAATTGGCATTGATTTACGCAATTCATGATAACGTTTACTTCCATCTTTTAAATGATACAAAATCACTGTTTTCCATTTTCCTCCAATAAAATCCATCGTAACACTTGTGCTACAAGGATATAATTTTTCATTTAATTTAATCAGCTCAGAATCACACTTTAACTTCATAATTTATCTACTATCCTTTTGGATAGTTATTGCAAACATACAAAACAACCATTAATTTTGTAACTATCATTTTTATAGTCTTAAAAATACTTTAAACTTTAAAAACATGAAAATAAATATTGTAACTTTACTTTTCACTTTACTTACTTCATTTGCAATTAGTTGTGATATGAAAAGTAATCTTAAAAAAGAACAAAAAGTGGAAGCAAAAAAAGTTTTAATCGTAATCACAAACAACTCCAAATTAGGAGAAACTGGAGAAAAAACTGGCTATTGGATTGAAGAATTTGCAGCTCCTTATTATGAATTTATCGATAATGGTTTTGAAGTAACATTAGCTTCTCCAAAAGGTGGATTTGTTCCTTTTGATCCAAGAAGTAATGAACCAGAAGCTGTTACAAAAGATGTGGAAAGGTTCCATCGTGATGTCACTTTACAAGAAAATTTATTGAACACTAAAAAATTAGCAGATATGAATGAAAAAGATTTTGATGCTATTTTTTATCCTGGTGGACATGGATTGATTTGGGATTTGGTGGAAAATGAAAATTCGATAAAATTGATTGAAGATTTCAACAATGCAAAAAAACCGATGGGATTTGTTTGTCATGGACCTGCTGTGTTGCGTAGACCAAAAACAAAAGAAGGAAAACCTTTAGTAAAAGGAAGAAAAGTAACTGCCTTTTCGAATGCAGAAGAAATTGCTTTAAAACTTGTAGAAGTTGTTCCTTTTTTAATTGAGGATAGTATGATTTTTCGAGGAGGTATTTATTCAAATGGACCAAATTGGGAAAGTTACGTTGTAGTAGATGAAAATCTTGTAACTGGTCAAAATCCAGCTTCCTCCAAAGATTTAGCAAAAGAACTTGTAAAACAACTGAAATAAAACTCTTAAAAAGCTTAAACTTATGTTTAAGCTTTTTTTAAAACCCAAAATCAAAAAGCAAACTTCCCCAATAATATGTAATTAAACTTACAACCAAAGTCCCTAATAAATTCAGAATAAAACCAGGAATTAACATTGATTTCATTTTAAATTGTTTTGTACTAAAAACAATCGCATTTGGTGGTGTTGCAACAGGAAACATAAATGCTAAAGAAGCGCTAATTGTCAAAGGTAACATTACTAAAAGTGGATGAATATTAAGTGAAATTGCGAGCGCCGCAACAACTGGTAAAAGTGCTTGTGTAGAAGCTGTATTGGAAGTAAATTCAGTAATAAAAGTCATGAATAATGAAATCATTAGTAACATTAAAAAAGTTGGAAATCCTTGTAAAACTTGCATTTGAATACTTAACCAATCTAATAAACCTGAAAGTTGAAATCCATTTGCAAGCGCAAAACCTCCACCAAAAAGAAATAAAATTTCCCAAGGAATTCCAACAGTAGTTTTCCAGTCCATCAATTTTTGTTTTTTATCTTTTTTTGTAGGAATTACATATAAAAAAGAAACAACTAAAAGCGCAATCATTGCATCTGAAATCAATTCAGGATATGTCAAAATTCGTTCCCAACCGGGAATAATAATTTTTCCAAATTCAATATCAGATCTAAAAATTAATAAGACAGCAAAAAGAACAAATAAAATCAAAACAACTTTTTGCTCAAAAGTAATTTTCCCTAATTTTTTATAAGCATTTTCAAAAAAATCTTTATTAGTTTTCTTTTTTGGAAGTTTAGGAACAAATAATTTTATCAAAACAATCATTGCTAAAAGTAACATTACAAATGAAATAGGAAAGGAAAAGAAAAACCATTTACTAAAAGAAACTTCCGAATGCATCGGAAAAGTATCAGAGAAAATTTTTGTAAAAACTAAATTTGGAGGAGTTCCAATTAAAGTTGCAATTCCGCCAATTGAACAAGCATAAGCAATTCCTAAAAATAAAGCAATGTGAAACTTTTTCAATTTGTCTTTTCCATAGATTTCTTTTAAGTGTGAATTAACAGACATTGCAATTGGCAACATTAAAAGAGTGGTTGCTGTATTGGAAATCCACATAGAAAGAAAAGCACAAATTAGCATAAATCCAATGATAATTTTCGTTGGGCTTTTCCCAAATAAAATCAATGCTTTTAAAGCGATTCTTTTATGAACATCCCATTTTTCAAGAGCGAGTGCCATGATAAATCCACCCATAAAAAGAAATATAATTTCATTAATATAAAATCCAGCAATCAATTTAGAACTTGCGATTCCTGTTAAAGGAAAAAGAATAATTGGCAATAAAGAAGTAATTCCAATTGGAATCACATCGGTAATCCACCAACCTACAACCCAAATTAGAATTCCCAACATCGGTAAAATCATTGGATGCGCTTCATTTTTTGGTAAAATAAAAGAGAAGATGATAAATAATAATGGAAAAAGATAGGTTGCGATTTTTTCTTTCATCAGTTTTTTATTCAAGTTTTGAATAAAGTTAAAAAGAAAATGGAATATTATAAAAAAGAAAAACCTCAAACATAATGTTTGAGGTTTTGTTTGCGGAGAAAGAGGGATTCGAACCCCCGGACCTGTTACAGTCAATGGTTTTCAAGACCACCGCATTCGACCACTCTGCCATTTCTCCAGGTACAATCATTTCCTGATTGCGATTGCAAATATAAAGGGTTTTCTCATTTTTGCAATGTTTTTTTTGATATTTTTTTAAGTTTTTCACCTTAAAAAATTTAAGTAATTGATAATCTTTTTGTTATTAATTTAAAAAATATGAGAAAGAATTCTACCATACCACTTCTTTAAGTAAAATCTATTTTTTAGAACATGAAAATTTAAAAAGCAATCGAAAATACTTTCGTATTTTTGCAAAAACAATAAATAAAATGGCAAGTAACTCGTTTGGAGAAATTTTTAGATTGACTTCTTTTGGGGAATCACATGGAGAAGCAATTGGCGGAATTATTGATGGATGTCCTTCTGGAATTGAATTAGATTTAGAAGCAATTCAAAAAGAATTAGACAGAAGAAAACCTGGTCAATCAAAAATTGTAACCCAAAGAAAAGAACCAGACGAAGTACAATTTTTATCAGGAATTTTTGAAGGAAAAACTACTGGGGCTTCTATTGGATTTATCATCAAAAATCAAAATCAGAAATCGCATGATTATTCGCATATAAAAGATCAATTTCGACCTTCACATGCAGATTTTACTTATTCTCAAAAATATGGAAATCGAGATTATCGTGGAGGAGGAAGAACCTCAGCAAGAGAAACTGCAAATTGGGTGGTTGCAGGAGCAATTGCAAAACAAGTAATTTCACAAATAAAAATTACGGCTTACACTGCTTCTGTTGGGAAAATTCACTTAAACAAAACTTATCAAGAAGTAGATTTTTCACAAATTGAAAAAAATATAGTTCGTTGTCCAGATCTTGAAAAAGCAGAAGAAATGATTTCTTACATTCAACAAATTCGAAAAGAAGGTGATACAATTGGAGGAATTGTAGAGTGTGTAATTCAAAATGTTCCAATTGGATTAGGAGAACCTATTTTTAATAAATTACATGCACAACTTGGAAAAGCAATGTTAGGAATTAATGCCGTAAAAGGATTTGCTTTTGGAAGTGGTTTTGAAGGAACTGAATTAAAAGGAAGTGAACATAATGATTTGTTCAATGCAGATGGTTCTACAAAAACGAACTATTCTGGAGGAATTCAAGGAGGAATTAGTAATGGAATGGATATTTTCTTTAAAGTTGCATTTAAACCTGTTGCAACAATAATGCAAGAACAAGATACAATTGATAAAGAAGGAAATTTAGTAAAAATGATGGGAAAAGGAAGACATGATCCTTGTGTTGTCCCTAGAGCAATTCCAATTGTAGAAGCAATGGCAGCAATGGTTTTAACCGATTTTTATCTACTAGAAAAAACACATAAATAATAAAAAAAGCGATTGAAAATTCAATCGCTTTTTTGTTTTATCTAATTAACTATTTGGATTTTTTCCTTGAATATATTCATCAACTAAATCTTCTAAAATATTTAGAGGAACTGGTCCATTAGAAAGAACAACTTCATGGAACTCACGAATATCAAATTTATCACCTAACTGATTTTTTGATTTTTCTCTTAATTCCATAATTTTCAACATCCCAATTTTATACGCTGTTGCTTGTGATGGCATTACAATGTGTCTATCAACCATTTTGATACAATCTGCTGAGCTATTTGGCGTATTATTTTCATAGAAATCAATTCCTTCTTGACGTGTCCATTTCATTTCATGAATTCCTGTATCAACAACCAAACGACATGCTCTCCAAAGTTCCATTGCAAGACGTCCAAAATCAGAATATGGATCTTTATAAAAACCTAATTCTTTTGGAATATTTTCACAATATAAAGCCCAACCTTCTACATATGCAGTGTATCCTCCTAGTTTTCTAAACATTGGAATTCCATCTAATTCTTGCGCAATTGAAATTTGCATATGATGTCCTGGAATCCCTTCGTGATATGCTAAAGCTTCCATTTGATATGATGGCATGCTTTTCATATCATATGTATTTGCATAATATGTTCCTGGACGTTTACCATCCATAGAACCTCTTTGATAGAATGCTTTTCCAGCTGATTTTTCTCTAAAGGCTTCAACAGGTTTTGTAACTAAATCTGCTTTTGGTTTTGTGATAAATAATTCATCCAAACGACCTTTCATCGTATTGATGATTTTTGTAGCATCTGTTACATAATCCTCTTTCCCTTTTTTAGTCTCAGGATAATAGAATTGTGGATCATTTTTCATGAATTTAAAGAATTCTTGTAAGCTTCCTTTGAAACCAACTTTTTCTTTAATTACATTCATTTCTCCATGAATTCTTTTTACTTCATTTAAACCAATTTCATGAATTTCTTTAGCGGAAAGATCTGTTGTAGTCGTTCTTTGTAAAGCATTTGCATAAAATTCTTGTCCATTTGGAAATTTCCAAGCTCCATCATCTGTTGTTGCTGTACTTTCTTCATGATTTAAGAATTCAATTAAATTAACATAAGCAACTTTTACTTGTTCTAAATTCTTCTTTGCAACTTTGATCAAAGGTTTCTTATCTTCTTCTGATAAATCTAATGAATTTAATTTCTTTAAAAAATCTTCATAAAGAACACTATTTTCTTTAGAATCTGTAAAAGGTTGTCCAGTTATTACATTTTTAGAATCTCTAATTACTTTCTCAAAAACAAACTTTGGAATTTTTATTCCTTTTTCATGACTTGCCTTTAAATTTTCAATCAATTGATCAAATAAAGGTTTCATATTCCCTAATCTTTTAATATATGCTTTTAAATCGGAAACATCAGAAACTTGATGCATATTAATCAAAAATGCAGGAATTTCAGCTTGCATTCCATGCATTTGATTTAACGGATAATGATATAATTCGTATTTATGATCTTCAATTGTATTTTCTAATCTTTGTTTGAATAAATCATAACTTAATTTCGATTTTTTATCTAAAGCATTCACAGAAATAGAATCTTTTAACCAAGTTAGATAGTTTTTAGATAATTCTACCTCATCTGCTTTAGCTTTCAAAGAAATATCATCCCATTTATCATAATCATCTTTTTTCCCCAGACGCGTTTGCATCATTGGACTTTTTTTGATTCTTTCTTCTGTTACTTTTGCAAAGAAATTATTTAATTTCTCTGATTCTTGTTTCATTTCAACTTCTGTAAAAGTTGTTTTATCTTTCTTAGAGTCAGCAGTATTTTGACAAGAAGTTATCGCCAAAGAAATAGCTAAAATTGCCAAAGAAGTTTTTATAATTTTCATTTTAACGTGTATAAGTGTGCCTTAATTAATTTGATGTGAATATAGAGGATTTTTTTCAGATTTAAAAAAGAGTAATTTTTATAACTCTTCCAAATCACTAACATCTCATTTTAGTTAAAATAATATCAATAATTCATTAAAATCAATTTATAAGAACGATATATTTAATTTTATTTTCTAGTTTGTTAAATATAAAGCAATGTTTTAGTATATTTGGTTTTCCTTAAGGGTATATCTAGCTAATTTTATTTTTAAAATGTGAAATATGGGGAAAGTTAAAGGCTGAAAATAATATTAGTCCAAACAAAAAATTGCAACAAATACGATTTATAAGGAATTATAATCAAACCAAATGAAAACGTTATTATACAGCATCATTACCTTACTCTTTTGTGTAAGTAAGATGGGGTTTTCTCAAATATCAGGCATTACAAAGTACACGACAAACAACGGCTTATCAAGTAATACTGTATATGATATTGTACAAGATGAGAATGGCTTTATTTTACTTGCTACAGATTATGGATTAAGTAAATTTGATGGTAAAAAATTTGTCAATTATACTATTGATGACGGACTTCCTGACAATGAAATTTTATATTTCTATAAAGATTCTTATAATAAAATTTGGCTGATTGGATTCAATGGAAAAGTTGGATATTACCAAGACGGTTGTTTTTATAATTCTAGAAATAATGACATCTGTAAACAATTGGTTTTTTCGGAATTTATTTGTGATATGTTCGAAGATAGTCAAGGAAATATTTGGTTTGCAGAATTTGATGAAGGAATAAAAAAACTTTCTTCTGATGGAATTGTAAGAGAAGTTTATTCAGAAGAAATCTTTCATAATAAAGTTGGAAATAAAATGTATTTCATCGAAAATAAAAATGATGATGTTTTATTAGCAACTGCAAGAAGAGACTCTGTTGTTTCTCTAAATATTTCAAAAAATCACCACTACTGGAAAAGTGAAAAATTTAAAAATATTAAAGAATATAGCTTTAAAAAACTACAAGATAAAAAAGCTGCATTATTAACCGATTTTGATCAAAATTCACAAAAGGTTTTTCAAACAATTCAAGAGGATATTGATAAAAGACAAAAAGGATTTCATCTTTTTAAATTAAGAGAAACAAATTCCAAATATTGGATTACAAATATTATGGAAGGTGTTGCTATAATTGATAAAGCAACTTTTCAAAAAGTAAAATATTTAGAAGAAGATCAAACTACAAAATCATACCAAGATAATGAAGGAAACATTTGGATTGGAACAAAAGCAAATGGTGTTCTTTTGGTTACAAACCCAGAGTCTTCCTTAATTCGTTTTAAAGATATTGCAAAACAAAATTTACATAGTATTGCAACTTTTCATAAATTTTTAGCTTTAGGAACAGAAAGTGGTATCATTCAAATTTTAGATACAACAAATTTTAAAATTGTCAAAGAAGTAGATTTAGACGATTTAAAAATTAAGAATAAAGTACAACAAATTAAAAAATATAAAAACGATATTTATTTCATTTGTGAGCATTCAATTTACAAAGCAGATACTTTATTTAAAAATAGAAAAATTGAGAAAATTTTAGATGTCACAAAAGGTTATAGTAAACTTTCAAATATCAAAGATGCATCTTTTTTAAATGATGTTTGTTATACTTCACATACATATGGTGTTGGAGCTTTTCATTTGAAATCCAAAAAAATGGAAATTTTCAAAAAAGGTCGAAGTACTTCTATTTATGCACACAATAAAGATTCTATTTGGATTGGTGGAACTTCTTATTTTAGTTTGTTTAATGACAAAGGAGAATTGATTAATAAACGTAAAACAAGTAATATTACAAACATTCAGAAATACAATGATTCTACGATTATAATTGGAACGAATTCATGTGGTTTTGCTCTTTTAACAAAGGAAAAAATAAAATACATTGATAAAGATAAAGGTTTGGTAAATAACTTTATTAAATCTATTTATGTCGATGAAAATAAGAATATTTGGGTTTCTACAAACAACGGAATTAACAAAGTAAATTTAGACTCTAATTTAAATCTTTCATCTGTGAAACATTTCACTGTTTCTGAAGGGTTAAATTGTAATAATGTTCGAAAAACCTACATTTCAAAAGACAAACTTTATGTTGCTACAGGAGAAGGATTTAGTGTTTTGAATATTGATACACCAGAACAAAATAAATTTCCGCCTAAAATACATTTAAACAAAGTTTTGGTCAATAATTATGAAACAGATTTCGAAACAGAACAAATTTATAATTTCGATCAAAACGATTTTGAGTTTGATTTTTCAGGAATTTCATTTTATAGTTTAGGAAATATCACATATAAATATCGTCTTTTAGGCTTGGAAAATGAATGGCGAGAAACAAGCTCAAGTAAAATTCGTTACCCTGCTTTGTCTCCAGGAAAATATACGTTTGAAGTTTATGCTATTTCAAAAAGTGAACTTCCTAGTACTAAAATTGTACAATTAGCTTTTAAAATTAAAAAACCTTTTTATTTAAGTTATCCTTTTATCATTGCGGTTGGAAGTATAATTTTATTTGTGGCTCTTTATTTTTACAATCATAACAGAAAAAAAATCTTGATTCGAAATAAATTAAATAGCTTAAAATTTCAAGCTTTAAATGCACAAATGAATCCTCATTTTATCAATAATTTATTGTCTTGTATTCAAGAATTAATCGAAGATGGAAATAAAAGAGAAGCAATTCATTATTTACAAAAATTTTCAGATTTAACGAATTTAATTCTACAATCTACAAAGTCAAATTTGATTACATTAAGCCGAGAATTAAAAATCGTCCAACTTTATTTAGATTTAAAATTAATCCGTCACAACCATGCATTTTCTTATAAAATAAATACCGAAGAATTAATCAAACATGATTTATTCGATATCACAGTTCCTCCACTTATTTTACAGCCTTTAATTGAAAATTCTATCATTCATGGAATGCAATCAAATCCAGAAAATGGAAAGATTGATATTTCATTTGAAGCACAAAAAAACAATTTTCTAATTTGTAAAATAAAAGACAATGGAATCGGGATGAATTTTTTTAATAAAAGAAAAGGAATTTCACTTCAAAATATCAATGAGCGATTAAAAATCATTAATGATTGCCCGAAAAACGAAAATTTAATTAACATCACAAATATTTATGATAAAAATCAAAAATTAAAGGGAACGCAAGTTACCCTCAGAATACCTTACCTCACAATATAATACATAAAACATGATTAAGTCTATTATTATTGAAGATGAGAAACACGCCGTGAATCATCTCAGCAATTTAATCAAAAATCATTTTTCTGACAGAATTGAAATTCTAGCAGAAAGTGATACGATTTCAAATGGAATTTTATTAATCGAAGACTTAAAACCTGATTTAATTTTTTTAGATATTCAATTAAAAGACGGAACTGGTTTTGAGCTTTTAGATAATGTAAAAAATAAAATGTCTTTTGAAGTAATTTTTACTACAGGCTTAAAAAATTATAAAGAAAAAGCCTTAGACTATTTTGCATTTTATTACTTAAATAAACCAATTGATCAAGAAAAATTTAAAACAGTTATTGACAATTATTTATACCGAAAAACAGCCTTTGATTTAGAAAAATACTTAAGTTTTAAACAACAAATTGAATCAAAAAATGTAATTTCTCTTCCTGTAAATGGCGGATTTGAAATTCAGCAAATTGGAGATATTTTGTATTGCGAAGCTGATGGAAGTTATACCAAATTTCACATAGCAAATGGAAAAACTCACATCAGTTCTACTAACTTAAAAAAGAATGAAGAAATTTTAAAAGAACATATGTTTTATAGAATTCATCGTTCTTCTTTAGTTAATTTAAAACACATAAAATCTTATAATGCATCCACTGGAAAAATAATTTTATCTAATAAAAAAACTCTTTTAGTTTCGGCTAGAAACAAAAAGAGCTTTTCACAAATATTGAAATTAATGGTCCACACCATCAATTAATTTTTCTTTCTTTTCTCAACAAAAAACCAACCAAGTGGTATTAAAATTAATAAAGCATAAGAACTTAATGTAATTGTATTTCCTGTTTTGATAACTTGCGGTTCGAACTTGAATTCTATCGTATGTTTTCCTTCAGGAACTACAATTCCTCTCAATACATAATCTGCTCTAAAAATCGGTGTTTTTTGTCCATCTACATAAGCATTCCATCCATCTTTATAATAAACTTCTGAGAAAATTGCTACCTGAGGTTTTGTAGAATTTGATTCATAAATCAATTCGTTCGCTTTGTATTTTGTCAAAGAAATTGTCGCTGTAGAGTCTTTTACGATTTGAATTCCTTCTAAATCTTTTTTAAACCTTTCATCAACAATTGCTGTCGTTTTTGAATTAAAATCTGTTAAAGCTAAAATTTCTGCATTTGCATCTTTCACAAAGTCAACTTTGTCTACAAACCAAGCATTTCCGTTTGCATTTGGATTAATTTGAACTTGTGGACGACCATCTTCTGAAGGGAAAATAATATATTTTGTATTTAACATATTCAGAACTTGTTCGTTGTTCTTTGAAATATGATAATCAAATAATTCTTGATATCTTCCAGGTTTTGCTGCATGATATCCTCCAATCGAATTATGGAAATAAGAAGTACTTCCATCGTTCATTGGATTTACCATAAAATTCGCAACTCTAAAATGAGATTTATCTTTTAAAATTTCTTTATCTACAACAGAAGGTTGAAAAGGTTTTTCAACTTGTCTTGCAGCAATGAAATCATGCTCATTTACATATCTTGAATCTACACCTACTAAATCAAATAAAACAATTACGAAGAAAACGATGTAAACAATATTTTTTCCAATTTTTTCTTTCACAAAGAACCAAAGTGTTGCGGCTGCAATTAAAACTAAAATTAAAGTTCGAACACTATCTTGGAAGAAAATACTTTTTCTATCTGAAATTACAGCATCTGCAAATCCAGGTAACATTTGATCATATCTTTGGTCTAATGCACTTTCAAATGCAAAGAAACTTGTTCCAAATAAGGTGAAAAATAAAGCGATTCCTCCAGTAATATAAACGCTATATAATAAAGCTTTTTGTTTTCTTTCTTTAGAAACTTCTGATGAAAACATTTCTTTTAAAGCTAAAATTCCAAGAAGAGGAACAGCTAATTCTAAGATAACTTGAATTGATGAAACTGCTCTAAATTTATCATATAATGGCACAAAATCAATGAAAATATCTGTTACAAACCCAAAATTCTTTCCCCAACTCAAAATCAAAGAAAAAATACTTGTTGCAACCAACCAGTATTTAATTCTTCCATCTACCATAAAAATTCCTAAAACAAAAAGGAAAATAATTACAGCTCCAATATAAGCTGGCGCTGCAACAATTGGTTGACTTCCCCAATAAGTTGGTGCGTTTGCAGCAAATTCTTTAGCTTGTCTTGGATCAATTCTTTGGCTTAAAAAACTATATAAATTAGAATCTTCACCAATATTTTCATTATTTGCTCCTCCCATAAATCGAGGAATAAATAAATCCATTGTTTCTAATTTACCGTAACTATATTGTGTAATATATTCTTTAGATAAACCTTGACTTGCTTCTTTAGGATTTCCTTCAGGATCCACAGTTAATTCACTTGCAGAACGTGTTGAAAACTTCGCATATTCTTGGGTTGCTAAAAGACTTGTTGCATTCACTCCTACAGCAATAATTACCGCAGGAATTAAAATTCCGATTTGTTTTACAAAATTTGGAAGCTTATTATCTTTAAATGCATCCACTAAATAAACGATTCCCATTATAAGAACCATAAATAAAAGATAGTAAGTCATTTGTGGGTGACTTGCATTGATTTCCAATGCCATAGCCAAAGCAGTTACGACAAAACCGAGTAAAAATTTATTCCTAAAAACGAGTAAAATTCCTGCCAAAACCATTGGCATATAGGCAATAGCGTGAGCCTTAGCATTGTGTCCAACTCCAAGAATTATGATAAAATATGTGGAAAATCCAAAGGACAGTGCTCCTAAAATTGCTAGTTTGTAATTGACTTTTAAAGCAGATAAAAGAATAAAAAATCCAAGAAAATAAAGGAATAAATAATCTGCTGGACGAGGTAAAAAACGTAGAACGGAATCTAATTTTTTAATATAATCATTCGGATAATACGTACTTAATTGATAAGAAGGCATTCCTCCAAAATTCGAATTTGTCCAGTACGGTTCTTCACCATATTTTGCTCTATAATCATAGATTTCTTTAGACATTCCTTGGAATTGTTGTATATCACTTTGGAAGAGTTTTTCACCTCTCAAAACTGGATAAAAATAAGCCAGGGAAACGATTACAAACACAATGATTGCGATAATCGACGGAAAAAAGTTTTTTAGTTTTGTACTCATAGAAAATTTAGTCTTTCACGTCTTCGTAATCTACATATTCACCGAAGTCGTCATTCAATTTTTTATCTTTTTTATTTGGTTTCTTATCTATAGTTGTCTCTCCTACTTTCGATTTTTTATGTTCTTGATAGTGTCTTTGTTGTCTAGGATGTCCAGCCTGTTCACGCATTTTTTCCTGTAATTTTTCCATTGCTTTTTTAGCTAAAATTGGAAGGAAAATTCTCTTGAACACCTTTATTACATAATACAAAACAATAATAATCAAGATGACCTTCACAACTCCTACTGCCGATGCTTCTTGTATCATAATATTTAATTTATTTTCAAAAGTAATAATTTGCAACGAACTTAAACCGTTTAAAGTATATAAAATCTTATATTTGGCGCAATAAAAAAACATCATTTATGAAAAAAATTTGTTTGTTACTTTTATTATTTATTGTACAAACAATTAATGCTCAGTACACTGAGGTTATTAATGCAAAGTTTCCAGGAAGTTCTGAAAGCCCCTATTCCGTTGGTACAAAAGTTTTACAAGTTGAAGGTGATTTGTTTTATGATAATTATGCAGAAAGTAATTATCAGCAAACCAATAGCTTTGGTTCTAATATTTATGTTCGTTATGGTCGTTTTTTAGAGAATTTAGAATTTGATTTAAATCTGACTTTACAGCATTCTTCTGTAAAATTCCCTACACAATATATGGATGATTATAATGTGTTTGGTTTAAGAGAATTAGTAATCGGAGCAAAATATTTAGTTTATAAAAAAGAATATAAAAATATTCGTTATGAAGAGATTCGAAGTTGGAAAAAATTAACTCGTACAGATTTTTCAAGATTGATTCCCTCCATTGGAATTTATGCTGGTTTAAACACCAATTTTGTCGCAAATAAATTTAAAGAAGAAGGAGATGCACTTAGCCCCCGAATTGGTATTTTACTTCAAAACACATTTAATGACAAATTAAACTTAATTACAAACATATATGGTGATAAAATTACTTCGAAAAATGCAGAATATTTTTATGTAATTGCAATGACTTATGCTATTGATCTTAAATGGTCTTATTTTATAGAAAATAAAGGTGTTTTTAGAAAAAAAGGGGGAAGATTATTATTTTCTACAGGAGCAGCTTATTTGTTTAATGAAAATTTACAGTTTGGTGGATATGTTAGATCTAATTTCGATACAAATAGATCAAATTTCACAATTGGTTTAGGTGCTGCTTGGCGTTTGGATAAACACGTAGAAAAGAAACCAACAAAAGAAGAAGAAGAAAAGAGAAAGAAAAAGGAAGAAGAACAAAAGAAAAAAGACGAAGCAAAAAAGAAAAAGAAAGAACAGCGACAAGCTGAAAAAGATAAAAAGAAAAAAGAAAGAGAAAGAGAAAAGTCGAAAAGAAAGGGTGCACGAAAGAAAGAAAAACGAAAAAATAAAAAGAAAAAGAAAAAAAAGAAGTAGATTTAAGAATGTTGAATTGATGAAGTTTTACTAATAATAGTATTTTGAATAACTTCGCAAAAATTTAGATTATTTCGATGATTACTATTAAAGAAATGAAAACGAAGAAGGAAATGAAGAATTTTGTAAAATTTCCTTTCGAATTATATAAAAATAATGCTTATTGGGTTCCGCCAATTATCAATGATGAATTAGCTAGCTTGGATAAAACTAAAAATCCAGTTTTTGAAAATGCTGAAGCTCGCTATTTTGTAGCTGAAAAGAATGGAGAAATTGTTGGTAGAATCGCTGCAATTATCAATTGGACAGAAGTAAAAGTACAAGAGAAAAAGAAAATGCGTTTTGGATGGTTTGATGCCATTGATGATGTTGCTGTAACAGAAGCACTTTTAAACAAAGTTTCTGAAATAGGAAAAGAAAATAATTTAGAGTTTATAGAAGGTCCTGTAGGTTTTTCTAATTTAGATAAAGCTGGGCTTTTAGTGAAAGGTTATGAGGAATTAAACACGATGGTAACATGGTATAATTTCCCATATTACAAAGAACATTTCGAACAACTTTCTTTTGAAAAAGCAGAAGAATGGATTGAGTTTAAGTTTGATGTTACAGATATCATGACACCAAAATTAGAACGATTCTCTAAGTTAATTTCTGAAAAATTAGAATTAAATCTAATTGATTTTAAATCGACAAAAGAAGTGCTTCCTTATGTAGATGCAATGTTTGGTTTAATCAATGATACTTATTCTAGCTTGAGTACTTATGTTCCAATTGCACAATCACAAATTGAACATTACAAGAAAAAATATATCAGTTTTATTCATCCAAGTTTTATCAAATGTGTGGCAGATAAAGATGGAAATCTAATTGCTTTTGGAATTACAATGCCTTCTTTTTCGAAAGCTCTACAAAAAGCAAATGGAAAACTATTTCCTTTCGGAATTTTCCACATTTTAAACGCACAAAAAAATAATGATAAAGCTGCTTTTTATTTAATTGGAATTAAACCTGAATATCAAAGCAAAGGAGTTACTTCTATTATTTTCTATGAATTCTATAAAACTTTCATTGAAAAGGGAATTAAACATTTAGAAACAAACCCAGAATTAGAAGATAACGTTAGTGTACAAGCTCTTTGGAAAAATTTTGATACAGAGTTACACAAAAGAAGAAGAACGTATAAAAAAGAGATATAATGCAGTTATTTTATAATGAAACATTAGAACAAAATGCTACGCAGTTTGAGTTCGACAAAAACGAAAGCAAGCATATTGTTCGTGTTTTACGTAAAAAAGAAGGAGATACATTATATATCACAAATGGAAATGGTTTTCTTTTTGTTGGTAAAATCACTTTTGCAAATGATAAACATTGCATGGTTTCTATTGAAGAAATTATCGAAAAACCAAAAACTTGGAATTATCATTTACATTTGGCTGTTGCTCCAACAAAACTGAATGATCGTTATGAATGGTTTTTGGAAAAAGCTGTAGAAATTGGTGTGGATGAAATTACGCCAATTATCTGTGATCATTCGGAAAGAAAAGTGATTAAAAAAGAAAGAATGGAAAAAATTATTCTTTCTGCAATGAAGCAATCTTTGAAATATACTCTTCCAAAATTAAATGATCCAATAAAGTTAAGTCAATTTTTAGACAATGATTTTGAGAGTCAAAAATTCATTGCCCATTGTGAAGAAACAGAAAAAGTTTTATTGAAAAATTCTTTGAAAGAAAATAAAGATACTTTAATTCTTATTGGACCTGAAGGAGATTTTTCAACCAAAGAAATTGAAAAGGCAATTTCGAAAAACTTTAAACCTGTAAGCTTAGGAAATTCTAGACTTCGTACTGAAACAGCCGCAGTTGTGGCTTGTCATAGTGTAAGTTTTTTTAATGAATAAAATCCTTAAAAATATTTGATAAAAAAGCACTTCTTATTGAAGTGCTTTTTTTGTCATAAAGACATTATAAAAAATTGTATCAGAAAAAAAGCTTAAAACTATTTTTCTTTAAGTTATTTTTTAATTCTTTAAAATCTGTACAAAATTCGTTTTTTCATTTGAAGTTATTTGAATAAAATAAACTCCAGATTTCAATGTAGAAATGTCTATTTTTTCTTCGGAAATATTCCCTTTTTTAGAAAATACTTTTTTTCCTAAAACATCTATAATTTCAATCTTTTGAATTTCTTCTTTTGCAGAAATTTTTACAAAATTATTTGCTGGATTTGGATAAATAGTTAATCCATCAATCGTTATTTCTTCTATTCCAACCGAAGCATCAATAGTTGTAAATTCATATAATTCTGTAAAATCACTCCAATTTTCATTTTGACATTTTTGACGAATTTTAAATTGATAAGTTGTATTTGCTTCCAATTCGGTAAAAACAGGAATTTCAAATGAAGTATTTCCATGATTTGTTGCAACTTCTTCTACTTGTTCTTCTGTTTCTTTTTTATAAATATAATAATGGAATTTTGAAGCTTCATTTTCTAAAGTTAAATTCACCATAGCAGAATTATGTGAAATATTCGAAAACGAAATCTCTAAAGGTTTTTGACAAGGTATACCATCTGTCGTAAAAGAATACAAAGCTGTCCATTCACTAAAATTATCAGGAATTGCGCATTGTCTTCTCACTTGAATAGAATAATTTGTATTAGGTTCTATCATTTCTCCGCCATAAGGTAAATTGAAATTATTCAAGGAAGTTTCTACATACTGATATTTGATTAATTCATTTGTATCTGTTTTGAATAATTTATATTCATATCCATAAGTTGGGTTACTTGCATCAAAAGATACAAAAGCAGAATTGTGTGTAATATTTCCAACAGACAAAAATGTTGGCATTTGGCAAGCTCCAGATGTTGTAAAATAGAAATCATCTGACCAAAGACTATTTTCTGAAGTTGCACAAGTTCTTCTGATATTAATTCTATATTCTGTAAATGATTCTAATGTATTTAAACTTGAAGGAATCGTAAACGAATCTTCTGTAGAATCAAAAACATATTGCTCAACCATTTCTCCTGTAATATTATTATATAATTTATATTCATAACCCAAAACAGAAATCGTTGCATTCATATTTGCAGTTGCAGAATTCGATGTAATATCAGAAAAAGTAACTCCAACTGGCGTTTCACAATTACTAATTGTCGTTCCTAAAATTTCAGAAGGTTCACTGTAAGAACCATTACAATTTTTCGCCACTTTTATTTTATATTCTGTTCCTGGCTGAATATCATTATTCGAAAAAGTAAAAGCGCCATTTACAAAATTATCTGTGTGATTTCCATAATTTCCCACAACTGAATTATCTGAAAGATCTATTACATTTAAATGAAAAGAACCTACTTCTTCAAAAGAAACAGAAAAACCATTTGTAAATGATTCTACAATTTGGAAATCAGCTGGTGGCATACAAACATCTTCTGTAGTAAAATTTTGATACCAATTTGTCCATTCACTATAAACTCCAAAATTATTCTCTCCACATTCTGATCTAAATTTGATTCCATAATTTGTATTTGGATCTAAGGAAATATAATTACTTAAATCAAAAGTTCCTGTTGTAGAACTTCCCAACATTAAAATTTCTCCTGTGTCATTATTTTTTAAATGAAATTCTAAAGCATTCCATGATGGATTAAATTCAATATTTACTGTTGCATTATTTGTAGTAATATTTGAATATAAATTCTCCGTAATCGTAGGCTCTTCACATGGATAAACATTGCTTGTTTCTGAAACAACTTCTACCCAATCACTTACATTTTCATTATTTCCACACCATTGACGCACTTGAATAATATAATTTGTATTTGGCTGCAAACTTGAATCCTGAAAACTAAAAATTCCATTTATCATGTTTGAAAAATTATTAAATGTGTAGAATTTTTGACTCGAATCTGCTTCTAATAAAACTCTTAACTGAAATGCTTCTGTGTCTCCATCTCCTTGAAAAGCAACTTCAAAACCTGTAGCGTAGGTTTTAATTACATTCAGATTTGTTGGCTCATTACACGCAGATATTTTCAATATTAGCATAAAAAATAATGAGAATAATAGTTTTTTCATCTTTTGATTTTTTTATTTAATTTTTAGCAAAATTACTTTCTAACAACCGCATCTTTTTCATCCAAAATGGGTGATTTTAATACAAAAAAAGCCTATACTAAAAAGTATAGACCTAGATTTCTAAGAATAAGAGAAACAAATATTTTAATAAAAACTCTAAAAAAAATTACTTTACCTTATCACAACTTAAAGCGCCAACTGGCCCTGTTGTATATTGTTTTAAATACGAATCATATTGTCCACCTCCTTGATATTTTCTTATAAATCCAAAATTTCTATGTCCACATCCTTCATCACTTTTATACAATACATTTCCTTCTATATATTTCCCTTCTATATTCCCATAATCATCTTTTAAAATCTGCCAATCTAAAGTGATAATTACCTTTCTAAAATCTACATCAGACCAATTTTTATTTCTTGCCCATAAACGAATTTGCTGTAACATTTCAGCTTCCAAATTCGCATCCTTTTTTACTGCTGTTGGAACTGGTTTCGATTCCAAAATTTTCTGTGTAATTTCTTTAGACATTTTCCCATAAATTTCTGTTCCAGCAGAAGCATCAAACTGAAAATAACCTGAAAAATATTCTTCTTTTTGTTTCATTTCTCCATTTGTCAATGCAACTCGAATTTTATATGTATCATTATCCAATCGCTCACTCATTCTTTTTAATAAAAACTCTGCTCCCAAAGCATTCATTTCATTATTTCCCACATCATTTGTCAAAATTTGAAACACAACATAATTTTTCTCCAAATCTTTCTCCGTCAAATCTTTTACTGTACATTGATTAAAAATCTCATTTTCTTTTGGTAACAAATCTTTTTCATGTTTATCCATTCCTATACAAGCCCAATAATTCATTCCTCCATAAGCATCTTGAAAAGAATTTGTCAAATCATATAAATATCCTTTTGTTTTCAATGGAAGTGGCAAATATGCAACTGCCCAAATTTCATCACCAACTTTAAATTTTGTTTTTATTTTTGATATATCTTCTTTTCCTACTTCTGGTTTTTCAGAGAAAAAAACAATTTTACCTACATTTTCTTCATGAAATTTTGAAGTTGGATTTTTCACAAAAAACTCTGAGTTTTCAATGGTTTCTTTTTTATTTGACAAACTCTTCATTTCTGCCATAAATCCACTTTTAATTCCTAAAGCTTTTTTCCCTTTTTTCAACTCTTTTTTAGTTAATCCTAAAGCGAATTTATTCGAAATCATTCCTTTTTTATCCAATTCTAAAAGAGCTAAAACACCTTTATATTTTGTCAAAACCAATCGATTCTCCTTAGATTCAAATCGATTTTCATGATTGCCAATTGGTTTAAAAATTGCTGTTTTATTTCCGTTTGTGGTTTTAATTTCAGCTTTTAAACTTCCATTTTTTCTTTTTAAAATCTCTAGCTTTTTAATTCCTGTTCCTGAAACGAAATAAGATCCTGTTTCAAAACTTTGTGCATAATTTATCGTTGTCATTATTAAAAATAACATCAAAACATAAAATTTCATTTGCATTTATTTTAATTGATTATCTTTCTTCTAATTGCCAACTTGAACCATCTCCAAGTTTATAATGTGCAGTTCTTTTGTATTTCAGCATTGATTTTTTTGGTAAAAAAGCTTCACCATTTGACCATTTTGTTTCTGGAACATTTCGAAACATCCAAAATAAATAGGTAAAAGTTGGAATGTCCGATTGAAAAATATCGAAATCAATATCTGTTTCATAGCTTTTTAAAATCAAGAAAAACATAAACTCTTTAAAAACAATCGAATTATTTGCTTCTATAAAACTCGTTTTTTCAAATAAAACCCGATCAATCTGTGATATTTCTAGTAAATGTTTACAAATTTCACCAAACCAACTTTCTTTATAATTTTCAATTTCTTTTCGTAAATTTTCTTGAAAATTCGTTTCATGTTCTCTAATAATTTCTTCTAAATCTTCTTCTCGTATTGTTAGTTTTGCTTGTGCTGAAAACTTCAATAATCTTGTGTTTTTCTTCACAATTGCTCCAATAAAATCAACAAGTAATTTCGATTCATCTTCATCACAATACGTAAAAGAAAGTTGTGTTTGATTATTTGAAGATAACCAACGGTTTTTAGAAGTAAAAAAAGAAATTTCAGCTTTGGTTGGAGCTGCTTTTAAAAAATCGAAAATCGTCGCATTTTTATTGTTTAATCTTGCTTTTATAAATTCTATATATCGTGATTCAGCAATCGATTTTAAAACTGGATTATCTTTTAAAGCATCTAAAGCTTTTTCGATTTTCACTTCTTCAAAAGATTCTAAATAAGCATAAATAGAAGTTATTTCATTTGCATTAAAATCAGAAAAATCTACTTTTTCTTTTATCTTTTCAAAACCATATTTCTCCAACGCTTCTGAAGCTTCAACTTGTAATTTTTCTCCATCAAAAATAAATTTCAACTTCTTTACTTTTGTTTCTAAAATTTCATACAAACAAAGGATATTTTGATCACAATAATTACTTATTCCTTCATGTGTTTTCTCAGGATATATAATTGTCTCAGAAATACTCGTCTTAATTTTTTTTCCTTTTTTAGAAAAAGTAATTTCTTCTATTTTTTTAGTAAATCCATATGTTTTTGCGTCTTGTAAGTAATCTCTTTCTATATCTTTTAAAAACATAGGAACATCATAGATTTTCACTTGTAGCAATTTATCTTTTTCAAATCGATATTGAATCTTTGTATTCTCAGGAAAAGTTTGAGAAAGAGCGAAAAGGTTCTCGTCAAAATCCAAAGAATTCTCTGCTTGTTCTATTTCTGTTTCATTTTCAATATCATAGCAAATTTCATCGTTTTTTAAGATAAAAAATGAACCTCCAGATGTTCCATAACTTGTTATAATTGGACAAGAATAATACACTTTATTTTCCTTTAAAAATGGATTTATCGCATCTGAAATATTTTGAATAATTTCATCTTTTGTAAGAGTTCTTTCAGTCATTTATTCAAAACTTTTAAATGTTACATCCACTATTTCTTGTTCAACTCTTGCAGCTTTTTTCAACAAAATCTCATCTTCTACAAAAAGAATTGGCACTTCTTTTTTTCCTTTATAATTGGCTGGAATAAAATCTCTTTTTGGATTCGGAACAAAACCGAAAGCTCCTACTCCATCATTTTCTGTATAAAATATTTTTTTATCGTTTTGATCAAATAATGAAGTTTTTAAAGTGAATAGTTCAATTCCAATATTATTATTATTATTTTCCAAAGAAACTTGAATATCACGATCGCCTCTTCTATGATTATAATTTAATAATTTTACTTGCCATTTGATATTGGAAATCACAGCAAGTTTTTTCTTATAAAGTTGATTTTTCTCCTGATATTTCACAAAATTCCCAAAATATAAATCGTAATTATTCTCCCCAATAATCTCTTTTATTTTTAATAAATCTTGCTCCAATGGTTTTACTAAAGAAAAAATAGAATCATTATATTTTATTGCTTTTTCAAAACTAAAATCAGAACCAATTTTTGCAATTTTAAACTCTAAAGCCAAACTTTTAGCTGTTTCATAACTTTTCACCAATTCACAATTTGCTTTTTTTGCTCCCATCCAACATTCTTCAGTTATTTCTTCTGTTTCTTTAATTGTATCTTCTGTTTTGGAAGAATTTTTACAAGCGATAAATGCAAAAATCAAACTACTTATCAGGAATTGTTTTTTCATTTTAATTGGTAAAATTTAAGTTTTTAGAAAATTTAAAAAGAAAAAATCTTCTCTTTTTCTTTGTGACAAAATTAGTTTCTATCAACATTTCCTTTCTAATACTTTTTGGGTGATTTTTTATAGAAACTGAAACTTTTTTCATTGTCTTTCTTTTATTTATTTTAATAAAATCGCAATTCTTAAATTCTAAAAAATATATCTTTGCTTTCATAAAATCTGTTAGAAAATGAAGACAAGAGTAGTTATAATTGAAGACAATGAAATCCTTTTAGAAAGTTTTGAAAATATTATTAATTCGGATGAAAGATTTGAAGTTGTGGGAACTTTTGGTGATTTCGAATCTGCTTTTTCTAAAATGAAATCATTAGAGGCTCAAATTGTTTTGTCGGATATTGAACTACCTAAAACCAACGGAATTGAAGGTGTCAAAATCTTGAAAAAAAACTTTCCTAACTTGTTAATCATTTTGATTTCTGTTCATGAAAACTCGAATTTCATTTTTGATGCTTTACGTTTTGGCGCAATTGGATATTTAACAAAAAATACTTCTCCTAAAAAACTTCTAGAAGCTTTAATTGATGCTAAAAATGGAGGTTCGCCAATGAGCAGCAACATTGCTAGAAAAGTGGTAAATTCCTTTAGAAATCCTTTGACAAATGAGCTTTCTTCAAGAGAAAGTGATGTTTTAAGACTTTTAGCAAAAGGAAAAACATCAAAATCGATTGCAAACGAATTGCATATTTCTATCAATACAATTAAAACACATACAAGAAATATTTATGAAAAATTGCAAGTGAATAGTAAAGACGATTTAATTGATAAGTATGCAAACTTTTAATTCTTCTTTCCAAAAACATCTTGTTTTTTTAAGCTTTTTCTTCTTTATTTTTTCTGTAAATTCTCAAACTAATTTTAGTAAAAATTATACGGTAAAAGAAGGTTTAGCACATGATATTACTTATCAAATGATGAAAGATTCTTTGGGTTTCATTTATATCGGAACTGACAATGGAATTTCAAAATTTGATGGAAATACATTTCTAAATATTCACAATAAAAATGGCTCCAATTATGTAATTGATTTTTTTCAAAACGAAGAAAATTCACTTGTTTTTTGCACTTGGGGAAGTGGTTTACATCAATTAAATATAAAATCAAAAAAGATTCGAAATCTTCAAAATACACCTTTAAAAATCAGTGGAATTAAACCAATTTCGGATTCTTTAATTTATATTAATAATTACAATTCAAACTTCAGTTTATACAATTATTCTAAAGAAAAAATTGAGCGTTTTCATCTTTATAAACACGAAAATAAATATTTCACAGACACCATTGTACGAACAAATTTTCAACATATGGAAACAGAAGAAGTTATTTTAGATGGAAAAGTAATTCTTTTGGCAGATTATAAATTTCATGAAAATGAATTGGATAAAGTTTTGCAATTTGATATAGAAACGAAGAAAATTTCACCACTTTTTCCAAAAATTAAACAACCAATTCATTCAATTTTTAAATCTAAAGAAACCATTTATTTGTCTTCTAAAAATTCTATTTTAAAAGTTGAAAACAACGAAATTAAAGAGCAAATTACTTTTGATTTATTAAAAAATAAAAATATTTACGATTTACAGTTTTATAAAAATCACTTTTACTTTTTAGTTTTTGATATTGAAGCTGGTGAACGAAAATTATATTCCTATCATTTAGATTCTAAAAAGCTTTCTAATATTTCTAATTTAATCGGAATTTCAAGTATGATTTCTGACTTTTTGATTGATGAATATGATAATATTTGGATTTCCACTTATGGAGAAGGAATTTTCTATTTTAAAAACTCTAAAAATCATTTTTTTGGAAAAGAAGTTTTTGCAGAGAAGGAATTAAAAGAAATTCTTTTTTATGAAAATTCATTTCTAATTATTTCTCCAAATAATCTTTATGAATTTAAAAACGATGCTGTTTTAGATAAAATTTCTTTGCCTTATAATGGAGAAAAAATTCAAATTGATGCTAAAAATCAAAAGCTTATTGTTACTTCACAAATTTCTTACAAAGGAAAAAAATATAAAAACTTAATCATTCAAAACGCAGAAAGCAAATCGTTTTATTTTCAACATAAAGATCATGAAATTGTTATTTTAAAAAATCAAATTTCAATTCAAAAAGACGGAAAAGAAATTCAAATATTGTCTAACAATCGAAAAAAAAGAATAAATCATGTTTTAAAAGAAGGCAATTTTTTATATGTTTTATATGAATTTGAAGGTTTGGTTTGTTATGATTTAAATTCTAGAAAAATAAAAAAGCAATGGAATCAATTTTATGATTTAGAAACGATAAAATATGTGGATTTTTTTATTTCTGAAAATGTAATTTGGATTGCTACAACAAAAGGACTTTTTAAAATTGAAAAAGAAAAAATCTTAAAAATTGAAGGATTAGCAAATGATAATATCAATGATATTACCATTGATTCTTTTGGAATTGTTTGGGTTGGAAATCAATCTGGATTAAATGTTATTAAAAATGAAAAAACATATGAAATTGGAGAAAATGCATTGCAAAAATCTTCCATTATTTCTAATATTTTAATTCATCAAAATAAGGTTTACGCTACAGGAAACAAAGGATTATTCGTATATAAAAATGACGAAGAATTTCAGCCAAAAAACAATTTTGATTTGTTTATAAAACAAGAAAAAAATATATTCTATTTTAAAAAAATAAACTTCTTAAATCAGCATGATTATATTATTCAATATCAATTAGATGATTCTAAAAAATGGAATTCAATTGATAATAAACTTTCAAAAATTGATTTTAAAAAATTAGAAGCAGGATCGCATAAAATTTTATTTCGTTTTCGAGAAATTTCTGGAGATTGGAAATATGGAGAAAAATTTGAATTTCAGAATGATTTTTCTATTTATTTTAAAGCAATTCCTGTTTTACTTTTATTTATTTTTATTGCTTTAGGATTAAATTATCACAAAAAAAGAAAGCTTAAAAAATCGTTTCATCAGAATATCGAATTAAAAGAAGAACTTTCTTCAGTTCGTAAGAATTTAGCACAAGATTTTCATGATGAATTAGGAAATAAAATTGCGAATATTTCAATTCTTTCTTCAATGTTAGAACAGGAAATTGACAATAATAAAGATCGAAATAAAATAAAAAAAATTAAGGAAGAATCTTCTGATTTATATGAAAATGTAAAAAATATGATTTGGCTTTTCAATGAAGAAAACCACACTTTTAATGAAGTTTTTTTCTATTTAAAAGATTTTGGAGAAAATTTATTTGAAGATTCAGAAATGGATTTTCATACAAAAATTGAAGAAACAAATTTCACTTATGATTCGATTTCATTAGTAAAACAAATTATGTTGATTTTTAAAGAAGCAATGACCAATGTTTTAAAACACAGCGAAGCAAAAAATGTTTATTTTTTAGCAGAAACAACTAAAAATTTTATTAGAATTTCTTGTATTGACGACGGAAAAGGTTTTAAAATAGATGAATTAAAACGTAAAAATGGATTGAAAAATATGCGAATTCGAAGTGAAAAAATGGATGCAAAATTAGAGATAAAATCATCCGAAGAAATTGGAACAACGATTCAATTAGAATTGGAAATTGAGAAAATAAATCAGAAAATCTCGCTTTTATAGATATATAATTTCAAAACTTTTTTTGTTTCTATATCTAAATCAATGCAATATAAATTTCGTTATTTCATGATATTCTACCTATATTTGTTATCAAAGTCGTAGGTAAAAAAATAAATATTTTATGAGGATTGGAATGATTCTGGACAATACTTTTCCTCCAGATCCAAGAGTAGAAAACGAAGCAATTTCTTTAATTAAAAATGGATTTGAAGTTTGCTTATTTTCTCTTAAATATAATGATGAACCGGATTATGAAATCATAAATAAAATTCAAGTTTATAGATATGTTTCTTCCACTTTAAATTACAAGCTTTCTGCGTTAGCGTATACAGTTCCTTTTTACACAAATATTATGAGTAAAAAAATTGCTCATTTCTTAGAGGAAACAAACGTAGATGCGATTCATATTCATGATATGCGAATTGCGGAGGCTGTTTTTAGAGCAAATTCTAAGAATTTACCAACTGTTTTAGACTTACATGATAATATGCCAGAAGTGATGAAATTTTATCCTCACTTACAGAAATTTCCTGGAAAATATATTATTTCACCAACAAAATGGAAACAGAAAGAAGAACTTTTTATTCGAAAAGCGACGAAAGTTATTACAGTTTCACAAGAGTTTATTGACGAAGTTGTACAACGTGTAAAAATTCCAAGTTCTAAAATTCTTTTAGTTCCAAATACAGTACGAAAATCATTTTACCAAAAAGCAGTAATTGAGCAAGAAATTGTAGATCGTTATCGAAATGATTTTGTATTACTTTATCTTGGAGATACAGGTTTACGACGAGGATTACAAACAGCAATTGCTGCAATTCCAAAACTGAAAGAGATCATTCCAAATATTAAATTGGTTATTGTTGGTACAAATACAACAGATTATGTTTTAAAACAACAAGTTGCCGATTTAGGAATTGAAGAATTTGTAGATTTTCAAGGTTGGCAAAATGTAAAATTATTTCCTTCTTATATTATCGCTAGTAATATTTGTATTTCACCGCTAATTCGAAATATTCAACACGATGTAGCATATGCAAATAAATTATTTCAATATATGAGTTTTTCAAAACCAGTTTTAGTTAGTGATGCAATAGCACAGAAAAGACTTGTAGAAAGAACAAAATCTGGTTTAATTCATAAAGAGAAAAATCCAGAAAGTTTTGCGGAAAGAGTAATTAGTATGTATGAATATCCAGAGCTTTGTAAGTCTTTTGGAAAAAATGGAAAATATTTCATTGAGAACGAATTTTGTTGGGAGAAAACTTCGGAGAAATTAATTGATTTATATAAAAGTATAGAAGAATCAAATTCATGAAAAAAGCTTTAATTATCACTTATTATTGGCCTCCAGCTGGAGGGTCTGGTGTACAACGTTGGTTGAAATTCGTAAAATATCTTCGTGATTTTGGAATTGAACCAATTATTTATACCGTTGAAAATCCAGATTATCCATTAACTGATAATTCGCTTCAACAAGATATTCCTGAAAATATTGAAGTTTTAAAACAGCCTATTTGGGAACCTTATAAACTTGCTTCTATTTTTTCAAAAAAGAAAAATGTCAAAACAAATGCTGGTTTTTTATCTCCTAAAAAATCATTTTCCTCTAAAATCATGACCTATATTCGAGCAAATTATTTTATTCCAGATGCTCGAATGTTTTGGATTAAACCATCGATTTCTTATTTAGAAAAATATCTAAAACAACAACCTGTCGATTATATTATTACGACTGGACCTCCACATAGTTTGCATTTAATTGGTTTGGGTTTAAAAGAAAGATTAAATCTAAAATGGATTGCAGATTTTCGAGACCCTTGGACGAATATTGATTATTTTCATCAATTACCTTTAACTAAAAAAGCAAAGAAAAAACATCATTTTTTGGAAGAAAAAGTTCTGAAAAAAGCTGATAAAGTTTTAGTTGTAGGGAAAACAATGCAAAAAGAATTTGAGCAATTTTCTAATCAAGTTTTTGTTATTGAAAATGGTTATGATTCCGAAATTTCTAAAGATGAAAATATTAATTTAGATTCTTATTTTTCAATTACACATATTGGACTGATGAATTCAGATAGAAATCATCAAATTCTTTGGGAAAGTTTACAAGAATTAATTTCAGAAAACACAGATTTTGCAAAAAATTTTAAATTAAAATTGATAGGAAAATTAGATGCTTCTGTTCATTCAGATATTCAAAAATATAATTTAGAAAAATTTGTAGAATTCATCGATTATTTACCTCATGATAAAGTGATTTCATATCAGAAAAATTCACAAGTTTTATTACTTTCTGTAAATAATGTACCGAGTGCAAAAGCAATAATTACAGGGAAAATCTTTGAATATTTAATGGCAAAACGTCCAATAATTGGAATTGCGCCAGAAGATGGAGATTTGGCAGAAATAATTCGGGAAACAAATAGTGGAAAAGTTGTAGGTTTTAAAGATAAAAAAGCTTTAAAAGAGTTGATTTTAAATTATTTTCAAGAATATCAGAAAGGAAATCTACAAGTTAATAGTAAAAATATTGAAAAATACCATCGAAAAGAATTAACTAGGAAAATGGTTTCAATTATCAATGACTAAAAAAAATTCTTTTTTTAAGTATAATTTTACTTTTGAAAAATACTTTATATAACAATTCCATGCGCAAAAATGCAACATGGAATATTGTTATGAAAATTAATATTTTACAATTCAAACAGTAGTAAGCTTAGAAAAAGAATAAAAAGTAAAATTTAATCAACTTTCAAATTGTTAAGTACTAATAAATTCTTGTTTCATAATCTCAGTATTTCTATAAGATTTATTTTGACACAAGAGACGCAAGATATATTCCTATTTCACATTAAATTCTCTTATCCAGAAGCAATAAAAACTCATTTTCTAAAATAGTTTCTATATAACTATTTGATTATAAGCACATCAACTTTCCTTTTTATAAAACTATTCTCTTTTACTTAATTTATTACTACACAAAAGTGTAGTTTATTTTTAAACATCATATTTAAATACCTCATTATCAATATGTAACACTGAAAATCAAAAATAGTTTGTATTTAAAATAGAATCATCAATCTAAGTAGCAAAAAGTTTTCGATTGATTAAAAAATGAAGTAAAAATATAGCAATAAAAAAAGGCTGTCTAAAAAGACAGCCTTTTAATTTTTTTATGCTTCACCAGTTGGTCCAAAATTCATTGGGATATGTGGTTGATCATAATCTTTAATTTCACCATGAGCCTGTTCGAATTTTTTAACATTCTCAGCTAATGCTTTTGTAAGTCTTTTTGCATGTTGCGGAGTTAAAATAACTCTAGACTTTACTTTCGCTTTTGGTACTCCAGGCATCACACTAATAAAATCTACTATAAACTCAGAAATTGAGTGATTAATAATAGCTAAGTTAGCATAAGTTCCTTCAGCAACTTTTTCGTCTAACTCAATATTAATTTGTTGCCCGTCGTTTTTTGGTTTATTATCTTCCATTCATTAAAATTAAAGATTTGAATCCATTTCATCCTTAGAACCAACGATAATATTATCATAAATTCTCATACCTGTACCTGCAGGAATTCTCTTACCTACAATTACATTTTCTTTCAATCCTTCTAAGTAATCAACTTTTCCGTTTACAGCCGCTTCATTTAATACTTTCGTAGTTTCCTGGAACGATGCAGCAGAAATAAATGATTTCGTTTGTAACGAAGCTCTAGTAATACCTTGTAATACTTGTTCTGCTGTTGCAGGTTGTGCATCTCTAGTAATTACTAAGTTTTTATCATTACGTTTTAAGATTGAATTCTCATCACGTAATTCACGTGGTGTAACTAATTGACCTGGTTTTAAGTTTTCAGAATCTCCAGCATCTTCCACAATCTTCATTCCGTAAATTGCATCATTTTGCTCGATAAAGTCATCTTTGTGAACTAATTGATTCTCTAAGAATAATGTATCTCCAGAATCGATAATTCTAACTTTACGCATCATTTGACGAACTACAACCTCAAAGTGTTTATCATTAATTTTTACCCCTTGAAGTCTATATACTTCTTGAATCTCATTTACTAAGAATTCTTGAACTTTAGAAGGTCCTTGAATATTCAAAATATCTGTTGGTGTAATTGCTCCATCAGAAAGAGGCATACCAGCTTTAACGTAATCGTTTTCTTGAACTAAGATTTGATTAGAAAGTTTTACTAAATACTTTTTAATATCTCCTAATTTAGATTCAACGATAATCTCACGGTTACCACGTTTAATTTTTCCGAATGATACAACACCATCAATCTCAGAAACAACTGCTGGGTTTGAAGGATTACGTGCTTCGAATAACTCTGTTACACGTGGAAGACCTCCGGTAATATCTCCAGCTTTTCCAGACTTACGAGGAATCTTCACTAAGATTTTACCAGTCTGAATTTTTTCATTATCCTCTACCATTAAGTGAGCACCTACAGGAAGTGAGTAAGATCTTAATACTTCTCCATCATTTCCTAAGATTAATAATGTAGGGATAACTTTTTTATTCTTAGATTCTGTAATTACTTTCTCTTGGAATCCTGTAGTTTCATCAATTTCTACGTTGTAATTAACTCCTAATTCGATATTCTCGAATTGAACTTTTCCTCCAAACTCAGAAACGATAACTCCATTAAATGGATCCCATTGACAGATTACATCTCCTTTTTTCACTGTAGTACTTTCTCCAATGAAAATGTGAGAACCATAAGGGATATTATTTGTACTTAATACGATATCTGTTTCAGGATCAATGA
Source organism: Aureivirga marina (assembly GCF_015767265.1). GTDB lineage: Bacteria > Bacteroidota > Bacteroidia > Flavobacteriales > Flavobacteriaceae > Aureivirga > Aureivirga marina. The sequence continues at coordinate 250,983 of NZ_JADPIB010000001.1, forward strand.
TCTTAATTTCAGATGTTCTAGAAATAACAATATTTACTTTGTTTCCTTTAGCATCTTCACCTTCAACCGTATGTAAATCTTCAATAATAGCTTTTCCTGGGAATTTAGCAATTAATTGGTTGTCCTCTGAAATGTTTCCTGCTACCCCTCCAACGTGGAATGTTCTCAGTGTAAGCTGTGTTCCAGGCTCTCCAATTGATTGTGCTGCGATAACTCCAACTGCTTCTCCAATTTGAACCATCTTTCTTGTTGAAAGACTTTGTCCATAACATTTCGCACAAATTCCTAATTTAGCCTCACAAGTTAATGCTGTACGTACTTCTACGCTTTCAATTGGAGATTCTTCAATCTTTGCAATAATTTGCTCCGTAATTTCTTCTCCAGATTTAGCATAAACTTCTTTAGTAATTGGATCTACAACATCATTTAATGCTACACGTCCAATAATTCTTTCTCCAAGAGTTTCAACGATTTCATCGTTTTTCTTTAATGCCTGAACATTTAATCCTCTTAAAGTTCCACAATCATCTTCGTTGATAATTACATCTTGTGCAACATCTACTAAACGACGTGTTAAATATCCTGCATCGGCAGTTTTTAAGGCAGTATCGGCTAGACCTTTACGAGCTCCGTGCGTTGAGATAAAGTATTCAAGAATTGAAAGACCTTCTTTAAAGTTAGAAAGAATTGGGTTTTCAATAATTTCTCCACCTCCTGCTGTAGATTTCTTAGGTTTTGCCATCAGACCACGCATACCAGTTAACTGACGAATTTGCTCTTTCGAACCTCTGGCCCCAGAATCAAGCATCATATATACAGAGTTGAATCCTTGTTGATCTTCTCTTAGACGCTTCATTGAAAGCTCAGTTAAACGATTGTTTGCTGATCCCCAAATATCAATTACCTGATTGTAACGTTCTTTGTTTGTCAACATACCCATGTTATAGTTCATGATAATTTCATCAACTTTAGCATTGGCTTCAGCAATCATTGTTTTCTTTTCTGGTGGGATAATGATATCTCCTAAACTAAATGATAATCCTCCTTGGAATGCATATTTATATCCCATGTTCTTGATATCATCTAGGAATTTTCCTGTTGTAGGAATATCCGTAACCTTTAAGATTCTACCAATGATATCTCTTAAAGATTTTTTATTTAATACCTCGTTGATGAATCCTGCTTTCTCTGGTACAACTTCATTAACTAAAACTCTACCAACAGTAGTTTTAATAATTTTTTGTACTCTATCACCATTTTCATCAATATCCCAAGTTTTCACCTTAATTCCTGCATTCAAGTCAACAGCTTTTTCGTTGAAAGCAATAATTAATTCTTCAGGTGAATAGAAAGTTAATCCTTCTCCTTTGATTGGATATTCTGGAGTAGACTTTCTTTCTTTTGTCATATAATATAATCCTAAAACCATATCCTGAGAAGGTACAGTAATAGGCGCACCATTTGCAGGGTTTAAGATATTATGAGAAGCTAACATTAATAATTGTGCTTCTAAAATAGCTTCTGGTCCTAATGGTAAGTGAACGGCCATCTGATCCCCATCGAAATCGGCATTGAAGGCAGTACACACTAATGGGTGTAATTGAATTGCTTTTCCTTCAATTAATTTCGGTTGGAAAGCCTGAATACCTAAACGGTGAAGTGTAGGGGCACGGTTAAGAAGAACTGGATGTCCTTTTAATACGTTTTCTAAAATATCCCAAACTACTGGTTCGCGTTTATCGATAATCTTCTTCGCAGATTTAACCGTTTTTACAATTCCTCTTTCTATTAACTTACGAATAATAAAAGGTTTGTAAAGCTCAGCTGCCATATCTTTTGGTAAACCACACTCATATAATTTTAAAGTTGGTCCTACAACAATTACAGAACGAGCAGAATAATCTACACGTTTACCAAGTAAGTTTTGACGGAAACGACCTTGTTTACCTTTTAATGAGTCAGATAAAGATTTTAATGGTCTGTTTGATTCTGTCTTAACAGCAGATGATTTTCTTGTGTTGTCGAATAATGAATCAACAGATTCTTGAAGCATACGTTTTTCATTACGTAAGATTACTTCAGGAGCTTTGATTTCCATTAATCGTTTTAAACGATTGTTACGGATAATTACACGACGATATAAATCATTTAAATCAGAAGTTGCAAATCTACCTCCATCTAAAGGTACAAGAGGACGTAATTCTGGTGGGATTACTGGGATAGCCTTCATAATCATCCACTCAGGTAAGTTCTCTCTATTTTTATTTGCATCTTTAAAAGCTTGAACTACATTCAAACGCTTTAAAGCTTCTGTTTTTCTTTGTTTAGAAGTTTCAGTGTTAGCTTTATGTCTTAATTCATAAGATAATTGATCTAAATCAATATTTGCTAATAAATCAATTAAACATTCTGCTCCCATTTTTGCAACGAATTTCTCAGGATCAGAATCTTCTAAATACTGATTCTCGATTGGAAGAGTTTCTAAAATATCTAAATACTCTTCTTCTGTTAAGAAATCCATTTTTTGTAATGGTACACCATCTAAGTTTTTAACTCCAGCTGGATTGATTACTACATATCTTTCATAGTAGATAATCATATCTAACTTTTTCGAAGGTAAACCTAAAAGGTATCCCATTTTGTTTGGTAATGACCTGAAGTACCAAATGTGAGCAACAGGCACAACTAAATTGATGTGTCCAACTCTATCTCTACGTACTTTCTTTTCAGTTACCTCTACACCACATCGATCACAAACGATTCCCTTGTAACGAATTCTTTTATACTTCCCACAAGCACATTCGTAATCTTTAATTGGTCCAAAAATACGTTCACAAAATAAACCATCTCTTTCTGGTTTGTGTGTACGATAATTTATAGTTTCTGGTTTTAAAACTTCTCCATTAGAGCTAGATAAAATAGACTCTGGTGAAGATAAACCAATTGAGATTTTATTAAACTTTTTTACAGTGTATTTATCGTTCTTTTTTGCCATGATATATGGTTTCGAATTGAAATGTAAAAATTCTTCATTTAAATTGAGAGTATTACATACATAATACTCTCAATTAGTATAATATTATTCTTCTAGTCTAACGTCTAATCCAAGACCTTTAAGCTCATGCATTAATACATTGAACGATTCTGGAAGACCTGGTTCTGGCATTGTTTCACCTTTCACAATAGCTTCATAAGCTTTTGCTCTACCCATTACATCATCAGATTTAATAGTTAAGATCTCTCTTAATGTTGATGATGCTCCATAGGCTTCTAGTGCCCAAACCTCCATTTCTCCAAAACGCTGACCTCCGAATTGTGCTTTACCTCCAAGTGGTTGTTGCGTAATCAATGAGTATGGTCCAATCGAACGAGCGTGCATCTTATCATCAATCATATGACCAAGTTTAATCATATAAATAACTCCAACTGTTGCAGGCTGATCGAATCTTTCTCCAGTACCTCCATCAAATAGATAAGAGTGTCCAAATCTTGGAATACCAGCTTCATCTGTATATTCAGTAATTTGGTCAATTGATGCACCATCAAAAATCGGAGTAGCATATTTCTTATCTAATTTTTGACCAGCCCATCCAAGTACTGTTTCATAAATCTGTCCAATATTCATACGAGATGGTACCCCTAGTGGATTTAATACAATATCAACTGGTGTTCCATCTTCTAAGAATGGCATATCTTCTTGACGAACAATACGAGCAACAATACCTTTGTTTCCGTGACGTCCCGCCATCTTATCTCCTACTTTCAATTTACGTTTCTTAGCGATGTAAATTTTAGCAAGTTTTACAATTCCTGATGGTAATTCATCTCCAACAGAAATAGTGAATTTTTCTCTTCTTAAAGCTCCTTGTAAATCACTTACTTTAATCTTGTAGTTATGGATTAATTCTGTAACAAGAACATTTAAATCCTCGTCTGTTGTCCATGCTCCTTTAGTTAAATGTGTAAAATCTTGAACAGCATTTAACATTTTTAAAGTAAATTTCTTACCTCTTGGGAATACATCTTCACCTAAATCGTTTTGAACTCCTTGAGAAGTTTTTCCACTAATAAGTGTGAATAATTTTTCAATTAAGATCTCTCTTAACTCTTCAAACTTACCAGTATATTTAGCTTCTAATCTTGCAACATCTTCTTTATCTCTAGTTCTCTTCGATTTATCTTTAACAGCTCTCTTGAATAATTTCTTATCAATAACAACTCCTCTTAAAGATGGTGAAGCTTTTAATGAAGCATCTTTTACATCTCCAGCTTTATCACCAAAGATTGCACGTAAAAGTTTTTCTTCTGGTGTAGGATCAGATTCTCCTTTTGGAGTAATCTTACCAATAAGAATATCACCAGGTTTTACTTCAGCTCCGATACGAATCATTCCGTTTTCGTCAAGATCTTTAGTAGCATCTTCACTTACATTTGGAATATCATTTGTAAGTTCTTCAGCTCCTAATTTTGTATCTCTAACATCTAAAGAATATTCATCAATATGAATAGAAGTAAAGATATCTTCTCTTACAACTCTTTCAGAAATCACAATCGCATCCTCGAAGTTATATCCTTTCCAAGGCATGAAGGCAACTTTCATATTTCTACCTAAAGCTAACTCTCCATTTTGCGTAGCATATCCTTCACAAAGAACTTGTCCTTCTTCAACTCTATCACCTTTTCTAACAATTGGTTTTAAGTTAATAGAAGTACCTTGGTTTGTTTTTCTAAACTTGATTAACTTATATTTAGTAATCTCATCTTCAAAACTTACCATTTTTTCATCATCAGTTCTGTCATAGATAATGTGAATCTCATTAGAATCAACATATTCTACAACTCCATTTCCTTCAGCATTGATAAGTACTCTTGAATCTTTTGCAACTCTTCTTTCTAATCCTGTTCCTACGATTGGTGCTTCAGGTCTTAACAATGGTACAGCCTGACGCATCATGTTCGATCCCATTAACGCACGGTTGGCATCATCATGTTCTAAGAAAGGAATTAAAGAAGCTGAAATAGATGCAATTTGGTTCGCAGAAACATCCATATAGTTTACATCAGTTGGCTCAACTACAGGGAAATCTCCATTTTCACGAATAATTACTCTACTATCAACAAAAGATCCATCTTCATTTAAAGCAATGTTAGATTGTGCAATCTTCATTCCTTCTTCCTCTTCTGCACTTAAGTAAATAGGAGCATTTTCGAAGTTTACTTGTCCTTCATCCACTTTATGATAAGGAGTTTCGATAAATCCTAAATTATTTACTTTTGCATAAACAGCTAAAGATGAAATTAGTCCAATATTTGGTCCTTCAGGAGTTTCAATTGGACATAATCTTCCGTAATGTGTATAGTGAACGTCTCGAACCTCGAATCCCGCTCTTTCACGAGAAAGACCTCCAGGTCCTAAGGCAGATAAACGACGTTTGTGCGTAATCTCAGCTAATGGATTTGTTTGATCCATAAATTGAGAAAGCTGATTTGTTCCGAAGAACGAATTAATTACAGAAGAAAGTGTTTTAGCATTAATTAAGTCAATAGGTGTAAATACCTCATTGTCACGAACGTTCATTCTTTCACGAATTGTTCTTGCCATACGAGATAAACCAACACCAAACTGTGCAGCTAATTGCTCACCTACAGTACGAACACGTCTGTTAGATAAGTGATCAATATCATCTACTTCAGCTTTTGAATTAATTAATTTAATTAAGTTTTGAACGATTGTAATGATATCTTCTTTTGTAAGAACTTTGATATCAATATCAACATCCAATTCTAATTTTGTATTCATTCTATAACGACCTACTTCACCAAGGTTATATCTTTGCTCTGAGAAGAACAATTTATCAATAATACCTTTTGCAGTTTCATAATCTGGCGGTTCAGCGTTACGTAATTGTCTATAAATATGTTCAACGGCCTCTTTTTCAGAGTTTGTTGGATCTTTTTGAAGTGTGTTATGAATAATCGCATAATCTCCAGACTCATTGTCTTCTTTATGCAATAAAATTGTTTTAGTTCCAGCATCAACGATTTCTTCAATATGCTCTTTCTCTAAAATTGTATCACGATCGAAAATAATTTCGTTACGCTCAATTGATACAACTTCACCAGTATCTTCATCTACGAAATCTTCATGCCATGTTTTAAGCACACGAGCGGCTAATTTACGTCCTAAGACTTTCTTTAACCCACTCTTAGAAACTTTAATCTCTTCAGCAAGATCAAAAATTTCTAAAATATCTTTATCTCTTTCAAAACCAATAGCTCTGAAAAGAGTAGTTACAGGTAATTTTTTCTTACGATCAATGTAAGCATACATCACCTGATTAATATCTGTAGCAAATTCTATCCATGAACCTTTAAAAGGAATAATTCTAGCAGAATATAATTTTGTTCCATTTGCATGGAATGACTGTCCGAAGAATACTCCAGGAGAACGGTGTAATTGAGAAACTACAACTCTTTCAGCTCCATTTATCACAAAAGTACCACTATGTGTCATATAAGGAATAGTTCCTAAATACACATCTTGTACAATTGTTTCAAAATCTTCATGTTCAGGATCTGTACAATAAAGCTTTAATCTAGCTTTTAGAGGTACACTATAGGTTAATCCTCTTTCAATACATTCTTGAATTGTATAACGAGGGGGGTCAACAAAATAGTCAAGAAACTCTAGTACAAATTGATTACGAGTATCTGTAATTGGAAAATTATCAGAGAAGGTTTTAAAAAGTCCTTCGTTACTTCTCACTTCAGCTTTTGTCTGTAATTGAAAGAAATCTTGAAATGACTTGATCTGAATGTCCAAGAAATCAGGATATTCAGTAGTCAAATTAGCTGATGAAAAGTTTATTCTTTCAGTGCTATTTTTCGTTGCCAATGGACAAAGTGTTTTGATTAAAATTTTGTTAAAATATAAGAACGAATATATACGCAAAATGGTTTAGGTCTAAAGGTTATTCACCCAAAGACCTAAACCTTAATGTCTTTTAGACTTAAAAGCTTACTTAAGCTCAACTTCAGCTCCTGCCTCTTCTAAAGATTTTTTAAGACCTTCTGCCTCATCTTTAGATACTCCTTCTTTAACTGGAGCTGGTGTAGAATCAACTACTGCTTTAGCTTCTTTTAATCCTAATCCTGTTAATTCTTTAACTAATTTTACAACAGCTAATTTAGAACCTCCTGCTGCTTTTAAGATTACGTCGAATTCAGTTTTCTCTTCTGCTGCTTCACCACCTGCTGCTGGTCCAGCTACTGCTACAGCTGCTGCTGCAGGCTCAATTCCGTACTCTTCTTTTAAAATATCAGCTAACTCATTTACTTCTTTTACTGTTAAGTTAACAAGTTGTTCTGCGAAATCTTTTAAATCTGCCATTTTGTTTTGTTTTAAAAAAATTATTATTTAGTGTATTTGTGCTTTCGTTATTCTTTTTCAGATAAAGTCTTAAGTATACCTGAAAGTTTTGAACCTCCTGATTGTAATGCTGAAACAACATTTTTCGCTGGAGATTGTAATAATCCAATGATATCCGCGATAACTTCTTCTTTAGATTTGATGCTTACTAATGCGTCTAATTGGTCATCTCCAACATAAACAGCTTCTTCAACATAAGCACCTTTTAATAAAGGCTTATCAGATTTTTTACGGAATTCTTTGATTACTTTTGCTGGAGCATTTCCAGTCTCAGATAACATTAAAGAAGTACTTCCTTTTAAAGTAGTAGGTAATTCTCCAAAATCTTTATCTGATTTTTCCATTGCTTTAGCAAGCAATGTATTTTTAACAACTGCTAATTGTACGTTTTCTTTAAAACAAGCTCTACGTAAATCCGAAGTATCCTGAGCATTTAATCCTGAAATATCTGCTAAGTAAAAAATATTTCCTTCAGTTAATTGCGCTGTTAAATCTTCTATAATTGCTGATTTTTCTTCTCTAGTCATAATTAATGAGTTTTAACGAACATTAAACTGTTTTAGGATCAATTGCAACACCTGGACTCATAGTACTTGACATAGAAATACTCTTAATATAAGTACCTTTAGCTGCAGTTGGCTTTAATTTAATAATCGTTTGAATTAATTCATTTGCATTTTCAGTAATCTTTTGAGCATCAAAAGATACCTTTCCAATAGCAGCATGTACGATTCCTGTTTTATCAACTTTAAAGTCAATTTTACCAGCTTTTACATCTTTTACTGCTTTTGCAATATCCATTGTTACTGTACCAGTTTTTGGGTTTGGCATTAAACCTCTAGGTCCTAAAATTCTACCTAATGGTCCTAATTTCCCCATTACACTTGGCATAGTAATGATTACATCAACATCTGTCCAACCACCTTTGATTTTTTGTAAATATTCATCTAAACCAACGTAGTCAGCTCCTGCTTCTTTAGCATCAGCTTCCTTATCTGGAGTAACTAAAGCTAAAACTTTTACATCTTTACCAGTTCCGTGAGGTAATGTTACAACCCCTCTTACCATTTGATTTGCCTTACGAGGATCTACTCCTAATCTTACAGCTAAATCTACAGATGCATCAAAGTTTACACTTGTAATATCTTTTACTAATGTAGCAGCATCTTCTAAACTGTATGCTTTTGTTGCATCAACTTTACTTACAGCTTCCTTTTGCTTTTTTGTTAATTTTGCCATCTCTAATAAACGTTATTAAGATTAGTTTGGAGCGTCTCCAGTTACTGTTAGACCCATAGAACGAGCTGTTCCAGCAATCATAGACATTGCAGATTCAACTGTAAAGGCATTTAAATCTGCCATCTTATCCTCTGCGATAACTCTAATTTGATCCCAAGATACACTTGCTACTTTGTTACGGTTTGGCTCTCCAGAACCTTTTTTAATTTTTGCTGCTTCTAATAATTGTACTGCAGCTGGTGGAGTTTTTACTACGAAGTCGAATGATTTATCAGTGTAAACTGTAATTACAACTGGTAAAACTTTACCTTGCTTCTCTTGAGTTCTTGCATTAAACTGCTTACAGAACTCCATAATGTTAACTCCGGCAGCACCTAAAGCAGGTCCTACTGGTGGTGAAGGGTTAGCTGCTCCTCCACGCACTTGTAATTTTACTACCTTACTTACTTCTTTTGCCATTTCTTAAAACTTTTGTGAGATATTACATATTAGGTGGAAGCTGTCGTAATATCATTATTATTTAATGTAACAATTATGAAATTTTCTCAACTTGCATGTAGCTTAATTCTAATGGTGTTTTTCTTCCGAAAATCTTAACCATTACTTTTAACTTACGCTTTTCTTCATTAATCTCTTCAATTGTTCCATCGAATCCATTGAAAGCACCATCAGTTACTTTTACAATTTCACCAACAACGTAAGGAATTGCTACATTTTCATTTTTAACAGATAATTCGTCTACTTTACCTAGTAATCTGTTAATTTCAGATTTACGCAAAGGAACAGGATCTCCGCCTTTTGTCTCTCCTAAAAATCCAATTACTCCAGGAACAGACTTGATAATATGAGGTATTTCTCCCGTAAGATTTGCTTCAATCATTACATATCCAGGAAAATAAATTCTATCTTTATAGATTTTTTTTCCATTACGGACTTGTATGACCTTCTCTGTTGGAACTAAAACTTGATCAATATAGTCAGAAATTTCTAAACGTGATATTTCATTCTCTATATAATTTTTGACCTTGTTTTCTTGTCCTCCGATTGCTCTAACTACATACCATTTTTTAACAGAATCAGTCATATCAATTTTTATTAAAATAAATTAAAATAATTTTCTAAAAGATTTTGAAAAACTTTATCAACAATAAAAACAGCAATCGAAAAGATTACTGTGAATAATGCTACTGTTACTGTAGACTTTTGAGCTTCTGACCAAGAAATCCATGTAACTTCTGTACTAAGTTCTTCAAATGATTCTTTAATATATTTTACAATACTCATATTACATCATTTTTGCACGGGTAGCGAGACTCGAACTCACGACACCTGGTTTTGGAGACCAGTGCTCTACCAACTGAGCTATACCCGTATTTTATAAAAGGTGCTTCACATTTTATAAAGGAAGCACCCTTATATTTATTTTAATATCTTATGATTATAAGATTTCAGTTACCTGACCAGCTCCTACTGTTCTTCCTCCTTCACGGATTGCGAAACGTAATCCTACGTTCATTGCAATTGGTTGGATTAAATCAACAGTAATAGTTAAGTTATCTCCTGGCATTACCATTTCAACTCCATCAGGTAAAGAAATATTTCCTGTTACATCAGTTGTACGTACGTAGAACTGAGGACGGTAGTTGTTGTGGAATGGAGTGTGACGTCCACCTTCTTCTTTCTTAAGGATATAAACCTCTGCTTTGAATTTATCATGTGGAGTTACAGAACCTTGCTTACAGATTACCATTCCTCTTTTGATATCAGTTTTATCGATACCTCTTAATAATAAACCAACGTTATCTCCAGCTTCACCTCTATCTAAGATTTTACGGAACATCTCTACTCCTGTAATTGTAGAAGTTAATTTCTCAGCTCCCATTCCGATGATATCTACAGCATCTCCAGTGTTAGCAACTCCAGTTTCAATACGTCCTGTAGCTACAGTACCACGTCCTGTAATTGAGAATACATCTTCGATTGGCATTAAGAAATCTTTATCTACTTCTCTTAATGGCTCCTCGATCCAAGAATCAACAGCATCCATTAATTTCATGATAGAATCAACCCATTTCTCATCGTTGTTTAATCCTCCTAAAGCAGATCCTGGGATTACTGGAGTGTTATCACCATCATAGTCATAGAAGTCTAATAATTCTCTAACTTCCATTTCTACTAATTCTAATAACTCTTCATCATCAACCATATCCACTTTGTTTAAGAAAACAACCATACGTGGAATACCTACCTGACGTCCTAATAAGATGTGCTCACGAGTTTGTGGCATTGGTCCATCTGTAGCAGCAACTACTAAGATAGCTCCATCCATTTGAGCAGCTCCAGTTACCATGTTCTTTACGTAATCGGCGTGACCTGGACAGTCAACGTGTGCATAGTGACGGTTAGCTGTTTGATATTCTACGTGAGAAGTGTTAATTGTAATACCTCTTTCTTTCTCTTCTGGAGCGTTATCGATTTGATCGAAATCTTTTACTTCAGAAAGTCCTTTATTTGCTAATACTGTAGTAATAGCAGCAGTTAATGTAGTTTTACCGTGGTCAACGTGCCCGATAGTACCAATATTTAAGTGTGGTTTCGAGCGATCAAAAGTTTCTTTTGCCATGATTACCTAGTTTTTATACTTAGTTATATATTAGTGTTCTTATACTATTTTTATAACTCTTTAAAATCGTTTAAATTCTTTTAGATTAGAAATCTTAGAGCGGGAGACCGGGTTCGAACCGGCGACATTCAGCTTGGAAGGCTGACGCTCTACCAACTGAGCTACTCCCGCATTATAATCTAAAATTATTTTCAACTATTTCAAAGATTTTGAGCCGATAGAGGGACTCGAACCCACGACCTGCTGATTACAAATCAGCTGCTCTAGCCAGCTGAGCTATATCGGCTTTTCGTTAGCTTTAAATATTTCGTTATCGCTAACGGTTTGCAAATGTAATACGTTTTATTAATCCTGCAAACTTTTTTTCATTTTTTTTTGATTTTTTTTACACGTGAGTTCCTCTTTGTCTCTCTTTGTGTTTCTCTAATTGTCTCTTCAGTGAATCTATACATAATACAGCACCTTCCTCAAAACTCTTACATTGTTTTTTAACAATTAACTCATCTCCAGGTACATTCACTTTTACTTCAGCTATTTTGTTCTCCTTCTCGCTTGTTTGTTGAACCTTTAAAAATACCTCAGCATCGATAATTCTATCATAATATTTTTCTAACCCTTCTACTTTTTTTTCAATGAATGATACTAAATCTTTGTCTGCATTGAAATTAACTGACTGAATGAATATTTTCATAATTCTAACGATTTTTTATGCTCCTTGGGTGAGCATGGTTATATAATTCTTTTAATTTTCCTAGACTAGTTTTCGTATATACTTGTGTTGATGCTAGGCTAGCATGTCCCAATAATTCTTTTACAGAATTCAAATCTGCTCCCTCGTTTAATAAATGTGTTGCAAACGAATGACGAATAATATGTGGACTTTGTTTTAACTTCGAAGATATTCCCCTAAAGTAAGTATTTATCGTACGATACACAAGCATTTCATACATTTTTTCACCTTTTTTTGTCACAAATAAAAAGGTGTTTTTACTCCTAATTTTATTACGTTCTAATAAATAAGTAGTTAGCTTTTTTAACGTAGAATCGAACAATGGAATTATACGTTCTTTATTTCTTTTTCCTAAAACTTTAATCTGTTTTTGGGAAAAATCTATCGCATCTATAGTTAAATTTATTAATTCTGATCTTCGTATACCTGTCGCATATAATAATTCAATCATCATATGATTTCGAACACTCTCAAAATCTTCTTTATCTATTGGCATCGACAAAACTTCATCCATTTCTTTTTTAGAGAAAGGAACTTGTATTTTCTTCGATACTTTTAATGCTTTATGTTTAAGAAGTGGATTTTCTGAAATCTGATTAGTTTTCAGCAAGTATTTAAAATAAGCTTTTAGAGCGCTTATCTTTCTGTTTGTAGTTCGGTTTTCTACACCTTTATTCACAATACTTACAATACAAAATCTCAACTCTGTATAAGTAAGTTTTTTTAGTTCTTTATTATATATTTCTGAAGCTATTTCTTGAAAATTTCTTAAATCATTTTCATATGCTGTCAGAGTATGCAACGAATATTTCTTTTCGTGCTTTAGATAATCAATGAAAGGTTGAATACTCATAAAAAAATCCGTTAGGATAACAAAGATAATATATAGCTTTGTTATTCGCTAACGGAATTTTTATATAAGTTTGTTAATATTCTAAAATATTAAGCTTGCTCTTCCGCAGTTCTTAATCTTTGGATATATTGAGCCTTGATTTTTAGTTTACGGTTCGCAACTGAAGGTTTTACGAAATGTTTACGTGCACGTAAAGTTTTCATAGTTTTCGTACGGTCGAATTTTCTCTTATAACGTTTTAACGCTCTATCGATATTTTCTCCTTCTTTTACTGGGATGATTAACATATGTTTGCACCTCCTTTCATGTCGTCCTCTTTAGGTTTTAATTTCAGCTTGCAAATATATAACATTTTTCTATTCTAAAAACTTTTAAACAATTTTATTATCTAAAATTATCTTAATTAACTAAAATTGAAATATTTACACATAAAAAAACACCTTTTATATTACTAAAAGGTGTTTGTATTTTATTGAAAATCAGGAATTATGAATTTAAAATCGTTCTTGAAATTACTAATTTCTGAATTTCTGTTGTTCCTTCTCCAATTGTACAAAGTTTAGCATCTCTATAGAATTTCTCTACTGGGAAATCTTTTGTATATCCGTATCCTCCATGAATCTGAATTGCCTCATTTGAAACTTTTACAGAAACTTCAGATGCATACATCTTAGCCATTGCTCCAATTTTCGTCATTCTTCTTCCTTCATTTTTCATAAATGCCGCTTTATGAATTAATAATTCAGAAGCTTCAATTTCCGTAGCCATATCTGCTAATTTGAATCCGATTGCTTGGAATTTTCCAATTGCTTTTCCAAATTGTTCTCTTTCGTTTGCATATTTTACAGCAGCTTCATAAGCTCCCTTAGCAATTCCTAAAGAAAGTGCTCCAATTGAAATTCTTCCTCCGTCTAATACTTTTAATGCTTGAACGAATCCTTCACCTTCATTTCCTAACATATTATCTTTGTGTACACGACAGTTATCAAAGATTAATTCTGCTGTTTCAGAAGCTCTCATTCCTAATTTATTCTCTTTCTTTCCAGATGTAAATCCTTCAGTTCCTTTTTCAATCACAAAAGCAGACATTCCATGAGAATCTCCTTTTTCTCCAGTTCTAGCAATTACAACAGCGATATCTCCACTAATTGCATGTGTAATGAAATTTTTTGCTCCATTTAAAACATAATAATCTCCATCTTTCACAGCAGTTGTATTCATCCCTCCTGCATCAGATCCTGTATTGTGCTCTGTTAATCCCCAAGCTCCAATCCATTCAGCTGTTGCTAATTTAGGTAACCATCTTTTCTTTTGTTCTTCATTACCAAACTGCAAGATATGTCCAGTACATAATGAGTTGTGTGCTGCCACAGATAATCCGATAGAAGAATCTACTTTTGAAATCTCTTCAATGATTCTTACATAATCGTGATAATTTAAACCTGAACCACCATATTCTTCAGGAACAAGAACTCCCATAAACCCCATTTCTCCAAGTTTTTTAAATAAATCAACTGGAAAATGTTGTGCCTCATCCCATTCCATAATATTCGGAGTAATATGTTGTGCAGCAAAATCTCTAATAGATTGTGCAATCATCTCTTGCGTTTCAGTGTAATCAAAATTCATATATCTCTTATTTTAATAAGTATTCTTATTTTAGAATTAATAACTCAATCATAGTTTTTTTATTGAGCATCCAAATATAACGCTATTCTATCAAACTTTTCAATAGGAAATCCGTCAATTTTCTTAAATTCTTCTATTGTATTTACTCTTAAAACAGATTCTCGATATTTTACAATTAATTTTGTCAATTCGTAATCGATATATGGAAGTTTTAAGATTTCTTTAAAAGTAGCACTATTTACATCTACCTTAGAAATCGTTGGTTTTTCTAAAACTCGGTAATATTCCAACAAATTAGAAACAACATTTGGTTTTAAACCCCAAACTTCATGTAACTGGTCATTAAAAGTATAACCTTGTAACTTATTTTTATAAGTAAGAATTCTTTCGGCTAATTTCTCTCCTATTCCATTAATTCTTTGTAACTCTTCTTTTGTTATAGAATTAATTCCTTTAATAGTAACAGAATTATTTTTCAGGGGAAGATTATTGGACTTTGAATAATTAGAATAGTTTTTATAATTACTCTCTTTCTTATCTTTCTTTTTCTTTTGTGTCCATTCTGGAAATTTAAAATATTGTTGAATGGATGCTAAAAGTGTATCATGAACTTTTGTAACTTTTTGAAATTCCAAAGCGGAATTTACATATTTATTTGTTTCACGGAATTCATGTAAACGCTTTATTTCTTCAACACTCATTCCTAATAAATATCCTTTATATTCTGAAATAAAGTTTGGATTAAAAGGTTTGAATGTATTTTTCTTTTTTTCTAATTCAGCTTCTGCTATTTTTTGAAGTGAATCTATTTCATTTATTAAAAGTAATTGTTCACTTGTATATGGTATTTTAGTTTCTTCATTTTTATAATTCACAAAAAGAAAATAAAAAGCCTGAATAGAAATGATTAATACCAATAAATAAAAAATCCCATTTCTTTGATTTTTGTTATACCAGAAATGGGATTTTTTTAATTTCATTTTATCTTATTTTTTTAGTAATGCTTTTTTATATTTTGCTAGTTCATCTCGAACTTTAGGCGAAAGTATAATAAGACCTATAATATTCGGGAATACCATCGCGAAAATCATTGAATCTGAGAACTTAATAACTGAACCTAAACTTGCAGCTGAACCAATCACTACGAATATAAGAAATATTACTTTATAAACAATATCAGATACTTTTCCTTTACCAAAAATGAATTTCCACGCTTGTAATCCATAATAAGACCATGATAACATTGTAGAAAATGCGAATAATACAACCGCAACAGTTAAGATAATTGAGAAGTGTGGAATTACAGAATCAAATGCAACAGAAGTTAAATCAACTCCTCCTAAATGCTCTCCAGTAACATTCATAATTACATTATCAGCCGAATCAATATTTCCATATGTAAATAATCCATTTGCATCATTTGTAATAATTAATACTAAAGCTGTCATTGTACAAATAATTACTGTATCAATGAATGGCTCTAATAAAGCAACAATTCCTTCAGATGCTGGGAAATTTGTTTTTACAGCAGAGTGTGCAATTGCAGCAGATCCAACTCCAGCTTCATTAGAGAATGCTGAACGTTTAAATCCTACAATTAATACACCAATAATTCCTCCAAATGCTGCACTTGGGCTAAATGCTCCTTCAAATATTAATCCGAATGCTTTTGGAATTGAACTTATATTCATTCCTAAAATTACTAAAGCAGCTAAAACATAAATTCCAGCCATAAATGGAACTACTTTTTCTGTTACTGCTCCAATTCTTTTAATTCCTCCAATAATTACAATACCAACTAAAACAGCCATTATAATTCCGAAGTATAACGTTGCATTAGGATCCGAAATGTCGAAAAGTTTTGTAAACTGAGATGCAGCTTGGTTTGCTTGGAACATGTTTCCTCCACCAAATGAACCTCCAATACACATTATTGCGAAGAAAATACCTAAACCTTTTCCTAATCCACCAAATCCTTTTTCTTTTAATCCTTTTGTTAAATAATACATTGGTCCTCCGTAAACTGTTCCATCTGAATCAACATCACGATATTTTACTCCTAATGTACATTCTACAAATTTAGATGCCATTCCAAGGAATCCTGCAATAATCATCCAAAAAGTTGCTCCTGGTCCTCCAAGTGCGATTGCTACTGCAACCCCAGCAATATTTCCTAAACCTACTGTCGCTGAAAGTGCTGCTGTTAATGCTTGGAAGTGAGAAACTTCTCCTTCTGCTTTTCCTTCTTTTGTTTCTTCTCCTTCTGGCGTTTGAGAATCAACATAATCGTAATCTCCTTTAATTAATTTAATCGCAGTTCCAATTAATCTAAAATTGGCAAACTTAAAGTAAACTGTAAAAAAGATTGCTCCAAAAACTAAGATGATTAGTACAATTGGAATACCTTTGATCTTGTCTGAAATATCGATTGGAATTTCATAAAAAACAGCGCTCGCTACAGGATCAGCTATTCCTTTAAACCATGCATTAATTTTATCTGCTGTTGATACATCCCCTGTTGCAGCTTCTTGAGAAAAACCTAAAAAGGGCGCAAAAATTGCAAGTATTAGTAGAAATTTTTCCTTCATAATTCTATAAATAATGTGTATTTTTAAATTTTTGAAGCACGCAATATCCTAAAAAAATGAAGTAAGGGCAAATTTTTTGATGTTAAAATATTAATGTATGTTAAATAATTAAATATTATTCAATCTAAACATCTTGAAACGAATTAATTTTACATTATTCGCAAAGCAATTTTCTTTAATAAAAGTTAAAAGGTTAAAGTTATCTTAAAAAATGAAATAGAAACTCTACCCTAAAATATTAATTTATAACAATTAGAGTAGAGTTAAAACTAATATTATTTCATATTTTCAATATCAAAAATAAATGTATCAATTTGTTCCTTCGTAACATTCGGCATACAAATAATATGTGAATTTCCTTTCTCTGTTGCTAATTGCCATTTCTCACAAACAGATTCTTGTGGTGAAGGAAAAACTACTGTAATTGCATTTTTATTTCTCCAAGCTTTGATTCCAATTTCATTTAATCGTTCACAAGCATATTCTGCAATTTTCAAACTATGAATTGTTCGATCTTCAAATCCTTCTAATCCTAATTTTTTAATCGCATACCAAATAAATAACGGACTATGTCCATTTCTAGAACCTGTAATTGTTGCATCCGAACTTCCGATATATGCAATATTTCTCGCAATTCTATCTCTATTTTCTTTTCTAACAATTACAACACCACAAGGAATCGGAGAACCAATAAATTTATGTCCACTTACAGAAATACTATCCACTCCATCTACAAAATCAAAATGTGGACGCGGATAAATAAAAGGTGCAAAACCTCCCGCTAAAGCAGCATCTCCATGAATATAATGTTTTTGAATTGCTAATTCCTCCATCAATCCTTTAATAATTTTTGTATCATCTTTTGCTTCTGTCATTGTCGTTCCAATATTTGCAACAACAATCGCAGGGCGATGTCTATTATATTGTAACATATTCTTTAAATCATCATAATCGATTTCTCCATTTTCTTGAGATTTAATGATTACATAATCAATATTTAATAATGTTACATTCTTTTGTACACTATAATGTGTATCTTCTGAAAAATAAACAATTCCTTTTGGATATAATTCTCTTGCTAAATACAATCCATAAAGATTTCCTTCTGAACCTCCATTCGTTACATATCCCCAAGAATCTTCTGGTCGAATTCGAAATAATTCTGCGAAAAATCGAACTACTTCTCTTTCCATTGCTCTGGAATCAACTTTATAGGTTGATTTTCCAAATGGATCTCCAATATTATTCATTGGAAATTGTAGAAAAGGTAGTAATTCCGAATAATCAAAATCTTTTGAAACTGGATAACCAATAAAATTTTCCGTTGTTTCATTTATTTCTTTATATAACTCAGATAACTGATTCTTAGCTTCTTTCTGCTCTAACATCTTAGATTTATTTTCTACAAATCTATTCTTTTTAGAATATCAACTAAAATTTATATCTTTTTTTAGAATATAAACCTATTTTACTTTACAATAAAAGAATATATTTACTTTTAAAATTCTTAAATTTCTTAAAAAACAGAAAATAAATCTATATGGACGCTATTGATAAAAAAATTTTGATGCTTTTACAGGAAAATGCAAAATTAAATAGTAAAGAAATTGCTAATAAAATCGGGCTTTCAACTACACCAACTTATGAACGAATTAAACGCTTAGAAAAAACTGGTTTTATCAAAAAATACATTGCAATTGTTGATAAAAAACTTATCGGAAAAAAATTGGAAGTTTTTTGTCAAGTTTCTTTACAACAACATTCCAAACGATTCTTAGAAGTATTTGAAAGAGAAATTCGAAAAATTCCACAAGTAATGGAATGTTATCATATTGCTGGAAATTATGATTATTTATTGAAATTAATTGTTTCTGACATGGAAGAATACCAACAATTTATCATGTTTAAATTGGCTTCTATTGAAAATATTTCCAATGTCCAAAGCTCTTTTGTTTTAACTGAAATTAAAAACAATTTAAAACTAGAATTAGATTAATTTTTGTTGTAACACATTTCTTTTTTAAACATCTTTGTGTAAAATAAATATGAAATGAAAAAAAACATATTATTGCTATTCCTCTTATTTTCTTTTGGAATTTATGGTCAAAATATCACAGGTTTTGTATTTGATGCTAAAACTAAAAAACCTTTAGAAAGTGCAACAGCATATTTGGATGGAACAACTTTAGGAGATGCTACAGATTTGAATGGATATTTTGAAATTCCAAATACTTCAAATGTTGAAACAACTTTAATTATTTCCATTCTCGGATATCAAACTTCTTATATTTCTTTTGAAAACATCAAAAAAGAAATGAACATTTATCTTGAAGAATCTTCTTTTGAGTTAGGCGAATTAAATTTAGATGCTGATAATATGTCTAGAGAAGAAAAAATGCGGTTTTTTAAAAAAGAATTTCTTGGAAAAAACTTCTCCTCTTCTTCTTTAAAAATTCTAAATGAAGATAAAATTGTTCTTCGCTATTTTTCAGATGAAAATACAATTTCCGCTTCTTGTGAAGAGCCAATTATTATTGTGAATAATATTCTTGGTTATCAACTTAAATACAATTTAATCTCTTTTGAAATTCAGTTAGAAAATGGTTATAAAGGAAAAAAATACATTCGAAAAGTTCTTTATACAGGAACTTCTTTCTTCTCAGATATTCAAAATGTAAGGAAAAAACACATAAAAAAACGTAAAAAAAATTATTTAGGTTCTAAACTACATTTCATACGAAGTTTGGTTCGTGGCAATTTTGTAGATCAAAAATTTAAATTTATTCATAATGGATTTACATTTCAAAATCCTGAAAATTTTATTCAAACTAAAAAGCAAACAAAAGAAGAAACAATTTTCGAATTACAAGAAAAAAGAATTGCTATTTTGTATAAAAATGACAAACAATCTGTAATTCAAATTTTGGATAAAGACAAAACATTCTCTGTAGATATTTTCGGAAATATTTCTCCACCTAATAAAGTTTTTTTTGGAGGTGATATGAGCGAAAAACGAATTGGAGAAATGTTACCTTTAAATTATCAACTTAAAAATTAAAACAAAAAAGTTCGGTTATTTTCCGAACTTTTTATTTTTATTTTATTCCTTATTTCCTTCGTAACAAAGAATCTCCAACTTGACAATGTAAGCAACGTTGATTTTCACAATAATAATTTTTCATTTGTAATAAAGCTTGTGATTCATAAGAGTTTTGCGCATCAATATTAAAATCTTCAAATTTTGAAATAATGGAATTTTTCTCAGCTTTAATATTTTTTGCCAAATGTAGAATTTCATCTTCGTCAAATTTCCCAACATGATTTAAATAAACAAATTTGAAAGGAATAATCGTATTTATCAAAAGTAAATCTATAAACGATTTTGACAATCTTTTTATTTGAGTTTTGGAAGTAGTTTTAAAAGTATAATGTGATTTCCAATAAGCTGAAGTTTCTACTGTAAAAATATTATAATATTCTTCAATTTCTGTAAAATCCATTAATTTGGAAAATAAGTTTTGCTCTGTATGATATAAATTTGCCAATTGTGAAAGTCGAATTGTAGGAAAATTCACAGGTCGTAAACGAAAAAATTTCACTTGTCCTTCAAAAATTGGTTGGATTCCATATTTTGTTCTTAAATAAGCATATTCTTTTTGCATTTTTTTATAATTCGCGTCTTCTAATTCGCCTTGTAACAAACCTGCTTGACCAAAAAACAAAGCTTCTAAACATTCTTGTTTTGCACTTTCTTTTCTTAAAATAGAAAAATCAAATGAGTTTGCTAAGTTTAAAAAAGCATCTGCATTTGCTTTTAACCCAAAATTTTTAGCTAACATTTTAAATAAAACTGCTTCCCAATCGTATTTTGTTCTTTCTAAATATTCTCTAATCACAAATGATTTTTGTTCCAATCTTTCAAAAAACAATCTTTCCAACCAATTAGAAAATGTAAAATCCGAAACAGTAGAAATTTCATTTTCACAAACAATCCATTTATCTTTTTTTAATTGAATTTTCTGATAATTTTCTACTAATTCTTTTGCTACAATTTCTTTTAATTCTAAAGTTGGAATCTTGGTATTATTTTCTCTGAAAATTTCTGCATCATGATTCCAAACAACATGCAAAATCACATTATCATAACTTGTATCCGTTTCATGATTGTGCGAATACCAATCGGAAGAATTTAAATGAATCTCAACATTACCTGCCCAAAGTTGTTGGTTGATTTCCATTTTTGCATTGAAAAAATCTGGACCACTATCAAAATTTTGTGTTCCAACAAATTCAATCTTAATATTTTCTTTTTCCGTTGTTTCTAAAATGAGGTTATTAAACAACTTATACTTCCAAACGTAATGTAAAAAATCTTCTTTCATAGTTTTAATTTTATAGCTCAGAAGATACGAATTTTAATTTTACTTCTAACAATCAATAGATTACATTAACAATTCTATAAAATTTTAACAATCATTTCTTCTAATTATAGTTTCATAAAAAAATTCAATTAGAAATTCCTTTTTTCACTTACAGTTTATCTTATTTTTGAAACCTAAAAGAAAACATTATGCACATTATTGAAAGTTTACAATGGCGTTATGCAACTAAAAAGTTTGACGCTACGAAAAAACTTACTTCAGAGCAAATTGAAGTTTTAAAAAATGCTTTTAGCCTAACTGCTACTTCTTTTGGTTTACAACCGATTAAATTAGTTGTTATTGAAAATAAAGAAATCCAAGAATCCTTAGTTGAACATAGTTTTAATCAAAGACAAGTTGCAGATGCTTCTCACTTATTAGTTATCTGTTTTCAGGATGAATTTACAACAGAAGATATCGAAACTTATTTTTCATTAGTAAAAGAAGTTCGCCAAACTCCTGATGAAGTTTTAAATCCTTTTAAAGATTATTTAGTTGATGCTTTCTCAAAGAAAACAAGAGATGAAATGCATACTTCATTTAAAAATCAAGCATACATTGCTTTAGGAAATCTTTTAAATGTTTGTGCAATCGAGAAAATCGATTCTTGTCCGATGGAAGGCTTTGTTCCTGAGAAATATGACGAATTATTAAACTTAAAAGCTCAAAACTTAAAATCTGCTTTAATCTTACCTATCGGATTTAGAGCTGAAGATGATTTTATGAAAGACTTAAAGAAAGTTCGCAAACCACTTGATAAAACTGTCATCGATATCAAGTAAGTATTGTATTTTTTATAATTGAGTTAGTTGTAAAAAAGACTGTTCTGAAAAGAGCGGTCTTTTTTCTTTTATATAAGAATTTTAATATATTCGCGCTTTTAATGAAAATAATTAAACTATGAAAAAGATTACAAAATTCACAAAGTATTTTACATTCATCTTATTAATATCTTTAACTTTTAGTTCTTGTGGAGCATTAGTTAGAAGTAATATTCAAAAAGATATTAGTGTAGAAAATGGTTCTATTCCTGAGGAAATAGGACAAGAAGGAACAACTCTTATTTGTGTATTAAAAGGACGATCTAGTAGAGATAAATACATGAAAAAACATGTAAAAAAGAAATATCATGGAAAATATGTTTTTGTTCTTGAATCGGATTTAAATTCTGACAAATACAAAGATGTTAATATCTATAGATTTTTATTTGATTATAATGCAAATAGTGTTGATACATGGAGACAAAATGCAGATGGAACTTCTACAGCAACAGCTTTGCCTACTTCAAGCTATTTTATAAAAGATAGAAAAGAGAATAAAATATATTCACCTAAAATGAATAGTTCATTTTTTTCAAAATATATTGAAGCTTACGTTATTCAAATGGAAAATGCGAGAATCAAAAAATAATAAGTTTATTTTATCATATTCTAATTTAAAGACCGTTCTTTTCAGAGTGGTCTTTTTTCTTTTTAGCTAAGTTTTAAAAAGAATTTTTACAAACCTTTATCATTTTCAAATTTATTTAAGTTTCTGTTTTCCTTACCTTTAACCAATTATAAATAACTCAAGTTATGGAGATTACAAATTTTTCTTTGAATAATGGTGTAAAAATTCCTTCTGTTGCAACAGGAACTTGGCAATTGGAAGGAAATACAATTCATGATGTTATTGAAAATGCTTATGCTGCTGGTTATCGACATATTGATACAGCAACTATTTATGAAATTGAAGATGTTGTCGGAAAAACAATCAAAGATTTAGAACTTCCACGAAATGAATTGTTTTTAACCACAAAACTTTGGAATTCAAATCAAACTTATAATGATGCATTAAGAGCTTTTGAGCAATCTCTCGAAAATTTACAAACAAATTATATCGATTTATATCTAATTCATTGGCCTGGAACTTATGAGAGGATTCTTGAAGTTTGGCGTGCAATGGAACATTTATATCAAGAAGGTAGAATTAGAGCAATTGGTGTTTCTAATTTTAATATTCATCATATTAACCTTCTTTTAAAACATACTTCTATAAAACCAACTGTCAATCAAGTGGAATGCCATCCTGGTTATCAAAATATTTTTCTAAATGAATATTGCCAAAAACATGATATTTTACTTGCTGCATACGCTCCTTTAATGAGCTGGAAAGTAAAAGATTTATTAGAAAATAAAACACTAAATGATTTAGCTAAAAAATATCAAAAAACTCCTGTACAAATTGCACTTCGCTGGATGATTCAACGAGAAATTATTGTTATTCCTCGCTCTAAAAATCCAAATAGAATTGTGGAAAATATTCGTCTTTTTGATTTTGAATTAAATGAAGAAGATATGTATAGAATTCGTTGTGAAAACAATGGATTACGTCTATTTATTGAGCCAGATAATATGGATTTTGGATTTTTTGAAGATACAAACGGAGGAAATAACGGCCCAAGAGATTAATTTGAATTTTTCTTTTTTGAAGCTTCCCTTTTCTTCTACTTCGTCTAAGAAAAGGTCGGGCTTTCCGCTATATCTTTTGCTGCAAATCTGCAAGCAGCAAAAGGATGTCGCTGCAATCCCTAAGCCGAAGATTTTATAATTACAAACGATTTTATAAAAATCTTTTTTCTTAAAAATACTATCATATCCAAAAAAATTCTCAAGAGAGAAATTTTAATTACATCTCAAACTAAGGTGACTGAGCGAAGTCGAAGTCCCAAATAAAATTCAAAAAATCTCAATATATTACAATCTGATTTCGACTCAGCTCAATCTCCGAAATAAAATCAAGCAACTAAACGAAGTCTAAGTTCCAACTTTCTAACATTAACTTTATAAATAATAAAACAACTCTTTTTATCTTTGGAAAAATTTCAAAGAAAAGCTTATGTTTCATCCTTCCAATTTAAAATTTAAAATTCAAGGAAAACAATTCCATTCCATTGAAGAACTTTTACTTTTTTCAGAAAACTTACCTAAAGATATTTCTAATTTTTTAAAAAATTGGTTTGATTCTTCAGATATAATTACAGTAAAAACTTCTGGTTCTACTGGAGTTCCAAAATTAATTCCTTTAAAGAAAAAACAAATGATTGAAAGTGCGAAAGCAACAGGGCTTTTCTTTGATTTACCAGAAAATACAAAAGCTTTATTAAATCTTTCTGCCGATTATATCGCAGGAAAAATGATGCTTGTTCGAACAATGGTTTTAGGTTGGGATTTGACAATTGTTTCTCCAGAAGCAAATCCTTTAAAAAATACAACTGAAATTTTTGATTTCGGGGCAATGGTTCCGTTACAACTTCATGAAAGTTTACAAGACATTTCAAGAATTAAAAAAATAATTATTGGTGGCGGAGCAGTTTCTCCTGAATTACAGAAAAAAATTCAAGGAATTTCTTCAGAAATTTATGCAACTTATGGAATGACGGAAACAATTACACACATTGCTGCAAAAAAATTAAATAATCTAAAGACTGAAAAAGATTCTTTTTATCAAGTTTTACCGAATATTCAAATTAAAACAGATGAAAGAAATTGTTTGGTTATTGATGCACCAAAAATCTCTGATGAAATTGTTATTACAAATGATTTAGTAAATATTATAGACGATTCGTATTTTGAATGGTTAGGTAGATTTGATTCTGTAATAAATAGCGGAGGAATAAAATTAATTCCAGAACAAATTGAAGCAAAATTATCTGAATTTATCAATGTAAGATTTTTTGTTTCTGGAGTTTTTGATCAAAAATTAGGAGAAAAATTAGTTTTAATAATTGAAGCAGAATTTTCAGAAAAATTAAAACAAGAAATAAGTTTAAAAATAAAATCTTTAGAATCTTTAAATCGATTTGAAAAACCAAAAGAAATATATTTTATTTCACAATTTATAGAAACAGAAACAAAAAAAATCCAACGCAAAAACACGTTGGATTTAATAAACATTTAGTTGTTTGAATTTAAATCAATTTGCTAATTAATAAACAAAGATTATTCCAAAACATTAAATAAATAAAAAAATCTCCTCAAAAAAAGGAGATTTTTTATAATATATTCAAGAAATTATAAATTACATTTCCATTGAGTGATATACATTTTGTACATCATCATCATCTTCTAATTTTTCTAAAAGCTTTTCAACATCAGCTTGCTCTTCTTCAGAAAGTTTTTTCGTTGTTGTTGGAATTCTTTCAAATCCAGAAGAAACGATTTCAATTTCATTTTCTTCTAAATATTTTTGAATTGCACCAAATTTCTCGAATGGCGCATAAATCATTACACCATCTTCATCAGCAAAAACTTCTTCAACATCAAAATCGATAACTTCCAATTCGAATTCTTCTAAATCCATTTTAATATCTTCAGCTTTCACACGGAAATTACAAGTGTGATCAAACATAAAGATTACAGAACCTGAAGTTCCGAAAGTTCCATTACATTTATTAAAAGCAGCACGAACATTTGCTACAGTTCTATTATTATTATCCGTTGCAGTTTCTACAACAATTGCAATTCCATGAGGAGCATATCCTTCAAATAAAACCTCTTTATAGTTTGCAGTATCTTTATCTGTTGCTTTTTTAATTGCACGTTCTACATTATCCTTAGGCATGTTTGCTGCCTTGGCATTTTGCATCACAGCTCTTAAACGAGAGTTTGTCTCTGGATTTGGTCCTCCTTCTTTTACAGCCATTACGATATCTTTACCGATTCTTGTAAAAGTTTTAGCCATAGCAGACCAACGTTTCATTTTTCTTGCTTTTCTAAATTCAAATGCTCTTCCCATTTCTAAGTATGTAGTTTATCTAAAACAGTTATTCTTGAAACTGTGTTATATTAATTATTTTAAAAGTTGAACAAAAGTAATTCTTTCCATTAAGTTTTACAATTTTTTATTTTGATTCTAGAATTTTGTATCGACGTGTTTTGACGTTTTGTAATTTTATCTTTGAAGAGAATTATGAAAAATAATAGACTTGTTGAAGTTTATTTGTTAAAGATGGAACATTTAAATTAGACTTTCGTACATTGTGAATTAATATCTTCAACTTAAATTCACTATTTTAAAGAAATCTTTAACTAAATTCTATAAAAGGGGAAACATATCAAAAGTTTCCTCTTTTTATTTGAAATTAAATAGATATTTAGAAGTATCATTTAAAGAAAATAAATTTTGAAAAGATTATCATTTTATATGAAAAATAGAATTATAATCATTTGCTATTATTAAACTTTCCCATTATTTTAGAGCACTCAAAATGGTAGTGAAAAATGAATACTGATTACACAGAGTTTCAAATTGATACAAGATATGCTGAACAAATTCTATATACTTTATATGGAGTCATTGGTCATGCTACCAAATTGTATGAGGATATCGATTTCAATTTTAAAATCACTACGGAAAATTATGAAACATATCTTTTAAAAATCAGTAAAACTACAGTTGATAATGGTTATTTGGATTATCAACAACAACTTCTACAATATTTTCAAGCAACAAATAAAAAGCTAAATACGCCAATTGCAATTTTAGATGTGAATGGAAGTCCGATTAGTAGTTTTATAGATGATTTTGCAAATGAACATAAAGTTCGTCTTTTAACTTATTTAGAAGGAAATAGTTGGTCAGATATTTCTGAAAAAAGTGTAGAATTATATCAAAAACTAGGAAAACAATGTGCTTTATCTATTAAAGCTTTATCTGGGTTTGATCATATAAAAGCGCATCGAAAGTTTGATTTAGATATTTTAGAAGCAAATTGGACAAAAAATTTTTTCTCTTTATTTAATAAAAGTGAACAAAAAAAATTGGTTCATTTTTTAGAGAATTTCAATGGAGAATTAGAAGAAATTCAAAAACTTCGAAAAGGTATAATTCATAACAATATTCATGATGAAAATATCTTAGTTGAAAATATTGATGAAAAACCAAGCATTTTTGCAGTTGTAAATTATAAAAATGCAATTTATTCTACACTTATAAATGAATTAGCAGTCGCTATTGCATATGCAGTTTATGGTAAAAAAGATGTATTGCGAATAGCTTTACCAATGATTGAAGGATTTCATAAAAAGCTTTTAATTCAAGAAAATGAAATCAATCACTTACCTTCTTTAATAAGCATGCGATTAATTATAAATTTGGTTAAAGTTAAAATTGATTTAGAACAAAATCCTAATAATAAAGAACTACAAGAAATAGTAGAATCTATTTGGATTGCTTTAAAATCGATTTATGAATTAAATCCAAATTTTGTTATTTACAGTTTCAGAAAAAAATGCGATTTCCCAGCACACCCTAATTATTATAAATTTAAAAAATGGGCTTTAAAAAATAGTCAAGAAATTAGCGACTTATTTCCTACGCTAAATAAAAATGATTATGCTTTTATTGACATGAGTGTTAATAGCAATTGGGATGTAAAAAGATATAATAATAAGCGAGTTGCTAAAACTGAATTAACAAAGTATAAAAAGAAATTTCCAGACTCAATTATAACGGGAGGTTATTTAGAAGAAAGATGTGTTTATGATACAAAAGCATATAAAAATTCTAATGATAATTCCTATCGTTCAATTCATCTTGGTTTAGATTTTTGGGTTAAAGAAGATACACCAGTACATGCACTTTTTGATGGAAAAGTTGTAATTCTACATAACAATGCAGCAGAAAAAGATTATGGACCTACAATTGTTTTAGAACATAGAGCTGACCGTAATTTTGTTTTTTATACTTTGTATGGACACATGACTAGAGATTCTTTAAACTTTTTGAGAATTGGAAAACGAATAAGAAAAGGAGAAATTGTTGGTTATGTTGGACATGATAATGAAAATGGAAATTGGATTCCACATTTGCACTTTCAAGTCATTTTAGATTTATTAGGAAATACTACAAATTTTCCTGGAGTAGCCTTTAAAAATGAGAGGTCTACATGGAAAAATATCTGCCCAAATCCATTACTTTTATTTCAAAAGAAAATGGTTAATACACAAATGAATTTAGCATTAGAATTTTAATTTTTTAAGTGTTTTTTTGTTAATCAAATTATAATGATTTAAGTTTGAGAAAAATCATTATAAAATTTAACGTATGAAAACAGTATTTACATTATTATTTTCACTTGTCTTTTTTGTTTCATTTGGACAAAATTTCAATTTAAATCCTAAAACAAAAAAATATGAACAAAAAGGAGAAATTGTTTTTGAAAATGTTCCTAAAGAAAAACTTTTTGAAATCGCTTCGAAGTGGATTAAAAATGGTTATAAAGATTTAAGACATGAAGTAAAAAGGAGAAATTCAGAAGCTGGAATTATTAAAATAAAAGGAAATTATAGAACAGATTTACTGATTAAAAAAGGAATGATTGGGCATCAAGTTACTTTTACAATTTCAGATAATAAAATTTCATATTTCATAACTGATTTCGAATATTTTTCTACAAAATCAGGAAGGATAAAGTTTGAAAGTAAAAAGCTTCCTTCTAAAAGAAAAATGATTCAAGAAGCTAAAAAGAATATCACACAAAAACTAAGTTCTTTAAAAGATAATGTTTTAAATAATTAAAACTAAAAAAGCTCAGTCATAAATGAACTGAGCTTTTTTATTGAACACTAAATATTTCGTTTATTATTTTTTCGGATTAACAATTGTTAATTCATCCATAATTCTTTTTGCTCCTGCATATTTATCAATTACGAATAAAACGTAACGCATATCTACAGAAATATTTCTACATAAATCAGGAGAATATTCAATATCACTCATTGTTCCTTCCCAAACTCTATCGAAGTTAATTCCAATTAAATTTCCTTTTGAATCTACAACTGGAGAACCAGAATTACCTTGTGTAGTATGGTTTGATGCTAAGAAACAAATTGGCAATTGACCAGAAGCATCAGCATATTCACCATAACTTTTAGATTTATATAAATCTAATAATTTCTTTGGTAAAGTAAATTCATAATCATTAGGAACATATTTTCTAACAGCTTCTTTTAAATAAGAAAATGGCTCATATGTAAAAACAGGAATTGGCGAATATCCTTGTACTTGACCATAGGCAATACGTAAAGTGCTATTTGCATCTGGAGAAAAACGATCGTTAGGGAATACTTCTTTAAGTGATTTCACATATTTTCTTTTCACTTTTAATAATTCATCTCTGTTTTTTCTTGTTTCAATCACAATATTTGCGAAATAAAAATCAAAAGCAGCTCT
Organism: Aureivirga marina; assembly: GCF_015767265.1. Classification (GTDB taxonomy): domain Bacteria; phylum Bacteroidota; class Bacteroidia; order Flavobacteriales; family Flavobacteriaceae; genus Aureivirga; species Aureivirga marina. Next base: position 280,709 of record NZ_JADPIB010000001.1, read on the forward strand.
AAAATGTGCATAAATTGGATCTTTTCTTAATTTAGAGATTATTTCAGTTGAATTTCCAGTCATAACTTCTTTAAATCCATCATAACTATGAAATTTAGAGTTATTAAACATCTCATCCAATGTCTTATCAATGTCTAAATTTTCATACATAGGTGGTAAAAATTCTTTTGGAGTATATTTTATATAATTTCTAATCGACTTCTCCGAAATCATTTTCCCTATTCTTGGATCATAATTCTTATAGAAATATTTTGCACTTTGAATTAAGTTCTCTTTCGTTCTTGAAATATTCTCTTCATTTTCATGTAGCATTAATTTTTCGAAATTGATTATTCTATATAAAAATGCAAATTGACTATTTGTATAAATCATACTTTCCAAAAAAGCATATCTTGTAACTAAATACTTTTCATCCTTATCCATAATCTTATTGATTTCTGGAATATAATTAGCATATTCATTTAGTCCTTTTTTCTTAACTGTTTCAACATATAGTTTTTCCTCTTCTAATCTTTTTTTAATGGTTTCAGTATTTTCAATACCTTGACTTTCTCCTACCATTTTTTTCCAATCATTGGTAATACTATTAAAAGAAGATAAATATTTTATTTTTAATCTTGGATCTTGATGCATTTCATAATCTAAAATTTTAATTACATCTTCTCTAATAGCAATTCTCATTGGATTTAATTTATTTACTGTAAGATCAATTGTTCTTGCAGTTAAATATTCATTCGTTCTACCAGGAAAACCTAATACCATTGTAAAATCTCCTTGTTCCACTCCTCCACTTGAAACTGGTAAGAAATGATTTGGTTTATAAGGAACATTATCTTTTGAATATTTTGCTGGTCTATTGTTTTTATCAGCATAAACTCTAAATAATGCAAAATCTCCTGAATGTCTTGGCCATGTCCAGTTATCTGTATCTTTTCCAAACTCTGCTATTGATGAAGGTGGAGCTCCAACTAAACGAACATCTTCAAAAGTTTCTTTAACAAATAAAATATATTGATTTCCTTCAAAAAAAGGTTTTACTTCAATAGTTTGCCAAGATTCTACTTTTGTTGCACTCTTAACTTTCGCTATATTTTGTCTAACAAGTTTTTCTCTTTCATGTGATGGTACATTATCTGAAATTCCTTGAAAAACTTTGTCAGTAACATCTTCAATTTTTTTAATAATTGTGATGTATAAATTTGAATTTGGAAGTTCCTCATTTAAATTCTTTGCCCAATATCCATCCTCAATATAATTATTCTCCAATGTACTATGATCTTGAATTTGCTCAAGTCCACAATGATGATTTGTGAATAATAATCCTTCATCCGATACAAATTCTCCCGTACAACCATAACCAAATTGTACAACAGCATCTTTTAAACTCGAATTGTTAATATCATAAATGTCTGAAAGCTCCATCTTCATTCCTAAAGATTTCATTTCATTTCCATTAATTCCTTCTAATAAAGAAGGCAACCACATTCCACCTCTTTGAGCAGAAACTTGTGTAACAATAAATAAACAAGATAATAGGAGTAGTTTTTTCATTTTTAAGTTTATGTTAAAGCAAGACAAATATAAAAGAAAAGGTTAAAAAAATATACTTTAAATTATATTTTTAATAATTCCGAGCTAATAATTTAAAATATTTCATTTAAAAGATTATTTTATTGTCATTTTTTAACAAATACCTACACTCGTTTTTATAAATTACAATTCTTATTACGAGATTCAACTAAAAACTAACGTTTAGCTATAGCGTTTCTAAAAAATATCACTGATTTTATAATAAAAAAAGGCTATCATCTTCTGATAGCCTCTTCTATTTGTATTTTTTTATAATTATTTTGATGGAACATTCACTAAAGTCATTTCATCAACTAAATGTTTTGCTCCTGCATATTTATCAATAATGAATAATACATAACGTACATCCACCATAATATTTCTACAAATTTCAGGATCAAAATTCATATCACTCATTGTTCCTTCCCAAACTCTGTCAAAATTTAATCCAATTAAATTTCCTTCTGCGTCAATTGCAGGACTTCCAGAGTTTCCTCCTGTTGTATGATTAGTTCCGATAAAACAAACTGGCATTTTATCATCATAACCGTATATTCCATAATCTTTTTCCTTATATAATTTCTGTAATTTCTGAGGTACATCAAACTCATAATCTCCAGGAACATATTTTTCCATTACACCACTTAAATGTGTCACTGGTTGATAGTAAATAGGATCTCTTGGAGAATAACCTTTTACTTGTCCATAAGAAACACGTAATGTACTGTTTGCATCTGGATAAAAGTGTCTATCTGGAAAAGCTTTCATTAAAGCTTTCATATATTCTTTCTGTTTATTAGAAATCTGTTGCTTTAAAGCAATATAATCAGGATTAATTACTTCAAAATATTGCTTTGATAAAATCTTTCCTAATTCATATCCAGGATCATTATTTATTTTCGAAATTACCTCAGCAGAAGTTCCAGAAAGCATTTTTTTAATTGATTCATAAGAAACTAAAGCAGATTGCGCATAAATCTTATCTGACAATGCTTTATAATTAATCCCTTCTAATTCTTTATTTAAATATTTCTTAGGAATTTTAGTAATATAAAGTTGTAATAACTTTTCAAAAACTGGACGATCTACTTTTGCCAAATAGTTTTTATATAAACCTTCTAATCTTTTTAAAGTTTGTTGTCTTGATTTTTCAAATGCTTCTTCTCCTCTTTCAGCAGCTTTTTCTAACCTGTATAACCTAAAAGAAACTTGTAATAATTCAACATTCCAATAGGCAACTTCGATCCAATAATCTCTAGCGATAGAAACATTTTGAATATCTGCATATAATAAATTAAAATCGTGTAGTAAATTCTTATATTCAGCTAATTCCGGATTTTCATTTACTCTTCTTTGGAATTCTTTCTCAAATTGTTTTCTTGCATGAATTGCATCAGTTTTTTCAATTCCTTGAGTTTCACCAATCCATTTTTTCCAATAATTAGCAATACTTGCATATTTAGAAGCATATTTTAATTTAATACCTCTATCATTTCGCATAAAATTATCTACAATTTTAAGTGCGTTTTCTCTAATTTCAATTTTTACAGGATTTAATACATTAACCGTTTGGTCAATTGCAACAGATGGTAAATATTCATTTGTTCTTCCTGGAAATCCGAAAACCATTGTAAAATCATTTTCTTGAACACCTTTTAAAGAAACAGGTAAATGATGTTTTGGTCTATAAGGAACATTGTCTTTTGAATAAGCAGCTGGCTTATTGTCTTTGTCTGCATAAATTCTAAATAAAGCAAAATCTCCAGTATGACGAGGCCAAACCCAGTTGTCTGTATCCGAACCAAATTTTCCAATTGACGAAGGTGGAGCTCCAACTAAACGAACATCTGTAAATGTTTCTTTTACAAATAAAATATATTGATTTCCTTCAAAAAAAGACTTTACTTCAATAGTTTGCCAATTTTCTTTAGAAAAAGTCTTACTTAAATTTTCAATATTTTTGTTGATAATTTCTGTCTTCGTTTTTGAATCTGCCATTCCATCCGTTCCTTTTAAAACCTCAGCAGTAACATCTTCAATTCTTTTAATAAAAGTAACTTCTAAATCTGGATTCGGTAATTCATCTGCTTTTGTCATTGCCCAAAATCCATCTTCTAAATAATCATTTTCAATGGAAGAATGTTGTTGAATTTCTCCAAAACCACAATGATGATTTGTTAATAATAAACCTTGATCAGAAATCACTTCCGAAGTACATCCTCCACCAAAATGCGCAATTGCATCTTTTAAACTAGAATGATTTACATCATAGATATCAGAAATACTCATCTTCATCCCCAATGATTTCATTTCTTTTTCATTAAATCCATTCAACAATGATGGAATCCACATTCCCCCCTGTTGTGCGGATACTTGAATTGCAAATAATAAAAATAATACGTGTAATTTAATCTTCATTTTCTCGAGTTTTGTGCGTACAAATATACATTCCTTTTTTTTTAAAAAAACAATTCTAAACCAACTATTTAACATATATAACGGCAAAGAATCCTTGCAACTTACTACTTTTTTTATATTTTCGCCTAAATTTCAATAACAAAAATGGAAAATACGGAATCTGTTACACCTTTAATTACTAATGATGCTATTGTCTTTGGTATTTTAATGCTTACTTTAGGATTTATATTCTATACTTCATCAAAAAAAGAAGGTCCTTGGAATAAATTTTATAAAATAATTCCTGCACTTTTAATGGCCTATTTTATTCCTGCAATTTTAAGTACTTCTGGAATTATTTCTGCTGAACATTCTCAAACTTATTTTATTGCTAGTAGATATTTATTACCTGCTTCTTTAGTTTTAATGACATTAAGTATCGATTTAAAAGCTATTGCTAACTTAGGTCCAAAAGCATTAATCATGTTCTTTACTGGAACTATCGGAATTGTAATAGGTGGACCAATTGCTATTTTAATCGTTTCATTTTTTAGTCCTGAAACCGTGGGTGGAGCTGGACCAGATGCTGTTTGGCGTGGATTAGCAACATTGGCTGGAAGTTGGATTGGTGGAGGAGCTAATCAAGCTGCAATGTTAGAGATTTATGAATATAATCCTAAGAAATATGGTGGAATGGTTGTAGTAGATATTGTTGTTGCAAATGTTTGGATGGCAATTATTTTACTTGGAATTGGAAAAACAGATAAAATTGATAAATGGTTAAAAGCTGATACAACAGCTATTGAAGATTTAAAAACAAAAGTTTCAAATTATGCTGCTTCTATTGCAAGAAATCCTTCTTTAACTGATTATATGGTAATTCTAGCTATTGCTTTTGGTTCTGTTGGATTGGCACATTTTGGAGCGGAAAATATCACAACTTTCTTGAAAGATAATTTTGAAGCTGTCAGTGATAAAAGTTCTGCTTTATCTTCTTTTGGTTCTACTTTCTTTTGGATGATAACGATTTCAACAATTTGTGGAATTGCATTATCATTTACAAAAGCTAGAAATTATGAAGGAGCTGGTGCAAGTAAAATCGGAAGTGTTTTTATTTATATTCTAGTAGCAACAATTGGTATGAAAATGGATTTAAATACGGTATTTAGTAATCCTGGTTTAATTGGTGTTGGATTTATTTGGATGGCAATTCATGCTGGACTTTTAATTCTTGTAGCAAAATTAATCAGAGCTCCATATTTTTTCCTTTCTGTAGGAAGTCAAGCAAACGTTGGTGGAGCAGCTTCTGCACCTGTTGTAGCTTCTGCATTTCACCCTTCTTTAGCAACTGTTGGAGTTTTATTAGCCGTTTTTGGTTATGTTGTTGGAACTTATGGAGCATTATTAACAGCAGAATTAATGCGAATTGTTTCACCTTAATTTTTTAATTTAGAAAATAAACTATATAAATATCATGAAAAGAGTAATTTTTGTTCTTGCATTTTTAAGTATACTAATTATTAGTTGTACTGGAAGTAGTAAAAAGGAAGGGAACATGGTTGTAAATGCACAAATTAATGGATTAAAGAAAGGAACTGTGTACTTACAAAAAATAGAAAATGATGCTTTAGTTAATATTGATTCTACTACTATTTCAAAAGGAGAAGAGAAATTTCAGTTAGCTGCTGATATCACATCTCCACAGGTTTTCTTTATCACTCTTAAAGAAGCTCCAGAAGAAAAAATTCAGTTTTTTGGTGATTATGGAGTTATAAATATCAAAAGTAAATTAGACCGTTTTGCAACTTCTGCAAAAATCACTGGTTCTAAAGCGCAAGATATTTTAAATGATTATAAAAAGATTACAAAGAAATTTAATGATAGAAGATTAGATTTTATCAAAAGTAAATTTGAAGCAGAGAAAGAAAAAGATACAGCAAAATTAAAACAATTAAATAAAGATTTTGATGCTTTAGTTTTAAGAAGATATAAATATACTTTGAATTTTGCTTTTAAAAATACAGATTCTGATGTAGCTCCTTATTTGGTTTTAACAGAATTATACGATGCCCAACCTGTTTGGTTAGATTCTATTTATAAATCTTTAAATCCAAAAGTGCAAAGTTCTGTTTATGGTAAAAAATTAGAATCTTTTATCAAGGAAATTAAAGAAGAAGAAAAAAAATAAATTTAAAAAAGCGATGACTAATTAAGATCATCGCTTTTTTTATTAAAGTTTATCATATAATTAACGGATTTTTAAGCTCCATAAAAAGCTATAAGAAGCAACCATTTGGTTTTCTTCATTGTATCCGCAAGTATTCACTTTCACTGTAACAGCTTCATTTGTGTCTATCATTTTTTGAATTGCTTTATCTAATTCCTCCACATTATCACAAACAAAAGTAATTCTACCCTTAGCCTTTTTAAGAAAATCTCCTTGATGAGAAATAACTAATGTAGAAACTGATTTTTTAGTGTCTTGTGTTTTCTTTAAAACTAAAACTCCTGTAGAAAGTTCAGCTGCCATAGACAAAACTGCAAAATAAATAGAGTTAAATGGATTTTGATTCAACCATTTAAACTTCACTCCTACGATACATTTTGAATTTTCAATGGTTTTTATACGAACTCCGGCAATATAAGCCAAAGGTACTTTCCACATTAAAAATTTATTATACTGTTTAACTAAAGCTGCTGATTCCATATAATACGTTGATTTAAAGCACAATTTAACTAAAAAATATGGATGATACAATTCTTAACAAATGTTAATATTATGTTAATTTATAGTACTATGTTTTGCATAATACTATTTAAAATATATATATTTGTATAACAATAAAAGAAAAAGAAATTATGAACGAACGAAATTTTGCACGAATTATACATTTATCAGCCTTTTTAGGTTTGATAATTCCTTTTGGAAATATCATAGTTCCTTTAGTTCTATGGTTAATCAAAAGAGATGAATCATTTTTCATTAATCAACATGGAAAAGATGTTTTGAACTTTCAGGCTAGTATTTCTATTTATTATGTAGTAGCAGGAGTTCTTTCATATCCATTAATATTTTTAACATTTGGATTAGGCGTAGTTCCTTATACAATCGCAATTGTTTTATCCTTTATAATAGTGGGAATATTAATGATAAACGCAAGTATGAAGGCCAATAATGGTTATTATTTTAAATATCCTTTTTCGCTTTCCATTTTTAAATAATCATAAAACAAAATGATGAACACATGAAAATTGAAAATACAAAAGCACAAATGCGTAAAGGAGTCTTAGAGTATTGTATTCTTTCTCTATTAAAAGACAACGACGCATATACAACCGAAATTTTGGCACAATTAAAAGAAGCTAAAATGATTGTAGTTGAGGGCACTATTTATCCATTATTGACAAGATTAAAAAACGCAGGTTTACTTGCATATAGATGGGAAGAATCAACTTCTGGACCACCAAGAAAGTATTATACTTTAACTAAAAATGGAAATAACTTTTTAAACGAATTACATAATACATGGACAGAATTAACAACTGCTGTAGATAACCTAACCAAAGAAAAAACAAACGAAAATGAATAAAACAGTCAATATCAATTTAGGAGGAGTTTTCTTTCATATAGATGAAGAAGCTTATCAAATGCTCAAAAACTATTTAGATTCCATTCGATTTTCTTTACGAAATGATCCTGAAGGATTAGAAGAGATTTTAAATGATATTGAGGCGAGAATTAGTGAATTACTTTCTGAAAAAGTAAAGGATAATCGTCAAGTTGTAAACACAACTGACATTGAGGAAATTATCTCAATCATGGGACAACCAGAAGATTATTCAATGGAAGAAGAAAGTAATGATTATACAACTGAAGAAGATCCAAATAATCCATTTAACTCTAAGAGGAAAAAATATAAGAAAAAATTCTTTAGAGATGGAGAAGATAAATTTATCGGAGGTGTTGCTGCTGGATTTGCACATTATGTAGGTGTTGAACCTATTTGGATTCGTATTCTGTTTATTATTTCGTTATTCATTGGAGTAGGTTCGCCAATCTTAGTGTATTTAGTTTTATGGATTTTATTACCTGAAGCTAGAACTACTTCAGAAAAATTACAAATGCAGGGAAAGGATATTAATATATCCAATATACAGAAAACTGTTTCTGAAAATGTAGAAAGAATTTCAAAAAACGTTGAGGAATTCGGACAAAAGATTAAAAAAAAAGATTTAGGGGGATTTGAATCTTCAGTGAAAAATAATTCACAAAAGTTCTTTGATGGTTTAGGAAATGTAATGAAAAAAATATTATTAGCTATTCGTAAAATCATTGGAATTGTTTTATTAATCGGTTCTATTGTAATGATTGTTAGCTTAATTGTTTCTTTATTTTCAGTAAACACTTTAAATCACTTTGGTATATTTCAAGAAATATTTGATAATAATTCATCTTTCTTCTTTGAAAATACTTTCCCAATTTGGATGATTTCAATTCTTATTTTCATGCTTGTTTTAATTCCATGTATTTTCTGGTTATTATTAAGTTTAAGAATTATTTCTTCCAATTTTAAAGGATTTAATTTACCTACAATATTAACATTAGTTGGTTTATGGTTTATTTCCTTATTATTTGTAATCTATTCTGGAATCGAATTTTCATCATATTCAGTTAATAGAGGAAATACAAATCAGGAAGAGAGATTGGAATTTGTAAAAAATGATACAATTATTTTAAAAGCTTTACCTCATGAAAAATATGGTTCTTATTCTAAATTGAGCAGACATAGTGACGATCAATTTATTTTAGAAAATAATGAACAAAAGAAATATTCTAATCAAATTAGAATTCGAGTGAAAAAAAGTAACAATGAAAATTCGTTATTAAGAATTCAAAAAGAATCTGAAGGTAAAACTTTTAAGAATGCGATTGCAAATACAGAATTAATCGATTATAATTTCGATACGAATGAAAAAGAATTATTGTTAAATGGATATTTTATTAGTCCAACGATTAATAAAAGAATTGATGAAGAAATTGATTTAGATGTTATTATTCCAGTTGGTACCATAATTTATTTTGATGATTCTGTAAAATATTTATTATCAAATGTCAAAAACGTTCAAAGAATTTATGATAGAGATATGATTAATCATTATTTCATCATGACAAAAGAAGGATTAGAATGTTTAGATTGTCCAGATGAAGTAATCCGAAATGAAGATTATATAAAAACAACTATAGATAAGGATAACGTTTCTATCAAGGTTAATTATTATTAAAAAATTTCTGTTTGTTTTTTGGGTTTATAGCTATAGAAAACCCTATTAATTGTGAGGTGTTTCTTTACAATGTTGTATCACTTCTCACCTAGTTTAGAAACACCAAACTTTTTTTAATAAAAAATGTCACAATCGATTTTTTTTAAAGTCTTTAGAAAAAAGAAAATTATTTAACCTAAAAATACTATCATGAAAATCAAAAATTTAATCGGAATACTTGTTTTATTTATTACACTAACTGCTTGTGGACAAACAATCAAAGGAAATGGAAATGTAATTACTGAAGATAGAAATATCAAAGAGAATTTTACAAAAATTAAAGTTCAACAAGGAATTCAAGTTCATTTTACACAAGACCCAGATGTTGAATTAAGAGTTGAAGCAGATTCAAATATCATGGATAACTTAAAAACAGAAGTTAAAAATGGTAGATTAAAAATCTACTTCGAAGAGAATGTAAAGAAAGTAAAAGCTAAAAATGTGTATTTATCAGCTCCAGAAGTTATGGAAGTTAAAGTTTCAAGCGGAGCAGGATTTAAAACAGAAAATACATTAAAATCAGAAAATTTAAAATTAGATTCATCTTCAGGAGGAAATCTTGATTTAACTGTAAATGCAGGAAATGTAAGTTGTGATTCTTCAAGTGGATCTATTATCAATGTAAGAGGTGAAGCTGAAAATTTAAAAACGGATGCTTCTTCAGGAAGTGTAATTCAATGTAAAGAATTAGAAGCAAAAAACTGTAAATCAGATGTTTCTTCAGGAGCAAATACTTATGTAAATGTTACTAATTCTTTCAAAGGAAATGCTTCTTCAGGTGGATTTATCAAATGTAAAGGAAATCCAGAATTTAAAGAAAAACATACCTCATCAGGAGGATCAATAAGATTTTAATACCAATTATTTACACCGAAATGGGAAAAAAGCTATTATTACTAAGTTTATTTACAGCAATTTCTGTTACTAGTTTTAGTCAATCTGTAAGTAGAAAAACTTTAAAAGCTATTAAAGAAAATAACACAAGAGTTATTGAAAATTTTAAAACAGAAGATTACAACAAGTGTTTTCAAATTGAAAGTAGTAATAGTACTTATACTTATTTAACGATGAGTATAAAATTAGAAAACATGAATGCTGTAAAACATTTAGTAAATAATGGTGCAGATTTAGAAAAAGTTTGTAGGAGCAAAACTCCTTTAATGTATGCTGTAAAATATGGAAATTTAGAAATGGTGAAATTTTTACTTGAAAATGGTGCGAATTTAAACGCAAAAAATAACAAAGGATATACAGCTTTAGATTATGCCAAAAAATATAGGTATTCAAAAATCGAAAAATATTTAACAAATCATACCAAGTAAATCAACCAATTTTTACTCTTTTTCATTTATCAAAAAAGCTACTTAGAATTCTAAGTAGCTTTTTTATTTTATTTTTTTGGTAAAAATACTTCAGCAATCATACATCTTGCTCCACCTCCACCATAATATTCAATGGTTTCTAATGGAGAAGCTAAAATTTCACAATGTTTTTCAATTGAATTAATTTGAGCTTCTGTTAATGAATCTTTTGCTTGTTGACTCATCACCAAATATTTTTTCTCATCATTTCCTTCTACTTGAATTACATTTCCAGCCAAATGATGCATTTGTTTTTCAGTAATGGAAATGATTTCTTTTCCAGAATCTTTCAATTGAGAAATCACTAATTTTTTCTCTTTTTTTGAGGTAATAGATTCCAAACAAATAATTGAAAATGTATCAGCAACACTCATCATAACATTTGTATGATATATTTCGTGTTTTTCTCCATTATAAGTTTGATACGCATGAAAAATCACAGGAAGATATCCGAAATCTTCACAAAATTCGATAAATAAATCTTCATCTGTTCTTTGAGAAATACAAGCATATGCAATTTTATTTACTCTATCTAATATAAAACTTCCTGTACCTTCTAAGAAAATATCTTCTTCTTCAGCTTCCGAATAATCAATTACATTTTCAACATGAAATCCTTTTTCTTCAAGAATATCTAAAACATCTTCTCGTTTTTCTTTTCTTCTATTTTCAGCATACATCGGATAAACTCCAATATCTCCATTTTGGTGAAAAGAAATCCAATTATTAGGAAAAATTGCATCAGGACTTTCTGAGTTATCTTCTAAAACAATAACTTCAACTCCATGTTTTCTTAATTTAGAAACAAACAAATCAAATTCTTCCTGTGCTTTTGCTAAAATGGTAGCTGGAAGCACATTTCCTTCATTTTTTTGGAAAAAATTGTTTTTTGCTGTTTCAGCATTCCATCCAAAATAAGATGGACGCACCATCATTATTGTATTTGTTGTTTGTTTCATTATTTCTATTCTACTAAAACTAATGTTTCTTTTACTTTCTCTGTAATATCATGTAAAACATCAAATGCAGCGTGTGCCATTTTGTTTTCTGTATCTAAAGTTGGATTCACTTCCACAACTTCAAAACATGCAACTTTATTTGTTTCTACAAATGCAGCAATGATGTCTTTAATTTCAAATTGATCAAATCCTCTAGAAACAGGAGTTCCAGTTCCTTTAGAAATGATATCACAATCCATACTATCAACATCAAAAGAAATGTAAATTAAATCACAATCTTTTAACCTATCTACAGCTTCCTCTAAACATTTACGGAAACCCCTATAGCGCATTTCTTCAACAGTATAATTCTTAATTCCTAATTTCTCAATGATATAATCTTCTGGCTCTTCTGTATCACGAACACCGAAATAAACAACATCATCAGCATATACTTTTGGCACAATTCCACCAATGTTTTTCATTGCATCCCATTGCGCAATTGTATCTGCATTTGGTTCATTGATTTGTCTATCAAAATTATCTTCTGCTAACGCCGCAGCTAAAGGCATTCCATGAACATTTCCTGAAGGAGTCGTAAATGGAGAATGAATATCTGCATGTGCATCAATCCAAACTACACCAACTTTTTTCTCAGGAAAAGCATTTTTAACTCCACTAATTGTTCCTAAAGCTGAAGAATGATCTCCTGATAAAACTAATGGAAACTCTTCTGCTTGTAAACTATCTTTTACTGCATTACTTAATCTTGTACAAACAGAAACAATATTTTTAATTCGCTTTGCTTTTGGCGTATTTACTTCTTTATAAATTGCTTCATTCTCTGTTTTAATATCAAAGAATTCAAATTGATTAAAGTAGTGATTTTCTTCGTTGATTGCTGCGATTTCCATTGCATCGATTCCCATATCAGAACCTCTTGTTCCAGCTCCAATATCCGATCGATTTTTAATTATTTTTATATTCTTCATTTCTATTTCTATGTAATTTCTTGTATTTGCAAAAGTACGACGATTTTAAATACAAAAAAAGCCCCATATAACAACATATGAGGCTTTTAAGCTTTTATTCAGGAAATGATATTATCTATCTTCCATTTTTTTAAACTCTCTAAGATTTTCTCCAGTATAAATTTGTCTTGGTCTACCGATTGGCTCTCCGTTAAGACGCATTTCTCTCCATTGAGCAATCCATCCTGGTAAACGTCCAATAGCAAACATTACTGTAAACATTTCTGTTGGTATACCTAAAGCTTTATAAATAATTCCAGAGTAGAAATCTACGTTTGGATATAATTTACGAGCTTTGAAATATTCATCATTTAATGCTACTTCTTCTAATTTCTTAGCGATATCTAAGATAGGATCTTCGATTCCTAATTCTTGTAATACCTCATCAGCAGCTTTCTTGATGATTCTTGCACGTGGATCGAAGTTTTTATAAACTCTGTGTCCGAATCCCATTAAACGGAAAGGATCATTTTTATCCTTAGCTTTTGCTACGAATTTATCAACATCTCCTCCGTCAGCTTGAATCTGTTCTAACATTTCAATTACAGCTTGGTTAGCTCCTCCATGAAGTGGTCCCCATAAAGCAGAAACTCCAGCAGAAATTGAAGCGAATAACCCTGCATGTGCAGAACCAACGATTCTTACTGTAGATGTAGAACAGTTTTGTTCGTGATCAGCGTGTAAGATTAATAATTTATCTAATGCCTTTGCAACTGTTGGATTAATTACATATTCCTCGGTTGGCTTTTTAAACATCAATTGCATTAAATTTTCGATAAATCCTAAAGAGTTGTCAGAGTAATTTAAAGGATAACCTTGATTTTTACGGTGTGCCCAAGAAGCTAATACAGGGAATTTACTTAACAATTTAACGATTGCTTTGTACATATCCTCCTCAGAATCTACGTTTACAGATTTTGGATTAAAAGCTGTAAGTGCAGAAGTTAATGAAGAAACAATACCCATTGGGTGTGCTTTTCTAGGGAAACCATCTAAGATGCTTTTCATTTCTTCATTTACAAGAGATTGCTTCTTTATGTCACTATCAAATTTAGATAATTGAGCAGCTGTTGGTAAATCTCCGAAGATTAACAAATACATCACTTCTAAGAAAGTAGATTTTTCAGCAACATCTTCGATTGAGTATCCTCTATAACGTAAAATACCTTTTTCTCCATCCAAAAATGTAATCTTACTAAAACAAGATCCTGTGTTTTTATAACCTGGATCAATAGTAATCACATTTCCTTCAGTTGTACCTCTCAAAGCTTTAATATCAATGGCAAGCTCGTTTTCACTTCCTCTTACAACTGGAAATTCATACACCTTACCATCTATTTCTAATTTTGCTATATCTGACATAATTTATCTTAATTTAAACTTTATTCTTTACGATGCACGAAAATACGATTTTTAATTGGCATTTCTATAATAATTATTCAAAAAAAACCATTAAAATCTTTAGGGTTTAACAAACGAAATCACTTAATGTTATCCGTTGTATAGCTTTTGAAACAATTAATTGAATAATAGTTAAAAAATTTACAACTGAATTGATAACATTAAGTGATTTAGTATCAATTATTTTATGTTTTTTAAAGCTTACATTTCAACTTTGAAAGCATTATTTTTTGGAAAATAAGCCGTATCTGCTAAATCTTCTTCAATTCTTAATAATTGATTATATTTTGCCATTCTATCTGATCTTGAAGCAGAACCAGTTTTAATTTGTCCTGTATTTAAAGCTACAGCCAAATCTGCAATTGTACTATCTTCAGTTTCTCCTGAGCGATGTGACATAACTGAAGTCATTCCTGCATTATGTGCCATATTCACAGCAGCAATTGTTTCTGTTAATGTTCCAATTTGATTTACTTTAATTAAGATTGAATTTGCAGATTTATTCTCAATTCCTTTTGATAATCTCTCTACATTTGTAACAAATAAATCATCTCCAACAATTTGAACTCTATTTCCAATTGTTTCTGTTAATTTATTCCATCCATCCCAATCATTTTCATCCATTCCATCTTCGATAGAAACAATAGGATATTTTTCTGTTAATTCTGCTAAATATGCTGCTTGTTCTTCAGAAGTACGGATAGCTCCTGTTTCTCCTTCAAACTTTGTATAATCATATTTTCCATCCACATAGAATTCAGATGCAGCAACATCTAATGCTAATAAAATATCTTCTTTTGGTTTGTATCCTGCATTTTCGATAGCTTGCATTACTGTATCTAAAGCATCTTCAGTTCCTGCAAAAGTTGGAGCAAATCCTCCCTCATCTCCTACAGCAGTACTTAAATTTCTATCGTGTAAGATTTTCTTTAAATGGTGAAAAATTTCACTTCCCATTTTTAATGACTCTGCAAAATTTGATGCATTTACAGGCATAATCATAAATTCTTGGAAAGCAATTGGAGCATCTGAATGCGAACCTCCATTGATGATGTTCATCATCGGCACTGGAAGTGTATTTGCGCTAACTCCTCCAACATATCTATATAATGGTAAACCTAATTCTTTTGCTGCTGCTTTTGCTGCTGCTAAAGAAACTCCTAAAATTGCATTAGCTCCTAACTTTGCTTTATTTGGAGTTCCATCTAATTCAATCATTGTTTGATCGATTGCATTTTGCTCAAAAACAGAAAAACCTAATAGTGCTGGTGCAATAATTTCATTTACATTTTTTACTGCATTTAACACACCTTTTCCCATATAATCAGAACCTCCATCTCTTAATTCTACAGCTTCATACTCTCCTGTTGAAGCTCCAGATGGTACAGCAGCTCTTCCTAAAGAACCATTTTCTGTAATTACATCTACTTCAACTGTAGGATTTCCTCTAGAATCAAAAATTTGACGTGCATGGATGTTAATTATAATACTCATAACTATTAATTTTTATGTTTTTTAATATTTTCAATAAATTGATCAAAAAGGTAAGATGAATCATGTGGTCCAGGACTTGCTTCTGGATGGTATTGTACAGAGAAACAATTTTTATTTTTCATTTGCATTCCTGCTAAAGTATCATCATTTAAATGCACATGTGTTACTTCTAAAATATCACTATCTTCTACTTGCTTTCTATCAACAACGAATCCATGATTTTGAGAAGTAATTTCTCCTTTTCCTGTTAATAAATTTTTAACTGGATGATTGATTCCACGATGTCCATTATGCATTTTGAAAGTTGAAATCCCGTTTGCTAATGCAATTATTTGGTGCCCCAGACAAATTCCGAATAATGGTAAGTCTTTATCGATAATTTGTTTTGCAACTTCTTGCGCACTTTTTAATGGTTCTGGATCTCCAGGTCCATTTGATAAAAAGTATCCATCAGGATTAAAAGAAGCTAAATCTTCAAAACTAGCATCAAAAGGGAATACTTTAATATAACAATCTCTTTTTGCTAAATTTCTTAAAATATTTGTTTTAATTCCTAAATCTAAAGCTGAAATTTTATATTTAGCATTTTCATCTCCATAAAAATATGGTGTTTTAGTAGAAACTTTAGAAGCAAGTTCTAATCCAACCATATTTGGAATATTTGCTAATTCTTTCTTTAATTCTTCAATATTAGTATTTGTAGAAATTACAGCATTCATCGCACCTTTACTTCTAACATATCTTACAACTGCTCTTGTATCTACATCAGAAATTGCTACTATATTTTGTTTTTTGAAATAATCTTCAAGGGAATCTGTTGCTCTTTCTCTTGAATATTCAAAACTAAAATTACGACAAATTAATCCTGAAATTTTTATTGAATCAGACTCTACATCTTCTTCTTCTTGAACACCATAGTTTCCAATGTGTGCATTCGTTGTTACCATTAATTGTCCAAAATAAGAAGGATCTGTAAAAATTTCTTGATAACCTGTCATTCCTGTATTGAAACAAATTTCACCGAAGGCAGTTCCCTCAATTCCAATTGATTTTCCTTCAAATACAGTTCCATCTTCTAATAATAATATAGCTTTGTTGTGTTGTGTGTATTTCATTTTTTAAAATGGATTTTGAAATGTTCAAATATAAAAAAAAGGATAAGCTTAAAATCGCTTATCCTTTTAATTTTATCAATGTATTAACATTAATTTTCTTCTTTAGTTTCTTCAACTTCAGTTGCAGGTGCTTCAGTCGCAGCAGAAGCAGAAGATTTAGTTCTACTTCTACGAGTAGTTTTCTTCTTCTTCTTACCATTAGGGTTGTAGATTTCGTTGTAATCAACGAATTCAATCATTGCCATTGGAGCATTATCTCCTTGACGATTTCCTAATTTGATGATACGTAAGTATCCTCCTGGACGATCTGCAATTTTTACTGAAATTTCTTTGAATAATTCAGTAACTGCATATTTATTTCTTAAGTAACTAAATACAACTCTTCTGTTGTGTGTAGTGTCCTCTTTAGATTTTGTAACTAAAGGCTCAATAAACTGACGTAAAGCTTTTGCTTTAGCAACAGTAGTATTGATACGCTTGTGCTCGATTAAAGAACAAGCCATATTTGCTAACATCGCTTTTCTATGCGCTGTCTTTCTTCCTAAGTGGTTGAATTTTTTTCCGTGTCTCATCGTTATTCTTACTTGGGTTCAGAATTAATCCTTATCTAATTTATACTTGCTTAAATCCATACCGAAGTGTAAACCTTTATTATGTACTAACTCATCAAGTTCTGTTAAAGATTTCTTTCCAAAATTACGGAATTTCATTAAGTCATTTTTATTGAATGAAACTAAATCACCTAAAGTTTCAACTTCAGCTGCTTTCAAACAATTCAGTGCTCTTACAGACAAGTCCATATCCACTAATTTTGTTTTCAATAACTGTCTCATGTGAAGAGATTCTTCATCATAAGTTTCAGTTTGAGCAATTTCATCAGCTTCCAATGTAATTCTCTCATCTGAGAATAACATGAAATGATGAATCAATATCTTAGCTGCTTCAGTTAAAGCATCTTTAGGACTAATAGATCCATCAGTAATAATATCAAAAACCAGCTTTTCGTAATCTGTTTTTTGTTCTACACGATAGTTTTCAATCGCATATTTAACATTTTTAATCGGAGTAAATATCGAATCTGTAAAAATAGTACCAATTGGTGCTCCAGATTTTTTATTTTCTTCCGATGGAACAAATCCTCTACCTTTTTCAATGGTAATTTCCATATCAATCTTCACGGATTTTTCCATGTTACAGATTACTAGGTCAGGATTTAATACTTGGAATCCAGAAATAAATTTTTGGAAGTCTCCAGCAGTAAGTTGGTCTTGACCCGTTACAGAAATAGTAACTGTTTCTCTATCAGAATCTTCAATTTGCTTCTTAAAACGTACTTGTTTTAAATTTAAGATGATTTCGGTAACATCCTCAACCACACCTTTAATTGTAGAAAATTCATGTTCTACAGATTCCATACGTACTGAAGTAATTGCAAAACCTTCTAAAGAAGACAATAATACTCTTCTTAGTGCGTTACCTACCGTTAATCCGAAACCAGGCTCTAACGGTCTGAATTCAAATCTACCTTCAAAGTCGGTAGAGTTTATCATGATAACTTTATCGGGCTTTTGAAAATTTAAAATTGCCATAGTTGGACTGGTCTTTAAAATTATTTAGAGTATAACTCTACTATTAATTGTTCTTTAATATTCTCTGGAATTTGTAGTCTTTCAGGTACAGATACAAAAGTACCTTCAATTTTCTCAGAGTTCCAAGTAAGCCATTCGTATGATTCACTTCTATTAGCTAAAGAATTTTCAATTGCTTCTAAAGATTTAGATTTTTCTCTAACAGCAACAACATCTCCAGCTTTTAATCTATAAGATGGAATGTTTACTAACTCTCCATTTACAGTAATATGTCTATGAGATACTAATTGACGTGCAGCTCTACGAGAAGGAGCAATTCCTAAACGGAAAACTACATTGTCTAAACGAGATTCACATAATTGAAGTAAGATTTCACCAGTAATTCCTTTACTTCTTGATGCTTTATCAAAAAGGTTACGGAATTGACGCTCTAAGATACCGTAAGTATATTTAGCTTTTTGTTTTTCTTGTAACTGAATTGCATACTCAGATTTTTTAGCTCTACGCTTTGCAACCCCGTGTTGTCCTGGAGGGAAATTTCTTTTTTCAAAAGATTTATCATCTCCAAAAATTGCTTCACCAAATTTACGAGCAATCTTAGTTTTTGGTCCTGTATATCTTGCCATTTCTTATTGTTTTAAAATAAATAGGAATTATGAATTAAGGCATTTCCTTCGATAATTTCAATCCTATTTTTAAAAATTAATTAAATATAAATTAAACTCTTCTTCTCTTTGGAGGTCTACATCCATTGTGTGGTAATGGAGTAACATCAATAATTTCAGTTACTTCGATTCCTGCATTGTGGATAGATCTAATAGCAGACTCTCTTCCGTTTCCAGGTCCTTTAACGTAAACTTTTACTTTTCTTAAACCTGCTTCAAGAGCAACTGCAGCACAATCTTCAGCAGCTGTTTGTGCAGCATAAGGAGTATTCTTTTTAGAACCTCTGAATCCCATCTTACCAGCAGTTGACCATGAAATTACATCTCCTTTCTTATTCGTTAAAGAAATAATGATATTATTAAAAGAAGCTGTAATGTGTGCCTCACCAATTGCTTCAACAACAACTTTACGTTTTTTCGAATTTGATTTTGCCATAATTCCTAGTTATTATTTAGTTGCTTTCTTTTTGTTAGCCACTGTTTTTCTCTTACCTTTTCTAGTTCTAGAATTGTTCTTAGTTCTTTGTCCTCTTAAAGGTAAACCATTTCTGTGACGAATTCCTCTGTTACACCCGATGTCCATTAAACGTTTGATGTTTAACTGAATCTCAGAACGTAACTCTCCTTCTAAAGTATATTCTCCAACTTGCTCTCTGATGCGTGCAATCTCGTCATCATTCCAGTCTTGAACTTTCGTGTTTTCGTCTACTTTTGCAGTTTCTAAAATTTCTTTAGCTCTGCTGCTACCAATTCCAAAAATATAGGTTAGAGCAATAACTCCTCTTTTATTCTTTGGTATATCAATTCCTGCTATTCTTGCCATAACTATCCTTGTCTTTGTTTAAATCTAGGATTCTTTTTATTGATTACATATAATCTGCCTTTTCTACGCACAATCTTGCACTCGGCACTTCTTTTCTTTAATGATGCTCTTACTTTCATCGTTTAATCTTTAGTATCTATAAGTAATTCTTGCTTTTGTAAGGTCATAAGGGCTCATTTCCAATTTTACCTTGTCTCCAGGTAATAATTTAATATAATGCATACGCATTTTCCCTGAAATATGAGCTGTAACTATGTGTCCATTTTCTAACTCAACACGGAACATTGCGTTTGACAATGCTTCCGTGATTGTTCCATCTTGCTGTATTGCTGCTTGTTTAGCCATTATGCTACTGATTTTCTTTTGCTTCCTGTCTTCATTAATCCATCATAGTGACGGTTTAATAAATGAGAATTAATTTGTTGAATAGTATCTATTGCAACTCCAACCATAATGATTAGAGAAGTTCCACCATAAAAAATAGCCCAAGATTGTTGGATTCCAAACTTCACTACAATCGCAGGTAAGATTGCTAATAATGCCAAGAATAATGATCCTGGTAAAGTTATCTTAGATAAGATAGAATCTAACATATTCGCAGTTTCTTCTCCTGGACGTACACCTGGAATAAATCCATTGCTTCTCTTTAAATCTTCTGCCATTTTGTTTGTTTGGATAGTAATTGCAGTATAAAAATAACTAAATATAATTATTAATAAAGCAAATACCAAATTATACCCTAGTCCATTTATGTCACTAAAACTAGCAGCAATAGATTTCACTGATTCATTTGAAGCTGAATTAGCAATTGCACCAGGAACAAACATAATTGCTTGTGCAAAAATGATTGGCATTACACCTGCCGAATTTAATTTTAATGGAATGTATTCTCTAGCTCCTGCAACATCTTTTACGTTTCCAGCGATAGTCTTACGAGCATACTGAACACCAATTTTACGAACTGCAGTTACTAATAAAATACATGCTAAAATTACAGCAAACCAAACAACTACTTCAATTAAGATCATTATTGCACCTCCATTTGATTCCGCAATTCTAGAAGTAAATTCTTGAACGAAAGCACCTGGAAAACGTGCAATAATTCCGATCATAATTAAAAGTGAAATACCGTTTCCAATACCTTTATCTGTAATTTTTTCTCCAAGCCACATTGCGAAAATAGTACCTGAAGTTAACAGTACCATTGACGAAATCCAAAACATTCCTCCACTCAAATACATTGCTGACTCAGGTATTAGACTACTTAAATTTGTAATATAAGCAGGACCTTGCACTGCTGTGATTCCAATTGTTAACCAACGTGTAATTTGATTAATCTTCTTTCGACCACTTTCTCCATCTTTTTGAAGTTTCTGTAAATAAGGAACAGCAATCCCCATTAATTGAACAACAATAGATGCAGAAATATATGGCATAATTCCTAATGCCATTACTGATGCTTGTGCAAAAGCTCCACCAGTAAACATATTTAATATATCTAGAAGTCCTCCTTCTCCAGCTTGATTTTTTAATGCTTCTTGTGCAGCATTAACATCAATTCCTGGTAAAGAAACTTGAGCGGCAAAACGGTAAACTACCATGAAACCGAGTGTAAGAAGAATCTTATTTTTAAGTTCTTCTATCTTTGAAATGTCTTTTATGGCTTGAATAAATTTTTTCATTTAAGGTATTTCTTATAAAGTAATTACTTCTCCTCCCGCAGCTTCAACAGCAGCTTTTGCAGTTGCAGTGAATTTGTGAGCTGAGATTTTTAATTTTGCTTTTAACTCTCCTCTACCTAATATTTTTACTAGATCATTCTTACGAGCTAATCTGTTTGCAACGATTACTTCCATATCTAAAGTATCAGTAATTCTTCCTTGCTCAACTAGCTCTTGAATTCTATCTAAGTTAATACCAACGTATTCTTTACGGTTGATATTTTTAAATCCAAACTTAGGTACACGTCTTTGAAGTGGCATTTGACCTCCTTCGAATCCGATTTTACGAGAATATCCTGAACGAGATTTAGCTCCTTTGTGTCCTCTTGTAGCTGTACCACCTTTTCCAGAACCTTCACCTCTACCTACTCTCTTTCCTTTTCTGATTACAGAACCTTCTGCAGGTTTTAAGTTGTTTAAAATCATAACGTTTCAGATTTCTTATTTAACTTCTTCAACAGAAATTAAGTGTTTAACTTTGTTTACCATTCCAAGGATAGCAGGTGTAGCATCATGCTCTACTACTTGGTTCATCTTACGTAATCCCAAAGCCTCTAAAGTTCTTTTTTGATCTTGAGGACGGTTGATTTCGCTTCTAACTTTTGTTACTCTAATCTTTGCCATTATTCCTTGTTATTATCCGTTAAAAACTTTTGATAAAGAAATTCCTCTTTGCTTAGCGATAACTTCAGCACTACGTAATTGTAATAATGCATCAAAAGTTGCCTTAACAACATTATGTGCATTTGAAGATCCTTGAGATTTAGATAATACATCATGAACCCCAACTGACTCAAGTACAGCACGTACAGCTCCTCCGGCGATTACTCCTGTACCGTGAGATGCTGGTTGTAAATATACTCTTGCTCCTCCAAATTTACCTTTTTGTTCGTGTGGTAAAGTGTGATTAATGATAGGAATTCTAACTAAATTCTTCTTTGCATCTTCTATAGCTTTAGCGATAGCAGAAGCAACGTCTTTAGATTTTCCTAAACCATGTCCTACAACACCGTTTCCGTCACCTACAACAACAATAGCAGAGAAACCAAATGTTCTACCTCCTTTTGTTACTTTAGTTACTCTGTTAACACCTACTAAGTGATCTTGTAATTCTAAACCACTTGGCTTAACTCGTTCTACGTTTTTATATTTTTGAAACATAATCTTTGTTAAAATTTTAATCCTGCTTCTCTTGCAGCTTCAGCTAGAGCTTTAACTCTACCATGATACAAATATCCATTTCTATCGAATGCACAAGTTTCAATTCCTGCTTTGATTGCACTTTCAGCAACTGCTTTACCAACTAAGGCAGCAATTTCTGATTTTGAACCTTCAGCAGCTAGTGCTTTATCTCTTGATGAAACAGAAACTAAAGTTGTCCCTGTTAAATCATCGATTAATTGAGCATAAATTTCTTTATTACTTCTGAATACAGATAACCTAGGTTTTTGGCTAGTTCCAGAAACAATCTTTCTAATTCTACGCTTAATTCTTTGTCTTCTTTCAAGCTTTGATAATGCCATAATACTACTAATTATGCAGATTTACCTGCTTTTCTTCTTAATACTTCTCCTACAAATTTAACTCCTTTTCCTTTGTACGGCTCAGGCTTACGGAAAGAACGAATCTTTGCAGCTACTTGTCCTACCAATTGCTTATCGAAAGAAGTTAACTTAACGATTGGATTTTTACCTTTTTCAGAAATTGTTTCAACTTTAACTTCAGGAGCTAAGTCAATAACGATATTATGAGAAAAACCTAAAGCTAAGTCTAATACTTGTCCTTGGTTACTTGCTCTATATCCAACTCCAACTAACTCTAATGAGATTGTGAATCCTTTAGATACACCTTCCACCATGTTGTTAATTAAAGCTCTGTATAATCCATGCTTTGCTCTATGATCTTTAGATTCAGATGGTCTCTCTAAAACGATTTGACCATCTTCTTCTTTTACTGTGATATCTTTTATTTCTTGAGATAACTCTCCCAATTTTCCTTTTACTGTAACTACATCACCATTGATAGTGAAAGTTACACCTTCTGGTATCGCGATTGGGCTTTTTCCTATTCTTGACATCTCTACTAAATTATTTTAATATACGTAACACAATACTTCTCCACCTACGTTTTCTTGACGAGCTTTTTTGTTCGTCATTACTCCTTTAGATGTAGAAACGATTGCAATTCCAAGTCCGTTTAATACTCTAGGCATTTCACTAGCACTTGCATACTTACGTAAACCAGGTTTACTAATACGTTCAATATGTTTGATTACAGGCTCTTTAGTTTCCTTATCATATTTTAAGGCTATCTTAATAGTTCCTTGAACACCTTCGTTCATGAACTTGTAGCTTAAAATATATCCTTGATCAAACAAGATCTTAGTGATTTCCTGCTTCAATTTAGAAGTTGGAATTTCAACTACTCTATGTCCTGCACTTACCGCGTTTCTAACTCTTGTTAGATAATCTGCTATTGGATCTGTGTACATCTTCTTACTATTTAATTAGTTTACCAACTTGCTTTTTTAACTCCTGGTATTAATCCTTGATTTGCCATTTCACGGAAAGTCACACGAGAAATTCCGAATTGACGCATATATCCCTTTGGTCTTCCTGTTAATTTACAACGATTGTGTAAACGCACTGGTGAAGCATTCTTAGGTAACTTTTGTAAACCTTCGTAGTCTCCAGCTGCTTTTAACGCTTTTCTTTTCTCAGCGTACTTATCAACAGTCTTTTGTCTTTTAACCTCACGGGCTTTCATTGATTCTTTAGCCATTCCTTAACTCTTTTTAAATGGTAATCCTAATTCGCCTAATAATGATTTTGCTTCCTTGTCCGTTTGAGCAGATGTTACAAAAGTAATATCCATTCCTCCAATTTTGTTTACTTTGTCAATATCAATTTCTGGGAAAATGATTTGCTCAGTAATACCTAAATTGTAGTTTCCACGTCCGTCAAAACCGTTCGCTTTAATACCGTCAAAATCTCTTACACGAGGTAATGAGATAGTGATTAATCTATCTAAGAATTCGTACATTCTTTCTCCTCTTAACGTAACTTTTGCTCCAATTGGCATTCCTTTACGTAATTTGAAAGTTGCAACGTCTTTCTTAGAAATTGTCGCTACTGCTTTTTGACCAGTAATTTTAGTCAATTCATCAACAGCATAATCTATTAATTTTTTATCGGCAACTGCAGCTCCAACTCCTTTAGAGATAACAATTTTCTCTAATTTAGGAACCTGCATTACATTTTTGTATCCGAATTCTTCTGTAAGAGCAGCAATAATTCTACTCTTGTATTCTCCTTTAAGTCTTGGTATATAACTCATGATTATATAGCTTTATCAGATTTTTTTGAAACCCTAACTTTTTTATCTCCTTCCATTACGTACTTAACTTTAGTAGTTTCTCCGTTCTCTACTAACATTAAGTTTGAAATATGTAAAGAAGCTTCTTTCTTTACAATTCCACCTTGTGGACTTTGAGCGCTAGGTTTAGTATGCTTAGATATCATGTTAACACCCTCAACAATAGCTCTGTTTTTTGCTGGGAAAACTCTTACAACTTTTCCTTCCTCACCTTTGTGATCTCCAGCAATAACTCTTACTAAATCTCCTGATTTGATCTTTAATTTTGCCATTTTACTCTAATTTTTATTAAAGCACTTCAGGTGCTAATGATACGATTTTCATGAATTGTTTCTCACGAAGTTCTCTAGCAACTGGACCAAATACACGTGTTCCTCTCATCTCTTCAGATGGATTTAATAACACACATGCATTGTCATCAAATCTGATATATGATCCGTCTTTACGTCTAACTTCTTTCTTTGTACGAACTACAACTGCTCTAGAAACTTGTCCTTTCTTTACATTTCCGTTTGGCGTAGCATCTTTTACAGTAACTACAATCTTATCACCTACAGAAGCGTAACGTTTTTTTGTTCCTCCTAAAACGCGGATAACTAAAACCTCTTTAGCTCCAGTATTATCTGCTACTCTTAATCTTGATTCAGTTTGTAACATAATTATTTAGCTCTTTCAATGATTTCTACTAATCTCCAACGTTTAGATTTACTCATTGGACGTGTCTCCATTATCTTAACAGTGTCTCCAATGTTACAATCATTTGTCTCATCGTGTGCAACGTATTTTTTCGTTTTTAACACGAATTTACCGTACATAGGGTGTTTTACTCTTGTTACCTCTGAAACAACAATAGACTTCTCCATTTTGTTACTCGTAACTACACCTATTCTCTCTTTTCTAAGATTTCTTTTTTCCATCTTGTCGAGTACAATTATTGTAATTCTCTTTTAGTTAATTCTGTAGCAATTCTTGCCACAGTTCTTCTAAGGGCTCTTACCTGCATTGGAGCATCCAATGGTGAAATTGTGTGAGCCATCTTCAGATCAGTATAATCCTTTTTCAACGTACTAAGTTTATCTTGTAACTCAGCTGTCGATAATTCTTTTATCTCTGATTGTTTCATTTCTCTAATCAATTAAGCGTTATCAAAATCTCTAGCTACAATAAACTTAGTCTTTACTGGAAGTTTTTGTGCCGCTAAACGTAAAGCCTCTTTTGCGATTTCCATTGGTACTCCACCAACTTCAAACATGATTCTTCCTGGTTTAACTACAGCAACAAAATATTCTGGTGCTCCCTTACCTTTACCCATACGTACCTCTAATGGTTTCTTAGTAATTGGCTTATCCGGGAATATTTTAATCCATAATTGTCCCTCTCTCTTCATGTAACGAGTAGCTGCAATACGAGCTGCCTCGATTTGGCGAGCAGTAATCAAATCTTGTTCTAAAGCTTTGATTCCGAACATTCCATTTGAAAGTTGATGCCCTCTTTGAGAGTTTCCTTTCATGTTCCCTTTCGCCTTCTGTACTTTACGATATTTTACTCTTTTTGGCTGTAACATCTTAAATACTAAATTTTAAAATTATTTTCTACGACGAGATTTTTGATTTCTACCTGATTTACCTCCTTTTTTAGATAATCCTACTAATGGAGATAATTCTCTCTTACCATAAACCTCACCTTTCATAATCCATACTTTTACTCCGATTCTTCCGTAAGTAGTATGAGATTCTACAAGTGCATAATCAATATCTGCTCTGAAAGTAGATAGAGGGATTCTACCTTCTTTATAGTGCTCAGAACGTGCCATCTCAGCTCCGTTTAAACGACCTGAAATTTGAATTTTGATACCTTCTGCATTCATACGCATAGCTGCAGAAATAGCCATCTTGATTGCTCTTCTATAAGAAATACGATTTTCAATCTGACGAGCAATAGAAGCTGCAACTAACGTTGCATCTAATTCTGGACGCTTGATCTCAAAGATATTAATTTGAACTTCTTTATTAGTAATTTTCTTAAGCTCTTCCTTAATCTTGTCTACCTCTTGTCCACCTTTTCCGATAATAATACCAGGTCTAGCAGTAGTGATAGTAACGGTTACAAGTTTAAGTGTACGCTCAATAATAATTCTAGAAACACTTGCTTTATATAATCTTGCGCTAAGGTATTTTCTAATCTTTGCGTCTTCTGCAATCTTATCTCCGTAGTTGTTTCCTCCGTACCAGTTAGAATCCCATCCTCTGATAATTCCTAAACGATTTCCTATTGGATTAGTCTTTTGTCCCATTTCTACTTATGATTAATTGCTTTCAACATTTTTATTACCTAACACTAATGTCACATGATTAGAACGTTTTCTAATTCTATGTGCACGACCTTGTGGTGCAGGTCTTAATCTTTTTAACATACCTGCGCTGTCAACATATACTTCTTTAACGTATAATTCAGCATCTTCAATGCTTAAATCTTCGTTTTTAGCTTGCCAGTTTGCGATAGCAGAAAGTAATAATTTTTCTAAATTAACAGAAGCAGCTTTTTCGTTGAACTTTAAAATTTGTAAAGCTTTCTCAACTTCAACTCCTCTGATTAAATCTGCTACTAAACGCATTTTTCTTGGTGAAGTAGGACAGCCGTTAAGCTTTGCAAAAGCAGTGTGCTTTTTCGCTTCTTTTATCTGTTGTGCTCTTAGTTTTTTACGAACTCCCATGATTTCCTACTATTTTTTACCTTTATTTTTCTTATCTGCACCGTGACCTCTGAATGAACGAGTTGGTGAAAATTCTCCTAATTTATGACCTACCATATTCTCTGTTACATATACAGGAACGAATTGACGTCCGTTATGCACAGCGATTGTTTGTCCAACAAAATCAGGTGTAATCATTGATGCTCTTGACCAAGTTTTGATTACAGATTTCTTTCCTGATTCAACGTTTGCTTGAACTTTCTTCTCTAAATTAATAGATACGAATGGTCCTTTTTTTAATGAACGTGCCATACTCTAAAACTATTTTTTTCTACGTTCGATAATATACTTGTTACTCGCTTTAGTTTTTGATCTAGTCTTATAACCTTTAGCTGGTATTCCGTTTCTAGATCTTGGATGTCCTCCTGAAGAACGACCTTCTCCACCTCCCATTGGGTGATCAACTGGGTTCATACGAACTGCGTTAGTTCTTGGTCTTCTTCCTAACCATCTGCTTCTACCTGCTTTACCAGATACTAATAACTGATGATCTGAGTTTGATACAACTCCAATTGTAGCATAACAAGTTACTAGGATTAATCTCGTTTCACCTGATGGTAATTTCACAGTTGCATATTTACCATCTCTTGCCATTAATTGAGCGAAAGATCCTGCACTACGAGCCATGATAGCTCCTTGTCCTGGTCTTAACTCGATACAAGAAATTGTAGTTCCTAAAGGTATTTGGCTTAAAGGCATTGCATTTCCAATTTCTGGAGCAATGTTTTCACCTGAAACAACAGTTTGACCAACTTTTAATCCTCCTTGAGCAATAATATAACGCTTCTCACCATCTGCATAGTTTAATAAAGCGATAAATGCTGTACGATTTGGATCATACTCGATAGTCTTTACAGTTGCAGGTACACCATGCTTATCTCTTTTGAAATCGATAATACGGTATTTTTTCTTATGACCACCACCAATGTAGCGCATAGTCATTTTACCTTTATTGTTTCGACCACCAGATCTTTTTTTCGGAGCTAATAAACTTTTCTCCGGCTTGTCAGTAGTAATGGCGTCGAAACCATTTACTACTCTAAAACGCTGACCTGGCGTTACTGGTTTTAATTTTCTAACTGACATTTGTTATCTTTCTTAGATATTGTTATAAAAATCAATAGTTTCTCCTTCTGCTAATTGAACAATAGCTTTTTTGTATCCACCTTTAACAGCTTCAGTCATACCTCTTTTAGTATACTTCGTTGTTCTTTTCGCTGGATAGTTCATTGTTCTTACTGCCTCAACTGAAACTCCATAAGTAGTTTCAACAGCAGTTTTAATTTCAATTTTGTTAGCGTCTTTTCTCACAACAAAACCATAGCGATTATTTAACTCGCTATCGTTTGTTATCTTTTCTGTGATAATAGGTTTAATTAAAATACTCATCACTATGACCTATTTACTTAAATTTGATTCGATTCCTTCTACAGTACTTTCAAAAAGTACAACCTTATTCGCATTCAAAATCTCGTAAGTGTTTAATAATGAACTATTTACAGATTTTGCCTTTTTTAAATTGCGCGACGACAAATATACATTATTATTTGATTCACCCAATACAAATAGAGATTTTTTATTCTCTAACTCAAATGCTTTCAAAATATTAACAAACTTTTTAGTACTTGGAGCTTCGAATGTGAAATCTTCAATTACTACTAAATTGTTTTCTTTTGCTTGAATACTTAATGCAGATTTACGAGCTAATCTTTTTAAGTTTTTATTCAATTTGAAAGAGTAGTTTCTTGGTCTTGGTCCAAAAATTCTACCTCCTCCTCTAAATACAGGAGATTTAATAGAACCTGCACGAGCTGTACCAGTACCTTTTTGCTTTTTAAGTTTTCTAGTACTTCCTGTAATCTCTGCTCTTTCTTTAGATTTATGAGTACCTTGTCTTTTGTTTGCTAAGTATTGTTTTACATCCAAATAAACAGCGTGATCATTTGGCTCGATAGCAAAGATAGAATCAGAAAGTTCTACTTGTCTTCCTGTTTCTTTTCCATTTATATCTAAAACTGCTACTTTCATTATTTTTCAATGATTAGGTAAGAGTTTTTGTGTCCAGGAACTGCTCCTTTTACTACTAATAAATTCTTATCAGCAACTACTTTTAAAACTCTTAAGTTTTGAACTTTAACTTTATCTCCACCCATTCTTCCTGCCATACGCATTCCTTTGAATACTCTTGCAGGATAAGATGCAGCTCCAATAGAACCAGGTGCTCTTAAACGGTTATGTTGACCGTGAGTTGCTTGTCCAACTCCAGCAAATCCATGACGTTTTACAACCCCTTGGAATCCTTTACCTTTAGAAATTCCTGATACATCAACAAATTCTCCTTCAGTAAAGTGCTCAACTGTAATTGAATCACCTAATTTATATTCCTCTTCAAATCCTTGAAATTCAACAACTCTCTTCTTAGCAGTAGTTCCTGCTTTTTTGAAGTGACCTTCTAAAGCTTTTGTAGTATGCTTTTCAGATTTGTCATCGAAACCAAGTTGTAACGCATTATACCCGTCTACCTCTTCGGTTCTGACTTGGGTAACCACACAAGGACCAGCTTCTATAACTGTACATGGAATATTTTTTCCATTCTCGTCAAAAAGGCTAGTCATTCCGATTTTTCTTCCTATTAACCCAGACATTATTTATAAAATTTATTAATATTTATTTATTATTATTCGCAGAAGAAGTTACCCAGAATTTCTAGGTAACTTTCTCTACTTTTTGATATTTTTATCAAACTTTAATTTCTACTTCAACTCCTGATGGTAATTCTAACTTCATTAAAGCATCGATAGTCTTAGAAGAAGAACTATAGATATCTAATAATCTTTTGTAAGAACTTAATTGGAATTGCTCTCTAGATTTTTTGTTTACGTGTGGAGAACGTAATACAGTAAAAATCTTTTTATGTGTTGGTAAAGGAATTGGTCCGTTGATAACAGCACCAGTATTCTTTACTGTCTTTACGATTTTCTCAGCAGATTTGTCTACTAAGTTGTGATCGTATGATTTTAATTTTATTCTGATTTTTTGACTCATTGTTTCTAACTTTAGCTATTAACCTTTCGCTTTCTCAATTACTTCCTCTTGGATGTTAGAAGGAGTTTGTGCATAGTGAGAGAATACCATTGATGATGTTGCTCTACCTGATGTTAATGTTCTTAATGTAGTTACATATCCAAACATTTCAGATAATGGAACTTCAGCTCTAACAACTTTTGCTCCAGACTTATCATCCATACTATTCACTTGTCCTCTACGACGGTTTAAGTCTCCTACTACATCTCCCATGTTCTCTTCTGGAGTAACAACTTCTAAACTCATGATTGGCTCTAAGATCACGGCACCTGCAGCTTTTGCTCCAGACTTATATCCTAACTTAGCAGCTAATTCGAAAGAAAGTTGATCTGAATCCACAGGGTGGAAAGATCCATCCTTAAGAGTAACTTTCATAGAATCCATTACGAATCCAGCTAAAGGTCCATTTTGCATTGCCTCTTTGAATCCTTTTTCTACTGAAGGAATAAATTCTTTAGGAATACGTCCACCTTTAATCTCATCAACAAACTGTAAACCTGGTCCTTTGAAATCTTCATCAGCTCTACCCATTTCGAATACGATATCTCCAAACTTACCACGTCCTCCAGATTGCTTCTTATAAGTCTCTCTAAGTTCTGTAGTATTCATGAATGCCTCTTTGTACTCTACTTGTGGCTCACCTTGAGTTACTTCAACTTTAAACTCACGTTTTAAACGGTCAACAATGATATCTAAGTGAAGCTCTCCCATTCCTGAAATTACTGTTTGACCTGAAGCCTCATCAGTTTTTACTTGGAATGTTGGATCTTCTTCTGCTAATTTTGCTAAAGCTAAACCTAATTTTTCAACATCAGCTTTAGTTTTAGGCTCAACAGCGATACCAATTACAGGATCAGGGAAATCCATACTTTCTAATACAATAGGAGCTTCTTGAGCACACAATGTATCTCCAGTTTTGATATCCTTAAATCCTACAGCAGCTCCAATATCTCCAGCTTCGATAGAATCAATAGCGTTTTGTTTATTTGAGTGCATTTGGTAGATACGTGAGATACGCTCTTTTTTACCAGAACGAGAATTCCATACGTAAGATCCTGCATCTAATTTTCCAGAATAAGCACGGAAGAAAGCTAAACGTCCTACGAAAGGATCTGTAGCAATCTTAAACGCTAATGCTGAGAAAGGATCATTTACATCTGGTTTACGAGAAGTTTCCTCTTCAGTCTTAGGGTTAGTTCCTACGATATCATCTTTATCTAATGGAGAAGGTAAATATCTACAAACTGCATCTAATAAGAATTGAACTCCTTTGTTTTTGAATGCAGATCCACAGATCATTGGGATGATAGCCATATCCATTACAGCAGCTCTTAAAGCAGCATGTACTTCATCTTCTGTAATAGAGTTTTCATCTTCCATGAATTTCTCTAAAAGGTTGTCATCATAAGCAGCAACCTCCTCGATTAATAAAGCTCTGTACTCAGCAGCTTCTTCTTTTAAATCTTCTGGAATTTCAACTACATCAAAAGTAGATCCTTTAGATTCCTCATGCCAGATAATAGCTCTATTTTTAACTAAATCAATGATTCCTTTAAAATCAGCCTCATCTCCAATTGGTAAAACGATTGGCACAGCATTAGAACCTAACATTTCTTTAACTTGTTTACACACGTTTAAGAAGTTTGATCCTTGACGGTCCATTTTGTTTACGAATCCCATTCTTGGAACTTTGTAGTTATCAGCTAATCTCCAGTTAGTTTCAGATTGAGGCTCAACACCATCAACTGCACTAAATAAGAATACTAATCCATCAAGAACTCTTAAAGAACGGTTTACCTCTACTGTAAAGTCAACGTGACCTGGAGTATCAATAATGTTAAAGTGATATCCTTTTGCATCTGAAGTTGGTTTTCCGTTTTCAGTTGGGAAATTCCAAGTACAAGTAGTTGCAGCAGATGTAATAGTAATCCCTCTTTCCTGCTCTTGCTCCATCCAGTCCATTGTAGCAGCACCATCATGTACTTCTCCAATTTTATGAGAAACTCCAGTATAATAAAGGATACGCTCCGTTGTAGTAGTCTTACCGGCATCAATATGCGCAGCAATACCAATGTTTCTTGTGTATTTTAAATCTCTTGCCATGGTTAATTATATTAGAATCTAAAGTGTGAGAAAGCTTTATTAGCGTCCGCCATTTTGTGAACATCAACTCTTTTCTTAACAGCAGCACCTTCTTCTTTAGCAGCAGCTAAAATCTCTGCAGCTAATCTCTGAGCCATTGATTTTTCATTACGCTTTCTAGCGAAAAGAATTAACCATTTAATAGCCATAGATACTTTTCTATCTGGTCTAATTTGCATTGGAATTTGGAATGTAGCTCCTCCAACACGACGGCTACGTACTTCTACGTGTGGCATCACGTTAGATAATGCATCTTTCCAAATCTCTAAAGCAGATTTTTCTTCATCTTGTTTCTTTGCTTCTACGATATCTAATGCATCGTAAAATACTTTAAAAGCTACAGATTTCTTTCCGTCCCACATTAACATGTTTACGAATCTAGTTACTAACTGATCGTTAAACCTTGGATCTGGTAAAAGAACTCTTTTTTTCGCTCTTCTTTTTCTCATCGTTGTTTCTTTAAAAAATTAAAAATTTACTTCTTAGGACGTTTTGTACCATATTTAGATCGACGTTGAGTTCTTCCTTCAACACCAGCAGTATCTAAAGCACCACGAACGATGTGGTATCTTACCCCTGGTAAATCTTTAACTCTTCCTCCCCTAACTAATACTATCGAGTGCTCTTGTAAATTGTGTCCTTCTCCTGGGATGTAAGCATTTACCTCGTTACCGTTTGTTAAACGAACTCTGGCAACTTTTCTCATTGCAGAGTTTGGTTTCTTAGGTGTCGTAGTGTAAACACGTGTACATACTCCTCTTCTTTGAGGACATGAATTTAAAGCAGCCGATTTACTCTTCTTAGTTATTGTGGTTCTTCCCTTGCGTACTAATTGTTGAATAGTTGGCATACTAAATTTATATTAATTACGTTTTTATTTTATTAACTCTCTGTTTTTTAGAGTGTGCAAATGTATGAATTTTTTCTCGTTAATCAAACCTCATACAATTTATTTTTCATTTCTTAACATTTAATTGTTACTTTCGCCAAAATTTCAACATTTTCACTAGTGAAGAATCTTAATATCAAACCCTTATATCTACTTTTTTTTAGTATACTATTTCTTTTTAATGCAAAAATCTATAGCCAGAATATTATTCTAAAAGCCATAGATTCAGAGAATAATGCTGTTGAAAAAAATAAGGATTTTACTTACAAAAATAATTTTAAAAATGTTGATTCTTTAAATTTAGAAATTGAAAAAATTCAAAAAAAATTACAATTAGAAGGTTTTTACAATTCTTACTTAAAAAATAAAATTTCTAAAAAAGATACAATAACAGCTATTTTTGATTTAGGCAAAAAAATTGATAAACTTATATTAAGGTATAAAGAAGAACAAATTACAGATTTAAATTTTAGTTCAAATGTCAAAATTGAAAACAATACAATTATTGCTTCTCCAAAATACATCGAACAAATTTTAAACACAATTGTTTCTTATTTTGAAAATCAAGGAAACTCTTTTTCAAATGTATATTTATATAATTTAAATCAAAAAGATGGAAATCTCTATGCTAATTTGCAAGTAGAAAAATCAAATCAGCGGCATATTGATTCTATTATTATTGAAGGTTATAAATCTTTCCCTAAATCATTCATTAAACATAAGTTGCAATTAAAAAAAGGAAGTGTATTTACAAAAGATAAATTAAAAACAGCTTCTACAGTTTTAAAATCAATTCCATTTGTAGAAGAAATTAAATCTCCACAAATTTTATTTACAAAAGATACAACAGCAATTTATCTTTATTTAAAAAAGAGAAACCGAAATATTTTTGATGGATTAATTGGGTTTAACTCCAATGAAGATGATGGAAAGTTGAGATTAAATGGTCATTTACGATTAGAATTATTTAATATGTTTAATAATGGTGAAGAAATAAAGATTTTTTGGGAGAGTTTTCCTGAAGAAAAAACGATGTTAAATGTTGGAGGTAAAATACCTTATATTTTTAATTCTCCTGTTTCTCCAAGTGTCAATCTAGAAATTTTTAAACAAGATTCTACTTTCGTCTCAACGAAATTTAATTTTGAATTAAGTTATAGTATAAATCACAAAAATGAATTGAGTGGTTTTTACAATTCTGAAAGCTCTTCAAATCTTTTAAATAATTCGCTTTCAAATCTAACAGTCGAAGATTTTACAAATAATTTTTATGGAATTCGATATAATTATATAGAATATAATGATTCCTATTTACAACCAAGAAAATTTTATTTAGAACTAAAACCATCTATTGGAACACGAAAAGCAGAAGAAACAATTGCACAACAAAAAATTTCTGGATCCGCTTCTTATCTCTGGCTATTAAATAGAAAAAACTATTTATATATACGAAATATTTCGGCTCATTTAAACTCTTCAAATTATATATTTAATGAATTATTTCGAATTGGTGGTGCAAACTCTATTAGAGGATTCAATGAGAGTAGTATTTTCGTTTCTACTTATAGTTTGTTTAATATAGAATATCGCTACCTTTTGTCTGATTTATCTTACCTTTATAGTATCACCGATTTTGCATATACAAATAATGAAATTGATAACGTTTCAGATAATGCGTATGGACTAGGAATTGGGTATGTTTACTTTAAAAATAATAGTAAAATTAACATCAGTTACGCCGTTGGAAGCTTTGGAAATGAGAATTTTGACTTCAATAATTCGAAATTTCACATAAAATTCACCTATTTTTTCTAGTTCAAACTTCTTCTTAACCCTTATAAACACTAAAGAAATTAAGGATTGTAATTTATTTTTATAGTTTTTGATAAATACTATTGCTTTTTTAACAAATTTTTAGGAATTTTAAGTGTATTTAATCAAATAATTATACATAATGAAATCATTAATTAGTAAAGGCTTGACACTTTTATTAGTGTTTGTAGTGCAGGTCAGTATTGCACAAACAAAAACAATTACTGGTACTGTTAGTGACGAAACTGGGCCAGTCCCTGGTGTAAACATCGTCGTTAAAGGTACTGCGACTGGAACTGATACGGATTTTGAAGGAAACTTCTCTATTGAAGCTTCGTCAGATGACATATTAGTTTTTAGTTTTGTAGGATATAAAACTGTAGAAGAATTGGTAGGAGACAGAACTGTAATCTATCTTACTTTAACAGAAGACACGGAAGCACTTGATGAAGTGGTTGTAACCGCTCTTGGAGTTTCGAGAGATAAAAAATCTCTTGGATACGCAACACAAGAAGTAAAAGGAGACGATGTTAACACAATTAAAAGTGGAAACATTACAAATGCGCTTTCTGGAAAAGTTTCAGGGGTTCAAATTAAAACAAATAATAATATTGGTGGATCTACAAACGTAATTATTCGTGGTAATTCTTCTTTAGGATTTGATAACCAAGCATTATTTGTTGTTGATGGTGTACCAATTGATAATTCAACAACGAATGCTGGAGGTCAATCTACAGCTCGTGGAGGATATGACTTTGGTAACGTTGCATCGGATATCAACCCAGAAGATATTGCATCTGTGAACGTACTTAAAGGAGCAGCAGCATCTGCATTATATGGATCAAGAGCTGCAAACGGGGTAATCATCATTACTACAAAAAAAGGAAGAAAAGGAAGAGGAATTGGAGTAACAATCAATTCTGGAATTTCTACTGGAAGCATTGACAAAAGTACTTTCCCTAAATATCAAAAACAATATGGAGCTGGATATGGACCATATTATAGTGGACCAGGAAACTTCTGGTTTGAAGAAGATATTACTGGTGACGGTGTTTTAGATCAAATTGTTCCTGTTAGTGAAGATGCTTCTTATGGAGCACCATTTGATCCAAATTTAGAAGTTTACCACTGGAATTCTTTAGATTCTGAATTACCAACTTATTTACAAAAAAGTCCATGGGTTTATCCAGAAAATGATCCTTTAGAATTCTTTGAAACTCCAGTAACTTATACAAATAGTGTTAGTTTAGATGGAGGAAGTGAAAACGGATC
This sequence comes from Aureivirga marina, assembly GCF_015767265.1. Classification (GTDB taxonomy): domain Bacteria; phylum Bacteroidota; class Bacteroidia; order Flavobacteriales; family Flavobacteriaceae; genus Aureivirga; species Aureivirga marina. Next base: position 317,461 of record NZ_JADPIB010000001.1, read on the forward strand.
TTTCAGATTAGGATATACTAAATTCAATCAAGAAGGAATTTTACCAAACAGTATCTTAAATAAAGATATCATTACTTTTGCAGGAATTAACAACTTTACAGATAAATTCAAAGTTTCTGTAAATGCTAGTTATAGTAGAATTAAAGCAAGAGGTAGAAACTCTACTGGATATAGTGACAATATCATGTCTATGTTTAGACAATGGTGGCAAACAAACGTTGATGTTAAACAACAAAAAGACGCATATTTCTTAACTAATAGAAACGTAACTTGGAATTATGCTTATCCAACTGATTTACGTCCAATCTACTGGGATAACCCATACTGGCAAAGATATGAAAACTACGAAACGGATTCAAGAAACCGTTTATTTGGAAACACTGCTTTAACTTATCAAATCAATGATTGGTTAGAAGTTTTCGCAAGAGCTTCTGTGGATACTTATGATGAAATTCAAGAAGAAAGAGTTGCAATTGGAAGTCAAAGAGTTTCTGAATATAGCAGATTCAACAGAACTTTTTCTGAATATAACTATGACTTAATGTTCAACTTCGATTACAACATTAATGAAAAACTTAATGTAAAAGGTATTGTTGGGGGGAACATCAGAAGACAAAGTATCAGAAGTATTTTTGCACAAACTAATGGTGGACTTGTTATTCCTAAATTCTATAGTTTAACAAACTCTAAGAATAACATTTTAGATCCAACAGAAACAGATATTAGAGAAGAAATTGGTGGTGTTTACGCTAGTGTATCTTTCGGATATAACAACTTAATTTATTTAGATGCTACATTCCGTAGAGATCAATCTTCAACAATTTTAATTGATGATGGAGCATTTAACTACCCTTCTATCGCTTCAAGTTTTGTTTTCTCAAACTTAATTGAATCTAGCTGGTTATCTTTCGGTAAAGTAAGATTAAACTATGCAGAAGTAGGAAATGATGCACCTGTAAATTCATTATATGATATCTATATCAAATCACCAACATTTAACGGACAATCTCTTTGGTCAGCTTCTGGAATTAAAAGAAATCCAGACTTAAAACCAGAAAGATCTTCAAGTTGGGAGGCTGGTTTAAATATGGACTTTATTGGTAAAAGAATTGGATTTGATTTATCTCTTTACGATACAAGAACAAAAAATCAAATTGTTAATCTTCCATTATCAAGAGCTACTGGATATGCTAGTCAATTTATCAATGCTGGAGAAGTACAAAATAAAGGTATTGAGTTAAATTTATATGCTACACCAATTCAAACGGATGACTTTAGATGGAACATCAACATTAACTGGGCGAAAAATGAGAACGAAGTTAAAGAGTTAGATGGAGAAATTTCTAACTATCAATTAGGTTCTTTCCAAGGAGGAGTTACAATTAATGCAACTGTTGGACAACCTTATGGAACAATTCAAGGAACAGATTATGTTTACCATGAAAATGGAGAGAAAGTAGTAAATGAAAGTACAGGATATTATGAAGAAAGTAGTACTTCTGATAACATCATCGGTAATATTACTCCAGACTGGAATGCAGGTATTACAAATACAGTATCATACAAAGATTTCTCTTTAAGTTTCTTAATTGACATCCAACAAGGTGGAGATATTTTCTCATTAGACCAATATTATGGTAGAGCTACTGGATTATACGAAGAAACAGCATTCATCAATGACTTAGGAAATCCTGTTCGTAATTCATTAGATGATGGTGGAGGATTTATCAATCCTGGTGTATATGCTGATGGAACTCCTAATACAACAAGAGCAAGTGCTGAAACATTTGGAGCTTGGGGTTATAGAAGATTACCAAATAAAGCATTCATTTATGATGCATCATATGTTAAATTAAGAGAAGTTTCTCTATCATATAATTTTAAAGACTTAATCAAAGATAAATTTATTAAAGATTTAGTTTTCACATTAACTGGTTCAAACTTATGGATTATCAGCAAAAATTTACCACATGCTGATCCTGAGGCTGGTTTAAGTGCTGGTAACTTACAAGGATATCAGAGTGGACCACTACCAACTACGAGAACTTATGGATTTAATGTTAAATTAAGTTTCTAAAAAAGCAAATTATGAAAAGACTATATATATTATTATTATTAATGGCGGCAACTGTTGGTTGTACCAAAGACTTACAGGATCTTAATGTCGACCAAAAAAACCCTCAAATAGTTCCGGGGGAGACATTATTTACGGAAGCTGAAAAGAATCTTGTTGATCACTTAACTTCATCTAATGTAAATATTAACGTTTTAAGATTATTTTCTCAATATTGGACACAAACAACTTATATTGATGAATCTAACTATAATATTGTTACTAGAACAATTCCTGCAAATGTTTACAGTCAACTTTATTTAGGAGTTTTAAAAGATTTAGATGAATCTAAAAGGCTTATTATGGAGCAAGCAATTGACGTTAATAATCCTGATGCAGAGCAAGAAAGAATCAATAAATTAGCAATTATTGAAGTTTTAAATGTTTATACTTATCAAGTATTAGTGGATATTTTTGGAAATATTCCTTATTCTCAAGCTCTAAATATTGATAATCCACTTCCTGCTTATGATGATGGATTAACTATTTATAAAGATTTATTAACTAGAATCAATGCAGCAATTAATGACTTTGATACTTCAGTAACAAGTTTTGGTGATGCAGATATTGTTTATAATGGAAATACTAATGGATGGTATAAATTTGCTAATTCTCTTAAAATTAGATTAGCAATGAGATTAGCTGATGTTAGTTCTGAAACAGCTGCAATTACAACTGCAATCAATGAAGCAGCTCCAAATGCTTTTGAATCAAATGCAGATAATGCAACTTTCCAATATTTAATTTCTCCACCTAATACAAATCCTGTTTGGGTTGATTTAGTGCAATCTGGAAGAAATGACTTCGTTCCTGCAAATACTATTACGGATATCATGAACGATTTAGAAGATCCAAGAAGAATGCATTATTTTGATGGAAATATCATGGAAAATGGAATGGTAGTTTATAAAGGAGGTATTTACGGAGCAAGTAATACTTATAATAACTTCACACACGTTTCTGAACAAGTTGTAGCTCCAGATGCAAAAGGAGTTTTAATGACATTCTCTGATGTTGCATTTTTCTTAGCGGAAGCTGCTGAAAGAGGATTTTATGGTTCTACATCAGATGCAAAAATATATTATGATTTAGGAGTAACAGAGTCTATTTTATATTGGGGAGGAACATTGACAGATGCTGTTGATTATCTTGCTAATCCTGATGTAAATTATGATACTGCTGCTGGTACTTACAAAGAAAAAATTGGAGTACAAAAATGGTTAGCTCTTTATAACAGAGGTTTTGAAGGGTGGACTGAGTACAGAAGATTAGATTATCCAATGTTACAAGCACCTTCAGGAGCTGAAGTTGATATTGTACCTACTAGATATACGTATCCAATTAACGAACAAACATTGAATCCTCAAAGTTACCAACAAGCAGCTAGTGCTATTGGAGGTGACTTGCTTACTACAAAGCTTTTCTGGGATAAAAATTAATATAAGCAAGATTAAGTACTAAAAAAAGCCGAGCAAATGCTCGGCTTTTTCATTTCTTATAAATGAATAAATTACCTATGATAATTCATTTTAAATATATTTTAATTCTCTAAGAAAGTCCTGAAATAACACCGTTGTTATCAATATCCATTCCTTCAGAAGCAGGCACACCTGGTAATCCTGGCATACGCATCATTTTTCCTAAAATTGGAATTACGAAACGAGCCCCAGCTGCGATTTCAATTTCACGAACTGTTACTCTAAATCCAGTTGGTCTTCCAATTAATTTATCATTATCAGAGAAAGATTTCTGAGTTTTCGCCATACATACAGCAAAATCATTAAATCCTAATCTATCAATTCTTTTTAAGTTTAAAATAGCTTTTGGTTCAAAATCTACACCTTCTGCTCCATAAATTTCACGGGCAATTGTTTCGATTTTTTCTTTTATTGAACTATTCCAGTTATATAAAGGTTTGAATTCAGAAGCTTTATTTTCTACAACATTTACAACAGCTTTTGCTAATTCTTGAGTTCCTTCTCCTCCTTTTGCCCATCCTTCAGATACAACAGCTTGTACTCCTAAAGATGCACATTTCTCGATGATGAAGTTCACTTCTTCTTCTGAATCAGAAATGAAAGAATTTAATGCAACAACTGGTTCAATATTAAACTTACGAATATTTTCGATATGTTTTTCTAAGTTTTTGAATCCTTCAGTTACTCTTTCTAAAGATGGTGTGTTATATTCATCTTTTGTTGCTCCTCCATGGTGACGTAAAGCACGGATTGTCGCAACTAACACAACAGCTTTCGGATTTAATCCAGCAGCTTGACATTTAATATCTAAGAATTTCTCTGCTCCTAAATCAGCTCCAAATCCTGCTTCAGTTACAACATAATCAGAAAGAGAAAGTCCCATTTTCGTAGCGATAATTGTATTTGTTCCTTGTGCAATATTCGCAAAAGGTCCACCATGAATAATTGCAGGGTTCTTTTCTAAAGTTTGAACTAAGTTTGGTTTAATAGCATCTTTTAATAAAATTGCCATTGCATTTTCAGCATTTAAATCACGAGCGAAAATTGGTTTTTTATCAAATGTAAATCCAACAAAAATATCTCCTAAACGTTTCTTTAAATCTTCAAAATCTGTAGCCATACAAAGAATTGCCATTACTTCTGAAGCTGGAGTAATATTAAATCCATCTTCTCTCGGAATTCCATTTGCAGTTCCACCTAAACCGATTGTAATTTGACGTAAAGCACGATCATTCATATCGATTACACGTTTCCAAAGAATAGTTCTTGGATCAATATTTAAATTGTTTACTTTACTTTGAATATTGTTATCAATTAAAGCAGCCAGTAAATTATTTGCTTTTTCAACAGCATTGAAATCTCCAGTAAAATGTAAGTTGATATCTTCCATTGGAACTACTTGAGAATGTCCACCTCCGGCAGCACCACCTTTAATACCAAAAACAGGACCTAAAGAAGGCTCACGAAGTACTACTGTAGCTTGTTTTCCAACTTTATTTAAACCTTCAGTTAATCCGATAGAAACAGTAGTTTTCCCCTCTCCTGCTGGAGTTGGTGTTAAAGCTGTTACTAAAATTAAGTTGTTGTTTTTGATTTTTTCTTCATCGATTAAATCTAAAGGAAGTTTTGCTTTGTACTTTCCGTACATTTCTAAATTATCTTCTTCAATATTTAATTTTTCGGCTATATTCTTAATATGCGACAACTCTGTTTGTTGTGCAATTTCAATATCTGTTAAAAATTCCATTCTCTATAAAATTTAGAATCGCAATTTAGTAAATAGAAATTTAGCAAAAAAGACATTTATCATTGTTCGATTAAATTTTGAGTATCCTTTATGATTTAGTCTAACTTTACTTAAACTTTATTTTCTTCACATTTTTAAAATTAAATTAAAAATCATTTTATCTTTTTATTGTAAATAGTAGAAATTCTATTATTTTACATATTTATAAAGCTAAATATTCATTTTTTAAAGAAATAAATAAGCTAAATTTCAATATTTTAATTTTCCGTATTGTTTTTTTGTTAAAAAATTATATTTTCGTATTGAAAAAGTTTAAAATCATGAAAGTAAACCAATTAATAACAAAAAATGGAGCATTTATAGGATATGATATTCTATGAATCTCTTTTAATTAAAAATAAGGAACGATATGAGTAGTACATTGGTAATTATTTTTCTATCCATAGGTTTTTTATCTCCATTATTTCTAAAGTTGCTAAAATTTTCTAGAGAACGAAATACAGTTCATGCTACAGGCAAAATTACAATAAACATCATCAATAAAGATAAAAGTAATCATCCTGAAATTTTAGAGATTAAATCTAAAATGAACGAAATTGAAAATCACAAGCAACAACTTTTAGAAGCTGATGAAAAGGATAAAATCGTAAAAAAATTAGAAGATTTAGAACAAGCAAACAAAGCATTAATTAAAAAATATGAAAAGCTTTCTAAATCTTTAAACAAGACTAAACAAATAGAATTTAATAACAATCCGACAGAAAAAGACATCAATAAATTGATTGGATATGCTACGAATAACGTCACCTGATGCAATATTCGTTTAACCATAAAATCATTTAAAAATGATGGATGAAAAAATTATTTCGAAAAAGAGTAACATTGATGGAACGATTGCAGGAGGAAGTGGAGGAGCATTGTTAATTGTGCTTTCGGAAAACCTGACAAGTCATCCATTAATTTCAAACTTACTTTTATACTTATCTCCATCTATAGCAATTGGAGCAAGTTTATTTTGGAAATATGCTAAAGTCCAAATTGAAATAAGCTTTAAAGAGTATAAATTCAGAAGATACGTCAAAAAATGTCAATATTTCTTGACGGAATCTTTAAAAGACCCAAACTTATCAGGGAAAAGAAAAAAAGAACTGAAAGAAAAATACGATATTCTTAATGAATTGATTTCCAAAGCACACTTCAACAGAATCAATTCGGTAGAATTACATAAAGAAGATTATGTAGAATTACTTGATTCTATAAAAATTAAATAAAAACTCTCAATACTTCGTTTTGTATTTGAGAGTTTTTTTATGTTATTAATTCAAATCCAACCAATTTTTCTCTGTTTTTAATCTCATTTTTTTAATATAACTTTCATTTTATTTTTAAAAATAAAATTATCTCAACTTATCTATTTAAAGGTAATTTTTTGAGTTACTTCTCTCCTATTTTTTTTTGTTTTAGATATCTTTTGGAAGTAAATTTCTAATTCACTAAAAATCTTTCTTTTTCTCTGTATAAATAAGTGTTTCATTATTTTAACAAAATCATAAAAAAGATGAAATAATTTAAGCCCAATTAAATAATTCAACGGAATTATTAAAAAAAATGGTTGATTTCTCAATAATTTTCAGAAAATGAAAGGAGTAAGATTAAGATTAAAAAAAATTGGCTTTTCCTTTTTGAAATTATATATTTGCACGTTTAGAACATTTAAGTAGATTTAAATTAAAATAAAAGGATGCAAAACAAAGGACTTATTAAGGTATTTGCTATTCTCTTCGGAATAGTAAGTTTATACCAGTTATCTTTTACATTTTTTACGAATAGAATAGAAGATCAAGCAAAGGCTTATGCAAAGGAGCATGCTCAGGAAAATGATGCTAGAAGTTTAGATAACTTTGAAAGAATTTATTTAGATTCTGTTGCCAACAAGCCTGCAATTGATTTAGGATTTACTTCTTTTACGTATAATGATATAAAAGATAAATCTATTAATTTAGGATTAGATTTAAAAGGAGGAATCAATGCTATTCTACAAGTGTCTGTAAAAGATATTTTGATAGGATTATCAAATGATTCGAAAAATCCAGCTTTCTTAGAAGCTTTAGCAAAAGCAGATCAAGCACAAAAATCAAGTGATAACACTTATTTAAACTTGTTCTTTGAAGCTTTCGAAGAAACTAGTAAAGGTTCTGTAAAGTTAAGTGATCCTTCTATTTTCGGTAACAAACAATTAAGAGAAAGAATTAACTTTAAATTATCAAACTCTGAAGTTAAGCCTATTATTGAAGGAGAAGTTTCTGCTTCTATTAGTACAGCTTTCCAAGTATTAAGATCAAGAATTGATAAATTTGGAGTTACACAACCAGATATTCAAAGAATCGGAAAATCAGGTAGAATTCAAATCGAATTACCTGGAGCTAAAGATATCGATCGTGTAAAAAAATTATTACAAAGTACAGCAGAATTACAATTCTGGGAAGTATATACAAATGCAGATGTTTCTCAATTCTTTATTGCTGCTAACGGTAAAGTAGCTGAAATTATTAAAGCTAAAGAAGCAAAAGGAACAGAAACTTCAGAAGAAGTTGCTAAAGATTCTACAGCAACTGGAGATGAAATCGATAATTTATTAGGAGAAGTTACAGATTCTTTAGCTGCTAATAAAAACAAAGATTTATTCTCTTATTTATTACCAAACATCCCTCAATCTGCAAATCAACTTAGTTCTTTAGTTGGATATGCAAAAGTATCTGATACTGCAAAAGTAAACGAATATCTTTCTAACAGACAAGTAAGAGCTTTACTTCCAACAGATATGAAGTATGCGAAGTTCTTATGGGATGCTAAGCCAAATAAAAATTCAGATTTAATTTCTTTATATGCTATTAAATCAAATAGAAATGATGTTGCTCCTATTGAAGGAGATGTAATTGATGATGCTTCTCAGCAGTTTGACCAATTTGGTGTGAATGCTGAAGTAAGTATGACAATGAACTCTAAAGGAACTAAAGAGTGGGCAAAATTAACAGGTGCAAACGTAGGTAAATTCGTTGCAGTTGTTCTTGATGATTATGTTTACACTGCTCCAAGAGTAAATGATGCAATTACTGGAGGAAGAACTTCTATTACAGGAAACTTCTCAGTTGAAGAAGCAAAAGATTTAGCAAACGTATTAAAAGCTGGTAAATTACCTGCTGCTGCACATATTATTCAATCAGAAGTTGTTGGACCATCTTTAGGTCAAAAAGCAATTGATGCTTCTGTAAACTCATTCTTATTAGCTTTAGCTTTAGTTTTAGTTTGGATGGTTGTATACTACGGAAAAGCGGGAGTTTATGCTGATATCGCATTAGCAGTAAACATCTTATTTATCTTTGGTGTATTAACAGCATTTGGAGCTGTATTAACTTTACCTGGAATTGCGGGTATTATCTTAACAATTGGTATGTCCGTGGATGCGAACGTACTGATATTCGAAAGAATTAAAGAAGAATTAAACGGAGGTAAAACTTTTAATGATGCTGTAAAAGATGGATTTAACGGAGCTTTATCTTCAATCTTAGATGCAAACATAACAACAATCTTAACTGGTATCATTTTATATTCTTTTGGAACTGGACCAGTAAAAGGATTCGCTTACACATTAATCGTTGGTATTTTAACTTCATTATTTACTGCAATCTTCATCACAAGATTATTAGTTGATGGAAATGTTGTGAAGAATAAACCATTAGAATTCGTAACTAGCTTAACTAAAGGATGGTTCCGTAATATCGATATCAACTTCTTAAAGAAACGTAAAGTTGCTTATGCAATTTCTTCAATTATTATTATTGCTGGTATCGTTTCTTTATTTACACAAGGATTAAAATATGGAGTTGACTTTGATGGAGGTCGTTCTTATACTGTGAAATTTGCACAAACATTAAGTGCAACTGAAGTATCTGAAGCTTTACAAGATGAATTTAATGCTGCTCCAGAAGTTAAAACTTATGGTACTCCAGATCAATTAAAAATTACAACAAACTATTTAATTGATGAAAATGGACCAGAAGTAGATGATAAAGTACAACACTTATTATTCGAAGGGTTAAAACCTTACTTACCAGAAGGAACAACTTTTGATCAATTCAAAGGTGGATATGATGGACAAACAATCGGAATTATGAGTTCTATTAAAGTAGAACCATCAATTGCTGATGATATTAAAACTGCTGCAAAATGGGCTATTTTAGGATCTATCATCGTAATGTTCTTATATATCTTAATTCGATTCAAGAAAGTATCATTCTCAATTGGAGCTATCGTTTCAGTTGTTCATGATGTTCTTATCGTTCTTTCTGTATTCTCTTTATTATATAGATTCTTACCTTTCGATTTGGAAATTGACGAATCATTCATCGCAGCTGTACTAACAGTAGTAGGATATTCAATCAATGATACCGTGGTAATTTTCGATAGAATTAGAGAATTCTCAAAATTAGATAACAAATGGTCATTTAATACAACTGTAAACAAAGCATTAAGTAGTACATTAGGAAGAACAATTAATACTTCTATTACTACATTAATCGTATTACTAGCTATCTTCTTATTTGGAGGAGATTCTATTAAAGGATTTATGTTTGCTTTAATTATCGGGGTATTAACTGGTACTTATTCTTCTTTATTTGTTGCAACGCCAGTAATGTTCGATTCAACTAAAAATAAAGGAACTGAAGAAAAATAAATTCAAATAACTATATTTGCAAAACCGTTTTGATTTTTATCAAGACGGTTTTTATTTTTTTTAATAACAACAACACACACAACTAAATTACTAATTAACGTTCTTTACTTACTGTTTTTGAATAGGATAAATTGAAAATTCTAATTGAATTTATCAATGTATTCTTAACTTTGTAGAGAATTGAAAAATTTGAGAAAATGATAAAACTACACGACAAGTATTTTGAGCAATATATCTCAGAAGAGACCATTAAAGAAGCAGTAGTTTCTTTAGCTAGACAAGTAGAAAAAGATCATCAAGATGAAACTCCATTATTCATTGGAATATTAAATGGTTGTTTCTTATTTGTAGCGGATTTCATAAGAGAATACAACTTTCCATGTGAAATCTCATTTCTTAAATTAGCTTCATATCACGGAACTTCAAGTACTGGAAAAGTGAAACAACTTGTAGGGGTAAATGAAGATTTAACAAACAGAACTGTTATTATTCTTGAAGATATTATTGACACAGGTAATACTTTAGAAGAATTATACAGAATTCTAGCAGACAAAAATTTAAAACAATTAAAAACAGCTACTTTATTTTTAAAACCGGATGTTTACCAAAAAGATTTACCAGTAGATTATGTAGGAATGGAAATTCCTGATGATTTTATTGTTGGATATGGTTTAGATTATAATGGTTTAGGAAGAAATTTAGCTTCAATTTATAAATTGACAACACCAAAGAAAATGACAAACATTGTATTATTCGGACCTCCAGGTGCAGGAAAAGGAACACAAGCAGAAATTTTAAAAGATAAATATAACCTTGTTCACATTTCAACTGGAGATGTTTTCAGATATAATATCAAAAATGAAACTGAACTTGGAAAATTAGCAAAAACATACATGGATGATGGAAATTTAGTACCTGATGAAGTTACAATTAGTATGTTAGAAGCAGAAGTAAATAAAAATGCAGAAGCAAATGGATTTATTTTTGATGGTTTCCCAAGAACAGAATCGCAAGCTGTTGCTCTTGATAAATTTTTAGAAACAAAAGGTTCTAAAGTTAACGGAATGGTTGCTTTAGAAGTTCCTGAAGATTTACTAGTTGATAGAATCTTAGAAAGAGGAAAAACTAGTGGAAGAACAGATGATCAAGATGTTTCAAAAATCAAAAATCGTTTTGAAGAATACAATACAAAAACAGCTATTTTAAAAGATTATTACGAAGCAAAAGATGAGTATTTCGGAGTAGATGGTGTTGGAAGTATTGAAGAAATCACAGGTCGTTTAAGCAACGTACTTGATAAACTAGATGCTTAATCAATTTAAAATTGTTTTTATCATAAAAGATATAGAGATATGACAGAAGGGAATTTTGTAGACTATGTAAAAATCCATGCTAAATCTGGAAAAGGTGGAAAAGGTTCTATGCACCTACACCGTGAGAAATTTGTTGAAAAAGGTGGTCCAGACGGAGGTGATGGAGGTCGTGGAGGACATGTTATTGTTCGAGCAAGTAAACACATGTGGACTCTATATCATTTAAAATTTAAAAAACACTTTAAAGCAGAACATGGTGGTGATGGTGGTTCTAGTAGAAGTACTGGAAAAGATGGAAAAGATGCTATCATTGAAGTACCTTTAGGAACTATTATTCGTGATGGTGAAACAAATCAAATTCTACAAGAATTAACAGAAGATCATCAAGAATTTGTTATTTGTGAAGGTGGAAAAGGTGGTCGAGGAAATTGGCATTTCAAATCTTCCACAAACCAAACTCCACGTTATTCACAACCTGGAATTCCAGCAGAAGAAGGTTGGTTTTTATTAGAATTAAAAGTTTTAGCTGATGTTGGATTAGTTGGATTTCCAAATGCAGGAAAGTCTACCCTACTTTCAGTTATTACGTCTGCAAAACCAAAAATTGCAGATTATGAATTCACTACTTTAAAGCCAAATCTTGGAATTGTTCAATATAGAAATTTCCAATCTTTCGTTATGGCAGATATTCCAGGAATTATCGAAGGAGCTGCTGAAGGAAAAGGTTTAGGTCATCGCTTCCTACGTCATATTGAGCGAAACTCTACTCTATTATTCATGATTCCAGCAGATTCGGATGATGTGAGAAATGAGTATAAAATTCTTTTAAATGAATTGAAAAAACACAATCCTGAATTGTTGGATAAACAACGTTTATTGGCAATCACAAAATCGGATATGTTAGACGACGAATTAAAAGAAGAATTATCACAAGAATTACCTGATGATTTAGAACATGTGTTCATTTCTTCTGTAACACAAACAGGAATTACAGAATTGAAAGATAAACTTTGGGCAATGCTTAATGAATAAAACTATTTAAAGTTCTATATAAACAAGAGGTTATTTAATTATAAATAACCTCTTTTATTTTATTTATCTTATATTCAAATTTTTATCTTTTGATTCAAAATAATTTTTCTAAATGATCAATAATTATTATAAACAATGTTAAAACTTATTTTTAAATGAAATCATTTATTCAAATTTATTTTGATTATTAATATAAAAAATAGATAATTCAATAAAAGAATTAATAATAATTTTAGAAAATAATTAAATTTAAATACTGATGAAACAAATTAAACTCCTTGGAAAATTATTCCTATTATTAATCATAGTTTCTTGTTCAAAAGACGATGATAATACTAATTCGACATTACCTGAAAACATTTTTGGAAAATGGGATTTATATCAAAGTATTTATAAAGGAGAAACATCAAATTATCAACATACAGAAAATTGCGAAAAAGATGGTTATCTATTTACTTCTGAAGGAAATTTTAAAGTAATAAAATATGATTCTAATTGTGAAATTATACCGAATGCACAAGGTAAATATGAGAAATACAATGAAAATACTCTTAAAATAATAGGCACTGAAGGTTTTGATGACGTTTTCTGGGGATATGAAATTAATCAAGATAATTCCGAATTACGTATTATTGTTCCCCCAATAAATTCATCAGATGAGTTTACATTAATCTTTAAAAAAAATAATTAAACTACAAAGAATTAATTTAGTTTATAAAATCATTAAAATATCAAAATTTTACCATTTATAGTCTGATAATTTGATTATTAACTAAATTAAATTTGAATAAAAATGATATGTTTATTTTAAATCATTATAAATATATCATTTTATATTATCTAATTTCTAAATATATTAAATTGTTGGCTTTTGTAAATTATAATTTTTTATGATACTTATTATAGTAAATAATAACCAATTATTAAGAATAAAACATTAAAATAAAAAATATTTTACAAAAAAGTATTAATTTTTAATATTTTTTTATAAATTAGCCTCCTAGAGAAGAACAAAATATTTTAAATTGTTCTTTTTTAAAAATTACTATGAAAAAATTAAATGCTATGAAAAAATTATATATCCATAATCTTATTTAATAAAATTATATTAAATTTTTAATTGTCCTAATATTTTTAAGGTTTGATTATTTTATTAAAAAATTGCTAACAATAATCTTTTCAATTTACATTGTATTTATAAACACTTTTTAATTTAATTGATTTCTTAATAATTAAGAAACCTCTTAATTTGAATAATCCTATCATTATTCAAAAAGATAAATTAATAATACAATTTTAAAGGTTCTTGAATTAAATTATTTATTATTGAATAATTTGATAAAGTATTAAAACTTTAAATGTTTAATCTAACTTATTTTTATATTCTTAAAAATAAAGATCCTATTAATTATAATTCTTTTAAAATTAGAGATAATTAAAATTCTTATAAAATATATTTTTAGTTAGATATTTATCTACAAAATAAGTATAAATCAAAATATAGTTATAATATTTCTATTATTTATTTACAATTTCACACAGAATTGTCTTTAATTAAAGAGAAATATAAAGTAATTATAATTAATGATTTAAAATAAAAATGAAACAAATTAAATTGCTAGAAAAACTCCTTTTATTATTAATTGTATGTTCTTATTCAAGAAGTGATAAGAGTGAAATTTCTTCTTCATTAAAATCTAACATTTTTGGAAAATATAAGTATTTAATAAGCTAATAATTTAATTATTAACCTATCAAAATTGCAAAATCATCTCTAATATCCATAGAGAATTTAAATAATGAAAACATTCTTCGAATTATAAATGAAGAGAATACTGAATTATATTTTATTGTTTCTTCAAAAGAATCGATGAATAAAAATACTTTAAGTTTTAAAAGAATAATTAAATATAAATAAAAATGAAGAAAATGAAATTATTAGGAAAGTTATTCCTATTATTATTAGTCGTAAGTTCTTGTACACAAGACGATTTAACAGAAACTCAAAATTTACAAACTTCTAAACATTTAAAACGTGAAACAACTCTATTTCCAACCATAGAAAATGGTATTTTAAAATTTAATAGTAACAAACACGTTGGAGATTTTGTTAATCATTTAAAAGGATTTGATGATGCAGAAAAAATATCTAAAGCTCTAAATCATTTTTATCACGATGGTTTTGTTCCATTAAATCCATATTTTGATTTTGCAAATGAATCTCTTTTTAAAGAATGGGCTAAAGAAAAAAGAAAACGTACTCATAGTGGACCTTTGAGTGATGATGATGGTATAATTTCAGATCATATTTTTGCATCAATTCTAACTGTAAAACGAGAATTAATTGTAAATAACACATTGTATAGATATACACCAATAGGAGTTTTATTTTGTGATGTTAAAAATCAAAAAGATTTGGATACATATATCTCAAATAACAATTTAGATACATCAGAGGAATTAAAACCAGGTATTGTAAGAGGAGAATTTCAAATAGATAATAATATAACTGCTTATGCTCCTAGTATCTTATATAATTTAGATCAGCCATGTTTTGAACTAAATACAACTGAAGCTCCTATTACAGCTGATAATGATTTTGGATATAATGAAGAGGATGCTTATATACAAACCGTTCCTTGTGTAGGTGGTGGAAGCGGAAATGGTAATAATTCAAATGTGTCATCTTGGGAATTAGAAAATGAACATACTTTCACTTTACTTGATGAAATGCAAGCTTTAAGAGATGCAGATCCATGTGGATCATGGGAACAACTTACTAATGGAGTTAGAAGACTATGTGTTACATATCATAACGATAAGCGTAGAACAAGAATATTATTTTGGCATGAAGATTATTATGTTTATAAATCTGTTGGATTAGAGTCTAAACATCAACAAAGTATTGGAGTTACAGTTTTTGGAACAAGATTTGAAACTTGGCATAGAAAAAGAGCTGATGAAATTGCATTAGCTATTGATCAAGTTTGCTTTGCAGCTGAAGCACCAAATCAAATTCCAAATTATGAAGGTTTAATTAATGGTCAAAGAACATATTATTATGGAAATAAAAGATATAATGAAAATTTAATAGGTAATATTCCTTACCTTGGAGAAAATGTTCCAAATCCATATATTCCACAAACTCCTTTTACAGATGATATAATTGTTCATGAAATTATGAATATACCTTTAGTTGGAGAAATTGGAAACTTCAAATTAGAAGCAGAAAAATTAAATGAAATGTTTTGGTCTAATGTTTGGGATAATGCTGAGTCTTTAATGAAAAAATTAGATGGAGAAAAGCCTGTAACCTATATTGTTCAAACTCCTCAAAAAGTTTATATTAATCACATAAATGTTACAGCACGTGGTTTAAATAGAAGATTTATAAGAAATACTTTAGCTGCTGATTGGGGTATTCAATTAAAACTTACTTTAAATTTCAATAATGATGGAACTATCAATACAAACTTTGATGATTGGCAAAAACCTGGTACATATTTAAGTGCTTTAGATTTACCTCAATTATATGAGTTTTCAGAGTTTAATGTAAATTTCATGGGATTAACCAGATTAGGAAATACATGGAAAGGAGCAAAAATGGTTTTCACTGAAGATTAATTTTTAAAATATTTTTCATAACATAAAACAAGAGGTTATTTACAATTAAATAACCTCTTTTATTTTACTATAGATTAGGTATTTACATTTTTAATCTCTAATTTTAATAGAGAGTCTATTTAATTTTAAATCAAAAATTAAATACTTGAAAAGATTATAAAAAGAAAGAAAAAGCAGCAAATTCTCAAGAGTTTTTGCAGAAAGAAGATTGAGTTGAAATTAGTTACATATTGAAATAAAATATTCTATTTTTGTCTAACAAAAGAGAAATAGTTAATATTAAAGTCTAACTTTCAAAGAAATGGATTTTCATTCTGTGAACAAAATCTTATTAATTCTTTTAATGTGAAGAAAAAATATGGTTAAAAGAACATCTAATTTTTGAAATTATTTTACTTTTGCGAATGCAACACAAAGTACTAATATTAGATTTCGGATCGCAATACACGCAATTAATTGCACGTAGAGTTAGAGAACTCAACATATTTTGCGAAATTAAACCATACAATTTTGTATTGGAAGATACCTCAGAGTATAAAGCGGTTATTCTGTCAGGAAGTCCATATTCTGTAAGAGGAGAGGACGTTCTTCACCCTGAATTAAAAAACATTAAAGGAAAATTACCATTACTAGCAGTGTGTTATGGATCACAATATCTTGCACATTTTTATGGAGGAAAAGTAGCTCCTTCTAAAACTAGAGAATATGGTAGGGCACATTTATCATTCATTGATAAAGAAGAAACTCTTTTTGAAAACATTAATGATGGTAGCCAAGTTTGGATGAGTCATAGTGATACAATCACAGAGTTACCAGATCATTATAAAATGATTGCTTCTACAAAAGATGTAGAAAATGCGGCTTATAAAATTGAAGGAGAAGACACATTTGCTATTCAATTCCACCCAGAAGTTTATCATTCTACAGATGGAAAAAAATTATTGGAAAACTTTTTAGTAAATATTGCTGGGGTTTCTCAAGATTGGACACCAAATTCTTTTATTGAAGAAACTGTTTCTGAATTAAAAGAAAAATTAGGAAATGATAAAGTTATTCTAGGTTTATCTGGAGGAGTAGATTCTACTGTAGCTGCTGTTTTATTAAACAAAGCAATCGGAGATAATTTACAAGGTATTTTTGTAAATAACGGTCTTTTAAGAAAAGGAGAATTTGAAAGCGTTTTAAAGCAATATGAAGGAATGGGATTAAATGTAAAAGGAGTTGATGCTTCTGATAAATTTATTTCTGCTTTAAAAGGTGTAACAGAACCAGAGCAAAAAAGAAAAATTATTGGACGTGTTTTCATTGAAGTATTTGATGAAGAATCACACCAAATTGATGATGCAAAATGGTTAGGTCAAGGAACAATTTATCCAGATGTAATCGAATCTGTATCTGCAACAGGAGGACCTTCTGCAACAATTAAATCACATCATAATGTTGGTGGTTTACCAGATTTCATGAAATTAAAAGTTGTAGAACCTTTAAGAATGTTATTTAAAGATGAAGTTCGTAGAGTTGGAAAATCTTTAGGTATTCATGAAGAACTTCTTGGAAGACACCCATTTCCAGGGCCTGGACTTGGAATTAGAATCCTTGGAGAAGTAACAGAAGAAAAAGTAAAAATATTACAAGAAGTAGATTCTATTTTTATAAATGGATTAAAGGAATGGAATTTGTATAACAACGTTTGGCAAGCTGGAGCAATGCTTCTTCCTGTAGAATCTGTAGGAGTTATGGGAGATGAACGTACTTATGAAAAAGTCGTAGCTTTGCGTGCAGTAGAATCAACAGATGGTATGACAGCCGACTGGGTAGATTTGCCTTATGAATTTTTAAGAAAAACATCAAACGAAATTATTAACAAAGTTAAAGGTGTTAATAGAGTTGTGTATGATATAAGCTCAAAACCACCTGCAACAATTGAATGGGAATAAAAAATTTTAGATTATGAAAAAACTACAACTTCTTCTTATAGTGACGTTTTTAGTTATAATTTCTGCCAGTGCTCAAGCTCAGAAGAAATATATTTCTTATAAAGTAAAGCAAGGTGAAACAATAAAAAGTATTGCAAAGGATAATGAACTTAAAGAGAAAGATCTTCTAAAGTTAAATCCTGATGTGGACAAAAAACCACAAGCAAATACAATGATTATTATTCCAAATCCACATTATGATAGAAATGCTTCATTTAAAGATGAAGTTGTAGTTCAAAAAATAAGTCCTCAAGAAAAAATTGACAAAGAAAAAGAGGAGCTAAAAAAGAGAATTGAAGAACTACAACAAAAGCAAAAAGAGTTAGAAACAGGTAAATCTGATGAAAATCTTAGAGTTACTAAAGTTAAAAGAAAACCAATCACAAAGAAAATGATGGTTCATGTTGACTCTATTCATACAGTAAAACTTGGTGATAATCTTTATGCTTTATCAAAAAAATACAATGTTTCTTTAGATTCAATCATGATTAAAAATAAACTAGAATCAAATGAATTGGATTTAAATCAAGAACTTATCATTCCAATGATGGTTGAAAAAACTGTTGTTGTTCAACCAAAAGGTGGAGTAAAAAGCATTAAAAAAACTTATCATAAAGTTGTCAAGGGAGATACTTTTTACAGTTTAGGAAATAAATTTAATATTTCAAAAGAGGAATTAATTCGAATGAATCCACAATTAGTGGAAGGTTTAAAAGTAGAACAAGAAATTGTTGTAAAAGAAGAAGTTGAAATGCTTCCTTTTATGCAAAAAAAACAATTCGAAGATGATATCGATACGTCAAGAGAAATCAATGCTTATTTAATGCTTCCTTTTAAAACTTCAAAGCTGAATGATTCAATTTTAATCAATGATTTTAATAAAAGATCTGTTTTAAATATTACAACTGATTTTTATTTAGGAGCAATCGAAGCTGTAGATTCTTTAAGACAACAAGGTGCGAATATTAGAATTAAAGTTTTAGATACAGAAAATTCTATCAAGGAAATAGATTCTTTAAATGAATCAAATGATTTATCTAGAGCAGACATAATCATTGGTCCTTTTTATTTGAAAAATGCTGGTTATACAGCCAATAAAAACAAAAATATTCCAATTGTAGCTCCAATGTTTTCTAAAAAATATTCTAACAAATTATTTGGAGAAAACTTGATTAAAGCTGCACCTAAAAAAGATGGTTTAGAAAATACAATTATCGAATATTTACTAGAAACTTTTGATGATCAAAACATCATTTTAATTGGTGATTCTAGTGAGAAAAACATTTCTAAATTAAATCAAATTGAATCGAAATTTAAATCAATTGATTCTTTGGCTTCTATTGTAAAATTATATCCTAAAGAAGAAAAATATATCAAACGTAAAGATTTATTTGACAGTTTAGATTCTAAAAGAGAAAATATTATTGTAATTACAAGTCCTAATAAAGTAATTATCAATTCTATCAATAATTTGAGTACATTAGATTTAGAAGACGTGGATGCAAAATATGAAGAAGGTTATGAACCTAAAGAAGATTCGAAAGGAAACATTATTGATACATATGATATTCAATTGTTTTCTTTATTAAAAGAAATGCATTATAACTTTATTGATTTAAATTTATTAGGAAAATTAAGCTTTACTTTCCCAAGTGCTGAATATGTAAATATGGAAGATGAAAAAGTTCAAAAATTCTATGATAATTATAGAGTAAAAAACTTTAGAACTCCAACAAAATATGCAATTTCAGGATTTGATATCACTTATGATATTTTGAGTAGATTATTAACAGATGGATCTATTTATGGTTCATTCGAGGAAGGTGTTTCAAGAAGAATTGGAACAAAATTCGAATACAAACAAAAACCTTCAAAAAGCTTTGAAAACTACGGAAATTTCATTTTACAATATGATCCAGATTTAAATGTTCATATTTTAAATTAAAACATAAAATACTAAAAAAGAGTTGAATTAATTTTCAACTCTTTTTTTTAATTCTTTATAATAATCGGAACTTCAAATTCTATATTCGTTGGAATTCCTCTAGAAGTAGCTGGTTTTGCTTTCGGAAAAACTTCTACAGTTTCATATAAAACACTATCCAATCTCGGAAACTCTGCTTTAATTAATTCACTGGAAACTACTTTTGTCAAATGTGAATTTCCTACTGTATCAACTTTAATAATTAATTGAATTGTATCATTTAATTTTTTCTTTGATTTAAAATTTTCTTCATGTAAAGAAGTATAAATTTTATTGGAAATATTTTGAATAAAACATTCTTTTTGCACTTCTTTTGTTTCCAAACTATCACAAACTTCAAACAATGGAAATGCATCAATATTTTGAATAGTTATAATCGAATCAATTTGAACATTTTCTTCTTTTAATGGCTTAGGATTTTGGTTCCGTTTACAGGACATTAAAATGAAAATTAATACAATGTAATATGGCACTTTTACTATCATAATTGAAATTTCTTCAAAATTACATTTTATCTTTCATACTAAGGAAATAGCACTCTATATAAATTTAACAAAAACAATTTAAGTATCTTAGAGCTTTATTTTTAAAAATTGTTTAAAATTCAAAAGAAAATTTATGGATATTGTTTTAATCATCTTAAGTTCCATCTTTATTTTACTTGGAATCATTGGTGCAATTGCTCCAGGAATTCCTGGTCCAATTATGAGTTGGCTTGGCTTATTAATTCTTCATGTAACCGATTTTATCCCTTTTCAAACAAAATTCATCATCATCACTTTGATTATTGCAATCATCGTAACTGTTCTCGATTATGTCATTCCTGCTTTAGGAACTAAAAAATATGGTGGAACAAAATATGGTGTTTGGGGTTCCATAATCGGATTAATCGTTGGAATTATTTTCTTCAATTTTATCGGAGTAATTATCGGGCCTTTTGTTGGAGCTTTTGTTGGAGAATTAATCAAGAACTCACAAGATCATAAAAAGGCTTTAAAAGCTGCTTGGGGAAGTTTTGTAGGATTTCTATTCTCTACGCTATTGAAGTTGATTTTAAGTTTTGTATATCTTTATTATTTCATTAAAGATATTTATAATCATAGCGAATTTTTATTTAACTAAATAAAAAAGCTCTCAAATTTGAGAGCTTTTCTTTTCTATTTTATCTTGTTGGAATTTTCAGTTTTTGACCAATTTTTAAACTGCTTGATTTTAATTTATTCAGTTTTTTAATTGCATCTACTTTTACTCCTCCGTATTTTCTTGAAATTGAATATAAAGTATCTCCTTTCTTCACTGTGTGAATTTTTCCAGAGTTTTTAACTACTTTATCTTTCTTTTGATGAAGAGGTTTGATATTTTTATCATATTTATGCAATTCATATCTATCAATAATCGCAATTAATTTCGTTGGATATTTTGGATCCGTTGCATAACCTGCCTTTTTAAGACCTTTTGCCCACCTCTTATAATCTGTAATTTTATATTCAAATAAGAAAGCATATCTATCTCTTTCAACTAAGAATAATGAATGATCACGGAAAGAATATTTTGGATGTCTATATTTTCTAAAACATTCTTGATCTCTATCATCATCATGATACACTCTTGGTCCTTTCCAATCTTTATGGCATTTTACACCAAAATGGTTATGAGATTTAGATGCTAATTGACTTTTCCCTTTCCCTGATTCTAGAATTCCTTGTGCTAAAGTAATACTCGCTGGAATTCCATATTTTTCCATTTCTTCAATAGCTATTTCTTTATATTCTTCAATATAAACTATTGTCTGTTCATAATCAGATAGTCTTCTTTCACTAGTAGCTGGTTTGTTTGATTTTCTACTAGAAACTGTCTTTTTATTTCCTCCACATGATATTAATAATAAACATACTCCCGCGGACAATAGAATCGTTTTTAATTTCATAAGCTATGTTTGGTTAAAGTGATTTTGTGATTTTTGAATTGGTTGACCTTATCATAAGGAAAATATTATTTTACAATCAAAGGGTATTTCTTTTTTTCTAAAATTTTATTCATCCCATCTATTCCTTGTAATCCTCCAGTATGAATTGCTAAAATTTTGGAACCTGCCTCAAAAAATCCATTTTGGATCATTTTTACAATTCCAAACAACATTTTTCCGGTATATATCGGATCTAAAGGAATATTGGACTGTAAGTTAAAATTATTTATAAAAATAATCAACTCTTTGTTAATTTTTCCATAACCTCCAAAATTATAATTATGAATGAGTTGCCAATTCTCTTTATTATTGTTAATAAGTTTTTTTATGTCTTTTTCTAAAAAGTCGCCTTTCAACGCAGGAAAGCCTAAAACTTTTTGCTGATTTTTACTCGAATTAATTAAGCCAGAAATAGTTCCACCCGTTCCAACAGCCGAACAAATATAATCAAACATTTTTTCTTCTTCTGTCAAAATTTCTTCACAACCTTTTACAGCTAAATCATTTGTTCCTCCTTCTGGAACCAAATAAAAATCTCCGAATTTTTGTTTTAATTGTTCAATAAATTCTTTTGTATTCTTTTCTCGATAAGCAGATCTTGTTACAAATTCCAACTGCATGCCATTTTCCACAGCAAATTTTAAAGTTGGATTTGAAGCTAAAGTTTTCTCCAAATCATTTGCTAGTTCCTCTCCACGAATGATTCCAATAGTTTTAAATCCACATAAATTTCCAGCTGATGCAGTTGCAGCAATATGATTTGAATATGCTCCACCAAATGTCAAAAGAACTTTCTTATTTTGCTTCTGTGCTTCAAAAATATTGTATTTTAATTTTCGAAATTTATTCCCAGAAACAAAAGTATGCAATTCATCTTCTCGCTTAATATATAACGAAACGCCACTAACTTTTATTTCTGAAAGTTCTATTTTCTGAATTCTACTATGTACTTTTTCTAAAAATATCATCTTTTCAAAATTAAAATTTATCCTTCTAATTCTGCTAACTTTTCTTCTAATACTTCCCACTCTTCCATCGAATCTTCTAGCTTTTTCTTTTTTGCTTCATATTCTTTAAAAAAGTCTGGATTTTGAGAAATTTCTTCAAAATTTTCAGCAAGATTTACATCATCTTTTTCAATCTCTGTTTCTAATCTTGAAATCTCTTTTTCAATTTTTGAAATCTTATTCTTTATTTGTTTTATCTCTTTTCCTGAAGCTTTTTGTGCTTGATATGCTTCTTTTTTTGTTACATCCTTTTCTTCAGAAACTTTTGTTCGCATTTCTGCTTCACGTAAACTTTCAATTTTGTGTTCCTCTAAGAAATAATCAATATCTCCTAAATATTCTTTGATAACTTTATCTTTAAATCCAAAAACTTTAGAAGTTAATCCTTGTAAGAAATCACGATCATGCGAAACTAAAATTAAGGTTCCTTCAAAATTTAGTAATGCTTTTTTCAATACATTTTTAGAAGCAATATCTAAATGGTTTGTCGGCTCATCCATTATTAAAACATTAAAAGGTTCTAATAACATTTTACATAAAGCCAAACGATTTCTTTCTCCTCCAGAAAGTACTTTTACTTTCTTTTCTACATCATCTCCACTAAACAAAAAAGAACCAAGCATATCACGAACTTTAATTCGATTTCCATCATTTGCAGCATCTTCCATTGTTTGTAATAACGTTTTCTCTCCATCTAGATATTCTGCTTGATTTTGTGCAAAATATCCGATTTCTACATTATGACCAAGCTTCATGTTTCCTTCGTGAGCAATTTCTCCAATGATAATTTTTGCTAAAGTTGATTTTCCTTGTCCATTTTGACCGACAAAAGCAATCTTACTTCCTCTTTCTATCATTAAACTTACATCATGAAGAATATTTTTATCTCCATAATTCTTAGAAACATTTTCTGCTGTAACAACAATTTTTCCAGGCTGTTTCGATAAAGGAAATTGCACATTCATCACTGCGTTATCTTCCACATCTACTTCAATTCTTTCAACTCTATCTAGTTTTTTAATTAAAGATTGTGCCATCGAAGCTTTATTTGCTTTCGCTCTAAACTTCTCGATAAGTTGTTCTGTTTGCTTTATTTCTTTTTCTTGATTTTTCTGTTCTTTTAACTGTTGCTCTCTTATTTCTTTTCTTAAAACTAAATATTGAGAATATGGTTTTTTATAATCATAAATACTTCCAAGAGAAATTTCAATCGTTCGATTTGTTACATTATCTAAGAACATTTTATCATGCGAAACCAATACAACAACTCCTGAAAAATTCTTTAAAAATCCTTCTAACCAAATAATCGATTCAATATCTAAATGGTTCGTAGGCTCATCCAGAAGTAAAATATCATTCTTTTGAAGTAGTAATTTCGCCAATTCGATTCGCATTCTCCAACCTCCAGAAAAAGTATCCGTAAGCTTATCAAAATCTTCTCTTTTAAATCCTAAACCTTGAAGAATTTTTTCAGTATCTCCTTTGTAATTATATCCTCCTAGAAGTTCATATCTTGAAGTTGTTTCATTTAGTTTTATGATTAATTCATTATAAGAATCACTTTCATAATCTGTTCTTGAAACTAATTCATTATTAATATTTTCTAACTGTTTCTCCAGTTCTTTAATTTCTGTAAAAGCCTGATATGCTTCTTCTAAAATTGTTCTTCCTTTTACAAAATCAATATCCTGACGAAGAAATCCGATTTTTACATCTTTATCAAAAGCAAGTGTTCCGCCATCGTTTTCGATATCTTTTGCTAAAACTTTTAATAGAGTAGATTTTCCTGCTCCGTTTTTCCCAACAAGTCCTACTCTATCTCCTGCATTTAATTTGAAAGTAATTCCTGAAAATAAATCTTCTCCTCCAAAAGTAACTGTTACATTATGTATATTAACCATGAATTTGTAATTGTATATTAAGAACTGATTTTTGTTTGATTTTCATGTTTTTCTGAGAATCTTAAAAGCAGCTCTGTAAATAAAAGCTTAACTTTGCAAAACTATTATTTTATTTTCAGTAATTGAAATGAAAAAACTATATTAATTCTTTCTAAAATACCTTAAAAACCATAATTAAACCAAAAAATTAAATAATGAAAAAAGGTTCTATTTTCTACAGTATTTTTAAAAACAAATGTCCAAGATGTCAAGAAGGCAATTTTTTTGAATATAAAATGACTTTGAATCCAAAAAAGCTTTTAAAAACAAATGAAACTTGTAGTAACTGTGGATTAAAATTCATGATTGAACCTTCTTTTTTCTATGGAGCAATGTATGTAAATTATGCTCTAACTGTAGCAATTGGTGTTGCTGCTTTTATCATTGCAAGGTTTATTTTAAATTTTTCTTCTCTTTTAGATTGCTTCTATGCAATTGTTATTGCTCTATTTTTAACAATGCCTTTAAATTTAAGATTGGCTCGCTTAATTTGGATCAATATTTTCGTAAAATACAATCCGACAAAGCGAGGCGCAAAGAAATAAAACTTCTATAATATTAACCATTCTTTATATTATCTTATCTTTTTTGAGCTTTCTATAGCAAGTAATACTTTTTTTACATTATATTCAAATAATTTTAATTATAAATATATTTTATTATGAAAAAACTATTACTTTTTTGTTTATTCTTAATTTCGTTAAGTATAAACGCACAAACACCTCCAAATTGGACTGTTACAGATTGTAACGGAGCATCTTATACTTTACATGATTTAATTGCACAAAATAAAGCAGTTATTGTAGATATGGGTGCACAATGGTGTGGACCATGCCAAAGTGCAGCACCTTATATTCAAGAACTTTATGAATTATATGGTGAAAATCAAGAAGATGTAATTTTTCTTGGAATGTTATACCAAAATGTAAGTGGAGCTAGCTCAACTTGTGAAACAATCACAGAATGGGATACTGACTTAAACTTACATTATCCTACTGTTCCTGCATCAGCTAATGGATCTTCAAATAATGATGCAATTAGTACGTTATTTAATACTTATAATGTAACTGGAATCCCATTCTTTATCATGTTTGTTCCAGATCCTGATACTGGTCACCCAATGGTTGCTTACAATGATAATGATACAACTGAGCCTAATTTCTATGTTGGAATTAAAAATGCTTTAGCAGCTCATAACTACCAAGAAGGTGGTGAATTATTAGATAATGAAGAATTCGGAATTTCTACTATTTTTTCAGTATACCCTAACCCTGCTACTGATATCTTAAAAGTGGAAACAAATTCTGCAACTACATTAAAATCAATCAAAGTAATTTCAATTAGAGGAAATGTTGTAAAAGAATTATCAGGAGATAATTCTGCAATAAATATTTCTGATTTAACTTCAGGAGTTTACTTTTTAGAAGCACAATTCGACAAAGGAACAAAAAGAGTTAAATTTATTAAAAGTTAAATACTGAAAAAGGGAACTTTAAAGTTCCCTTTTTTTATTTCTCAAATCGATTAATACAATATTCTTTATCGATTTCTTTATTTTCTTCTAAAAATTCATAAAGCATTTTAGCAGCAGTTGGAGCAATCATAACCCCACGAGTTCCTAAACCATTTAAAATTGCTAATGATTTATATTGAGGATGTACACCAACTAATGGTCTTCGATCTTTTACTGTTGGACGAATTCCAGCTGTTTGATTTATGATTTCATAAGGAACATTGATAACAGTTTTTAATTTTTCTACCAATTCATTTTTCCCTTCTTCACTTGGTTCTAAACTTTTATCTTTCCAATTAAAAGTAGCTCCAACTTTATATAAATCATCTCCTAATGGCAATACAAAAACAGCTGATTTTAATAAATAATCTATCTTTAGATTTGGTGCTTTAATCGTTATTAATTCACCTTTTGCTTCTTGCATCGGAAGATAATTAAAAAATGGATTTTGTTTTAATCCAAAACCTTCACAGAAAACAATTTTAGAAACTGTAATATCTTGATATTTTACAATTTTATCCGTAAAAACCAAATCATCATAATCGAAAGATATTTCACGAATACTATTGGTTTCTCTTAAAAAAGCTTTATAATCATTCAATAGTTTTTTTGTATAAATCCTTCCTGTATGTTGTAATTTTCCAAAACCAAAAGGCGCATTTACAGCTTCGTTTTCATTTGGAATAACTTTCGGAATCATAAATTCAGAAAGAGCAGGATGATCGCAAGTTGCAAACCAATTATTTTGCTCTTCAATAGATTTAAAACTTCTATAAATTTCTATTGGATAATCGTATTGTGATTCAAATTTTTCTTCTATTTTTTTATAAAAAGGCATCGCTAATTCTAATTGTGAAACAGCGTTCCAAACAGGTGTAAATCTCTTTAAAATTACTGGATTATACATTCCTCCAGCAACATTAGAAGATGTTTGTGAATTATCTTCAAAAACAACAAATGTTTTTCCATGTTCTCTTAATTGTTCCGCAAAAGCCAAACCTGCTAAACCTAAACCAACAATAATATAATCTACTTTCATATTGCAAAGGTAAAACGCAAAAACAGAAATAACTATAACATTTGTTATATATTTAAAATAAAAACACCTTTCTTATTTTAGAGAAAGGTGTTTTTTATGATTCAAAATTGCTGTATTATTTCACTCTTGTTGGTGTATCTTTACCATTTACAATTTCTTCTGTTCCTATCGCAATCAATTTAATTGCATGCATAAGATTTTCCATATTTAATGTTTCTACCTCATCTGTTACTTGATGATAATGTTTGTCTTTATCAATCGCATCTGTAGAAAAAGTATGAGCAGGAACTCCTTTTTTTGCTAAAGGAGCATTATCTGAGCGGTAAAATAATTTAAATCTTTTATAAGGATCTGGATGTAAATTATATTCTGTTCCTTTTAAGTTTTCTTGAATAATTTCTCCTAAACTTGAACGCTCAAATCCAGTTAAAAAAGCACTTTTTACTCCAAAAGAAGAAATTTTACCAATCATTTCAATATTTATTCCAGCAATAATTTTATCAGCATCTATCGTTTCTGCATAATGTTTTGAACCTAAAAGTCCAGATTCTTCTCCAGAAAATGCAACAAAAATAATTGTTCTTTCATTTCCAACTTTTTTAAAATATTCTGCTAAACCAAATAAAGCTGTAACTCCAGAAGCATTGTCATCTGCACCATTTGCAATATGTTCTTTTCCTTCTCCACCAATATATCCGATGTGATCATAATGTGCAGAATAGATTACAAATTCATTTTTTTTAGTTTTTCCTTCTAAAACTCCGATAATATTTTCCATCGGAATATCTTTTGCTACAAATTGTTGACGAAAAGTTTTTCCATCAAATGGTTTTAAACCAATTTTCTTAAAATTCTCTTCAATATAAGTTGCAGCTTTTTCTATTCCATCTGTTCCAATTAACCTTCCTTCCATTTCATCAGAAGCTAAAGTTGTAACTCGTTCTATAACATAAGGAATTGTCACAATTTTATCTAAAATTCTTTTATTTTTAGCCGAAGTCTGTGCGAAAACACTTCCTGAAAGTGCTAACGCAATAATAGGAATCCAAAGTTTTGTTTTAATGCTTTTCATTTCTTAGTTAATTTCATTTTCAAATAAGACTGTCTGTTTTCTTATTTGTTACATTTTTAAATCAATAACGGTTTTATCTATAATTAATTTTATCTTTATCACTAAATAAAACTCAAATGACAAATTCAAAAAAATTAGCTGATAGATTTAGAGAAGTTTTACTAAATGGAAAATGGATTTCTAATACAAATTATCAAGAAACTTTAAAAGATATAGATTGGAAAAAAGCAATTAGGAAAGTTGAAAATTTAAATTCAATTGCAATTTTAACTTTCCATATAAATTATTATATCTCGGGAATTAATCACTTTTTTGAAACTGGAAAACTAGAAATTTCCGATAAATATAGTTTTGATATGATTCCTATAAATTCTGAAGAAGAATGGAGTTTATTAAAAAATAATTTAATTAAAAATGCAGAAAAATTTGCTGTTTTTGTTGAAAACCTTGAAGAGGAAAAACTATCGAAACCTTTTGTAAAAAAAGAATATGGAGATTATCAAAGAAATATTGAAGGAATGATAGAACATTCTTATTATCATCTTGGACAAATTTCTTTATTAAAAAAATTATAATAAAAAACCCTTCTTTTTAGAAGGGTTAGAAATAATATTTTATAAACTCTTAACTACTTTACGAATCGCAGTTAAGTTTGTCATTAACTTTTCAAAATGTTGTAAATCTAACATATTTGCTCCGTCAGATTTTGCATTTGCTGGATCAAAATGTGTTTCTAAAAATAATCCATCCACTCCTGCTGCAATTCCTGCCCTTGCAATTGTTTCTATTAATTCTGGTTTTCCTCCAGTTACACCACTTGCCTGATTTGGTTGTTGTAATGAATGTGTAATATCTAAAATTGTAGGAGCATATTTTTGCATTTCAGGAATTCCTCTAAAATCTACAATCATATCTTGATATCCAAACATTGTTCCTCTATCCGTTACCATCACTTGTGAATTTCCAGAATCTGTTACTTTTTTAACAGCGTGTTTCATCGCATCAGGACTCATAAATTGTCCTTTTTTTAAATTCACTACTTTTCCTGTTTTAGCAGCAGCAACAACTAAATCTGTTTGACGAACTAAAAATGCTGGAATTTGAAGAACATCTACAAATTGCGCAGCAAAAGCAGCATCATTTGCTTCATGAATATCAGTAACTGTAGGAACTTGAAACTTCTCTCCTACTTTTTGTAAAATTTCTAAAGCTTTTTCATCTCCAATTCCTGTAAAACTATCAATTCTTGAACGATTTGCTTTTTTAAAACTTCCTTTAAAAATTGTAGGAATTTCTAATTTATCTGTAACTTTTAAAATATGTTCAGCAATTCGCATCGCCATTTCTTCTCCTTCAATAGCACAAGGCCCAGCAAGTAAAAAGAAATTATCCGAATCAGCGTGTTTTATATTTGGTATTAACTTTAAGTCCATGATTTTAATTTTTCACAAAGATACGAGCTTCCTTGAAATAATTTTAATAAATCATTTTACAATTCATTTTAACGAAATCACCTACTTTTTTACATTTCTAATTAGTATCTTAATCTTTTAAAAAACAATACGCTGAAGAAAATAATGATTGAATTTATATTAAATAACAAAACAATAAAAACTTCTGTACATCAAGGAGAACCTTTGGTAGATTTCTTAAGAGAATACCGAAACTTAAAAGGAACAAAAATTGGTTGTAGAGAAGGTGATTGTGGAGCTTGCACAATTTTAATCGGTGAACTTCACGATGATAATGTAATTTATCATTCGATAACTTCTTGTATTTCTCCTCTTGGAAATGTTCATGGAAAGCATGTAGTTACAGTAGAAGGAATTTCTTTAGAAAATGGTTTAAATCGTGTTCAAGAAGAAATGATTTCGAATAATGGAACGCAATGTGGTTTCTGCACACCTGGTTTTGTTGTTTCTTTAACTGGTTTTGCTATTAAAAAAACACAACATAATCATAATCCATTAAATACTTTTCAAGATGTGATTAGTGGAAATATTTGCAGATGTACAGGTTATAAATCGATTGAAAAAGCTGGAGAAATTATTAATAATTCATTGAAAGGTTTTTCTATTAAAAATTCGATTAACGATTTAATTCAACATCAATTTTTACCTTCCTATTTTGCTACAATTCCAGAAAAATTAAAAAATATTCCAAAAAAAGAAAATCCAAAAAAAGGGAAAATTGTTGCAAGTGGTTCCGATTTATATGTACAACAAGCAGATCATTTAAGAAAAAAAGATGTTCACCTGATCACTTTAAATAAAGAACATCAAACAATTCAACAGAAAGAAAAAACTTGTTTTATTGGTGCAAATACAACTGTTTCTCATTTATTAGAAAATTCTATTTTTCTAAAACAAATTCCAAAATTACCTGAATTTCTAAAAAAAGTTTCTTCAGAACAAATTAGAAATATGGGAACTTTAGGTGGAAATTTTGTAAATGCTTCACCTATTGGAGATTTGTCTGTTTTCTTTTTAGCTTTAAATGCTGTTTTACATATTAAAAATCCACATGGAAATTTACGAGAAGTTCATTTGAAAGACTTTTATAAAGGATATAAAACTTATGATTTAAAAGAAAATGAAATTATAGAAACTGTTTCTTTTAAAATTTTAGAAAAAAATGCCTCTTTTAATTTTGAAAAAGTTTCAAAACGAACTCATTTAGATATTGCAAGTGTAAATTCTGCCATGCAAATTGAAATTATAGAAAATCAAATAACAAATATTCATCTTTCTATTGGTGGAGTTGCTCCAATTCCTTTTTATGCAAAAAATACTGTTTCTTTTTTAAATCAAAATGAATTAAATGAAGAAAATATAGAGAAATCCTTAGAAATTTTAAATGATGAAATTGCTCCGATTTCTGACATTCGAGGAACCTCAGCATATAAAAGATTACTTGCAAAACAATTGGTTAAAGCACATTTTATTACTCTCTTTCCTAACTTATTTTAAAATTAATTATGAAAAATAAAGATAGTATTTCACATGTCACAGGTACTTCTATTTACATTGATGACATCATTACAAGAAGTGACACTTTACACGGAGTTATTTTCGCTTCCCAAAAAGCTCATGGAAAAATAATTTCAATTGATTATTCAGAAGCAGAAAAATTAGAAGGTGTTGAACGTATTTTTACATTCAAAGATATTAAAGGAGAAAATCAAATTGGTGGAATTATACAAGATGAAGCTCTTTGGGCTAAAGATGAAGTTCATTATGCGGGGCAACCAATTGCTTTGATTGTTGCTAAAAGTAGTTTTATTGCAAGACAAGCAAGAGGTTTAATTTCTATCGAAATTGAAGAATTTAAAGTAATTACTACTGCTTCCGAAGCTAAAGAAAAAAAATTATTTGTTAGTAATCCAAGACATTTTTCTATTGGAAATACAGAAGAAGCTTTTAATGAATGTACTTATATTTTTGAAGACGTAACTTTTACAAATGGTCAAGAACATCTTTATTTAGAAACACAAGGTTGTTATGTTTGTCCAGAAGAAAACGGACATTTTAAAATATATTCTTCTACACAAGGACCAACGATTCTACAAAAAATTGCTGCACGTGTTCTTGGAATTCCTATGTATCAAATCGAAGTGGATGTTTTACGTTTGGGAGGCGGATTTGGAGGAAAAGAAGATCAAGCAACTTCTTGGGGAGTGATGGCTGCTGTAGCTGCACAACATTTAAATGTTCCTATTAAAATTATTTTAGATCGACATGATGATATAAAATTCACTGGAAAAAGGCATCCTTATGAGAGTAGCTTTAAAATTGGATTGACAAAAGATTTAAAAATTCATGCATTTGAAGCCGATTTTTTACAAAATTCTGGTGCTTCCGCAGATCTTTCTCCAGCAGTTGCAGAACGAACACTTTTTCATGCTACTAATTGTTATTCCATAAAAAATGTACATACTTCTGTTTATCCTTGTAAAACAAATTTACCTCCAAATACTGCATTTCGTGGATTTGGTGGTCCACAAGGAATGTTTGTCATTGAAAGTGCAATTGCAAAAGCTGCACATCAAATTGGCGTTTGTAAATCAATAATTCAAAAGAAAAATTTATTACAAGAAAATGACATCTTTTCTTATGGACAAATTGCAAAAAATGTAGAAACAGAAAATTCTTGGAATTTAGCAATGGAACTTTCCAATTTTTCTATAATAAAAGAAGAAATTAAACAATTCAATAAAAACAATAAATACATAAAAAAAGGAATGGCAATTATGCCAATCACATTTGGAATTTCTTTTACAAATACTTCCATGAATCATGCACGAGCTTTAGTTCATATTTATCTTGATGGAAGTGTTGGTATAAGTACAGCTGCGGTTGAAATGGGGCAAGGTGTGAATACAAAAATGCTTCAAATTGCTAGTCAAGAATTTGGAATTGATGCTTCCAAAATTAAAATTGAATCTACAAATACAACTCGAGTTGCAAATACTTCTCCTTCTGCTGCAAGCTCTACTACTGATTTAAACGGAAAAGCTTTACTAAAAGCTTGTATAGTACTTAAAAATCGTTTAATTAATATTGCTGCAAGAGAATTATTAAGTGATAAAAAAGATTTAAAATTTGAAAACAATTATGTTATTAATTTAACTCAAACTAAAAAAATATCTTGGGAAGAATTAATTACAATTGCAGCTTTAGAAAGAGTACAATTATCAGAAAAAGCACATTATGCAACTCCTGAAATTTATTTTGATAAAAAAGCAGAAAAAGGACATCCGTTTGCATATCATGTTTATGGAACTTCTGTAACAACAATCACTTTAGATTGTATAAGAGGAACCTATGAAATTGATCAAGTTGATATTGCTCATGATTTTGGAAAAAGTATGAATTTAGATATAGATTTGGGGCAAATTGAAGGTGGACTTGTACAAGGAATTGGTTGGATGACTTTAGAAGAAATTGCATATAATAAGGAAGGGATTTTAACTTCTAATAGTTTATCAACATACAAAATTCCAGATGTATTTGCTGTTCCTAAGAAAATTAATATTAAAGCAATTGAAACAAATGGAAACGATTTGGCAATTTACAAATCGAAAGCTGTTGGAGAACCTCCATTGATGTATGGAATTGGAACTTATTTTGCGATTCAAGATGCGATTCAAAATTTTAATCCAAATTACGAACAAAAGTTTCATGCGCCTTTTACACCAGAAAAAGTATTATTAGCTTTATACGAATCTTAAATTTACACCAAAATAAAAGTAATTTACACCAAATATAATGTCCTTCGAGGCGCACTTGTGTACAGTATTGGAGACACAATTGCAGCTTTGTTATTACACGAATTTTCATGGCTTCGAGTTTTCGGAATTATGTTTATTGGTGCAACATTATACGCTTTTGAAATTCCAAATTATTTTCATTGGATTGAGAAAAAAACTGCAAAATTTAGCAAACGAAAATTAGCTCTTATTAAAACTTTTCTAGCAATTAGTTATTTTAATCCTCTATGGATTGCTAGGCATCTTTTTTTTATTGAACTTTTAAATAAAGATTTTTCAAATATTACATGGAAATTATTAACCATTGCAGTTTTTTCTTTTTTGGTGAATATTCCTATTTCACTTTTTGCAAATTATATCATCCAAAATAAAATACATCTTTCCTATCGCTTTCTTGCAAGTGCTATTTTTTCTGGATTGATGGCAATTTATTATGCTTTAAGTATTACTTTTTTTTAAACCCTATTTTATGTCTATTTGGAAAGAAATTTCACAACAATTAAATCAAAAGAAACGTCTTTATTTATTAACTGTCATAGCAAATGAAGGAAGTTCTCCTGGAAAGAAAGGATTTAAAATGTTTGTAAATGATTCTGGTGATTTGTTTGGCTCCATTGGCGGAGGAATCATGGAATTTGACTTGATTGAAGAAGCTAAAAGAAATTTAAAAAATGGTATTCAAAAAAACTATCTGAAAGAGCAAATTCATCAAAAAAATGTTGAAAAAAGTTCTGGTATGATTTGTTCAGGAAAGCAAACAATTATGTTTCATTTTTTGAACCAATCTTTTCTTCCAACTATAGAAAAAATCATTCATTCTAAATCGGAAACAATTTATTGGAATTTGAATTCCATTTCTCTTCAAAAAAGTGGTGACATTTTTTATCAAGAAAAGGTAATTCAAAAATCTGAATTACATATAATTGGAGGTGGACATATTAGTTTGGCTTTATCAGAATTTGCATCAAAATTAGATTTTAAAATAACTGTTTATGACAATCGTACAAAATTAAATACGTTAGAATCAAATATTTTTGCAGATGTAAAAAAGGTCATTAATTACGAAGATATTTCATCCTTTATTCAACATAAAGAAGAAGCTTACATTGTCATCATGACAAATAAATTTACAGATGATTTTATTGTATTAAAAAATTTATTGGAATTTCAATTTAAATATATTGGAATTTTAGGAAGTAAAGCAAAACTTACAAACATGTGGAATTCCTATAAAAAACAAGGAATTTCAGAAGATAAATTGCAACAAGTTCATGCGCCAATTGGTTTGTCAATTAAAAGTGAAACTCCTCATGAAATTGCTATTAGTATTTTATCCGAAATTATTTTAGTGAAAAATAAAACATGAAAAAGTTTTGGATATATAATTTACTTTTTGGCATTATATTAATGTTCATGCTTTTTTCATTGTTATTTTTTGGAATTAAAAGTGATAATCCTCAATATTTTACATTTTCAAAAATAACTCTTACCATTTCATTAATACAATTAGTTCTTTGTATTTCTATTTCAATTATAAAATATAAATTACAATCTTTTTGGACATTAATATATATCCTAATTTTAGGTTTATTGTTTTATTTTGAGGTAATATTATTTTTCGGAATATTATCAGGATTTTTAGGTGATTCAGTTCCTATGGACAATTATTAACTAAAATATCTAAAAAAATCCGAGCCATAAACTCGGATTTTTTATATTAATTTAAATACTTTCTTATTTAATCTCTACACGAATTCCCTCAGTATGACTAGAAAATTCTGGAGCATACATACTTTGAATTGTTGTTATTCCATTAGAAAAATCTCCTGCATTGTTCGCTCTTACATTATATTCAAAAACGTACGTTCCTTTTCTTATTTCTGAAAAGAAGAAATTTGTACTTGCATCTTTTGTGCTTTGATAATAACCTAATCCATCTTGCCATTTATATTTCGAAATCACATCCACAGGTTCAAATCCTGAAGCTCTCATATCTTTCATATGAACAAAATCCATATCTCGATCCGCTTTTAAAACAATTCTTATTGTAACCAAATCTCCAATTTTCGCAGGATTTTCTTTTGTTATTTTATTTAAAATATCTCCTTCCGAAGTAACTTTCTTTATAAATAATTCTTTCTGAATCGAAAGTCCAGTTTCAGAAGTTGTGATTTTATCTAAATCTTCAAAATATTGCCAATACAAAGCTCCCCAAGCAATTCCTTCTCCTTTTTTCTCTAAAGTAACGGTCGCCATTTCTGGTTTAATTTCTGTTTTCGACCAAGTTTCTTTGATATAACCTGTTCCAACCTCAGGTTTTTGGTTTTCTAATTTTGAAATATCTAAAGCTTTAGTTCCAATTTTAATCGCAACATTTTCATCATTTTCAATCCACTTTGTACCTGTAGAAACTAAAGCATAAATTGCTTCTGTAGTCGCTTTTGTAGTTGCCCAACGATTTGTTTGTTTATTTTTCAATAACCATTGTTTTAAACCATCCACAAATTTTATGTCTGAATCAATTTCTGCAAAAGTCTCAATCAATAAAGCTTGTGTTTCAATTGGAGCTTGATACCAAAACCAACTAGAAACATTCGATTTCCAATACGTTCCTAACTCTTCATTTGTTGTACTTCTTTCTTTTAAAGACTTCAAGATGTTTTTTGCGGTTTTTTCATTTCCAATTCTCGAAAACAACATTGCAATTTTCCCTTGTGAACCTAAATTTGTTTTTAACCAAAATTTCTCTGCTTGCTTTTTAAAATAAGTTAAAGCTTTTTCATTATCTTGATTTTTTGTCGGTTTAAAACTATATAAATACAAGTAAGAAATTATATCATTTGTCAAATGATTTTGTTCTAAATACTTCTTTGAACTCTTCTGTTTTTTTGAATTCTTTATTAATTTATCATAATCTTCTATAAAGTTTTTATTCAGATAAGTTTTTGCTTTCTCAAAAATTTCAGATTCCTTTTCGTTTAAAGAAACACCCATTTTTTGTAAATGTGCAAAACCAATTGCGATGTGTAATGTAATTCTATCATTCACTCTATTATTTCCACTAAACCAAGGAAAACCTCCGTTACCTAATTGCATTTGCTCCAACTTTAAAATCGTATTTTGCTGTGCATTTTGTAATTGATTTAACTCAAATAATAAAGCAATTCGCTTTTTCTGTTCCGTTTCCGATTGCGCATCTCTTAACCAAGGAGTTTCTTCAATTAATAAAGATTTTAATTCTTGATTTTTCTCTAAATTAGAAAGTAAAGCTTCCGTATTATTCCATTGCTCAAAAACTCTTTGAATTTTCGGATGTTGATTCAAAAGTTGTTTTGCTAAAGCATTCGCATAAAATCTAGCAAAAGTTTGTTCGCTACATTCATATGGATATTCCATTAAATAAGGTAAAGACTGAATCGCATACCAAATCGGATTGGAAGTAACTTCTAAAGTCAGTTTATAATTTGTTCTTGTTTCCGAATTTGTATTTTTTAGTTTATCTAAAGTGAATGTTTTTGTTTCATTTGAATTTATCCACATTGGTAAAGTTTCTGTCACTAACATTCTATTAGACAAAACTGGAAGTGTATTTTGTTCTCCATCCGAAAAAGTAGAAGTTTCTGCTACTACTCTATATTGAATCGCTTGGATTCCTTCTGGAATTTTAATATTCCAACTTACAGCAGTATTTCCATTTGCTACCACCGTAAAATCTTTCTCAAAATCTGAATTATCCAATAAATGATTAATTGGTTTTTCAGTAATTCCATCAAAGAATTCTAAACGTGCTTTTCCTTCTAATTTTTCATCGCTTAAACTTGCAATTTTCGTCGTAAAAGTCATTGCATCTCCTTCTCTAAAAAATCTTGGAGCATTCGGAATTACCATTAATTCTTTTTGAGTAACTGTGGTCAATTCTTCAATTTTATAAATCACATCTTTTGTATGTGCTAATAATTGTAATTTCCATTTTGTCAAAGCTTCAGGACTTGTAAATTCAAATTGTACATTTCCGTCTTTATCTGTTCGCAACTGAGGATAAAAGAAAGCAGTTTCTTGAAGATTTTTACGAATTTGGATTGGTTGTTTTTTCTTCTGAACATTTTTAGTAGTGATAATCACAACTCCATTTACAGCTGCTGCTCCATAAATTGCACTAGCTTGCTCACCTTTTAGAACAGACATTGATTTTATATCTAAATTTGTTAATGAATTAAATTCACTTTCAGATACTTGTACACCATCTACTATATACAATGATTTCCCTCCTTCAACAACAGAACCAACACCTCTTATCCTTATAGCATTAGTTTGCCCCGCTGCTGTAACTGTCACACCTGATGCTTTACCTTGTGGTTTCTCGGAATCAAAATAAGTAGCTATTTCCTGCTCCCTTCCGTTTTTAGCTCTTCTATATTGATAATAATTAAAGTTTAAAAAAGAATCGAAATATTGTTTTTCAACATAAGTATTTTTAATTGGAAAACTAAAAGATTTTGATATATTTCCAAAAGAATAATTTGCATTTGACACTAAAGTATTATGACTGTAATCTTTTCTTGGATAACTATGAAAACTCCAATTATGTCCTGTTAATTTATCTAAAGAAGCATCATACATATTGGCTAAAAGTTCTGATGCAACCACATTTCCTTCATCATTCGTGATAATAAAAGACCATTTTTCTTTTTTTCCTGGTTCTAGTTTATCTCTAAAAGTTTTGGCCACAATTTGTAGTTTTCTTCTTTCCTCTTCCGCAAACCTTATTGTTTCTGTTCCTTGCCCTGAAGAATTAAAATTCACCCAAGAATAATTCACATAAAAATCTTTCTTTTTACCATCAAAAGGAATCGAAACTTCTTTTATTTTATTTGAAAGCTTGATAATTTCTTCTTTAATTATTTTCTCATCATTGACTATTCTTAGTGTTATATACATTGCTGGAGAAGCTGTTCCAATTTTTATAGTTGCTTTTTCTTCATCAAAATAAAAATTCTTATCTGTTTGAATTGTAAACAATTCATTATTTAAAACTTTCTTCGATTTTGGGTTTATTAAATCAAAATAAGTTTCCTCTTTTATTTTAAGATCATTTTTATCCTCGATTTCCACTTCTACAAAATATTTTCCAAGTTTCCAATTTTTCAAACTTGGTAAAATAATAGAATCTGATTTTTTTGTATCAAAAGTTTTCTCAAAAACAATTTTTTCTTTTTCCCAATCTTTAAAATTTGTATTATTTTCATTTAAACCATGTGGAATAAGTTGATTGAAATTAGTATTATTTCCATAAAAATCATGTGGAAAAAGTTGGTTAAATTCTTCTTTAGAATACATTGGAAAATCTGGTGCATTCCAAGTTCTTTTTCTGGCCAATTTTGGTGCCTTTAAAGCATAAATTTTTATTTTACCTGACGCAGTAGCTTTTTCACCATTTAGATTTGTAACATTTAATTTAAGCGTAACATCTTTTTCTTTAAAAGAAATTTCACTTGGTGAATTAATTTTTACTTCATAAGACTGATATCCTACTTTTACATTTGTATTTGCAGTATGTGTTTCTCCATTGATATCCGTCACTGAAACATTTATTTCATAATTAAAAACAGGTAAAAATTCTTTCGAATAACTTTCATCAGGAATTGCCTTAAATGGAATTGTATAATTCCCCTCTGCATCTGTTATCACTTCTCCATTTGCAATTTGCTGTGCAGGAGAATAACTATATCCATTCGTTCGATAATACCAATTAGGTAAATTCACTTTTCTTTCTACTGTATAAACAACTTTTGCTTCTGAGATTGCACTTCCTGTAAAAGATGTTGCATTTCCTTTTACAAAAACACTATCATTAACTTGATATGTTTTTTTAATTGGTAGAAGTTCTGTTTCAAATTTTGGTCTTTTATATTCTTCTACATTAAAATAAACTTCATGATCTTCAAAATCATCTAAAGTATCATCAAAATAAGCTTCATCTTTTTCATCATCTACTTCAATATAAATGTCATAATTTCCTGTTAAGCCAGAACTAGGTAATTGAAAAACTCCAGCAAAAGAACCAAATTCATTTGTTTTAAAATTCAACTTTTTTATTTCATCTCCATTTGGTCCTTCTAAAATAGCAATGAAATTTCTATTCTGAATTACCTCTGTTTTTTTACCATCATTTGTAAAAGCAATCGTTTTAAAATATACTGTTTGACCAGGTCTATAAATACTTCTATCTGTAAATGTATAAGAATGTCCATCTAAATATTTTTCATCATAACTTCTCTTTCTTTCATTTTCTCTATACTGATATAATCCACTAAAAAAAGCTTCCTCTTTATTTGTATAAATATGAACATTTAAATTATATAAATTGTGTTTTTCTCTATTTACAAATGAAAACTCTCCTTTCTTATTAGTAATAAAACCTTTATCAAAAGAATTTTGATCTTTACTTGTCAAATGAACTTTTGCATTTGAAATTGGTTTTCCAGTATTTCGATCTACAACTTGATAAATATAAGTTCCTTCATTTTCATTTTGAATTAAAGTCAGATCTGTTACCTGAAAAATATTATAATTAAAATCTTTAAAATTTTCAGAAGAACTAAAAGCTAAAACATATCTTCCATTTCCTAGAGGCGGAATTAAAGCTTCTGTAGAATGACTCTGAAAATCTCCAATATCTTTTAAAGAATAATGTAATTTATCTAAAGGAGTTTTATTTTTTAAATATGTTTTTATAGTATCTTTTCTATTATAATTATATCTATATTTTGCTATGAATTTAAAATCTTTTTCATCAATTTTTATAATTCTGAAATAAATATCTTTTGTGTTTTTATAAGTAATTAAAACCTTCGAATTTTGTTCAATTGGTAAAAATTTTTCTTGCTGAATAATTATAAAATCATTTTTTATATTCTTCAATAAAACCTTACAATCCTTTGTAAATTTTCCTTTTTCATTTTTTGCAATTGCTGCTTCGCAAACTGCAACTGCTTCCTTCAACTTCCACTGATATTTTGGATTTGAAGTAGAATATTGATTTCCTAGTTCTAAATAAAAAGAAGCTAACTCATACGAAATTAAAGGAAAAGCATTTGTGTTTTTATTTTGGTTTAAAAATGTTTTTAAAGCTTCTTCATAATCTTGCTCTTTATTTATATAATTTGTGTGATTTCTTACATATTTCAAACGTTCTATGTTTACCATTGCTAGAGGTAAAACATTCTTATTTTCTTTATGAAAAGCCAATAAATCTTGGTATAATTTTAAAGATTTCACTTTCTGAGATAGAGTATCTTTAGAATTAATTTTTAATGGAATAAAAACATCAATATTTGAAAAATATTTTTTGTCATCTATCTGAAAAGCATCTTTTGGCTTTGTGATAGAACTTTCACTATTATTAAAAAAAGTTAAAGCATTA
Organism: Aureivirga marina; assembly: GCF_015767265.1. Lineage (GTDB taxonomy): Bacteria > Bacteroidota > Bacteroidia > Flavobacteriales > Flavobacteriaceae > Aureivirga > Aureivirga marina. The sequence continues at coordinate 358,692 of NZ_JADPIB010000001.1, forward strand.
TGCGCTAAAAAATCATATAAAGTAGGACGAAATATCTTGGAATCTTTTATATTTACTAGCATTGCTTCATAATCTTTTAACTTAATTTTTTTCAAAGCATCAGCCTTTTCTAAACTTTCAGAATATAAATTCTCTACAACTTCCAAAAACTTATAAGTATCCCAAGTTTTAAAATCTTCATTATTTACTTCTTTGTTTCTTGTTCTATTATAATGTCTATATCTATTTTTTTGAAAATAATCCCAATATTCTTTAGCTAAAATATTTTCTAAAATAGCATTTACAGGAAATTCTTGAACTTTAATTTGTTCTTTTAAAAAGTCTATTGATTTGGTTTCAGAATTTTCTTCAAATGAAGTTCTTAAATGATTCTTTGCTATAATTATTTTAATAATTTGAGCATTATTTTTCTCTTTTTCAGCAACTTTAAAAAGTGAATCTACAATCTTTAAAGCTGATTTTGGAAGACCATTCTTTTCTAAGTCTTCCACTTTTTCCCATGTTTTTTCATAGTTTTTTTGTTGTGCAAAAATCGTTGTTACACTGAACAAAAAAAGAATAAGTAGCTGTTTAAGTTTCATATAATCTAATTTGGTTCGTCAATTGCCATTATAAATTCCAAAAACCATGCAATTTTTTGAAATTTATCATCGAAAATTACAAATTAAATCTTAGATAACTGAAATAAAATCATTTAATAAAAAAGAGCCATTCCCGATTTGGAAATGACTCTTAAGTTAAGTTTGGTTAGTATAGTTATAGTAAATTTTTGAGAAAATTCTATTCAATTAGAGTGAACTCAGATCTACGGTTCTTAGCATGTTGCTCATCCGTACACTTCGTACAATCTTCAACTGGTTTTGTTTCTCCATATCCAACAGAAACTAATCTGTCTTCAGCAATTCCTTGCTCTACGAAATAAGCTTTTACAGCATTTGCTCTTCTAGATGATAAACTCATGTTATAAGCATCAGTTCCTCGATTATCTGTATAAGAAGCAACTTCAATTCTGAAAGTTGAATGTTCTTTCATAAAGTTGATAATTCTATCTAACTCTGTTTTAGATTCTTCAACTAAGATTGCTTTATCAAACTCGAAATAAATTGGTTTTGTATCTAACTTTGGTTTTTCAACTACTTGGATTAATTTAAGAACAACATTTTGTTCAACATTTCCTTTCTTTCCAGTTGAAAATTCTACGTTAGCTGGATCATAAGTTAATTTTGAACCAGTTAATTTATAGTCTGATGTTGGTTGAATTTCAAATGCAAAAGCTCCATCTGCTCCAACTGTTGTTTTCGCGATTTCTCTTCCTGCATTATCAAACATTACAACTTTAGCTCCAGGAAGTAATTCTCCTGTTTTACTGTCTTGTGCAACTCCTTCTACGAAGTAAATTTGCTTACGATCAACTCTATAAATATCATCTGATCCTTGTCCTCCATCTCTATTTGATGATAAGAATCCTTTTTCAGTTCCTTCATCATAGATAAATCCGAAGTCATCTTTATTTGAGTTAATTACATTTCCAAGATTTTGAGCTTTAGAATATGAATTTCCGTTAATTTCACTAACAAAAACATCCATTCCTCCTAAAGTCATATGACCATCTGAAGAGAAATATAAATTATCTTCATCACTTACAAACGGGAATTGCTCTCTATTTTCTGTATTTACATTTGGCCCAACATTCTTTGGTTCTCCAAAACTTCCATCTTTATTGATGTCAACTACGAAAATATCAAACCCTCCTTCTGTTCCTGGCATATCTGAAGCAAAGTATAATTTTGTATTATTTTTGTTCAATGCAGGATGTGCTGTAGAATATCCTTCTTGGTTGAATGAAACCTCTATAGGTTCTGACCAGTTTCCTCCAGATTTAGTAGATTTAAATATTTTTAAATGAGATACTTTATCTCCTTTTCTATTTTTTGGCTTTACATTTCTTGTGAAGTAAATTGTATTTCCATCTCCACTAAAAGTAACTCCTCCTTCATGTGCAGGCGAATTAATTTCGTCTGAAAAAGGTGTAGCTCCAGTTGCATTTCCTTCTTCATCTACTTCAGCGATAAATAAATCTAAATAATTCTCATTATTCCATTTATATTTTTTCCCTTTAACTCCGCCTTCTCTTGAAGAAGCAAAAACAATTTGATTTGCATTAAAAGCCGCTCCCCATTCTGAATCTTTCGTGCTAATTGAACTATTTGTTACGATAAATGGACGTCTTTCTTTTTTCTCAAGCTCAGCAAAATATGCTAAAGTATTTGGAGCAGTTTTCACTCTTCCAACTTTTGCATTATATTTTTGCATTACTTTATCTGCTTTTGCGTAATCTTTATTTCCTTTTAAAGACATTGCATAACGGTGTAAATGTTCTGCATCAACTTGCTCAGGATATAATTCTAAAGCCTGTGCATAATATTTTGATGCATCGTTCATTTTTCCATTATAATAATAACAATCTCCTAATTTTTCTAATAAATCTAAAGACTTGTTATTTTCTACTTCTTTCTCATATAATTCTGCTGCTTGAACATAACGAGCTTTTCCAAATAATTTATCAGCTCTTTTTTGTGTGCTACTTTGTGCATTAGCATATTGAACTGCTGATGCCAAAATACATATAGATAGTATAACTTTTTTCATGATTATCGTGTTTTGAATTAGAAGAATCTTGGTGATTTATCGTATCCTTTCGTTGAAGTATCAATGTTAAATAACAAGAATAATTCATGTGTAGAACCTACATAATCTCTAAAATCTGATGTTGTATAATCGTAAGCATATCCTAAACGAACAACTTCAGAAATTCTAAAGTTTACTAAACCACTTATTGCATCTTCGAAACGGTAACCTGCTCCAAATTCAACAAAATTATTATATAAGAAGTTTGCTGTTAAATCAAACGAAACTGGTTCTCCAGAAATATATTTTGCTAAGAAAGCTGGTTTGAAACGCCATTTTGAACTTAAATCAAATACATATCCTCCAGTTAAAAACATATTAGATTCTCTAGCCCATAAATCTTCTGTATCTGTTGAATCTAAATGTGGTTGTGGAATAAATGATGGAACAGATAATCCAACATAAAATTTATCTGAATTAAAATAAACTCCTGCTCCTAAGTTGAAGTAAGTTTTATTAATATTACTTTGAAAATCTGGATCATCAACAATAGTTAATAATCCTGCAATATTTGCATCATATAAAGAAACTCCTGCTTTTAAACCAAATGATAAATGTAAATCATTAGCAAAATTTAAGCGATATGCAAAATCTCCTGTAACTACATTTTCTTTTACAATACCTCCTATTTCGTCATGTACAAGTGAAAGTCCAACTTCAATATTGTCAGATACTGGCATATGTACAAATCCTGTAAATGTTTCTGGTCCTCCTTCGGCTCCTACCCATTGTGCACGGTATAAAGCTCCAAAACTTAATATATTTTCTGTTCCTGTTGTATAGGCTGGATTCACGATACTCATATTATACATATATTGAGTATACTGTGGGTCTTGCTGTGCAAATGTATTCGCTGCAAAAAAAGCTGCAAATACAAATAATAGTAACTTTTGTTTCATGTGTTATCTTTTCTTTCTATTTAATTTTTAGAATTATCTATTTAAGTATAATCTTCCTTGATCTGGACCTTTTGCTCCATCATTATAATGAAGAACATAGAAATATACTCCAGCTGGCGCACGTCTTCCATCTCCATCTAATTGTCCATTCCAATCAGGTTTTCCTGCTTCGGCAGTATAAACTACATTACCCCAACGGTTATAGAATTCTAGTTTAAAATTTGGATAAGCAATTCTAATATTTTCAATAATGAAACTATCATTGATTCCATTTCCATTAGGAGAGAATCCCTCTGGTATATCACCTAATTCGCAATCTTCATCGCTTTTATACCCAAATGAAAAAGATTCTGGTGCAGTTCTACAACCTGTTTGATTATCTTCTAAAACAAAAGTAATTACCCCACTATTTCCATATTGATTAGGAAAAGGGCTTGCAATTGAATTTCCACTGGCATCTGTATAATAAACTGTAACATCTTGTCCTCCAACAATAAAGTCATGTACATTAGAAGAATCAAAATTTCTTCCAGAACAAACTTTCTCAATAGCAGGTACATTTATTACTAAATTACTATCTAAAACATTTAATGTTATAATTTTTGTAGAAATACATCCTGAATCAGTAGAAACTGTAGCAGTGATTGTTTCATCATAAGGAAGAGTATTTTCGAATACATCTGGTAATGATTCGTAAGTATTTCCACTTCCATCTACAAAAGAAAATTGGAAGTTTCCTGTTAATCCTTCAACTAACATTGCTTCAACATTTGAAGTATCAAACTGTCCAAATCCGTTACCTAAATCACATGAATTTAATGTTTCAATTGTATTTAAAGTTAATTGATCAACAACTAAATTTAAATCAATTTCACTTTCACAACCTGTAATTGAACTTACAGCTTTAATCGTAATTGTTTCTCCATTAACAATAGCATTTTGATAAGCATCTGTTAATTCTTCTATTGCTACACCATTTCCATCCACATAAGTAAATACTAATTCATCATTAGGATGTTGATCAACAATAGATTGTTCAATTCCTGATAAATCAAAAATTTGGAATCCATCATCATTTGTATCACAAACAGCAATATCATCAATAGCTTGTAATTCTAAATTAGAATATTCAACTATAAAATATTCTGTATCAGACAACAAAACACCATCAGATTGTAAATAAGTAATTTCAACATGATATTCTGTAGTTTCAGTTGGCGATAATTCTACATCTGGTCCAGTTCCAACAACGTTTCCATCATTATCATACCAAGTAATAGTTTCTACTTCTCCTCCACCTACAACAGTTCCGTCTGGAGTAAATCTCCATCCTTCGTTATAAGCTTCCCATTGACTAGTATTTCTATCTGGAGCAACAACAGCTTCAGTTCCATCTCCATTTTGAATACCAATTACTGCGTTACCATCATTCCATGCAGTACATAATGGCTTAGATTTAATGTAAACATCAATAATGTTTGTAGCTTCATATAAAACAATTTGTTGAGTTGTTTCAAAATCTTCATTACAACTTCCACCAAAATGTTTAATTTTATAAAAGTTCGCTACTAAAGCTCTAAATGGTGCTTCTCCAACAATGTAATAATTAAAACTGTTTTGACCTAAGTTATCAACAGTAATATCAATATCATGGTATGCTCCATAAATTGTATTTTCTTGTAATGCTGTTGAAGGTAAAGTTTCATCAAAACTCCATTGACTAAATCCACCAAATAAATTAGTATCAAAAGTAACCTGTCCATTTGTTCCTACTGCTGCTTCAGAGAAGATTTGTTGGTAAAAATCAAATGTAAACCCTAGCGAAATAGCATCTGTCCAAACGTCATCTACTAAATCATCTAGTTCAGTTCCTCCTGTAAAAGGATAAGGTGGGCTAAAAGGAATTGGTTCCACAATATAATCTTCTGTAGTTCCTACATCGAAAAAATTTAATGAAACGGAAGTAGATGGTGCATTACAACCAACAATTAAATCCCCTTCTACAGAAATTCCATCCAATGGATTTCCAGGATCTTCTGTACTTTGAGAATATCCCTTAAGGCCTATAAGAGATAGTGATAGCAAAAGAAATGCTGTGTAATTTTTTATCATAGGATTATCTTTTTATAAAAATTAGTTTGCTAATATAAAAAATATGTCTTTATTAATATTAAAAAGGTTAAAAAATCATTATTTTTTTATTTTTTTATATAAAAGAATATGTTATTTAATATTTTAACCGTCTATTTTAAATATTTCACAATATTTTTAAACACGGTAATTATATTTTTTTTCTTTATAATACTCTATTTTATTGTCATTTATATAGTATTATCAATATTTTACAAAAAATTCTTCATAAAAAACATTACCGAAAATTTGTAATTTTTTTCTTAGATAAAACTTGAATTTAAAGAGGATAAATAGAATATTTGTAGTATATTTTAATGACTGAAATTATTACAATGAATATACATTTTATAGCTATTGGAGGTAGCGCAATGCACAATCTTGCTATTGCTTTAAAAAATAAAGGTCATCAGGTTTCTGGAAGCGATGATACTATTTTTGAACCTTCAAAATCACGATTAGAAAAGCATAACCTTCTACCCTCTGAGTTCGGTTGGTTTCCTGAAAAAATCACTTCAGATTTAGATGCAATTATCTTAGGAATGCATGCCAAAATTGATAATCCAGAACTTAAAAAAGCACAAGAATTAGGACTTAAAATATATTCATATCCTGAATTTATTTTTGAACAATCAAAAGAAAAAACTCGAGTTGTAATTGGTGGTTCTCATGGAAAGACTTCAATTACAGCAATGATTCTTCATGTGCTTGCTTATCATGACATGAACGTAGATTATATGGTTGGTGCTCAATTAGATGGATTTGACACAATGGTAAATCTAACCAATGAAAATGAATTTATTATTTTAGAAGGTGATGAATATCTTTCTTCTCCAATTGATAAGAGACCCAAATTCCATTTATACAAACCAAATATTGCTTTAATTAGCGGAATTGCTTGGGATCATATCAATGTTTTTCCAACAGAAGAAAACTATAATGAACAATTTGAGATTTTTATTAATTCAATAACAAATGGTGGAATTTTAGTTTATAATGAGGAAGATGAAGTTTTAAATTCTATTGTCGAAAAAGCCGAAAATCCAATTAAAAAATATCCTTATCATGTACATGACTATCAAATAGAAAATAACACTACTTTTCTTGAAACTCACGAAGGATTGGTTCCTCTAGAAATTTTTGGTAAACATAATTTACAAAATATTGCAGGAGCAAAATGGATTTGTCAACATATTGGAATTGGAGAGGAAGAGTTTTATGAAGCAATTTCTTCTTTTAAAGGAGCAAATAAAAGACTTGAGAAAATTTATGCTTCAAATGACTTAATTATTTTCAAAGATTTTGCACATTCTCCTTCTAAAGTAAAAGCAACAACTACTGCTGTAAAAGAGCAATTTTCAAACTTTTCTATTTTAGCATGTTTTGAATTACATACTTATAGTAGTTTAAGTCCAGAATTTTTATCTCAATATGATAAAAGTTTAAATGACGCAGATGAAGCAATTATTTTCTATGATATTGAAGCTTTAAAAATTAAAGGAAAAGAAATTATTCCCGAAGAAAAAATTATTGCATCTTTTAACCATCCAAATTTAAAAGTATTCACAAATTCAGAAGAGTTAAAAAATTATTTACTAAATAAAAATCTTAATAAAAATGTCCTTCTATTTATGAGTTCAGGAAATTATGGAGGAATTGATTTAAATAAATTCAAAAAATAAAAAAGAGGGAGTTAATTCCCTCTTTTTTTAATATTCTATAATAAAACAATCTGGAAATTTATCTTTAATCTTTTCTTTAGCATTTGCTGCTTTTTCCTTTGATTTAAAATTTCCTAAAGATATTTTATAATGTTTTTCTGTTTCACTTTTAACTACTTTTACATGAACAGGATATCCAAAAGCTTCTTTTAATTTAGTAGATAACTCCATTAAATTAACCATCTCTTTATAATTTCCTATTTGTATTCCAAAACCAGAAATATTCATCTTTTTTGATTCTAAAGAATAATATTCTGCGGTGTTTTTAGTGAAATTAGATGTAATTTCTTTAATATTTTCAACAGCTTCTTTTACAACATCTTCTTTTTTAACTACCTCTGCAACTCCTTCTTTTTTGGTTTCCTCCTTTTTTTCTTTTTTAATTTCTTCTTTAGTTTCATTTGTAACTTCAAAAGAATTATCTTGAGCAATTTCTGTATTTTCAACTTCTTTTAACTCAACTTCTGCAACTCCTTTTTTAATTATCTCTAATTCTTGTGCTGCAATTTTACTCAAATCAATGATTCTTCCACTTTTTTTACTTGGTCCTCTATCATTTACTCTTACAATAACTGATTTCTGATTTTCTGGATTTGTAACTTTTAAAAGTGTTCCAAAAGGTAATGTTAAATGGGCTGCAGTATATTTTTTATTGGAATATTTTTCCCCATTTGCTGTTTTAGCCCCGTTATATTTATCATTATAATAAGATGCCTTTCCTTTTGCTTTATATCCTTCTTGAGCAAAAGTTCCAACACAAATAATAAACATCAAAAACTTTAAATTTTTTTTCATATAATTATCAATTAAATTGTTATGATTTTCAATTGTACTTAGGGGAAGAGAGAGAAAATAAATGCTAAGTTAATAGCATTTATTTTATTATTTAGTTCTTTGTCTTACAACTTCATATAAAAATGCACCGCATGCAACTGATACATTCAGAGAACCGATTTCACCTAATAGAGGTAATTTTGCTTTGTTATTCACAACTTTTAAAACAGATGGATTAACTCCTCTGTCTTCAGCTCCCATGATTATTGCTGATGCTGTATTAAAATTCACATCATAAATTGTATCTTCAGTTTTTTCTGTTGCTGCCACAACTTGTACATCATAAGATTGCATTAAAAATACAGCATCTTTAATATGATTAACTTTACAAATTGGTACTTTAAATGCTGCTCCCGCAGAAGTTTTAATTGCATCTGCATTTAAAGAAGCACTTCCTGATTTTGGAACAATAATCGCATCTACTCCAGTACATTCAGCAGTTCTTATAATAGAACCATAATTTCTAACATCTGTTAAATGATCTAATATTAAAAATAAAGGCTTTTCTTTATTTGAACAAATTTCATCAATCAAAATTTCAGCTTCATAATATTCAATTGGTGAAATTTGGACAACAATACCTTGGTGGTTTTGATTTTTAGAAAGTCTATCTAATTTTTCAACAGGAACAAAACTAATAGCAATATTTTTCTCTTTAGCTAATTTGTTAAACTCACTATATAAATTCCCACTTAAGCCTTTTTGAACAAAAGCTTTTTCAACAGTTTTTCCAGATTGAATAGCTTCTATTACAGCTCTTAATCCAAATACTTTACTCAATGTTTTTTCCATGTTGCAAAGTTATAGAGAATTTCTTCATATATAAGTTATTTTCAAAAAAAAACCACCTTTTAAAAAAGGTGGTTTTTAATTTATATTAGAATTCTAATTATCTTGAGTAAACAGCTGTCGCTTGATCACCGAAAACATTTGACCATGTAACAGTAATTTCATCAGTTGTTGAATCATAAGAACCAGTATACGTTACAACATCATTATTAAAAAATGTATCAAACGTACCAGACATTTCACCACAAATATTGAAGTTTAAATCTCTTGGTGTATCACGGTTATATCCATATGGAGCTTCATACCAGTAACGGTATAATCCTCCTAATGCATCAGAGAAATTTAATGTTCCATCTCCATTATCAATAATAGTTACAGCATATTCATAATCTACAGCAACTCCACCTTGTTGGTTATCAGCATTTGTTCCGTTACTAGTAGCAGTCCAGTTTCCTGCTAATGGAGCAGATAAAACTACTGGACAGTTCACTTGAACTACAGTTAACTCATAGTTTAAACGTGCATTACTAACATCTACTAAAGGTAATAGATTTGGATCAATAGCAGATAAATCAAGAACGATTAAATTTTCTTCTTCTAAAGGTGTTCCATTATTAAAATTAATATTGATTTCAATAAACCCTTCAACTGAATTTGCAGGAATTTTTAAACTTGCATCTACAATTGAATAATCAGCAGGATCAACAGTAGACTTATCTGAATCAACTGTTACAGCAATAGCTCTATCAGTTGAATAAATATAAGAAGCCGCTACTGGAATTTTAGCAACTGCTGAACCATCATCTTCAGTTACAAAAACATTTCCTGAACCAGAGCTAAAATAAAGTGATGCTAATCTATCTTCTGATAAATTTACGTCTGCTGGATCATCATCACTACATGATGTAAAGCATATTGCAAGTACGAACAACATGCTTAAATATTTTAATGTTAATTTTTTCATTTTTTAAATTTTTAGAATCCTAAATTAATTGTTACTACGTCAAAAACTACGTTATTACCACCTCCATCAACGTAATATAATACGTAATGAGCTGTTACAGTCTTCTCACAAGTGTCAAAAGTAGATTGTGGGTATGATCCTGAATCAAAATCATGTGCCTCTTGAATTCTTAATTCTTTTGAATCGTAAGTTGCAAAATATGAATTTGCACCTTGTCCTGTGATATTAACAATCGGATTATTGAAATCTGAATTATTTAATTCAAAGAATGCATAACCTTGGTTTTCTGCATGTTCAAAAGTTCCTCCTTCTAAAGTAGCTAAAACTTCTTTATATAAGTTAGAAATTTTATAAGTAACTACTTGAGTTCCTGCACCAGCAGAAATTTCAGAAGTTACAGGAGCATTAAACTCATCTCCACTAAATTGATCAATTGAAGTTTCTTTTCTTGATCCTGGAGTAATAGGTGAACCTGCTTCTCCTCCAAATTCTTCAGCAAATAATGCACACTCATCAGTTTCGATAAATAATTCAAAAGTACTATTATTCATAGCTTCTCCTGGGTATCCGAAAGTGATATTATTATTAGATCCTGTTAATGTGAATACTAAAGATTTGTTATCATCTGTTACGTTGTTATCAAATACTTTAACTTTAAGAGTATCTGTAAACTGACGTTCTGCTGGGTTAAAGCTAAAAGCTGTTTTCCCATCAACGATTTCATAATCTGAAGAAGTGATATTATTTTCAGTTATAGAAAATTGTACATCAGTATTAGCACTCTGGTTAGAATTTGCATAAAAAGCAACGATATTAATTACGTCAGAACTAGTTTCTGAAGTTTGCGCTGTTGTATTTTCAAATGCCGCAAATGCATTACCTGGGAAACTTAAATCATGAGAAGTAACTTCGTTATCTTCACAAGAGATTAATGACATCCCAATTGCAGCAGTTAAAATTGATGATTTTATAAAATGTTTCATTTGTTCCTACTTTAATTGATTAATAACCTGGATTCTGTTGTAGATTTTCATTTGCTTGTAAAGCAGCTAGTGAAATCGGGAATTGGAATCTGTGATCTCCAGAAGGTAATTCTCTTACTAATGCAGGTGTTCCTGTACCATCAGCTAAATCTCCTTTGTTTGAACGAATCACACTTTCTCCCCAACGCTTAATATCAAAGAATCTATGACCTTCGAAAGCTAAATCTAATCTTCTTTGAAGTTTAATTTCGTTTAATAACTGCTCTCCAGATCCTGAAAAATTAGTTAATCCTCTAGCATTTCTTAATAAGTTTACAGCAGTTAAAGCAGCAGTTTCATCACCTAACATGAATGCAGATTCAGCTCTGTTTAAAATAACTTCTCCAAAACGCATTACTTTAGCATCAACTTCACCATTTCTGTTTGTTCCCTTACCTAACCATTTCTTGATAGCATTATAATCATTACCATCCCAAGTTCCTGGCTTATAATAAGCTGATCTTCTGATATCTCCTCCTTCATATAATTGGAAGAATTCGTAATCAAATACATACTCAGATCTGATTTCAGTATCAGAAGAAGATTGAGAATAAAGAGTACCAATAGCGATATTATCTTCAGGAGTAATTAATAATTTAAATAATACTTCTGTTTCACTTTGGTCAGTCCAGATTTGTTCAAAAGTAGATCCAGTTGCTAATTCACCATTCACATCATTAGACATATCTAATGCTTTTTGGTAATCACCGTTATATAAATATACTCTTGTTAAAATTGCTTTTACTGCATTTTCATTTAATCTACCAGTTCCATTATCAGCTCCAATGATAGTTAAAGCTTCTTCTAAATCAGCAATCACTTTAGCATAAGAATCTGCTACATTTAATCTTGCTGGAGTTTGTAAAGCATCAACTTCAGTAACGTAAGCGATACCTAAGCTTTGATTTGCATCAGCGCTTTGTGTAGGAATTTTAGAAAATTGTCTCAAGATATCAAAATGAGAGATTGCTCTAGTAGCTAAAGCTTCTCCTTTAAAGTTATTCTTAGAACTTTCTGAACCTTGATAATTTTCTAAATATTTTAATATAGTGTTTGCTCTGTTAATAACTCCATAGTTAGTATAATAAGCTCCAACTGTAGAAATTGAATTATACAACCAGCTATTAGCAGTTCTTTGTGTTAATCTTCCTGTTTGAGAAATGATTACGTTATCACTAGTTACATCAGGAACGATAAACATAGTTCCTCCATAGTAACCTCCTCCTCTCATATTTGAATAAATTCCTTTAACCCCTTGGTCAAATTCTTCTTCAGTTACGTAAGTATTGTCATCAGTAACAACACTACTAAAAGGTTTCACTTCTAATTCACTTTCACAAGAAGTAAAAGAAATTGCAGAAACAAGTAAACCTATAGATAATATTATTTTTTTCATTTTGTTGTTTTTAAGTTAATTAGAAACTAATATCGATACCGAACATATAACTTCTAGTAGTTGGGTATGATCCGTTATCATATGCTCCAGGAACTCTTACCTCTCCTGCAGTATAGCTCTCTCCAGTTTGGATTCCAATCTCTGGATCTCCTTCATAGTTTGGAGCATAAGTCCATAAGTTTTGTCCTTGAACATAAACATTTACTCTTGATAAGTAAGCTTTTTCAACTAATTTTTGTGGTAAGTTATAAGAAAGCTTTACAGTTCTTAATCTGATGTAAGATCCATCTTGTAAGAAACGGTCAGTTAATTGATTTGAATCAATTCCTGATAATTGTTGTGGCGCAGGTAATACTCCTGTATCTCCTGGTTGTCTCCAGTAGTTAAATGCAGATACTTGTTGATTATCTAATGCATTAGATCCATCAGACTCTAATCTCCATTTTCTTCCGTTTAAGATGTAGTTTCCATATTTGTAGTAGAAGTTAGCAGATAACTCTAATCCTCTCCAGTTAACTCTTGTATAGATAGTACCATCAAAATCAGCATTTACAGTTTTACCTTTTAATGCTACAGTGTGATCTCCACTAAATTGATCAGTTACATTTCCATCTTTATCATAGTATAAAGCGTGTCCATTTGCTGGATTAACTCCTGCATATCTTACTAAGTAGTGAGTATAAATTTCTTCTCCTTCTTCTAAGATTAATCCTGTTTCATAATATGGCTCATCACCTACTAATTTATTTACTTTAGTATCAGTGAAAGCAATGTTACCTCCAACAGTCCAAGTTACATCATGGTAGTTTCTTAAGATATCTCCACTTAATTCTAATTCGATACCTTGAGTTTGAATCTCACCAACGTTCTCAATTCTACTAAATCTTCCTCCCTCAGCTGGAAGTGGAACACTTAATAATAAATCAGAAGTTACAGATTTATAGTAATCTACGATACCACGGATACGGTTGTTAAATAATCCATACTCAACAGCAACGTCAGTAATAGCTTTAGACTCCCATTTTAAGTTAGGATTCTCTACTTGTCCAGGCGCAGATGCTGGTTGGTTTCCATAACTAGTACTATAGCTAGTTAATCCTAAAGAAGAATATCTTCCAATTCTATCGTTACCTAATGTACCGTAAGAAGCTCTGAATTTTAATGAACTGATGTATTTGTTATCAGCTAAGAATTTCTCATTGTGTAAGTTCCATGCTCCAGAAACAGAGAAGAAAGTACCAAATCTGTTATCTGCACCGAATACTGAAGAACCATCACGTCTTAATGTTCCAGCGAAGATATATTTTTCATCATAGTTATAATCTACGTTACCAGCAATAGAGAAAGTTCTTTTTTGACTTCTTCCTCCTCCTGCTCCATCAGGCTCAGCTCCAGTTCCTAATTGGCTAATGTTATCTTTTGAGAATCCAACAGCAGATACACTATAGTTTCTGAAATCATTACTAATATATTCAGTAAATGCTAAAACACTTAAGTTATGCTTATCGTTAAACGTAGTGTTGTAACGAATAATATTTTGGAAGTTATAAGTAAAATCGTAGTATCCTGATTCACCTTTTCTTCCTGGAGTTCCATCCTCACTTACGAATTGTGATAAAATACTAGATGGGAACATAAAGTTTTCACTTCTATTAACGTTATAGTTTACCCCTAATTTTGGAGAATAAACTAAGTTTTCTAAAATTTTAGCATCCGCAGAGAAAGATCCAAATAATCTTACGAACTCATCTTGAGAAGGATTTTTTCTGATTGCCTCAATTACATTATATCCAGAGTGAGTTAAGTTATACTCTCTTTCTCCTCTTTCATTGAAAACATAATTTCCATCTGCATCTCTTTGATATACAGTCTCATAAGGATTATATGTCATAGCCGCAACGAATGGACTTTGTACGTTATTTCTATCTCTAAATCCAACACTCTTAGTATAAGAAACAGAAGTCTTAGCATCTAATGTTAACCAATCTTTAGCGTCAAAGTTGATATTAACACGAGCAGTAGTTTTATCAAATCCATTCACGTCTTTGATAATACCTGTATCAGAATCTTTTTGTAAAGAAACATAGTAAGTAGATTTTTCGTTACCACCTGCAACGTTAAATCCTAAAGAAGTAACAGTACCATCTCTTAAGATAGTGTTTCTCCAGTCATGGTTTAAACCAACTAATCTATCCCATTCTGTTTGAGAAGTGATTCCAGCTCCAACACCAACTCCTAATTCTCTCTCATATCTTAATTTCTGCTCAGCATTCATTAATTCAATTCCTCCATCTAATCTTTCAGTACTACCATATTGTGCAGTAACAGAGAATTTAGCATCTTGGTTTCTTTTACCACCTTTAGTTGTAATAATTACAACCCCGTTAGATGCACGAGCTCCATAGATTGCAGCAGCTCCAGCGTCTTTTAATACAGACATACTTTCAATATCTGAATTGTTGATTAAGTTCAACGAAGCTTCATCAATTGGCACACCATCCACAATATAAAGTGGCTCTTGACCAGAAGAAATAGAACCAACTCCTCTAATTCTTACGAATGCAGTTTGACCTGGTTGTCCGTTTCTTGCAGTAACTGTCACCCCTGATGCTTTACCTTGAAGTGCATTTGCAATATTTGTTGTTTGAGCTACCTCTTGGATATCTTGAGCTGATACAGTAGAAATACCTGCTGCAGTTGCTCCTCTTTTCTTCTTAACATATCCTAAAGAAACTTCATCAATTAAGTTTACAGATTTTAATTGAACATTGATTGTATTTGAATCTCCAACTACAACTTCTTTACCATCTGTTCCAGTAAAACTAAAAACTAAAGTTTGACCTTTTTCAACTTGAATAGTATAATTTCCATCAAAATCAGTTTCCGTACCTGATGCAGTACCTTTAATCAAGACAGTTGCTCCCAAAAGAGGTCCCGTCTCATCTGAAACTGTACCAGTAACAGTCTTTTGTTGGGCAAAAACAACATGCCCTACTAACACTAATAATAGTGTTAAAATTCCATTAAACTTTGTTTTCATTATATAATTATTTGAATTAATTAGTGCCAAAAATCTTAAATAATACTTAAAATTCCAACTTTTTAGTTAAAAAAAAGTAAATATATTTTAATTTTAACTTAATATATTAGAAATATATTATCGATATATTCAATTATACTCAATATTTATAAAGTCTAATTACGCTTTTTTACACATTTGATATGTTTTGTATTAATTTATTAACATTTAATTAATTTAGAATTCATTACAAATATTCTTCTATATTTATTTAACATTACACTTAAAATAAAATGTATTTTTTAACAAAAAACAATGTTTAACTTAACAGTATTCATGTTTAAATTTACAGTATGAACAAACCACTTGCAGAAAGAATGAGACCTAATAATTTAGATGATTTTTTTAGTCAAAATCATCTAATTGGTAAAAATGCTCCATTAAGAATTCAGATTTTAAATGGAATAATTCCATCTTTAATTTTTTGGGGACCTCCAGGAGTTGGAAAAACAACGCTTGCAACTATTATCTCGAATACAACAGATCGTCCTTTTTTTGCATTAAGTGCCATAAATTCAGGAGTAAAAGATGTTAGAGAGATTATTGAAAGAGCAAAACAAGAAAAAGGGCTTTTTACGACCAAAAATCCAATTCTTTTTATTGATGAAATTCATCGATTTAGCAAATCTCAACAAGATTCTTTATTAGGAGCTGTAGAAAAGGGTTGGATAACACTAATTGGTGCAACAACTGAAAACCCAAGCTTCGAAGTAATTCCAGCATTATTATCTAGATGTCAAGTATATACTTTAGAACCTTTTAGTAACGATGATTTAATTTCCTTATTAAAAAAAGCGATAAAAACAGATGAAATATTAACTAAAAAAGAAATTATTTTAAAAGAAACAGAAGCTTTATTACAAATTTCAAGTGGTGATGCTAGAAAGCTTTTAAATACCTTTGAATTAGTTGTTCTTTCAGAAAAAACAGACAAAATTATAATTACCAATAAAATGGTTTTGAAAAAAGTGCAAAAAAATAATGTACGTTATGACAAAACTGGCGAACAACATTATGATATTATATCCGCTTTTATCAAATCGATTCGTGGAAGTGATCCAAATGCTGCTGTTTATTGGTTAGCAAGAATGATTGAAGGTGGTGAAGACCCAAAATTTATTGCTCGAAGAATGATTATTTTAGCTTCTGAAGATATTGGAAATGCAAATCCAACTGCTTTAATAATGGCAAATAATACGTTCCAATCTGTAAATGTTGTTGGAATGCCAGAATCTAGAATTATTCTTAGTCAGTGTGCAATTTATTTAGCTTCTTCAGTAAAAAGTAACTCTGCTTATATGGCTATAAATCAAGCACAAGAATTAGTCAAAAAAACTGGTGATTTAGCTGTTCCACTTCATTTAAGAAATGCTCCAACAAAACTGATGAAAGATTTAAATTATGGGCAAGATTATAAATATGCACATGATTTTGAAGGCAATTTTGTTACACAGGAATTTTTACCTAAAGAGATAACAAATACAATACTTTTTAAACCTAGTAAAAATCAAAGAGAAGAGAGTTTACGAACGTATTTACATGGTAAATGGAAAGGAAAATATGGTTATTAAAATCATATTTTCCTTTTTTTAAAATAAAATGCTATTTTCCACCAAATATAAAATTCATTCCAAATTGTAAACCAACTTGATTTGCCTTATAAATATTTGGAATTTCTAATACATTATCAAAGATTCCATACATTTGGAAAGCTCCAAATTTTGCAGATAATCCTACTCCAACATTTGTATAAGAATAAGAGTCAACTGTATATGTAATTTTTGAATAAATATTTTTGAAAAGTCTTCTTGCATAAAAAGCAGTTAAAGCAATTCTAGGTTTTTTCGGACGAAAAACAGTATAAATTTGTCCTCCAACTTCTTCTCTATATTCTATATCTTCTAAAGTATTATAACACTCACATTTTTCTAAAATATGAAAACGATAAGAAGCAGAAGCATGCAATTTTAAAGGTCGCATAGTTGTATAACTAGAATAGATTGTATCTCTTGGAATATTTTCATCCAAATCATCTTCTAATTGTTGCCAATAATCTAAAGGCTCATCTGGGTTAAATTGAAAATCAATTCCTTGTGTTTCAAAATTCCCTTTTGCTGTATAACTTTTTGTATTTACTGTATTATTTACAAATCCTAAATCTTGAAAACTTCCAGTAACTGTCCATTGGTCGGTAACATTATAAGTAAAACCTCCATCTAATCCAACTCCTAATCCTCCACCAAAAAATGTATTTTTGATATAATCACTTGTTGTTGGATCTTCTTGATCATCTTCATAAATAATTCCAGAAGTTTGAAGTTTTACATAAACATCTTCAAAATTGTGTGAATAATAATTATCTGTTCCTTGAGTTGTATAATAAGTTCCTCGGCTGTTTTTAATTTGAATATTTGCCGCACTTGAATATAGCTTAAATCTACCTCCAACAGACAATCTTTCATTCAATTGCTTTGCAACTCCAATATGAAAAACTCCTAATAATTCTCCTTTTACAGTTAAATCTCCCAAATTATATCTTTTATCTAAAACAGAAGTTCCTTCAAAGAAAAATTGTACAGCATCTTGAGGATAATACATAAATAAATCTAATTCTTGGTAAATTCCTGTAGAAATATAAAGTTTCGATTTAGGAAGTTGAAATCCAACATTAAAAACATCTACTTGTTGTGTAATTTCAAAAAAGTCATTTTTATCTAAATCATACGCTATTTCACGAAGTTTTTCTACAAAATCATTATTATTTTTAGAAAAAACATCATAAACAGACACATTTTTCAATCCTACATTTGTATAAACACCAGACAATCCTGGAAAACCAATATGAAATTTATATTCAGGAATTATGGAAGGATTCAACAATTGTGCTTGTGGAATTTCTCTAAAATTATATAACACAGGTTTCTGTTGGCTCATAGCTTTTAAAGAACAAATAAAAGCTATGACTAAAAATACACTCTTTTTCATATTAATGAATATTTAAATAAAAAATACCTGAAGACTGAAAATCTAAAAACATTTCTTCATTAAAAGCATCACTATCTTTTTGTGATGTCAATTCAATAACAATTTCATTAGATCTTTTCAAAGCTTCTAATCCAGCGTCATCAATTTCATGAATAAACATTTCTTCTTGCCCAGCTGGAGCTAATAAAGGCCCAACTTGATATTCTCTCACTCCTTGTTGATTTTTAAAATAAAGATTCACAAGAGTGTTGTAATTAAATTTATTATTAATAGTGAATTGTAAGTCTAACTTTACTAAGTGATTTTGTATAAATTCTTCTTGAAAAACATCAAATCTTGTACTGTCTTTTGCTGTAACTAAATTCAAATCTTGATGATCTACAAAGTCAATTCCGTCCAATTTAAAATGAACAATCGAAAGTTTATTCTGCGTCAAAAATTCTGCACCATCTGCCTGATCAAAATCCAAGCTATCTGTACATGATGCAAAAACGAATAATAAGGTCCATAGACCTATTAACAATTTCCAGTTCTTCATACATCCGTCTTTTATAAAAGATTAAGCAATTCCTTTAATTCATGTATCTGAATAATTTCTTCTTCGAGAGGCTCTCTATTAAAGTTACAAAAAATAACATTCATACCTATACTTTGAGCTCCTTTAATATCTGTTTGCAAATTATCACCAATCATTAATGAATTTTCAGTTGCTGCTGCTGCACTTTCCATTGCATGATTAAAAATCTTTGGATTTGGCTTATTTACTCCTACACATTCCGATGTAATGATTACATCAAAATATGCTTTCAAATTAGAATTTTCAATTTTTTTATTTTGAACCTCTTTAAATCCATTAGTGATTATATGAAGTTTATATTTTTCTTTTAAATAGTTTAAAACCTCATGTGTATTGTCAAAAAGCTTATCAAAATCTGGTAATTTTCTAAGATATTCTTCGCTTAAAAAATGAATTAATTCATCATCTATTTCATAATCTAATGCATCAAAAGTATCTTTTAATCGTCCATATTTTAAAGCTTCTTTTGTCACTTCATGTACTGCATATTTCTTCCAATATTCCGAATTTATTGGACGGTATTTTTCAATAAAATCAGTAACATTTATGGTCGTATTTTCTTTCAAAATAGCTTCTAAAGCCAAATCAGAATTCGCTTCAAAATCCCACAAAGTATGATCTAAATCAAAAAAAATGTGTTTAATATTATTCATCTATCATGTTTTATTTTATCTATCAGTATAGAAAGCAATTATTTAATTTTTGATAGAATTCCAGACTTAAATAAAGTGTACTGTTTTTCTTCAGCACCAAAACTATTAAAAAAGTCTGCTATTGAAGGAATATTTGAGCCACCAAAATCAAAAAAATAATCTTTTTCTATATATTTTTTAACGACAGAATCTAGCAAAAAAGTATTTGCTCCATTCTTTCTATTTTTAAAATCTGTGGCTGTAATCAGTGTTGTTACCTTTGTTTTATGCAGTAAAAAGAAGCCAATTGCCACAATATTAGAGTTTTCATCTTTAATTGTATGTAATTCTCCCAACTTTTTATCTAAACATAATTTTAATACATTTTTAAGATTTTCATAGTCGTTTTCAAGAATATTTGAGACTCTTGAACCGATATTTTCTCTAAACAATTTTATTAAATTTTCGATAGTTCCATCTGAAGCTATCCTCAAATTAGCTTCATTTGCTCTTCGAATATCTTTTCTTCTTCCTTTGTTATATTTTTTAGAAATAAAATCGTAGTCAAAACGTAAATCAATTATACTAATATTTCCCAAATTTTCAACTTGAACATTTTCTGTATTTAAGCGAAATTCTGAAAACAAATATTTTTTAGAAACCATTTTTAAAAATTCTCTTTCAATTTCTTCGTTTTTTTCCAAATAAAATATTCCTAATTCTAAAACCCAAAAAGGTTGGTAAACATATTTAATTCCATATTTTTTTCGAATTGGCAAAGGCATCACCATTTCATAATCTTTATAAACTAAAACTTCCCAATTTTCAGTAACTTCATCTAAATACCAACTAAACGCATAAATTCTTGAATTCTTCGCTTTTTCAATACAATTATTATATTTCTCAATATTAAGTTCGTTCTTTCTTTTTAGATTTATCATCTGCTAATTTCATTTCTTTTATAAATCCTTCATACATATTTTCCCAACCTTTCCAGCGCTCATTCTTACTAAATATTTCATTATGAAAAAGTGTAATTAAAGTTCCATTTACTGCTCGAACTTCATTTTTGATTGCCACCATTTTTCGAAAAGCTTCTTTTGGTTTTAACTTTAAATAATCTCTCAAAGTTGCATCCATCACAGCAAAAGGAAAAACTTTCAACGGTGTTTGAATTTCATAATCTAAATCGTAAAAATAAAAAGGTGTACAAGTACTTGCACGAAAACCTATATGACTTGCATATCCCATTGTATAATCTTCCATAATTTCTAAATCAATCAAATTCTGGTATGTTTCTGGTAAGTCTAATCGCAAGAAATGTTGGCGTGATTTACAAACTGGTCTATTTACTATTTTTTCTAATCTATTTTTTTCTTTCTTTAATTTATCTCCATTTCGCATGGTAAAATACGACGGATGTAATCCGATATCTGCATAATCTGAAACGGATTTAATCAAAGAGCGAAACTTTGTGTTTGTTGCAGAAATATTCTTATCATATGTTGTATAATCTCCTATTTGAAAGAAAAATAGCGTTTTAATATTATATCTTTCTTGAATCTGAAGAATACGATCAAAAGCATCAAAAGGATCTTTTTTTAAGCCAAAAATCGATAAATAACGATGAATTAATTTTCCAATTCTTAAGTTTAAAATATCTCTTGATGTTCCTCCTAAAGTTCTAATCATTCCTTTATGTTTATAATCAAAAGCAATATCTACATCAAAAGTCGAAATATAATTAAATTCTCTTTTTTTTGGTTCAAAATCTGGATATCTATCTTGTAAAACCTTTAAAAATTTAAATGCCCAAATATCAATAACTGGAAGTTCTAAAAAACCACTTTTATACGCTAAACTTTCATTTGCAGGAAATCGTTCATATTGATCTTCTTTATGTGGAAAATATTCTTCATATCGACTTAAAAGATAAAATCCTGCTGCAAAAATATCAAAAGGAATTGTAGAATTTACCGTAGAAAAAAAACATGGAATGTCATCCCAAGAATTCATGCTAATTTCTACATCTTGAATACCTTGCTGAAAAAGTAAATCATGACTTCGAATAAAAAACTCTTTACCTAATGCTTGTTTTGCATAAGTTAATTTTGGTCCATTAAAAGCTACAAATTCAGAAATATTAGTTGTAAATGAAACTGGAACTTGCAATATTCTGACAAAAAAATGTCGGAAAATATAGGTCAGTCGCGGTGTAATTTTATGTGAATAAACTAAAATCAAAGCATTAAAATTTGGTCGCTTGAGTGCTATTGGTTTATTACAAAGGTAGTTTAAAAAAACAAAAAAGACCATCTCAAAATGAGATAGCCTTTTTCAAATCTTATTTAAACATCTATTTTACATCATTCCTGGCATTCCTCCACCCATTGGTGGCATTGCTGGGGCATCTCCTTCCGACTTAACATCTACTAATGTACAAGCAGTTGTTAAAATCATTCCTGCAACTGAAGCTGCATTTTCTAAAGCAACACGAGTTACTTTAGTTGGATCAATAATCCCAGCTGAAAGCATTTGAACATACTCTTCATTCTTAGCATTATATCCGAAATCTCCTGAACCTTCTATTACTTTCGCAACAACCACAGATCCTTCTCCTCCTGCATTTTGCACAATTTGACGTAATGGCTCTTCGATTGCTCTATCAATAATGTTAATTCCTGTTTCTTCATCTGCATTTTCTGCTGCTGCATTTCCTAAAACAGCTTTAGAACGTACTAAAGCAACTCCTCCTCCAGGAACAATTCCTTCTTCAACAGCAGCTCTAGTTGCATGTAATGCATCATCCACACGATCTTTCTTTTCTTTCATTTCTACTTCAGAAGCAGCTCCAACATAAAGAACAGCAACACCTCCAGCTAATTTAGCCAAACGCTCTTGAAGTTTTTCTTTATCATAATCAGAAGTTGAAGTTTCAATTTGTGCTTTAATTTGATTCACACGATTCTTGATTGCATCTTCAGCTCCTGCTCCGTTTACGATTGTAGTATTATCTTTATCAATAGTTACTTTCTCTGCAGTTCCTAACATTTCAACTGTAGCATTTTCTAAAGTAAATCCTCTTTCTTCAGAAATTACAGTTCCACCTGTTAAAATAGCAATATCTTCTAACATTGCTTTTCTTCTATCTCCAAATCCTGGAGCTTTTACAGCAGCAATTTTAAGAGCTCCTCTTAATTTATTCATTACTAAAGTAGCTAAAGCTTCTCCTTCCACATCTTCAGCGATGATTAATAAAGGTTTTCCACTCTTTGCAACTGGCTCTAAAATTGGTAATAAATCTTTTAATGATCCAATTTTCTTCTCAAATAATAAGATATATGGATTTTCTAAGTCAACTACCATTTTCTCAGAATCAGTAACAAAATAAGGAGATAAATATCCTCTGTCAAATTGCATTCCTTCTACAATATCCACATAAGTTTCTCTACCTTTTGCTTCTTCTACAGTAATTACTCCTTCTTTTCCTACTTTATCAAAAGCTTCTGCGATTAAATCTCCAACAGTACTATCATTGTTAGCAGAAATAGAAGCAACTTGTTTAATTTTATCTGAATTATCACCTACTTCTTGAGAAGTTGATTTTAATTCAGCAACAATGGCATTTACAGCTTTGTCAATTCCTCTTTTTAAATCTAAAGGATTTGCTCCAGCAGCAACATTTTTTAAACCTTCTTTTACAATTGCTTGTGCAAGAACAGTTGCAGTAGTTGTTCCATCTCCTGCAATATCATTAGTTTTAGAAGCTACTTCTTTTACCATTTGAGCTCCCATGTTCTCGATTTTATCTTCTAATTCGATTTCTTTAGCAACAGAAACTCCATCTTTTGTAATTGTTGGTCCACCAAATGGTTTCTCAATTACTACATTTCTTCCTTTTGGTCCTAAAGTTACTTTTACTGCGTTTGCTAAAGCATCCACACCACGTTTTAAACCATCACGTGCTTCAATATCAAATTTTATATCTTTTGCCATTTTTGTTTAATTTTTTATAGAATTGCGAAAATGTCACTCTCTCTCATAATCAAATAATCAGTACCTTCATATTTTAACTCAGTACCAGCATATTTACCATATAAAACAGTGTCACCAACTTTTACAGTTAATGGTGCGTCTTTCGTTCCTGCTCCTACAGCTACCACAGTTCCTTTTTGTGGTTTTTCTTTTGCTGAATCTGGAATAATAATTCCTGCAGCAGTCGTAGTTTCAGCTGCTAAAGGCTCGATAAGAACTCTATCTGCTAATGGTTTTATATTTACTTCTTTCATTTGATTTTTAGTTTTTAATTTCAACGATGTCTAATTTACGAAAATTATGCCATTGGATTTTTCCTGACAAATGGTTAAAAAAAAATGCCAACGATGACACGTTGGCATTTTTTTAAATTGAAATATGTTTTTTATCTATTAAATAATTTTACAAAATATAAAAATTATTTAGCAGTATCTTGTGCTGTCGTAGTTGTTTCAGCTGGAGTTGTTGTAGGAATTTCAGTTTCTAAAATCTCTCTGTTTTCAATTTTATTTTTAATTGAAGACTCCGATGCTGCACTTGATTGTTTAGGTGCTGCAAAATTTGATAATAAAATTAAAGCTAATAAAACGATTGCTAAAGTCCATGTTCCTTTATCTAAAAAGTCATTTGTGCTCTGCACACCACCACCTAATTGAGAACCTCCGCCTCCAAAAGATGAAGATAATCCTCCTCCTTTAGGGTTTTGAACCATAATAATTAAGATTAGCAAAAATGCTACAATCATAATTAAAACTAAAAATATACTATATGTTGTCATGATTTATTTTTTTGTAAAACTTTTATTGCTTTAATCTGATTTGCAAATAAAACACTTTTTTCTGGATATTTCAAACTTAATATGCGATATGCTTTAATTGCACTATCATATTTCTTTTGTTCAAGATAAACTTTTGCCAATGTTTCAGTCATTATATGGTCATTTATCTTGGTACTTTCTACTGCAATATTTTCGTTTTTTTCGTTTGAATTTGGTGATTTTATTTTCGGATTCGTTGCAATAAACTTATCTATTAATTCAAATTTCTCCGTAATATTCTTAGGAATCTCTGCAATCTTTGAACGATTTACTTTTTTTACACTTCCTACTTGAAGCCATTCTGTAAAAGACAAATAATCATTCTTTTCAAAATCAAGAGGTTTTCCTAAATCTAAAATTTCTTCTACTTCTTTCTCTTCTATTTTTGGTTCTGGACTTTCATTTAATACTTCTTCTTTCTTAAATGTAAAATTCTCAGAAGTAATAAAATTGAATAGAATACTTCTGTCAGCCGTGTATGCAGCTGCTTTTTTTAATTCTCTATTATATTCATAGCTTTCCTGATTCTTCAATCCTTTTAAATACAAAGCTCTAGCAGCTTGAAAATATGGAAATTTCTCTAAAATTTCCTCTATTTTTTTTGTTTCTTTTTCTTCTATTACAGAAGTTTCTTCTAAAAGTTTTAAAAAATCATTTGAGCTAATCATATTCTTACCATTTTGCTACAGTAGCATTAAAAATATCTTGTGTAATTCTTTCAAAAATAACTTGATAAGCATCTGCTAAAGTACTTCCAACTAATTGTCTATCCGCTGGATAATCATAGAAGAAAGAAAAATTCCTTTCAAAATCATCATTTTCATCCAAAGTATTGTAGAAACGAACATTCACAGTAATTGTCAATCTATTTTGTGCTGCAGTTTGGTTTGCTGTTGCACTCATTGGCGTAATTCTGTATCCTGTTATTTCTCCATCAATTACTAATTCTCCACCCGTTTTTACCAAACTTAAATTTGTCTGAGATAAAAATAAATCTTGAAGAGCTAATGTAAATTCCTGACTCAAAGTTGGTTCAACCAATGGAGCATTATTTGGAAAGAAATTAATTTGTACCGATTTTGCATTTGTATTCGCTCCTGTGAAAGAATAAACTCCACATGAAATCGTAATCGCACACAAAACTACCAATACGCTTATTTGTTTTAATATCCTCATTTACAATCGTGTATTATATCAAATTTATAAATTGTTTTGGAAAATCTATAAATTATATTGTTTTATTTTTCTGTATAAAGTTCTCTCTGAAATTCCAAGCTCTTTTGCAGCCAATTTTCGCTTTCCATTATTTCTTTCCAAAGACTTTTTAATCATTTCTACTTCTTTTTCTTGAAGTGATAAAGATTCATCTGTATCTTCTGCTTCAATATATTTTATCGAATTATCCGAAGGTTCTGAATAAGTAGGATTATGTGAAATTTGTAAAACTTCCACATCTCCTTCATCATTATTAGATGTATCTTGGTCTTTGTAAATTTTTTCAATTACATGTTGGTTTCGCTCATGAACATGTTCATTATAACCATGTTGTAATAAATCATGTGTTAATTTCTTTAAATCATTGATATCGTTTCGCATATCAAATAGAATTTTATACATGATTTCTCTTTCATTTGCAAAATCACTTCCTCCACTTGAAGAGCTATTTTCTATTACTGTTGGAAGATTAGAACCAAAATTCGGTAAATAACCACTTAATATTTCAGGTGTAATTTCTCTTCCTTCTTCTACCACAGAGATTTGTTCTGCAATATTTCGTAATTGACGAATATTTCCAGGAAAATTATAATTTCTTAATAAATCAACAGCACCATCTGTCAATCGAATTGTTGGCATTCGATATTTTTGTGCAAAATCTGCTGAAAATTTTCTAAATAATAAATGAATATCTCCTTTTCGTTCTCTTAGAGGTGGTAATTGAATTTCTACAGTGCTTAAACGATAATACAAATCTTCACGGAATTTGTTCTTTTGTATCGCTTCCATCATTTTTAGATTCGTGGCTGCAACAATTCTAACATTCGTTTTTTGAACAACAGAAGAACCCACTTTAATAAATTCTCCATTTTCCAAAACACGAAGCAAACGAACTTGTGTTGTAAGTGGTAATTCTCCTACTTCATCTAAAAATATGGTTCCTCCATCTGCAACTTCAAAATATCCTTTTCGAGTTGCAGTTGCTCCTGTAAAAGCTCCTTTTTCATGCCCAAATAATTCACTATCAATTGTTCCTTCTGGAATTGCTCCACAATTGACTGCAATATATTTTGCATGTTTTCTATGAGAAAGTTGGTGAATAATTTTCGGAATACTTTCCTTTCCAACACCACTTTCTCCTGTTACTAACACAGAAATATCTGTTGGAGCAACGCGAATGGCTTTCTCCAAGGCTAGATTCAAATGTGAATCGTTTCCTATGATACCAAAGCGTTGCTTTATTGCTTGTAATGACTCCATATTTTCTTTTTCAAAAAATATTATTTAGCAGCTTTACCAATAAGTGTTGCAGAAGTACAATCTTCTACTTCTACCATCGCAAAATCTCCAATTTGCTCTCCATTTTTAGGAAAAACTACTACATGATTTTGAGAATTTCTACCCATCCAATGTTGGTCAGACTTTTTAGAATTCCCTTCAATTAAAACTTCAACAGTTTGCCCTACAAAAGCTTGTGCTCTTTGTAAACTGTGTTCTAATTGCTTATTAATAATTTCATTTAATCGACGTTTTTTCACATCATTTGGTACATCATCTGGCATTTTCTTCGCCGCTAAAGTCCCTGGTCTTTCTGAATAAGCGAACATGAAACCAAAGTCATAACGAACAAAATCCATCATTGTTAAAGTATCCTGATGATCTTCTTCTGATTCTCCACAGAAACCAGCAATCATATCTTGAGATAAAGCACATCCTGGAATTATTTCACGAACATTTCTGATTAATTCCATATACTCTTCTCTTGTATGTTGACGATTCATTGCTTTTAACATATTGTCACTTCCTGATTGAATTGGAAGGTGAATATATTTACAAATATTCTCATGTTTTGCCATTGCGTGTAAAACATTTAATGACATATCTTGAGGATTTGAGGTAGAGAAACGAATGCGTAATTTAGGAAAACGAGTTGCAACCATGTCTAATAATTGTGCAAAATCAACAGCTGTAGCCTTGGCAATTTCTGAAGCATTTTTGAAATCTTTTTTCAATCCTCCTCCATACCAAAGGTAACTATCTACGTTTTGTCCTAAAAGCGTAACTTCTTTATAATTTTTATCAACTAATTGTTGTACTTCTTCTAAAATACTTTGTGGATCTCTACTTCTTTCTCTTCCTCTTGTAAAAGGAACTACACAGAATGTACACATATTATCACATCCACGCGTAATTGAAACAAAAGCAGAAACACCATTTGTATTCAAACGAACTGGAGAAACATCACCATATGTTTCATCTTTTGACAAAATTACATTTACTGCATCTCTTCCTTCATTCACTTCTTTTAATAAATTCGGAATATCACGATAAGCATCTGGTCCAACAACTAAATCAACAATTTTTTCTTCTTCTAAAAATTTAGATTTTAAACGCTCAGCCATACAACCAAGAACACCAACTTTCATCGTCGGATTAATCTTTTTTACAGCATTAAATTTCTCTAAACGCTTACGAACTGTTTGCTCCGCTTTTTCACGAATCGAACATGTATTTACCAACACTAAGTCAGCTTCATCCATGTGTTGTGTTGTGTTATATCCTTCTTCAGATAAAATAGATGCTACGATTTCACTATCGTTGAAATTCATTTGACATCCGTAATTCTCTATATATAACTTCTTTGTGTTTTCTTCTTTATGCTCTGTCATTAAAGCATTTCCTTGCTTTTTAGCTTCGATAACTTTTTCAGTACTCATTCTATATCAAATTGTGGGGCAAAGATATAACTAATATTTTTAATTATGACATATTGACAGTAGCTTTACATTTTTCATCAGTTCAGCATCAGTTTTCTTATATTTTTTCAATTTCAGAAACTAATTCATTGATTTTTTTGATGTTATAATATTTTCAGTAAAAAAAATAAATTTTTATTAGCTAAAATCAATTCTAAATAAGTCTTCTACTCTTTTTTTTTAAGAAAATTTTAATCTTAAAAATAGAAAAGTAAGCTTTCAAAAAATGTTACGACAGACCTCCTGTGTTTTTTATCATATTTTTTTATAATTAATTTTAAAAAGAAGTCAGGATTAAAATAATTGTTAAGTTTTACATCTTGATTTCTTCTTCAAAAGTCAAAATACAAGAATTATCATTTGTATTTAGATAAAAAAACTATCTTTATGCTCCCTAAAAAAAATTTTCACTTGCTAAAATTTTAACATTTCACGGAAACAAGTGATAATTCAAACCTGATTTTTATCACGGAAATTGTGTAAAATGTATTTTTTCGAGTTTGAAGATGAAAAAACCTATTATTTTTAAAAAAATTTAACACTATTTTTTTGTAAAAATTTGATTTACAAATAATTACAAAAACAGAAAGATTATTTTTAATTTTAAAAACAAGAAGCTTAATCTTTTGATTAACACTTAGTTAATTTTCTCTTATAATTAACTCTTATTAGGAATAAGATTAGTATAATTAAAATTTCTATATACTTTTGTAGCCCAATAACTCAAGATGTAGAATTTTTAAATGAATTGTAAGGGTTATTTATAAAACAAATTTTAAGATTTTATGGCAAAGAATTTAGTAATAGTAGAGTCACCAGCAAAAGCAAAAACAATAGAAAAATTTTTAGGTAAAGATTTTCAAGTAGAGTCTAGTTTCGGACATATTGCAGATTTACCTTCAAATGAATTGGGAATTGATACAGATGGTGATTTTAGTCCAAAATATATTGTTTCCTCTGATAAGAAAGCAGTTGTAAAGAAACTAAAAGATTTGTCGAAAAAAGCCGAAACTGTTTGGTTAGCAAGTGATGAGGATCGTGAAGGAGAAGCAATTGCTTGGCATTTACAAGAACAATTAAAATTAAAAGAAGATAAAACAAAAAGAATTGTATTTCATGAGATTACTAAGAAAGCAATTCTGAAAGCTGTAGAAACTCCAAGACAAATAAATTACGATTTAGTAAACGCACAGCAAGCAAGACGTGTGTTAGATAGAATTGTAGGATATGAACTATCTCCTGTTTTATGGAGAAAAGTAAAAGGAGGATTATCAGCAGGACGCGTTCAATCTGTAGCCGTTCGTTTAATTGTAGAAAGAGAAAGAGATATTCAAGCTTTTACTCCAAAAGCATCTTATAAAATTGAAGCAGAATTTTCAAATACTGATGGAAAGAAATTTAAAGCAAAAATTACCAGTAATTTCGATTCAAAAGAAGATGCGACTGCTTTTTTAAATTCTTGTATGAATGGAAACTTTAAGGTTTCAGACATTCAAACAAAACCAGCTAAAAAATCGCCTACAGCACCATTTACAACATCTACTTTACAACAGGAAGCTTCAAGAAAATTAGGTTTTCCAGTTGCAAAAACAATGATGATTGCACAAAGATTATATGAGGCAGGATTGATTACGTATATGAGAACAGATAGTTTGAACTTATCAAACGAAGCAATTGCAACTGCTCAGGAAGTAATTTCAAATACGTATGGTGAGAATTTTAGCAATCCAAGAAATTTTAAAACAAAATCTAAAGGAGCACAAGAAGCACACGAGGCAATTCGTCCGACAGATTTAACAAAACAAACAATTTCTGTTGATTTTGATCAGGATAGATTATACAATTTAATTTGGAAAAGAACAATTGCTTCTCAGATGAGCGACGCACAATTAGAGCGTACAAATGTGAAGATTTCCAATGATAAAAATGATTATATTTTTGTTTCCAATGGAGAAGTTATCACTTTTGAAGGTTTCTTAAAAGTATATTTAGAAGGAACTGATAATGAAGATGATGAACAATCTGGAATGTTACCAAAATTAGAAGTAAGTGAAACACTTTTAAACAATTATATTTCTGCAACGGAAAGATATTCAAAAGCTCCTTATCGTTTTTCAGAAGCTGCTTTAGTGAAGAAATTAGAAGAACTTGGAATTGGTAGACCTTCTACTTATGCTCCGACAATTTCTACGGTTCAAAGAAGAGGTTATATCGAAAAAGGAACTATGGAAGGAACAGAAAGAAATTATACACAATTAGTATTAACTAATAATGAAATTTCTTCTAAGCAATTAACGGAAAAAGTTGGTTCTGAAAAAGGAAAATTAATCCCAACAGACATCGGAAATATTGTAAATGATTTCTTAGTTGCACATTTCTCAAATATTTTAGATTTCGGGTTTACAGCAAAAGTAGAAGCAGATTTTGACGAAATCGCAATTGGAAATGAAAATTGGACAGAGATGATTAAAGGATTCTATAAAGAATTCCATCCAACAGTTCAAAATGTTGCTGAAAATGCTGAAAGAGAAAGTGGAGAAAGAATTTTAGGAACAGATCCAAAAACAGGAAAGCAAGTTAGCGTTCGTCTTGGTAGATTTGGGGCAATGGCTCAAATTGGTGATAAAGAAGATGAAAACAAGCAATTTGCAAGTTTACAGAAAGATCAACAATTAGGAACAATTACATTAGAAGAAGCTTTAGATTTATTCCTTTTACCAAAAGATTTAGGAATTTTTGAAGGAACAGATGTTGTAGTTTCTAATGGAAGATTTGGTCCTTATGTGAAATATGGAACGATGTACGTTTCTCTACCAAAAGATGAAAACCCATTAGACATTGATTTAGAAAGAGCAATTGAATTAATTAAAGCAAAGCAAAAAGCGGATGCTCCAATTGCAGAATATGAAAATCTTCCAGTTCAAAAAGGAGTTGGTCGATTTGGACCTTTTATCAAATGGAATGGAATTTTTATCAATGTGAATAAAAAATATGATTTCGACAATTTAACATATGATAATATCGTAGAATTAATTGAAGAGAAAAAGAGAAAAGAAATTGAAAAAGTAATTCACAATTGGGAAGAAGAAGGAATTCGAGTTGAAAAAGCACGTTGGGGAAGATTCAATATTATTCAGGGAAAAATAAAGATTGAAATGCCTAAAACAACGGATGCTCAAGCTTTAACTTTAGAAGAAGTAAAGAAAATTATTGAAGAAAAAGCTCCAAAGAAAAAAACAACTCGTAAGAAAGCGACAACAAAGAAAAAAACGACAAAAAAATAAAACAAAAATCCCTCTAAAATAGAGGGATTTTTCATTTAACAGCATTTTATACTATTATTCAATAACCATCTTTTTGATTTCAACTCCAGAACCTTTTTTGATATTTACAAAATAAACTCCAGAAGCTGTATTTCTTGTATTAAATGATAATTTATCTTTAGAAACTGTCATTGGAATTTCTATTTTTCTACCTAAATTATCAAAAATTGTAATTTCCATTTCTTCTACTTTTTCACCAGTAATAAAGAATTCATCTGTAGCAGGATTTGGGAAAATATCAATGTTAGAAACAGCTTTAATATCTTCATAAGATAACGGATATTCTACCGTAAAGTTGTAATTAATATTATCTCCAAAATCTGGCTCAAATTCTTTAATTTGATTTCCATTTTCATAGAATCTTACATATCCTGTTCCTCTGTCTTGTCCAATTGCAGCCCAGAACCAATAATCTAATCCATCATCTCCACTATCCGTAACTTCGAAAGTATAGCAACCTGGTGATAATGTAATTTGATCTTCAAAAGTTTGCTCAATATTATTTGGCATATTCGTTCTTTCAAAAACAATATCTCCATTTGCATTTAAGACTCTATATTCATTTTCTCCTCCTCTTTTATTCGTTTTAAATTTGATAGAAAAAGTAGAAGGTAAAACTTCTGGTAATTCAAATTTAGACTTATAAAGATTATTATGCACATATTCATCTGCTCCACCATTTGGTGCACTAATTTCAGCAAAGAAAGTATTCGTTGTAGAAACTGCAGAAGACCATAATTCAGGAGAAGTTGGTAAATTCACTACTTCAGATTCATTAAAATCTAAATTTCCAGTCCAGTTATGTGTTAATTTTTCTCCTCCATTATTCACCCAATATTCAATATTTAATGAAGTTAATGTTGTAGAACCTGTATTTTTAATTACAACTTTAGGATCATTACAAATAGAATTAAATCTAGCATATTCAACTCTGTTCGAAGGTTCCATAATTTCAACAATTTCTGCATCTAATGTGTGATTAATTGCACCATAAGTAACCAATTGATGTGTTACTTTGTAGCTAGTTTCTTCTGTAGTTGCAGTTACACCATAATCAATATTTACAGTTCCTCCAGGAGTTACATAAGAAGTTATATCAGATTCTTGAACATCTGTTGGCATTCCAGGGCACCATCCCGCTCTATCAAAAAGCCAAGTTCCACCTTGAGGATAAATTGGATTTTCAGCACATTCTTTCCAAACTTGCCAACTAAATTCATTTGAACCTCCATCTAAATTTAAATGGTGTGTTCTTGGAACAAATTCACCATTTTGACCATGTCCAGTAATTGCAGATCTAATTTTAAAGAATTCTCCATCTGCATTTAAAGTAATATCTTTTGGTGCAAAATATCTATCTGTTGAAATTTGTTCATAATTTCTTCCTTGGCTTCTCCAGATTTGTTCAATATCAATCACATCTCTTGGTGGTGTTCCTAAAATGAATACAAATTTAATATCCATATCTTCTTGCCATCTTCCAGCATCTTCTACTGTAATTTTTCTCGTTCCTTTAAAAACAGGAGCAAAATCTGTTACATCAAATGTCCATGTTTTACCTGCCATTCCTAAATCTAAGAATAATCCATAAGGAGTAACAAAAGACATAATTTCAAACTTAGAATCCCATCTTTTGATATATTCTAAATCTTCAATTTCAAAAGTTCCATCAGGAGTTACATCCGATGTAGAAATAACTTCACCTGTTTCTCCATCAATAGTTTCTTCAGGAATTGCTTGCCAATAATTTGTCGCACTAATTTCGCTAACTTCATCAGATTCTAAAGCATCTGCATCTGGAACAATTTCATATTCCTGTACAAAATTAGGTTCATTTTGCACAGAAATAATTTCTGTAGTTTCATTTATTGTTTGCTCATATTCACCTTGAACAAAATCAATATTTGGTCTTAATGTTTTTGTTGTAATATTTTTAAAAATTTCTTTTCCATCAAAAACAGGTTGTACCATATAATTCATTAAAACAGCATCTGTACTATTTGAAGATTCATCAATTGCTTCTGTTTCATGTGCATCATCAAAAGTATAACTGAATAATAAATTATCATATTCCGCATGTGAATTTCCAGCTTTTGAATACATTACTTCTTGAATTTCTTCCAATGTTAATTCTGTATTCCACATTGTTAATTCATCTAACTTTCCATCATAATATTTATCATTTGTCCAGTTACTTCTTCCAATATAATTATTTGTTCTTTCAATACTTTCTGGTAAATGTAAATCTCCTGAAGCCACTAAAACTCCATTAACATATAATTTCCCATTTCCTGAAGGATCTACACTTCCTGCAATATGCATCCATTTATTTGTTTCTAAAACATTTTCTGCTTTTAAACTTTTACTATCACTTCCAATTCTAGTGCTAAAAACCAAATGTGGATTTGTTCCATCATTCGCCACTAAAATATTATCAACTCCGGCTCCATTTCCAAAATCAAAAACTCTCGACCATTTTTTGAATGAATCATAATAAACCCAAGCAGTAAAAGACATTCCTTCAGAAAAATCATAAGTTGCATCAGGAACATCAATATATTGATTTGTTCCTCCTAATTCTAAATAATGATCTGTAATATCACTTGTTAAAACAGTATTTGAAGTTGCATTTCCTCCTTCAATTGAAATCGCTCCAGTTTCAGAATCCGCTGTAAAATTTAATTCCACCAAAATATTAGAAGTTCCATCCCAGTTGAATGCATTTGTAAATTGGAAGTGATTTTCACCAACAGAAGTTGTATAATCATTAAAATAAACTTGTGTAAATCCATCTAAATTTAAATTTCCTGCTTCAATCGTCGCATCAGAAATTCCTTTAAATCGAATTCTTAAAAATTTTGCTTCATTTGTTCCACTTAAAACATTTAAACGTAATCCTGTAATTTCTCCAGCAGAAATTCCCGCAGAAGATAATTCAGAAGCAGTAATTAAAAATTGACTTTTTCCTGATTTATTTTGCACAGAAATTACATCAGATAAAGAAGAAGATCCAGATCCAATTCCTCCAATTGTTTCACTAATTGTACTTGTAATTACAGCTTCTTCATGAGTGTATTGATAATGCGTAAACGTAGGATCTTCAGAATATGCATAGCTATCTCCATCAAAACCTCCTATTTTATAATTCGGATGTGTATATAAAACTTCATCTCTTTTTGTAGGATCATGAAGGAAGGTGTTACAAGAATAATCCCACTCCCCACATCCTTTATTACGATCATTAGCATCAGAAACCAATCCGTCTTTACAACGCATTGAGTAAAGCATTAAAATTTTTGAAAATGTAGCATCTTCTGGAAGTACCGAGAAGTCAAGTTCTTTTTCACGAATCTCACCTCCCCATGGATTTGTACTATGCGTTTCAGAGTAATCAAACGCCTGAACTGTAATACTGTCTCCAACAGATTGAGCAGAAAGTGAGTTAGAAAATAAAGCTCCCAAGAGCATAGAAAATAATAGTTTTTTCATATTGTTAAATTTAAATTATTGTAAATATATACAATCATTTAAATTATTACACTAACAACATGATTTACGTTAAAATAGTATTAGTTTTTAATAATATTAACATATTATATATTTTTAACATAAATAAAAAAGCGTATTACTTTTAAAAGTAATACGCTTTTCACACATAAAATGTATAATTTTTAATTCTTAGTGTGCATGTCCTTCGTGGCTATCGTGACCGTGACCTTTATGAGATTCTTCCTTTGCAGGAGTCTCTGAAGCATCTTTAGCAACTTTCGCTAAATCCATTTTACAAGTTGGACATTTTCCTTCTTTCTCGTAAGTTTTTCCTTTCTCACAATCCATTGGACATTGATAAATGTCTGCACTTGCAATCTCTTTAGTTTCAACTTTCTTTGGAGCTTCTTCCTTTTTTACTGCTTCCGTTTTTGGAGTTGTTGCTTCATTATTTTCTGTTTTTGGAGCTTCTCCACAAGATACTGCAACTAATGATGTAGCGATAAATACTACTGCTAAAATTGTTTTTTTCATTTTTGTTATAATATTATATAGGGTTAATTAAGTACTTTTTCTAAGGTTCCACAAGAAAGCATTGCTTCTCCAAAATATGGATTTAATACTTCTGTTTTCGAATTTATCCAATTCCCTCCTTCATTATTATTTGCCATCGGACAATAAAAAACATTTAATTCTCTTTGAAGTGAAACTTTTTCAACCAACTGAATTACAGATTTTGACAAATTATCGAAAACAGCTCTTTGTGCTTTTAAATCTGGCTGGCTCGCAAATATATGAAACTCTTTACTTACCTTATTTAACAATTCTTTGACTTTTTTATCTTTTATACTCTTCTCTATTAATTGAAGATCTTTTGTTGTCTGAATTGTTAATTTTTTAATTTCACTTTCATTACCAGAAACCATATTTTCAGCTATTTTTAAATAATCATCTACTATTAAATTTAAATTCTCAACTTCTGATTGTTCTATTTCCTGCTTTGCAACAACTTTCATCATACTTTTCTTTCCTTGTAATTGCGCTGCTGCATCCACTGTAAATGTTCCTGAAACTACAATTTCATCTTCTGAATCTAATCCTTTATGAACTTGATACATCGTTTCTGAAATTGGTGAAACTACAACTTCTTTTATTTCAAAATGTGGTTGTGCATCTTTTGTTTTTGTGTAAACAATTGATCTTTTTCCTGTCCATAAAACTGCCGATTTCGGAATCGTAATTTGCTCATTATTCTCTTTAATTTTTGTAGGAAATAAATTTGCATTTACCAACATTTCAGGCTTCCATAAACCTTTTTTATTATCTAATTCAACACGAACTTGAATTGTTTTTTTCATCTTATCAACAGTTGGATGAATAAATGTAATCTTTCCTTCAAAAGTTTCATTTGGATATCCTTTCGTATAAATTTTCATTGCATCACCAATTTTAAAGTTTGCAATATCCGATTCATAAACATCCATTACAGCCCAAACTTTATCTAAATTTGCAACTTTAAAAATTGCTTTTCCATCCATTATATGATCTCCTTCTTTTGTCATTTGTTCAGTTACAACACCAGAAACATGTGCATAAATTGGAATATAATCTATAATTTTATTAGAAGCTTCAATTTGTTGAATTTGTCTATCGGAAAATTTCCATAGTTTCAATTTATTGTAAACAGCATTATATAATTCTGGTTGCTTTTCTTTGTTTTCTGCAACTTTTAAAAACTCCTTTTGTGCAACTAACAATTCTGGGGAATACACCTCAGCAATTTTATCATGCTTATTTACTTTTTGTCCTAAATAATTGATGTAAAGCTTTTCGATTCGTCCTGAATAATGTGCAGGTTGTGTTTCTTCTAAATCTTCTGCAATTTGAATTTTACCAAAAACAGTCTTAGAAGCATCTTCTGAATTCACCTCAGCATCTCCAATTTTTAAAGTTTGAATATTTGCTAAAGCCAAAGCATCTTTTGTCAATGAAAATGTCGTTGTATTCTCTGTATCTGAAACTTCAGAAGCTTTAATTAAATCCATTCCACAAATTGGACAATCACCAGGTTGTTTTTGTCTAATTTGCGGATGCATTGAGCAAGTCCATTCTATACTTCCTTCAGCAGCTAACTCTTCCTCCGTATGCTCATGCGTATCTTGAAAAACAATTTTCCCTATAAAAATACCTATAAGAAGAATTGCTATAATTCCTATTATTTGTTTTAAATATTTCATTTTTAATTCGTGTTTCTTGATTCTAAATTCTTGTAAAAAGGATGCTCTTAATTAATTTATCAAGCACCCTTTTTTATATTTTAAATACGTGCTCTTTTTAATCTTAATGCATTACTAATTACAGAAAGTGAACTCAAACTCATTGCCGCAGCTGCAATCATTGGAGATAATAAAATTCCAAAGAATGGGAATAAAACTCCAGCAGCTACAGGAATTCCAAGTGTGTTATATAAGAAAGCAAAGAATAAATTTTGATGAATATTTTTCAATACAGTTTCACTCAATACTTTTGCTTTTACAATTCCTTGTAAATCTCCTTTCACTAAAGTGATTTCGGCGCTCTCAATTGCAACATCCGTACCAGTTCCCATTGCAATTCCAACAAAAGCTTGTGCAAGCGCTGGCGCATCATTAATTCCATCACCAGACATCGCAACTTTCTTACCTTCTTCTTCCAATCGCTTTACCTCTTCTAATTTATCTTCTGGTAAACAACCAGCTTTGTAATGCTCTAAACCTAATTGTTCTGCAACTGCTTTTGCTGTATTTTCATTATCTCCAGTAAGCATAATCACATCTACACCTTTACGTATCAAAGTATGAATTGCTTCTTTACTAGATTTTTTAATTGCATCTACAAAAACAATGTATCCTTCTACTTGATTTCCAACAACGATATATGAAATTGTTTTACCAAGTTTTTGTTGCTCTTCAACTTCATTTTCTATTTTTTCAGAAAGAGAAACATTAAACTGTTTTAACAATTTATCATTTCCTACCAAAATTTTTAAATTATCAACTTCAGCAATTGCTCCTTTTCCTGCAACAACTTCAAAGTTTTTAATTTCTTTAAAAGGAACTTCTTTCGCTTTTCCATATTTCACCACAGCAGATGCCAATGGATGTTCTGAAGCTTTATTTAAAGAAGCAGACCATTCTGTTAATTCTGTTTCCGAATGACTTCCTACAGAAACAATATTTTCCACAGATGGTTTTCCTTCCGTAATAGTTCCTGTTTTATCTACAACAACTGTATCAACTTTCTTCATCTTTTCCAGAGCTTCTGCATTTTTAATTAAAACTCCTTCTCTTGCTCCTCGTCCAACTCCAACCATTACAGACATTGGCGTTGCCAATCCTAAAGCACAAGGACAAGCGATAATTAAAACTGCAATTGCATTTACAAAAGCATAAATAAAAGCTGGTTCTGGACCAAAGAAATACCAAATAATAAAAGTGATGATTGCAACAACAATTACAATTGGAACAAATATTTTTGCAACTCTATCCACCAATTTTTGAATTGGTGCTTTTGAGCGACTTGCATTATTTACCATTTCAATAATTTGAGAAAGCATTGTTTCACTTCCTACTTTTGTTGCTTTCATTAAAAAGGAAGTTGTTCCATTAATTGTCCCTGCAACTACTTTATCTTCTACATTTTTGTCTACAGGAACTGGTTCCCCAGAAATCATCGATTCATCTACGACAGCATGTCCTTCAATTATTTCTCCATCTACAGGAATTTTCTCTCCTGGTTTTACTCTTAATGTTGCTCCATGTGGAATTTCTGAAATTGGAATTACTTTTTCCTTTCCATCTTCCACAATAGTTGCATCTGAAGGAACTAATTGTAGTAAAGCTTTAATAGCTCCGTTTGTTTGACTATGTGCTCTCGCTTCTAAAACTTGTCCAATTAAAACTAGTGTTAGAATTACAGTTACTGCTTCAAAATAAGTATAAACTGTACCGCTTGCTGTTTTAAATTCTGCTGGAAAAACTTCTGGAAAAATTAATCCGAAAATACTGAACAAATAAGCAACTCCAGCTCCAATTCCAATCAATGTAAACATGTTTAAATTCCATGTTTTAATAGAAATCCAAGCTCTTTGGAAAAACATAAATGTTCCATAAAAAACTACAGGAATTGACAAGGCAAATGAAATCCAATTCCATCCTTCTTGTGGTAAAATATTTAACAAGAAATTATTTGGAATTAAATCAATAATCATTGCAATTAAAAACACTGGAACTGTGAATAAAATGGAAATTTTCAGTTTTTTCACCAAGGTTCTATACGTTTTATCATCTTCATTTTCTTCTGCTTGCATTGGAACTAAATCCATTCCACAAATTGGACAATTTCCTGGTCCATCTTTTATAATTTCTGGATGCATCGGACATGTATATTTTCCTGCTGTAGAAACTACTTTTGTCAAATCTTTTTCTAAATGCATTCCACAAAC
This sequence comes from Aureivirga marina, assembly GCF_015767265.1. Taxonomy (GTDB): domain Bacteria; phylum Bacteroidota; class Bacteroidia; order Flavobacteriales; family Flavobacteriaceae; genus Aureivirga; species Aureivirga marina. The sequence goes on from NZ_JADPIB010000001.1 coordinate 398,526, forward strand.
AGGACAATTCCCTGGCTCTTCATACATTTTATCTCCTTCACATCGCATCGGACAAAAATATGCTCCATCTCCTGAACCAGAATTTGATTCCTGTTTATGGTGATGTTCATGATTATGATGTTCTCCACCACAACAACTCATTTTTGGAGCTTCTTCTTTGTTCTCTGGATTTGAAGCTTTTTCATTTCCAGAAATTTCATCATTTGAAGAATCTTCTGTCACTAAATGCATCCCACAAACAGGACAATTTCCAGGTTTATCATATTTTTTATCTCCTTCACATTGCATCGAACAGAAGTAAATTTCTGTGTCTGGTTTATCACCAGCAGATTTCTCTTTCACTAAAGACATTCCACAACTGGGACAATCTCCTTCTTCTGCATAATGAGCATCATTATTACAATGCATCGGACAATAATATAATTTATTCGTTTCTTTAGCTTCTTTTATAGAATGCTCTTTACTATATTTTTGATGTTCTTTTGTTGTTAATGTTTCTTCTTTTAATAAATCCATTCCGCAAGTTGGACAATTTCCAGCCTTAGAATAATGCTTATCATTATTACAATGCATCGGACAATAAAAAAGCTTTGGCTCTTCTTGCTTTTGCATTTTAGATTTTTCATCTTCTTCCAATAAAGTCATTCCACAAGTCGGACAATTTCCAGGTTTATCATAACGCTTATTATTATTACAACCCATCGGACAATAATACTGTTTATCATGTATTAACTCTTCCTCAGAATGCTTTTCTTCTGCTTTATGTTCCTTTTCTTGATGTGTATGTTTTTCTTCATTTTGAGTTAAAAACATCCCACATACAGGACAACTTCCAGGTGCATCATATGTTTTGTCACCTTCACAATACATAGGACAATGATATTTTGCATTGTTATTTGCTGTTTGATCTTTCTTATTATCCATCTTATTTTTGTGTTTGGAATTAATTTCAACAAAGAATCACTCCTCTGTCAAAAACTGTAAAATCACTTCATTTTTAAAAAACTCATATTCCTTTTCGCTATATTTCAATTCATATTCTAAATTTTCTTCCTCCAAAGAAAGAATCTCTAAATAGTCAATATCTCCCGTACTTAATGATGTCAAACTCACATCAATAATTTCATTCATTTTTGAAATTTTCTTTTGTTCTGTTTGCATATCTAAATACGCATTCTTGTATGCAGTTTCTGCTTTTCTATATTCTATTTCCAATGCTTTTACTTGTTCTTTTTTCTTCAAGTCTAAAGCATCTTGCGTAACTTTAAATTGTTGTTTTTTGGCTTTGTAATTTTTGGAAAGAATTGGAATAGTTAAAGATAATTTTGGCATAAAAACATCTTTACCATTATCTGGAATTTGCATTCCTTTGATTTCATCAACAAAAACATACTCCATTCCTACCTGAATTTTTGGCTTATTTTCTTTTGTGGTCAAAAATTCGTTCTTACTCGCCGTCTTTTTTTGTTGTTCAATATTTAAAATCATCGGATTATTTTTCTCCAATGAATTACTACTAAAGATACGATTTTTTATCTCTAATCTTGAAGGAATTACAATGCTATCTTGCTGATTTCGTTGTAATAATTTGTTAAAAATTCGCTTTTCCAAAACAAACAATTGCTCTTTTTTTGCCAACATATTTAAAAAATCCTCTTTTTTTATCTGAATTTTCAATATATCTGTCAATTGCATTTTATTTGTTTCCACAGCTTTTAAACTCAATTCTTCATATAAAGAAATGTTCTTAATATATTCTTCATATGTCTGAATTTCACTTTGAATTTTATACAAATTATAATACGAAAGTTGCACCTGAGAAATCAATTCTTTCTTTGTTAAATTCTGTAAAATCTTCTTCTCTTCTTTTTCAGAATTCACAATTTCTTCTCTCGCTTTAAAAGTTCCAAACCAAGGAAATTCTTGTCCAACGCCAACTTTTGCTCGCTGACTTCCTACTCTTGTTTCTGGTTCTGAAATGAAATAACCAAAATCAATTTTTGTGTCTTTTAAGCTTTTTACCTGCTCTTTTTTATTTTCAAAGTTTTCAATCTCTAAACTTTCTGATTGTAATCCGTAATTATTTTCTACAGCAATCTGAATATATTCGTCCAAAGATTGTGCTTTTCCTAAAAAAGAAAACAACAAGAACAAACAAACTAAAATTGAATATTTTACCTTTTTTGAATTCATGTTTTTATATTTTAATTAATCTTGCGCTCTTCATAAAATTCTTCATTGTTGAAATTCTTTACAAATTCGTAGCACATAAATTCTTCTATTTTTTACTAATAAGTTTCATTCTTTTTTCCTGATACAAACTGAAAAGTACAGGCACTACAAACAGAGAAATTAAAGCAATTAACATTCCTCCAAAAGCTGGAATTGCCATCGGAATCATGATATCACTTCCTCTTCCTGAAGCTGTCAAAATTGGAAGTAAAGCCAATAAAGTTGTCGCTGTTGTCATCAAACAAGGACGAATTCTTTTTTGTCCTGCTTCAATTACAGATTCTCGTATTTCTTGTTTATTTTTTGGATTATTTCTCTTGAAAGTTTGCGAAAGATACGTTGCCATAACAACACCGTCATCCGTTGCAATTCCGAATAAGGCAATAAATCCAATCCACACAGCAACAGACATATTTATGGTTTTAATATGAAACAAATCACGAAGATTAATTCCAAACAAATCAAAATTCATGAACCAATCTTGACCATACAACCAAAGCAACATAAATCCACCTGAAAGCGCTACAGCAATTCCGCTAAAAACCATTAGAGAAACAGGAATTGATTGGAACTGGAAATAAAGAATAATGAAAATAATTACTAAAACTAAAGGAACAATAATTTGTAAAGTTGCTTCCGCGCGTAATTGATTTTCATAAGTTCCCGTAAAATCAAAACTGATTCCTTTTGGAACTTTCAATCCTCCTGTTTGGATTAAATTTTCAATCTCATTCTGCGCATTTTCTACCACAGAAACTTCTGCAAAATCATCTTGTTTATCAAAAAGCACATAACCAACTAAAAATGTATCTTCACTTTTGATTGCCTGACTTCCTTTTTCATATTTTATTTTCACAAAATTCTTTAAAGGAATCTGACCGTTTGTTGGAGTTTTCACATAAATATCTTCCAAAGCTTCTGGAGAATTTCGTAATTCTCTTGGATAACGAATACGAACATTAAAACGCTCTCGTCCTTCCACAGTTTGCGAACTGATTTTTCCTCCAACTGCAATTTCAATTACATCTTGAACATCTTCAATATGCAATCCATAACGTGCAATTTCTTGTCGATCAATTTCTAAAAGCAAATAAGGTTTTCCAACCAATCTTTCTGCGAAAACAGTTTCAGGTTTTACACCTTTTACACCTTGAAGAACTTTCTCTAACTCTAAACCAAAATTCTCAATTTCTTGTAAATTCGTTCCTTTTACTTTTATTCCCATCGGTGAACGCATTCCTGTTTGAAGCATAATCAAACGCGTTTGAATTGGTTGTAATTTCGGTGCAGAAGTTACACCAGGAAGTTTTGTTGCATTAACGATTTCATGCCAGATATCATCAGGTGATTTTATATGAGAACGCCATTGACGGAAAAACTTTCCATCTTCATCTGGAATCAATTCTGAAACTTCAATTGCTCGATTATCTTGAGTTGTTTTTCCATTTTTCAATTCAAATGCTCCATCATCATTTACTTTAAATCGCAACTGATTTCTATCCTTATCTTGAATATATTCCGATTTATAATTAATAATATTTTCATACATAGAAAGCGGTGCAGGATCCAAAGCAGACTCAATTCGTCCAGCCTTTCCAACAACAGTTTCAATTTCAGGAATAGAAGCAACTCCCATATCTAATTGCTGTAAAACTCTTTTATTTTCAGCAGTTCCTGCGTGTGGCAATGATGTTGGCATTAATAAAAATGAACCTTCATTTAAAGCAGGCATAAATTCTTTTCCAAGAGACTTCCAAGCTCCTAAACCAAGGACAAAAAGAATAATTGGAATCGTTAAAAAAGCTAATTTAAATTGTAATGCTTTTTGTAAAATTTGTGTATAATATTTTCTAAAAAGAAGAAATCCACCTAAAATTCCAAAAACAATAATTCCTACAAATAAGATATTTTTTAATGGAATTACTTGTAATCCTAAAGGACTCCAATAAAGTGCTAAAGAACATGTAACTAATAACGATATTAATCCAATCAATCCGTATTGCCATTGTTTCTTTGAGATTTTTTCTTTTTTGTATAAATAAGAGCCTATTCCTAAAAGAATAATAAAGATTCCTTGCCAAAATCCGAAAACCAATAAAGCAATTCCTCCTAAAACTAAAATAGAAGTAAAAAACCATTTTAATCCTTTATTTATTTTTTGATTTTTAAATAAAACTGCGGCAAAAGGTGGCAAAATAAAAAGTGTAACTAAAATTGCAGCAACCAATGCAAAGGTTTTTGTATAAGCTAAAGGTCGAAATAATTTTCCTTCGGCTGCTTCCATTGTAAATACTGGAATAAAACTCACAATTGTTGTAATCACCGCAGTTAGAATTGCTCCTGAAACTTCTTTTGTTGCGTTATAAACAATTTTATTTACAGAAAGTTTATCCCGATATTTATCTAAATGTTGAATAATATTTTCGGAGAGAATTACCCCTAAATCTACAATAGTTCCGATAGCAATTGCGATACCTGAAAGCGCTACAATATTCGCATCAATATGAAATAATTTCATCCCAATAAAAACCATCAGAACGGAAATTGGTAGTAAACTTGAAATTAATAAAGAAGCTCGTAAATTCATTACCATCACAACAATTACTAGAATTGTAATTAAAATCTCTAGAATTAAAGCTTCGTTTAAAGTTTCTAAAGTTTCCTGAATTAATTCCGTTCGATCATAAAAAGGAACGATAGTTAGTTGCGAAGTTCTTCCATCCGCTAAAACTTTGGAAGGTAAACCTTTTCCGATAGATTCAATTTTCTGTTTTACATTTTGAATCACTTCCATCGGATTTGCACCATAACGAGCAACTACAGCTCCACCTACAACTTCTGCTCCTTCTTTATCTAAAATTCCTCGTCGTTCTGCTGGCCCAAGTTGTACTTTCGCAATATCTTTAATTCGAATTGGTGTATTTTCATTTGCAACAACTACTTCATTTCCGATATCTGAAATAGATTCTACATACCCCAAACCTCGAACAATATATTCTACATTGTTAATTTCTAAAGTTTGCGCACCAACATCTTTATTACTTTTCTTTACAGCATTTGCAACTTCTGCAAGTGAAATATTATATTGTTGCAAAGCATTCGGATTCACATCTACTTGATATTCTTGAACAAATCCTCCAATAGAAGCAACTTCAGAAACACCTTTTGCAGCACTCAATCCATATTTCACATAATAATCTTGAATTGTACGAAGTTCATGCAAATCCCAACCTCCTGTCACATTTCCTTCTGCATCTCTTCCTTCTAGAGTATACCAAAATATTTGTCCAAGACCTGTTGCATCTGGTCCTAAAGTTGGTTGTACATTAGGTGGTAAAAGATTTGCTGGAAGTGCATTCAGTTTTTCTAGAATTCGACTTCGACTCCAATAAAACTCTACATCTTCTTCAAAAATGATATAGATTGTTGAGAAACCAAACATCGATGAACTACGAATTGTTTTCACACCAGGAATCCCTAGTAATGAAGTAGTTAAAGGATAGGTAATTTGATCCTCAATATCTTGTGGTGAACGTCCTGCCCATTTGGTATAAACAATTTGTTGGTTTTCTCCAATATCAGGAATTGCATCCACAGCAACTGGATTTCGTTGAATATTTCCAACTTTCCAATCGAAAGGAGCTGTATAAACTCCCCAACCGATAATAATTACGGCTATTAAAAATGAGACTAATTTATGTTTAATTAGAAACTGTATAATCTTATGTAACATTTGCTAATTTTCTTTAAAACAGACTTTACATCTATTTTGATTAAAAAATTAAATTAAAACAAGTGAATACATCGCATACGAATACGACAATTCATTTCACACACATTATGGTATGTGAATTCTTAAAATGTTACAAAATCCTACAGTAAAAAAGTTTGAAAAAGAACTGGTCTGTCCTTTGTAATTGGTGGGGAATCGTGCTTTTTGTTAGGAATAATTTCAATACTCTTTTCTTCAAAATTAAACACAAAAGTGTATAAAAAAGGAGCGATGAAATCTAACTTTGGAAGTTTGATATTTTCATGAGAACATTGTGTATCTGTATTTGTTGCTTTCAGATTTGAAACTTCATCTTCACAACATTTTTTCTTAGAAACCTGATGACAAATTGCATTTTGCTCACCTTCTTCGGCTTCCATTCCACAATTATCTGCATTTGCAAAGAAAGAAATTGACGCTAATTCTTCAGCACAAAAATGCTTTTCTATCGTAAATGAAAACGTAGAAAGAAGCACTACAAATGCTAAAAAACAAGACGCTATTCTAATTGTTGCAGATTTCATGAGTTCTTCATGTTTGTATCTGCAAAGGTAGGAATTTTTCAAATCCGTTGTATTAAAAAAATGTGAAAAGCTTTTAAATCTTAAAGTAAATATCAGAATTATAAAACTTAAAAACCTTAATAACAGAATATTAAATAATAAAATTTTTATACTATTTTTTTCATTTATATTTGCAAAAAAAAGAAGTTATGAATAAAAATATGCATTGTGAGCTTTGTGAATTACAAAGTTTTGATTTTATAAATGGAATTACATGTTCTTTAACAAAAGAAAAAGCAACATTTAAAAATCGATGTTCTAAGATTCAATTTGGTGAAAAATTAGAAGAAAAAATTGTAGAAATTAATCAAGAATATGAAAATTTGAAATACATGAAAAAACATGCTTATTCAAATCTAATTTTTTATTCTTTGATTGGGATTGGTGTTTGGATTTTAAATTATTTTATCACAATTCGAATTTTTGAAGTTGGTGTCATTTCTACAATCTCGTTGTCTTTATTTTTAATTGGTGGAACTATTATCGGATATGGAACTGGAGCGTATAAATTTTATAATTCAAGTAGAAAAAGTATAATTCCTAAAAAAGAAAAGTTAGATAACATTTTGAAAATTTATCAAATCTCTTATTCATTTGTTTCAGAAATAAAAACCAATTTAATAGGAAGAAGGGAAACGGTGTCTGAATTAAATTTAAATGGAAAAAAAACGACTTTCTCAAATATGGAATAATATGGAAAAGATAACAATTCAATCTATTGTAGAAAAAGTACTTCAAAAAGAATATCGTAATAAAATTACTTTTTTAACTGGCGCTGGAATTTCTTCTGCAAGTGGAATTCCAACATATCGCGGATCTGATGGAATTTGGATAAAAGGAACAAAATTTCATAAACCAGAAGAATTTGGAACTTTTGAATATTTTTTAAAAAATCCAGAAGAAGTCTGGCAATTCACAATGTTTCGAAAGAAAATGTTTTTAGAAGCGAAGCCAAATAAAAATCATGAAATTTTAGTAGAATTAGAAAAAGAGCTTGGTGAAAGATTTCATTTAATAACACAAAATATCGATAATTTACATCGAAGAGCTGGAAGTGAAAATTTATTTGAAATTCATGGAAATAATCGTGAAATGAAATGTTCTAATGATTGTAAAGAAATAATCCCAATTCCTAAAGTTATTTCACCAAAAAATTTGGAGGAAGATATAACCTCTCAAGAAATTGCGCAATTAAAATGTAAAACTTGTGGAAGTTGGATGCGACCAAATTTACTTTGGTTTGATGAATATTATAATGAAAAAACACATAAAAAATATAGTGCTTTAAAAGTTGCTAAAAATACTGGTGTTCTGTTTGTATTAGGAACTTCTGGAGCTACAAATCTTCCTATGCAAATTGCTAGAAATGTCTTGAAATATGGAGGTTTTGTAATAGATATTAATTTAGAAAATAATCATTTCACCAAGCTTTTAGAAAACAAAAAGAATAAGCTAATCATTCGAGATAAAAGTGAAAATATTTTACCTGAAATATTGAAAATCATAAAAAAAGCTACTTATTAATTAAGTAGCTTTTTCATTTTTATTTTTTAATAAATTTCATTTTATGAATTCTATTGTCTTCTGTTTTTATTTCTAAAATATAAATTCCAAAATCTAATTTTCTTACATCAATTTTAGATTCTTTTTTATTCTCTCCTTTCACAACTAAAAGACCTTTTTGATCATATATTTCGTAGGAAAAATCATCATTTACACCTAGAACATTAATAAAATCAGTTGAAGGATTTGGAACAATTTTATTAAATTCTTTATTTTCATTTTCTTCAATATCCAAAGTACTAACACTAATTTTATAAATTTCTTCATTTGATGTAGCATTTGCCATATATAATTCATCATTAAGAATTACCATTCCAAGTGTATTTATATGTTTTTCATAAAAAAAATGAATTAATAAAGGATTTTCAAAATTGAGAGTCATATAATGTACATTTTCTCTTGTAGAAATCATCAATTGATTATATCGGAAAGTTAATCCATAAATATCACGTTGTAAAGGCACATTAGCAATTACTTGCTCCATTTCAGATGCTTCATCATTCAAATCAATTTTAAAAATTTCTTTACCTTGACTAAAATACAGTTCATTATCTCTAGAAGCCATAGCCAAAACTCTTGTTAAACCACTAATTACTGTTGTAATTTCATTGGTGTCAAGATTCATTTTCAAAATATTGTTATTTCCAGCAATGTATAGATAGTTTTCTTTTAACAATAAATCATATGATTCTTCAACAACTTCCGATACTAATTCAACTTCTGGGTTTTCTTGTGAAATATCAATTTTATATAAATGATCTTTTCCAAAATATAAATCATTTCCAACGATTTGAATACATCTAGGGTATTGTTGTAGAGTAGCTAAAACTGATAATTCTGCTTGACCACTTTCATCAAAAACAACTTCAGAGATTCTTCCTTTAATATAAACTCCACCATATTCACAAAGAAACATTCTTCCTTCGGGATTTAAAGTTAAATCTATTGGATGTCTTAAATCATCTAAAACATTTGTTCTTTGTGCTTTTAAGTTAAAACAACTAATTAGAATTAAAAGAGTAATAATTTTTTTCATATTATTTTTTTAGAATTTTTTTAAATAGTGTACTATTTCCTGATTTAATCATAATAGAATAAATTCCTGATTTCAAAGAATCAATATTAATTTCTTCTTGATTTGTATTTTTTCCTTTTAACAAAAGATGACCATTTATGTCAAAAATTTTATACGTAAAATCTTTTTCTATTCCTGATATAAAAATTTTATCTATGGATGGATTTGGATAAACACCTTTTATTAAAGTGTTATTTTTTTGAATATCTAGATTTTCAAGAGTAATTTTAAATACTTCCTGTACAGAGTTAATTTTTGATCTAGTCATGTATAATTCTTCATCCTTAACTAAAAAACAAACAGTATCATAATCTTCTTCATAAAAAAAAGTTGAAGATGGTGTATTTTCAAAATTCATATCATATTGAGTAATTTTCCCATATGTGATAAATGTTGAAGATTCTGGGAAAGTATGACTTGTAGCTGTTAGCAATTGATTATTTATAAAAATCATTGCATAAGGAGACTTTTCCATATCAGAAATAATTTCGAAGGGTTCAGGATTTTCTTCATTAATATCAATTCTCCAAATATTATTTTCCTGATTAAAATAAAGATATTCATCCTTTATCGCTAGAGAAAGGATACTAAAATTCAAATCTTCCAAAATATGCTCTAAAACAAGATTTTCTTGTGTCAAATCAATTTTACTTAACCTTCCTTCTTCTCCTAGATAAAGAATTCCATCATGAAATAATATATCTCTAGTATTCCAAGAATCTGAAATTAGTTCAGGAACTGGGTTTTGTTCCGTTATATTAATTCTATACAGTTTTGCATATAAAGGATAATATAAATAATCTCCTACCACGCAAATAGCACGTGGATAAACAATATCTGAAATAAAGACATGTTTGTCAACTGTTCCATCTTCATTAAAAATTAATTTTGAAATTTCACCCCTATCCACCGTATTTCCATATTCACATAAATAAATTTCACCTGTTTCACTCAAAGATAAATCGATTGGTCTATTCAAATTATCAACAACTGAAGTTTGTGCATACATATTTACTATAAATAATGCACATAGCAATTTAATATAAGATTTCATTTAGATTTTTTTTACAAATATATATTATTAATGTAAAAAAGCTACTTTTTCTCAATAGCTTTCTATCTTATATTATATTTTCAATATTCAATTAAAGATTTATGTAACGTTTTTCATTTCACATTGTAAATGAAGAAAATAGGTTTTCATGATGTAAAAAAGCAATTTTAAACTCTTTTTCTGTGATTAAAATAAAGTCTCCGCTATTAAAAAATGATTCATCGAAATCTCTTGGAAAAATTTCATGTACAAACTCATAAAACAAATTTGCTTTCACTTTAAATACTTTTCTTAAAGAGTAACATTTATCAATCAAAATATAAATTGATTCTTCTTCATTTAAATTTTGGTTCCCAATTAATAATTCTGCCAATTTTTCATCTCTTATTTCTTCATTTAAAAATGGAAATTCTTGGTCTTCATAAAACAATCTTATTAATTGGTCAATATTTGGTCCAAAAGGATAACCAGAAATTTCATAAAAATCATCATCTTTATAATTTTCATTTAAAACTTTCCAAACTTCTTCAAATGAAACTAATTCGTACTTTTTCATATAATTTAAATCTTCTTGATAAAATTTTCGTGGAAATATTCTTTGTAAGCTCTACCCAATGGAATTGCAACATTATTTCCTATAAAAATTTGATTTCCTGAAACTTTTTGTATACTTTGGATGTTTAGAATATACGACTTATGCACTTGACAAAATTGCTTCTTGTTTAATTTTTCTAGCCAAAACTTTAGTGGATATGACGTCAGGTGCTTTTTCGTATTTGTAAATATTTCCGTGTAGTCTGCTTCCGATTTTATATATTGAATTTCCTCAAAAAGAACTTTGATAAAATCATGTCCAGATTTGATAAAAATAAAATCATTTTCAGCTTGCGTTTTCACTCCCTTATTTTCTGCTTTTAAAATAGTTTCCGCTTTTGAAACTGCTTTCACAAATCGCTGAAATGAAAAAGGTTTTAACAAATAATCCACAACATTAAATTCATAGCCTTTCAGAGCATATTCAGAAAAAGCTGTTGTTAAAATGATTTGCGTATCTTTTTTTAAAATCTCTAAAAATTCCATCCCAGAAATTTTTGGTAAATGCACATCTAAAAAAATAATTTCTACATCATTTTCATTCAAAAAAGTCATCGCAGAAATCGCATCTGAAAAAGTTCCTGTCAATTCCAAATTTCCTAAATCAGCAATATATTTCTGTAAAATTCGCTGTGCAGGAGGTTGATCTTCTATGATAATACAACGTAAAGCCATTTTCTAAGAATTTAATTTGGTTAACTCTAATTCTAAATCTACTTTATAAAAATCAGAAGCGGAATCAATCTTTAATTTATGTTGATTCGGATACAATAAATTCAAACGTTTTTTCACATTTTCCAGACCAATTCCTCCAGAAATTGCTTCTGTATTTGAAGTTGCTAAAAAACTATTTTTACAACTAAAATGAAGCTTTCCTTCTGTATTTACAAAAAGTGAAATTTCGATAGAAATATTTTCAGATTGACTTGCTGTACTATGCTTAAAAGCATTTTCGATGAAAACATTTAGGATTAATGGAGCAATCTTAAAATCTGAATTTTCAATATCGATGTCAAAAGTGATATTTCCTCTATTTTCTATCTGTAATTTACTCAACTCTGTAAAGTTTTTCAGATGGTCAATTTCCTTTGTTAAAGAAACATAATCTTCTCTACAATCATACAACATATAACGCAACACAGAAGAAAGCTCTAGAATGATGGTTGGGGTTTTGGGAGAATTTTCTATCGCATAAGCGTATAGATTATTTAAATTATTAAATAAAAAATGTGGATTTATTTGCGATTTTAAATACTGTAATTCACTTTCTTTCACCAAAGATTGTAACTCTTCTAATTGCTTTTGTTTCTCAATAGAATCATAAGCAAATTTTGCTCCTACAAAAATTGCTAAAATTGGTACGATTTCAATGATATTATAAAGAATTCCATGAAAATATTTACCTCTTGTATCTGGAAAATAAATGACTTCTAAAACTCCTTCTTCCATTAAAGCTGAAAAAATAAAAAGAATCGTTGCGCCTACAAAAAAGTGTATATATTTTTTATGGTAAAAATATTTAGGCAACAAAAAATAGTTAGTGATATAAGCAATCACAGCATAATTCATGAAGAAAACCAGTTTATAAAACTGAAAATGCGGATTTTTCTTATCAAAAGAAAAAAATAAAAACAGTAAAATAAAAATTATTGTTTGGTAAATAATTTCCTTTACTGTTTTTGATTTATTTATAAAACGTCGTGACTTCATATTACAAAAATACGCTTTATCAAGGGATTAGAAACAAAAAACCGTTGAACAGCATTTTTAAACATGAAAACAACATTTTTCGATGTATAAACTGTTTTTAGCTTAATTCTGAATATTCACGCTTAAGCTTACGAGATAAAATATTTTTTAGAATGTAATATGCGATAATTGCAAATACAATTCCTGTAACAATTCCGCCAACAATCAACGAAATATATACTTCAGAGCCTGCTTTAAAAATAGTAGAAATAAAATGTATATCTAATTTTTCAGGAAATGTAAAACCAGATTCAATTCCTAAAATTTTCTTTCCTAGCCAATAATTAAAAGAAAAAATAAATAATCCTGTAACTAAATTTGTATTAAAAACCGCAACACAAGCTGCTTTTTTATTTAATTTAAAGAGAGATGCAAAAGCTAGAGAAACTAAAACTTGAAAACCTGGAATTGGCATCATTCCGATAAAAGAACCCATGGCAAATCCTTTCGCTATTTTCTCTGGATGATCTTCAATTTTAAAAATGCTTTTAAAAAGTTTAATGGGGTTTTTCATTATGATTTTAAGAGATTTTGGAGATTTACGAATGAATTAATTAGTTTTTTCTGAATAATTGGATCTTTGATAAATCGAGGAATTTTGGAATTTGAAATAGAAACAACCGAAAATTCTACCATAAATTGATCTGAATTCATCGGAATAACTTCCCATTTTGATAAATAGAATTTTTCTCGCTTAACATCTTCTAAACTTGGAATATATTTAGGTTTTGCATAAGAAGTAATAATCAAATTATCATCTACCATTTTTGCATCATATTCTGCTACCAAATCTTGTTGCGAAAATGGATGTGGAATTTTATAAACATAATGTGAAACCCAAACAGAATCTGAAGATTTTAATACTTTCACTTCTTTCATATTGACATTCCATTCCAAAATTTGTTTCGGATTTTTCAAGTTTTCATAGATTTTAGAAAGTGTTCCATCTACAAAAAATTCCGCTTTCATTTCACGAACTTCTAACGTATCACTAAATTTTAATTTTCGATATTTTAAAGTAATTCCTTTACGTTTTTTTGCTACTTCCCATTTACTTTTGGATGCTAATTCTGTAAATTGTTTTAAGTCTGTAAAAGAATGTAGCATGCCTGTTTGCGCTTCTACATTTAAAGCTAAAATGCAGAAAACAATACAAAATATTTTTTTCATAAATAGTATTTTAAGATTTAGACTTTTCAAAAAATTGAATAGCATCTTGAATTGCATTTTCAATTGGTTGATACTGCAAATTCAATGCTTCCTTTGATTTTTGATTGGAATAAAAATTCTCGATACAAAGTGATTTCATATTCACAGAACTTATTCCTGTTTTCACTTTAAAAAAGCGTAAAACATTTCCAAAATAACCAACGAACATCAAAATTCCTTTTGGAACTTGAATCATTATTGGGTGTTGATTTGTAATGCTATTTAGTTTTTGAAAAAATTGTTTATAGGTAAGATTTTCATTTGCTAAAAGATATTTTTCACCAGAAACTCCATGTTCTAAAACTTGAATAATTCCGTTTGCGACATCTTTCACATGTACAAAATTCTTACCTCCAGAAGGATAAAATAGTACTTTCTTTTTCCAACCCATTAAAATAATCTGACCTGAACTTGGTTTTGTATCATAACTTCCAAGCATAAAAGTTGGATTTACAATAATTGTCTCTATTTTATCTTTATTCTCTAACAAGCGATTTTCGGCTTCTTTTTTACTTTTTGCATAAAAGGATTTTGTAAAAGGAAATTTCATCTGTTGTTTTTCTGTTCCATCTAATCCTTTTGTTCCGAAACCTAATGTATTCGCCGTACTTACAAACACAAATTTTTGCACTTTTGCCTTAATTGCAGCATGAAATAATTGAATTGTAGCATTTGTGTTGATTTCCCAGTAATTTTCATAAGAAGACAAATTCATATCTGTTACAGCAGCAATATGAATTACAGCATCTATATCTTTTAAAATCTCTGTAAAATCATCAAATAAAGTTCCTTCTACTAATTCTAAATTTGAATGTAATTTTCCTTTGTACTTCTTTTTATTTCTAAGAAAACCTTTTACTTCAAATCCTTTTTCCAGTAATTCATGAACCAAATTTGTTCCTAACAATCCGTTTATTCCTGTTACAAAAATCTTACGCATTTCCTACTTCTCTTTTTAAAATTCTTGTCATAATTGGCACTTTAATTCTACTTGGAAGTAAAATTGTCAATAACCACATCAATGGATTTACCACAATTAATCGTTCTTTTTTCATCAATTTCTGAATGGAATATTTAGCGACTTTTTGTGGTTCTAACAATGTTATTTTCCCAAAAAAACCTTGTTTTTCTGTTCTAAAAGTAACATCTGGATTGGTTTTCATCGCTCCAGGATTTACTACACTAACCGAAACAGATGTATCTTTTAATTCGGAAGCTAAACCAAGAGAAAAAGAATGAATAAACGATTTTGAAGCAGGATAAACTGTTTTATAACCAATTGGTGTATGCGCTGCCATACTTGAAACATTTAAAATATAAGCATTGCTTTGTTTCATTAAATTTGGCAACAATTGATGTGTTAAAATAGAAGTTGCTTTTACATTTACTTGGATGATATTATTGATATAGTTTACATCCACTTCATCAAAATTTCTAGTTCCTCCTATTCCAGCGTTATTAATTAAAATATGAATTTCATAATTTGCATTTAACCAATTTGTCAATTCAATTAAATTAGCATCACAAGATAAATCTGTTTCAAAATAATCTGTTTTCACATTATATTTTTCAGAAATTTCATCCGAAAATTCTTCTAAATTTTGATTTGGTAAACTAACAAGTATGAGATTGTTTTTTCGCTTAGCGAGTTCAATGCAAAACTCTTTTCCCAAGCCTTGACTTGCTCCAGTTACAACTGCATATTTCTCATTCAATGGAGTTTTCATTTTATTCGATTTAAAATTCAAACACAAAATTATCGTCAAACTCAAGGAAAATTATCCCATATTATAAAGTTAAACATAATTCATAAAGAATTAAAAATCAAATAGTTATAATTTATTTAAGTATAAAATTATAATCCTGAACGCTCTTTTTTAAACTCGCTCGGAGTTTTTCCAGTAATTTTTTTAAAAGTTGTATTAAAAGATGATTTTGAATTAAATCCAGATTCAAATGCAATTCCTAACATGGATAATTTGTCTGATTCTTTTTCTTGCAATAAAACTTTTGCTTTTTCAACACGATATTTATTAATGAATTGTGAGAAGTTTTGATTAAATCCATTGTTGATTATATAAGATAATTGATGTGAAGTTACTTCCAGTTGTTCTGACAAAATGATTAAGTTGATTTCACTATCTAAATAAAGCTCTTTTTCCAGCATTAAAGTATTTAATTTCGATTTTAAATTCACTAATTTTTCATCTGAAATTAATTGTTTTTTAGCATGACTTTGTATTGGAGCTTCCTGAATTATTTCAATTTCTTCTTTCTGTTTTTCATTAATTGGGAAGATTTCTTTTTGTTTTAAAATATAATAAGCAATAAAATAAATGGTAAAAATAACAATCAAATTCATCCAAATATTTAAAGGAAAATTATAAAATAGAATATTAAAAATTGTCATAGAAAATACCAAAAATAAAGAAACAATAATGACTTTTTCTAACCAATCTAAATTAACTTCTGTTGTATTTGATGAAAAAAGTTGAATTTGCTTTTTGTGTTTTCGAATTCTCAAATAAGAAATAGTGATATAAATAATTCCTTGAATTAAAACCAAACTAAGCTGAATCCAGTCATCATCAAAAGCTTTCAAATAATCAAATATCAATAATGAATAATAAATAATTGGTAATGGGATAAAAATTAAACTCTTTTTGGTAAACTTATAATTCGGATTTGTAAAATGCAGAATTCCAATATAAAAGAAAGTTGGTAAAAGAAATTGTGGGAATTTTAAAATGAAAGCTAAAAGTTCAGAAATTGGTTTTTGTGTTAGAGCAAAATAAATTTGATCCACCCAATAAGAAGCCCAAAGAAGCATGAATATACCAATATAAAAATTTGCTTTTTTGTTAATTTTCAACGGATTTGTTAGCAATAAAAATGATAGTAATGCTAAAGAACCGAAAATTAAAATATCTAAAATATAAACAATCATTTATTAAAAATTTCTTTTATAAAACACTTTAAAGCAAAGATAAACTTTAGTATTTATCAAATTTCACTTTAATTCATATTTCTTTTCAAACGTTAAAAAAACTCTTAAAAATCACTTGTAAACACCTAAAAACCAAATCATTTAAGATTATATAACTTAATTTTGCAAAAGATTCACTTTATCTTTTGGAATTATGGAAACACCCATAGAAGTACAGTCGGAAATTGGAAGATTACGAAGAATTTTAATACATAGTCCAGACGGAGGAATCGGAAAAATTACACCTAAAAAAGCACAAGAACTTTTATATGAGGATATTGTTGATTTGAAGAAAATGCAACAAGAATATGACGAATATTTAAAAGTTTTATTGATTTTTCTTGATTCTGAGAAAATTACTCCAGAAATAATTTCTTCTATAAATAAAGATTATTTTGAAAATAATCGTCCGAATTATTTTAAACCAAATCATCCAGAATATTACAATTCAGAATTTGTAATTGATACACAAACTATTTTAAAAAATGTCTTAGAAAATAAAGAAACCAGACGCGAATTGGTAAAAGCAATTTGTGTATATGAAAATGTGCTTTATTTAAAGGATTATTTACTAAAAATAAAAGATACTTCAAAGTTGACAAAAGCTTTAATTACTGGTTATCATGAAGAAAAATATCTTTTTCCTGCGATTCCAAATTTTATTTTTACTCGAGATATTTGTATAACTATTGGAAAAAATTTATTGATTAGTAAAACCATGTTTAAAGCTCGTGGAAGAGAAAGTATTTTTGCAAAATTTATTGGAAAAGAATTGTTTGGTTCTAAGAAACCATTGATTTTCATTCATGAAAATGATAATTTTACTTTACTTACCAAAAAAGAACAGAAAGAAGCAAAAGTTTGCATTGAAGGAGGAGATGTGTTGATGATTCATAAAAATCATTTGATTGTCGGTTGTAGTGAGCGTACGACTTCACATGCAATTCATGCATTAATTGACACTTTATTTTATCAAAGGAAAACAGATGTTCAGAAAGTTTCTGTAATTCAAATTCCGAATAAACGTAATTGTATGCATATTGATACTATTTTTTCGCAAGTAAAAAGAAATCTTTGGCTTTTATACCAACCACTTTGTGCTCCAGAAATAGAATTGGATGAAATTAAAAGAGATTTAATTCCTAAAACAAAAGAAAAGAAAGTATTGGTAAAACAATATAAAAACTGCGAAGAAGGTGTAATTGTTGAAGAATTTGAATCGATAAAAGAATTATGTAAAAATATCAGTAAAGAAGATTTTGGTTGCACGGAAGAAATTGATTTTATTTATAGTGGAGGAAAAAAATTCCCATTTGATGAAAGAGAGCAATGGACAGACTCTTGCAATTTATTAGCATTAAAAGAAGGTGTTGTAATTGGTTATGATAGAAATGAAAAAACATTAGAAGAATTTAGAAAAAAAGGATTTTCAGTTCGAAAATCAACAGAAATCATAGAAGATTTTCTTACAGGAAAGTTTAATCCAGAAACAGTAGAAAATTTATTTATTACAATTCCATCCTCTGAACTTTCCAGAGCCAGAGGAGGAACACATTGTATGAGTATGCCTCTTTTACGAGAACATTTTTAATAATTTACAGGTTTTTGATTTAAAATATCTCGGTGAATTTCTCCTGGGTAAATCACTCGAATTGGAATTTTAATTTGATATTTTTTACAGAGTTCTAAGATATTTTTATCAATATCTTCTTTATAATATCTTGAAGAAAAATGACACAAAATCAATTGTTCAATTTCAATTTCAGAAACCATTTTTAAAACTTCATCCAATTTACTATGCTTATTTTCTTTGTTAATTTTAATATCATCGAAATTTTCTAAAAAAGTAGCTTCATGAATTAAAATTTTCGAGCCATTCCATTTTTCATAATCATCTACAGGTGTATCACCTGAATAAGAAAGAATATTCGTTTCAATAGTTTTCACAAGATTTTCTTTTCCTTTTTTTTGAAATAAATTTTGCAATGTTTTTTTATCTAAATCAACATATTCTTTCTTTAATTTTTCCTTTGTTTCATAGAGTTTATAACTCAAACTTTTCGAAATTTCTGGAGCAGCTTTGATGTGTTCATTTCGAATTGCTTTTACATAAAAATCCTTGCGAACAGGAATTTCACTTAAATTTTCAATCGGATTCCATTCAACAAAATTATTTTGCACATCGAATTTTCTCTGAAAATCTCGCATATATGGAAAAGAACCACAATCTTTAGGATAATAAATTTTTGGATAACCTTCTCTTGCGCTTAATGGATTCAATTGAAATAATCCCATAATATGATCTCGATCTGGATGTGTAATAAAAGCTTGTTTAATTTTTCTCGTTTTTTGCAATAAACCAGAACTAACACCATCACCAGCATCTAATAAAATTCCTAATTCTTCGATAAAAATCCATGTAGAAAATAAGCCTGTAGAATAGGCTGTAATTGTCAAATTCATTTTTTTCTTCAAAGCTATAAATTTTTCAATAAAATTAGAATTTCGATGTTCACCCAACTTTTTTGGTCGTTTATCGATTCTTTTTTCTGGTTATTTCAAAAAAAATGACTTTTGAATATAATTTTATAAAACAGGTAGAATGAATCGATTTGTAACACATATGTTATTTTTCGTTTTTGTGATTTTCGGAATACAGCAAAGTATCGCACAAAAAGGAAATATTCAAATTGTAGGAAAAGTTGTCGAAGAAGCAAACCAAGAGCCAATTGCTTTTGCTACAATTATCGTGAAAGATAAAACAACAAATGAAAACATTACAGGAACAACAACCTCTGATGATGGAACTTTTGAAATACTTAGTAACAATCCCAATTTTTATATTGAAATAAGTTTTATGGGGTTTACTACAAAAACAATCAAAAATTATTCAACTAATAATAAGCAAGCAGATTTAGGTAAAATTGTTTTAAAAGCTGATGTAGAAACGTTAGAAGATGTAACAATTATTGCAGAAAAATCGCAAACAGAATTTAAATTAGATAAAAAAGTTTTCAATGTTGGAAAAGATTTGATCAGTTCTGGAGCCAGCGCGATGGAAGTTTTAAATAATGTTCCTTCGGTAAATGTTAGTATTGAAGGAGACATAAGTTTAAGAGGAAGTCAAGGTGTTCAAATTTTGATAAATGGAAAACCTTCTGTTTTGACAAATGGAGATAGTAATGCTTTAGGAACGATTACAGCAGATATGATTGAAAAAGTGGAAGTAATTACAAATCCATCAGCAAAATACAATGCAGAAGGAACTTCAGGAATTATCAATTTAATCTTAAAAAAGGAAGAAAAACAAGGTTTAAATGGATCTGTAACTTTAAATACAGGTTCGCCAAATAATCATAGTGTTGGATTAAGTTTAAACAAAAGAACAGAAAAATTCAATATTTTCAGTCAGTTTGGAATTGGAAGAAGAACTTTCCCTTTTGAATCAGAAAGAACAAACGCAACAGCAACAGAAAGATTATTTATCGATGGTGAAGGTGATAAAAATGAAAAATTTTACAATGTTGTTTTAGGAACAGATTATCATATCAATGAAAATAATGTGATTACTTTATCGGGAAATTTTGCATTTGAAGATGAGAGTGAAAATTCTGATTTTACTTATTATAATTACCTTTCAAATATTTTAGACGAAACATCATATCGTTTTGAAAATACAACAGCAACCAATCCAAAGTGGCAATACGATTTACAGTATAAAAAAGACTTTGAAGATCATAAAGAACATTCACTTTTATTGAGTGCAACAGGTTCTTTCTTTGGAAAAGATAAAGAGTCATTATTTGAAGATTTATATGCAGATTCAAGTACAGATTTACAAAAAACTAGAACTGATTTTAAAGAAGCTGAATATTCTTTTAAACTAGATTATACACATCCATTTTTGGAAAAAAACAAATTTGAAACTGGTTTTCAATATGATATGAATGATGTTTCGAATGATTATGCAGTTTCTAATTTAGAAAATGGAGAATTTATTATTGATCCAAATTTTACAAACATTTTTGATTATGATCAAAAAGTTTTAGGAGTTTATGGAACAACTTCTTATGAGGGTAAAAAATGGGGAATTATGTTAGGACTTCGTTTGGAAGACACGAATGTGAAAACATTATTGAAAAACACAAACGAATCGAATGATCAAAAGTATACAAATCTTTTCCCAAGCTTACATTCTTCTTTTAAGTTTAATGATGATTTTTCTGTACAAGCTGGATATTCTAGAAGAATTCGTAGACCAAATCTTTGGAATTTAAATCCGTTTACTTCTTTTAGAGATAAATATAATATTTCAACAGGAAACCCAAATTTAGAACCAGAATTTACAGATTCTTATGAGTTTACAGCAATTTACAAGTTTCATAAAGGAAATGTAAATCTTGGAGTTTATCATTTATACACAACAGATGTAATGGAAAGAATCAGTACAACAGATGGATTGGTATTCATTTCACAGCCAGAAAATATTGGAACAAATGGAGCAACTGGATTGGAATTAAATTTAAAATACAATCCTTTCAGATGGTTTACATTCACAGGGAACTTTAATTATAATTATTTTGATAGAAAAGGACAATATGAAGACACATCTTTTGATTTTACAGGAGATCGTTTTACAACAAGGGTAACAGGAAAATTTAAACTTCCAGCTTCTGTTGATTTAGAACTTAGTGGAGATTACAGATCAAAATATCAGACAATTCAAGGAGAGAATGAGGATAATATGTTTGCCAACGTCGGATTACGTAAAAAAATACTAAAAGGACGAATGGTGTTAAATTTAAGTGTACGTGATTTATTTGCTTCAAGAACATTTGATTTTACAAGAGATATTAATGGAACAACTGTTACTAGCACTTACCAAAGAGGAAGGTTTGTAACATTCGGAGTTAGCTTCGGGTTTGGTAAAGGAGAAGCAATGGAATTCTCAGGGCACAAAAGGTTTTAAAAAGAATACGCTTATAAAAAATAAGCGTATTTTTAAAAAGTAATTTTTGTTATTTAGAAAAAAATATTTATATTTGTAACCGGTAGGAGCCCTCCTACCCTCTTTTTCATAGCAATTTTTCCCCGCTCATTAGAGTGGGGTTTTCTTTTTTATAAACTTTCTTATTTTTAAAAAACCTGTAATTTTAGTTTAAAACCTCTTCTTTAAAATTCCAAAATGTTAAAATTCAACTTTTCTTTCTTTTTTGTAATTTGATTTTATTTTTTTTAAATTTTAATTTTCTTTATTCCTAAATAAATACACTTTTGATTATCAATAAGTTTTAAATTATTATTACAAAAGTCTAACAGTAATTAAGTACTTTGCTAATTATTTCTAAAGCTTCACATAATGTTAAATTTTATTTTTTTCTGTTAAAATCCATTTTATTTAAAAAAAAGCATTTATATTTGTCGTCAGGTAGGAGCCCTCCTACCCTCTTTTTCATAGCAATTTTTCCCCACACAAGTGGGGTTTTCTTTTTTATAGACTTTCCTATTTTAAAAGACTAATTCATCTTCTTTTGTTAAAATTTTGTTTTAACTATCATTATTTCAGATTTACTTCTAATTTTGCGCGAAATTATAGAAAATGGATATAGATATGACGTATGTAGAAATGGTAGGATATTTGGCCTCTATTTTTTTAATCATTGCTTTTACTCTTAAAAATATGCGTTCTTTGCGTATTGTGAATACTTTAGGTTGTTTTACATTTATAGTTTATGGAGTTCTTCTTGATATTGCTTGGCCTATTGTAATAACTAACGGTTTTATTTTTATTACTAATTTATACTATTTATTTCTGAAAAAAGAGTAGATTCGTAGCCTTATTTATGAATCAAAACAAATAATTTTTGAAAAAAGTTGTAATATCAGTAATCAATGATTTAGTTACAGATCAACGAGTAGAAAAAGTAGCAAATACGCTTTTTCAAAATGATTATGATGTTTTATTGATAGGGAGAAAATTACCAAATAGTCTTCCTATCAATAGAAGTTACAAAACACATCGAATGCGACTTTTTTTTCAAAAAGGAAAATTATTTTATTTAGAATATAATATCCGATTATTTTGGAAGCTTCTTTTCACTAAAAAAGATATTCTACTTTCTAATGATCTTGATACTATTTTAGGTAATTATCTCGTTTCCAAAATTTCGAATACAACTTTAGTTTATGATAGTCATGAATTGTTCACAGAAGTGCCAGAATTAATTCATAGACCTAAGTCAAAGGCTATTTGGGAATCCTTGGAAAAAGCTATTTTACCAAAAATAAAGCATTCTTATACAGTTTGTAATTCGATTGCTGATTTTTATAATAAAAAGTATAATTCCAATTTTAAAGTCATTCGAAATGTTCCTCTTTTAAATCCAAAAACAGAAGAATATACAAATGACGAATTAGATTTAAACAATAAAAAAGTAATTATTTATCAAGGTGCTATTAATGTAGGACGAGGAATAGAACTTATGATAGAAATGATGGATTTTCTTCCATCAAATTATATTTTATTAATCGCTGGAGATGGCGATATTATGAACAAAATTCAATCTATTGTTCAAGAAAAAAAACTACAAAATCGTATTAAAGTTTTAGGAAAAATTACTCCTAAAAAACTCAAAACTCTAACACAAAAAGCTCACATCGGTCTTAGCTTTGAAGAAGACTTAGGAATGAGCTATAAATTTGCGTTGCCTAACAAACTTTTTGATTATATTCACGCAGAAATTCCAGTTCTTGTTTCCAACTTACCAGAAATGGCAAATATTGTTAAAAAGTATGATATCGGTGAGATTATAAAAAAACGAGATTCTGAAACAATAGCAAAACAAATTATGAGTTTTGAAATTAGGTCTTTTACACAACAATTACAAAAGGCAAAAAAAGATCTAAACTGGAATCATGAATCAACCAAATTATTAACTATTTTTAATGAAATCTAAAAAATTACAACTCAATATCATTTCTTTTGATGTTCCATACCCTGCGAATTATGGAGGTGTAATTGATGTTTTTTACAAACTCAAAGCACTTTCCGAAATTGGAGTTGAGATTTTTTTACATACTTTTGAATATGGTAGAGGTCAACAAAAAGAACTAGAAAAATATTGTAAAAAAGTATTTTATTATCCTAGAAATAACTCTCTATCCAAACTTATCTCACGAAAACCTTTTCTTATACAATCTAGATATAGCGATGATCTTATAAAAAATATTAAAACGAATGAAGCACCAATACTTTTTGAAGGTTTACACACAACAGCACCACTTTTAGAACATTTTTCGGATAGAATTACGCTGATTAGAGCACATAATATCGAACATAATTATTACAATGGTTTGTATAAAAGTGAAACGAATAAATTGAAGAAATACTTCTTTTTATTGGAATCATTTCGACTAAAAAATTATGAAGATATATTGTCTAAAACGGATTATGTTTTAAGCATTTCACCTTTTGAACATAATTATTTTAATCAGAAATTTAATTCTGTAAGATATATTCCTGTATTTCATAAACACAATCAAATGAAATATAAAGGATGTAGTGAAAAATTTGCTTTATATCATGGCGATTTAAGAGTAGCAGATAATAAGCGAGCTGCGCAATTTGCAATAGATATTTTTTCTAAAATTAAATATCCTCTAAAAATTGTTAGTAGTCATCAAAATAAAAAATTAATGGAACTTGCTGATAAATATGAAAATATTTCTTTTATTCAAATTAAAACACAGCAAGAATTGGATGATTATATCCAAAGCGCTCACATCAATATTTTACCAACTTTTCAAAAAACTGGAATCAAATTAAAATTGATTAATGTTCTCTTTTCTGGTCGGTTTGCAATTGTAAATGATGAAATGATTTCTGATACAGGTTTAGAATCTTTATGTCATATAGCAAACTCAAAAGAAGAGTTTAGAAAAAAAGTAATGGAACTAGCCAAAAAAGAATTTACAGAAGAAGAATTCAAACAAAGACAAGAAGGATTGAGAGTATTTAATACGCAACAAAATGCGCTTCAAATAAAAGAATTAATAGTTTCCAAAAAAAATAAAAGTGTCCTTTCATAGGACACTTTTTTATTTTAAACTACTTCTGCGACTACAAAAGTACTTCCACCGATATAAATCACATCTTTTTCAGAACTTTGCTTTAAAGCGGCATTTTTAGCCTCAGAAACACTAATATATTTTTTTCCTTTTAAATTACATTTCTCTGCAATTCCAATTAACTTTTCAACTTCCAAACCTCTTGGAATATTTGGTTTACAGAAATAATAAATTGCATCTTTTGGAAACATTGTCAAAACTTCTTCCACAGATTTATCATTTACAAATCCTAAAACAATATGTAAATTTTCAAAATCTTCTTCTTCCAGTTGTTTTAAGGTGTAAAACAATCCTTCTTTATTATGTGCTGTATCGCAAATCACTTTTGGAGATTTTTCTTGTAAAATCTGCCATCTTCCCTTTAAACCAGTGTTTTCAACAACTTTTGTTAAACCTAATTTTAATTGATTTTCACTAATGTTTATTTTATTTAAATCTTTTAAAACTTTGATTGTTTGAACAGCTGTTTTTAAATTTTTTTGCTGATAAGAACCTAATAAATCTGTTTTATAATTTTCTATTATTTCTTTTTCTGCTAAATATAATTTTGCATTTTCTTTCTTTGCTTTTGCTTCAAAAACAGGAAAAACTTCTTCTTGATATTCTCCAATTACAACTGGAACATTTTCTTTGATAATTCCAGCTTTTTCCTTTGCAATTCCTGGTAAAGAATCTCCTAAAAATTGAATATGATCTTTTCCAATATTTGTAATCACTGAAATTTCTGGATGAATAACATTTGTAGAATCTAATCTTCCTCCTAAACCAACTTCAATGACAGCAAAATCAACTTCTTTTTCTTTGAAATAACTAAAAGCTAAACCAACTGTCATTTCAAAAAAAGACAAACTATTTTCTTCAAAAAAATGTTTATTGTCTGCTATAAAATCTACAACAAATCTTTCTTCTATTTCTTCTCCATTAATTTTAATTCTTTCTGTATAATTCTTTAAATGTGGTGAAGTATATAAACCCACTTTATAACCTGCTTCCTGTAAAATAGATGCAATCATATGACTTGTAGAACCTTTTCCATTTGTTCCTGCTACATGAATTGCTCGAATGTTTTTTTCAGGATTCTTAAGAAAATCAACCAATTTTATCGTATTTGATAAATCTGCTTTATATGCAGTTTTTCCCTTTTGCTGATACATTGGCAATTGAGAAAACATCCAATTAATTGTCTCTTGATATGTCAAAATAAAATTTTTAAAAAGTGAAGTTTGAAATATATTAATTTAAAAGAAAATACTTTTAAATAAAATGAAGTATGTATAAACAGAAAAACATGTTAAGATTTACCTTAACATGTTCAAATTCTTTATCGTAATTAAAATCTTATAAAGAAGCTACGTGTTTAGCTAATTTAGATTTTAAGTTTCCTGCTTTATTCTTGTGAATAATGTTTCTCTTTGCTAACTTATCTAACATAGAAACCACAGATGGGAATAACTCCTCTGCAACAGCTTTATCTTCAGTTGCACGTAATTTTCTTACAGCATTCCTTGTAGTTTTGTGGTAATATCTATTTCTAAGATATTTAGTCTCTGTACTTCTTATTCTCTTAAGCGCTGACTTATGATTTGCCATTTTAGTTATATATTTTTACAAGTTGTAGTCCGTAGGGGAATCGAACCCCTGTTACCAGGATGAAAACCTGGCGTCCTAACCCCTAGACGAACGGACCATTATAAAGTTATTAAAAAATCGTAGTCCGTAGGGGAATCGAACCCCTGTTACCAGGATGAAAACCTGGCGTCCTAACCCCTAGACGAACGGACCATTAAAGTTATTAAAAAATCGTAGTCCGTAGGGGAATCGAACCCCTGTTACCAGGATGAAAACCTGGCGTCCTAACCCCTAGACGAACGGACCATTATTTTATATTTGTCTTTATTTCTAAAGCGGTGCAAATATAATATTTTTTTTTAATCTCAAAATATCTTTTAAAACTTTTTTTAAAATTCTCAAAGAACAAATTGTTAAAAAACAACCGCATTTCTTTCGATTTGCGGTTGCAAAAGTAAATCTTTTTTTTATTTCTACAAGAAATTTTTAAAACTTTTTTTGTTTTTTTTAATGTTAATATGCCTTTGCAAATAACACTCTTTTCTTAGATGGTTTTCCTGAAAAAATACAAACTCCATCTTCTTCTTTGAAACTCAAAGGAATACATCTAATCGTTGCTTTTGTAAGCTCTTGGATTTTTTCTTCTGTCTCAATAGAACCATCCCAATGTGCTGAAACAAATCCGCCTTTATTTTCAATTACTTCTTTAAATTCATCAAAAGAATTTACTTCTGTAATATGCTCATTTCTATAGTTTACAGCCTTTGTATAAAGGTTTTCTTGAATTTCTTCTAAAAGCTTCTCGATATGCTCAACGATTCCTTCCTGTGCCATACTTTGTTTCTCTAAAGTATCTCTTCTTGCAATCTCAAGAGTTCCGTTTTCCATATCTCTTGGTCCCATTGCAATTCTCACAGGAACACCTTTTAATTCATATTCTGCAAATTTCCAACCTGGTTTATGCGTTGTTCTATGGTCAAATTTTACCGAAATTCCTTTAGCTCTTAATCCTTTGATGATTTCGTTTGCTTTTTCAGAAATCATATCTAATTGTTCTTCTGTTTTATGAATAGGAACAATTACAACTTGAATTGGTGCTAACTTTGGAGGAAGTACTAATCCGTTATCATCAGAGTGAGTCATAATTAAACCTCCGATTAGACGAGTAGAAACTCCCCAAGAAGTTGCCCAAACATGTTCTTGTTTTCCTTCTTTTGAAGTAAATTTAACATCAAAAGCTTTGGCAAAATTTTGACCTAAGAAGTGAGAAGTACCAGCTTGCAATGCTTTACCATCTTGCATTAAAGCTTCAATTGTATAAGTTTCATCTGCTCCAGCAAATCTTTCACTTTCTGACTTTACACCTTTAATAACAGGCATTGCCATAAAATTTTCTGCAAAATCAGCATAAACTCTTTGCATTTGTTCTGCTTCTGCAATAGCTTCTTGTTTTGTTGCATGTGCAGTATGTCCTTCTTGCCATAAGAATTCCGCCGTACGTAAGAATAATCTTGTACGCATTTCCCAACGTACAACATTTGCCCATTGATTTACTAAAATTGGTAAATCTCTATAAGACTGTACCCAACCTTTATAAGTATTCCAAATAATTGCTTCAGATGTAGGGCGAACTACTAATTCTTCTTCTAATTTTGCTTCGGGATCAACTCTTAACTTTCCTTTGTTATCAGGATCATTTTGAAGTCTATAATGTGTTACTACAGCACATTCCTTAGCAAAACCTTCCGCATTTTTTTCTTCAGCTTCGAATAAACTTTTAGGTACAAAAAGTGGAAAATATGCGTTTTCGTGTCCAGTTTCTTTGAACATTCTGTCTAATTCAGCTTGCATTTTTTCCCAGATTGCAAAACCATATGGTTTAATCACCATACAACCTCTTACACCTGAGTTTTCAGCTAAGTCTGCCTTTACTACTAAGTCATTGTACCACTTAGAATAATCGTCTTCTCTTTTAATTAGTTTCTTACTCATTCCCTACGTTATTTGGCATAAATATTGTTGCTTTTTAACACAATATCGATAAAATTTTGGACAAAATTAATTAATTTTGATTTCTTCAACAATAAAAACTTATAAGGATTATGAAAGCTTCAGATTTTAAAAAAAAGAAAAAGCTCCGTTTCTTTGTTTTTGCGTCCCTCGCAATGACAATAGTTTCATGCGGTAGCATCGACAATTCTCAATATTCTGATAATGATGGAATTTATGCATCTCCATCTAAAAGATATGTCTCGGATGATTCCAATACATACGAGAGAAATACAAATGATAATTATACATATCTTGATAAAACTCCAGATTCTGAGCAGAATAATTCTAATAATTCAACAAATAACTCAAATTCAACAAACAATTCACAAAACTACTTTTCATATAAATTACAGGAAGTTCAAAACCAACAAGAACAGAATAATCAAATCTTTACAGATATTGATGCTTATTCAAGTGAAGAAGAAGGTGGAGAAAATGAAAATGGTGAAACTGTAAGTGAAACAGTTTACGAATACCAGCCAAATAATTTAGGTTCTGAAGCTCCTTGGGGTTATACAGATAATGTAAATGTTAATGTTTACACTTACCCAACTTATGATTATTTATATTGGAATTCCTTTGGTGGATGGGGTGTAGGATTTGGATTTTATCCAGATTTCTATTATCCATATAATCCGTATTATTACGCAGGTTACTACCCTTACCGTTATTGGAATCGTTGGAATCGCTGGAATCATTGGAACCGACCTTATCCATATTATAATTATCACAGAAATCCTGGATATTATCATTCTCCTTACCGTAATACAAACTATTATTACGGAAAAAGAAATACTAATTATTACAATAAAAGAGGTACGTCAAGAACTTCAGACTATTATTCTAGAAGTAAAAGACCAAGTTCTGCAACTTATAACAATAAAAGAGGTACTTCTTCACCAAATTATTCAAAATCTAGAAGCAATTCTACACAAAACAACAGTAGAAGAAATTATAATTATTCTCAAAAAGATAGAAATAACACTAGATCTAATTCAAGATCGAACAGTTATAATAAGAGAAATGATTCTTATAACAAAAGAAATGATTATAATAGATCTTCTAGAAGAAATAATGAATATCAATATAAATCTAGAAGTAGTAACAATTACAACAGAAACAACAGTGGAACTTACAACAGAGGTTCTTCTAGAAGTGGAGGATCATCAAGAGGTGGTTCAAGAAGGTAATTTTATCTAGATTTTTAATTTTTAACTTGACACAACTATGAAAAAAATTTTAGCATTAGCACTTATTATATTTGCTGGATATCAAACAAAAGCACAGATTTCTAGTTATACAGATGTTGGAAACTTATTCACTACAGAAGATTTAAACGGTACTTCTCGTTTCGTTAGTATGGGTGGAGCTTTTGGTGCATTAGGTGGAGATATTTCTGCTATTTCGATTAATCCAGCTGGTGCTGCAGTTTTTATGGATTCTCAATTTTCTGGAACAATTGGTTTAAGATCTACATCTTTAAAATCAAATTATTATGGAACAACAAACACTTCTGATGAAAGCTATTTTAACTTACAGCAAGCAGGTGTTGTTTTTGTGACAGAATATAATTCTAGTACTTGGTATAAAGTTGCTTTTGGTGTAAATTATACACTAGCAAGTGATTATGAAAATAATTGGCGAGCAAATGGAAACAGTGGTTTTGCAACTTTTACTTATGATCAAGATGGAGAAAATCAACCATATACATATACAACTGGACAAAGATTTCAAAATGTGAATGATGGACAGAAAAATAAATACGAATTCTTTGTTGCAGCAGAAATAAATGAAAAATTCCAAATCGGAGGTTCTATTACAACTTATGCAACAGATTATCGTCAAAATGTAATTCTTCAAGAATTCAATGATGATAATGAAGGAAACGAATTAGATGCAACTTTGGATCAGCTTTTAGAAACAAGTGCAAATGGAGTTTCTCTTGGAGTTGGTATTATTTATAAACCAATTCAGGAATTTCGTTTAGGTCTTTCTTACCAATCTCCAACATGGTATTCTGTTTCAGAAGCTGCACATGATATTGAAAGAAAATATTATAGTATTGATGAAACAACTTATGTGAATAATTTTGATCCTAACTTTTTCGATTATGATTTAAGAACTCCAAGTAAAACTACTTTGAGTTTTGCTTATATTTTTGGAAAAAAAGGATTAATCAGTGTGGATTATACATATCAAAATTATAGAAATATCAAACTAGATGATCCATATGATAGCTTCAGAGATGAAAATAGATTCTTTGAGGATTATTTAAATGGAGTTTCGCAATTAAGAGTTGGTACAGAATGGAGAATTAAAAACTTTAGCCTTAGAGGAGGTTATAATTATGAGCAAAGTCCATTTAAAAATGCAACAAGTTCAGAAGATAAAAATCGAATTACTTTTGGTTTAGGTTATAATTTTGGAAATGTAAAAGTTGATTTAGCTTATCAAAATTTACAATACGATACTTATTATGATTTTTACCCACAATATCAAGAAGTGGACTTAACTAAATTAAAAGTAAATACAAGTTCAATTTTAGCAACTGTATCTATTAATTTGTAAAATCAGAACGCAATTTTCAACATAATAAGTTTTTATATTATTATTAAAAAAGAGGCCTAAAAAGCCTCTTTTTTTTATAAAACTATTCCAGCAGTTTGTAATAAACTTATTTTAGATTTCATTAATTTATATAACAAAATATTATTTTTCAATTGCGCTTCAATCCATTTTTGCTCTCGATAATTAATCGTAAATAAAGCACTTTCTCCTAAGAAAAATTTTCGTTCTTCTGCTTTTACTAATTTCTCATAGTTTTTTGTGTTTATTATCGCAATTTCTCTTTGTTTTGAAACAGATTCTAACTCAATTTGATATGCTGTTATTTTATTTTGTAAAACTAAAGTTTCATATTTCGATTGGTATTCTAAATCTTGAATTTTATTCTTAATTATTCTCAATTCTCCTCTTTCTTTTCTCAAAAATATTGGAAAACTAAATTTTACTTTAAATTTATAATTATCTACATCTAAAGCTTGTACACCTTCATCAAAATTAGAACTCAAAAAATTATATTCTAAATTTATCTTAGGTAATAACTTATTTTTCTTCAATTTCTTATCAAACTTTGAAATATCTAATTTTGAATTTAACATTTGAATTTTCGGGTGATTTTCAATGATATTTTGATTTTCTAAAGCTGAAAATGTTCTCAATCGCCATTCTTCCAAATCTATTTCAGAAGGTAAAATTTCTTCTTGAATTTCCATTGGAATGTCATTAATCCACAAATAATTACTAACATTTAATTTCGCTTTATTTCTTGATAAATAAGCATTTTCTAAATCCAATCTTCGATTATCTAAATTGATTTTCGCCTCTAAAGTATCAACGGCTGCTTTTTCTCCTTCCAAAAAACTTTTCTTTGTTGCTTCAAATCTCGTTTTTGCATTTTCTAAAGAATTCTGAAAAACAACAACATCTAAATCTGTTTTATACCAAAGAAAATAAGCCAAACTTGCATCTGATAATAAATCAATAACCAATTTTTGTTGTTCCGCTTTTGCTAAATTTCCATATTCTCTAGCTTTTTTTACAGAAATATCTCTTTTATTAAAGATAAAATCTTGAGCTAAAGGAACTGAAATTCCAACCGCATATAATCCATTATCTGGAACTGTCAAACTCGGATCTAAATATTTTCCATCATTATCTTCATAATTTGCTTTTACATCAATTCCATACCATAATGGAACTTTAAAAGTCGAAGAAAATTCTTTATAATATTTTGTATTCTTAAATTCTTTTTGCGAAAAATTTGATTCTAATTTTGGATCAAATAATCCTTTTGCTTTTAACAATTTCGCTTCTGCATCTTGAATTTTCAAATCAGCTTGCTTAGCTAAAGGATGTTGTTTTTTTACAATCGAAATAAATTCCTCAAAAGATAATGTATCTCTCCATTTTTCTTGTCCAAAAGAAAACTGAAATAACAATAAAACGAAAACACTAATTATCCACTTCATTTTTTCTTCTCTTTATTCTTTTTTTCAACATTTTGTTTATAAAAATCTGCTGGAAAACCATTAAGTTGTCGCCATAATTCATACCAAATCGGAACATCATTTAACAAAGCAACTGTATTTGCTCCTGTTCCAATTCGTACGTTTTTTGGCCATTCTTTATCATTTTCATTTGGAACAACCAACAAACGAAATTTTCCATTTTCGCTCATAAAAGATTCAATTGTCACAACTTTTCCAGCAAAAGTTCCATAAGAAGTATTCGGCCAACCACTAAAAAATAAAACTGGCCAACCTTCAAACTGAATTCGCACCTCACCTCCAACATGAATCAAAGGCAAATCAATTGGATCTACAAAAGTTTCTACAGCCAAATCATAATTTATCGGCATAATACTAACCAACTTTTCTCCTTCTTTAAATGCTTCACCAATTCCTACTCGAATCGCTCGATTGATTATTCCTTTTTGTGGAGCAGTAATATATAATTGATCTTGACGAATTTTATAACTAGCTGTTTGATTTTCTAATTTTGAAACTTGTGCTTTTGTATTTAATAAAACAGATTCTACACTAAAAATTTCTCCTTGTAATTTTGCTATTTTATCTAAATAAGTTGCCTTTAATTTGCTAATTTCAAAAGCTGCATTTTGAATTTCATTTTGTGTGATATTCATTTTATTTTGCTGAGAAATATATTTTGCTTTCGAATCTTGCCATTTTAAATTTTTCTCTTCAACATCTTTTTTGGCTTTTAAACCTTCTTTATGAAGAGAACTTGTTCTGTCTAATTGGATT
This sequence comes from Aureivirga marina, assembly GCF_015767265.1. Lineage (GTDB taxonomy): Bacteria > Bacteroidota > Bacteroidia > Flavobacteriales > Flavobacteriaceae > Aureivirga > Aureivirga marina. The sequence goes on from NZ_JADPIB010000001.1 coordinate 431,897, forward strand.
TTAGCTATATCAACATTATTCTTTAAAGCAATTAAATAAATACTGTCATTCTCATATTTCAAAGCCAATTGTTTTTGCTTATTTTTTGTTTGTGCAATCTTATTCGTTCGCTCTTGTTCTAAAGCTTGAATCTGCTTTTTTAAAGCATTTTGCTTTTCTTTATAGGAAAGAATTGACGCACTTTTTGCTTCTTTTTGCTCTACTGTTTTTTCTAATAATTCTGGATCTTGATATTCGTTTTTAATTTCAGAAATAAACAAAATCGTATCTCCTTTTTGCACAAAATCTCCTTCTTTTACAAACCATTTTTCAATTCTTCCAGGAATTGGTGATTGAATCGTTTGCGGTCTTTGATCAGGTGAAAGTGCAGTTACAAATCCACTTCCTTTTACATTTTGTGTCCAAGGTAAAAACAGTGTGATTAAAATAATTAATGAAAAAGCAATCAAAAAACGATTGAATATTTTGTAGTCTTTCTTTCTTTTTATTCTTTGAAAAGAAGAAAATTTATGCAAATCAACTTCCTTCTTATTGATATTTTTATTTCTCGATATATTAAGCATAATTCTTTTTCTTTAAATCTTTCTTTATACATAAACCTTGAAGAGTTTGGAGTTTCACTTTCGTAAAAACTCCAACTCAACAAGTGGGAAAAGATGACTGTTATTAATTTTTAGTAATTAAATTCAATGAATTTTCTCTAACAGAAACTGGAATTGCATCTTTATGTTTTGAAAAATCATGGTTACTTGCAATCAGCAAAATCCATTTCTTTTCTTCTTCTAAACATGCAATAATCTCTTGAGATTCTTCTTTGGACATATGCGAAAAAATATGATCTAACATCAAAATTTTCGGTTTCATCATGATTACTCTAGCTAATAAAATTTTCTTCGCTACAGCATCTGGCAAATTTGTTCCATAAGGTTGAATCAAAGTTTCTATACCATTTTCTAAATTTTGTATAAAAGATTTTAAGCCTAATTTTTCTAATAATTCTAAAACTTCCATTCTAGAAATATTTTTATTTCCGAAGGAAATATTCTCATAAATTGTTCCTTTAAATGGCATTTCTTGTGCAAAAACAGTTGCTACTTTTTCTTGATATTCCACTGTATTTAGTTGTGAAAAAGGAATATCATTTAGTAAAATAGCTTGTTTTGACTTTTGTGAAAAACCACTTAATATTTCAAAAAACATCGATTCTGTATGTCTAGAATCACTTTGTAAAATATATGTTTTTCCTTGTTCAAAAACCGATTGTTGCAAATCCATTTCTGGAATATATTTTACTTCCAATTTGTTATTCGATTCTTTGAAAACTTGAATATCTGGATTTTTAGCTTCATCTAAATCTTTGTCAACCACATAAGCGATTTTCTCCAAAGAAGTTAAAACATCATAAAAAGATTCCAATCCTGTAACCATTTTTTCAACAGAATTAATAATCATTAAAATGATAATTTCAGAGGCAACAAATTGACCGATATTTAGTTTTTGATTTAAAACCAAAATTCCACCAATTAATAACAATCCAACAGTAATGAAAACTTTAAAAGCAATCATTTTTTTAAATTGAAATAATAATAATCGGAAATGTTTTTCTCTTGATTTTAAATAAGCATCTGTCAATTCATTATTTCGATTTAAAATAAATTCTTCGCTATTCGAAGTTTTAAAACTTCGCACTTGAGAAGCAATTTGCTGAATCCAAACAGCAGCACTATACTTTGTATTTGATTCCTCCAAACTCGTTTCTAATCCCTTTTCAATGGAATATTTGAAAAGAAAATAAATGATGAAAACAAATAACAAACCGTAAAAGATGAAAAAAGAATGGTAAAAGGAAAGCAAAAGCAGACCAAATACAATTTGTAATAATGCTGCTGGAAAATCAAGTAAAATCTTTGATAAACCTTTTTGGATTCCAACTACATCGAAAAAATAATTGGCATATTCAGATGTATGTTTCTTTTGAAAAGCTTTCCAATTGATTTTTGGAAATCGATAAGAAAATTCAAAAGAAGTTCTTGTAAATATTTTTTGTTGAATATTTTCTAAAATTCGAATCTGCATCATTTGTAAAACTCCTTGAAAAGCAACACCAATTGTTACTAAAACAACCAAAACTACCCAAGAAGAGGAGATTTGACCTGTTTGTAAAAGATTAATAATTGCTTGAATTCCCAAAGGAATCGACAAGGAAACAATTCCGACAAAAATTGCGTAATAACAGATTTGTTTGATATCTCTTTTATCAAGTGAAAGCATTCCAACCAAACGCTTCCATGAAATTTTTATTTGTTTGTTCATAGATTACCAGCTCTGAGTGTAGCCAGAGATTTTTGAATAAAAAATTGAATGAATCGATTAACACCTTATCTTTTAGGATGATTATTCTATTTTTTTCACTAAAAGATTTTGTAAAATAAATTGCAGCGACGCATATTTCCTATCAAATTGGTTTTTGATGGAATTATTACGACAAATTCATTAAGATAATTCTGGTGGTGGTGAGACGATTTTAGAATAGAGTTGTCTCTTTTTGAATAAGTTATAATTATCGAATTTGTGATTTTGATTTGTTAAAAGCTGAAAACTATCTGAAAATTCGAAAAACAATTCGAATTCTACTTCTTTTTCTTTGACTTCTTTTTCAGAATTTTCTTCAAAATCTACTAATTCATAAGAAGATTTTATTTCATCAGCCATAAAAAAGTGAACTGGCTTTATAAAAAAAGCATACAAAAACACTGGAATTACCAGTATTCTAAGCAATATTTGTATGTGTTTTTTCTTTAAGTTCATTTTTAAGTTTTATTTTTGCTGAAATAATTCTATGCAAATATAATAGTATTACTATTAATTCTGATTGTTTAACTAATATTTAACAATTATTTTTACTTAAAAACGTTTAATCAGTCTTAAGAAATTATTTAATGTATATTTGTTTTTTCATGAACTTATATAATCTATAAGTCATTTTCTCCTTGTATTTATTAATCTTTACTCAAAAATTTGTAATTTAAATATTAAAATATTTAGCTTAAAACTTATGAAAAAAATAGTCCAGAAATTTATTCTAATAACACTCTTAATTTTTTCTTTTACAGTACAAGGGCAGACTAAAAACTTAATAGTTACGGCAAGAAAAGGAGATGGAATATATTCTTTATTAAGAAAACATGGACTAGATCCAGGAAAATATTATTATGCTTTTATCAAATTAAATAAGAAAAGTATTGGGAAGAAAAAGCAATTATTCGCTGGTAGAAAATATAAACTTCCTATTAATAAAAATGCTAAAAAACCTGTAGAAAAAGTAAAGGAAAAAGAGGATAAAAATAAAATTGTCATGACTTATGATATTTTTGGAAAAAAACACAAAGATGTCAAACTGATTGATAATAAATTGGAAGGAGCTGTTTATTATTTAGTTTCTGGACATGGTGGACCAGATCCTGGAGCAATTGATAAATATAAAGGAAAATTGCTTTGTGAAGACGAGTATGCTTATGATGTTACTTTACGTTTAGCAAGGAAATTAATTCAGCATGGAGCAACCGTTTATTTGATTGTTAAGGATAAAAATGATGGAATTAGAGATGATGTTATTTTAGAATTAGATAAAGATGAAGTTGTACATCCTAATTTAAAAATTCCATTACACCAAGGAAAAAGATTAAAACAAAGAACAGATGCAATTAATAAATTGTACAAACAAAATAAAAAGAAATTCCAACGACTTTTAGTTTTACATGTGGATAGTCGAAGTAAAAGACAGAATATTGATGTTTTCTTTTATCATTATGAAGGAAGTAATACAGGGAAATCTTTAGCAACAACTTTAAGAAACACTTTTAAGAGAAATTATAAAAAATATCAACCAAAAAGAAGTTATGAAGGAACTGTAAGTTCAAGAAATTTATATATGATTAAAAATACATATCCTTCGATGGTATATATAGAATTAGGAAATATTAGAAATTCTAGAGATCGTAAAAGAATTATTAATCCAGAAAACAGAGAAGCAATGGCTAAATGGATTAAAGAAGGAGTTTTAGAAGATTATAATAAGTACAAAAAATAAAACTTTGGAATTTAGTTCCAAAGTTCTTTGCGACCGTGGAAGGATTCGAACCCTCAACCCTCGGAGCCGAAATCCGATATTCTATCCAGTTGAACTACACGGCCTAAAGCTCTTAAAAAAAGAGCTTATATTTTTAGTTAGATAATTTCGCTTTAACAACAGTAGAAATTGATTTTCCATCTGCTTTACCTGCTAATTTAGAAGAAGCAATTCCCATTACTTTTCCCATATCAGCCATTGAAGAAGCTCCAGTTTCCGCAATAATTCCTTCGATGAATTTTTCTAATTCATCAGTACTTAATTGCTCAGGTAAAAATTTAGAAATTACTTCAGCTTGTGCAATTTCAGGCTCTGCTAAGTCTTCACGACCTTCTTTTGTATATAATGCAGCGCTATCTTTACGTTGTTTTACTAATTTTTGTAATAACTTAATTTCTTCGTCTTCAGATAAACCTTCCGATCCTCCTGTTTTAGTTTGTGCTAATAATATCTCTGATTTGACAGCTCTTAAAGCTTCTAAAGCAATTGTATCTTTCGATTTCATTGCTTCTTTCATGCTCGTCATGATTTGTTTCTGTAAGCTCATAATTTTATTTTTAGGATACGAATATAAAAAAGGAACTCGAAATTCTTAAATTTTATCTCAAGAATTTCGAGTCGTTTTATTAATCTTAACTCTGGGGATAATTTTTATCTTAATCTACATTATCATGTAAAAAAGAATTATTTGATCTAAATTTTAAATCATCTTTATCATCTGTTTCTAAAGATGTTCTAGATTGATTAGTTTGAGAAGAGGAAATATTTTGATTTAATTCTACTCCCATTCTCTTATAAGCTGGTTCTTTTTCGATATCATCAATATTTTGATTCACTTTATTTACAAACTTATAATTGAATTCTTTCATTTTTTCTCTTCTTTCTCTAGCTCTTTTCTGTAATTCAGAAATAGTTAAATCTAAAGGAGAAATTTCTCTTGAATCATCAGCTGCTTCAGGCTCATTTTCAGTTCTGATATTAAAATTTAAATCATCTTCTGTTACAAACAAATCATTTTTAGATTGAAGATTTTTATCATCATCTGTAGAATCAGAATCATCTAAACTATAATAAATTTTTTCATCTACTTTTTGTTCTGGTTCAATTTGTTTGTAATCTACAACTTCGATATCCTGAATAGAATTCTGTACATCTTTTTCTGTTTTAATATCCGTCGAAGGATTTAAATCAAAACTAAAAGAAGTTTGTGTATCGCTTGAAGCTTCTTGATTTTCTTTTTTCAAAACTTCTTGTTGAATATCAAACGAAGGAACTTCATCAACATCATGAATTCTTATTTCCTCAAAAGTTACATCCATATCATGAATAGCATTTCCACTATCTTTAGGTGGATTAGATGTTGTTTTCAAAGAAATTGTTTCCTCAGGAACTTCTGTTACTGGAGTTTCAATAACTGGTGTTGTCTCTTTGATAATTGGAGTTTCTTTTTCGTTTGTATCTAGATTATGAATGATTTTTTTTGCTTCTGTATTCGAAATATCATTTTGTTGATCTAAATTAAAACCTGTAGCAATTACAGTAACTGAAACTGCATCTCCAAGTGCTTCATCATCTCCAACTCCCATGATAATATTCACATTTGTTTGTGCTTCTGATTGGATATAATCATTGATTTCTCCAATTTCATCGATTGTAATTTCATTTGTTCCTGAAACAATCAATAATAATACATTTTGAGCACCTGTGATTTTATTATCATTCAATAATGGTGAATCTAAAGCTTTAGAAATTGCTTCTGAAGCTCTTCCTGTTCCTGATGCTGTTGCTGATCCCATAATAGCTGTTCCACTATTAGACAATACAGTTTTAGCATCTTTCAAGTCAATATTTTGTGTGTAGTGATGTGTAATTACTTCTGCAATTCCTCTTGCAGCAGTAGATAATACTTCATCAGCTTTAGAGAAACCTGCTTTGAATCCTAAGTTACCATATACTTCTCTTAATTTATTGTTATTAATAACAACAAGAGAATCTACATAATTTCTTAAAGTTTCAATACCAACTTGTGCTTGGTCATTTCTCATTTTTCCTTCAAAAGAAAACGGAATTGTTACAATACCAATAGTAAGAAGATCAAGCTCCTTAGCCATTTTAGCAATGATTGGTGCAGCTCCTGTTCCAGTTCCACCACCCATTCCTACGGTAATAAATACCATTTTTGCTTTTGTACTAAGCATTGATTTAATTTCTTCAATACTTTCCATCGCAGATTGCTCTCCAATTTCTGGGTTTGCTCCTGCTCCTAATCCTTCAGTTAAGGATACTCCTAGTTGTATTTTGTGAGGGACTGGACTATTTTGTAATGCTTGTGCATCTGTATTACAAACTACAAAGTCAACGCCGTTTATACCTTGTAAATACATGTGATTCACTGCGTTACTTCCTCCACCTCCAACACCTATTACTTTAATCACGTTCGATTGATTTTTAGGTAAATCAAATGAAATGTTGTTAAATTCTGTACTCCCCATAATACTAAAATTTATTCTGCGTTATCAAGAAATTCTCGAAATTTGTCTGCCCATTTTTCAAGAATAGATTTTTTTACTTCTTTTGGTTCCTCCCTTATCTCAGGGATTTCTTCTATTGGTACTTCTACTGGTTCTGGCTCTAATTCTGGTTCAGGTTCAGGTTCTTTTACAACTTGAATTTTTTTATTTTTCAGACTTAAACCTTTCATCAGCAATCCTACTGCGGTTGCATAGGTAGGACTCGAAAAACCTTCATTTGAATTGCCTGCAAGATGTTCATTTGGATATCCTATTCTGGTATCCATTCCTGTAATGTATTCTACAAGTTGTTTCACATGTTTTAATTGTGAACCTCCACCTGTCAATACAATTCCTGCAATTAATTTTTTCTTTGGTTCTTCATGACCATAACTTTTAATTTCTAAATATACTTGCTCAATAATTTCTACAACTCGTGCATGAATAATTTTAGACAAGTTCTTTAGTGTTATCTCTCTTGGTTCTCTTCCTCTTAATCCAGGAATTGAAACAATCTCATTATCTTTATTTTCTCCAGGCCAAGCAGAACCGAATCTAATTTTCAGTAATTCTGCCTGCTTTTCAATGATAGAACAACCTTCTTTTATATCTTCTGTAATAACATTTCCTCCAAATGGAATTACAGCTGTATGCCTGATAATTCCATCTTTAAAAATTGCTAAATCTGTTGTTCCACCACCTATATCAATTAAAGCAACACCTGCTTCTTTTTCTTCTTGACTTAAAACTGCATCTGCAGAAGCCAAAGGTTCAAGAGTTACTCCTGATAATTCTAAACCAGCATTTTTAATACATCTTCCAATATTTCTAATAGAAGACACTTGACCGATTACTACATGAAAATTAGCTTCTAATCGACCACCATACATTCCTCTAGGTTCTTTTATTTCTGCTTGACCATCCACTTTATATTCTTGTGGTAAAACACGAATAATTTCTTCCCCTGGAAGCATTACTAATTTATATACTTGATTAATTAATAAATCAATATCTTCTTCATCAATTACTTTATCAGCATTTTGTCTTGTAATATAATCACTATGCTGTAAACTTCTAATATGTTGTCCTGCAATACCAACAATTGCTTCTTGTATCTGAATACCAGACACAGCAACTGCTTCGTCAATTGCTTTCTGTATAGATTCGATAGTTTGTGTAATATTATTCACCACTCCTCTATGTACACCACGACTTGGAGCTTTACCAAGTCCAAGCAATTCTATTTTTCCGTATTCGTTTTTACGGCCAATTATTGCTACAATTTTTGTCGTACCAATATCTAATCCAACCGAAACGTCATTGTACTCCATATTTTATTTCTTTACACAGACAACTTGATTGCTGTATTTTAAATTCAACAACTTATATTTATTTTCTTTTTTTTGTAAAATAAGGTTCTTATATAATGCTTTTAAATTATAAATCTTATTTTCCAAATTATCTATTTTACCTAATAAAACTTTTTGATTTCCTTGTCTTAAATCCAAAGAAAATTCTTTCTTTTTATCTCTTTTAATTCCTATAACTTGTTTCTTTAAAAACTCATCTTTACTTACAAAATGTAATAATTTAAATACATCTTTAAAGTTTTTCGTATCAACATTTCCAGTAACTAAAGGAACTCTAGCAGAATAATTTTTAGATAAAGGCATTTTTTTACCTAATTTATCTATATAGAAAACTTCTTTATCTGTTTTTATTCTACCAATAGGATCTCTTTGTTTTATTCTAGTATTTAATTTTCCGTCAATAGAAACATAAACTTCTGCTTCTTCAACCATTGGATGCTTTTTTAATTTTTCTTCCAAAAGTTGGACATCAATATCTCCTTTTTTCTTTTTAGAAACTTTATTTCCTTTTTGATTTAAAAGATTTACCACATTATTCGTAGTCATGAAAAAATTACTTCCTTTTTCAAATTCCACGTTAATATCATCAATTACTCTATTTTTATTTCTATGCATTGCAAATCCATATAAAAATGAAATAAAGACAATTAATAAAATTGTTTTAATATGGCTAATTTTCAACTTCATCTTTTAATTCATACTGTATTTGATTAATTAATTCTCCTATATCTCCAGCTCCAATCATCACAATAACCTGAGCTTCAGAATTTCTTATATCATGTAACACAGTTTCTTTAGTTCCTATTTTTTTAGTTTCTAAAGTAACTTTATCTAATAACCAACTAGAAGTTACACCTTCAATTGGTAATTCTCTTGCAGGATAAATATCCAACAAAATTAGTTCGTCAAATTTAGACAAACTTTCTGCAAAATCATCAGCAAAATCAAGAGTTCTAGAAAACAAATGCGGTTGAAAGATCCCCAATATTTTTTTCTCTGGATACATTTCTCTAGCAGTTTCTACTACAGCGTTAATTTCTGTTGGATGATGAGCATAATCATCTATTAAAACAAAATCATCTGTTTTAATCTTATAAGAAAATCTTCGCTTAATTCCCTTAAACCTTTTTAGAGATGCTGCAATTTTTTCAATAGAAACTCCATATTCACACGCCATTGCAATAGCAGCCAATGCATTTTTTACATTATGCATTCCTGGTAAAGGCAACTCTATTTTTTTATTTGTATTATTTGGGGATACAAGGTCAAAAGTATAAACTCCATTATGAATTTGCAAATTTATAGCCCTATATTTTGCATTTTCTGAAAATCCGTATTTTATTCCCTTAATTGGTAAATTTTCTTCGACAAATAAGGCCTTTTTAACATTATTCGAAAAATCTACAAATGTATCCTCTAACTCTTCTTTTGTTCCATATATATCTAAATGGTCAGCATCCATAGAAGTAATACAAGCAATATCTGGAAAAAGCTTCATAAATGATCTATCAAACTCATCTGCTTCTACTACTGAAATATCATCTCCTCCAAGAATTAAATTTGAATTATAATTCTCTGAAATACCTCCTAAAAATGCCGTTGCATTAATTCCATTATCATGTAAAATATGACCTAACATCGTCGATGTTGTTGTCTTTCCATGTGTTCCTGCAACTGCTAAACAAAGTGAATTTCGTGTAATTTCTCCAAGAACTTCTGCTCTTTTTAAAATATGAAATCCATGTTCTTTGAAATAATTAAATTGTTTATGATCTTTTGGAATTGCTGGTGTATATACAACTAAAGTCGTCGCAACATCCAAAAACTCCGACGGAATTACATCTAATCTATCTTCAAAATTAATTGTAATTCCAGATTGTTGTAAAGCATGCGTTATAGGTGTCGCAGTTCTGTCATATCCAGCTACAAGCTTGTTATTATTTTTAAAATAACGCGCAAGCGAGCTCATACCGATTCCTCCGATACCTATAAAATATATTGTATGTATTCTATTTAAATTCAATTTAATAATAATTCTATTTCGTTTACTATATCTTTTGTTGCGTTTGGTAAAGCCAATTTCTTGATATTTTCCGCTAATACATTTTGATAAGCATTATCTGAAATTAAACTTTGAAAAACCAATTGAAACGAATCTAATTCTGATTCTTTGATTAATATCGCTCCATTTTCATCTACAATTGCTTGTGCATTTTTGGTTTGATGATCTTCTGCAACATTTGGTGATGGGATAAAAATTGTAGGTTTTCCAACCAAACATAATTCAGAAATCGAGCTTGCTCCTGCTCTACTAATCACAAAATCAGAAGCTGCATAAACTAAATTCATTTCATTTAAAAATGCATGAACTTGCACACCCTCTAAATCTTCAAAATGTTTATACTGTTCAAAATACAATTTCCCAGTTTGCCAAATCACTTGTATTTCTCGTTCCACCAACCACTGAATATTTTCAGCGATTAATTTATTAATACTTCTTGCTCCAAGACTTCCTCCTAAAATCAATAAAGTCTTTTTCTCTGTATCTAATTGAAACCTTTTTAAAGCTTCTTCTCTATAATCTGACACGTTTAGTAAGTCATTCCTTACAGGATTTCCTGTTTTTATGATTTTATTTTTAGGAAAAAATCTTTCTAAATTGTCATATGCAACACAAATTTTATCTACTTCTTTAGATAAAAGCTTATTTGTGATTCCAGGAAACGAATTTTGTTCTTGAATTAAAGTAGGAATTCCTTTTTTGTTTGCAACATGTAATGTTGGTCCACTCGCAAATCCTCCAGTTCCAATTACAATATTTGGTTCAAAGTTTTTAATGATTCCTTTTGCTTTCCATAAACTTGAAATTAATTTAAAAGGAAACATTAAATTTTTTAAAGTTAATCTTCGTTGAATTCCTGAAATCCATAATCCTTTTATATCATAACCTGCTTGTGGAACTTTTTCCATTTCCATTCGGTCACTTGCTCCAACAAATAAAAAATTTGCATCTGGATATCGTTCTTTTAATTCGTTCGCTATCGCAATTGCTGGATAAATGTGTCCACCAGTTCCACCTCCACTCAGTAATATGTTAACCGATTTTTTCATTCAATATTTGTAAAGGATTATCGTATAAATTCTTATTATCTTTTTGTTCTATTTCTTCTAATTCTTCTGAAATTTCTTCATCTCTTGCAGTACTTACACTCAGTACAATTCCAAGTGCAATACAAGTCATCCAAATAGACGTTCCTCCACTACTAATTAATGGAAGAGTTTGTCCTGTTGCTGGAATAAGATTTACAGAAACTCCCATATTAATCATCGCCTGAAAAACAATGGGGAGGCCAACTCCAACAACAACTAGAGTTGCAAAAATCGTGGAAGCTTTTTGTGCTACAATTATAATTCTAACTAAAAGTAAAAAGTATAAAGTCATTACAATAAAAGCTCCAACTAATCCAGATTCTTCAACAATAATTGGAAAGATAAAATCGGAAATAGATTGTGGTAAAAAGTTTTTCTGAACACTTTTTCCGAATCCTTTTCCAGTCAATCCTCCAGTTGCAATTGCTACTTTTGCTTTTTCTACTTGATAATTTTTCTCTGTTTCTCCTGAAAAATAATTTTCAATTCGATTTATCCAAGTATCAACACGGTTTGGAGCAATGGAAGGAAAAGCCTTAAAAGTCAATACAAAAATTAACAAAACAACTAAACCTGAACCTAAAACACCTAGCAAATATTTCCATGGATAACCTCCTATAAAACAAACTAAAAGAACCATTGTAAATAAGATTGCCGTTGTTGAAAAGTTAGCAGGTAAAATCAATGCTAAAACTACTGCAACAGGCAGCCAAAGTTTCCAAAGACTTTCTTTTAAATCAATATCTTCATTTTTTCTTTGCGCTAAATATCTGGCTACATAAATCATCAAAACAACACTTGCTAAAGTTGAAGGTTGAAAAGTGAAATTTACGATAGGGATTCTTACCCATCTTGCAGCGTTTGCTCCCGCAATTACTTGTCCTTGAAATAACGTATAAACCAAGAGAGGAATCACAATATAGAGCATCAATATAGATCCTCCACTAAAATATCTGTAAGGGATTTTATGTACGAAATAAATGATTCCGAAACCAAAAAACAATAAAAAAGCATGTTTAAGCAAATGTCCCGTTGTTGAGCCATTTCCTACAACATAAACTAAATTGGTACTAGCGCTGTAAATTGGCATAAATGAAAAAATTGCCAACGCAGCTACAACAGCCCAAATTACTCTATCTCCTTTTAATTGTTTTAATAATTCTTTCATAAAATCTTACAATTCTCTAACTGCATTTTTAAATTGTTCTCCTCGATCTTCGTAACTCGAAAATAAATCAAAACTAGCACACGCTGGAGATAACAAAACAGTATCTCCTTTTTCAGCAATTCTATATGCTTTCTGAACTGCTTCTTCTGCACTATTTGCTTCTTCAATTGTTTTTATTACATTTTCAAAAGTGGAAATAATCTTCTGATTTTCTACTCCTAAACAAATAATAGCTTTAACTTTTTCTCTGACTAATGGCATTAATTCCATATAATCATTTCCTTTATCTACACCTCCAACAATCCAAATTGTTGGTTGTTTCATACTTTCCAAAGCATAGTAAGTTGCATTTACATTTGTTGCTTTAGAATCATTGATATATTGTACTCCGCTAATTTTTAAAACTGATTCTAAACGATGTTCAGCACCTTCAAAATCTTCTAAACTTTCACGAATTATTTCGTTTTCTACATTTAATAGCTGCGCTGTCATTCCGGCTGCCATTGCATTCTTGATGTTGTGCTTACCTTGTATTGCTAATGCTGCTATTCCCATAGTAAAAGTTTCTGTATTTAATTTTAACACTAAATTATTTCCATCTAGATATGCACCTTTTTCCAATTTTCTAGAAACTGAAAAAGGTAATAATTGCGCCTTTACTTCATGATTTTCCAACCATTTCTGGATTTCTAAATCATCTGCATCATAAATTAAATAATCTTCTTCTGTTTGATTCATTGTGATTCGAAACTTCGAAGCTATATAGTTTTCCATTTTATAATCATATCGATCTAAATGATCTGGAGAAATATTCGTAATAATCGCAATTTTTGGGCGAAAATCTTGAATACCATCCAACTGAAAACTACTTAATTCTAAAACATAACTATCAAAAGAATCTTTTAAAACACTGGCAGCAAAACTATCTCCGATATTTCCAGCTATTCCAACATTTAATTTTCCTTTTTTTAGAATATGATGCGTTAGCAAAGTTGTTGTCGTTTTTCCATTTGAACCTGTAATTCCAACAATTTTAGCATTTGTATATTTTCTTGCAAATTCGATTTCAGATATCACTGGAATTCCTTTTTCTTTTAACTCTTGAACTAAAGAAATTTTATCTGGTATTCCTGGACTTTTCATCACTTCATCTGCTTGAAAAATTTTCTCTAAAGAATGTTTTTTTTCCTCAAATGGAATCTCATTATCTAAAAGAACTTTTTTATAATTTTCCTTTATTTCACTTTTGTCCGAAACAAAAACTTCAAATCCTTTACTTTTAGCAAGCAATGCTGTTCCAACACCACTTTCTCCTGCACCTAGAACAACTAATTTCATCTTATCTTAACTTCAATGTAACTATTGTAAGAACTGCCAACATAATTCCGATAATCCAAAATCTGTTTACAATTTTACTTTCATGATAACCTAGTTTTTGATAATGATGGTGTAATGGTGCCATCTTAAATATTCTTCTTCCTTCGCCGTATTTCTTCTTTGTATATTTAAAAAAGCTTACTTGCATTACAACAGATAAATTCTCAATTAAGAAAATCCCTGCTAATACTGGAATTAATAATTCTTTTCGAACTGCAATTGCTAAAACAGCGATAATTCCTCCAATCGTCAAACTACCTGTATCTCCCATAAAAACTTGTGCTGGATAAGTATTATACCATAAAAATCCAACTAAACCTCCAGTCATTGCACTGATAAAAACAGTCATTTCTCCTGAATTCGGAATATACATTACATTGAGATAATCTGCGAAAACAATATTTCCAGAAACCCAAGCAAAAATTCCTAGAGTTGCTACAATAATCGCAGAAGAACCTGCTGCAAGTCCGTCAATTCCATCTGTCAAATTCGCTCCGTTAGAAACAGCTGTGATAATAAAAATCACTAATGGAATAAAAATTAACCATGAATACTGTCGTAAATTGTCACTTATGGAACCTAAAATCGAACTATAATCCAACTCATTATTTTTTAAAAATGGAATCGTAGTTTTCATTGATTTATGTGCATCTCCAAATACTTTACTCGCATCATGAGTTTGTTCTGTTTGAATGATTTTCGATACTTCATCTTTTGGTAGTTTCTCTTTAATTGTAACTTGTGGGTTGAAATACAACATTCCTCCGACAATTAATCCTAGACCTACTTGACCAAGAACTTTAAATCTTCCTTTTAATCCTTCTTTATCTTTTTTAAATACTTTAATATAATCATCAATAAATCCGATTGCTCCCATCCAAACAGTCGTAATAATCAAAATGATAATATAAATATTATCCAGTTTATTAAATAATAAAACAGGAATCAATGTTGCCAAAATAATAATCACTCCCCCCATTGTTGGAGTTCCTGCTTTTTCTACTTGTCCTGTTAATCCTAAATCTCTTACCGATTCTCCAATTTGTTGTTTTCGTAAAAAGTTTATGATTCTTTTTCCAAAAATTGTCGAAATTAAAATAGAGAAAACAAATGCCATTGCAGAACGGAATGTCAAGTATTGAAACACTCCTGCTCCAGTCAATTGGTAATGTTTGTGTAAATATTCAAATAAATAATATAGCATTGCTTCTTCTCTAAATTTTAACTTGTTCTAAAAATATTTTCTCCACAACTTGATAATCATCAAAATTGTTTCTTATTCCATTAATTTCTTGGTATGTTTCATGACCTTTTCCTGCAACTAAAACAATATCCGATTTCTCAGCTAATTTAATTGCCATTCGAATTGCTTGTTCTCGATCAGGAATTGAAACTACTTTTGGCTTGTTTTCAGGCAAAACTCCTTCAATAATTTGATCTAAAATTTGCATTTCGTCTTCTGTTCTTGGATTATCAGAAGTAAATACAACTTGATCACTTAAATTAGAAGCAATTTGTCCCATTTTTGGACGTTTTTCTGCATCTCGATCTCCTCCACAACCAACAACTGTAATTACATTTGCTCTTTCATCTTTGATATCATGAATTGTTTCTAATACATTTTTCAATGCATCTGGAGTATGTGCATAATCAATAATTGCGATTGTTCCATTTGGTGAAATTTGGTATTGAAAACGTCCCGAAACTGTTTCTAATTCACTTAAAAGTTCTAAAGCTCTTAATTGTTCTAAACCTAAAAGTTGTGCAACACCATAAATTGCTAATAAATTATATGCATTAAAAGAACCAATCAATCTTGTCCAAACGGGCATATTATTAATTTCAATACAAATTCCAGAAATTTGATTTTCCAAAACTTTTCCTTTGAAATCTGCCATTGTTTTCAATGCATAGGAATATTTCTTCGCTTTTGTATTTTGAAACATTATTGGACCATTTTTGTCATCAATATTTACCAAAGCAAATGCTTCTTTAGATAAATTATCAAATAACATTTTCTTCACATCACGATATTCTTTAAAAGTTTCATGATAATCTAAATGGTCATGTGTAAGGTTTGTAAAAACTGCACCATCAAAATCTAAAGCTTCTGTACGATTTTGATGAATTCCATGTGAACTTACTTCCATAAAACAATGTGTCACACCAGCATTTACCATTTTTCTCATTAAATAATTAATTGAAAGAGAATCAGGTGTTGTGTGAGTTGCTTTAACATTTTCTCCATGGATTTTATTTATAACAGTAGATAAAAGTCCTGTTTTAAATCCAGCTTTTTCAAATAAATTATACAACAATGTGGCAATTGTTGTTTTTCCATTTGTTCCAGTAATTCCAACTAACTTTAGCTTTTTTGAAGGATTTCCATAAAAATTAGAAGCCATTCTTGCCAAAGCTTTTGTTGAACTCTGTACAATTATATAGGTAATAGTATCTTTTGGTTCTTTTGGTTTTTCTTCGCAAACAATTACAGAAGCTCCTAATTTTATTGCTTTTTCAACATATTGATGTCCATCAACAACAGTTCCTTTTATTGCAACAAAAAGGTCATTTTCTGTAACTTTTCTAGAATCAAAAGTTATATTATTAATAGATGTATCCATATTTCCTAGAATTTCTTCTATGGATACATTTAATAATATGTCTTTTAATAATTTCATACTTCCTTTGTTAGATCAATTATTTATTCCTTTAATCATTCTACAATAAATCCAAATAAATTGTATTACCCTTTTTAATTTTTTCTCCTTTTTTAATTGATTGTTTTTTGACAACTCCAGTTCCTTTGTATTTTACTTTTAAACCTAAGTTTTCTAAAATAGAAATAGCATCCATACCTGGCAGCCCAACTACACTAGGAACAATTGTTACATATTTGTCTGAAATCTCAAAATATTTATCAAATTTCTGATTCAATTTTTCCGAACCATAAGAACCCGATTCAATTTCGATTTCTGATGGAGTGTCTGTATAAATCTTTTGCGCAATTTTCTTAAAAACTGGCGCAGCAACTGTAGCTCCATAATATCCTTTTTCTTTTAAAGGTTCATGAATTACTACAATACATGAATATTTTGGTTCATCCGCAGGAAAATAACCTACAAATGAGGAAATATATTTTTGATTCGAATAATATCCACCTCCTATTTTCTTCCCATTAGCATCTCTTTCAATTGGAATCCATTTTTTTGCAGTTCCTGTTTTTCCAGCCATAGAAAAATTTGAAGTATAAATATTGTCAGCTGTTCCACGTTTCACAACGTTTTCCATCATCACCTTAACTTTATCAATAGTTTCTTGCGAACAAATTTTATCTTTTAAAACAGTTTTATTAAAAGATTCTACAACTGCATTTTGTCCTCTTAATTCTTTGATAAATTGAGGTTTTACCATTACTCCATTATTTGCAACAGCATTATAAAAAGTTAATGTTTGAAGTGGTGTTAGAGAAACTCCATATCCCCAAGCCATCCATTGTAAAGAAATTCTCGACCAATCTTTATCAGAAGGTTTTCTGATTTTTGGCTTCCCTTCTCCTTTAATTTCTAATCCAATTGGCTTGTCTAATCGCATACGAATTAAACCATCAACAAACTTCTTAGGATTATTTTTATAATGTTCCTGAATTACTTTTACAATCCCAATATTAGAAGAAACTTCAAAGGTTTTTGCAACTGAAATTTTACCAAAACCTCCAGCATGAGAATCGATTACATTACTATTATAAACTTTATAAATTCCATTTCCAGTGTTTACAACTTGACCAGTATCTATTACTTTATCTTCTAAAGCAACAACTAAACTCATCAATTTAAAAGTAGAACCTGGTTCATGCGATTCATATACTGCATAATTTCTCTTTTCGTAATAAGTTCCTTTGGATGTTTTGGCAAGATTTGAAATTGCTTTTATCTCACCAGTTTTGGTTTCCATCACAACAACTGAGCCATGTTCTGCATTAAATTTTTGTAATTGCTCCATCAATGCTGTATTTGCAATATCTTGAATATTCACATCAATGGTTGTTACAACATCTTGTCCGTTTTTTGGCTCTACTTCATTATCGTCATTTATCGGTTTATATTGTCCTTTGGCGATTTTCTGTTTCATTCGCCAACCATCTTTTCCTCGTAAATATTTACTAAAAGCACCTTCTATTCCAACTCTCCCACGATAATCATCATAACCTATAGTTCTTTCAGCAACTCTTCCAAGCGGATGTTCTCTAACAGTACTTTGCTCAGCAATAAATCCTCCACGATAAACACCTCTTTCAAAAATTGGAAATCGTTTCATCTTTAGATAATCATTATATCCCAATCCTCTCGTGATAAATAAATATCTATTTTTATTTTTTCTCGCTCTTGTTATTTTATTTTTATAATGCTTTGGTGTATTCCCTAACATATCAGCTAATTTAATAGCAAGAGAATCAATATTACTATCAAAATAAGAATCTGAAATATTTGGTGAAGCAGCATCCATTCGAATTTCATATTTTGTTACAGAAGTTGCTAATAAACTTCCATCTTCTGCATAAATATTTCCTCGATTTGCCTGAATTGTATCACGTTTAATTTCATTTGCAGAAAGACTACGGTATTTTTCTCCTTCTCCAAATTGGATATTAAACAATTTGAAAATTATAGTAATAAAGAATATAAACATCATTGCAAAAATGATGTAAAGTCGTTTCAATATGTACTTTTTCTCTACCAAGGTTATTCTTCTTTTGTTATTACTTTAATTTTTTTTGGAGGATGATTCGATGGAATTAATCCTTTATCTGAAACTTTTTTTCGGATAGTTGATTCCAATTTCATCTTTACTACTTTGGAACGATTATCCACATATTCAGCAGTAAGCTTTAATATTTCTTGATTTAAATTTGCTATTCGCATCACTTTTCTGTCCGCTCTATGCGAACTTCCAATCATGATTAAAAATAAAATCACTACAAAAACAATAATTTGCCAATTTCTAATAGAATCTTTACTTACAAGAAACTTTACTTTTAAGAAATCATAAATTTTTTGTTTTAATAATTGCATCATGATTACATACGTTTTGCGATTCTTAATTTGGCACTTCTAGCTCTATTATTTAGTTTTATTTCTTCATTTGCCGGAACAATCATCTTTCCTACTTTTTTGAAAGGAACACTTATATTTCCGTAAAAATCTTTTTCAGGTTCTCCTTCAAACATTCCATTTCTTATAAATCGTTTTACTAAACGATCTTCCAAAGAATGATATGAAATAATACTTAATCGTCCATTTTTTTCTAACAAATCTGTTGTTTGTAATAAAAATTCTTTTAGAACTTCTAATTCTTGATTTACTTCAATACGAATTGCTTGATAAATTTGTGCTAAAATTTTATGAGCTTTTGCTTCTGGTAAAAATTGTTTTAAAGCTTCCTTTAACTGAAAACTTGTTTTAATTGGCGATTCTTCTCGAACTTCCACAATTTTTTTTGCAATTGCTCTCGAATTTCGCAATTCACCATATTGAAATAAAATATTTGCTATTTCTTCTTCTTCGTAATTATTTACGATTTCATACGCTGAAAGTCCATCACTTTGATTCATTCTCATATCCAACTCTCCGTCAAATCTTGTTGAAAATCCTCTTTCAGCAGCATCAAATTGATGCGATGAAACTCCTAAATCTCCAAGTATGCCATCCACTTTTTGAACTCCATAAAATCGTAAAAAACGACTTATAAATCTGAAATTCTGCGGAATTAATGTAAATCTTTCGTCTTCAATAACATTTCTCTGTGCATCTTCATCTTGATCAAAAGCGTATAATTTTCCGTTTTCTCCAAGTCTACTCAAAATTTCTCTTGAGTGCCCTCCCCCACCAAATGTCACATCTACATAAATTCCATCTGGTTTTATATCTAATCCATCAACACTTTCTTTCAACAACACAGGGTTATGATATTCCATCTTCAATATTATTTAAATTTCCCATGACTTCTTCAGCAAGTGCTGCAAAGTCATCAACTGTATTTTCAATTGTTTTTTCATAAGCATCTTTTGACCAAATTTCAATAATATTAATCGCAGATGCTTGGACTATTTCTTTTGTAATTCCGGAATATTGTTGCAAATCTTTAGGGATAAGTAACCTTCCTGAACCGTCTAATTCAATCATTTTCACACCGGCTGTAAAGCTTCTAATAAAGTCATTATTCTTCTTTACAAATCGGTTTAAACTGTTTATTTTTGTCATCATCTTGTTCCACTCATCTATTGGGTAAAGTTCTAAACAAGACTGAAACACAGACCTTTTCAACACAAAGCCTTTATGCAAAACAGCGTCGAGTTGTTTCTTTAATGGAGCGGACAGCATAATCCTACCTTTAGCATCCATTTTCCCTTCATATGTCCCAATTAGATTCAACATTGATAATGTTTGCTTTAATCATCAAAAGTAACAATAATTTACCACTTTTTCCCACAATAAACCACTTTGTTGATAACTTTTATGAGTTTTTTTTAATTTTTAGTTAAAAAGTTGATAACCAAAATCTTAAAACTTAAATTGAAGAGTATTTATATATAGTTTTAAAAAAATATGTTTTTATCATAAAAAAGCTATATTTGTGCTTGCTTTAAACCCAAATATTGATGAGCTATAAACTAATAAAAGAAGATAAATTCAGTTATATAGAAATTGGTGAAGGACAACCTATCGTTGTACTACATGGTTTGATGGGAACATTAAGTAATTTTGATGGTGTTTTAGACTATTTTCCTAAAAAAGGATATAAGTTATTAGTGCCTGAATTACCAATTTATTCATTATCACTAATCAAAACAAATGTCAAAAATTTAGCAAAATTTGTTAAAGAATTTATCGATCATAAAGAACTTGAAAATGTCATCCTTTTAGGAAACTCTTTAGGAGGACATATTGCTTTATATTTCACAAAATTATATCAGGATAGAGTAAAAGCATTAATTCTTACAGGAAGCTCAGGATTATACGAAAATTCTATGGGCGATACTTACCCGAAACGTGGTGATTATGACTTCATTAAAAAGAAAGCACAAGATGTTTTCTATGATCCAGAAGTTGCTACAAAAGAGATTGTTGATGATGTTTTTGAAACAGTAAATAATAGAAATAAAGTAATCAAAACTTTAGCTATTGCAAAAAGTGCAATTCGTCATAACATGGCCAAAGATCTTCCAAATATTACAATTCCTGTTTGTTTAATTTGGGGAAAAAATGATACTGTAACACCTCCTGAAGTTGCAGATGAATTTCATGAATTATTACCTAATTCCGACTTGTATTGGATTGACAAATGTGGTCATGCTGCAATGATGGAATTACCTGATACATTTAATGAAATTCTAGATAGTTGGTTTACTAAAAGAAACATCTAATTTTATGAAAATTACTAAAAGCGAATTTGTTATAAGCAATACTGATGTAAGTAAATGCCCGAAAGACGCTATTCCAGAATATGCTTTTATTGGTCGTTCAAATGTTGGAAAATCTTCTTTAATCAATATGATTACAGGAAGAACTAGTCTTGCAAAAACTTCTAGTACACCTGGAAAAACACAATTAATCAATCATTTTAAAATTAATGATAATTGGTTTTTAGTGGATTTACCTGGATATGGTTATGCACAAGTTTCTAAATCAAAAAGACAAACATTTCAAAAATTTATAAAAGATTACTTTTTACAAAGAGAACAATTAGTTTGCTCTTTTGTTTTAGTAGATTCTCGTCATGCTCCACAAAAAATTGATGTAGAATTTATGCAATGGCTTGGTGAAAATGGAATTCCGTTTGGAATTATTTTTACAAAAGCTGACAAATTAAAATCTTCTCAATTGAATAAAAATATTCAATCGTATAAAAAAGAATTATTAAAAACTTGGGAAGAACTTCCTATTAATTTTGTCACTTCTTCTGCTCATAAAAAAGGTGGAGAAGAATTATTACAATTTATCGACTCTGTAAATCAGGATGTCAAAGATAATTTTAAATAAAAATGGCATCTACAAAGGAAAATTTACAAGTTATCTATGAAGATAATCATATCATTGTCGTAAATAAAAAAGTTGGTGATATCGTTCAAGGTGATAAAACTGGTGATACTCCTCTTAGCGACATTGTAAAACAATATATTAAAGAAAAGTACAACAAACCTGGAAATGTTTTTCTAGGTGTTGTACATCGCTTGGATCGACCAACAACTGGAATTGTGGTCTTTGCAAGAACTTCTAAAGCTTTGGAGCGAATGAATAAAATGTTCCGCGAACATAAAGTTCAAAAAACATATTGGGCAATTGTTCGAAATGAACCTCCAAAATCTAAAGATACTTTAACTCATTACTTAAAGAAAAATCCAAAAAACAATAAAGCTTCTCATTTTATTAAACATGTGGAAGGTAGTAAAAAAGCTATTTTACATTATGAAGTTTTAAAGAAATTAGAGAATTATTATTTAGTCCAAGTTTTATTGGAAACAGGAAGACATCATCAAATTCGTTGTCAACTTTCTGCAATTAATTGTCCGATAAAAGGTGATTTAAAATATGGATTTAAAAGAAGTAATAAAAATGCAGGAATTCATCTTCATTCTAGATTTATAGAATTTACACATCCTGTTTCAAAAGAAAAAATTTCACTTACAGCAGATTTACCAAATGATCCTGTTTGGAATGCTTGTAATTAAAAAATAAAAAAACTCTCAGCAAATCACTGAGAGTTTTTTCATCTATAAATTTATTTACTTCTTATGAAAGGAACATCTTTACCAATTGGAAAGTTCCAATAATAAATAAAATTGCTCCAATTCCTTTATTTAAATATTTGGAAATATTCTGTACTTTATTTTGAATTAAAACACTCAATTTTCCATATAAGAATAAAGCTAAAAATTTTCCTACATATACACCAATAAAGAATAAAATTAATTCATGAATTGGACGCATTATATTAATATGTAACCATTCTTTACTTTCTACAAATGTAAAGGCGAATAACCAAAAAACTAAAACTGGCGGATTTAATAATGCTAATAAAAACCCTTTTACAGCATTGGAAAATGATGGATGTTTTGCGTTTTCATCTTTTTCTTTCTGTTCTTTCTTCACAAAAAATAAAGCAGAACCTACTAAAACTAAAACAACTGCAATAATTACATTGATAATTTGATTTTTACTTATAAAATCATTTACATACATGCTACAATGTAGTGCAAAAAATGATAAAATTATTTCTGCAAAAGCTGCGGCAATTACAATTTTCATCGCAGAAATTAAATTATATCGAATCGTGGTGTGCACAACTGATAAATTTACAGTTCCTAAAGGTAGAGCTCCTAAAAAAGCAAGGGAGACTCCAAAAAATAAATATAAAAACCCAATCATAATCCTAAACTCAGTTATTTCATTTCAATGTCTTCTAATTAGTAGTATTTCTAAGTGTTCATTACAAAAGTAAGACGGTTTTTTCTAAAAAAAACCAAAAAGATTCATAAACAACTCTTTTATCTTAATTTACTTTCCGAATTCTTTAACACATAAGACGATTCACTTTAAAATTTGTTTCATTTATTCTTAAATTTTTACTTTCAAACTGTGCTTTTTTCTTAATTCATCTTTATTTGATAAAACTTTTTCTAATTTAAAAGATTAAGTGTTTTCATTGGAATAGAAATTTGTAGAAAATCTTATCTTTGACATTCCAAATAAAACAGATGAAACCAGTAGAGTTAATTAAACAGCCTATTTTAAAAGAGATGGAGCTCTTTGAAGACAAATTCAAAGAAGCAATGCAGACGAAAGTTCCCCTATTAAATCGTATTACACATTATATAATTAGAAGAAAAGGGAAACAAATGCGACCAATGTTTGTTTTTTTAGTTGCCAAAATGGTTTCAAATGGTGATTTTAAAGAAAGAACATATAGAGGAGCATCTATTATCGAATTAATTCATACAGCAACTTTAGTTCATGATGATGTTGTGGATGATAGTAATAGAAGACGTGGATTTTTCTCTATTAATGCACTTTGGAAAAATAAAATTGCTGTTCTTGTTGGAGATTTTCTTCTTTCTAAAGGTTTATTACTTTCTATTGATAATGATGATTTTGATGTTTTAAAACTTATTTCTATCGCTGTAAGAGAAATGAGTGAAGGAGAATTATTACAAATTGAAAAAGCTCGTAGATTAGATATTACTGAAGATGTTTATTTCGAAATTATTCGTCAGAAAACTGCAACTTTAATTGCTGCTTGTTGTGGAATTGGAGCTGCTTCAGTAGATGCTTCTAAAGAGGAAATCGAAAAAATGAGATTATTTGGTGAATATGTTGGGATTGCTTTCCAAATCAAAGATGATTTATTTGATTATGGTGAAGAAAAAATTGGAAAACCAACAGGTATTGATATTAAAGAACAAAAAATGACATTACCTTTAATTCATACTTTAAATACTTGCTCAGATGAACACAGAAAATGGTTGATTAAATCAGTAAAAAAACATAATCATAATAAGAAACGAGTTAAAGAAGTCATCAAATTTGTAAAAGAAAATGGTGGAATGGAATATACGATTGCAAAAATGAATGAATACCATCAAAAAGCAATGGATATTTTAGAAACATATCCAGAATCTGAATACAAAACTTCTTTAAAAACGATGGTTAATTATGTAATCGAAAGAAAAAAATAGTTTGAGAATTTCTCAAACTATTTCTATTTTATAAAACGATATAATCTTCTGTTTTATCTACTTTTTCTAATAAATTCAAAATATCTTCTGGAGGTGTTGTAAGTTTTCTTTTTGTCAAATCTAACCAAGCTCCTGTAACAATCAATTCGGCTGCTACTACTCCATTTGGTTTAATGATATGATGTTTAAATTTGAATTTATCTCCTTTTTCAGACATTCCAGCTAAAGTAACTGTAACTGTAATATCTTCTCCTAAATTTATTTCTCTAAAGAAATTTGTTTCTTCACGAAATAAAATTGGCCCAAGACTCATTTTGTTTAATTTTAAAATATCAAAACCATTTTCCATCAAGAAACGAACTCTTGCTTCGGCTGCATAATCATTATATGCAGAATGTCTCATATGTCTATTTGGGTCAAAATCTGACCATTTACTTTTAAACGAATATTGTAATTTCATCTTTTTTATTTTACATCTAAAATATCTCTCAAACTATTTCCAATCATCATAAATGCCATCACTAAAGACATTATTGCAATTCCTGGAACTATTGCCAAATATGGTTTTCCTAGAATAATATAATTATAATGATCTTTAATCATTCCTCCCCAAGAAGGTGTCGGAGGTTGTGCACCAATTCCAAGAAAACTCAATCCGCTTTCTACAAGAATTGCCGCGGCAAAATTTGCCGCAGAAATCACGATAATTGGTCCGATAATATTTGGTAAGATATGTTTAATTATAATTCTAATATCTGAATACCCTAAAACTCTTGCAGCTTGAATATATTGCATTTCTTTTACACTCATGACTTGTCCACGAACAACTCTTGCAACTTCAACCCACATCGTTAATCCAACAGCGATAAAAACTTGCCAATAACCTTTTCCTAGTCCTAATGTAATTGCAATTACTAATAATAAAGTCGGAATTGACCATGTTACATTGATAATCCACATAATTGCAGCATCTATTTTCTTTCCATAGAACCCAGCTATTGCTCCAATCGGAATTCCAATTAATAAAGAAATAAACACAGCGATAAATCCAATGAAAAAAGAAATTCTTGCTCCAATAATCATTCTACTTAATAAATCTCTTCCGTATTTATCAGTTCCTAAATAAAATGTTTTTTGAAATAAATTTTGTTTTAAATCTCCTTTCCAAAGGGAAATTGGAAAGACTTTTTCCTGAGCCATTTCTGGATTTACTGCATATTCTTTAATAAAAATACTATCTTTTTTTATTTGATAACTAGAAATAGCCAATTCTGAAGCTGTTGTTTTTTTTCCATGAAGTAATGTTTCAAAAAAACCTGTTTCTTGTTTTTGTGTTTCTGGAAATTTTAAAATTTCAACTGTAAAACCCGGTTTTTTAGAATGTATTTCTAAATGCATTGCATTCGCATTGGAAGAATTATCTGGAGCAATTACATATGCAAAAACAGCAATAAAAAATAGGATGATAATCCAACTTAAACTAAAAACTCCAAGTAATTGAGTTCTCATTACTTGGAGCATTTTATTTTTATATTTTTTCACCAAAATAACAAAATCTAATTTTGCACTAATTTAGGTGATTTTACTTTAAGTTTTTCTAATACTTTTAAAGCTTCATCAACATAAACATCTTCTGCTAAGTTTTTATGCCAAACTTTTCTTTTCTTCTCTAAAAGAGAATCTACTGCAATTAAAGGCAATTCATACGTTGGTGATTTGAAAACTAAATCTGTTTTAAAATCTTTGATTCCATCAAACTTTTTACCTTCTTCATCTCTTTTTTCGATGTCTTTTTTATACACATCATAATTTAAATATGCAGTATTATCATCTTGAATTTGCTTTAACCATTTCGCATTTTCATTAATTAAATTGAAATAAGTATTTGCATTAATTTCCTTTTGGCTTTCTTTAATTACATTTTCATAATTTTCATATCCATTCCAAATACTATAAGTTGCTTTCTCAATCATATCCCAAGGAAGTGGATTTTCTTGTTCTCTTTCTCCAATCTCCATATATTCATATCTGTCTGGAATCACAATGTCAGAACTAACTCCTCTTAATTGCGTAGAACCTCCGTTAATTCTATAGAATTTTTGAATTGTAATTTTTAAATCTCCTAAAGGTTTTGGATATTTATATAAATCATTTAAAGAAGTTAATGTTTGTACAGTTCCCTTTCCAAAAGTTTGTTTACTTCCAACAATTACAGCTCTTTTATAATCTTGCATTGCAGCAGCTAAAATTTCCGAAGCAGAAGCGGATAATTCGTTAACTAAAATTACTAATGGACCATCCCAAATAATTTTATTACTCTTATCTGATTTTACATCTGCATCTCTTCCTCTATATTTTACTTGCACAACTGGACCTTTATCAATAAATAATCCTGCAATATCAATTGCTGTAGATAAAGAACCTCCTCCATTATTTCTTAAATCGATAATTAATCCTTTTACTCCTTGTGCTTTCAGATTTTCCACTTCTTGCTTCATATCTGTTGCAGCAGTTCTAGCTTCTTTCTCTTTAAAATCAATGTAGAATTTAGGTAATTTAATCAATCCATAAAGATTTCCTCCTTTTTCTACAGTAGATGATTTAGCAAAAGTTTCTTCTAATTCAACTTCATCACGAATAATTGGAATTACATTGATACTTCCATCAATTTTCTTTACAGTTAAACGAACTTCTGTTCCTTTTTTACCTTTAATATATTCAATCGCATTATCCAAACGCATTCCAACAATATCAATTGGTTCTTCATTTGATTGCCCAACTTTTAAAATTATATCACCAACTTCTAATTTTCCATCTCTCCAAGCTGGACCACCAGAAATTAATTCCACAACTTTTGTATAATCTCCCTCTTTACTTAATCTTGCACCAATTCCTTCAAAAGTTCCAGACATATCTACATCAAATCTTTCTTTATTTTTTGGTGTAAAATAATTTGTATGCGGATCAAAAACCGCTGTCATACTATTTAAATAAGTAGAAAACCACTGTGCATCATCAATATCTCCCCAAAGCTCATAAAATCTTTCCATGTTCTTTTGAACATCTTCACGAGCTTCTTTTTCTAAATCCGTAAAAGATTTCTTTTTAAATTCTTCTCCATCTTTTTCTTTTGCTTTTTGAATTTCTTCTTTATCATACAAAGATGCCAAAGCGCTTGCTTTTAATTGCTTTTCCCAAATCTTATAAACACCATCTTTTCCTTTTCCAAAAGGCGCATTTTCATAATCTAAATCTAACGTTTCATTCTTTGAAAAATCAAATGGATTTGCTAAAATATCTTTATAATATTCTTTCGCTTCAGAAACTCTTTGTTTATATCTACTATAAACTAATTTGTAAAATGATAAATCTTCATTTTTAATCTGATCATCTAAATGTGTTTTATACATCGAAAATTCATCTACGTCTTCTTGTGTAAAATATCTTTTCGACGGATCAAGATTCGTGATAAAGTTATCGTATAAAGCAATCGAAAAATCATTATCGATTCTATGTGGTTCATAATGATATCTTTCTAAAATAAGTCGGATTAAACCAATCTTTAAACGATCTTCCTCATTCTGATCATTTATTTTTTTTATCTGGAAACCAAATAAAATTCCTGCCAATAAAATTATTGGTATAATGATTTTATAATTTCGCCTCATAAATTTGATGATTTTGTGCATTAAAATAGTCTTTTGAACTAAAGTATAAAATTAGCGTCAATACTATTATAGATTAGTAAAAAATATGTTAAAATGTAATGTTTCAAAGGTACATAAAAATATTTTTTTTCATATTTAACAACTATACCTATTTTAAATTTCATTTTTTATTTATTATTAAAATTGTCGTTAAATTCTAAACAAGTTTTCAATAATTCATTATTATTTTCAATTTTCAAATCTTCAAAAATCAAACCATTTTATTAAACATTAAAAATCAATATTTTAACACTACAATTTTCATAGTTTTCACACTAACAAGCTTCCGTTTTTGGTTTATTTTATTTTTAATTTATGCGTTTTTCATTTATTTTTAAACATAAAACGCTCTTTTTAAAACTCATTTATTCCAAATTTCTTTTCTAAATTTCATAATTATGCCTATTTTTTAAAATATATTTTTATTTTACATCATTAAATTAATTAGCTTTGTTCTAATTAAAAAAAGCATTTTTGATGAAAGAAAGACCTCTAATTTTGGTAACAAATGATGATGGAATTACAGCTCCTGGTATTCGTAATTTAATTGAAATTATGAACGAAATCGGAGATGTAATCGTGGTTGCTCCCGATAGCCCACAAAGCGGAATGGGACACGCAATTACACTTGATTCTACACTAAGTTGCCAAAAAGTAGTTATTGATGACGGACCACAAACAGAATACAAAATTTCAGGAACTCCAGCCGATTGCGTTAAAATGGCAAAAAGCGAACTTTTAAAAAGAAAACCTGACTTGTGCGTTTCTGGAATCAATCATGGTACAAATTCATCTGTAAATATTATCTATTCTGGTACAATGAGTGCTGCTATCGAAGCAGGAATCGAAGGAATTCCAGCAATTGGTTTTTCTTATTTAGATCATTCTTGGAATGCCGATTTTTCGAAACTAAAAAGTGCTGTAAAACAAATTGCTCTTAATGTTTTAGAAAATAATGTACCTGAAGGAATCGTTTTAAACGTAAATTTTCCAAAAGTTGAATCAGATTTTAAAGGAGTTAAAATTTGCCGACAAGCCAGAGCTAACTGGGAAGAAAAATTTGATAAAAGAGTAAACCCACAAGGAAAAGAATATTATTGGCTTACTGGAAAATTTGTAAACATGGACAAAGGTGAAGATACTGATGAATGGGCTTTGGCAAATGGATATATCTCAATTGTTCCTGTGCAATTTGATTTAACAGCACATCACTTTATACAAAACTTAAATACTTGGGATTTTTAAAATGAATATGAAAAAAGAAATAACAATCGGATTTTTTTCAGGAATTATTGCAACAGCAGTAGGTCTGTTTTTATACTTACAACTATTTTTTAGCGGAGAATTTACAAATTCTCTTCAAAGAATTCTTGAAGAAGGTTTGTTTGGAAAAGTTATCAGCTTAGCTGCCATCGCAAACCTTATTGTGTTTTTTATTTTTATCAAAAAAAATAAAGATTATAGAGCTAGAGGTGTTTTATTGGCAACAATTGTTATCGCAGCTTTAACAATGATTTTTAAATTTTTATAATAGATGAAATATTATATAATTGCAGGAGAAGCTTCAGGTGATTTACACGGATCTAATTTGATGAAAAGCATCTTAAAAAATGATCCAGAAGCAGAGTTCCGAATTTGGGGAGGAGATTTAATGCAAAGCGTTGGAGGAACTTTGGTAAAACATTACCGAGATCTTGCTTTTATGGGATTTATCGAAGTTCTAATGAATCTACGTACAATTCTAAAAAACATCAAATTTTGTAAAACTGATATTTTAGAATACAAACCTGATACAATTATTTTCATCGATTATCCTGGTTTTAATATGCGAATTGCTGAATTTGCTAAAAATCATGGAATCCGAACGGATTATTATATTTCCCCACAAATTTGGGCTTGGAAAGAAGGAAGAATCAAAAAAATCAAACGTGATGTAGATCAAATGTATGTGATTCTACCTTTTGAAAAAGATTTTTATGAGAAAAAACATAATTTCCCTGTACAATTTGTTGGACATCCATTAATTGATGCAATTGCAGATAGAAAACAAGTGGATGATAAAACTTTTCGTGAAGAAAATAATCTTGATCTTGAAAAACCAATCATCGCTTTGCTTCCTGGAAGTAGAAAACAAGAAATTACAAATATGTTGGAAGTGATGCTTTCTGTTACAGAAAAGTTTACTGATTATGAATTTGTAATTGCTGGAGCTCCAAGTCAAGATTTTAGTTTTTATAAACAATTTATTTCTAAAGACAATGTGAAGTTTATCAGCAATAAAACCTACGATTTACTTTCACTTTCTTATGCTGCTTTGGTTACTTCTGGAACTGCTACTTTGGAAACTGCTTTATTTAAAGTTCCTGAAATTGTTTGTTATAAAACAAGTAACATTTCTTATCAAATTGCAAAAAGATTAATCAATTTAAAATTTATTTCTTTGGTTAATTTAATTATGGATAAAGAAATTGTGGTAGAATTAATTCAAGGAGAATTTAATACAAAACGTCTTACTTCTGAATTAGAAAAAATCTTAACAACTGAAAAACGTGAAGAAATTTTTGAAAACTATTACGATTTAGAAGAAAAATTAGGCGGAAAAGGAGCTTCTGAAAATACTGCCAAATTAATTATCGAAAACATTTAAAAAGCATAAATATTTATTCTATATGAAAGAAATTTCTGTCGCACAAATTTCCGAATTAAAATATCTTGATCTTTTAGCCAAACAAGTTGTTGAAGGTTTTATCACTGGAATGCACAAAAGTCCGTTTCATGGATTTTCTGTTGAATTTGCTGAACATAAACTGTATAACAAAGGAGAAAGCACAAGACATATTGATTGGAAATTATTTGCAAAAACAGAAAAGCTTTATACAAAAAGATATGAGGAAGAAACGAATCTTCGTTGCCATATAATTGTGGATAATTCAGCTTCGATGCATTTTCCTGATATTAAAAATCCAAACATCCAAAACTTAAATAAAATTAGTTTTTCAGCCATTGCTGCTGCTGCTCTGACAGAAATTTTAAAAAGACAACGTGATGCTGTTGGATTAAGTATTTATAGTGATAAATATGATTATTATGCTCCAGAAAAAGGAAGTGAACGTCATCGAAGAATGTTATTGACAGAACTTTCTAATATGATTTCTAAGAAATCTACTTCTAAAACGGATACCTATAAATATTTACATCAAATTGCAGAAAATATTCATAGAAGATCTTTGATTTTTCTTTTTACAGATATGTTTCAAGTGGATAAAAATCAAGAAGAATTATTTGAAGCTCTTCGTCATTTAAAATATAACAAGCACGAATTAGTACTTTTTCATACTTATGACGGAAATTTAGAATATAATTTTGATTTTGATAATAAGCCTAAGAAATTCGTAGATGTAGAAACTGGTGAATCGATTAATTTATTCGCTGAAAATGTCAAAGATTCTTATAAAGAATTAATAGACAAATACTTTCAAGAGTTAAAAATGACTTGTATGAAGTATAAAATTGATTACATTCCTGTAGATATTCATAAAGGTTTTGAACAGATTCTAATCTCTTACTTGATTAGTAGAAAAAAAATGTTATAATTTTTTTTCAAAAGCCTTGCAAAAATAAAAAAAGCTTGTATATTTGCACCGCAATCAAGCAAACGGTCTGGTAGTTCAGCTGGTTAGAATACATGCCTGTCACGCATGGGGTCGCGGGTTCGAGTCCCGTCCAGACCGCGAAAAGCTTCTCAATTTTTGAGGAGCTTTTTTTTGTTTAAAGTTTTAAATATTACTTTTTCAATAAACAATTTATCTCTACTTCAAACTCTCTAAATACTCTAAAACTTGCTTTTTATAACTTGCTCCGATTGGTAATTCTTTATCATTTATTTCGATATCATTAGTTGTAAAAGCAGTTATTTTCGCACAATTCACAATATAAGAACGATGAATTCTCAGAAAACGATGACTTTCTAATTTTTGTTCAATATCACTGATTTTATACTTTGAAACAATTCTTTTTGAGTCTGTGTACACAGAAATATAATCTTTTAAACTTTCGATATAAGAAATTGTTTGTACAGGAACTTTATGGTATTTATTTCCTGATTTTAACAAGACAAAATCTTCTTCTGTTTTATTTTCTTGTGGAATAATTTGTGAAGAAACAGGTGTTGAAAGACGATAAAATTTTTCTATTGATTGAAAAAATCTTTGGAAAGTAATTGGCTTTAATAAATAATCTACAACTTCCAATTCATAACTCTCAATTGCATAATCTCGATAAGCTGTTGTAAAAATTGTTTTTGGCGGATTTTTTAAAGAACGTAAAAAATCAACTCCAGTAATATTCGGCATTTGTATATCCAAAAACAGTAAATCTATTTCTTTTGTCTGCAAAATTTCAAATGCTTTCATCGCATTATTACAAGTTGCAACAACTTCCAGATTTTCTAATTGTGAAATATGATTTTCAATCAAACGAATCGCTAAAGGTTCGTCATCAACAATTAAACATTTTATCATTTTTTTCTATTTATTTTATGTTTATTTCTTCAATAAAATAAGTGTTAGCTTAATTGAATTTTCCATTTAAAAAGCACTAATCTCTAATTTTACAATAAACAACGATTTCCCTTTAATTATTTCCAAATTATAATTGTTTGGATAAATCAAATCTAATTGCTTTCTAATATTTAATAAACCAATTGAATTTTTACTTTCATTTAAAGTTTTGATTTCAGAAATTGTGTTAGAAATTTGAAATTCAATTCGATTATTTTCTGTTTTTAATACAATTCTAATTTTCGGCGAACCACTATCCTCTCCTGCTCCATGTTTAAAAGCATTTTCAACCAAAGAAAGTAAAATCAAAGGCGCGATAGAAATTGGTTGTTTAATATCTTTTTCAAAAATCACTTCTAATCGTTCATCATAACGTAATTTTTCTAAAGAAATATAATTTTCAAGTAGCGTAATTTCAGAAGAAATCGAAACGGTTTCACTATTACAACGATATAAAATATGATCTAAAATTGCAGATAATTTCTCAATAACTTCAGGAATTTTAGGCGATTTTTCAATTGCTAATAAATAAATATTATTTAATGTATTGAACAAAAAATGTGGATTTAATTGTGACTTTAAAGCATTCAATTCTGCAACAGATTTTTCCTTTTCTAAATACAATCTTTTCTCTTCATTCTTCTTAAAATACAAGACAAATTTCACCAAAAGAAAAATAAAAACAGGCATGTAAATCGCAGGGAAATATTTCATCACTAAAACTTTCCAATCTGTCATAATTTCCATTAGTGATTCTTGCGTAAATTCCCCTTCTCTAACTAGTGTTTCAGCAACATGAACAATTAAAACTCTACCATAAGCTGTGAAAATATAAAAACTCGCAATTAAGAGAATGTAAAATATTAAATATCGCTTTTGAATGTATAAATATGGAATCAGAAAAAGGTAGATAAAATAAGCTCCGATTAAGGAAGGAATTAATGTAAAAAAGTCATAAACCATAATACTTAAAAATGGTTCTTCAGTATGAATACCATAATCTTTAATCACATCCAAAAGATACACGGAAATCCAAAAAACGATGTCAATCATCCATTTTGAATTTGTAAAACGATTATATATTTCTGTTGTTTTTATCAATTTTCTACTTTTTATTAGAATCTTTATTCAAAATTAGTTCTAAATCTAATTTAAAAATCATTCAAAGATAAATTCCTCGAAAAAAATGCCGAATACTATAAAATCATCGACGAATTTGCGTTTTTCTATTTTTTTTAAAATTGGACGATTTTAAACGTTCATTTGTCGATTTTCCAAATTCTATTTTTCTTTTTGTTTCACATTTGCAACAGTTAAATAAAGAAAAAACGTAAACATGAACCATAAAATATTACTAATTATTTTTGCTTTTCTTTTGAGCAATATGCTCTTTTCTCAGAAGAAGAGCAATGTCACAATTAAAGGAAAAATTGTAGAAAAAACGACACAACAACCTCTTGAAATTGCAACTGTAACGATTTTTAATTACAATAATGAAACAATTATTACAGGAGGTGTTACCGATGAAAAAGGAGAATTTAAATTTAAAATTCCAACAGGAACTTATGATATTAAAGTAGAATATCTTGCTTTTAAAGATGTTTTTATCAATGATCGAAAAATTAACCAAAACACCACTTTAGAAACAATTTTATTAGAAGAAAACTCTGAAGTTTTAAATACTATAGAGATTACAGCCGAAAAATCTTCGATGGAATATAAATTAGATAAGAAAGTTTTTAATGTTGGAAAAGATATTATTTCAAAAGCTGGTTCTGCAATCGATATTTTAGAAAATGTTCCTTCTGTTGGTGTGGATGTTCAAGGAAATGTAAGTTTAAGAGGAAATTCTGGTGTAAATATTCTAATTAATGGAAAACCTTCTGTTTTAACTTCAAATGGAGGTTTGGATCAAATTCCTTCAGAAAGTATTGAAAAAATTGAAGTAATAACAAATCCATCTGCAAAATATGAGGCACAAGGAACTGCCGGAATAATCAATATTGTATTAAAGAAAAATAAAAAATCAGGATTGGCTGGTTCTGTAAAATTAGAAGGTGGATTTCCTGAAAATAATGGAATTAATTTGAATGTAAATTACAAAACAGAAAAATTCAATATTTTCTCAAATCTTCGTTATCGTTTGCAAACAGTTGAGCCAAGAGAATCTTTTGAAAGAACAAATTTTGTAAATGGTGTTCCTATAAGTTTCCAAAATATGGACACTGATTTAGAAAGAAGTAGATCGAATTATAATATTTATGTTGGTGGAGATTATTATTTTAATGATAAAAATACTATTTCGCTTACATACACAAGAAATCGAAATGACAATGAGAGAAACTCTACTTTTTTATTCTCTTCATTTAATGAAAATAAAGAATTAACTGATGTTTATAGAAGAATTGAAAAATATGAAGAGCCACAAACGTACAATCAATTAGAGATTGATTATTTAAAAACCTTTAATAAAAAAGGAAAAAAACTTCGAATGAATTTACAATATGATTTTTGGAATGATGATGAAAATGAATCGATTATTGCACAAACAATTGAACCGATAAATCCAGAAATTGATCATATTACAAGTAGAGATATTGAAAGCAGTAAAGATTTATATTTTCAAACAGATTTTGAAACTCCTTTTGGTGAAAAAGGTGGATTGGAAATGGGTGTAAAAGGACAATATCGAAGAATTCGTAGTAATTATAATGTGATGGATAATGGAGAATTAGTAGAACAATTCACAAATTTATTCAAATATAATGAAGGAATTTACGGAGCGTATATACAATACAAAAACAGTAAAAATAAATTCAAATATTTACTTGGTTTAAGAACGGAAATCTCAAATATTGAAATTTTAGATCAAAAGAATATTTTTGACAGAACAAAAAATTATATCAATCTTTTCCCAACTGTACATTTAACATATCAATTTACAGAGAAAAACAATTTACAGTTAAGCTATAGCAAACGAATTTCACGACCAGGATTCTGGCAACTGAATCCTTTTGGTGGAATCTCAAACAACCAGACAATTTTTGGTGGAAATCCAGATTTAGATCCGATGTATACAAATATGTTTGAACTTGGAAACCTTTGGAGAGTTGGAAAATTTCAATTAAATCCTTCAATTTATTTCCAACATACAACAGATTTTGTCACTTTTATCACTTCTGAATTACCTGATGGAAAATTATTCACTTCGCCTGTGAATTTAGATACAGAAGATCGAATTGGAGCTGAGATATCCATCAATTATAGTCCTTTAAAATGGCTTAGATTATCATCTGAATTTAATTATTATCAATTCAACCAAAAAGGAGATTATAACAATGTTTCTTATAGTTCGAAAAATGATAGTTGGAATTCAAAAATCAATGCTCGTATGCGTTTGCCAAAGAAAATTTCTTTTCAAATTTCTACAGTTTTTCAAGGAAAAAGAGAAAATGTACAAACGACAGTGGATGCAATGTCTTGGACAAGTTTAGGATTAAGTAAAGATTTTTTACATGATAAAATGTCGTTTTCATTATCTGTGTACAATGTATTCGATTCAAGAATTGAAAAAAGATATGTTACAGGTGAAAACTTCCAAATAAATTACGACCAAACCAACAGTGGAAGAAGAATTAGTGGAACATTAACTTATAGATTTAATAGAAAGAAAAACGAAAGAGATAGATTACCAGACTAGATTTGTTTTATAAATAATTATTTAAATTATATCATGTAAAACCGAATATTCTAATGGAATATTCGGTTTTTTAGTTTGAAATCTCAAAACTTCCATTTTCAAAAGTATTATAAAATGGAATTTGGTGTTTTTTACATGTTTTAGTCCAATTTTTGACATAAAATCTAGAATTTGAACCGTCAAAAATTATGAATTTTGGTTCTTGTTCTTGAATTAATTTTTCAAAATTAATCTTTGGATTTTTTTGCATTAAAAGAAAATCTGGTTTTAATTTTTTCTCCACCAAATATGGTTTATTTATAATTAAAATCTTTTTATCCTTCCAAAAATAAAGCGGATTTATCGAATCAACATGTTGATGATTTTCTATTTTAAAATTGGTTTTATATTCTTGAATAATTGGAATTTCTTTACCAAAAGTTTCTAAATTTTTCTCTTGTAAAAAGCCAAAACAACTGGTTTTATATTTATGAAAAACAATAAACTTGGAAGAAGATTCTTTTGAGAATTCCTGTTGAAAAAAAGCAATTTGAACAAAGAAAATAATTAATAAAACAGCAAAAGTTGTTTTGTATGTTTTTTTACTATAAGAATAGATAAAAATGGAAATTAATAATGCATAAAAAAGAATTAAATCAAGAGAAGAAAAAGAAATATTTGTAAATACAAAATGCTCTTTAGAAGCAAAAAAAGCAATGATTTCATTCATAAATTCAATCAATTTTTCATAAGTAATTGAAAGGAAACTTTTCTCAGAATAAAACAACAATGAAATCAATAAAATTAAGCCAAAAGCGATGACAATTTCCAATAGAAAAAGAACTAAAATATTTGCAAGAAAAAACAATGCGCTAAATTGGTGAAAATAAAATAAACTAATTGGTAAAATCCCGATTTGAGCAGCAACTGAAACAGAAAATAAATCCCAAATTTTAGAGAATATTCTTTGTTTTGGTTTATATAATTTATCAATTATAGGTTTTAAAATTACGATGGAAATTACAGCGATATAACTTAATTGAAATCCAACTTGAAAAAGCCAAAAAGGATTGATTAATAATAAAATGAAATAAGAAATAGTAATAGATTGAAAAATAAAAGTAGTTCGAGATAAATTTAATCCAATTGCAATTACAGAAAACATTGTTACAGCTCTTGTCACAGAAGGACTAAAACCAGTAACGAAAGCGAAAAACCACAAAAACGAAACTTGAAGAATTACTTTTACGACTTTTGTCTTTTGATTTTTATTTAAAAAGAAGAAAATTTTCTCTAATAAAAAAAGTAAAATTCCGATGTGTAATCCAGAAATAGCTAAAATATGAATTACACCAGCATATGTATAATTTTGATATAATTCTTTTGAAATATCTTGTTTTTCTCCAAGAAAAAGAGCTTTTGTAATTGCAAAAACATCATTTGGTAAATTTAAATTTTGTAATCTTTCAATGATTTTATTTCGAAGATTACTTGCTGAAAAAATAGAAGAGTTTTCTTGTAAAACTTTAGAATTTCCAGAATTTAATTTTATATCGTAAAAAATTTGTTTCTTCTTTAAAAATCCAACATAATCAAACCCAAAAGTATTTTTCTGTAATAACTTTCTAGGCTGTGCTTTACTTATAATAACCGTATTTTCTTTTAAATTCGGAAAAATTGTATCTGTATAAATCAGAATTTTTCCAGATGTTTTAAACTGGTTACATCGTATTATTTTTCCATAATATCTTTTCGCAAATTTTGTTGGTTTTAAAACTTCAAGAATTTCAATTTCGGAAGTATTTTCTTCCTGTAAAGAATTAGCAAAATAACTTTTTTGATTTTCATTTTTTTGAAGAGAAATATTTAAAAATCCGATAGAAATACATAGTAAAAAAGCAAAAACAGAAAACCAATTTGAATTTGAAAAACACATTGGCTTTGAAATTTTTATATGTATTAAAAACACAGAAATTAAAAGGAAAATTAGAATTCCAAATTGATAAATTATTGGAAAATTATAATAGAAACCTAAGACTAAACCAAAGGTATAGAACAAACTTATGTACGCAGGTACATAACTCATCATTTTTTTCATAAAGTGCAATTTTTCAGTAATTTATAAATTATTCTTTTATTTCAAAAAGGAATAAATGAAAAATTCTAATTCACTGTTTTTAAAAAGGTTTTTAGGTAAAATATTTCAAAAGAAATTGAATAAGAAGACTATAACAAAGCTTTAAAACAAAATTGTATTTATTTTTGTAAATTTGCAATCCAAGAAAATAGAAGAAATGTTAGACAAGTTACAAATAGTAAAACAACGTTATGATGAAGTATCAGATTTGATCATTCAACCTGATATTATCACAGATCAAAAACGTTATGTTAAGCTTAATAAAGAATATAAAGACTTAGGTCAAGTTGTTGAAAAAGCAAATGAATATGAATCTTTATTAGCAAACATTGAAGAAGCCAAAGAAATTATTGCAGATGGTTCAGATGCTGAAATGACGGAAATGGCGAAAATGGAATTAGAGGAAGCAAATGCTAGAATTCCACAGCTAGAAGAAGAGATTAAATTCATGCTGATTCCTAAAGATCCTGAAGATGCGAAAAACGTAATTGTTGAAATTCGTGCAGGAACTGGTGGAGATGAAGCAAGTATTTTCGCAGGAGATTTATACAGAATGTACACTAAATATTGTGCTAGTAGAGGTTGGAAAGCCGAAGTAGAAGATTTGAGTGAAGGAACTTCTGGTGGATTTAAAGAAATTATTTTCAGTATTACTGGTGAAGATGTTTATGGTGATATGAAATTCGAATCTGGAGTTCACCGTGTACAACGTGTTCCACAAACAGAAACACAAGGACGTGTGCATACTTCTGCTGCAACTGTAATGGTTTTACCAGAAGCAGAAGAATTCGATATCGATTTAAAAATGAGCGATATTCGTATTGACTACTTCTGTTCTTCAGGACCTGGAGGTCAGTCGGTAAATACAACTTATTCTGCCGTTCGTTTAACGCATATTCCAACTGGAATTGTTGCACAATGTCAGGATCAAAAATCGCAACATAAGAACAAAGATAAAGCGATGAAAGTATTACGTACACGTATCTACGAGCAAGAATTAGAGAAAAAGTTAGCAGAAGATGCTGCAAAACGTAATTCTTTAGTTTCTTCAGGAGATAGATCTGCAAAAATTCGTACATACAACTATCCACAAGGTCGTGTAACTGAACACAGAATTGGATTAACGCTTTACGATTTAAGTAATATTATCAATGGTGATATCCAAAAAATCATTGAAGAATTGAAGCTTACAGAAAACACAGAAAAACTAAAAGAATTAGGAGAAGTTTTATAAAACTCTATTTTCTTTTCAACATACAAAAAGCTCAAATATCTAAGATGTTTGGGCTTTTTCTTTGTTTAAATTTTGGAGCTTCCCTTTTCCTCCGACAAGCTACAAAAAAGGTCGGGCTATCCGCTATATCTTTTATTCCGTTCCTCCACAAAAGGATGTCGCTTCTATCCCTAAGCCATAGAAAAATTCATCAACTTAAAAACACAATTACTTTTTAAACAAAAAAAATCCTAGATTTTCATCTAGGATTTTCCTTATATATATAAGCAAGAAGTTAAAAATTTATTTTACTTTATCTACGATAGCTTTGAAAGCTTCTGGGTGATTCATCGCTAAATCTGCAAGAACTTTACGGTTCAATTCGATGTTGTTAGCTTTTACTTGTCCCATGAACTTAGAGTAAGACATTCCGTATTGACGAGCACCTGCATTGATACGAGTGATCCATAAAGCACGGAAGTTTCTCTTTTTGTTTTTACGGTCTCTGTAAGAATATAACATTCCTTTTTCAACCGCGTTTTTAGCTACTGTATAAACATTTTTTCTTCTTCCAAAGTAACCTTTGGCTTGCTTCAAAATCTTTTTTCTTCTAGCTCTTGAAGCAACAGAATTTACTGATCTAGGCATAATTTTAAATTGTTTTTTGTAATAGGCGAATTATAAGTTTAATTTCTTGAAGCACTATTACAGGGTTAATAAATTACCGTAATTAACTATAAATTACTTTAAAGTTAATTGTTGTTTAATGTTAGCCTCATCTGACTTATGTACTAATGCAGCATGAGTTAACTTTAATTTACGCTTCTTAGACTTTTTTGTCAAGATGTGACTTTTAAAAGCGTGCTTTCTCTTAATTTTTCCAGAACCTGTAAGCTTGAAACGCTTTTTGGCACTAGATTTAGTCTTCATTTTAGGCATCTTCTGTCCTTATTTTAAGCTTGCTTATATACTATTTCTTTTTAGGAGCTACGTACATAATCATACGTTTACCTTCTAATTTAGGCATTTGCTCCACTTTTCCGTATTCTTCTAAATCTTGCGCTAATCTTAATAATAAGATTTGTCCTTGATCTTTGAATATAATTGATCTACCTTTAAAAAACACAAAAGCTTTAAGTTTCGCTCCATCTTGTAAAAACTTGATGGCGTGTTTTTTCTTAAATTCATAGTCATGTTCATCTGTTTGTGGTCCAAATCGAATTTCTTTAACAACTACTTTTGTCGCTTTCGATTTTAACGCTTTCTCACGTTTCTTTTGTTCGTAAAGAAACTTTTTGTAATCAATAATTTTACAAACAGGTGGTACTGCTTTTGGTGAAATCTCTACTAAATCTAGTTCTTGCTCTCTAGCAAACTCTCTAGCTTTTTCGATTTTGTATACACCAACTTCTACGTTATCTCCAACTAAACGTACTTCAGGAACATATTTTATTTTTTCATTAATTCTATGCTGTTCCTCTTTCTCTACTCTCCAAGGTCTTCTTTGACCTCTTTTTTTATTTAATGCTATGACTTAAAAAATTTAAAATTAAACTTTAAAACTGTTCTAATGAATTCTGAATTTCAGATTTGACTAAAGATACAAAATTTTCGATAGTATAAACTCCTAAATCTCCTTCTCCATGTTTACGTACAGAAACTGTCTGTTCTTTCTCTTCATTTTCTCCAACAATCAACATGTAAGGAATCTTATTTACTTCTGCATCTCTAATCTTTCTTCCTGTTTTTTCACTTCGATCATCAATCAGGGCGCGAATTTCGGAATTTTCTAGCAAACTAGAAACTTTTTCCGCATATTTTTGATATTTTTCACTGATTGGCAGCAAGATAACTTGTTCTGGAGTTAACCACAATGGGAAATTTCCTCCTGTATGTTCAAGTAAAATTGCTGTAAATCTTTCCATAGATCCGAAAGGTGCTCTATGAATCATTACTGGTCTGTGTAGTTGGTTATCTGAACCTTTGTATGATAAATCAAAACGCTCTGGTAAGTTGTAATCTACTTGAATTGTTCCAAGTTGCCAACTTCTTCCTAAAACATCTTTTACCATAAAATCTAATTTTGGTCCATAGAAAGCTGCTTCACCATATTCTACTACAGTGTTTAATCCTTTTTCTTTTGCAGCATTCATAATAGCATTTTCTGCTTTTTCCCAATTTTCATCAGAACCAATATATTTTTCTTTATTTTCTGGATCTCTTAAAGAAACTTGTGCAGTAAATTTATCAAAACCTAAAGCTTTGAAAACATAAAGTACTAAATCAATAACTCCTTTAAACTCTTGATCTAATTGATC
Organism: Aureivirga marina; assembly: GCF_015767265.1. Lineage (GTDB taxonomy): Bacteria > Bacteroidota > Bacteroidia > Flavobacteriales > Flavobacteriaceae > Aureivirga > Aureivirga marina. The sequence continues at coordinate 473,946 of NZ_JADPIB010000001.1, forward strand.
TGGAGTACAGAAAATATGTGCATCATCTTGTGTAAAACAACGAACTCTCGTCAATCCATGTAATTCTCCACTTTGCTCATATCTATAAACTGTACCAAATTCTGCAAAACGCTTTGGTAAGTCTTTATATGAATAAGGTTTTGTATTATAAACCTCACAGTGATGTGGACAGTTCATCGGTTTTAATAAGAATTCCTCATTTTCTTTTGGCGTATGAATTGGCTGGAAACTATCTTCACCATATTTCTCATAATGACCAGAAGTAACATAAAGCTCTTTTTGTCCAATATGTGGTGTAACAACCATTTCATATCCTGCTTTCTTTTGTGCAGCTTTTAAGAAATTCTCTAAACGCTCACGAAGTGCAGCACCTTTTGGTAACCAAAGAGGAAGTCCTTGTCCTACTTTTTGAGAAAATGTAAATAGCTCTAAGTCTTTTCCTAATTTACGGTGATCTCTTTTCTTTGCTTCCTCTAACATTTCTAAATACTCTTTAAGCATTTTTTGTTTTGGGAAAGAAATTCCGTAAACACGAGTTAACTGCGTATTTTTCTCATCACCTCTCCAGTAAGCTCCTGCAACACTCATAATTTTTACAGCTTTAATAATTCCCGTGTTTGGAATGTGTCCTCCACGACATAAATCTGTAAAATTCGAATGATCACAGAAAGTAATATCTCCATCTGTTAAGTTTTCAATTAACTCAACTTTATATTCGTTTCCTTGTTTTTTATAAAAATCTAAAGCATCTGCTTTTGAAACTTCTCGCATCTCGAAAAGATATTTACCACGAGCAATTTCTAACATTTTATCTTCTATTTTTTTGAAATCTTTATCTGAAATTGTTTCACCTTCTAAATCAATATCATAATAAAAACCATTATCAATAGCTGGTCCGATTGTTAATTTCGCATCTGGATAAAAATGTGTGATTGCATCTGCTAATACGTGTGCTGATGAATGCCAAAAAGCTTTTTTACCTTCATCATCGTTAAACGTATACAAAGTTAAACTTCCGTCCGTGGTCAATGGTGTAGAAGTTTCAATGGTTTTTCCATCAAATCTTGCAGATATTACGTTTCTTGCAAAACCTTCGCTAATATCTTTTGCAACTTCCATTGCTGTAACCCCTTCTTGGAATTCTCTAACTGAACCGTCTGGTAGTGTAACTTTAATCATATATGTTTAAATTTAATGAGTGCAAAGATATTAGTTTTCCTAATTTTTACCAATAGATTTTTTAATAGGTATATTATTTTTAAGTAAATTATATGCTTTTTAGCTTTTTTACATAAAAAAAACAGTCGTAAAATTGACTTTACAACTGTTTTCAACTAAAAATATTTTCTATTTATCCTTCTTTTTTATCTTGTAAAGCAAATACTTTTTTCAATAAATCTGAAGTTCTTTCTTTTACATCTGCTCTAATTTTCTCTTCTTCAACAGCAATCATTTTATAAACTCCTTTTAAAGCTTCATTCGTCACATAATCTGTTAAATCCGGATTAATATCATTTGTTAAAGGAATCGCATTGTATTTCGTAATAATTGTATTCCAAATATCATTCGCTCCAACTTTATCAAATGATTTTTGAATAATTGGCTTAAATTTCGTGTATAATGGTGATTCTGTTTTTGCTTCTAAATAAAGTGTTGCAGCATCTTTATTTCCTAAAAGAATTTTCTTCGCATCTTCAAAAGTCATTTCTTTAATTGCAGAAACAAAAATTGGTGTTGCTTCTTTCACTGCTTCTGAAGCTGCTTCATTTAATTTCATCACACCTTTGTCCGCTATATTTCCTAAACCAATATCACGCAACGTTTGATCTACTTTTTTTAAATCTTCTGGTAATTGAATTTTCGCAAGTGGATTATTGTAAAATCCATTTTCCATTGCAAGTTTACTTACCTCAACTTTTACACCTTTTTCTAAAGCTTCTTTTAAACCATTTCCAATTTGCGCACTAGTTAACGCTTGAGGCTGTGTTAAAATATCTGAAGGCAAATTATTTGCTACTTGTTGTAATTCTGCACACGAAAAAAAAGAAAGTGTCAATGCCATAACACCAACTTTCACCATATGTTTTTTCATATTATTTGTTTTTGTTAACTGGTTTAAATGTATCTGATTTTTTATCATAGCCATAAGGACAATGTCTACAACCGCTTTTACAACAATATCCTCTTTTCAAATGATACTTTTCTGTAAAAACCTTATATCCTTCTTTCGTTAGATAAAAATCTTCTGGTTCTAATTTAGGTAATCTTTTAAAATCCATTTCTTTATTTATAAAAAAACCTCGAAAAATCGAGGTTCTCTTTTTTTATTTTTTTGATTGACCAGGTGGATATTGTTTTAAAATTTCTGCAACAAACTCATTAATTTGTTGCGTTTTCTTTTCTGGATTTGAAGTCGTTTCTGAAATCGCTCCTTGTCCAACTCCTTGCCAAATCAATCGATATTTTTCAGCATCTATAAAATCAATAAATAAGGTTCCAGTAGTAGATTCTGTAACTTGTGTGCTAGGCCATCCACCATAAAAACCTCCATAATACCAAGGATACCATCCGTAATAACCATAACCATACCAACCAAAATTATTCTGGTACACATTTACATCTTTTCTTGCTTTTGTAAAAATACTCACTAACATATCTGGATTTTCAGATTTTGTCATTCCTTTTGCAATTAAGTTATCTTCAATTGCATGTAGGATTCTTCTTTTATCTAAATCTGAAATCTTTGCTTTATCAATTCCTTTTTTATCAAAAGCAAATGTTTTGTAATTCGTAAAATTTACAGAAGTATCATAGTCTTCGCTTACTTGAATTGAAGCACAAGAAACTACTGAAATGGCTAATACAATACCTAATATATATTTTATAACTCTCATATCTTTTATTTTTGAATTAATTCTATTTCTTATAAAATATCATTCATAAAATCTATTTCAATCGTAAATTATATATCGGCAGTTTTATTTATCAATTAAAATAAATCTTCTAACAAATGATCTTCTACTGTGTTCGGCATCGTCACTTTTAAGTTTGGCTCTACCTCCATTGCTCTTTCAATTGCAAAGTTAGCTTCTTTGTTTCTTGCCCAACTTCTTCTTGCAATACCATTGTTCACATCCCAGAATAACATGCGTTTCAGACGAGTATCAGCCTCTTTCGAACCATCAAGAACCATACCGAATCCTCCATTGATTACTTCTCCCCATCCTACTCCACCTCCGTTGTGGATAGAAACCCAAGTTGCTCCACGGAATGAATCACCAATTACATTGTGAATCGCCATGTCAGCTGTAAATCTTGAACCATCATAAATATTTGATGTTTCTCTAAAAGGAGAATCTGTTCCAGAAACATCATGATGATCTCTTCCTAAAACAACAGTTCCGATTTTTCCTTCTGCAATTGCATTATTGAAAGCTTCTGCGATTTTCATTCTTCCTTCTGCATCTGCATAAAGAATTCTCGCTTGTGAACCTACAACTAATTTATTCTCTTGCGCTCCTTTAATCCAACGAATATTATCTTCCATTTGCTGTTGAATTTCTGCTGGAGATTTCTTTTTGATTTCTTCTAAAACTTCACAAGCAATGGCATCAGTTTTAGCTAAATCTTCTGGATCTGCTGAAGCACAAACCCAACGGAATGGTCCAAACCCATAATCAAAACACATTGGTCCCATAATATCTTGCACATAAGAAGGATATTTAAAATCTCTTCCATTTTCTGCAAAAATATCTGCTCCCGCTCTACTCGATTCTAATAAGAAAGCATTTCCATAATCAAAGAAATAAGTTCCTTTTGCTGCATGATTATTTACTGCTGCTGCATGTCTTCTTAAAGTTTCTTGAACCTTTTCTTTAAATAATTCTGGTTCATTAGCCATCATTTCATTAGCTTCTTCAAAAGAAACTCCAACTGGATAATATCCTCCAGCCCATGGATTATGTAATGAAGTTTGATCTGAACCTAAATCAATATAAACACCTGCTTTATCGAAATGTTCCCAAACATCTACAATATTTCCTTGATAAGCAATAGAAACAACTTCTTTATTCTCTTTTGCTTTAAGAACTCTCTTCGTTAATTCGTCTAAATCAGAAATCACTTCATCAACCCAACCTTGAGAATGACGAGTATGTGTAGCTTTTGGATTTACCTCAGCAACTACAGAAACACATCCTGCAATATTTCCTGCTTTTGGCTGTGCTCCACTCATTCCCCCTAATCCTGAAGTAACAAATAATTTTCCTGCTAATCCTTCTCCGTCTTTTGAAATTTTTCTTCCAGCATTTAAAACTGTAATAGTTGTTCCATGTACAATTCCTTGTGGACCAATATACATATAACTTCCTGCCGTCATTTGTCCATACTGTGTTACTCCTAAAGCATTAAATTTTTCCCAATCATCTTGTTTTGAATAATTCGGAATCATCATTCCATTAGTAACAACAACTCTTGGAGCTTCTTTATGAGAAGGAAATAATCCCATTGGATGTCCAGAATACATTACTAAAGTTTGCTCATCTGTCATTTCTGCTAAATATTGCATTGTTAACAGATATTGCGCCCAGTTTTGGAAAACTGCTCCATTTCCTCCATAAGTAATTAATTCATGTGGATGCTGTGCAACTGCATAATCCAAATTATTTTGAATCATGTGCATTATTGCTTTGGCTTGTTCTGATTTCCCAGGATACTCTTCAATTGGACGAGCATACATTTTATAATTTGGACGATAGCGATACATATAAATTCTACCATAAGTTTCTAACTCATGAGCAAAATCTTTCGCTAAAACTTCATGTTGTTCTTTATCAAAATAACGTAAAGCATTACGAATTGCTAACTGCTTTTCTTCTTTAGATAAAATGTCTTTACGTTTTGGTGCATGATTTATAGAAGTATCATAAGGTTGTTCTGCTGGAATTTCCTTTGGAATACCTTGTAATATTTGTTCTTTAAATGTCATATTTAAATTCTTTTTTAAGGGTTTTCAAATTTACAAGTTTTTATTTAGCTGAAAAACCGATACTTCAAAGTTTATTTTTCAAAAGGACTTTCCATTCCCATCGCTTTCGGATCCATCATTGTATATGCTTCTGAAACTTCAAAAACTTTATCTTCTAATTTTTTCTCTTCAACAGACTCTAAGCTCACTTTCATCTTCATTCCATCCACACTTGTTGTGTATTCTAAAGGCATTCCATTCACTGGAACTAAAAACACATTAAATTTATTTGGTAATTCTTCTGTATACCATAATTCAACTTGATTTCCATCTTGATTAAAAGTTACTTTTTTAGCTTTATATCCTTTGATGACTCTAGTTTCTTCCGAAAATTTTAAATCTACTTTATCCACATCCATTTTTTCTTCTTTTAAATCGAACTTCATTCCCATTTTTTGTCCGTTCATATCTAAAAGCATACTCAATTCTTCTTTTTTATTATCTGCAATAAATGTTTGCATTCCTCCCATCATTTCTTGCTCAATCTTGAACATTTCTCCTTTTCTATAAGCTGTAGAAAATTTTGGCAATTGATCTTTGTAAGCCATCATTTCTTCTGGCAGGTGTAAATATTCAAATTTATACACTAAAATTCCTTCAAAATCTTTTTGTGCCTTAACTTCATTTACATTTAAAAAACTAACTGCAAATAATAAGAATACGATAATTTTTTTCATGATTCTGCTTTTTAAAAATTCAATTTAAGTTACTTCTTTTTCAAGCAAAAAGTAGAATCAAAAATGTTATTTAAAACCCAAAACTAAATTAAGAAATACTTAATCCTCCATCTACATGAATCGTTTGTCCTGTAATCCAAGAAGCCTTTTCGGAAAGTAAAAAACAAGCAGCATTGGCAATGTCTTCTACAGAACCAATTCTTTTTAAAGGGTGCATTTCTGAAGATTTTTTAATTTTTAAATCATTATTTAGCAATTTTTCTGCGAGTGGTGTTTTTGTTAAAGAAGGAGCAATTACATTGACTCTAATTTTCGGTGCATATTCCACAGCAAAAGATCTGGCAAATCCTTCAATAGCACTTTTTGCTGCACTAATACTCGTATGAAAATTCATTCCTTTTGTCGCTGCAATAGAACTAAAAAAAACCATACTTGCATTTTCTGGTTTCAATAATTTTGGAAGAATTATTTGTAAATTTTCAATCATAATCAGAAAATTTATGTTTAAATCAGCTTGAAAATCATCAACACTCAACGTTTTAAAAGGTTTTAAATTGATACTTCCAGGGCAATACACAAAACCATCTAACGAATCAGGAAGTAAATTTGGATTGATTGTTTGTCGTTCTACATCCAAAGAAAGATGTGTAATATTTTTTGTTTCTTCAATTGTTCTTGAAGCAACAAAAACATTATTTTCTTTCTTTAAAATAGCTGCGATTTCTTTTCCAATTCCGTGTGATCCTCCGATTATTAGATAGTTTTTCATGATGTATTTTTTTAATTGTCAATATTTCCCAAATAATTCTTCAAGTTTTTTAACTCTAAATTCAAAAATGTCTTCCAATTGTTTTTTTACAAAAATTCCATGAGCTGCTTTTCCTAAAATTCCCATTGGAAGATCGTAATCTACAATATCAATCACTTCAACTCCACCTTCAATTTCTTTAAAAAAATGTTTGTGATGCCAAAATTTATAAGGTCCGAATCGCTGTTCATCAACAAAATAATATTTATCCTCAACATGCGTAATTTCCGTCACCCAATTCATTTTGATTCCTAAAAAAGGGCTTACTTTATATTTAATAATTTGCCCAGAAAACATCTCTGTATCTGCACCGTAAACTATTTTAAATTTCAAACTATCTGGCGTCATTCCTTCCAAGTTTTTTGGACTAGAAAAATACTTCCAGCAAGTTTCTAAATCGATTGGTAATTTTTGTGTTCTTTTTAATCGATACATTTTTCCAATTTTATACTATTAATTTACTTCTTTTCTTTAGCTTAAAAAAGTCTAATTTTAAACTTTTTAGATAAAAAAAGCGAAATGTTTTATATTACATTTCGCTTTTTAATTTTTTGTTTATTTTTTTATATTAAATCAATTTCAACAACATAACCTTCATTGCTTCGAATATTGAAAACTGTTCCATCTTCAAAAATTAAATATTGTCCTTTGACTCCCATTAATTTTCCAGAATAAGTTGGTGTTTTTTCAAGATTTAAGCTTTTTACTTTTGTTGGATATTTCTCCACAGGATAATTTAATGTAATTACTTCTTGTGCTTCTTCTGAAAAATATTCTTTTACTTCCTCTGGTAAAACTTCTTTAATTTTTGGAAGTTCCGCAGTCAAATCAGCTTCAATCACTTCGTTTTTCAACATTTTTCGCCAATTTGTTTTATCTACATATTTATCTTTTAAAGCAACTTCCGTAATTCCTGCCAAATAACGATTCGGAACTTCAATAATCGGAATTGCTTTTGAAGCTCCTTGATCAATCCAACGTGTTGGAATTTGTGATTTTCTAGTTACTCCAACTTTCACACTTGAAGAAAGCGCCAAATACACAATATGTGGTTGTAATTGTGCTTTTTTCTCATAAGCCAAATCACGATCTTCGATATCCAAATGTGCTTTACTCAATTCTGGTTTCATAATCCAATCCGCAGCTTGTGGAATTTTATAGAAACAATCGTAACAAAATCCTTGACGAAATATTTTTTTATTCTCTCCACAATTCAAACATTTATACTCTTTGAACCTAATTGTAAGTTCTTTATCTAACAATTGATTTAAGTTCAAAAAATCATTCTCCATGTCTAAATAATACTGAATTTTCGAGTCAAATTCAGTTGCCATTTTTTTTAAAACACCTTGGTATTGCATAAAAGATTTTTACTAATTTTAAACTTGGATAAAGATAAGCAAATTAAGATGCCAGTACCTATAGTAAATTCTATTATTTCATGGATATTGAAAAAAAGAATTCACCAAATAGAACTTTTTTTAAAATATCCGAATGAGGTTCAGCAAGAACTACTTATGAAATTATTGAAGAAAGCAAAATCGACAGAAATAGGAAAAATGTATGATTTTGATTCTATAAAATCTATAGAGGAATATAAAAAAAGAGTTCCGATACAACAATATGAAAGTATCGAACCTTTGATAGAAAAAACGCGAAAAGGAGCTCAAAATGTATTTTGGCCTTCCAATATTACGTGGTTTGCAAAATCTAGCGGAACAACAAATGCAAAAAGTAAATTCATTCCTGTAAGTAAAGAAGCAATTGAAGATTGCCATTTTAAAGCAGGAAAAGATATGTTGTGTTTATACATTAACAACAATCCAGAAGCGCAATTATTCACCGGAAAAAGTTTGCGTTTAGGAGGAAGTAGTGCAATTTATGAAGACAATAATTCTTATTTCGGAGACTTGTCTGCAATCATTATAGAAAACCTTCCTTTTTGGGCAGATTATAGTAGCGCACCAAAACAAGAAGTTGCTTTGATGAGTGAATGGGAATCAAAAATGGATGCCATTATTCAAGAAACAATGAATGAAAATATCACAAGTTTGGCTGGAGTTCCTTCTTGGATGTTGGTTTTATTACAACGTGTAATGGAAACAACTGGAAAGAATTTTATTTCTGAAGTTTGGCCAAATTTGGAGGTTTATTTTCATGGTGGTGTAAATTTTCAACCTTATAAAAAGCAATATGAACAATTAATTCTGAATGAAAATTTTCAGTTTTATGAAACGTATAATGCTTCTGAAGGATTTTTTGGAATTCAAGATTTAAATAACAATGATGAAATGTTATTGATGTTGGATTATGGAATTTTCTATGAATTTATTCCAATGGAAAAATTTGATGGTGAAAATTCAGATACAATTTCTTTGGATCAGGTGGAATTAAATAAAAATTATGCTTTAGTAATCTCGACAAATAGCGGACTTTGGCGTTATTTGATTGGTGATACTGTAAAATTTACTTCTTTAAATCCATATCGAATTAAAATTACAGGAAGAACAAAACATTTTATCAATGTTTTTGGAGAAGAATTAATTATTGAAAACACGGAAGAAGCTTTACAATATGCTTCGCAAAAAACAGAAACAGAAATTGTAGAATATACAGTTGCGCCGATTTTTATGTCTGAACAAAATAAAGGTGGACATGAATGGATTATTGAATTTAAGAAGCAACCTTCAGATTTAGACGAATTTTCTTTGATTTTAGATACAAAATTAAAAACTTTGAACTCTGATTATGAAGCAAAGAGATATTTAAACATGACATTAGACGCTCCTAAAATTCATGTTGCAAAAGAAAAATTATTCTATCAATGGTTAAAAAATAAAGGAAAACTCGGCGGACAACATAAAGTTCCTAGGCTTTCCAATAGTAGAATGTTTTTAGAAGAATTATTACAAATCAACGGACATTCTTTTTAGACGAAATCTTATTTTTATTTTTCATAAAGCTTATTTACAGATTGTTTTGATTTGTAAGTGAGCTTTTTTCATTTTAAAAATATATATTTAGCGAAAAATTAAAATTGAAATGAAAAAACTCTACTTGTTTTTAATGATTTCTATTGTTTTTAGCTCTTGTCAGAATAAAGAGCAAAAATTAATGGAAAGTTTTCTTGAAGACGAAACCGAATATTCTTTTAAGAAAATCAATAAAGGTTTGTTTAAAATTATTAAATCTCAAAAAGAGAAATCCTTAACGCTAAAAGAATGGATGTACTCGTATAGAGAGGAAGTCGAAACAAAGCTCGATAAAAATTTAACATTGGAAGAGGTTTTAGAGTTAAAAACTTATTTTTTGAATAAAATAGATAAGGAAGGCTGGAAAGGTTTTTTTAATGAAAACCCAAATTTTTCTTTTTTAAAATCAAATATTTCTGAAAATTCTAAAAGATTACTTTTAAAAGATAAATTATTATCCTTACCTCAATATGAATTTGATTATGATTTCAATTTTTGTGGTCTTACTACTTATGAATCTGCATTGGTAAAAAAAAGCTCCGATAAGAATTTATCTAACAAATTTATAGCTCGGAATGCAAACATTTGTTGGGAAAAAAACTGTACTCCAAAATTGAAACATTTTGATAGAAAATGGATTGAAACTCCTCTAACTAGGACAAATTCTTTCTATAAAGTTAATTTGAAAAATATATCGAAAGGAACTTATACTTTTTCAGGAAAGCTGTTTCTCTATACGATGGATGGTAAAATAGAATTTCCTTTTGAAGAACAAATTCAAATTAAATAATGCTATGAAAACAAAATGTTTAAAATTCTTTGTTATAATTATTTTTCTAATGCTATGTTCTTGTAATCGAAATTTAGAAGAAAGAAAAGAAATCATCAGCTTTTTTTCTGGAAAAATAAAAGAGAGAAAAATTGAAGCTTTAAGAGAAATTAATCATTTAGCAATAAGGGCGAATGAACAACCTAATGAATTTAAAGCATTGTATGAAAATGAAAATAGGATTTACAAAAAATATATTGAGTCTTTAGATTCTGAAAATATTGATGAAAAAGAAAAAAGGCGAATTTTTGATTTGTATACGAGTTTTTTTGAGGAAACAAAGCTTCCTAGAAAACGAAACTTCAATTCTTTAGATGAGCTAGCTGAATTAGATGATCAAGTTATTATTTTGAAGCTTAAATTAGATGTTTTCAATGCTTTTTTAGAAAACCGTATTTTTAGAACTTATTCTCTTAAAAAAATAGAAGAATTAGTGAATGAAAATCAAAGAATTTTGTTGCATTCTTATAAATTACCAGATAGCACGTATGTGGTTTTAGTAGAGAATGATGATTTGTCTTTATTAAAAAGAAATCACCTGTCTTATATAGAAGATAATGTACATTTAGTACTTGAAAACCTAGAGAACAGTTCAGGTGAAAATATTTTGGAAAAGATGAAAATTGAAATTTCTGATTTAAGAGGAAGTTACAATATTCCTTCTAACCTTCCTGATGATTTAGAGTTTTGTTATGATTGTATGACATGTCAGTATGAAGATGATTTTTCAAAAGATAAAATTCATTTAGTTATTGAACAAAATAATTAGTTATGAAGATATTTTTAAAACTATTGTTACTTTCGGTTATTTTGGTTTCTTGTCAGAATAAAGAGGAAAAATTAATTAAACAATTTTTGGAGGAAGAAATCAAAAATTCAAATTATGATTTAAATAAGTTTTTATTAAAATCGATTGATTATAAAAATGAAGAAAAACTAAAAAACTTAACTGATTTTAAAGAAAAAATAAATTCTGTATTTTCCAATAATTCAGAGTTAGATTTATATTCTCAAAAAGAATATTTTATTAATTTAATTAAAAATCAATCTTCAAAGAATTTTAAAAATGAACAAAACTTTGATTTTTTAGATAAAGAACTATCTGAAAATTTTAAAAAGCATTTATTAAAAATTCGATTATTAGCACTTTACAAAAAAAATAATTTTAGACTATTTACATTTTGTGGATTAAGAATAGAGAATCTAAAATATTCAAAATATAAAATTGATGAAAAAGATTTTCTTGGAATTGAAATGAAATATTCCAACATATTAGATCATGACATGTCTTTTTATTTTTTAAATAGCAAAAAAGATTCTATAAAAGCAACTATAGAAAAATTTAGTTCTTTCTCAAAAATCTATTTAAATAATCTAGAAAAAGGAAATTATAAGGCATCTGGGAAAATTACTTTTTATACGTTTAAAGATAAATTTGAAATCCCTTTTCAAGAACAATTCACAATTGATTAATCTATGAAACAAAAATTATTTAAACTATTTATTTTTCTCTTTTCAATCTTATATTTTTCTTGTAAAAACAATGATATTCAAAATGAAGAACTTGTCACTTTTTTCTCTGAACAATATGAATTAAGAAAGGATGAAACTTACAATTCATTGGAACAATTAAAAGTAAAATCAAAAGAACAACCTAATCAATATTCTGTTGAAAAAGAAGAAGGTTTAAAGAAAAAATATATTGAAAAATTAGATATACAAGATCCTCTTTTGGAAGATAAAGAAAGAGCTTTTCGATTATATACAGATTTTTTTGAAGAAACTAAATTCCCAAGAAAAACAATTTTTAAAAACTTAGAAGATTTTGAAAATCTAGATAAAAGATTGGTCATTTTAAAATTAAAATTAGATGTAATGACAGCTTTTTATCAATATTTAGATTCGATTCATTATCATAAATATTATTCCTCTTTTAGAAATATTGAAAAAATTGTGGCTAGTAATCCAAAAATCGAATCTAAATTAATCAAAGATGAGAATGAAAACCATATGTTACTTTTAGGAAATGACAAAATATTTTTAGAATCTTTTACACGTTTTGTTTCCATTGATAAAATCGAAAACCAAAAAGAAGAAATTAAAAATCCAAAGGTTCAAATTTCAAATGTAATTGGACATGGATTTATCCCTTTAGATTCTCTTCCAAAAGGAAAACATCAATTAAAAGGAAAAGTGACTATTAAATCCGAATCTACTCAATTTGATTATGAATTAGATACAATTTTAGAGGTAAAATAATTCAAAATCTTTAATTTTTAAAAGAATTCAACTACAATTAAACTAATAAAATTGATTCCTCTTTCCATATCTTACTGAATATTGTAAATTGCAGCTTCTTTTTATTTAGAATTAAAAACATGGACAACATACAACCTTACAAACCAAAGAACCAAGTACGTATTGTTACTGCTGCATCTCTATTTGATGGACACGATGCTGCGATTAACATCATGCGACGCATCATTCAATCAACTGGAGTTGAAGTAATACATTTAGGACACGATAGAAGTGTTGAAGAAGTAGTAAATACAGCAATTCAAGAAGATGCAAATGCCATTGCGATGACTTCTTATCAAGGAGGACACAATGAGTATTTCAAATACATGTATGATTTACTAAATGAAAAAGGTGCTGGTCACATCAAAATTTTTGGTGGTGGTGGTGGAGTAATCTTACCAGAAGAAATCAAAGAATTGATGGATTATGGAATCTGTAGAATTTATTCTCCAGACGACGGTCGTCAAATGGGACTTCAAGGTATGATTAACGATATGATTGAAAAATGTGATTTTGCTACAGGAGAAAATATCCAAGCAACTTTCGAAGGAATTCAATCAAAAGATCCAAAAATTTTAGCAGAAACTATTTCAGCAGCAGAAAATTTCCCAGAAAAATACGAGGAATTCTTAAATGAAGTTCGCAAACAAGGAGAAGAATCTAAGATTCCCGTTCTTGGAATTACAGGAACTGGAGGAGCTGGAAAATCTTCTTTAGTAGATGAATTAGTTCGTCGTTATTTAAATGATTTCGAAAATCAAGATATCGCAATTATCTCTGTGGATCCATCGAAAAGAAAAACTGGTGGAGCTTTATTAGGAGATAGAATTCGTATGAACGCAATTAAAAACAATCGAGTTTATATGCGTTCTTTAGCAACTCGTCAGTCAAACTTAGCTTTATCTAAACACGTAAATGATGCTTTAGATATTTTAAAAGTGGCTAATTTTGATTTAATCATTTTAGAAACTTCTGGAATTGGACAATCAGATACAGAAATTTTAGATCACTCAGATGTTTCTCTTTATGTGATGACTCCTGAATATGGAGCTGCAACACAGTTAGAGAAAATTGATATGATTGATTTTGCTGATGTAATTGCTTTAAACAAATTTGATAAAAGAGGAGCTTTAGATGCAATTCGTGATGTAAAAAAACAATACATGCGTAATCACAATCTTTGGGATATCCCGATGGATCAAATGCCTGTTTATGGAACAATCGCTTCGCAGTTCAATGATCCTGGAGCAAATACTTTATACAGAGTTTTAATCGATAAATTAAACGAAAAGACAAATGCAAATTTTGAAAGTTCTTTCGAAATTACGGATGCAATGTCTGAGAAACAATTTATCATTCCACCAAGCAGAACACGTTATTTATCTGAAATTACAGAAAACAACAAAGCTTATAACAAATGGTCTGTAGAACAAAAAGAAGTAGGACAAAAACTTTATGGAATCTACAAGACAATTGAAACAGTTGCTGGAACTAAAATTGAATTGACAAAATTTGGAGTTAATGAAGAAGAAATTTTAGAAAATGCAACAGAAGATAACAAGCAATTCTTAGAATTATTATTAAAAGAATTCGCTAGAATCAAAATGGATTTAAATCCGCACAACTGGGAATTAATCCAAAACTGGGAAGCAACTGTAAAACGTTATAAAGACCCTATTTATACTTTTAAAGTAAGAGATAAGGAAATTAACATTAAAACACATACAGAATCACTTTCTCACACACAAATTCCAAAAGTAGCCTTACCAAAATACGAATCTTGGGGAGATGTACTTTATTGGAGATTACAAGAAAACGTTCCTGGAGAATTCCCTTATACTTCTGGTTTATTCCCATTTAAAAGAACTGGAGAAGATCCAACAAGAATGTTTGCAGGAGAAGGTGGACCAGAGCGTACAAACAAACGTTTCCACTATGTAAGTTTAGGAATGCCAGCAAAACGTCTTTCTACTGCTTTTGATAGTGTAACTTTATATGGAAATGATCCAGATTTAAGACCAGATATTTACGGAAAAATCGGAAATGCAGGAGTTTCTATTTGTTGTTTAGATGATGCTAAAAAATTATTTTCAGGATTCAATTTAGCACACCCGATGACTTCTGTAAGTTTAACAATTAACGGACCTGCTCCGATGTTGTTAGGATTCTTCTTAAATACAGCAATTGACCAACAATGTGAGCTTTACATTAAGGAAAATGGTTTAGAAAAAGAAGTTTCTAAGAAAATCGAAAAAATCTTCAAAGAAAGTGGAACAAAACGTCCAGAATACCAAGGAGATTTACCAGAAGGAAACGATGGTTTAGGATTATTCTTATTAGGAGTAACAGGAGATCAAGTTTTACCAAAAGATGTTTACGAAGAAATCAGATTACGTACTTTAACACAAGTTCGTGGAACAGTTCAGGCAGATATTTTAAAAGAAGATCAAGCACAAAACACTTGTATTTTCTCAACAGAATTTGCTTTACGTATGATGGGAGACGTTCAGGATTATTTTATCCAAAAGAATGTGCGTAACTTCTACTCTGTTTCGATTTCTGGTTATCACATCGCAGAAGCAGGAGCAAATCCAATTACGCAGTTAGCATTAACTTTAGCAAACGGATTTACTTATGTTGAGTATTATTTATCAAGAGGAATGGATATCAATAAATTTGGTCCAAACCTTTCTTTCTTCTTCTCAAACGGAATTGACCCAGAATATGCAGTAATCGGTAGAGTTGCTCGTAAGATTTGGTCAAAAGCGATGAAGATGAAATATAAAGCGAATTCAAGAGCGCAAATGTTGAAATATCACATTCAAACTTCTGGTCGTTCGCTTCACGCACAAGAAATTGATTTCAACGATATCCGTACAACACTTCAAGCACTTTATGCAATTTATGATAACTGTAATTCTTTACATACAAATGCGTATGACGAAGCAATTACAACTCCAACAGAAGAGTCCGTTCGTAGAGCAATGGCAATTCAGTTGATTATCAACAAAGAATTAGGTTTAGCGAAAAACGAAAACCCAATTCAAGGAGCATTTATCATTGAAGAATTAACGGATTTAGTAGAAGAAGCTGTGTATGCTGAATTCGATAGAATTACAGAGCGTGGTGGAGTTCTTGGTGCAATGGAAACAATGTATCAGAGAGGAAAAATCCAAGAAGAAAGTTTATACTATGAAACTTTAAAACACAATGGAGATTTCCCAATTATTGGTGTGAATACTTTCTTAAGTAAAAATGGTTCGCCAACTGTTACACCTGCTGAGGTAATTCGTGCAACGGAAGAAGAAAAACAATATCAAATTTCGATGTTAGAGAATCTTCACAAGTTAAATGAAGAAAATGTAAAAGTAGAATTAGAGAAAATCAAAGAAGCTGCTATTAACAATGAAAACTTATTCGAGATGTTAATGGAAGCAACAAAACGTTGTTCTTTAGGTCAAATTACAGATACTTTATTTAAAGTTGGAGGACAATATCGTAGAAATATGTAATTATTATCTTTTTATAAAAAACAAAAAAGCGTAAGATGAATTTCTTACGCTTTTTTTATCACTAATTTTTATAATAAAAACCTTAATCCTTTCTTGTCAAAGGATATAACTCTTGCTTGATAAAATTATCTGGAAATTTCTCATCATTTTCAAATCCAATTTCAATATCTTTTCCAGAATGTGGCAAATGAAATGTTTTAAAAATCACATCCCAAATACTTAAACTAATTCCAAAATTAATTCCATCTTGTTTTTCTTTAGGTAATTCTTTTGCATGATGCCAAATATGAACTTCTGCACTATTTAAAATATATTTCAATGGACCAAGTGGTAATCGGAAATTTGCATGATTTAAATGTCCGATAATTATCGTAATAAAATGAACAATAATTACATCTTTTGCATCAAATCCACCGATGATTGCAAGTGGAATATAAAGTAATGATTTATATACAAATGTTTCTGCCCAATGATAGCGTAAATGCGCAGCAAATCCCATCTCTTTTACAGAATGATGTACTTTATGGAAATTCCATAAAAACGGAACTTTATGCAATAAAACATGCGTACACCATTGTACAAAATCAGTCACTAAAAAGAAAATTAATAATCCTATAGCTTTTGGTAAATTATCAACATCAAAAAGTTGAAAAGAATTAACACTTAAACCTATGACATTTAAAATATTTTTGAAAAAATGCTCAATTGTATTTGAAAGGGCAACAAAAATAATTAGGTTAAAGAGAAAGAAATTAAAAAACATATAAAAAGTATCTAACCAAAAATCTTTTCGGAAGATTCCTTGTTTTTTACGCCATGGAAATACAATTTCTAAAAGCCAAACTGCAATAGAAATTATAATTAAAGCATAAAAATAGTTTTGAATTGAGGGAGATGAAATTTCGTGAACTAAATAATTAAAATAGTTCCCAAATGAATTTTTAAAAACGGAAAAGTAGGATTCTAGGGTATATTCCATAATCGTCATATATAAAAAAAGTAGAGATGCATTTTGAAACACATCTCTACTCAACATTAACTGTTATCTATCATGTTTCATTATATCTACAAAATCTGATAATTATTGTGTATTTACTGTAGATTTTTTAATAACATGTTAGATTAGTCGGAAAAGGAAAACATTCCTAACAACATCCTCCTCCGTCATAATGATATGTCGATTCCGAAATATAAATATCGTCTCTATTTAAGTCTGCTAAAGCTCCAGCAGTTTTATCACAAATTGCTAAAGGTTGGTTTTGCATCATCACGTGTCCTTTTTTATCATCGAAGAAATCTTCGTTTCCAAAATAAATTGCAGATTTCCCAGTGAAAACACAAGCTCCATCTTCCTGAATCGGATCTTTAATTGCACAAACTTCTACACTTTCAATCATGATATTTTCATCTGTATCATAATGATTTGTATCTAAAATTCTATACGGACGTTTTGCACGGACTTCAATAGTTCCAAATCCTACATCTGTCAACATTTTGATATAATCTTTTAAAGGAATAGAACCACTTAAACACAATGCTCTCAAACGATCATCATTTCTTAAATTTTCTGGCATATCTTGATCACAAATTGGATCTGATAATACCAATCTTCCATGTGGTTTTAACACACGATACATTTCTTTAAGAGCTTTCTTTAAATCGTCTAATTTAAAAATATTGAAAAGACAGTTTTGAGCTGCAACATCAATACTTTCATCTTCTACTGGTAAGTTTAAAGCATCTCCTTTTTTTAAGTCTACAAAATCAGACTTAAACCAAGGATTTAATTCTTCTGCTTCTTTAAAATTTTTCTTTGAAGCATCTAACATTTCATCGACAATGTCAATTCCTGTTACACCTCCTTTTTGTCTTGAGAAATAAGAGAATTGTAATAATTCCATTCCTCCACCTACTCCAACATATAGAATTTTCGGATTGTTTACTAAATCTCTTGGATTTACAGTGCTTCCACATCCGTAATTCATTTCTAACATAATTTTTGGAATTTCTAATTCAGGAAATTTCCAAACTGGAGTTGTCGTACAACATAAACCAACATCTGGGGTTAATGCTGCTTTCTTATATAAATCTTCTGTTGCGTCTAAATATGACATGACTAAAGTGTTTTAATTAATTGAGAAAAAAGCGTAATCATTTTTGGCTCTGCTTTCTCTGCTAAAGCTAAAATTTCTGGAATATTAATCGGTTGTAAATTATCTGGATCACAAGAATCTGTCAATACAGAAATCGCTACACATGGAAGTTCCACATGATTTGCAGCAATCACTTCAGGAACTGTGGACATTCCAACAGCATCCGCACCAATTACTTTTAAATATCTATATTCTGCTCGTGTTTCCAAATGAGGCCCAATCACAGCTGCATAAACTCCTTCATGAAGTGTAATATCATTTTCTACTGCAATCTGCTTTAATTTTTCATTCATTTCTTTGTTATATGGCGCTGACATATCTACAAATGGATTTCCTAAAGTTTTTACTTCTGTTCCAAGTAAAGGTGATCCTCCTTGTAAATTAATATGATCATCCAATAACATCAATGAACCTTTTTCATAATTTAAATTAATCGCTCCTGCTGCATTTGAAATCAACAACTTCTGAACTCCTAATTTTTTAAAAACTCGTATTGGAAAAACAACTTGATTCAAAGAATATCCTTCATATAGGTGATATCTTCCTTGCATCACCAAAACTTTCTTCCCTTCTAAAGTTCCGAAAAGTAATTTTCCATGATGAAATTCCATTGTTGATTCAGGAAAATTCGGAATCTCATCATAATCAATACTAATTTCTATATCTATTTTTTCAACTAGTTTTCCTAAACCAGTTCCTAAAACAATTCCTATTACTGGATTCAAAATATTCTTTGATTCCAAAAATTCAACTGTTTCATTTATTTGTGTTATCATCGTTTTCTTTTTTGGGCGTTCCCTTCTCCTTCGACTCCGCTCAGGTATAAGGTCGGGCTTTCCGCTATATCTTTTTTGCTAATGCAACTAAATGAAGAAAAGCAAAAAAGGATGCCGCTGCAATCCCTAACGCAAATTTATTTTTAGATTATTTCACAAAACCCAATTTCTCTAATACTTCATCAGAAGATTTCATCAAATCTTCCTCCGTATCAATATCATTTAAAGTTTCAATCGTATCGAAAGATAAATTTCTTTCTTGAATATCTTTTACAGTATCTGGAAATACTGATTCTGTACTCCATTCTTTATGATCAAAAACAAAAGTTTGATCTTTTTGCATTCCTAAAAGATAATATCCTCCATCTTCTGCTGGACCAATAACTACATCATTCGAACTCAATTTTTCAAAAGCCTCTTTCAAATGATTTTCTGTTATTGCAAACATATCACTTCCGATAATCACAATATTTTCATACCCTTCCGCAAAACCATTTAAAAAAGCATTTTTCATTCGAATTCCTAAATCTGCTCCTTCTTGAACATATTTCTTAAATCCTGCTTTCCAAAGATCATTTTCTCCAATTTCATTCGAATAATAGACATGTTTTTCCACATCTAAATCTTTTGTAATCTTATGTGTATAATCTAACAAAGCTTTGTACACAGTCAAAGCTCGTTCATCTCCAATTGTTCTTGCCAATCGTGTTTTTACTTTTCCTAATTCAGGATTTTTCGTAAAAATTATTAAAAGGTTTTTAGTGCTCATAAATCTTTATTCCTTTTTGTAACCACGAACTCCACTCTTTTGAAAATGTATGTACTTTATCTGTATCTGTTCCTTTATCAGAAACAAGTGGAAGTTCAAAATTACTCCATTCAAAAATTCCACCTTTTAAATTAAAAACATTCTCATATCCCAATGCCATTATTTTTTCTCCAATATGTTCACTTCGAATTCCCAAACTGCAATAGATCACGATTTTCTTACCTGTTATCTGTAAATCTTCGGGTAAATCTTCTTTTGTAAACGTATCATAGTCTACAAAATAAG
This sequence comes from Aureivirga marina, assembly GCF_015767265.1. Classification (GTDB taxonomy): domain Bacteria; phylum Bacteroidota; class Bacteroidia; order Flavobacteriales; family Flavobacteriaceae; genus Aureivirga; species Aureivirga marina. The sequence goes on from NZ_JADPIB010000001.1 coordinate 494,051, forward strand.
CTCCTTCAATATGACTAACTTTAAATTCTTTCAATGACCTTGCATCAATCAATATCACTGAATCAGTCATTTTATGCAATTCATTCACTGTAATTAAAGGAACCGATTTTTTCAACTCTTTGTTTAAAAATCTATCTAATTTTTTGTTTTGCGCTTGCATACAAAAAGCAGTAAAAAATAAAAGAATCAGGACATAAAAATGCTTCATATAATACTAATTTAAATATACATTCATTCTTTTTTTAAGAGAAATAATTTATTAAACAGTTGTTCCTTGACAACTAGAACCTGCTCCAGCCGTACAACCATAACAATGTTGCGAAATAATTATCTCTCTATTTTGTAAACTTTCTAAATCGAAATCTTTTAAATGTTGTGATTTAGCATTTACTTTTAATCCAAGTATTTGATTAAAATCGCAATCAAACAAATAACCATCCCAACTAATAGAAAGTGTATTTTTACACATTACACCATCCACTGCAATAGGATTATAAGCTTCCACTAAAGCTTCCATATAATCTTCATAATTATCTGAAGCAATTAAATATTCTAAAAATCTAGAAACAGGAAGATTTGTTATTGCGAATAAACTATTAAAATCAATATCAAAATCATTTTTTAAAGCTTTTTTGAAATCACTTTCTAAATCACTTTGATTTGCTGGAAGAAAAGCACCTGCTGGATTGTAAACTAAATCTAGTTTTAATCCAGTTCCTTCTTTTCCATACCCAACTTCATTCAACATTTGCAATGCTTGAATTGATTTTTGAAATACACCATTTCCTCTTTGTTTATCCGTTTTATTTCTCTTATAAAAAGGTAAAGAAGAAACTACATGTACATTATATTTCTTAAAAAATTCTGGTAAATCGTGGTATTTCTTATTAGCTAAAATAATTGTCAAATTTGAACGAACGATAAAATCTTCCACTCCAATTTTTGCAGCTTCTTCTACAAACCAACGAAAATTTGGATTCATTTCAGGAGCTCCACCTGTTAAATCTAATGTTTTCGCTCCGCTTGCTTTTAGTACGTCCAAACAAAGTTGCATTGTTTCTTTTGTCATGATTTCTTTACGATCTGGACCAGCGTCCACATGACAATGTGAGCAAACTTGATTACACATATAACCAACATTAACTTGGAAAATATCCAGTTTTGTTGGCTTTAAAGGAAATCTATTTGTTTTTTCTAAAGATTCTTTAAATGTTGGTAATTCTCCATTTCCAAAAATTCCATTGCTTAAAACATGCAATTGATTTTCTGGTTGAGATAAATCGTTTTTTCTAGCTAATAAAGATTTTGTTGTCATAAAAATTACATACTCAATTTTTCAACCTTATTCATCATCTGTACACCGTGCACTAAACTTGCTCCTCCACGAATTGCAGCAGCAACATGCAAAGCCTCCATCATTTCTTCCTTTTCAATTCCTCTTTGTAATCCGTCTTTTGTGTAAGCATCAATACAATAAGGACATTGAACTGTATGTGCAACAGCAAGTGCAATCAATGATTTTTCTCTTGCTGTTAAACTTCCTTCTTCAAATACTTTCCCATAATATTCAAAAAATTTCTCTCCTAGTTCCTCACTCCATTCTGTGATTTTTCCAAACTTTTTTAAATCTTTTGGATCGTAATATGTCTTTTGCATTTTAATTTAGTTTTATTTAATTAATAAGAATTTTCTGTTATAATAAATTACAGCTGTAAAATATTACTTTCCATTCAAATTCCAATTATATTGTAGATAAGAAATAGAAGCATTCGAATTTAATTTCGTGTTGCTATACTTATTAATGTAATCTACAAGTGTACCATTCTTCGTGAAATCTCCTTTAAACCAGTTAAATATTTCAGAAAGTTGTGCTTTATTTGTTGCAATTCTATTTCTCTTAGAATCATTGATGAAAAGCTTCATTAATTTCTCTAAACTAGAATTTACATTTTTCTCTGTAAAAGCATAATTTGCTAATTGTGGACAAGAATAAGAAGCACAATTTACTCCAACATGAATTCTTGGATCATCAAACTTCTTTCTTAAAATTTCGTGTTCAATTTGGTTTAATGTATATGTTTTTCCACCAACTTTTGCAAAAGGAATTTCCCAAGCATTTTTTCCATTTTCTTTAATTTCAGTAATGCTATTTAAAGGATAATTATCTAAAATAAGTTTCACAGTATATGCATTATAAGCATTGATCCAAAAAGCTTTCTCTTTGTCAGCTGACCAATTATTAGGAGAAGTTTTCGTTAAATAAGTAATATATACATCTAATTTTTGTGGTGATTTTTTCCAACTTTTATAATCAACATTTCCAGAATTACTTACATATTTTTGTAATTCTCCATTCCACACAGAAGTTTGTGCGTTTGCTTCTGACAACATCATTGTAAGAAAAGCTACTATAAGAATTCTCAGTTTCATACTTGTATAATTTTATGGTTATAAAATACTTCTTGACATTAAGACGTAAAAAAAAACAAGAGTTTACAAGTTTTTTTTACAATATTAGAAGTTAATGATTTTCTAAGAATATAATTCTATATTGAAGTTGATTTTAATATAGTTTTAGCTTAGAGATAGAAGTGAAAAGCTTTTTCATTTTTTAAAAATAGAAAATCTTAGCAAACGGAGGCGATTGGCAATGAGCCCAAGGATTGCTTAGAATTTCTTTTTAAATAATAAAAAACTTGTAACGAAAAGCTCGTCCCGCAGGGAAGCACAAAAAAAGACTGCATAAATACAGTCTTTCTATTATTATTTATAATATTTAATAATTTTATTTATTCTTTTCCTGATAAAAAAACAGATAGTTGAGCGAAATCGAAACTAGCTTTTATTTGCTAATTGTCCACAAGCTGCATCAATATCTTTTCCTCGACTTCTTCGAACATTTACAACAATATCATTCATTTCTAAAATACTGATATAATCAGTCAATGCTTTTTGAGAAGCTTGCTGAAATTCGCCATCGTCAATTGGATTGTATTCAATCAAATTCACTTTACAAGGAATATATTTACAAAACTTTACCAAAGCTTCAATATCTTCACGTTTGTCGTTGATTCCTTTCCAGACAACGTATTCATAAGTAACTTTTCGTTTTGTTTTTGCATACCAATATTCCAAAGCTTCACGAAGTTCAGTCAATGGAAATTTTTTCGTGAAAGGCATGATTTTATTTCTTGTTTCTTCAATTGCAGAATGTAGGGAAACTGCAAGATTGAATTTCACTTCATCATCTGCCATTTTACGAATCATTTTTGTCACACCTGAAGTAGAAACCGTAATTCTTTTAGGTGACATTCCAAGACCTTCTGGAGAAGTAATTTTTTCAATAGATTTCAGAACATTGTTATAATTCATCAATGGCTCTCCCATTCCCATATAAACAATATTTGACAATTTTCTGTTGTAATAAAGAAGACTTTCTTGATTGATTGCAGAAACTTGATCGAAAATTTCATCTGCATTTAGATTTCGCATACGTTTTAAACGTGCAGTTGCACAGAAATTACAATCCAAACTACAACCAACTTGACTAGAAACACAAGCTGTTGTTCTTGTATCTGTAGGAATTAAAACAGATTCTACAACCAAGCCATCGTGTAATTTCACAGCATTTTTCACTGTTCCATCATTACTTCTTTGCATTTGATCCACACGAATATGATTAATCACAAAGTTATCTTCCAGCATTTGTCTAGTTGCTTTTGAAATATTTGTCATATCCTCAAAAGAGTGTGCAGATTTGCTCCAAAGCCATTCGTAAACTTGGTTTCCTCTAAAAGCTTTATCTCCATTCTCTACAAAAAAATCACGTAATTGCTCTTTTGTTAAAGCTCGTATGTCTTTCTTCTTATTAGTCAAAATCTATTTTGTTTTTGGGCTGCAAAGATACAAATAATTAAAATCATAAAAAAAGAAGCTAGTATTAGCTCCTTTTCTATTGTAATTATTTTAATTTATTCTGTTTTATTTTTTCAGAACTTCTCTAGCTTTTTCTAAACTTAAAAAATGGTAAAATGATTTTGTAATTGCATCTTCTATAGATTTCTTTGTGGCATTATTCCAATAATCATCTGTAAATTCATCTGATTTTATTGTAAATCGATTCGAATATAATATTTCATCTTTTTCATTTAATATTGACCAATTAATAACTAAATCAGTTGTAAAATATCTGTGTTTCCATTTATTTTGTTGTTCAATAGAATTAATTTCCAAATCAATTATTTCAGAAGATATTTTCAAGGAATTTTGAGTTTCATCTTTATTTTTTGTTTTAAAATTATGAATCCTTAAAAGCTTTTCTACAATATCATAAAAAACATAAAAATCAAAACCAGCTTTTCCTTGTCTAATATTAGACTCTTTAATTGTACCTCTTTTAGCTTTCAAATAATTTTTCTCTGTAAACTCGTTTACTTTAAATAAATCATTAGGAAGAGATAATTTAACTTTAGAAATTTTTAAAAATACTTCATCATCATTTCTAAACTTTTTTTCAACATAAAAATCTTGAGAAATCCTCAAACTTTTATCGTAAATAAAAGATTTTGGCCCCGTATCTAAAAGTGGTGGAATAAAAGCTAAAGCCCCTCCTGGAATACAAGATAAAATATACAAAGGATGTTTACTTGATTGTTTATGAATTGTATAAAAATCCTTAAAACCTTCTCTTTCAATTCTAATTTGCTTTACCTTTCCGTCTTTTAATAATTTTGATTTTACAATCTCGCCTTCTCCTACTTTATCTCCGTCAACATAAATTTTTGCATCTTTTTTTCCAGATTTAATATTTACATCTTGATATTGTTTTGATAAAATAGTTGCACAATTAGTAAGTGATAAAGTCAAAAAAAATAATAGAAAGCATTTTGTTGTAATAAGTATTTTTCTTTTCATAGAATTTTAATTTTAAACAATATTTTTGAAATTCTTAATAACAAAAATATTGCCAAAAGAGATATTTAAAAAAGGGTTGAAGTAAATTCTTCAACCCATCTTTGTTTAATGTTTTTTATTTTTATTAAAATTATCTATTCCTTCTCTTAACCAATCTTTATATTCATCAATATCTGGATTGTAAGCTGAAGGTTCATTTAGTTTTTCTTCTTCTAAATCTACAAGAACATAATATGGTTGTGCATTAGTTTTATATTTTTCTACTTGCATTTCACTCCATTTTTGTCCAATATAACGATAAGGTTCACCGGTTATTTTTGAAATTTCTCCATTTGCACTCTTTCTCTCATCAACATATAATGAAATTAAAACTATTTCATTATTCAATATTTTCAAAATTTGTTCGTCAGACCAAACATTTGCTTCCATTTTTCGACAATTGACACAAGCATGACCTGTAAAATCAATTAAAATTGGCTTATTAACTTTTTTCGCATATGTAACCCCTTTATCATAATCTGTAAATGAAGGAATATCATGAGGTCCATATTTTGCTCCTTCAGGTAAAGCTTGAAATGAAGCTGTTCCACCTATTTGTTTTTTCATAAAGCCAACTCCATAAGGTGATTCACTATATTTCATTGGAGGCAAAAATGCTGATACTAATTTTACTGGTGCTCCCCATAACCCTGGAGTTATATACACTGTAAATGATAGTGTTAATAATCCTAACATTAATCTTCCTACTGAAATATGATGTAATGGAGAATCATGTGGTAATTGGATTTTTCCAAATAAATATAAGGTTAATGCTCCAAAAATTGCAATCCAAATAGCGATAAATACTTCTCTTTCTAAAAAATGTAATTGTAAAACTATATCTGCATTTGATAAGAATTTAAAAGCTAAAGCAAGCTCTAAAAATCCTAAAACAACTTTTACAGTATTTAACCATCCCCCAGATTTTGGTAAAGAATTCATCCAACCTGGGAATGCTGCAAATAAAGAGAAAGGTAAAGCTAAAGCAAGAGAAAATCCAAACATTCCTACAGCTGGAGCAATTCCACCTTTGGATGCAGATTCTACTAATAAAGTTCCTACAATTGGTCCAGTGCATGAAAAAGAAACAATAGCGAGTGCTAGAGCCATAAAAATAATACCTATAATCCCACCTCTGTCAGCTTTTGAATCCATTTTATTTGCCCAAGACTGTGGTAACATAATTTCAAAAGCTCCTAGAAATGATGCAGCAAAAACAATTAATATAATGAAGAAAATTAAATTAAACCATTCATTTGTTGAAAGTTCATTTAAAAATTTAGCATCAAAAATCCATGTAACAACAAGTCCTAAAACCATATAAATTACAATAATTGCTATTCCATAAAAAATTGCTTTCTTTATTCCTTCTGCTTTTGTTTTGCTTTGTTTTGTAAAGAAACTTACAGTCATCGGAATCATTGGGAAAACACAAGGTGTTAATAATGCTGCAAATCCTGCTAAGAAACTTAAAATAAAGATTGTCCATAAATCTTTTTGTTTCTTTTTCTTTACAGCAGATTTTCCTTTCTTTTCATTTTTATCTTGATCTTCCTTTACAATAATTTCAGAAGCATTCTCTAATTTTTCTCCAGCTTTTCCTTGAAGAGAAAAAGTTAATTCTTTATAAGTCGGAGGTGTACAGCGACCATCATCACAAGCCATGTATTCAACTTCCGTCTTGATATCTACTTTAGCATCCGTTAAAAGTCTTATTTTTTGTTTAAAAACAGCTTCATTTTCAAAATAAACAAGTTCCATTTCAAATTGTTTATCTAAAACTGCATGCCCTTTAGGTTCTATTGGTTTTCCAATAAGTTGAAAAGTATTTAAAGAATCTTTTAAAAGAAAATTCGTCGGAATTGGTCCTCCAACAGGAATATTTTGAGAATATAAATGCCAACCTTTATCAATTTTTGCTGTTGAAACTAAATAAAAATCTGAATCATTGATTTTCTCAACAGAAGTTGACCATTTTACTGGATCTAAAATTTCTGATTTTTTTTCTTCTTTAGTTTCAGATTGAAAAATATTTGTTTGTGCTTCAATTTTATCTGTTGTCGCTTTTTTTCCTTTTACTTTAAAAACTAGATCTTTAAAAGTTGGAGGCAAACAACGAGAATCATCACAAACCATATATTCTACTTCAGCTTTGATGGTAATTTCTTCATCTGTAAGAAGTTTTATTTTTTGTTTAAAAACAACCTCTTTTTCGAAATAAACAACTTCCATATTGAATTGCTTATCGAAAACTTTATGCCCTTTTGGCTCTGTTGGTGTTCCAACTACTTCAAAATGATTATTCTCAGATTTAAAATAAAAAGTAGTAGGAATTGGTCCAAATTCAGGAACTTTTTGTGAATACAAATGCCATCCTTTTTCCAATTTAGCAGTTGCAACCAGAAAATATTCTGAATCCGAAATCTTTTCAATGGAAGTTTTCCATTTTACGGGGTCATGAATTTGAGCTTTACTCGTGATTGTAAAGAGTAAAACGACAAACAAGCTTAAAATTTTTCTCATTTGTTAAGTTTAATTTTTAAGAAATTGGTAGTTAATTTAGTGGTTTGGAATCGACGATCCATACGTTTTCCAACAATCCAAACAATAGCTTCATCAGAACATAAAACGTATGTTCTTTCTTTTTCGAGAATAGAGAATTTCTCATCTTTAAAGTATTTGCTGAGTTTCTTCTTTCCACCCATACCAATAGGGCAAAAATAGTCTCCTTCTTTCCATAGTCTTAGGGTTAATGGAAATTTTAACAAATCTTTATCAACAAGAATTTCTTGAGGGGTATTTATTAGTTTCTTTTCTGAAAAAGTGTCAATTATTAGTCGTATTGGAAAATCGATACTGACATCTGATTCCGAGATTAATATAATTGGGTTAGGTGTTTCCTGTTCTTTTTGTATTGAAATTAAAAGTAAATATTCTCTGTCTTTAATTAATCGATGTGTTTTTGAAAAAATTTGTTTTCCAGATTGTGCAGTTAATAAATCAAAAACATCGTCCCAAGAAGTAAATCCAAACTCTTTTAATAAATAATATAAGTAAGATTTTACATTAGAAATAGAAAGTAATTTTTGAATTTCAATTTTAATATAATCGTCTTCATATTCAAATGTTTCTTTCTTTAAATTTTCAATTTCATTTAAAATAATATGTTCGCTATTATTCAAATGATCTATTGTATTTTGAAAAGAATCTAAAAGATTTGGGTTTAATTCTTTTAAAATTGGTACAATTTGGTGTCTAATTTTATTTCGAAAATATTTCGTAGAAGCATTGCTTTTATCTTCTCGCCATTCTATTTTATTTTCCTTTGCATATTTCAAAATTTCCTCTCTTGAAAAAGGTAATAATGGACGCACAATATTTTCATTTATTTCAGGAATTCCAGTTAAACCTTCTAATCCTGTTCCTCTTGTAAAATTAATCAAAAATGTTTCCAAAACATCATCTAAATGATGTGCGGTTAAGATATAAGAAAACTCTTCGCTTTCTGCAATTTCTTGAAACCAATTATATCGCAATTCTCTTGCAGCCATCTGGATAGATAACTGTTTTTCTTTAGCGTACTTTTCTGTTTCAAATGATTGAATATAAATTGGAATTTGTAATTCAGATGCTACATTTTTAATAAAATTTTCATCCTCATCACTCTCTTTTCCTCTTAATTGAAAGTTACAATGTGCAATAGAAATATCTAGTTTTAAATTATGCAATAAATACAGCATAACAATACTATCTACTCCACCAGAAATTGCTAATAGTAATTTTTTATTCAATAAAAAAGGTAAATCTTTAAGAATATGTAAATCTAACCGTGATAACATCTATATTTTTTTACTCGTTTGTAAATATATAAAAATCAAGTTAAAATACTAATTTATGTTAAAAGAATATTAATATATGATAAAATATTAATATTCTTTCATTTTTGATATAAATAAGAAATCTTCTTTTTATTTTATAATTCATAAAAAATTTCTTAAAAAATGAAAAAAATATAGATTCTATTTTAAAAAATAGTTTTTAGCCTCTTTTTCAAAAGCATCCAATTTTCAGAAAATAAATAGCATTTTTTTACTCTACAATTTTTTATAAAAAATCGAGTCCAATAAATTATTGAACTCGACAAACTGTTTGTGTTTAACCTTCAAAAAAATCAAAAAATATTTAAAAATATTGTCCTAATCCTATCACTAATCCATTCGAAGAATTTCTAGTGACTCCGTAGCCATAATCAATTCTTATGACTGCGTTATAAATTCGTTTATGTAAAAAACGTAATCCAATTCCTGGATATACATTTACTTTATTTGCTCTTAAAAAGTTAGAAATATCCTCTCCAGGTTGTCTAATTAAACCTGTGTCGACAAATCCAACCCCTTGAATTCCTAACCAATCATTTTCGTATAATGTATGTCGGTATTCATTATTTAAAATTACAGTCGCAGTTCCACGATCAATTCTATCACCAATTCCACGAATATTAATATGGTTATCCAAAGCAAAAGGTGCAAAAGGCGAATCGTTATTTGTTGCTAAACCAACTCGAAAACGAAAAGCTAAATTCCCTTTTTCTTTTACTCTTTTATAATATTTGACATCATTCCATCCAATCAAGAAATCATCCGCAACTCCTTCTGCTGTTTTTACAGATTGGAAATAAAAACTATTTGCAATTCCATCAACATAGAAGAAATGTTGTTTTACATTATTATATTCATAATTAAATTTCAACAACCATTTATCAATATTTAAAGTCAAAGGCTTATCTGTAATTTCATCTGCTCCTTCTACATGGTTATATCTTTCATTAAAAAAAGTTCCACCAACTGAAAAAGTATTTTTAAAATCTAATTCATAAAAACCTAATAATTCAATGGAACGATTTTGATAAGTATAGGTAGCTTCGATATCATTTGGTCCGAAATAAAGTGGTTCATCAGAAGTCCAATTCATATGATTTAATTCAACTCCAAATCGAGAACCAAATAGGAAAGGAATTTTCAAATTTACTCCATAAGAATTATGTGTATTATATTGATAAAATCCACCCAAAGTGATATTTCTTCCTAAAAGATTGTATTCATAAGCTCCAACTTTAAACCAAAGTTCATCGGAAACTGTCCATAAATTAATATCAGGAAGAATCGTGAAATTTTCTTGAAAATGATATGTTACTACATCATCTTTCACTTGAAAATAAACATGAGCAAAAGATGGTAATCGACGTAAACGATCTATATCTTTATTTAAGATTAAAGAATCTAATGGTTCTCCTTCTTTCACTTTAATAATAGACTTCACAAAAGATGGTTTGGTTTTATCCAATCCTTCAAATTCTATTTTTTTAATAATTTTCTCTTGTGCAAAACCAATTGTTGTAAAAAGAACTGCAACAAAAATGATAAGTTTTGATTTCATAATTATGGCATAAATTCTTTTTGAATTACAGTATTTACCCAATTATCTTCGCTTACTCCCATCATCGTAAAGTTGTAGGATTCTCCGGATTCTAGTTCGGGAGGCGTACGATGATGGACAGAAAGCGAAACGTTAGTAAAATCAAGGTAAGTAAACATTGGATCGTAAGTATAAGTTCCTGAAAGTAAATCTCCGTTTAATTTAGAAATTACTTCAAAAAACACAAAACTATTATCATGAACAGAAGCGCTCCACTCAAAAGTTGGTCTTAAATCTGCATTTTGTGTAATATTTACTTCTGAAATCCAATTTGTTGGTTGCGTGTTATGTTTCAAATAAATCGGATTCGAAGTATAAAACTTATCTCCTACTTCAAAAGTTACGATTACCCAAGTCTCATTTTCTTTCGCTCTTACAAACCTTTTTAAATGTCCATTAAAAACATCTTCTAAAGGGAAAGAGCTAAATTCTTTATAGTTTGCTAAATTATTTTTATCGTCTTGAATTGAAGTTGTTTCAAAATATTTAAAATTCGTAGCACCTTCAATTGGATAAAAGAAAACCCAAGAAGTTTCTTGTTGTTCTTTTGCAGAAGCTGCGCAAGCAATTACATTGTATGCATCAATTTCAGCAAAATTTTCTGCATATTTATCTAGGGTCAATGTTGTTGTTGCTGTATCATCATCGTTAGAACACGAAATGAAAAAGATGGTACAACAAAAAATAATTAATTTGGTTAAAAATCTAGTTTTCATATTGCTCTTTTAAAATTTCTTCGGCTGGTTTATTTTGAACTGTAAATCGATTATCTGTTTCTCCATTTACATTTTCATCATTTTGATGCCATTTCCAAATAAATCCTCCAGCAAACCATTCTTCTTCCCAGAAAGTTTCAAACACTGCTTTTAAAGCATTAATTTGTGCTTGATGGTTTATTGGCTGATCTGCATGACTAGCATCCCAAGGCTCTTTTGTATTAAAATCAATATTTCTATATCCAAATTCTGTAAACAAAATCTTCTTTTGAATCGTTTCAGATTTGGTTTGTAATTTAGTTTTAATTGCTTGCCAAGCAGTTTTTAGAGCTTCTAACTCTGGCGTGTGTGCATCCGAAAGTGGGAAATAAGCATTTACTCCGATGAAATCTAAATCTTCATAAAAACTCACATGTTCATATTCATCCCAGTTTGCTGCATAAGTTAATTTTCCAGAATATACTTCTTTAATTTTCGGAATTAATTGTTTCCAAAACATTGGTCTTTCAACAGAAAATTTTTTCATTTCTGTTCCGATAGCAAACATTTCAAGATTATATCTTTCTGCTATGATAGCATAAGTTAAAATGAAATTTTCATAATTTGTCTCAAAAATTTGCCATTTTTCTTCCGAATTATAAGAAATATCTCCTGTAAAAGATCCTGGAATCCAAATTTGTGGTTTTAATAAAACTTGGATGTTTTTTTGATGAAACAGCTTTGAAATTTCTCGGATTCCTTCTTCTGTTTCTCCCCACCAAACTTGTCCTGGCTCAGTATTGTAAAAAATAGATGTTGCTTCTAAGTTTTGCATAAAACCAAAAGGAATTAAAGCAGACCAATTGGCATTTACGTCTTCAACATGTACAACATCTTCTGGATCAATCACCTCGTTAATAGCCTCAAAGCTAATCCCATTTACAGGATTAACTTTTGTGGCTACGGGGGATGATAAACCAACCTCGTCTTTATTACAAGACTTGGTAAAAAAACTTGTTATTAATACTATCCAAATAATTTTAAAGTTCATCTTTTAAAATTTATTTAGATAAGATATATCTTAATCCTAGGTTAAATGTTTGTCCTAATCCACTTGCTTTTCCTCTTAAGAATTTAGAATAAGAAGTTTCTACATTTAAAGAAGGTGTAACTTGGAATTTTGCTCCAAATCCAGCTGATGTATAATTTTGAGAGAATTCATTTCCTAAATCAATTAACTCATAATGTTGTCCATTTACATAAACTGTAATAATATCAGATGGGAAATAACTTAAGAAAGCACTTACAGGAACTCCTAAACTATTATTTGCAAATCCTTCTCCTTTTTCTCCGAAGTTATATGCGAAATCAATTTCTCCAAAGAATTGGAATTTATCTGCTCCAAAAGAATAATCATAATAGAATCTTGTTTCCCAAACATAACTTTTCTTGTCTAAGAAAACACCATCTTTTAATTCATTTTCCACTAAAGGAATAAAGAAAGAAGATTGGAAAGAGAAATTTGAAACATTTTTGAAAGGTTGAATTTTAATCGAAGGCGCAATAGAAGTCAATCCGAAAGCAGAAACATTTGGATCATTTTTATATTTGAAAACGCTAGTTGCACTTTCTCCACCTTGAGAATTCGATTTAATATTTGCAATAAGACCCACGTTAATTCTAGAGTTTTTAGAAATACCAGTATAAACTTCTAAAGTAGTTGTAAAGAAATTTGAACGCTCTACATCTTGAACATCTCCATCTTCATTTGCAGCTTTCGTCTGCGTATATAAGTTGTTGAAGATTTTAAAATCCCATTGTCCTTTCTTTAATAATTTTGAAGGTGTAAATACCTGAATATTTGAACCTTCAGCAGTTTCACCACCTAAAATAGAAGAACCAGCTTGATCATTTAATTTCCAGTTATATTTATAATATTTTACTTTATAATCTTCTGGAATTTGATTCTTTCTATACTGATTAACGTATTGGATTAATGTTTTACCTGTGTTTGTAAAATCCTTTGTATACCAAACCATAATTTGAGACATTTCTACTGTATTTTCAGCAGGTTTTACTCTTAAAAATTCTGGATTGTTTAAAGCTAATTTTGTTTGCTTGTCCATTTGCTTATCTAAAATTTCTGGACGATATGCAAAATCAGTAATTGGAGGACAGCTAATTGCTCCACAAACTAATACAAAGTGAAAACGTGGATCCTCGAAATTTCCTCTTAACAATTTGTTCTCTAAATCATTAAGAGTAATCTTTTTTCCTCCTAAATTCATTTTATTCGACTTGAAAAAACCACCTACATCTAAAGGAGAATTTATTGGGTAATTATCTGCAATTTGTTTAATCACACCTAAATTGTACACATTGATCCAAAATGCTTTATATTCATTTGCATTTGACTTTGGTACAGTAATTTCATTCGAAAGTTCTATCAACTCATCTAAACTTTTCGTATTTTTAGATAACCCTTTATAATCAACAAACCCATCTGTCACATATTTTTTAAAAAAGGTATCCGATTTATCTAAAAACGAATTAAGTTTTGTCGTCTGTGCGTATGATGTAATCGTAGTAAATACAATAACAACAACTAGTAAGATTTTTTTATTCATAAATCACAATAATTTACCGTTAAAATTGAAAAGATAACAAGCACTAAGTCGAAACAAGAATTAAGTTACTTACAAAAATTTTTATTTTTTTTTTGAAACATCTGTAATCAACAACCATTTTTTACTACTAAACCGAAGTAATTGAACAAAAAAGGTATTTAAAATTTTTATCGAAATATGAAGCATGTAGTTATAATAGGAAATGGAATTTCGGGGGTAACAACTGCGAGGCACGTTCGAAAAATGAGTGATCAAAAAATTACGATTATTTCAGATGAAACAGATTATTTCTTTTCTAGAACAGCCTTAATGTATGTTTATATGGGGCATATGCCTTTCAAAAACACACAACCTTACGAAAATTGGTTTTGGGAGAAAAACAGAATCAATTTAATAAAAAATAGAGTAGAAAAAATCGACACAGATTCAAAAAAATTGCTTCTGAAAAACGGTGAAGAAATTACGTATGACAAATTAGTTCTTGCAACTGGATCTAAACCAAATAAATTCGGTTGGAAAGGTCAAGATTTAGATGGAGTTTCTGGAATGTATTCTAAACAAGATTTAGATGCTATAGAAAAATACACAAAAAACATCAAAAGAGCTGTAATTGTTGGAGGTGGTTTAATTGGAATTGAACTTGCAGAAATGCTAATTTCAAGAGAGATTCCTGTTACTTTTTTAGTGAGAGAAACAAGTTTTTGGAACAATGTTTTACCAAAACAAGACTCTCAACTGATTACAAATCATGTAAAAAGTCATCATGTTGATTTAAAATTAGATACAGAACTTCGAGAAATTATTCCAGATGAAAATGGAAGAGTAAAAGCAGTTCTTACGAGCAAAGGAGAAACAATCGATTGTCAGTTTGTTGGATTGACAGCTGGAGTTTCGCCAAATATTGACTTTGTTCGTGATTCTAAAATTGAATGTAATAGAGGAATTTTAATCAACAGACATTTAGAAACAAATATTCCTGATGTTTATGCAATTGGAGATTGTGCAGAACAAGAAAACGCAATCGGAAGAAGAAGACCAATTGAGCAAGTTTGGTATACAGGAAGAATGATGGGAGAAACGCTTGCACAAACACTTTGTGGAAATCGTAGACAATACAATCCTGGACATTGGTTTAATTCAGCAAAATTCTTTGATATCGAATATCAAACTTATGGATGGGTTACGGCAAGAATTCAAGAAGATGAACAAGATTATTACTGGGAATCTTCATGTGGTCAAAAAGCAATTCATTTAGTATTTGACAAAAATGATAAATCATTTGTAGGTATTAATACTTTCGGAATTCGATTACGTCATGAAATGTTTGATAGATGGTTAAATGAGAAAAAATCAATCGAACATGTGTTAGAATATTTGAAAGATGCAAACTTTGATCCAGAGTTTTACAAGCAACATGAAGAGGAAATTATCAATGGATTTAATCAAAAATTCAATGCTAATATCCAACCAAAGAAGAAAAGCTGGAAACGCATCTTTACAACTTTTTAAACAAACTCCAACCCAAAAACAACATCATGAAAATTATAAAAAAATTAGGACTAACCCTTTTTATCATTGGTCTTGTTATTTTCACCTCCCTTATTTTTATTGGGAAATATGAATTAACAGAAAGCACTTTTGATTCTTATGTAAAAAGCAGAGGATTTAAAAGTGAATTATTTATCGATGATATTCAGAAAAATGTCGTAGGAAAGACATATTCTAATCAATTTGAATTGTCATCAGATATTACTTCTGCACTTGAAAACGCAAACGAAACTTATAAAAAAGAACAACAATGGGATAAAGTAATTTGGGACAAACCACATTCTTTATCTTATAGTTTAATAAAACCATCAGCAAAAGGAATTGTTGTAGATAATCAAGGTTTATTTTTCTTTCTAACTTTTGGTTTAGGAATTATTGGAGCCTTAATGTTCATTATTCCTGATGTCGTTTTACTTGGTCCTCCAGGAATTAAAAACAATGGAATTTACCAAAGTAAAGCAACAAATAGAGGTTGGATTGGTTACTTGGCTTTTATCTACCTTGTTTCTTTTTATATTTTACTTTATTTCTATGCGGATTACATCGTCAACTTAGTTTATTTAGTAGATCCAATCAGTAAATCATTAAGTGGAAATGCTGCAAGTCAATGGTTTTTATATGGATTTTTATATTGTACTGTGATGGTTGTGATGGGAATTCGAATGTTCATCAAATATCGTCATAACAAATATCAAGTTATTCGAACAGCTTCTGTTTTATTCTTCCAAATTGCTTTTGCATTTTTAATTCCAGAAATTTTAGTTCGTTTTAATATGCCATATTTTGATTTTAAAAATGCTTGGCCATTAGATTATGATTTCTTTTTTGATTGGAATATTAAAAGTTTAATAAACAGTGGAACTTTAGGAATTTTCATGTTAGTTTGGGGAACGATTTTCTCTATCATTATCATTCCTATTGTAGTTTATTTTTATGGAAAAAGATGGTATTGTTCATGGGTTTGTGGATGTGGAGGATTGGCCGAAACTTTAGGAGATCCTTATAGACAACTTTCTGATAAATCGATGAAAGCATGGAAAATTGAAAGATATTTGATTCACTCTGTATTAGTTTTTGCAATTATAATGACTGCAATGACTTTATATACTTATTTCACAGGAGTTGATTCTTTATTTGGAATTAAAACTTATGATTTACAATTCTATTATGGATTTTTAATTGGATCTATTTTCTCAGGAGTAATCGGAACAGGATTCTATCCTGTAATGGGGAACAGAGTTTGGTGTCGTTTTGGTTGTCCACTTGCAGCTTATATGGGAATTGTACAAAGATTCAAATCAAGATTCCGTATTACAACAAATGGTGGACAATGTATTTCATGTGGTAACTGTTCAACTTATTGTGAGCAAGGAATTGATGTAAGAGCTTATGCACAAAAAGGACAAAATATTGTTCGTGCATCTTGTGTAGGATGTGGAGTTTGTTCTGCTGTTTGTCCAAGAGGAGTATTAAAATTAGAAAACGGACCAGAAGAAGGAAGAATCCAAGAAAACCCAACATTACTTGGAAACGATATCGATTTAATGAAAATGTTGAAAGACAAATAATATATATTTCCCCTCTATTACTTCAGAGGGGATTTTTCTAGAAATACCTTATTTCCTATTAAGAAATTCATTTACTATAAACTTAAGAAACTAAAAACCTCAAAGATGAATTATCCTCCAAATTCAAATAAAAAAACAAGCGTTAGGGATTGCAGCGACATCCTTTTTGCTGCCAGCAGTTTTGCAGCAAAAAGATATAGCGAAAAGCTCGACCCGAAGTTCGACGGAGGGAAACGCCCATATCAAAGAATCCTAAATTTTCTTTCAGTTTGTATGTATTTACTTCCTCTTTTGGTTTTTGCCAGCCAAGAGGAAGTTTATTTAAAAGAATATTTTGACAACGGACAAGTTAAGTCGGAAGGTTGGAAAAAAGGAACGCAAAAAATTCGTTATTGGAAATATTATTATGCGGATGGAACTTTAAAAGAAGAAGGTCATTTTAAAAATGGTTTAAAAGAAAATTATTGGAAATCCTATTTTGAAAATGGAAGACTAAAAAATGAAGGTTCTTATTCTTATAATCAAAAAAATAATTACTGGAAATCCTATTTTCAGAATGGAAAATTAAAAGAAGAAGGAAGATATGTGCAAAATAAAAAAGATCTTTATTGGTTGTATTATTTTGAAAATGGTACGATTAAAGAACGAGGATTTTATAAAAATAATTTAAGAGAACAATTTTGGGTTTTCTTTCATCAAAATAAAACGAAAAAAGAAGAAGGTCATTATTTAAACGGCTTGAAAACAAAATGGTGGGTTTTTTACAATTCAGTTGGAGAAGTTCAAAAAAAGTGTCAATTTGTAGATGATAAATGTAGTGGCTACTGCTTGGTTTACGAAAATGAAAAATTAGTGAAAGCTGAGAAGTATGTTAACGACAAAAAGGTGAATGAATGGACAAGCTATAGTAGCTTCCGAAAAGAAAATAAATTATCCGATTTAAAATGACCAAAATTAAAGTAATAATTCCTGCCTATAATGAAGGGAATTCCATTGCAAATGTTGTGAATGACATTCCTGACATTGTGGAAGAAGTGATTGTTGTAAATAACAATTCTTCTGATACAACGGAAATTAATGCCAAAAAAGCAGGTGCAACTGTATTGAGAGAGAACAGAAAAGGATACGGTTACGCATGTTTAAAAGGAATGGAATACATAGAAAATCAGACAGATAAACCAGATATTATTGTATTTTTAGATGGCGATTATTCTGATTATCCAGAACAATTATTAGAATTGATTGAACCGATTGAAAAAAATGGAACCGATATGGTAATTGGTGCGAGAAGTGCAGCTTTCCGAGAAAAAGGTGCAATGACTCCACAGCAAGTTTTTGGAAATTGGTTGGCAACAACTTTAATGAAATGGATTTATGGAGCAAAGTTTACTGATTTAGGTCCATTTAGAGCGATTAAATATGATAAACTTATGGCTTTAAATATGCAAGACAAAACTTATGGTTGGACGGTTGAAATGCAGATTAAAGCTTTAAAACAAAAATTTACTTATTGTGAAATTCCAATGAAATACAGAAAAAGAATTGGAGTTTCAAAAGTTTCAGGGACTGTCAAAGGAACAATTATGGCAGGTTACAAGATAATTATGTTAATTTTTAAATACAGTATTCGATAGATGGAAGTTGTTGTTATTTTAATTTACAGTGTTTCTCTTTTTTTAATTTTTACGTATAGTTTAATGCAATTGAATTTGCTTTTTAATTATTTAAAATCAAAGAGAAAAAACGATTCAAGTCCTACATTTGATTTTAACAATCCAGATGAAATTCCTGTGGTTACTATTCAATTACCACTTTTTAATGAATTATATGTGGTAGAAAGACTTTTAGATAGAATTGCTACAATTGATTATCCAAAAGATAAGTTAGAAATCCAAGTTTTGGACGATTCTACAGATGAATCTGTTGAAATTACTGCAAAAAAAGTACATAAATTAAAAGAATTAGGATTTGATATTTCTCATATATGTCGTGTAGATCGAGTTGGTTTTAAAGCTGGAGCTTTAAAAGAAGGTTTGGAAATTGCAAAAGGTGATTATATTGCCATTTTTGATGCAGATTTCTTACCAGAAAAAGATTTTCTTTACCAAACAATTCCATTTTTTAAAGATGAAAATATTGGAGTTGTTCAAACTCGTTGGGGACATTTAAATAGAGATTATTCAACACTTACTAAAATTCAAGCTTTTGCTTTAGATGCACATTTTACTTTAGAACAAGTTGGAAGAAATATTGGTGGACATTTCATCAATTTTAATGGAACTGCTGGTGTTTGGAGAAAAGAATGTATTCTTGATGCAGGAAACTGGGAAGGAGATACTTTGACAGAGGATTTGGATTTAAGTTATAGAGCTCAGTTAAAAGGTTGGAAATTTAAATTCTTAGAAAATGTTGTTTCTCCAGCAGAATTGCCAATGGTAATTAGCGCAGCAAAATCGCAACAATTTAGATGGAATAAAGGTGGAGCAGAAAATTTCAAGAAAATGAAATGGCGAGTTTTAACATGTAAGAAAACGCCTTTAAAAACTAAAATTCACGGAATTCTACATTTATTAAATAGTTCAATGTTCGTGAATGTATTTATTGTAGGATTGTTAAGTATTCCAATGTTATATATCAAAAGCTCAAGTCCAGAATATAGAAATTATTTCTTGGCGACAAGTTTCTTTATTTTGAGTACAATTTTATTCTTTGTTTCTTATTGGTTTACTTTCAAAAAAGTAAATGGTGGCGGAATTAAAAACTTCTGTAAATACATCGCACATTTCTTTACATTTTTCTCTGTTGCAATTGGATTTTCATTTCATAATTCTATTGCAGTAATCGAAGGTCATCTAGGGAAAAAAAGTGCTTTTATTCGTACGCCAAAATTCAATGTAAATTCTATCAAAGATTCTTGGAAAGGAAATAAATATTTAACAAAGAAGTTATCACTTTCTGTAATTATCGAAGGACTTTTAATGTTGTATTTCTTATTCGGAATTTTCAGTGCATTTAAATTGATGGATTTCGGGTTACTTCCTTTCTATTTAATGTCTTTTTTAGGGTTCGGATTTGTATTTATTAATTCTTTACGAACAGCATCTTGAAAAACATATTAAAATTAAACAACCCCAGCATTTTTGCGATATTGTTTTCTTTAATCGCATATATTTCTCTGGCTTATTTTACAGTCAGAGAAGATTTTCCTCAAGTTATCGGATTATATTCTGTTGCTTTTTTAGGATTTTTAGTTTTGATGAAACAAAAACTAGATTTTAAAACTTTAGTATTGTTAGCAATTATTTTTCGATTGGTATTTTTACCTGTAATTCCGAATTTATCCAATGATTTTTATCGATTTATTTGGGATGGAAGAATGATTTACAACGGATGGAATCCTTATTTAATTTTACCTGAAAACAATCCAGATTTAATTGTAGAAGGTTCACAACTTTATGCAGGAATGGGAAGTATGAATGGAAGTCATTTCACTTGTTATCCACCTGTAAATCAATTTGCATTTTTTATTCCTTCTATATTTTTTTCAGAGAATTTATTAGGAAGTACAATTGTGATGCGAATTTTAATAATTCTTGCTGATCTTGGAACTTTATATTTTGGTAAAAAACTTTTAGAACATTTTAATCTTTCTCCAAAAAGTATTTTTCTATATATTTTAAATCCTTTTCTAATTATAGAAATGACAGGAAATTTACATTTTGAAGGTGTTATGCTGTTCCTTTTAGTTTGGTCTCTTTATTTATTATTCAAAAACAAATGGCAACTTTCTGCGGTGGTTTTCGCGTTGTCTGTTTCTGTAAAATTGATTCCACTTTTATTTTTACCACTATTTTTTAGAAAATTAAAATTCAAAAAAAGTTTCTTTTTCTATTGTATTGTTGGATTGACAAGTGTTGTACTTTTTCTTCCATTTGTTAGTACAGAATTGTATGATAATTTTATGAAAAGTATTCATTTGTATTTCCAGAATTTCGAATTTAACGCGAGTATTTATTATATCATTCGAGAAATTGGTTATCATCAAGTTGGATATAATATTATTCAAACTGTAGGGAAAATTACGCCTTTTATCATTCTTACCATTGTTCTTTTATTGACATTTATAAGAAAAAACGAAAAACACATTATTCTTTTTCAATCAATGGTAATTGCAGTCTGTAGTTACTATTTTATCGGATCTGTAATTCATCCTTGGTATATTGCAGTTCCACTAGTTTTAAGTGTTTTCACAAATTATAAATTTCCATTAGTTTGGAGTTTCTTGATTATGTTGAGTTACATTGCTTATTCCAATAATGTATATCAAGAAAATTATTGGCTAATCGGATTTGAATATACAATTGTTTATGGATTGTTTATTTATGAAGTGATTCTGAATAAGAAAATTACTTGGTTTTCTTTTGAAGAAGGAAATTCGAAGCTTAGTATCAAATAAAATTAGGTTTAAAAATAAATTAATAAGAAACAGCAGTTATTTAATTGCTGTTTTTTTATTTAAACTTTTTTAAATGTTTTTTTACTATTTGTAGAAACAAATCTTTTGTTTTAATTTTAAGTGAATGTATAAAAAATTATGATTGATAAAAACTATTATAATTTAAAAAACACTAAAAATCTTCTATAATTTGCTCTATTTATCTTTTCTATTAACCAAAGAAAGTCTTTCCATAATTGCAGTTCTTGTGTTGATTTTGGGAAATTATGGTTATATCTACGGTATCATTAAAAAGCAAATAAAACCTCATATTTTCACATGGATTATTTGGACAATCCAAACTTATATCGCAGCTGCTGGACAATGGAAAGGTGGAGCTTATTGGGGAGCTGTTCCAACTTTTATGAATGGAACATTGTGTCTTGTAATCGCAATTCTTTGTATTTCTAATGGTGAGAAAAAAATCACCAAATCAGATTGGTTTCTTTTCATTGGGTCGATCAGAGCAATTCCTGCTTGGATGCTAACAAAAACACCTTTTCTCTCAGAACTTATTGTAAGTGTTGTCAATTTAGTTGCATATATTCCTACGATGAGAAAATCTTGGAACAAACCTTTAGAAGAAGGATTAACCGTTTATACTTGGTCAAATGTAACCCAAATCTTATCTCTTTTTGCTTTAAGAAATTATACTTTGACAACAATTATGTATCCTATTTCTTGTATTATAGCAAATGGAACAACAACTGTTTATTTATTAATTCGAAGAAAAAAACTACACAATGTTTATTTTATTTCTGCAATGAATAAAGAGAAATCAACGATTGTTTCTTAATTTATTCTCAGAAAAATTACAATAAAATCTTCTCTTTTAAATAATATTCTTAAGCAAAATCATTAAAAAGCTTAAAAGAACAATTAATTATTCACTTTCACAAAAAAACACAAACCTATAAATATCAATAATTTATATTTTTCCTATTTTTTAAAAAGGTTCGAAATATGTTTTTGGAACCTTTTTTTCTCAAAAAAATTAATCGGAATCATAGTTTTGCATTTTTTAAATTTATTTTCCAAAAGGATTCCTAAAATTCTTAATTATCTTAGCTTAAACTTTAAAGTATTTTATGTTACAAACAATCCAAATTATAGCCATTCTTCAAGGTTTATTCTTATTATTAATTTTAATAAGACAAAAAAAAGAATTCAAACCTGTAAATTTTTGGCTTTTAATTGGACTTATAATTTCCATTATAGGTTATTCGATTGGCGATGATGATTACAATCTTTTTGTGAAAGATGCGCATTGGTTTTTCTTTTATGATTTGCTTTTTATCACTTTTTTCTTCTTGTTCATAAAATACCAATATTCCGATAAAAAAACCTTTGACAAAAAAGATCTTGTTTATTTTATACCTTATTTAATCTTTGCAATTTTTGAAATTTTTGAAAATATCTTTTTTGAAGAAAATGCAATTACTACAATTTTCCTTCGAATTCCAATAATGATTGCAATTTCCTATTATTTATTCAACACTATATATATAACGTATAAAAAAGCAGAGAAAAAATGGGTTTTATACTTTTTGATTCCTTATACTTTTATTTTTTTAGTTGAAAAAATCGCAGACATTGTTTACCAACAACATGATAGTATTCCTTTTATCGAAAGTTATGGAATCATCGGTTTATCTGTTCTTTTATTTTATATTATTATTTTTAATTTCATCACTCATCCTAAATCGATTTTACCAAAACCAAAAATGGAGAAATATAAAAGTTCTAACTTAAAAAAAGATACTATTGAATTACAAAAGCAACGAATTTTAGATCTTTTTGAAAAGGAAAAAATTTTTAAAAACAAGGAAATTAAAGTAAATGATGTTGCAAAACAATTGGGAATTTCTAGACAACAATTATCGGAAATTTTAAATCTTCATCTTGGTGGAAATTTTCAAGATCTTCTGAATAAATATCGTGTGGAAGAATTTATAAATGCTTTGCAAGATGAAAAATTTAAAAATTATACTTTATTAGGAATTGCTTTTGAAGTTGGATTTAGCTCAAAAACTTCTTTTTACACTTGTTTTAAGAAAGAAAAAGGAATGACTCCAAATGCTTTTAAAAAGAATCTAGAAAAAAAAGACGAAAATTTTCAATGATTTAATTAATACGTTTTTAAATAAGTTCGACATCTGTTTCTAGAACTTATTCAAATCGTTACACATGAAATTGGGTTTTAATTTTGTGGAAATTTTTTTGACAATTTTAAACCTCAAAGAATGCAATTTAATCATGAATTAATAATCGTAATCCCATGCTTTAACGAGGAAAATAGACTTCAAGTAGCAATATTTGAAAAATATTTATCTCTGGATTTAAGCAGATTTATTTGTTTTGTAAATGATGGATCTTCTGACAATACAAAAGAAGTTTTAGAATCTATAGAACAAAAATTTCCAAATCAAGTTGAAGTTTTAAACTTAAAAGAAAATAGAGGAAAAGCTTTTGCTGTAAGAGCAGGAATTTTACTTTGCTTAAAATGTTTTGAGTTTCGAAACATCGCTTATCTTGATGCAGATTTATCAACTTCCTTGGAAGAATGCTATGAAATTCATCAAAGATTAAATGAAAACTATTCTTTCGCTTTTGGCTCTCGAATTGCAAAATTAGACACTACAATTGACAGAAAATTTTATCGATTTTTTATTGGAAGAATAATTGCAACTCTTATTTCTTTACAACTTAAAGTCAAAGTTTATGACACACAATGTGGTTGTAAAGTTTTCTCTAAAGAAATTGCAGGCAATATTTTTCACGAAAAGTTTATCTCAAAATGGCTTTTTGATGTGGAAATTTTTCATCGATTAATTCATTCTTTCGGACAGGAAGAAGTAAAAAATAATTGCTTGGAAATTCCTCTAAAAAACTGGATCGACACAGATGATTCGAAAGTAAAATTCTCCTATTTCTTTAAACTTTGGTTTGATTTACTTCGAATTAAAAATAAATATAAAACGACGGGTAGAACCAATAAAAAAGCTCTAGAAAATGCGTTATCTTAAAACTAAAAATGCAATTCCACTTCTTGTATTAAGTATCCTTTTTCTTCGAGCTTTTTTAAATGCTGTGATTCCTTTTATGGATAAAACAGAAGCTCGTTATGCTGAAATTGCTAGGATAATGGCAGAAACAAATGAATGGATCATACCGCAAATAGATTATGGAGTTCCTTTTTGGGCAAAACCTCCACTTTCTACGTGGCTTTCTGCAATAAGTATTTCTTTATTTGGAGCTAGCGAATTCTTTGTTCGATTTCCGTCTTTATTAGTATCAATAATCATCATTTATTTGGTTGGCAAATATGCAAAAAGAGAAAATCTTTCCTTCTTTTTACCTGGATTGATTTTGCTGACAATCCCTGAATTTGTACTTCATACGGGTGTGGTTTCTACGGATGTCAGTCTTTCTTTTTGTATTATTCTAGTGATGTTATCTTTCTGGGAAACTCTTCGAGAGAATTCTAAAAAATACTGGAAATACTTGTTTTTTGTTGGATTAGGTTTTGGACTTTTAGCAAAAGGACCGATAGTTTTTATCCTGACTTTTCCTCCTCTTTTTCTTTGGACAATTCTCTTTAAAAAACACATAATCGTCTGGAAAAAATTCCCATGGATAATCGGAATATTCATCGTGGGGTTTGTCTCGATTCCGTGGTATATTTTAGCTGAAAAGGAATCAGAAGGTTTTATTAATTATTTTATTGTTGGTGAGCACTTCAAACGTTTTTTTGATGCATCTTGGAGTGGAGATAAGTATGGATTTCCTAAAATTCAACCTTTAGGAATTGTTTGGGTTTTCCTACTTCTCTTCACAATTCCTTGGTGTTTCTCTCTTCTTGATAAATTATGGAAACAAAAAAAACAATTAATAAAAAATCCTTGGATAAGTTTTCTTTTTTTATGGTTCATATGGACACCAATTTTCTTTACTGTTTCAAAAAGTCTAATTCATCCATATATTTTACCAGTAATGGTTCCATTTGCTTTATTAATTACACATTGGTGGAGCACTATAAAATTTAAAGAAACACAACTTATTATTGGATTTCTGATTCCATTTTTAGCGATTATCGTTTTCATTTATAGTAAATCGACAAATCAATTTGAATTCTACATTAAATCTGATAAATATTTATTGGAAAATAATTCTAAAGAAACTCCCCTTTTCTATTTAAATGATAAAACTTATTCCAGTCAATTTTATAGTCAAGGAAAAATTAAGCAAATCAGTTTTAAAGATGTTCAGAAAAAAATAAAAACAAAAGAATCTTTTCAAGCAATTATCGAACATAAAGATACTTTGAAATTAGAACCAAATCTATTTTCAAAATTAGAATTAAAATCAACTAACAAAAACAAAGGCTTTTATACCTTCAATCATAAATAATCATGAAAAAAACAATTTTATTTAGCATTTTAAGTGTTTTATTTTTTGCTTCCTGCAATGAAAAACCAAAACAAACAACAGCCGTTAAAGTTCAAGAACAAGTAAATGAAACTCCAAAAATCATAAATGGAGTTTATAAAGTAAATACTGAAAAATCGGTTTTAAATTGGGAAGCAAAACAAATCTCTGGTGGACATACTGGAATTTTCCCTGTGGCAAAAGGTTTATTAGAAGTAAATAATGAAAATGTAATCAAAGGAAGTTTTGAATTTGATATCAAGAAATTGGAAGTAACAGATATTCCAAAAGATGATCATGATTATGAGGAAATTTATAATCATTTGATAGATCCTGATTTTTTTGAAGCAGACAAATTTCCAAAAGCAAACTTTCATATTACAGATTTCTCAAATGGCATGATTACTGGAAAATTGGTGATGCGAGGAATTGAAAACGAAATTTCTTTTCCAGCAAAAATTAAAAAAGACAATGCGCAACTTATTTTAAAATCTGAAGAATTTTATATCGATAGAACTTTATGGAAAATTGGTCCAAAATCTGAAAAATTATTTAGTTTGACAGAATTAATGGATAGTACAATTAAGGATAAAGTAAAAATTCAGTTTCAAGTTTATTTGATTTAGAAAGCTCGTATTTTTGCTTTTTTTAAGTGAAAATTGAGCTTTCATTTTAAGTTTGATTTTTTGACACACTTTTTTAAGTGTGTTTTTTATTTTAAAAAATCTTCTAAAATTTCGAAAGTATGTTTTAGGAGAACTTCGGCTTAGGGATTGCAGCGACATCCTTTTGTGGAAGTATGGAACAAAAGATATAGCGGAAAGCCCGACCCCGCATGTTATGCGGGGAAAGCTCCCAATTATTTTTATAAATCAACTAAAAATTGTTCTGTTTTTTTTTATTTACGAATTGCTTTTTCCCAATTCCAAGCAGAAAGTAGGCAATCTTCCAAACTTAAATCTGCTTTCCAACCCAATTCTTTTTCAGCCAAAGTTGTATCTGCAAAAGCGGCAGTAATATCTCCTGCTCTTCTTTCGACAATTTTATACGCTAATTTTTGATTGGTTACTTTTTCAAAAGCTTTTACAATTTCTAAAACAGAATTTCCAGTTCCAGTTCCAATATTGAAAACTTCAAACTTTTCTTTATTGCTGCTTTTTATCAATCTTTCTAAAGCTTTAATATGTGCTTTTGCCAAATCAACCACATGAATATAATCACGAATTGCAGTTCCATCTTCTGTGTCATAATCATCACCAAAAACTGAAAGTTCTTCACGAATTCCAATCGCAGTTTGTGTGATATATGGAATCAAATTTTGTGGAACACCAATTGGTAATTCACCAATTTTTGCAGATGAATGAGCTCCAATTGGATTAAAATATCGCAATGCAATTCCATTTAAATCGGAAACAGATGTTGTTTCTTTAAGAACTTCTTCACCGATTTGTTTGGTATTTCCATAAGGAGATTCAGCAATTTTCATAGGAGCTTTTTCTGTTATTGGCAATTCATCTGCTTGACCATAAACTGTACAAGAAGAACTAAAAATAAAGTGATTTACATTATTTTCTGTCATCTCTTTCAGTACATAAACCAAAGTTGAAATATTATTTTCATAATATTTTAATGGTTCTTTTACACTTTCTCCTACAGCTTTAGAAGCAGCAAAATGAATTACACCATCAATTTTTTGTGATTTAAAAAACTGTTGAACATCTTCTTTATTTCTTAAATCAATTTGATGAAATTCTGGTTTTTTTCCTGTAATTTCTGCAATTCTATCTAAGACAAAAATTTGTGAATTTGACAGATTATCAATAATCACAACTTCATATCCAGATTCTTGCAATTCTACTACAGTATGAGAACCTATAAAACCTAACCCTCCTGTAACAAGAATTTTTTGCATTTATTTTGAATTGTTATTTACAAAATCGTTTATAGTTTTTGTAATAAATGCTAATTGCTCTTCATCTAATTCTGTGTGCATTGGAAGAGAAATTACAGTTTTCACTAATTCATTTGTTACTTTAAAATCATCTTCATTATATCTTTCATCAGCATATGCTTTTTGAGAATGAAGAGGAACTGGGTAATAAATTGCATTAGGAATTTTGTTTTCTAATAAATGTTGGTGTAAAGCATCTCTATCTACATTTTTCACTTTTAAAGTATATTGGTGGAAAACGTGTGTTGTGAAATCACTTACAACAGGAGTTTCGATGTTTTCATTTGATGCGAAAGCTTCATTATAATAAGTTGCAGCTTTTCTTCTCGCATCGCAATAACCATCTAATAAAGGAAGTTTAATTCTTAAAATTGCAGCTTGAATACTATCTAAACGTGAATTTACTCCAACTACATCATGGTAATATCTTTTATACATTCCATGATTTACAATTCCACGAATCGTATGTGCTAAATCATCATTATTTGTAAAAATTGCTCCACCGTCACCGTAACAACCTAAGTTTTTAGAAGGGAAGAAAGAAGTTGTACCAACATCTCCAATTGTACCAGCTTTTTTTGTTTCTCCATTAGAGAAAGTATAATTTGCACCAATTGCTTGCGCAGTATCTTCAATTACGAATAAATTATGTTCTTTCGCAACTTTTAAAATTTCTTCCATATTTGCACATTGTCCGAATAAATGAACAGGAACAATTGCTTTTGTTTTAGGAGTAATTGCTTTTTTTAATGCTTCAATATCCATGTTGAAAGTATCTTCTTCCACATCAATTAAAACAGGAGTTAAATTTAAAAGCCCAATAACTTCCACAGTTGCAGCGAAAGTAAAATCAACAGTAATTACTTCATCACCTGGTTTTAAGCCAAGTCCCATCATTGCAATTTGTAACGCATCCGTTCCATTTGCACAAGGAATTACGTGTTTTACATCTAAATAATCTTCTAAATCTTTTTGAAATTGGTGAACCTCTGGTCCATTTATATATGCTGACGATTCTACTACGTCAATAATTGCTTTATCTACTTGTGATTTAATATGTTCGTATTGACTTTTTAAGTCAACCATTTGAAGTTGTCTCATATCGTATTATCTTATGAATTTCACAAAAATACGAATAAATCAAATCTGTACAACGAATTATAAATACAATTCCATCTACAATTTTTTTTCTTTTTTTAGTGTAAAAAAAAGAGGCTGAAAAATTCAGCCTCAAATCTACTTACCCCTTTTATATAAGCAAACAAAAGTTTTTGGTATTTTTTAAAATTTCGATTGATTAATTTATAACATATACTAACTAGACTACTTTTTCCTTAAATTGTTACACCAAATATTTATTTTTTTATAATTCTTTTTTATGCACAAAAGTCACATTTTATCTACGCAAGAATATGCTCCGTTTTATGAAAGTTATTTTCAATTAAATCAAGAAAATAATATTATTCAGGCAATGTTAAACTCTGAAAAAGAGCTTATTTCGATGCTTCTTTCTATTTCAGAAGAAGATTTTAATTATGCTTATGAACAAGGAAAATGGACGATTAAAGAATTAATGCAACATATCATTGACAATGAAAGAGTTTTTGGATATCGAGCGATGCGATTTTCAAGAAATGATTTTACAGAATTGCCTGATTATAATGAAAAAGAAACCATTCCATATAGCAATGCAAACAATCGAACAAAAAAAGAAATTATCGATGAATTTATAGCTGTAAGAAAATCATCTATTGCTTTATTTTCTTCTTTTTCAAAAGAAATGCTATTAAAAAAAGGAATTGCAAGTAAAAATTATATTTCAGTTCGTGCTTTAGGATATTTAATTTCTGGACATCAAAGACATCATCAAAATATATTAAAAGAACGATATTTAGAATTGCTTTAGGTCTAAAATTTCACTTATTAAAAAAAAGCAATTATCTTTAAGGAAAACGATTTGGTATGCGCTTTTTCAAAAAATTATTTAAAGTACTTTCTGTATTAATTATCATCCTATTGATTTTAGGATTTTTCTTCAAAGAATATTTAAAACCTACATATAAAGGTCATTTAAGAATTGAAAATTTAAAAGATTCTACTTCTGTTTATTTTGATGATTATGGGATTCCACATATTTATGCAAAAAACGAAGAAGATGCTATGCGAGTTTTGGGTTATGTTCATGCACAAGATAGACTTTGGCAAATGGAATTAATGCGAAGAATTGGTCCGGGAAGACTTTCAGAAATTTTCGGGAAAGATATGTTAGAAGTAGATAAAATGTTTACTTCCATGGAAATTGCAGAAACTTCGAGATTTTGTGTGCAGCAATTGGATAAAAACAGTACGCATTATAAACTTTCTTTAGCATATTTGGATGGTGTAAATCAATTTTTAGAAGATGGAGCAACACCAATAGAATTCTATTTACTTGGTATTCAAAAAGAACGTTTTACTTTGGAAGATGTTTATAATATTTATGGATATATGGCTTTTAGTTTTGCTTTAGGTCAGAAAACAGATCCATTGATGACAGCAATTAAAGAAAAACTTGGAGAAGCTTATATCAAAGAATTACCTTTAGTTACACCAGAAGATTATACCAAAATTCCTGTTTTTGATAAAGAAAATATAAAAAATCAATTTTCGGAAAAAATCAATAAAATTCTAGATGAATCCGAAGTTCCTCTTTTTATGGGAAGCAATAGTTGGGTTTTATCTTCAGAAAAAACAAAAAATGGAAATGTTCTTTTTGCAAATGATCCACATATTAGTTATTCTCAGCCAGCAGTTTGGTATGAAGCTCATATAAATACGCCAAATTATGAAATGTATGGTTATTATTTAGCTTGTTCACCGTTTCCTTTATTGGCGCACAATCGTGAATATGCTTATGGTTTAACGATGTTTGAAAATGATGATTTAGATTTTTATGCTTTGGAGGATAATTCTAAAAATAAAAACGAATATCGTTCAGAAATGGGTTGGGAACGTTATAATTTAAAGAATAAAGAAATTAGAATTAAAGGAGGGGATGTTTGTATTCACACAGTAAAATATAGCAATTTAGGACCAATCATCAATGATGTTTTTGATGATGTAGAAATGAAAACACCTGTTGCCATGTGGTGGATGCATACACAATTTCCGGGAAAACTTCTAGAGGCTGTTTACAGTATGTCACATTCTAAAAATTTACATGATTTTAAAAGTGCAATGCATTTGATAAATGCTCCAGGACTGAATGTAATGTATGGAAATAATAAAGATTCTATCGCTTGGTTTGCTGTTGGAAAATTGTATAAAAATAATCAAGGAGTTAATCGTAAATTTATTTTAGATGGAACAACTTCACATGATTTACCTACAGAATATTTAGATCATGAAAGTAATCCATATGCAATAAATCCACCATGGAATTATGTTTTTTCCGCTAACAATCAGCCCGAAGCTGTAAATGGATTTTTATATCCAGGTTATTATGCACCGGATAATCGTGCAAAAAGAATTAAATATTTCTTGGATAAAGATGAAAAATGGGATACGAAAAATGCAGAAAAAATGATTGTAGATGTTACTTCTGCTGTAACACCAACAATTGTTGCAAATATTGCACAATCAATTGATACAACAGAATTTTCAAGAAATGAATTAAAAGCTTGGAATATTTTAAAAAATTGGAAAGGAGATAGTCCATTAAATAGTATCGCTTCTACAATCTATTATAAATTTGAATATAATTTCTTGAGAAACACCTATGAAGACGAGCTTGGAACACCACTTTTCAAGCAACTTTTAAGAACTTTTACAGTAAAAAAATCAATCATTCAATTGGCTGAAAAAGAGGAATCAATTTGGTGGGATAATGTTCGAACAGTGATGGTTGAAAATAAAGCAGAAGTTGTTAACAAATCTTTTAAAGAAACAATTGATTTTCTAGAAAATCAACTTGGTGATGATATTGCTAAATGGAAATGGAAAAAAGTACAAACAGTTGAATTTTCACACCCTTTAGGAAAAGTTGCCTTATTAAGACCATTTTTTAATGTTGGTCCATTTGAAGCTCCAGGTGCTAGAGAGGTTATTAATAACCAAGAAACAAAATATGATAGTACTGGAATTTATAAAGTTGTGGCAGGACCTTCGACAAGAAGAATTATCGATTTTAATGATGTAGAAAATGCTGTCAGTATTTCACCAACAGGACAATCAGGAAACCCTTTAAGCCCACATTATAAAGATCAATCAGAAATGTACATGAAAGGAAGTTTTAGAAAAATGTTAATTAACGAAAAAAAGATAAAATCTTATCCTAATAAGCTATTATTTTCATCAAAATAAAATTTAATTTGGATTTTTAGTTTTTTTTTATTATAATAAAATTAAGAAAAGGTTATATAATAAAGGGAATTGCTATGAAAAATCGAGAAATTAAAAATTTGGTTGTACTTGATAATTTACGGAAACACACATCTGTGAAAATACAATTTCTACATATATTTTTACAATATTTCCCCTCCAATAAACAATAGGGAAATGTCCTATTTTTTCGCTTTTATTTGAATGAATATTTTTTGGTTTTAATGTTTATAAAATGAAAATCTCACTTTTATAAGCCTAAATTCTTATACCCTAAAAATTCAGAATAAAAGTATTCTACCATAATTTATTAATAAAAGAATTTTAAAAGTTGCTTTCAAAAAGCGACATGAAATTCTATTGCCAAAAAAGAAAGATTAAATATGAATCTAACGCATATTTAATCAAAATGATACATGAAAAAGAAGTCTAATTTAAAATTAAATACTATGAGAAATTTAAAGAATACAATAACACTAGAAACTGCAATTCGTTGGGTAAAAAATTGGAGAAAAGGAACAATTATAAATCCTACTTTTATCAAATCAATCAGTATGGAAAGAATTAATTTTGATCAAGTTTTAGCGGAACCAAATGTTACAAGAGTAAAATCATATTTAGGTGTAAATGATCAAAATCAAATGGTTTTGTTAATAGTTGGTACAGATGATTTTGATAATGATTTATTTGCGAATGATCCTTCAAATCATCATATCTACGATTTTTCAAAAGTTTGTCCACCAAGATGTGCACCTAAGTTTAGTCCTTTAGATTAAAATCAGTAATAACTAATCTTAATTATATTTTATACTTTCCGTTGTTTAATTTTTAAATTATATTTATTTTAAAATTGAATAATTTATTACTAAGGTAATCAGATAAGTAAAAATTTGTAAAACTATATTCATGTTAATATTTTTGAAAAGTTTTTAATCTTTTTACATCATAATTATATTTACAAAAAAATAATACCTAAATCATTGGTTTTCACATATATTTTTTTATTTTTAGCCCTCGAAAAAGAAGTCTAATTTAAAAAATTAATTACTATGAGTAATCAAACAATTACCAATGCGATTACAATTGAAAAAGCTAAAGAATGGATTCAAAATTGGAGGCGAGGCACATGTAAATTTCAGCTAAATTCTATCATTTCAATTTCACATGATAGAGTAAATTTTGAACAAGTTCTATCAGAGCCAGGAGTCAAAAGAGTAAAATCTTATTTGGGTGTAAATGACTGTGGCGAAATGGTTTTGCTTATTGTTGGAGCAGACGAAAATGACAGAGATTTAATTGCTTTGGATTCTTCTAGACATCATGTATATGACATGAGTAGTCAAGAGCCGCCATTAAATTTAAGTAATGATTGTAGTCCTTTAAATTAATATTATTTTGCTGTATTTTATTCTTAGACGATTAGGAGATGCTATCTTGTTATATTACATTTTTTTAGTAATATATATTTTCAGAAATAAATTATATAGAGTAAAAACTCTATTTCCTTTTATATTATATATAATAGCAGGATTTTCTGTTGAATTAGTCATGAATATAATGCAGAAATTAGGGTACCGCAATGTATTTTTACAAAATTATATGATAGTACTCCAGTTTGGAATACTATCATATTATTTCCAAAATTTCTTAAAAAATAAAATCATAAAATACAGTGTTTTAACTGTAACTGGAGTAATTATTACGGGAATTATATATGCATATTTCCAAATAAGTGATACTTATCTCTTTAATTCTTTTAGGTTTTTCTCTACCTATCCTTTCATTATTTTTTATGCACTTTATATATGTTTTCTTTCCATTTCTAATAAGAAAATGAATGAATTAATTTATATAAACTCTGCAATACTTATCTATTTTTCATGTAGTTTAATTATTTTCTTCTCTTATAAAACTTTCATTGAATTAAATCAAAACGATTCTTTAATATTAATCTTAATGATAAATAATATTATTTATTTGTCTTTTTTAACTGCTGTTTTCTACAATTTTAGGCAATTAAGAGAATCTTATAAAGAAATACTAGAACCTAAACATCTTTTAGATAATTAGAATATATTAACGAAAATCATCCTACATATTTAATATTAATAAGACATATTTAATTAGAATAAATATTTTTATATTTACCTCCCAACCACATTCTACGGTAAATTATGATTACAAATGAAGCCCTTGAAGAGCACTTATTAACGATTATAATAGGTAGTATAATATTTATTTTATTACTTTCTACTTTAGTTGTTGTATTTTTCTTTCTTTCAAGGAAGAAGATTTTAAAAGAACAATTAGATAAGGAAAGAATTAAAGTAGAACATAAAACTAAAATTCTTCATGAAACTATCATAACACAAGAAAAGGAACGAAAGAGAATTGCAAAAGATTTACATGATGATGTAAGTTCCAGTTTGAATGCCGTAAAATTAATGCTTCAAACATATAACACAGATACAACCGGAAATTCGAAAGACAATATTGTTTCTGCAATTAATACTTTAAATCAAACTATTGACAGTTCGAGGAAAATTGCACATGGGTTATTACCTCCTGTTTTAGAAAAATTTGGTTTAAAAACCGCTTTAGAGCAAATGCAAGATGATTACAATAGAAGTGATCAAGTAGAAATAACTCAATTTATTCAATATGAGAATAAGCAATTAAATGCCACATATGAATTAAATATTTACAGAATTTTTCAAGAGCTTGTCAATAATTCTGTAAGACATGGAAAAGCAAATGATATTTTAATTAAAATCATAACCAATGATGATGATTCTATTAAAATGAGTTATCGAGATGATGGAAATGGATTTGATTTAGAAAAAGTTCAAAAAGCAAAAGGACTTGGGATGAGTAATATTGATAGTCGTGTGGAATTAATTAAAGGAGAAATCGAATATAAAACTGCTCCAGGAGAAGGTTTCCAAGCATTTATTACAGTATAAAAAAGAGGCAATTTGCCTCTTTTATTTTTTTAATCTGTGTATTACTATAATTGAAAAAAATAATGCTTTTTAATTCAGTAAATTTGGGGAATGAATTAATATTTATCTTAACACAAATTAAAATAGGTTAAAACAAAACAACGATTTTTCAAATTCAAAACCATTTGTTATTCAGTTGCAAATGTATATGATTTTTATAAAAAGGTTTATGATAATTATCAAATAAACGAATTTAAAAATCAATCTAATAAGTTACTTTTGAATTGTTAATCTTTCGTGTATTTGTTTAAAATATGGAAAAGCTTTTATCAACCTAGAACCAAACCAAGAAAACATTTCTCCATCCACAAAAATCGTTTTTCCATGGTGTGTAAATCTTCCTAATTCAAATGCATGTTCGTCTTTAAAAGGAAATGGTTCAGAAGATAACATTACTATTTTTGGGTCTCCTTCTAGTCTAATTTTCTTAATTTCAACTTCAGGATATCTTCCTTTTTCCTCATATATATTTTCAAACTTATTTAACTTCATCAATTCATTTATAAACGTATCCTGACCAGCAACCATCCAAGGTTTTGCCCAAATAAAATAAGCAGCTTTTCTGTTTGGCTGTGTTTTTATAAACTCTTTGAAATCATTTAAATGAAAATTAATTTTGGAGATAATTTTCGTTGCTTCAAAACGTCGATTTAATAATTCTCCTAAGTCTGAAATTAAATCTAAAGAATCTTGAATTGTTTTTACATCAGAAAAATAAACAGGAGCTATTTTTTCTAATTCTTCCAACATATCTTGTGCATTTTCTTCTTTATTACACAAAATAAAATCTGGATTTAAATCTTTAATTTTATCATAATGCACTTTTTTAGTTCCACCAACAATCTTTTTAGTCGATTTAAAATGCAATGGATGAACACAAAATTTTGTAATCCCTACAATCTGATCTTCTAATCCCAAATCATATAATAATTCTGTTTGTGAAGGAACTAAAGTTACGATTCGTTTTGGTGTATTTTCAATGTTCACCTCTCTTCCCATTTGGTCTTTAAAAGATTTCATGCTTTTTCAAAAATTAAAATTATGATGCGAATTTAAATAAAAAAAGAGCCTAAAAAGGCTCTTTAATGAAGTTTGTATTTTTTTTATTTAAAAGTTGCCACAAACGATGATTGGTAATTTACAAAGTCTTCTTGTGATTTAAATTCTTTGTATTTATCTGTAGCAAATAATTTTAAATATAATTCAATGTTTTGTGGAGTTTGGTATCCAGGAACTGGCGCAATTAAATTCGCATTTTCATCCAAATAAATCAATGTTGGATAAGCTCTAATTCCAAAAGCTTGACTTAATTGGTGCGAACTATTTCTAGAATTTTTTCTAGAAGCTTGATACCCTGGATTTGTAAAAGTTTTTCCTTTAAATTTTACAGTTTCATTTCCTTCTGCATTAAATTTAACAGCATAAAAATGTTTGTTCACATAAGCAACAACATCTGGGTTATGAAATGTATTTTTATCTAACATTTTACATGGACCACACCAAACAGTATAAGCATCCATGATAATCTTTCTTGGTTCTTTTTTTTGAGCTTCAACAGCTTCTTCTAAAGTCATCCAATTAATTTCTGCTTGTTGTGCAAAAGTAAAACCAGATAACATCATTACGAACATTAATAATATAGTTTTTTTCATCGTAAATATATTTTTGTTACTTAATTTGTCGTTTTTCAATAGCTTTTTTTACATCATTAAGATAGTACAAATAAAATAAAAACGCCTTAAATACACAATTTAAGACGTTTTTAAAGTAAATATATTTTCTTTTGGCTTATTTCACTCCATGCATTAATTTCTTAATTATAGGGTTTAATAATAAAATTATTAAACCTGCTACAACAGGAACTATTGTAAAGATTAAGAAGAATGTTGATAATGAATAAGCTTCTGTAATTTTTTCAATTTGAGAACCCAATACAGCTGCTAATTTGTTTCCGATTGCGATAGCTAAATACCACATCCCAAACATGAATGCTATCATTCTAGCTGGAACTAATTTAGATACATAGGACAGTCCTACAGGTGACAGACATAATTCTCCAAGTGTATGGAATAGATATGCTAAAATTAGCCATATCATACTTACTTTCATTCCTTCCTGTAAACCATGAGATCCGAATGCTAATAATCCAAATCCGATTGCCATAATTATTAATCCTAAAGCGTATTTTGTTGCAGCTGAAGGATTATATTTACTATCCCACCATTTTGAGAACATAGAAGCAAAAGCAATAATAAAGAATGAGTTTAAGATACTAAACCAAGATACAGTAATTTCAACTTCATTATCTTTAATTTGTGTAACTTTTGCATTTACAACTGCATGATCAACTCCTAATTCAGCAGCTCTATCATATGCAGCTTGTAATCTTTCTGCATCTAAGTATCCAAAGCTCGAATTATCTTTATCTTTTGTAATAATTTTTACATCTTGATGTAAAGTTAACTCAACAGGCTCAGCAATTGATGCTGTTTTTTCAATTACTTTATATTCTGGTTTTACTTCCATATCATGTGACATTGGAACTTCCGAATACATTAATTTCCCTTCATCATCTTTTTGGTGAATACCATCTTTCATTACTGGCATTTCAACAACTTTATAAGAAACATCATAAGAAGTTGTAGAGAAATCTCTATTTAACATCCATCCAACAATCGCCCAAACTCCAGCAAAACATATTGCTAAAACAATGTTTGATCCAGGAATTTTATTCCAAGTTCTTTTCGCTAATAATATTAAAACCCAAGTGATAATTCCTAATGGGATTAATGTTAATAATGCATTAATAATATTATAAATTAAAGCCGCATTCCCAGTTAAACTTCTGTTTACAGAATCTCTTGCAAATAATACTAATGAAGTAGCTCCTTGCTCGAAAGACATCCAGAAAAATACGGTGAAAAATGCAAAAATAATTACAGCAATCATTCTATCACGAACAATTCTTGTATAACGTGCAATACGAGTAATAACAAGGAATAAGAATAGTACTAATCCAAATAATGCCATTATATATTGTCCACTAATTCCTCCTATTTCAAATGGGAATAAATCAATATTTCCAATTTTAGAAAGTGGATCATTAATTGCGTATCCTAAACCAATTACCGAAGTAATGATAATTAATATTTTATCAACTAAAGTAAATGGATTTAATTTATCTCCGTTTTCATCAACTTGAGGAGCAGCTTTAGATTTAGTTTCAACTGTCTCGTCTTTTTTAACTTTTGAAGGAACATCTCCAATTTTACCGAATAAAGGTTTTGCTAACCAGAATTGTAAAGTACCTAATAACATAAATACTCCAGCAAGTCCGAATCCCCAGCTCCATCCTACTTTCTCAGCTAAGTAACCACAAAGTAACATTCCGAAAAATGCTCCAGCGTTTACTCCCATATAGAAAATTGTGAAGGCACCATCTTTCTTTTCTGGTAAATCTTTATACATTTCAGAAATAATAGATGTCATATTTGGTTTAAAGAAACCTGTACCAATTACAAGTAATGCTAAACCAACATACAACCAGAATTCTGTTTCAATTGCCATTGCTGCGTGACCAAGAGTCATAATTATCGCTCCAATTACA
The DNA here is from genome assembly GCF_015767265.1 of Aureivirga marina. Lineage (GTDB taxonomy): Bacteria > Bacteroidota > Bacteroidia > Flavobacteriales > Flavobacteriaceae > Aureivirga > Aureivirga marina. Next base: position 532,759 of record NZ_JADPIB010000001.1, read on the forward strand.
ACTGCCCATCTATATCCAGTAAATTTATCTGCAATAACCCCTCCAACAATTGGTGTTAAATAAAGAAGCATTGCATAAGTTCCAAACAATGCTCCTGCATTTTCAGCCGTCCATTCCCATCCAGGGTTATAACCTACCAATGCCATTGTTAAGAAGTTAATTAATAATACTCTCATTCCGTAGAAAGAGAAACGTTCCCACATTTCTGTGAAGAACAGAACGAATAAACCAGCTGGGTGGCCTAATACGTTTGAATCAAAAAAATTAGGTTTCTTAATACTATCCATGTTCGTTTCGTATATTTCTATATTTTAATGTGCTATTTCTTTCTCGTGATCTTCTGCTCCGTGTGTTAATCTTTTTAATGGTTTAATTAATAAAACAACTAATAAACCAAAAATAACGGTAAACCCTGTAATTCCAGCGAAAATTGCGTACTCTCCCAATTCAGAAGCGCTCTCTCCTAAAAGTCCGGCTACTTTATTTCCTAATCCTGTAGAAGCAAAATAAACTCCCATCATTAATGAAACATATTTTACAGGTGCTAATTTTGTAATAAATGATAATGCAACTGGTGAAGCACAAAGCTCTCCAATTGTATGTAATAAATAAGCGAATACTAACCAATACATATCTGAAGCTCCTAAAGCTTCATAATCTCTTACAGCAAAAATCATAAAAACAAATCCAAGTCCCATAATAATAGTACCTATACCCATTTTGAATAAAGAAGAAGCTTCTTTATGTTTTAGTCTTCTTTTTGCCCAATAATTAGCTACTAATGTTGCAAAAATAATAATAAAAGCTGCATTTAATCCTTGAAAAACTGCCGTTGGAATTTCAAATAATCCAAAGAAATTACGGTCTGTTTTTTCTTCTGTATAAATACTCATTAATCCTCCAGCTTGCTCAAAAGCTCCCCAGAAAACAATTACAATTAAGAAGGAAAGTAATAAAACAAGAAATCTATCTTTCATTACTTTTGTAGTTAATTCTTTATAAATCATCATTAACATTCCAGCAATTAAACCAATAAAAATAAATAATGCTGTAAATGCCCAACTATCATTTCCTTCATATGTAAATCCTGCATAAATTCCGTATGCACAGATTAAAGCAACAATTCCTAATTGTAGTGGAGATCTTAATAAATCAGCAAAAATCTGACCAATTGAAGATTCTTCTCCTTTATCTGAAGCTTTGATTTCAGAAGGTTTATTTCCTACATGGATTAAATATTTTTGACCAAATATATAAACTAATAAACCTAATAACATTCCAATTCCTGCTAATCCAAATCCTGCATGCCATCCATAAACAGCAGCAGTAACACCAACAGTTGTTGTTGCTAATAAAGAACCTAAATTAATTCCAATATAAAAAATACTAAATCCTTTATCTCTTCTGATATCTCCTTTTTTATAAAGTCCTCCAACCATTGTTGAAATATTAGGCTTTAATAAACCTACTCCAAGAATAACTAATCCTAAACCAGTATAAAATGCCCAATCTTGTTCAATTGCTAAAACTCCATGTCCTGCAACTAGAATCCATGCTCCAACTAGAACTGATTTCTTTTGTCCAAGCCATTTATCAGCGATTAATCCTCCTGGAATTGAAACTAAATAAACCAACATCGTATACCAACCATATAATGCTAAAGCTTCTCCTGAAGTCCATCCTAAACCTGGATTCTCTCCCATAGTTTCTGCAACCATGTATAAAGTTAATAAAGCTCGCATTCCATAGTATGAAAAACGCTCCCACATCTCTGTGAAGAATAAAATATATAATCCTATTGGATGCCCAAACAGCTCTCTTTCATGAGGTTTATTGATGGCGGTACTCGACATATTTCTATAATGTTTTTTAATTAATATTTCATTTAATAACAAATAAAGTGACTTCAACTGTTTAGTTCAAATCACTTTACTTTTTCATGCTTCTATAAATTTTGGCGAACAAAATTAGTCATTTTTTTATAAAGGTGTAATCGTGTATTTTTCCCTCTATAAATTCCGTGTGTTCTATCTGGATAAATCTCTGAATCATAAGGAACATCTGCTTCGATCATTGCATTAATCATACGCATAGTATTTTGCACATGTACATTATCATCTCCACTTCCATGAATTAATAGATACTTTCCTTTCATTTGATTCACAAAGTTAATTGGCGAATTATCGTCATATCCACTTGGGTTTTCTTGTGGAGTTCTCATGTATCTCTCTGTATAAATACTGTCGTAAAAACGCCAAGAAGTTACAGGAGCAACTGCAATTGCCATTTTAAAAACATCATTTCCTTTTAATAAACAGTTTGAAGACATAAATCCTCCAAAACTCCAACCCCAAATTCCGATTCTATTTTCATCAATAAAATCTTCTTTAGCAAAAATCTTTGCAGAAGCAATTTGATCAATCACTTCATATTTTCCTAATTCTTTATAAGTAACTTTCTTGAAATCTCTTCCTTTATATCCTGTTCCTCTTGGATCTACACAAGCAACAATATAACCTTCTGAAGCTAACATATAATACCAAAAATCATTAGAACTATTCCATCTATTAGCAACTTGTTGCGAACCTGGTCCAGAATATTGGAACATTAATAAAGGATATTTTTTATTTGGATCAAAATTCTTTGGCTTAATCATCCAAGCATTCAATGTTGTTTCACCTGTTTGTACTGTGAAGAATTCTTTTGTTCCAATATTATAATTTGCTAATTTCTTAGCTAAATTTTTATTGTCTTTTACGTGCTTTAATTTTTTTCCTTTCGCATTGTATAAATCAAATTCTAAAGGTGTTGTAGCATCTGAGAAATTATTGATAAAATAGTTTAAATTCTTACTGAAAGAAGCATTATTTGTTCCTATTTTTTCACTTAATTTCGTCTTTGATTTTCCATTTAATTTAATGTTATAAACAGTTCTATTAATTGAACCATCTTCTACAGATTGGTAATAAATTCTTTTTAATTTTTCATTATATCCGTAGTATTTTGTCACATCCCAATTTCCAGAAGTTATCTGCTTTTTTAACTTCCCATCTTTTGCATAATGATAAATATGATTGTATCCACTTCTATCACTTGTCCAAACAAAAGATCCATCTTTTAAAAACTCAAAATTTAAATCTGTTACTTCAATATAAGCTTTATCAGTTTCATGTAAAACTGGCTTAGCATCAAATGTTGCAGCATCAATAAAAAATAAGTTTAAATCATTTTGATGACGATTTAAAGTGATTGCAGTTAATTTATTTGCATCATTTGACCATTTTAATCTTGGAATATATTCGTAATCTCCTAATGAGATTTTTGTAGTTTCTTTTTTCCCTAAATTATAAATATGAAGTGAAACAACTGAATTGTTTTCTCCAGCTTTTGGATATTTAAAAACTTGTTGTGTTGGATATAATTTATTTCCATAAATATCCATTGAAAACTCTGGAACATCTGTTTCATCAAAACGGATAAAAGCAATATTTTTACTATCTGCACTCCAGTCAAAAGCTCTTACAAAAGCAAATTCTTCTTCGTAAACCCAGTCAGTAATTCCATTAATGATTTTATTTTTCTTTCCGTCTGTGGTAACTTGTGTTGTTTTTCCTGTTGTAAAATCTTTAATGAAGATGTTGTTATCTTTTACATAAGCAACTTTTTTGCTATCAGGAGAAAAAGTTGGTTCTTGGATTTTTGCTTCGTCAACTAATTCTAATTTTTGTGAATTAATATCATAAACATAAAAATAAGCCAGAGTAGAATGTCTATAAATCGGCTCTGATTCTGTTCCAAGAATTAATTTTGTTTCATCATTGTTAAATTCATAGCTATCAAAATAATTTAGTTGTTGTAAATCGTTTGAATTTACAATTGTTTCAACCTTTTCTAGCGTTTTATATGAATATTTATCAACGGATGTACTTCTTGTTGCTCTGTCAAAGTTTAGCAACGTATAAAAGTCTCCGTTCATTGAGTTTAAAGAGTTTAGATAGTCTTGTCTAAATTCTCCTCCCCAAATTTCTTCTAAAGTTATATCTTTTTTTTGTGCTGTAGCTACTGTGGAAATAGCTAGAATAAACAAAAATAGTTTCTTCATCTTATGTTTTTTAAAAAAAATAATGCCAAGTTTAAGAAATTTTAATGGTTTTTTAGCATTAAAAATCGAAAAATTTGTGCAAGAAACTATTTTTGAATGTTATTTTTTATCAGCGAATTAATTCATATATCTAATTCGAATTATAATATTTATTAATTTTATTCAAATTGTATTATTTTTTGGCTTTTTAGTTTAAAATTTTTCAATAAAAAGCTAGAAATATTAAATGAATCCTTTTTACTTCATTTTCTTCTTATCTTTTAAAACCATTTCCTCTTCCAATATCTTTACAATCTCTTTGTTATCACCACGAATTGCATCATTTAAAGGTGTATTTCCCCAACGATCTTTTAAGTCATGTTTTACTCCTTTATCCAATAAATATTTCACAATTTCTACTTGATTTTCTGAAGCTGCTAAATGTAAAGCAGTTCTTCCATCATAATCTGAACTATTTAAAGACATTCCTTCTGCTTCCAAACGTTGTAATTCATTTAAATCACCATATCCAGCAGCATAAATCAGATTAATTAATTTATTCACTTTAGATTCATGTTTTCTTTTTCTTGGATCTTTCTTAGAAGTTTGCTCCATTAAAGAATCATACATATGAAAATTAAACTTATCAATTAACTTCTTACAAAACTCTACACCACGAACACTATTTCCCATTTTATCCAAACGAGGCGACCAAATACTAATTCCCATTACATTTGGAATCACAACTAAAAGCGAACCTGAAACTCCAGATTTTGCAGGAACTCCAACACGGAAAGCAAACTCTCCCGAAAAATCATACATTCCACAAGAAGACATTAAAGACATACAATGACGAACAGTATTTTCGTTAAAAATTGCTTCTCCAGTTAAAGGATTTATTCCAGAATTAGCAAAAGTTGCTGCTGCAATTGATAAATTTTCCGTGCATGATTCAATAGAACAACATTGAAAATAAAATTCTAAAGTTTCTGTAATATCCGTTTTTGGCATAAATGCTTTATTTTCTCGCATAAAATAAGCCAAGGCAAAGTTTCTATCTGCTGTTTGTCTTTCTGATAAATACACAGAATTATTAAAATGTACGTTTCTTCCACCACATAAATGCTTCCAAATACTAGAAATATGCTCAAATCGATCTGCAATTGCACTATTTCTTTTAATTAAGGAACAAGCCATAATTGCTCCTGCATTAATCATCGGATTATGCGGTAAACCCTTATGATTTAAGGAAAGCTCATTAAAAGAACGTCCACTTGGCTCACGTCCAATATGTCTGTGAACTGTTTCTTCACCAAGTTCTTCCATTGCAATACAATAGTTTATAGGCTTACAAGTAGATTGTACACAAAAATTATCTTTGGAATCACCAATCGAAAATCGTTGCCCATCAACTGTACAAATAGAAAGCGCAAAATGTTCAGGATTTACACGTGCTAACTGAGGAATATAATCTGCAATTTCTCCTTTTTTATTTACTTCTACTTCGTGATAAATTTTTATTATTTCTTTACAAAAATCTTTAAAATCAGGAATGATTAAATCTCTATAAAGTGCTCTTCTTACTAAATTATCTTGTTTTCCTAGCTTTAAAAACAATTTTTTGTCAATACCTTTTTCGGTAACAGAATTTTCTAAGGTTGTTCGAAATTCATTCAGACGAATATCGTCTTCCAAAATTCCCATATTTTCCAATTTTCTCCAAATGGTTTCAGGATTTACATATCCTTTTTCATTTTTATCCAACTGCTTAAATAGAGAATCTGCTGCTTTTTCTTCAAAAGAACTTAAGTTCTCAATTTTCTTACTTCTCGATTTTTCCATGAAATTGGGGTTTATTCAAATTCTTATCTTAAAATTAATTGTTATTATAAAAATAAATTTTTAACATTTATCCAATTAACATCTATTTAACAAGCATTTTTAATAATAAAACCTAAAATTCTTCTTATTAAATTATATTTTCAAAATAAAAAGACAAAATACAATTTTACTCCAAATTGAAAAAAAAACGACATTGCTCTCTTTAGTTTGATGATTTATTTATTTTTGTAACTATTAAAATTTTGAAAAAATATTATGAACAAATATGATGTGGCTGTAATTGGTTCTGGTCCTGGTGGCTATGTTGCAGCAATTAGATGTGCACAATTAGGCTTAAAAACAGCAATTATTGAAAAATATTCTACTTTAGGAGGAACTTGTTTAAATGTTGGATGCATTCCATCAAAAGCATTATTAGATTCTTCTCACCATTATCACGATGCAGTGCATCATTTCGAAAAACACGGAATTGGTGTTGACGGTTTAAAAGTAGATTTAGGACAAATGATTTCTCGTAAAGATGAAGTAGTTTCTCAAACTACAGAAGGAATCAATTTCTTAATGAGTAAAAACAATATTGATGTTTACCAAGGAATTGGAAGTTTTAAAGACGCTACAAATATCAATATTACAAAAGAGGACGGAAACGTAGAAACAATTGAAGCTGCAAAAACAATTATTGCAACAGGTTCAAAACCATCTACACTTCCATTTATCACTTTAGATAAAAAAAGAGTAATTACTTCAACTGAAGCTTTAAAATTAAAAGAAATTCCTAAACACATGATTATTATTGGTGGTGGAGTTATCGGTTTAGAGCTTGGTTCTGTTTATAAAAGATTAGGAGCTGAAGTTTCTGTAGTTGAGTTTATGCCAACAATTATTCCTACAATGGATAAAATGTTAGCTAAAGAATTACAAAAATCATTAAAGAAACAAGGAATGAAGTTCTACACTTCTCACAAAGTGACTTCTGTTACAAACAATGGTGATGAAGTTGTGGTAACTGCTGATGATAAAAAAGGAAAATCAGTAGAATTTAAAGGAGATTATGTTTTAGTTTCTGTTGGAAGAAGACCTTTTACTGATGGATTAGGTTTAGACAATGTTGGAATTAACGTAAATGAAAGAGGTCAAATTGAAACAAACGATCATTTACAAACTAATGTTTCTAATATTTTTGCAATTGGTGATGTTGTTAAAGGAGCAATGTTAGCACACAAAGCAGAAGAAGAAGGAACGATGGTTGCTGAATTTATTGCAGGACAAAAACCACACATTAATTATAATTTAATTCCTGGGGTTGTTTATACTTGGCCAGAAGTTGCTGCTGTTGGAAAAACAGAAGAGCAATTAAAAGAAGAAGGAGTTGCTTACAAATCTGGAAGTTTCCCAATGAGAGCTTTAGGTAGAGCAAGAGCTAGTATGGATATTGAAGGACAAGTAAAAGTTTTAGCTGATAAAGAAACAGATGAAATTTTAGGAGTTCATATGATTGGAGCAAGAGCTGCAGATATGATTGCTGAAGCTGTTGTTGCAATGGAATTCAGAGCATCTGCTGAAGATGTTTCAAGAATGTCACATGCACATCCAACGTTTACAGAAGCGATAAAAGAAGCTTGTTTAGCTGCTACAGATAATAGACCAATTCATAGCTAAAAAAGCGTTTAAAATACATCAAAAAAACGTTCTAAATTTTAAACTTTTTAGAGCGTTTTTTTATGCCTTTTTTTGACTGATTTTTCACTTATTTTCACTTCCTAATTTCCTACAAAATCTATAGGATTTTCATGATTTTCAATTTTAGAAACATGATATAGGTCATAAAAAGACAAAATAATCCTTAATTCCTATTTTTCGGAGTGAATAAAGGAAATAAAAAGAATTTTAACATATTTTTAATTTTAAAATCTACTTTTTGTTAAAATATCATTTTTTACACATTAAAATTAAAAACAATTTCCTTGTTTTAATTCAGTCTAAATTTAAATATTGTTTTTTAGAATTTTCACAAGACTTTCTTCGGACAAAAATGAGTAATTTAACTACATAATTATTGAAATTATCACGAAAAAAAATGGATTTTTTCAACTCAAAAAAAGGTCCATTTCACAAACTGATTTTGATGATTTTTTAAACCCATAAAATATCAATATCATGCCCATTAAAAGTTATATCGCTTACCCTGCCGAAGGGAAGAGACAAGAGCTAATAAATACCTTAAAAAAATTCGAGGAATGTGAAGTAATTCCTTCTGAAAATCATGATATCGTAATTGTGATTACAGAAACCAACTCCAAAGAAGAAGAAAAAGTATTCGAAGCAAGACTGAAAGAAGTAAATAGTTTAATGATGCTATCAATGGTAGCAGGTTTTGATACAAATTAATAAAACGAAAAACTATGTATAAACAAACAGAAGATCGTAGATCATTTCTTAAGAAAATGGCAATTCTTTCCGCTGTTACAACAGCTACAGCAATGTTCCCTGGAATATTATTCGCTGAAGAGCAAACAAAAAGCTTACCTGCTGGAGATTTGGAATGGAAAAAAGCTCCTTGTAGATTTTGTGGTGTAGGTTGTGGTGTGAAAGTAGGAATTGAGAATGGAAAAGCAGTTGCTGTTAAAGGAGACCCGAATTCTACAGTAAATAAAGGATTATGTTGTGTGAAAGGTTATCACGCAGTTATTTCAATGTATGGAAAAGACCGTTTAACTAAACCTTTAGTTAAAAAGAATGGAAAATATGTTGAAACAAGCATGAAAGAAGCACTTGATTTAGTAGCTTCTAAATTAAAAGAAACTCGTGACCAATATGGAAAAGATAGTGTTTCTATTTACGGTTCAGGTCAATGGACTATTCCTGATGGATATGTAGCTTCAAAACTTTTCAAAGGATGTTTAAGTACTAATAATGTGGAAGCAAATGCCAGACTTTGTATGGCGGGAGCAGTAACAGGTTTTGTAACTTCTTTTGGAATGGATGAGCCAATGGGTTGTTATGAAGATATTGATCATGCAGATGTTTTCGTTTTATGGGGAAATAACATGGCAGAAATGCACCCAGTTCTTTTCTCAAGAATGCTAGATCAAAAATATAAGAGAAATGCAGTTATTATTGATTTTGCTACAAGAACTACTCGAACAAGTGTAGCTGCGAATAAATCCATTTTATTCCAACCACAAACAGATTTAGCTGTTGCAAATGCAATTTGCCATGAAATATTAAGAAATGGTTGGGAAAACAAAGATTTTATTGAGCAAAACTGTAATTTAAATAAAGGTCTTACTAATATCGGTTATGGATTAGAAGATAAATTTAAATTTAAAGACAAACCAGAACCAATTTCTTTTGAAGATTATAGAAAGTTCTTAGAAGATTATTCTCCTGAAAAAGTAGAAAAATACTCTGGAGTTTCTGCGAAAGATATTAAATATATGGCATCTCTTTATGGAGATCCAAATAAGAAAGTAACTTCTTTTTGGTGTATGGGAATGAACCAACATACTCGTGCAACTTGGATTAACAATTTAGTTTATAACATTCACTTATTAACTGGAAAAATTTCAACTCCAGGTAACAGTCCTTTCTCATTAACTGGACAACCAAGTGCTTGTGGAACTGTAAGAGAAGTTGGAACATTAACTCACAAACTTCCAAAAGGAGTTGTGATGAATAAGAAAAGTCGTGAGTTTGCAGCTAAAATTTGGGGAGTTCCAGAATCGAATATTCCACCAAAGCCAACTTATGATACTGTTGAAATGTTCCGTGCATTAGATAGAGGTGATATTCGTTTTATGTGGATTCAAGTTACCAATCCAATGGTATCGCTTCCGCATGCAAACAGATATACAGAAGGAGCTAAAAAAGAAGGACGTTTTGTTGTAGTTTCTGATATCTACCCTACTCCAACTACAGACGTTGCAGATGTAATTTTACCATCAGCAATGTGGGTTGAAAGAGAAGGATTATTTGGAAATTCAGAAAGAAGAACGCAATACTGGAAAAAAATGGTCGAACCGCCTGGAGAATGTATGAGTGATACTTGGCAGATTATTGAAGTTGCTCGTCGTCTTGGATTCAATGAGCAATTCCCATACAAAGAAGAAACTCATGTTGCGGAGATTTACAATGAATATCGTCAATTCCACGATAACAAAAAACATAATATGGCTCCACTTGAAGTTCTTGAAAAAGAAGCAGGAATGCAATGGCCTTATGTAGATGGAAAACCAACAAAATGGAGATATAATTCTAAATACGATCCAGCTTGTACAAAAGAAGGATTTGATTTCTATGGAAAACCAGAGGGAAAAGCTATTATTTGGCAAAGACCTTATGAAGCTCCAGCAGAAGTTCCTACGAAAGAATATCCTTTCTGGTTAAATACAGGACGTGTGTTAGAGCATTGGCATACAGGTTCTATGACAAGAAGAATTCCAGTTTTACACAGAGCAATGCCACATGCATATGTAGAGATAAACCCTGTAGATGCAAAAAGACTTGGAATTACAGACGGAGATATGGTTTTATTAACATCAAAAAGAGGACAATTAAAAATGCCTGCTTTAATTAATGGAAGAGGTTTACCTCCAGTTGGGCAAGTATTTACACCTTTCTTCGATGAGAATATGTTAGTAAATAAATTGACATTAGATTCTTATGATCCTATTTCAAGAGAACCAGATTATAAGAAATGTGCAGTTAGAGTAGAAAAGGCATAACCTTAAAAAATAACGTACTATGAAACGGTTATTCATTTTATTATTTTTTGCCTTACTAATTATTGCTGCTGCAATGATTGTCGCAAATAGTTTACGGGCTACCAATGAGGATGCATATACGCCAATCATCGAACCAGTCGATGATGAATACACTATATTACCAAAAGAGCAAGGTGTATTTGAAAGAGCAAAATATGCAACAGATTATGAAAATCTTCCTTATGATATTCCGGGAGAAAGAGATTTAAGTGATTATTATAAAACACAAGCTTATCATGGAGCACCACCTTATGTTCCACATCCAGTTTCTGATGATAGAAATATTGGTGATGGTCAGTGTTTACAATGTCACCAAAACGGAGGATTTGTAGTTATTTATGATGCTTATGCACCAGTTACTCCACATCCAGAAAAAGTAAATTGTCGTCAATGTCACGTAACTAAAGAGACAAATTCTTTATTTAAAGCTTCGAATTATGAAAGATTAGAAGCTCCATCAATTGGAAATAAAGCATTAGTTTCTAGTCCACCAGTGATACCTCATCAATTACAATTACATGAAAATTGTTTGGCTTGTCATGCTGGACCTTCAGCACCAAAAGAAATTCGTGTAACACACCCTGAAAGAGTAAATTGTCGTCAATGTCATGTTGTTAATAATTTAGAAGTTGTTCCTGTTCCAGATTTTACAAGAAAGTCTGAGTAAAAAAATACAGATTATGCAAAGATTTTTATACATAATAATAATTCTGACAACACTGTTTTCTTGTAAAACAGAAGATCCAGAAAAAGAATATGGGAGCTTACATAAAAGAATTGAACATAAGAGCGAACATTATAAGCCTTTCTATGTACAAAATAATTCTGAGATAGAATATGATACAGTACAAGTTGCACTTGATACGGTTGCAGCACATCATTTTGGAATTCCGAAAAGAACTTCCATGGTTGATTCTTATCCTTGTAATAAGTGTCATGCTGTTTCTATTGATGAATTAAAAAGCAAAGGAGGAAATTTTGTTACTCCTAAAGATAAAGCACATGAAGGAGTTACTGCAAAAGATTGTAAATCTTGTCATGAATATTTAAAAAAATCTCATTGGAATATTTCTTTAAATCATGCGGATGATAATGCGATGAATTGCGCTACATGTCATAACCAAGATGAAATGAATAATTTATCTAGTTTAACTAATAAAAATATCAATTTCAACAATAGTTACCAAATTTGTAGCCAATGTCATAGTACACAATTTAATGAATGGAAAAATGGAGCACATGGAAAACAATTAACTGGATGGGGAGAACCTAAAGTTAGACAAACATGTGTAGGATGTCATAATCCACATGATCCTGCAATTAAACATCGCTGGCCATCACGTTTGAATACACAGATGATTGAACAAAGAGATTTAGAATAACTTCAAAAAGTGAATGAAATGGGTAATAATATAAAAAAATGGTTTTCTATCGGTTCTAAAAGAGTGGTAAATGAATCATGTGATTCAGATAAACCTTGCTCTTGTAAATCAGAAAAAACAAATGATGGATTTGATCAGGTTTTAAATGCTCAAACAGACAGAAGAAATGCCATTCAAAAACTTACTGCTGGTTTACTTATTGGAGCTGGAGCAGTTTCTTCCTCTTGTAGTGTTTCCAAAAGTGATGAAGCCAAAGAACAATCTGATCTTGATTGGGAAGAGTACTTTAAGGGAAATTACAAATTAATGACAGATGAAGAAAAGCAAAACACAGTAGATAGACTTACACGTTCTTATGAATTAAGAACAGGTAAAAAAATTAATATGTCTGCTGCTGGACCAATTGATGATGTTCTTTATGGTTATGCTTTTAATATCTCGAAATGTCAAGGTTATATGGATTGTATCAATGCATGTGTGGAAGAAAATAACCAAGATAGAGAATCTCAAATGCAATACATTCGAATTCATGAAATAGAAAAAGGAAGTGGTATTGAATTTAAAAATGGTGATGATACTTATTATCATGAAGTTCCTGCTGCAAATCATTTCTATATCGGAACACAATGTTTCCATTGTGATAACCCTCCTTGTGTAGAAGTTTGTCCTGTACAAGCTACTTGGAAAGAAAAAGATGGAATTGTTGTAATCGATTACGATTGGTGTATTGGTTGTAGATATTGTATGGCTGCATGTCCTTATGATGGAAGAAGATTTAACTGGAAAACTCCTGAAGTTCCAGAAGAAGAAGTAAACAAAAACCAACATTATCTTGGAAATAGACTTCGTAAACAAGGTGTTATGGAAAAATGTACTTTCTGTATTCAAAGATCAAGAAACGGAAAGAATCCTGCTTGTGTAGAAGCTTGTCCAACTGGAGCTAGAGTTTTCGGTAACTTATTAGATCCAAATAGTGATATTCGTTGGATTATTGAGAATAAAAAAGTATTTCGTTTAAAAGAAGAATTAGGAACAGAACCTAAGTTCTGGTATTACATGGATTAAAAACAAGAACTATGGGAGTATTTACAAATTTAGTAAAAGACAGTTGTAAATCAATTGTACAAGGAAACAAAGCTTATCATGTTTGGATGGGAGTTTTAACTTTCATCATGCTAGTTGGAGCGTTTTGCTATGGTTTACAAATTTCTGAAGGATTACAAGTTACAGGTATGACTGACAGAGTAAGTTGGGGATTATATATTTCAAACTTTACGTTCTTAGTTGGAGTTGCTGCGGCAGCTGTAATGTTAGTTTTACCAACTTATATTTTAAACGATGTCGATTTTAAACAAGCTGTATTAATTGGAGAAGGAATGGCAGTTGCTGCACTTATTATGTGTTTGGCTTTTGTTGTTGTAGATATGGGAGGACCTGCTAGATTATGGCATATCATTCCTTTTATCGGTGTATTTAACTTTCCTAATTCAATGCTTGCTTGGGATGTTGTAGTATTAAATGGATATTTAATTATTAATATTACAATTCCACTTTATATCTTAATTATGCGTTATCAAGGAAAAACACCAAATCCAAAAGTGTATATTCCTGGAGTTATTCTTTCTGTTTTTTGGGCAGTTGGAATTCATATGGTAACAGCATTCTTATATCAAGGACTTCCTGCTAGACCATTCTGGAATACAGGTTTACTTGGACCTAGATTCTTAGCTTCAGCATTTACAGCTGGACCTGCTTTAATTATTATTGCATTAGCAATTATTAGAAAGTTTACAGCCTTTAAAATTGAAGATAAAACTTTAAGGAAATTAGGTTTAGTGATTACAGTTGCTGCACAAATCAACTTAATTATGTTATTATCTGAATTCTTTAAAGAATTCTATTTCCCAACACACCATAGTGAAAGTGCACACTACTTATTCTTTGGTATTGACGGAAAAGATGCTTTAGTTCCTTGGATGCGAATTTCTATTATCATCAATGTTTTTGCAACAATAAGTCTTCTATTTCATAAACTGCGAAACAATCTTAACTTCTTATATTTTGTGAGTGGATTATTATTTATCGCAATTTGGATTGAAAAAGGTTTTGGATTAATCATTCCTGGATTTATTCCTGGACCTTGGGGAGCAATTGTTGAATACACACCAACAAATGTAGAAATTGGAGTTACTGTAGGAATTTGGGCTTTAGGAGCGTTTATTTTCACAATTTTAGCTAGAACTGGAGTTCAGATAGAATTAGGTAAAATCAAGTATAAAAAAGCGTAAAAATCATATACTTTACATATATATTGTTTTCTTTTAAAGAAAAAAACCTCAAGAGTCGAATTCTTGAGGTTTTTTTATATAAATTATTCCAATTTAATTAACCTATTTTTAAATCTTAAAAATCAAGAAATTTGAAAAAATTAGACGAAAAACTGTTTGAGCAATAGCGAGTTTTTTGAGTCTTTTTTAAATTTTATAGATTTTAGATTAAAAAAATATAAGTCTTGATTTTTTTGATTCTTTTTTTATCAAGAAAAAAATGAATAAGCTAAAATATTGAAATTCAATCCTTCTTTTTTAAATAACTTTATAATGTCATATAAACAAAAGTACCATAAATCAGAAGTAAAATAATTCCCTCTTTTTTTCCTAATTCCATTTTCTTTGGAATGAAAATTAATGGAATTAAAACAGCTGCTACACCTAACATCCAATAAATATCACTACTTAATAATCGTTGATCTTGTGCTACAACTGGTTGTACAATTGAAGTTATTCCAAGAACAGCAAGAATATTAAAAATATTAGATCCAATTAAATTTCCTAAAGAAATAGATTTTTCTTTCTTTAAAGCTGCAATAACAGACGCTGCAAGCTCAGGAATACTTGTTCCTATAGAAACAACTGTAACACCAATTACACGCTCTGTAACACCTAAATCTGTTGCTAAACCAGTTGCTCCATTAATCAATAATTCTGAACCTCCCCAAAGTCCTACTCCACCAACAACTAAAAACATTAAACTTTTTGGTAAAGATAAAATCTCATCGTCGTCAGATAAATCATCTTCGACAGCTTTTTTCTGATATTTTAAAAGATATAAAAGAAAAGCAATTAAAAGAACTACAAATAAAATTCCTTCCCAACGCAGTAATTGTCCGTCAAATTTGATAAAACCAAATAATAACAAAGAAGCAACCATCATAAATAGCCAATCTGTTTTATAAAAATCTTTCGCAACCGTAATTTTCGTCAGAAGAACTGTAACTCCTAAAACCAAAGCAAGATTTGCAATATTAGATCCTATAACATTTCCCAAAGCTAAATCTGCGTGTCCTTCTAAAGCTGATTTAATACTAACAATTAATTCTGGTGCAGAAGTAGCAAAAGAAACGACTGTCATACCGATTACAATTTTTGGAATCTTCAATCTGTAAGAAAAATCTACAGCTGATTTCAATAAGAAATCACCTCCAAAAACTAATAAAACTAATCCTATGACTATATATAAAAAATCTAACATCTATACTTTTTTTGTGCAAATATAACAGAATAAATTCCAGTTCTATACATATTTTTAACTGTATTTTATAATTAAATCTTTGAATTCTAATAACTAATTATTCAAAGTTTTCATATATTTAAGCATGAATAAAACTTTTTTTAAAATAATTGCAAAAGCAAATAAATTGTTGCTTCCTTCCTATTCAAAAAAACAATTGGATTTAAGTAAAGCCTCTAAAATACAATTAATGATAGTCGCTTGGCGTTATTTTATTACGAAAAACTCTCTTTAAATTCGAAATACTATGATAGATCATTCAAAATATATAAAAGTTTACACAGGTTCTTTAGTTTTGGTTACACATCTTAAAACTTTATTATCCGAGATAGGAATTTCTGCTTTAGTGAAAAACGATTTTCAATCTGGTTTAATGGCTGGCTTCAGCACAGGAACTCCTGATGTTGTTGAAATTTACATTTTAGATGAAGATTTAGACAAAGCAAAACCTGTTATTGATGATTTTTTAAAAAGTGTAAACGATTGAATAACTGCATGATAAAAATTACACCTAAAAAAAGTTTATTTTTTTTCACAAAAACATTTGGTAGTAATCAAAAAGCTTGTATATTTGCAACCGCAAAAACAAAGCAATTGGCCTCGTAGCATAACTGAATAGTGCACTTGATTACGGCTCAAGAGGTTGCAGGTTTGAATCCTGCCGAGGTCACAAAAAAAAGCTCAACTTAAAAGTTGAGCTTTTTTTATTTCTAGATATTACTTTATCAATTTTATATTCCTTTTTTAAAATTCACTTCATTTCTGAAATTAATTTCAGATTTAAACTTCAAAAAAGAATGAATTTTGCACTTTTCCTTTCTTTAAAATAGAATTAGTATTTTACAGATGTAATCCCAAAGAATTATGTTTAGATTTATCTTATTTTGCCTTGCTATTTTTATAATTGATTTTTATGGCTATCAATTTATAAAATCCTCCTTTGATACTATTTGGAGTAAAATTTTATACATTTTATTAAGTTTTTCAATCCTTGGCGCAACCTTTTACATTTATTCTTTTGGGAGACAATCTGTTTCTATAAAAACTTCAAATTTAATTACTGGAATTTTTGTTTTAGTTTACTTGACAAAACTAACTTTTGCTTTCGTATTTTTTATGGATGATATTTTCCGAATATTGAAAGCAACTTTTAATTTTTTCAACCAAAAAAACAATTCTTTTCATCTT
Organism: Aureivirga marina; assembly: GCF_015767265.1. Classification (GTDB taxonomy): domain Bacteria; phylum Bacteroidota; class Bacteroidia; order Flavobacteriales; family Flavobacteriaceae; genus Aureivirga; species Aureivirga marina. The sequence goes on from NZ_JADPIB010000001.1 coordinate 549,585, forward strand.
CCTGAACGAAGAAAATTTGTAAAACAATTTGCTTTAGGATTGGCAGCAATTCCATTTACTTCTCTTTTATATGGAATGATTCGTGGGAAATATAATTTTAAAGTGTTACAATACACTCTTTATTTTGAGGATTTACCAAAAGCTTTTGATGGTTATCAACTTACGCAAATCAGCGATATTCATAGTGGAAGTTTTGATGATAAAAAGAAAATTGAATATGCTATTGATTTAATAAATAAACAACATTCTGATGTAATTTTATTCACTGGGGACATGGTGAATTTAACAGCTTCTGAAATGGAGCCTTGGAAAACTACTTTCGGAAAACTTCAAGCGAAAGATGGAATTTTTTCTGTTCTTGGAAATCACGATTATGGAGATTACGCAAATTGGAATTCAAAAGAAGATAAAATCAAAAATTTTGAGCAATTAAAAAAGATTCAAAAAGAAATGGGTTTTCAACTTTTATTAAATGAAAATCATTTTATTGAAAAAAATAAAGAGAAAATTGCTTTAATTGGCGTAGAAAATTGGGGACATGGATTTATTAAAAAAGGAAATTTAAAAAAAGCTTCTGAAAATGTACAGCAAGATGATTTTAAAATAGTTTTAAGTCACGATCCAACACATTGGCAAGATAAAATTGTTCCAGACGAAAATCATTACCATTTGACTTTAAGTGGACATACACATGGAATGCAAATGGGAATTGAAATTCCTGGTTTTATCAAATGGAGCCCGATAAAATGGCGTTATAAATATTGGGCTGGAATTTATAAAGAGCAAAATCAATATTTAAATGTAAATAGAGGTTTTGGATTTTTAGCGTATCCTGGAAGAGTTGGAGTTTGGCCTGAAATTACAGTAATTACTTTGAAAAAAGGAAGTAAAGAAAGCTAAAATTCTTTATTTTTAGGTTTTAAAAAATTCTTCTATTAAATTCCAAAAATGACAAAAAACGAAATTATCAATTCTGCACTTTCTCTATTTATTTTAGAAGGAATTAAAAATACTTCTATGGACGAAATTGCACAAAAAAATAATATTTCTAAAAAGACCATTTATAAGTATTTCAGTAGCAAAAATGATTTAGTTGAAAACGTTTTAAATTTTGCTGTTTTACAAATTGAAAATGGGATTTTTAAAATTCAAAAAGAAGCAAAAAATGCGGTAGATGAATTTCGAATTTATAATTTTTCCATTGAAGAACATTTTAGTGAAATAATTCCAGATTTTTTTAATGATATCGATTTAATTTGTACCGATTTAAAAGTTCATTATGCAGAAAAAATCTGTGAAATTATTCAGCTTTTTCTACGAAAAAATATTGAAAGAGGAATTGAAGAAAATATGTATTTTAAAGATTGTAATTTGGAACTAATCGTGAATTCTTATGTCAATATTTATCGATTAGTTCTTATAGAAAAATTCAACAAAACTACTGAGACGATTAATTCCATTTTATTTTTAAATGAACTATTAAATCATTCAATAAACAACAATCAAGATATAACAAATAAGAATTTATTACTTCCAATTTTTCAAAAATAAAATTCTAAATTAAATCGTAATTTTACAATCTAATTTTTCGAAAATGAAAAAGGAATGTTGTAATATAAATGAGATTGTTCAACACTTTTACGATTATTTAAAAGCTTTTATTTTAAAGAAAGTAAATGATAAAGAACTTGCGGAAGATTTAGTTCAAGAAGTGATGTTGAAACTTGTTGAATCACATCAAAAAGAAATTGAAATTACGAATGTAAAAGCTTGGCTTTTTAAAGTTACTAGAAATACTATTTATGATTATTTTAAAAGTCATAAATTAGAAATTGATTTAGAAGAAAACATCAATTTATTTAAAGATTTACAAGATTCTGAGTCGAAAATCTTAACAACAGATTATATCATTCCAATGATAGGTTTACTTCCTGAAAAATTTTCTGTTCCTTTAAAAATGAGTGATATTGAAAATATTCCCCAAAAAAAAATTGCGAAAAAATTAAACTTAGGACTTTCAGCTACAAAAATGCGCATTAAAAGAGCTCGTGTAGAATTACATGGATTATTCATTGAATGTTGTGAAATTTCTTATGATAAAAATGGTTCTTTTGTAGGTTGTACCATCAGAAATTCCTGTGATTCTCTTCATAAAATCACTAACAAATTGAATAGAAAATAAATTAAAATCATTTTTTTCAAAAAAAATGTGACTTTTACTTCTTGATTACAGACTTCATAAGAAAGTTTAATTTAAAAACATCAATTATGAGTACTGAAATCAAAATTTTACATGCTTCTTGTTGTTCAAAAACAACAAAAATTAAAAATCAATTAGAGAAAATTGCAAAAGAAAATCAGTTAGAAATTTCTATCAAAGAACTTTCGGATTTAAAAGATATAATGGTTTTTGGCACAATGACGTTCCCTTCTTTAGTAATAAATGATAAAGTTTATGACTATAAATTATATGAATCGGATGCAAAATTAATTTCACTTTTAAAATAATCTGCCATGAAACAATTAACAAACTTTCTCTCAGGAATTGCAGATTATCTTGTTTATGATTTACTTCAAATTACACAAAATAGTCTTTTAGGAAATGCTTTACATTATTTCTTTATTGGATTTACAGAAATCGTGATTTTAGTGATTTTAGTGACATATCTGATGGGAATAATTACAAGTTATTTGCCAATGGATAAAATTCGATTTTATCTAGAAAAACATAAAAAATCAGGTTTAGGAAATATTTTAGCTTCACTTCTCGGAGCAATTACACCATTTTGTTCTTGTTCATCAATTCCACTTTTTGTTGGAATGATGCAGGCAAGAATTCCACTTGGAATTGCACTTTCATTTTTAATCACTTCTCCTCTAGTTAACGAAATTGCAATAGCAATTTTCTGGGTAACTTATGGTTGGAAGGTAACTTTAATTTATATTCTAACTGGAATTACTTTAGGTGTTTTAGGAGGAATTATTTTAGAAAGATTGGGAATGGCTGCTTATGTTGCAAAATGGATTAAAAATTTGGAGCAAAATCAGACGGAGTTATCTGAAGATAAAAGAAGTTTATTAAAACGACTTCCCGAGATTAATGCAGAAGCAAAAAAAACGCTGAAAAAACTGATTCCATATATTTTTATTGGATTAGCAATTGGTTCTTTTGTTCATGGTTATGTTCCACAAACATTTTTTGAAACTTATATTTCAAAATCAAATCCGTTTGCTGTTCCAATTGCCGTAATCACAGCGATTCCACTTTATATTGATGCTGTAGGAATTTTACCAATTATTGATTCTTTAGTGAGTAAAGGTGTTCCGCTCGGTACTGCAATTGCTTTTATGATGGCTTCTATCGGATTATCGCTTCCTGAAGCTCTTTTACTTAAAAAAGTAATGGAAAAAAAATTGATTTTCGCATTTTTTTCAACCATCGGAATTGGAATGATTTTATCTGGTTTCTTCTTTAATTTCATTTTTTAAAACCAGCAATATGAAATCATTTTTAACCTCAATAAGTGCTGTTTTTACAGCACTTTTATCATGTACATGTTGTGTGGCTCCTTTTTTAAGTATCGCAGGATTTTTAGGTGTAAGCACTTCTCAATTAATTTGGCTTTCAGACATTAAAAACTATCTTATTTTCATTAGTTTGATTGCTATTAGTTATAATTTATATCGTGCTTATTCCCCAAAAGAAAAAGAAAATTGTTGTGATTTAAATCAGCAAGAAATTATTACAAAATTGAACAAAAAAGAATCAAAATTTGTTCAAATTCTTCAATCAAAAACATTTTTATGGTTGATTGCACTTCTTACATTATTCATTTTACTATTACCATTTATCCATTTTTAAAATCAATTTTATGAAATTTCAAAATATTTTATTTTTAATATTAATTAGCCTTTCTGTTTCTTGTCAAACTTCAGAAACAACTAAAAAAAAACAAACAAAAGTCGAAAAAACTGAAAATCAGATTATTCAGAAAACTTATACTTTAAAAAACTTCAATAAATCATGCTGTATTGGAATTGTTGCGTATTCTTTGAAAAAAGTAGATGGCTTTAAAAAGTCGGAAGCAAATACTAAAAAACAGCAAATAACCGTTTGGTATGAAAAGCAAAGATGTAATGAGACGGAAATTAAAAATGCTATTAACAAAACTCCTTATAAAATAGTTAATTAGCAATTTCCTTAAAAGTAGCAATAATTATAAATCAAATTGCTACTTTTATTTACGATTTATAATTTCCGTCATCTGACAAAAATAGCTTATTTTTATAGTAAATTAACCTCTATTTTTAGATTCTCTTATGTCAGAAATTAAAACCTATTCTCATATAAATGACTTTCTTTCTGAACTTGGTGTGCCTATCCTTCGACATTCCGATTTTTATATTGTGAAATTTGAAGAACATCAGGCAAATCTGCAAAATCCTAAAACTTCCTATACACATTCATATTTTGAAATTGCATTTTCGATAGGTTATGATGCAAATGTTTCAATTGGAAATCAAAAAGTAAATGCTATAGATACTAATTTTTCTTTTGTTTCTCCAGGACAAATTGTAAAATGGGAAGTGAATCATTTGAAAAAGGAAAGTTCTGCTTTTTTAATATTACTAAAACCCGAATTTTTACCATTTTCACCAAGTATTTTTAATGTTTATGAAAATTTTCCATTTTTCAACCATCATACATTATCAAGTTATCAGATAAATGAAAATCAACAGCAAATTTTTCTAGATTTTTTTGAGAAAATTAATGAAGAATATAAAAGAAATGAAAAAGATAGTTTAGAAATTATACGTTCTTATTTGAATATCTTACTTTTTAATGCAAAAAGAGAATTGAAGTTTGAGCAAAATATTAGTTTTTTAAAGAATCGAAGTCAAGAAATTACTTATAAATTTGAACAATTAATCAAACAAACAAAACTTAAAAGAAAACCGATTGCTTTTTATGCAAGAAAATTAAATATCAGTTCGATTTATTTAGCAGAATGCATTAAAAAAACAATTCAGAAAACACCAAAACAAGTAATTGATGAATATATTGTTTTAGAAGCAAAATCACATCTTTCTCAATCTTTATTAAGTGTTTCAGAAATTGCTTATTTACTAGGATTTGAAGATACTTCTTATTTTATTAAATATTTCAAAGCACATTCAGGTATTACTCCAAGTAATTTTAGAAAAAACAACTAACATAAATAATCACCTTAAAAACATAAAATACAACTACATTTTTCATGTAAACCGATTGTAATTTTGTTTTAAAATTAAATCATTAGAAATCATGAAAAAATTATGTATAGCACTTTTAGGAATTATTTGTGGTTCTTGTGCATCGAATTCAAATGAAATTATAAGACAAAATCCTACGACTTTATACAATCCTTCCAAATATGGATTTACACAAACAATTAAAGTTCCTGCAAAAGGGGAATATGTTTTTGTTTCTGGGCAATTAGGTTCCAAAAAAGAAGATCGCGAATTTTCAACAAATTTTAGAACACAAGTAAAAAACACGATTCAAAATGTCATTTACGGTTTAGAAGCGAACGATGTTTCTACAGAAGATGTTGTAAAAATTACTGTTTTAATTGTGGATCACGACAATGAAAAACTAGAGATTTTAACAGAAGAATTTTTAAAAGTGTGGGGAGAAAAAAATCCAACCAGTACATTAATTCCAGTTCCAAAATTGGCTTTAGATGGAATGTTGATTGAAATTGACGCTTTGGCTTATAAAAAATAGAAAGAAGAGTTCTTTAAATAAAGAACTCTTCTTTTTTTATTTACATAACTTTTGCTTCTTTAGGTTTTCTAGCAATAAAAAATGTGATAAAAGAAAGAATTCCACAAATTGCAAAACCAATAAATAAAGGATATACAGAAACTTCAATATATCTTCCAACAACAACTCCAATAGGAACAGCGATTAAAGTAGAAATAAATCCATTAATTGCAGCTCCAATTCCAGCAATATGTCCGATTGGCTGCATGGAAATTGCTCTAATATTTCCAAATAAAAATCCAATAGCAAAAAATTGTAAAGCCATAAAAGCGATTAAAACAATTAAAGAAGGATTTGCAGAACTTGAAAAAGTCATAAGAAAAATGATTGGTAAAATTGAAAATGCTGTTAGAGCAGTTAATGCCAATTTATGCATTCCAAGTTTCATTACAAGCATTCCGTTAGTGAAAGTAGCAATTCCGACAGTTAAAGCCATTCCAGCAAAAACAAAAGGAAATTCATCTTTTAATCCATATTGATTTTCAAAAATATGTTGTGAAGAACTAATGTATGTCATAAAAGAACCAGTAATAAATCCAGAAATTAAGGTAAAACCAACAGTTTCTCGAAATTTAAAAAACTCTTTAACTCCATTTTTATAAATGCTTAGATTAAAGTTACTTTTAAATTCAGGTTTTAACGTTTCAGGTTGTCTTTTCCAGAACCAAAATAAAACAAAAACACCGAAAACAATTTGAAAATAGAAAATTGACTTCCAATCAAAATTATTTAAGATTAGTTTTCCTAAACTTGGAGCAATGACTGGAACTAAGATAAAAATTACAGTTACAAACGACATAATTCTTGCTAAAAAATCGCCTTTATATGTATCTCTCACAATGGAAATACACAAAGTATAAGGTGCTGCCAAACCTATTCCTTGAAGAAGTCTTCCCATAATCATCACATCAAGAGAAGTTGCAGCAACACAAAGGAAACTTGCTAAAGTATAAATTGAAAATCCAATATAAATAATTGGTTTTCTTCCAAAACTATCAGAAAGTGGACCGAATAAAAGTTGACCAAAACCTAAACCAAGAAAAATCATTGTAACCAACAATTGATTATCGGCAGTATTTTGACTTTTGATTGCAATTCCAATTTCAGAAAGTGCAGGAAGTAAAGCGTCGATAGAAAGAGCCACGATAGACATCAAAGAAGCCATTAGCGCAACAAATTCTATGTTTACACCATTTGTATTATTATTTATCATTTTATGCATGTTTTATAAAAGAATGAGATTTCATTCTGTTTGCAAAGTTACTATACTTTCTGTTTATTAAAAAAGTAGTTTTTCGGGTAAAAATGGTATAAATTAATGTTTAACACAAAGATGTAAGGAATGTTTAATTTAAATTTCTATTCCATTTCCAACAATTTATAATTAAATTTAAAGGTTCATTTTCTAAAAATTTCAAAAATTATTGAATATGGAAAAACTTAAGAAACTAGCAAATTGGAAAACAATATTAATTTTATTTATTCTTTTTTTACTATTTACTCTTTATTTATTTCCAAAATATCAGAAAATAATTAATGACGTATCAAATGGTGAAGTTGTAATTCTTGATGAATTATTTGATTATAGTAAAAATGATGTTGACAAACTTTTCAATGCAATGGGAGAAAAAGGAAGAGATGTCTATATCTATATGTCAAGTGTAATTGATTCTGTCTATCCGATTGTTTATGGTTTATTAGCTTTTTTTATCATTCTTAATTTGACCAAAAATGCAGATAACAAATCTTATTTGTTGACAATTTTCCCAATCATGACTGTCATTTTTGATTATTTTGAAAATTTCAATATAATTCGGCTTCTTAAAAAGTTTCCAAATATCACGGAAACACAAGTAGAAATTACTTCAATGTTGACGCAAGGAAAGTGGATTTTTCTTTATTTAACTTTTGTAATTATCCTAATTTTATTTATCTCAAAACTTATTATTATTTTAAAAAAAAGTAAATAATTTTATTACATTTGGCTTGGATAAAATAAACTTATCTATCTGAAAATAAAAGCATTTTCAAAACAAATAAAAACTTGCCACATGAAAATTAAAAATAGCTATACAAGATTATCTATTCTGTTATCTTTTTTAATTCTTTTAATTAAATTAGTTATAGAATTTACTTTTTTCACTTTAATAAATAACAATTCGTCAAAAAGAAATTTAAATGATTTTGCTTCTTCATTAATTATGGATCAATCGCAAAATTTAATAACTGTCGGTTTAATTCCATCTTTAGCAGCATTAATTTTAGCAATTTTAGGAGTTCGATATTACAATCGTCATCGTTATTTTGGATTATTTTTTTGTATTATTACATTAATTGTTTCCGTAACCCCAGCAAGTTTATTCATTTTTATTCCATGAGGTCATGAAAAAACAATTTTCTAAAATTTCAATCGTAATTTCATTTGTAATTCTATTATTAAAATTAATTCTTGAAATAAGTTTTTTTTCAGAATCCAATGAACAATCCATTGAAGCTTCAAGAATTATTTCATCAACAATTATTTATAATGATGTAAAGTTTTTAATCTCATTACTTTTAATTCCATTTTTAGTTTCTTTAATTTTCGCTATTCTTGGAGTTTTTCATAAAAACAAACGAAGATTTTTTGCTTTGTTTTTATGTATTTTAACTTTAATCATCTTTATTACGCCAATTGGTTTTTTAATTTTAATTACATAAAAAAAGCAATGTTTTCACATTGCTTCTTCCAATAATTCTTTTGGTGAAATGCCATTTTCTTTCAACATTTGATAATGACTTTTCAAAGCATATCCAAGTGTATATTTGCGATAAGGTAAATTGTATTTCTCTGATATTTCAACAAGTTTTTCTGTAATTTCTGGATAATATACATGATTTATTTTCGGAAAAAGATGATGGACTACATGAAATTGAAAAGATCCCATCATAAATCTTGTAAATGGATTATCCATATCGACATCATTTGTTGTCAAAAGAGTATGAATAAACCATGTATTTGGCAATTTATTTTCTTCATCAACTTCAGGATAAATTGCTTCTGTATTTGGATGAGATGTCAATAAAATACTTAAAGCAAAAATACTTGCTGTAACCATATAAATTGCAAATCCAACAAAAGCTTGAGTCCAAGTTAAATCCAGAAAATATTTAGGAAAAATAATTGTATAGAAAATAAATAATCCTTTAAAAAAAATCAATCTAAAAAATTCAAATTTTGGAATTTTTCCCCATTTATGAATAATTTGATCTTTCGCAAAAAAGTCTCTAAAATCTCTGTAAACTAACCAATTTACAAGATAGATTGGATAAATTGGTAAAACATAAAGATGTTGATATTTATGATGCTTTTTATATGGAGCATGAGAAAAAACTCTAAATAAAGCATTTTGTTCCATATCTGTATCCCAATCTTTTACATTCGGAAAATTATGATGAAAATACAAATGACGAATTTTCCAGATATAACTATTTGCTCCCATCAAATCGAACAAATAAACATAATATTTATTTATCCATTTTGTTTTAAAAATTGTTCCATGCACAGCATCATGAATGATATTTAAAAAAACGAAAACTAAAGTAAATCCAAGTAAAAAATTAAAGAAATAAAATAAGGAAATATTCATCCCAAAATATAAGATTGCTGCATAATTTAAAAAGAATAAAAAAGGGAAAAAGAAAGCCTTGAAATAAATCTCTTTCTGTCTTGTTTTCGACTTTTCATACACAATTTTGTATGCCTCTTTTCGTAATTCTTTAAACCATAATCTGTTTGTGTCCTTCGCAAACTTTGGTTTGTTTTTCTTAAAAATAGATTCATTATTTTCCATCAAAATTCCTATTTATAATATTTAGGTATTTCTTCAGGGGATTCAATGAAAACATTATAAACTTATTGGAATTAATCACTCTTCTCTCTTTCTAATTTACGAAAGTTTTGTTAAAAAATAAACACCTTTAACATTGATAATCAATTATATAAATAAAACTTTTAGAAAGAAAAATTTAATAAAAAAAGCTAATTTTTAGATAAAAATGAAAATTAAAATCACTAAGGATTAATTTTTGAAAAGAATTTAGCTTAAAACTTAACTATTATGAAATGCTTATTCAAAAAACTTAAAATGAGTGCTCTACTCATTCTTTTCCTATTATTATCCTCCTGTTTTAGTGATGATGACATGACCGATTTTACTCGAGTTGAAAATGAATCTAATTCTAATATTTACTTTGATTTCAAACCAAGTACATTTAATAGAGAAGCAAATGGAGATGAATTTTTCAATATGAGTATTCCTTATACAACAAAAATGGATTTCCAATTGGAATCTTATGAATTAAATGAAGAATTGGATACCGTTGCCGCAACGTATCGAGTTTCAAATATTTTAAATCAGTATTTTGTTGGCTATCAAGATGGAAAAACACTTGATGGTGGAGAAATTTTTATCACTTTAGATAATTCTGATCCTTTAGATAAAAAGTTATTTATATCGGAAGCAAATGAATTTAATGGAGAAAATCCTTATGATGAATCTTCTTATTGGACATCTTGGAGTTTTCCAGAAGAAGATCATAATTTCCAAAATGATTTCTTTTTTAAATTAACTCCAGAAAGGTCAAGTTATAGTAATTTTGATTATGCGGAAACTCCTGAAGGTTTAGGAATTGGAATTTTAAATCTTCAGTTCGACTACCAACATTGGCGTAAAGATATTAGCGCTGCAACGGATGAATTGGTTTTTGAAGGTTCCATTTTGTTCGAATTACAATTTAATTTTTAATTTAAAATCATGAATCAAACTCTTATTGATAATATATTTTTAGAAACATCTTTTGGAGAAATATGATCTCTAATATCTATTATACATCAAATTTCACAATTCAATATTTCTCCATAAGGTGTTTTATATTTTAAATCTAAGCAGATTTTTCGTTAGCAAATTGCATATCATAAAGTGTTTTATAATATCCTTCTGGATTTTTCAATAGTTCTTTATGACTTCCTTGTTCCACAATATTTCCTTTATCCATTACAATGATTTTTGAAGCTTTTTTAATTGTTGCTAGACGATGCGCAATCACTATAGAAGTCTGATTTTTTGTTACTTTCTTTGTTACTTTTTGCAAAAGTTTCTCTGAATGTGAATCAATGGAAGAAGTTGCTTCATCCAAGATTAAAATACTTGGTTTACTTAAATAAGCTCTCAAAAATGCAATCAATTGTCTTTGTCCAGCAGAAAGCATTACCCCTCTTTCTTTTACATTATAATGATAATTTTTTGGTAAAGACATAATAAAATCATGAATTCCAATTTCTTTTGCAGCTTCTTGAACTTCTTCTAAAGTAATATTTTTATTTCCTAAAACAATATTATTATAAATTGTATCTGAGAAAAGAAAAACGTCTTGTAAAACAACAGAAACCTGATTTCTTAGAGAATCCATCGTATATTCTGTAATATTAGTTCTGTCTACCTTAATTTTTCCAGAATCAATTTCGTAGAAACGATTTATCAAATTAATAATAGTAGATTTTCCTGCTCCAGTTGCACCAACAATTGCAATCGTTTCTCCTGCTTTTACATCAAAAGAAACACCTTTTAACACTTCTTCACCTTGAATATAACTAAATCGAACATTTTCAAAAGCAATATCTCCTCTAAAATTCGGTGCAGTTTTCGTTCCAGAATCTGGCTGCGTTTCTTCCGTATCCATTACTTCAAAAATTCTATCTCCAGCTACCATTCCCATTTGAAGTGTATTAAATTTATCTGCAATTTGGCGTAAAGGACGGAATAACATTTGAGCCATCGTAATAAATCCTATAATTTCTCCTACTGTAATTGTACTATCTACAGCTGCTTTTAAACCTCCATACCAAACTAAAAGCCCAATAGCAATTGAAGTTAAAATTTCCGAAATTGGGAAGAAAATAGAATAGTACCAAACTGTTTTAATGTATGCTTTTTTATGTTTATTATTTATTTCATAAAACTTCTGGTATTCAATTTTTTCACGATTAAAAAGCTGAACAATTTTCATTCCTGTAACTCTCTCTTGAACAAAAGAATTTAAGTTTGAAACTTGATTTCTAACTTCTTGAAAAGAAGATTTTATAGCAATTTGGAATAATTTAGTAGCATAAATTAAAATAGGTAAAACTAAAAAAGTAATCAAAGCTAATTTCCAATTTTGATATAACATAATTACAGCTACAACAGCCATTTTAAGAATATCACTTACAATCATAAATAAACCTTGACTGAAAAAAGCAGCAATCGTTTCGATATCTGAAACAACTCTGGTTACTAATTTTCCAACAGCATTTTTATGGAAATATGAAGTTCGGAAATAGACTAAATGTTTAAATAATTTCGTACGAATATCTTTAATTACATTTTGTCCAAGCCAGTTTGCGATATAAATAAAAATCAATTGTAAAATCACCTCTCCTAAAAGAAAAAGAAGTAATAAAACTGTATAAAATAATAATCCTTCTAAGTCTTTTTTGGCAATATAATCATCAACTGAATCAATGATTAAAACAGATCTTGCACCTGCGAAAACAGATAACAAAATAGCTGAAATTCCAGAAATATAAAATTGCCATTTATATTTCAAAGCATATTTCAATAAACGATTAAATATTTTTGCATCAAATGCTTTCCCTGTTACTTTACTACTCATTTTCTCTGATAGTTGCTGGATATTCCACTTTTGTTAAAAACAATCCTTTTGCTGGAACAGAAACTCCAGCTTTAGATCTATTTTCACTTAAAATAATTTTTTCTAAATCCTCTATTTTTTTCTTTCCTAAACCAATTTCTAATAAAGTTCCTACAATTGCACGAACCATATTTCTAAGAAAACGATCTGCACTTACATGAAAAGTTAAGTTTTTTTCGTTTAAAACCCATTTTGCTTCATAAATTTTACAATTATATGTTTTGACATCTGTTTTACTCTTTGAAAAACACTTAAAATTAATATGATTAAACAACACTTTTGCAGCTTTGTTCATATTTTCAATGTTAAGTTTTTGATGATGTAATTGTAAAGTTGTATCTAAACAAAATGGATCTCTTCCTAAGAAAATTCGATATTCATAACTTCTGCTTGTTGCATGAAATCTTGCATGTGCTTCTTCATTTACTAGAAAAATCTCGTAAATAGCCACTTCATCTGGAAGGACAGCATTTAATTTATAAGCATAATCCGCTTTTGTTAAATCTTGATTTGTTTCAAAATGAGCAAACATTTGAGAAGCATGAACTCCAGTATCTGTTCGTCCTGCTCCTACAATTTGTATGTCTTCTCTTAAAATTTTGGATAAACCTTTTTCAATTACTTCTTGTACTGAAATAGCATCAGGTTGAATTTGCCAACCATGAAAATTTTTTCCGTTATACGCAAGTTCTATAAAATATCTCAAAGGAATAAATTACTTTTGTGAAAGAGCAAAGATAAGAAATTCTTATCCGTTTTTACAGCTTGTAAACTTGCTGATTTTTCTAAATATTTTCTTAAAAAACTGATTTTCTAAATTAAATCATATGAAAAAAATTCTTTTACTTTCTGATACACATAGTCATATTGATGAAACAATTTTAAAATATGTCAAGCAAGCTGACGAAGTTTGGCATGCAGGAGATATTGGTGATTTAAAAGTGACTGATACTATTAAAAAACTAAAACCACTTCGAGCAGTTTATGGAAATATTGATGGAACAGATGCTAGAAAAGAATTTCCATTAGATAATAGATTTACAGTTGAAAATGTAGATGTTTTAATAACACATATTGGAGGTTATCCAGAGAAATATAATCCAAGAATTAAAAAAATATTGACTAAAAATCCACCAAAAATTTTTATTTCTGGGCATTCTCATATTTTAAAAGTAATGTTTGACAAAAAATTAAATCTTTTACATTTAAACCCTGGAGCTGCTGGAAAATACGGATTTCATCAAGTAAGAACGATGTTAAGGTTTACCTTAGATAAAGGAAAAATCGAAAATTTGGAAATTGTAGAATTAGGTAAAAAATAACTTACATAAAGTTTGATACTTCTTGTTTTCTCACAATTGGAACAGAAATATAAACAACCGTACCTGAATCTTTTTCAGAATTAATCGCCATAATTCCTTGCATTGCTTTAATTCTAAGATGAATCTGGCTTAATCCTAAACCTTCTTTATCTTTGATGTCATCTTTTTCAAAACCTTTTCCATCATCAGAAATTTTAAATTCTAAATTTGAATCGACTTCTCTAACAGTTACTAAAGCGTGATTTGCATCACTGTGTTGTTTTATATTTTCTAATAATTCTTCAATTATATGATAAAGTTTAATTTCAAAACTTTGAGAATATCTTGCATTTATTGAAGAATCATAAGTAATTTCTAGATTTTTATTTGAATATTTTTCTGTTAAATCTTGAATTGCTTCATTCAATCCAAAATTGATTAATACAGCTGAAAATATATTATGAGAAAGGTTACTAATTTTTTCAGAAGCTTCTTCAATAATTTCTTGTGTTTTTAAAATCTCTAGAGGAATTTCGTCTTTCATTTGAGATTTAGAAGCCATTAAATGAAGATTTGCAGAAGATAATAATGCGCTTACACTATCATGTAACGTCTGAGCTATAATTTTTCTTTCAGCTTCTTTTTTATCAATTGTCGTACTAGCTATTTGAACAACTTTTTGTTTTTCTAATTGTCCTTGTTTATTTCTTTGTTTTAATCTTTCTCTAGAATTTCTTAAAGCTTCATTTCTACTTTTTAATTTCCTATTATAAACTATTCCCCAAAGTATTATGCAAATTACTATAACTCCAATTAATGATATTGCTGAAATATATTGTGCTTTTAATCTTTTATTTTTCTCTAATTCGATAAGTGATTTATTTTTTTCAGCTTTATATTTATTTTCAATTTCAGAAATTTCTTGTGTTCTTATTTTTTGATCAGTACTTTCTTTTAATTCTAGATAAGCATTTTTGAAGTGAAACGCTTTTTCAAAATCTTTTTTAGCTGCGTAAGCATCGCTAATATTAAAATAAACTGTGTATTTTGTTTTAAGTGAGTGATGATCTAAATCTGGAAGGGAATCTAAAATTCTCAGGGATTTTTCGTAAGAACTTATTGCTTTATTAAATTGTTTATTAATGTGATAAAGTCCTCCTAAATTATTTAGGATTGTCATTTCTATTATAACATTTCCTAATTCATTTTGTAGTTTTCGAGCTTCTTCAAAAAAATTTGCAGCTTGATTAAAATTTCCTGAATAATATTCAATAGCTCCATAATTATTATAAGTCATTGCCCTGCCTTTTTTGGCATTTTTTGGAAAGATCTCTAGGGCTTTATTAAAATAAACTTTAGCAGAATCATATTCTTCTAATCGAAAAAAATGTGAACCAATTCTAAATTTTAAATCTCCTCTTCTTAAATCTGTTTGTGCAAATTTTTCAGATTCTTTTAAATAATAAATAGTTTTTTTATAAAGTTTATTTTCCGATAAAATAGTCACTATCGAATCATAAGTCTCATTAATTAGTTTAGTATCATTTATTTTGATACGCTTATGCAAATACACCAGCAAATTTTTTATTTTCTCTTGCTGTTGAATTTGAATAGAGTCTTTCTCTTGAAATTCTTCTGTAAAATCATTAAACTTTACTTCAGAAAAACAATAATAATTAAAAGAACTAAATAATGTTATAATTATATAAGTAAATAATTTCATTTTTTACCTTTCTTTACACTTATAATTTACTTCAAGAAAATTATTTGTGAGGTATTCTAAAAACAAAATCATTTTTAATTAAAATACAAAAACAAAGGAGAGGTCCAATAATGTTATAAGAATTCCTCTCCTTTCCCCCAAATACTATCTTTATATTTTAATGTTAAATAATCCTATTTTTCATGGCATAAATTACCAGCCCTACTACATTTTTTACTCCCAACTTTTTCATTAATTTTTTTCTGTGTGTTTCAACCGTATTAACACTGATAAATAATTTCTCAGCAATTTCTTTTGTACTAAGCTCATTACCTATCAATTTTAATACTTCTTTTTCTCTTTCAGTTAGTGGACTAAAAAATGTACTCTCTGGATTATTTTCTTCCCCTGCTCCAGATAGAAAATCTACCATCTTCTTCTGGATGCTCTCGCTAAAATATTGTTTACCAGAATTAACTGATCTAATCGCCTCAACAATATGTTCTCCAGCACATTTTTTAGTCAAAAAACCTTTTGCTCCAATTTTTAATACTTCCCTAATAAGCTTCATTTCATCATAGCTGGATAAAATGATTATATTAGGAATTACCCTTTTCTTTTGGAACGACTGCATAACCTCGATACCATTGACGTTTGGCATACTAATATCTAAAACTAAAACATCTGCTGTATTTTCTTCAAACCATTCGATGGTCTGAGCTCCATCAAGAGAACATCCAACAATCTCGATATCCTCTTGAATCTTCAATACAGCGCTGATACCGTCAATTAATATCTTGTGGTCATCTGCAATGTGTACTTTTATCTTTTTCATCTTTTCCCGTTTACAAAACTATAGTAATTCATAATTCGACACAATACACAAAAAATGTGTTTTTTCGACATCACCGTTTTCAGTTAGTCTAAATTTCTTGCTTGTTTTTAACTTAAAACAAACTTAAAAATTTATTTCTAGTTATTACAAAATCTATAGTTTTTTAATAAAAAAAATGAAAAACAAACCGAAGAAATAACATTTCATTTACCTTAAAACCAATACTTTACATTTAAATATATTGATTTAATTAATTTTAAATTAGAGTTTTAAAAAATCTTTAAAGAATAAATTTTTAACACCAAAATTCTTTCAAATGGAGCTAAAAATTTTGTAGAAAATTTTGTAGAAAATTTTAAAAAAGTATTTTTTTGAACAAAAAAAACAGTGATAAAAAAACGTGATAGCAATTTTTGGGTATAAAAAAACTACCCTGAAGAGCAAAGTTTTTTAGAAAAGATAAAGGATGCGCTCTTTAGGGTAGTAAATTTTTTATGAAAAAATATGTTTTACTTTTTCTCTAATAATTCAAAGAATTGATCGAATTTAGGTAAAATTACAATTTTAGTTCTTCTGTTTTTTGCTCTACCTTCAGAAGTATCATTTGAAGCAATTGGGTGATATTTACCTCTACCAGCCGCAATCATTCTTTCTGGATCAACTTTATACTTATCTTCTAAAATACGAACAACAGATGTCGCTCTTTTTACAGATAAATCCCAGTTATCCACTAATACACCTTGTTTTCCAGCATAAGAACGAGAATCTGCAAAACCTTCTACCATAATTTCAATATCAGGCTTGTTATTAACAACTTTTGCAACTTTCCCCAGAACTTCAATACCTCTTTTATTTAAAGTATATCCTGCTGTACGGAATAAAAGTTTATCAGATAATGAAATAAAAACAGCTCCTCCTTCTACTTCAATTTGAATATCTTCGTCATTGACATTCGCTAATGCTCCTTTTAAATTAAGCACTAATTGAAGATTTAATGAATCTTTTCTTGCAACAGCATCCTGTAAATTTCTGATGTAAGAATCTTGATTCTCAATTTTCTCTAATGAGCGTTTTACATTTTCTGCTTCTCTTTTAGATAATACAGAAAGTTCCGTTAAGCTGCTTAACATTTGAGTATTATTCTTTTTCAAATAATCAACTCTTTCTGCCAATTCTTGATTCTCTTTACCTATTTTGTCTTTATCAATCAAACACTTTTCAAGGTTAGCTTTTGCATTCGTTAAATGCTCTTTATTCTGCTCGTTTTCTTGCTGCAAAGCATTATACTTTTTAGTTGAAACGCAAGACGTTAAAGCAATTGACGAAATTGCAGTTAGGATAAGTAGTTTTCTCATATTTCAAAAATTTAATATTGTCCAAATTTATAAAATATTAATATGGAAATTAGAAAATGTAATCATATTTAAGATTAATTTATGATTAAATATCATGTATCTTTGTTAAATGTTAAAGAACTTAAATCAAAACATTTCATAGTATGAAAAAAATTATACTTCTGGTATTAACAATACTAATAATTTCCTGTAAACAAGATACTAAAAACGATTCAATTCTTCTAAAAGGAAATGCTTTAGGAACTACTTTTAACATTAAATATTTTGATACCGATCAAGTAAATTATCTAAAAAGTGTAGATAGTATAATTAATGCTGTTAATAAATCTCTTTCCACTTATCACAAAGATTCTGACATTTCAAAAATCAATAAAGGAGATTCAACAATAGTTGTAGATGAACTTTTTATTGAGAATATGGAAAAATCTAAAACAATACATGAAAACACTAACGGATTCTTTGATCCTACTGTTGGAATTCTTGTAAACGCATGGGGATTTGGCCCTGAAAAAGAATTGGAAAATTTAGATTCTACAAAAGTTGCCGAGCTTTTAAAATTTGTTGGATTAGAAAAAATTAAGCTTAAAAATGGAACAATAATTAAAGATTCAAAGCAAGTATATCTTGATTTTAATTCAATAGCCAAAGGTTATACAATTGATTTAATTGGCAGATTTTTAGAAAAAAAAGGAATTCATAATTATTTAGTAGAGCTTGGTGGAGAAGTACGAGCTAGAGGTAAAAACTTGGAAAAAGGTTCTTTTTGGGCAATTGCAATTGAAGATCCAAACACGGACGGAACAAGAAGTTTTACAAAATATGTACAACTTAAAAATGAATCTATGGCTACTTCAGGTAATTATAGAAAATTTAAAAAGAATGATAAAGGTGAAAAATTTGTTCATACTATAAATCCTAAAACTGGTTTTGCTTATGAAAGTGATTTGATTAGTGCAACCGTAATCTCTGAAATTGATTGTGCTGATGTTGATGCTTATGCTACAGCTTTTATGGCAATGGGATTAGATAGAACAAAAGAATTTTTAGAAAAACATAAAGAAATTAAAGCATTTTTAATTTATGTAGACGAAAATGAAAACTTAACGAATTTCACTTCTCCAAGTTTAAAAATTGAAGAAATACAATAATGAACTTATAGAGATAAAAAAAGCATCTTATTTACTCTAAGATGCTTTTTGTATTTTAATGATGCCAAGAGGCATATTTGACATAATTATTGGCAATTCTATGGATTTCTCCTTCTAATAAATCCACATCTAGATCTTTAATTTTTTTAGCTGGCATTCCTGCATAAACACTTCCTGATTCTGCAACTGTTCCTTTTGTTAAAACAGCTCCTGCTGCAATAATTACATTTTCTTCAATTATACAATCATCCATCACAATTGCTCCCATTCCAATTAAAACATTGTCTTTAACAGTACAACCGTGAACTAAAGCATTGTGACCAATAGAAACATTATTTCCAATTGTTGTTGGCGATTTTTGATAAGTTGCATGTATCACTGCTCCATCTTGAACATTTACTTTATTTCCCATTTTAATAAAGTGAACATCTCCGCGAATTACAGCATTATACCAAACACTACAATCATCACCCATTGTTACATCTCCAACTATTACTGCGTTTTCTGCAACAAAACAATTTTCACCTATATGTGGTTTCTTTCCTAAAATTTCTTTGATTATCATGTTTTATTTTTTTTGATACGTTATAAAGCTAAAATCATATTCATTTTTAGCATCTGCAACATGATCTTCTTCAAAAACTGCTTCCCAATCATTTAAAGATATTTCAGGGAAAAAAGCATCTGCATCAAATGAATGATGAACATGTGTAATTTCTAAAACATCTGCAATATCCATTGAAAGTCTATAAATCTCTCCTCCTCCAACTATATAAGGATTCTCATCATATTTTTCTGCTTCTTTTAAAGCTTCTTCTATATTTGAAACTATGATACAACCTTCTGCTTTAAAATTTGGATTTCTAGTAATCACAATATTTGTTCTATTTGGCAAAGGTTTGTTCATCGATTCATAGGTTTTCCTTCCCATAATAACTACATGTCCTGTAGTTAAATTTTTAAATCGTTTTAAATCTGTAGATAATTTCCAAATCAACTGGTTATCTTTTCCGAGTTCATTGTTTTTTCCTATCGCTGCAATTAATGTAATCATGTTTTAATGAGGTTTTGTTTTTGATATTTCTCTTTCCTTATTCCATTTCTTCACCATCTTCTTTTTTCTTTGATATCTCGTCTTCTATAATTCTTTTTTCAATAGATTCTAATTTATTTTTATATTTATTGATCAATTTTTCTGTTTGCTCACGCTCCCATTTTTTCCCCATAAATTGTTGAGTAATAAAAACATTTATAAAGTGAAGTATCCAGAAGAACAACCAAACAAATACGACAACTTCATACCAATTTCCATATTCTTGTTTTCCGTAGTCAAAAACTGTATTTCCTATGTACAAAAAAACAGAAACAATTACTAGAATTATCAAATGAACAAAAACTCCTTTTTTTTGTCTTACCCTTTTTCTCGCTGCTTCATATAACTCATGCTGTTCCAGATTGTTCATAGGATGTACTTTTTAAGTTTCTTCCTATAAATTTACTAAATATTTTTATACAGAAACAGCTCCTTTTATATGTGGATGTGCTTCATAATCCATTAATTTAAAATCATCATAAGTAAAATCAAAAATGCTTTTCACATCTTTATTTATCAGCATTTTTGGAAGTTTTTTAGGTTCTCTTGACAATTGTAATTCCATTTGTTCAAAATGATTATTATAAATATGTGCATCTCCAAAAGTGTGAATAAAATCACCTGGTTCATATCCTGTAACTTGAGCAACCATCAATGTTAGTAAAGCATAAGAAGCAATATTAAAAGGAACTCCTAAAAAGACATCAGCACTTCTTTGGTAAAGTTGACAAGAAAGTTTTCCATCATTTATATAAAATTGAAAAAAAGCATGACAAGGAGGTAAAGCTGCTTTTCCATTTGCTACATTTTCAGCAAAAGAAACAGAAGTATCAGGAAGTACACTAGGATTCCAAGCAGAAACAATCATTCTTCTACTATTTGGATTTGTTTTTATGGTTTCAATTACTTCAGAAAGCTGATCAATTCCTTCGCTATTCCAATTTCTCCATTGGTGTCCGTAAACAGGACCTAAATCACCATTTTCATCTGCCCAAGCATCCCAAATCTTTACATTATTCTCTTTTAAATATGCAATATTTGTTTCTCCTTTGATAAACCAAAGTAACTCGTGAATAATTGATTTTAAATGTAATTTTTTAGTTGTAACCATTGGAAAACCTTCCGATAAATCAAAACGCATTTGATAGCCAAAAACACTTTTTGTTCCTGTTCCTGTTCTATCTCCTTTTTGGTTTCCATTTTCTAAAATATGTTGTACTAAATCTAAATACTGTCTCATGATACTTTCTTTTTTGCATTAGGGATTGCAGCGACATCCTTTTGCTGCTTGCAGTTTTGCAGCAAAAGATATAGCGGAAAGCCCGACCCGATAGGGAAATGCCCAAACCGAGAAAATTATAACGTATGAATAAGGTACAAAAAAATGCCTTTTAAATAATAATTAAAAGGCATTCTGAAATTTATTTTGAACAAAGTTATTAACCGATAATCATTCCAGCGATTGTTGCAGAAAGTAATGAGGCGATAGAACCTCCGATTAATGCTTTGATACCAAATTCTGATAATGTTTTTCTTTGGTTTGGTGCTAAAGAACCAATTCCTCCAATTTGAATTCCAATTGAAGCGAAGTTTGCAAATCCACACAGCATATAAGTTGCCATGATGATAGATTTGTTATATGTTAAATGAATTGCATTTGTAGCATTTTTAAGTTCTGCTAATTGGATATATCCGATAAACTCACTTGCGGCAAGTTTAATTCCTAATAATTGTCCCATTAACATCATATCTTCTTTTGCTACACCAATTAACCACATTAGTGGAGAAAATACAAGTCCAAGAACTGATTCTAAAGAAAATTGTTTGTATGGCGTATTTGCAGCCATTAAATTATTCAATCCTGTCCAATCTCCAATCCATCCAAAAATCCCGTTAATCATTGCGATAAAAGCAACGAAAACCAATAACATCGCAGCAACATTTACAGCTAATTTTAAACCTTCAGTTGTTCCATTTGCGATTGCATCAAGAATGTTTGAACCAATTTTGTCATGAGAAACTTTTACATCTGTATTGATTTCTTCAGTTTCAGGATAAAGCATTTTAGAAATAATTATTGCACCAGGTGCAGCCATTACTGAAGCAGCTAATAAATGTTTTGCATAGTGTAATTTCAAAGCAGGATCATTTCCTCCTAAGAAACCAATATATGCAGCCAAAACACCTCCAGCCACAGTTGCCATTCCTCCTACCATTACAAGTAAGATTTCTGACTTTGTCATTTTTTCTAAATAAGCTTTAATCATTAAAGGAGCTTCTGTTTGTCCTAAGAAAATATTACCTGCAACAGATAAACTTTCTGAACCTGAAATATGAAGAAGTTTTGTAAAAAGCCATGCTAAACCTTTTACAACAATTTGAATAATTCCTAGGTAGAATAAAACAGAAGTTAAAGCAGAAAAGAAAATAATTGTAGGTAAAACTTGAAAAGCAAAGATAAATCCAAAACTTTCTACATTCATCATTCCTCCTAAAAGGAACTCACTACCTGCTTTTGTATATTCTAAAACATTTACAAAAAGACCACTTACTTTTTCGAATCCACTTTGTACGATTGGAACAGTAAGAATTCCGATTGCTAATAATAATTGTGCTGATAAACCAGCTCCAACAGTTTTCCAATTAATTTTTTTACGGTTTGAACTTAAAATATATGCCAGACCGACTAAAGTTATCATTCCAATTACACCTCTTATTAAAGAGTTCATTGAAAATCCTTGGCTTTCAATTATTGGACTATTTGTAGCTGCTTCTTGAGCGTTTACAATAAAAATGTTAAAGAATAAAAAGATCGTTAGTAAGATTTTGCGTATCATCTTTACTTTGGGTATTATTTAGATTTGCGTTTGTTAATTTCATCACGGATTTTCGCAGCAGTTTCATAATCTTCATTCGCTACTGCCTCATCCATCATTGTATTCAGTTCACTCAATGTTTTATGAGCATATTCATTTTCGGTAGTAGTTTCCTCTTGTGATGTATTCTCATCTTCAAATTCTTCTAAAGAATACGGATCATCGTCAGGGTTTGTTTCTTCTTTTTCTTTTAAATAGATACCAGCTTTATCTAAGATATTTTCGTAAGCGAAAATAGGGGCGTTGAATCGAGTTGCTAATGCAATTGCATCTGAAGTTCTTGCATCAATAATTTCTTCGATTCCATCTCTTTCACAAATTAAACTAGAATAAAAAACTCCATCCACAAGTTTATGAATTATAACTTGACGTATTGCAATCATAAATCTGTCTGCAAAACTTTTAAATAAATCGTGTGTAAGTGGTCTTGGAGGTTTTATCTCTTTTTCTAATGCAATTGCGATTGATTGTGCTTCAAATGCTCCTATGACAATAGGAAGTGTGCGACTACCTTCTACTTCGGAAAGTACAAGTGCGTATGCGCCACTTTGCGTTTGACTATATGAAATCCCTTTTATTGTTAGGCGTACTAAACTCATGTATCTTAATTTTATACGAGTAAATTTTATGATAAAAAAAGCTGTCTAATTAAAGGGAAATGACTTCAAAAAATTAGACAGCTTTTTTGAGGGTGCAATTTACTAAAAATTATGCGTTATTTGCTTTAAATTCCTTTAATTTCTCAATTAATTTTGGAACTACTTCAAAAGCATCCCCTATAATACCATAATCTGCAGCCTTAAAGAAAGGTGCTTCTGGGTCTGTATTAATTACTACTTTCACCTTAGAAGCATTAATTCCAGCTAAATGTTGGATTGCTCCAGAAATACCAATCGCGATATATAAATTTGCTGCAACTTGTTTTCCTGTTTGTCCTACGTGTTCTTCGTGTGAACGCCATCCTAAATCAGAAACTGGTTTAGAACAAGCTGTTGCTGCACCAAGTACGTCTGCTAATTCTTCGATCATTCCCCAGTTTTCAGGTCCTTTTAATCCTCTTCCTCCTGAAACTACGATGTCAGCATCTGCGATAGAAACTTTTCCAGTAGATTTCTCAACGCTTTCTACTGAAATTCCACTATCTGCTAATGAAGGTACAAAATCTTCTTCAGTTCCAGAAACATTATTTTCTACTACTCCAAATGAGTTTTTAGCTAAACCGATTAATTTAACTGATGTAGAAATTTCTGTATGATTAAATGCTTTGTTTGAAAAAGCTTTTCTTTTAACTACAAAAGGTGAAATTGATTCTGGTAAAGCAACAACGTTTGAAGCATAACCAGCTTCTAAATTTACAGCAGCGATTGGCGCTAAGTAAACTCCATTACTACTTGAATCAATAACTACAACCTCAGCATTTTCTTTTTTTGCAGCTTCACTTACGATTCCTGCATAAACTTTAGCATCAAAGTTTTTTAAAGCATCATTTTTTACGCTTAAAACTTTTTCTGCTCCATAATTATATAATACTGAATTATCTTCAGCATTAATTGTTAAAGCAACTAAATTAGTTCCTAATTGCTCTGCAACTTTCTTCGCATAAGAAGTAGCTTCTAAAGCAACTTTTTTAAATTTTCCTTCTGATGTTTCGGCTAAAACTAAAACAGACATAATTTTTTAATTTTTTATGATAAATAGCTTAAAGCTAGATTTCTTCGATTTGACAATTAGATTACTTTCGCTTCGTTGTGTAATAAATTGATTAATTCATCAATATTATCTGCATCAACTAATTTTACAGCTCCTTTTGCTGCTGGCTTCTCAAATTTTTGTGAAGATGTCATTGCTGAAGCGTCAACTGGTTCTACAACAGCTAAAGGTTTTTTTCTAGCCATCATAATTCCTCTCATGTTTGGAATACGTAGATCTTTTTCTTCTACAACTCCTTTTTGTCCTGCAACAACTAATGGTAATGAAGCTTTTAAAGTTTCTTCTCCTCCGTCAATTTCTCTAATTAATTTAGCATCTGTACCTTCAACTTCAATTCCGATACAAGCGTTCACGAAGTTAAATCCTAATAATGAAGCTAAAATTCCTGGAACCATTCCTCCATTATAGTCAATAGATTCTCTTCCTGCTAAAACTAAATCATAACCTCCATTTTTTACAACCTCAGCTAATTGCTTTGCAACAAAAAATCCGTCTGTTGCTTCTGCATTTACTCTAATAGCATCATCAGCTCCAATAGCTAAAGCTTTACGTAAAGTTGGTTCAGTTGAAGCATCTCCAACATTTACAACTGTTACTGTAGCTCCTTGCTTTTCTTTAAACCACATAGCTCTTGTAAGCATAAACTCATCATGTGGATTAATTACATATTGGATACCATTTGTATCGAACTTTGAATCGTTATCTGTAAAGTTGATTTTTGAAGTCGTATCTGGAACATGACTAATACAAACCAATATTTTCATTTTCAATATATATTTTGAAGATTTCTATTTAATTTTTCTGTGATTTAATGATAATCGCTACGAAGTTATGATTTTTTTTTATAAAACGATGAAACTTACATTATTTCGTTTTATATCTATCATTCGTAGAAATTTCAATTTGGGGATTGCTGAAATGTCTCCTTTTTTGGTGCGTAACATCTATTTTTAAAGAACTTTACACTATAAATAACTTCTGTTTTTTGTTATTTTTTCAATTGGCATCTTAAAGATATTTCCGTTTAAATTTTCGTCCTAAAGGTAGTTCTTTTCTAGCAAAAACTACTGATTTTAATCATGTCAATTAAAGAATTCCATATTTAATAATTTTTGCTTAGAAAAAATCTTAGATTTTAAATGTAAATGTGTATTATAAATCCTTATTTTTGTGATTTCATAAAGCAATTTAAAATGAAGACAATACAATTTAGAGAAGCCATTGCTGAAGCAATGAGCGAAGAAATGCGTAGAGACGAATCTATTTTCCTTATTGGAGAGGAAGTAGCAGAATATAACGGTGCATACAAAGCTTCTAAAGGAATGTTAGACGAATTTGGTCCTGAGAGAGTTATTGATTCTCCTATTGCTGAGTTAGGATTTGCAGGTATCAGTGTAGGTGCAGCAATGAACGGAAACAGACCAATCGTTGAATTTATGACATTTAACTTTTCATTAGTTGGTATTGATCAAATTATTAACAATGCTGCTAAGATGAGACAAATGTCTGGAGGGAATATCAATATTCCAATCGTATTTAGAGGTCCTTCTGGTTCTGCTGGTCAATTAGCTGCAACGCATTCTCAATCTTTTGAAAATTGGTTTGCAAATACACCAGGTTTAAAAGTTATTGTTCCTTCTAATCCATATGATGCAAAAGGTTTATTAAAAGCTGCAATTCGTGATAACGATCCAGTTATTTTTATGGAATCGGAGCAAATGTATGGAGATAAAGGTGAAGTACCTGAAGGAGAATATGTATTGCCTATCGGAGTTGCAGATATTAAAAGAGAAGGAAAAGATGTAACAATTGTTTCTTTTGGTAAAATTATCAAAGAAGCTTATAAAGCTGCTGAAACTTTAGAAAAAGAAGGAATTTCTGCTGAAGTTATCGATTTAAGAACTGTACGTCCAATGGATTTTGATACAATCTTAAAATCAGTTAAGAAAACAAATAGACTTGTTATTTTAGAAGAAGCTTGGCCATTCGCAAGTGTTTCATCAGAAATTACTTTCCAAATGCAAGAACAAGCTTTCGATTATTTAGACGCACCAATCAAAAGAATTACGACTGCTGACACACCAGCACCTTATTCACCAGTATTATTAGAAGAGTGGCTTCCTAATGCTGACGATGTAGTAAATGCTGTAAAAGAAGTAATGTACGTAAAATAAGAAAATTTTAACACAATAATAAAAGCCTTTCAACGTTAAGTGAAAGGCTTTTATTTTAAAAAAATAGATGAAAAATAAATTATTCTTTTTTCTTTTCCTCTTTATATCCGTTTTCACATTTGCACAAGTGAAAGTTGGAGGAAAAGTTGTTGATGACAAAGGAGAACCAATTCCTTTTGCTTCTGTTGTATTTAAAAACTCTATCATCGGAACTGTTTCCAATGATGATGGTACGTTTTATTTAGAAGCAGACAAAACCTACAAACAAATCGAAGTTTCATTTATTGGATTTGAAACCAAAACAATTAATGTAAAACCTCGTGACTTAAACCTTAAAATTGTTTTAAAAGAAGAAAATGCAGTTCTTGATGAGATTGTAATTTACAGTGGTAAAACAAAGAAAAAAGGAAATCCAGCTGTTGAAATTTTAAAGAAAATATGGGCGAAAAAACGTTCTAATGGAATTTATCTTTATGACCAATATCAATATGATAAGTATGAAAAGATTGAATTCGATTTGAACAATATTGATAGCGCTTATAAAGAAAGAAAATTATTCAATGGAATTGAATTCGTTTTTGATTATGTTGATACATCAAGTATTACAGGAAAACCTTACCTTCCTATTTTTATCAACGAATCTGTTTATAAAACTTATGGAGATAATGACTTGAAAAAAACTCGTGATGATTTAGTTGCAAACACTAATTCTGGTTTTCAATCTAATCAAAGTGTTATCGCTTTTGTTAAGGATTTATATGCAGACTATAATATTTATAATAACTACATTAAAATTTTTGACAAAAGTTTTGTGAGTCCACTTTCTAGAACTGGTGTAAATAATTACAATTATATTCTTGCAGACAGTGCTTTTATTGAAGATAAATGGTGTTATAATATTGTTTATTACCCTAGAAGAAAAGGAGAGCTTACATTTAAAGGTGATTTTTGGGTAAATGACACCACATTTGCTGTGAAAGAAATCAATATGCAAGCAACGAAAAGTGCAAATATTAACTGGGTTAAAGATATATATATTGAACAAGCTTTTGAAGTATTAAGTGATTCTGTTTTCCTTCTTAAAAGAGATCATATGTTTTCTGATTTTAGTTTTAGTAAAAAAGAAAAATCAAAAGGTCTTTATGGAAAAAGAACAACTTTATATACAAATTATGAATTTGACCAAAAGAAAGATGCTTCCTTCTATAAGGAAGAAACAGATGTTTATAATCCTGATATTTACAATAAATCTAGCGAATATTGGTCTAAAAACAGACCTGAAAAATTAAGTAAAGATGAAAAAGGTATCTATTCAATGTTAGATACTTTAAGTGTAACTCCAAAATTCAAAAGAATTACGGATGTAATTTCTATTTTAGGTTCTGGTTATATCGAATTTGGAAAATTTGACTATGGACCAATCTTCTCAACTTTCGGAAAAAACGATGTGGAAGGAATCCGTATTCGTGTTGGAGGAAGAACTTATTTAGGCGGAAATGAGCCTTGGAGAGCGCAATTCTATACTGCTTATGGAACAAAAGATAACCAATTCAAATATGGTGTTTCTTTTAAATACATGGTTGATCGAAAAAGTCGTTTAACTTTTGGTGTTGGAACTCGTAGAGATGTGGAACAAACTGGTGTTAGTTTGACAACAACAAATGATGTGCTAGGTAGGAGTTTTGCTTCTTCTGCTTTCTTTGCAAGCGGGCCAAGTAACCAATTAACTTCTGTAAATCTTACAAATCTTTTCGCATCAATTGAACCAAAGAAAAATTTAGAATTCAAATTTGGCGGATCTTATAGAACTTTAAAATCTGCGGATCCATCTGGCTTTAATTTGGATTATTTTGATAAAGCTGGAAATATTAAATCAAACCTTACACAATTTGAAGTAGATGGAATGATTAAAGTAACACCTGGAAGAAAAACAATCGGATATGGTGTTGAAAGAAATGAAGTAAATGATAATTATCCTACAATTTTCCTTCGTTATTCTAAAGGATTAAAAGGTGTAATTGATAGCGATTTCGAATATGATAAATTACAATTCTATTACAAACAACCTTTCCAAATTGGTGGTTTTGGTAGATTATTTTCAACAATTGAAGTTGGAAAAACTTTCGGAACTGTTCCTTTAAGCATTTTAAATGTCGTTCCAGGTAACCAATCTTATTTCATTATTGATGATACTTATGGTTTATTAGATTATTACGAATTTGTAACAGATACTTACGCTTCTCTACATTTAGAACATAATTTCAACGGACGTCTTTTCTCTAGATTACCTTTATTAAGAGATTTAAACCTTCGTGAAATTGTTGGAGTAAAAGCTGTTTGGGGAGAATTATCTCAAGAAAATATTGATATTAATAATACCGCACCTCTAACCCACCCTATCGAATATAAACCACCAACAGATGTTTATATGGAAGCTAGCGCTGGTGTTGGAAATATTTTTAAAGTTTTCCGTCTGGATTTTATTTGGAAAGTAAGATACAGAGACCCAAGTGGAAAAGGAAATTTTGGAATAAAAGGAGGCTTCGGTTTTTATTTCTAGTGTAAAAGTTACTCAAAATAATATTATTTAGTACTTTTGCCCAAAATTTGAAAAAAACTTAAAGAATGACTGCAAAAGATAAACAAGTTTTTGACGTATTAATTGAAATCCCAAAAGGGAGTAGAAATAAATACGAGTATGACTTTGATTTAAAGAAAATCCGCTTTGATAGAATGTTATTTTCTTCAATGATGTACCCTGCGGATTACGGATTTATTCCAGAAACTTTAGCATTAGATGGAGATCCATTAGATGTTTTAGTATTAGGAGCTGAACCTACTTTTCCAATGTGTGTGATGGAAGTTAAACCAATCGGTGTTTTCCATATGGCTGACGAAAAAGGTCCAGATGAAAAAATTATTTGTGTTCCTGTTTCAGATCCAATTTGGAATAAATTAAATGATTTAAGCGACATGAACCCTCACCAAGTAAAAGAAATTGAGCACTTCTTCCAAGTATATAAAGATCTTGAAGAGAAGAAAGTTGACGTTGGAGGATGGGGAGATGTTGAAGAAGCATACGATATCGTTCAAAAATGTATTGATAGATACGAAGAAAGTGAACACAAAGAAAAAGGAAGCTTCACTATCTAATCAGTCTATTTCTGAAAACATATAATATTTTTATAAACCCAACTTTTTCAATTGATTAAGTTGGGTTCTTTCTTTTTAAATCCCTCTATTTTTCTTACATTTAGTTGAAATATGGAGAATCCTATTGTTTTTTACCCCAACTATCTTCCATATATTTTTTTAATTCTATATCAGATTCTTACCAAAAAGAATCTAATGAAATTGGAAATCTAAGAAAACAACACGTTTTCTAGATCATGAAAAGAGCAAAATCTTAAGAAATGATATAGCATTAATTTCTGTTTTGAATTAATCATCAAATAATCAAATACATATTATGGAAACAAATGCAATTTATTTGCCTGTGATTTTAGCAATTCTCGGATTACTATTTATGTGGTCAAAAAGAGTTTGGGTAATGAAACAAAGTCAAGGTGAAGAAAACATGAAGAGTATTTCTAAGCATATTTATGAAGGAGCTCTCGCCTTTTTAAATGCAGAATATCGTCTTCTCTTAATTTTTGTAATTCTCGCAAGTATCATTTTAGCAATCATTTCTACAGTTGTTCCCACAACACATTGGTTAATTGTTGTTGCTTTTATCTTTGGTGCTGTTTTTTCTGCTTTAGCTGGAAATATGGGAATGCGAATTGCTACACAAGCAAACGTAAGAACTACACAAGCTGCAAGAGAAAGTCTTCCAAAAGCACTTAAAATCTCTTTTGGAGGAGGAACAGTAATGGGACTCGGAGTTGCTGGTCTTGCCGTTCTTGGTCTTACTATTTTCTTTATTATTTTTTATAATTTCTTCATGGGTGGTGAATGGACAAATACTGCTCAAATGACTATCGTTCTTGAAACTCTTGCTGGATTTTCTGTAGGAGCTGAATCTATTGCTCTTTTTGCGAGAGTTGGAGGTGGAATATATACAAAAGCTGCTGATGTTGGAGCTGATTTGGTTGGAAAAGTAGAAGCTGGAATCCCAGAAGATGATCCAAGAAATCCAGCTACAATTGCAGACAATGTTGGAGATAATGTTGGAGATGTTGCTGGAATGGGAGCTGATCTTTTCGGTTCTTATGTTGCAACAGTTTTAGCCTCTATGGTTCTTGGTAACTATGTAATTCATGATATGGGAGGTGCAATTGAAGACAAATTTGGAGGAATCGGAACTATTTTACTTCCAATGTTAATTGCTGGACTAGGAATTATCTTTTCAATAATCGGAACATTTTTTATTAAAATTAAAGATAATAATGCGAAAGAAAAACAAGTTCAAGGTGCTTTAAATACAGGAAATTGGTTTGCTATTGTTTTAGTTGCAATCAGTAGTTATTTTCTGATTGAATGGATGCTTCCTTCTGAACTGCAAATGCAATATTTTGGTGAAGGTTTAAAAAATGTACCATCTATTCGTGTTTTCGGTGCTGTTATTGTTGGTCTTCTTGTAGGAGGATTAATTTCATATTTCACAGAATATTATACTGGTTTAGGAAAAAAACCTGTTCTTAAAATCGTCGATAAATCTGGAACTGGTGCTGCAACAAATATTATTGCTGGACTTGCAACTGGTATGGTTTCAACTTTTTCTTCTGTTCTTTTATTTGCAATTGCAATTTGGGTTTCTTATTCATTTGCAGGATTCTATGGTGTAGCAATCGCTGCTTCTGCAATGATGGCTACAACTGCAATGCAATTAGCAATTGATGCTTTTGGACCAATTGCCGATAATGCTGGAGGAATTGCAGAAATGAGTGAATTACCAAAAGAAGTAAGAGAAAGAACTGATATATTAGATGCTGTAGGAAATACAACTGCTGCAACAGGAAAAGGGTTTGCAATTGCTTCTGCTGCTTTAACTGCACTTGCGCTTTTTGCAGCATTCGTCACTTTTACAGAAATTGATGGGATTAATATTTTCCGTGCACCTGTTTTAGCAACTTTATTTATCGGAGGTATGGTTCCTGTAGTTTTTTCTGCTTTAGCAATGAATTCTGTTGGTGAAGCTGCGATGGAAATGGTTAATGAAGTTCGTAGACAATTCAAAGAAATTCCAGGAATCTTAGAAGGAAAAGGAAAACCTGAATATGCAAAATGTGTTGAAATTTCAACAAAAGCAGCACTAAGAGAAATGATTCTTCCTGGAGTAATGACTTTCATAATTCCAATTCTAATAACAATTATTCCTCTGCTGATTGGTTATGAGAATAAAGAAGTTGCTGAAATGCTTGGAGGTTATATGGCTGGAGTTACAGTAAGTGGTGTAGTTTGGGCAATTTTCCAAAATAATGCAGGTGGAGCTTGGGATAATGCTAAAAAATCTTTTGAAGCTGGTGTTATGGTTAATGGAGAAATGACTTATAAAGGTTCGGAAGCACATAAAGCTTCTGTGACCGGAGATACTGTTGGAGATCCTTTTAAAGATACTTCTGGACCATCTATGAATATTTTAATTAAACTTACTTGTTTGGTTGGATTAGTAATTGCACCAATATTGGGTGGACATAGTGTTTCTGATGTTGAAAATCCAAATTCGACTACAATTAACGCAAGTGGTAATGAAGTTGAAGAAAGCCATAGTATTTCAATAGAAATAGTCAATGGAGAAAAAAGAGCCATCATTGAACGAAAAGTTATTCTTGAAAATGGAGAAGTCAAAACTTTTAAAGAAGTTCTAACTGGCAAAGAAGTCGATGCATATTTAGATAAAAATTTTGATGATTAAAACTTCTATAAAATAAAAAAGCTTCTCAAAATTTGAGAAGCTTTTTGCGGTCTGGACGGGACTCGAACCCGCGACCCCATGCGTGACAGGCATGTATTCTAACCAGCTGAACTACCAGACCGTTTGCTTGATTGCGGTGCAAATATACAAGCTTTTTTGATACTTGCAAGCGATTTTAAACAAAAAAACAGGAAAATATTTTATGCAAAAATTATCTTCCTGTTTTACAATTATTTATTAAAAAAATTATTTTTCAACAAATTGATCTACATTTTGCCAAGGACCTCCATTTATAATGTCTAATCCGTGTGCAGCTAAAAATTCTGTAGCTTGACCACTTCTTCCTCCGCTTCTACAAACAGCGATAATTGGTTTGTTCATCGCCTTGATGTCTTCTACTCTTTCAGGAATTGTGTCTAAAACAATATTTGTAGAGTTTGGAACATGTCCTTCATCAAATTCCGCAACTGTTCTTACATCTAAAACAACAGCTCCTTTTTCTAAATAAGATTTAATTTCCTCTCCGTTGTTATTATTGTTTCCAAATAAATTAAAAAAACTCATTTTTTTCTTTCTGTTTATGATACTAAAACTAGATCTTCTGAAATTAAACGAAGACCTTTTTTTATTAAATGATTATACGTTTCATTCTTTTGTAATTCTTGTAAATGCGCAAAAACTCTTTCTCTTAACTCATTTTCAGAATCATTAACTAATTCCATTATTTCTAATGGCAACAACCAATCTGTAGCATATTCTTTAATCAGAATTTCGAAAATAATATGTAATTTCTGCATATCTATATTTCCACTTTCTCTGATATCTCTTACATCTTGATATAATTTATGAAGTTTTAAATCTTCTTTAGAATATTCAATTTTTTGTGTTTTTGTTTCAGAAACACTTGCATAATCTTCAAAAGACTCTACACTTGCAGGTCCAGCAAAAGCAGAAACTACTTTTTTCCCTACTGCCATATCAAAAGTTCCCCAAGAAGGATCAAATAATATAGTTTCACCATGTGTTACTGTACAGTTTTTAAAAGAAATTAATAGAATTTTCCCTCTGATATCCCTCACTCCAGTGATAACTTCTCCTGTAACTACTACTCCTCCTTCAAACTCTAAAGTTGTAGTTTCACCTTCACAAATTCCGTAAACTTCTAAATCTCTAGGAGACATATCTTCTATCGCAAGATTTATTCCTTTTAATCTTCCAATAGGACTTCCAAATCCTTCCGCATGATAATCGATTCCATGACCAATCAATTCTTTATCTCTATTTGCCAAAGCAGTTGGTCCTGTAGTTTGCACATAAATTGGTTTCTTATTTTCATCCGAAATTACATTTGTGAAAATTCCTGAAACTTGAATTCCTGTACTTAACTCAATTGTTCCTAAATTTTTAGAATCAATAAGTTTTTTAATTCCAGACAATCCTCCAGTTCGAACAGCCATTCCATTTGCGAATTCTTCAAGAACTTTACTTAAATGTGCGAAATCAGGTGTTACAAACAATTGTGGTTGTGGTTTTGTAATATCAAAACTTACATCAGCAGCATCGATTGTATATGGAAGTTTTTTCACTTCTTCTTTTAAACACCATTCACTTTCACCAATTGAAGAAAGCAATCCTGCACCATAGATTTTCGGATTATCCATACTTCCAATTAACCCATATTCAACAGTCCACCAGTGTAAATTACGAATCTGAGCCATTTCTGAAAGTTCTCCAATATCTTCTTGTAATCTTTCTACAACAGTTTGTGCTGCATCAATTTCTTGTTGTGTCGAATTTGGATTTTCTTTTAAAATAGAAAGTAAACGAATTGCCTCATAAATCTCATAATCTTTTCCTGATGAAATAGCTTTTGCTCCAATTTCTCCAAATCTTCTTAAATATTCTGCATATTCTGGATTTGCAATTATTGGTGCATGTCCAGCAGCTTCATGAATAATATCTGGAGCTGGTGTATATTCAATATGTTCTAAAGTTCGCATATCTGATGCGATTACTAAAACATTATAAGCTTGAAACTCCATAAAAGAATTTGGAGGAATAAATCCATCAACAGCAACAGCTGCCCAACCAATTTCTTTTAAAATACGGTTCATTCCTTCCATTTCTGGAATTTTTTCAATCGAAATTCCCGTTTGCTCTAAACCTTCTACATATGATGTATGTGCCACTTTACTAAGATAATCCACATTTAATCGCATTACATATCTCCATACAGCATGGTTTTGTGCTGTATAATCTTCGTAAGGTTGACGCATAATGAATTTATGCAAATGTTTCGGAAGTTTCTTTGTGACTTCATTAAGTATAAAAGGCGTACTCATCATTGATAAATTTTTGGTTGCTAAAATTAACAATTTCTAAACAATATGTCATGATAGATGTTATTTTTCACAAAAATCTAACAAATTTATATTGTCGCTAAATCAGTATCTTTGTACTTTCAAAAATTTTATCAACACAACTGTACAACAAATGAACAAGAAAGTTATCTTATTTATCTTAGATGGTTGGGGAATTTCTCCAGATCCAAATGTTTCTGCAATTGACAACGCAAAAACACCTTTTATGGATTCTTTATATCAAAAATATCCACATGCAACTTTAAGAACTGATGGATTAAAAGTTGGACTTCCAGAAGGACAAATGGGAAATTCGGAAGTTGGACATATGAATCTGGGAGCTGGAAGAATTGTATATCAAGATTTAGTAAAAATTAATTTAGCAATTCAAGACAAAAAATTCCACGAAGAAAAAGCAATTCAAAACGCTTTTACTTATGCTAAAGAAAACAATAAAAATGTTCATTTTATCGGTTTAGTTTCTGATGGTGGAGTGCATTCTCATTACAAACATTTAGAAGCTTTAGTTGAAGCTGCTGACGAACAAGGTTTAGCAAGTTATGTTCATGCTTTTACAGATGGACGAGATGTTGCTCCTACTTCTGGAATTAAATTTATTGAAGAAGTAACTAATCATTTAGAAAAACACAATAGTAAATTAGCTTCTGTAATTGGTCGTTATTATTCGATGGATCGTGACAAACGTTGGGAACGTGTAAAATTAGCTTATGATTTATTAGTTCATGGAACTGGTGAAAAAACAACAAATATTTTAGATACAATTCAGAAAAGTTATGATAATAATGTAACTGATGAATTTATCAAACCTATTGTTGTTACAGATGAAAATGGAACTCCAATTAAAACTATAGAAGAAGGAGATGCTGTAATTTTCTTTAATTTCAGAACAGATAGAGGAAGAGAATTAACAGAAGTTCTTACACAAAAAGCATATCCAGAATATGAGATGCAGCCATTACAATTACATTTTACAACCATGACAAATTATAATGATGCTTTCAATAATATTCATGTGATTTATCCAAAAGATAATTTAACACAAACAATTGGAGAAGTTTTAGAAGCAAATAAGAAAAAGCAAATTCGAATTGCTGAAACAGAAAAATATCCACATGTTACCTTCTTTTTCTCAGGAGGAAGAGAAACGGAATTCGATGGAGAAAGTAGAATTCTTTGTCCTTCACCAAAAGTAGCAACATATGATTTACAACCAGAAATGAGTGCTTTTGATATTACAGATGCAATTATTCCTGAAATTGAAAAAGAAGAAGTAGATTTTGTTTGTTTAAATTATGCAAACACTGACATGGTTGGACATACAGGAGTTATGGAAGCAGCAGTTAAAGCAGCAGAAACAGTAGATTCTTGTTTAGAAAAAGTTGTTACGGCAGCATTAGATCATGATTATACTAGTATCATTATTGCAGATCATGGAAATTCAGATACGATGTTTAAATCAGATGGAAGTCCACATACAGCACATACAACGAATCCTGTTCCGATTATTTTAGTGGATAAAGAATTAAAGACAATTAAAGATGGAATTTTAGCAAATATTGCTCCTACAATTTTAGATTTAATGGGTGTTGAAAAACCAGAAATTATGGATCAAGAATCTTTAGTTTCTTAATTAATTGAATTTTTAAGCTTAAGGATTGAAACGAAAAGCTTTTATTGCATAAAAAATTAGAATTTCTTGACAAACGGAGGCAACCAACGGAAGCCCACGGATTGTTTAGAAATTCTTTTTTTAGGAAATAAAACTTGTAGTGGAAAGCCTGACCTTTTAAGGGAAGCTCCAAATAAAAAAACAAAAAACCCAACTAAAAAAGATAATTGGGTTTTTATTTTATTTTCAAGAAAAATTAGCGATTCATTGAAATCAAAAACTCTTCGTTTGAATTTGTATATTTTATCTTGTCGCTCATGAATTCCATTGCTTCAATTGGGTTCATATCTGCTAAATAACGACGTAATACCCACATTCTTTGCACTGTTTTCGGATCCAATAATAAATCGTCACGACGCGTACTTGATTTTACTAAATCGATTGCTGGGTAGATTCTTCTGTTTGCAATATTTCTTTCTAATTGCAGCTCCATGTTTCCAGTTCCTTTGAATTCTTCGAAGATAACTTCATCCATTTTAGAACCAGTTTCAGTAAGTGCAGTAGCGATGATTGTAAGAGAACCACCGTTTTCGATATTTCTTGCAGCTCCGAAGAAACGTTTTGGTTTGTGAAGTGCATTTGCATCAATACCTCCAGAAAGGATTTTTCCAGAAGCAGGTGCAACAGTATTATAAGCTCTTGCAAGACGAGTGATGGAATCTAATAAGATTACAACATCATGTCCACATTCTACTAAACGTTTTGCCTTTTCTAAAACGATATTTGCAACACGAACGTGCTTTTCAGCAGGCTCATCGAAAGTAGAAGCAACAACTTCACCTTGTACACTTCTTTGCATATCTGTAACCTCCTCTGGACGTTCATCAATTAATAAAATAATTTGATAAACTTCTGGGTGGTTTGCAGCGATTGAATTAGCAACATCTTTAAGTAGCATTGTTTTACCAGTTTTTGGTTGTGCTACAATCATACCTCTTTGTCCTTTTCCGATTGGAGAGAACATATCGATAATTCTTGAAGAAGCTGTACTACTTTTTTCTGCTAATCTAAATTTTTCTTCTGGGAAAAGTGGAGTTAAATGCTCAAAAGAAACACGATCACGAACTACATTTGGATTTAATCCATTGATTTGCATGATACGAATTAGAGGAAAATATTTTTCCCCTTCTTTTGGAGGTCTCACAATTCCTTTTACTGTATCTCCTGTTTTAATTCCAAATAATTTAATTTGAGATTGAGAAACGTAAATATCATCTGGAGAAGATAAATAATTATAATCAGAAGATCTTAAGAAACCATATCCATCTGGCATAATTTCAAGTACTCCTTCACTTTCAATAATTCCATCAAACTCAAAGTCAGGATCTCTATATTTACTTGTCTTTTTGTTGTTTGATTGTGAAGAAGAGTCTTTTTGAATTCTCGGTCTTGTCATTTTTTTCTTTTGGTAATCACCTGATTCAGAACCCGAATTATTGTCTTTGTTTGAATTTGTTGATTTTTTTGTTTCTGAATTTGCTTCAGAACTTTCAGACGAACGATTGATTCTTACTCTTTTTCTCGGAGCACTAGCAGATTCTGAAGAAACTTTTGTTTCTTTTGTTTCTTTTGTATTTGATTCTGATGTTTCTGTGCTTTTCTTTGAAACTTTTGTAGTAGAAGCTTTTTTTTCTGTTACTTCTTCAGTTTCTTTTTTTCTTGTTGTTCTTTTTCTTGGAGTTTTCTCTTTTTCTTCAGAAGGCTTGTCTTTTGAAGACCCAGGATTCGAAGCCTGAAAGTCAAGTATTTGGTATACTAAATCTAATTTTTTTAATTGTCGGAATTTAGCTACCCCAAGTGTTTTGGCAATCTCTTGTAATTCTACAAGGGTTTTAGCCTTGAGCTGTGAAATTTCAAACATTGTGTAATTGGGTAAATTAATTAATAGTTAATTCTTTTTTTATTATCAAAGAATCTCTTGTTTTATTAAGCGAATTGTTTTTGTAACAGTTTTGAATGATTTTTGAAATAAATATATTTCAAAAAGAAGATTGTACAAATATATAATATTTTTTTTTAGGATAAAATTAAAATCTTAAAAAAGAAAAATGTACATTTGCGGAGCGATATATAGATAATATGATACAAAGAATACAATCTTTATACTTATTGTTAGCTACATTGGCTTCTGGAGTTTTGGTAATTTTTCTACCTCTTTGGAAAAGTGCTGATGTTTCTTATATGGCTTATGATGGATTTAAGAGCGGAAATACACTTCAATTAATTTTAGGCGTATTTTTTATTTTAAGCAGCTTATTATCAATCATTAGCATTTTAAATTTTAAACAAAGACTAAAACAATTCATGTTAGGAAGACTTAACATGATTTTAAACCTTATTATATTAGGTATTCTTAGTTACTATTTACTAAACTTATCCGGAGAAATTGAAATTTCTGAGAAGGGTATTGGATCTGCGATTCCTTTAGTGACAATTATTCTGCTTGTTTTGGCTAATAAGGCCATTAAAAAGGACGAAGATCTTGTAAAATCTGTAGATAGAATAAGATAATACCAGACATCTTAGTGTATATTTAGTGCAATATAAATCCATTCTTTTTAAGGATGGATTTTTTTATTTCTATTATTTTTCCTTTTTTTGTTAAAAAATTGTTGCTTCTTCAAAAAGCAAATTGCATAAACTGAAAATATTTAAAAAGTAATACTATTTTAACTTTCACATTTTTATAAAATACTATTATTAAATTATTTATGGAAACTATATTCGATTTCTTAATGATAAATTAACATACGAATATGGATTTTTTCGTGTTATATAAATAATATTTGCAAAATGACAATATTTAGTTTAGAAACATAATTAACAAAAGTAATATGAAACAAAAATTACATTATTTACTATTAATCTCCTTTCTATTTTTATCCTGTTTCCAAGGATTTTCTCAACATGTTTTAGAAGAGTTTGAAGATGTTGGTGGTAGCTCTGGTTATGCTACAAGATCATGGGATAGAAATGTAAATGGAACAACTATTACTTGGAATGCTGTAAATTCAAGAGTAGACCAAAGTATAGATGATGGAAAAGCACTAATGCTTCGAGGAACTACAGGAGTTTTATCTCATAATCCTACAATTGCTGGTGGTTGCGGAACTTTAAGTTTTGATTATAAAAGAATTTATTCTGGAAATTCTACTTTACAAGTTTTTATCAATGGTAATCAAGTTGGAAGTGATATTTCTGTTACAGATGCTTCTAACACAAATACTTTTACACAAATTGTTAATGTAGAAGGAGAAATTTCTATAGAAATAAAAAATCTTTCAAGTGGAAAACGTGCCTTAATTGACAATTTAACTTGGACTCCATATAGCGCTTCAGCTCCAAATGTAATTGAAAGTACAACTGAATTATCTGGATTTACATATCTTGAAAGTAATGGTCCATCTTCTGAACAATTTTTCACATTAAATGGTGCTAACTTAACAGAAGATGTTATGGTTACTGCTCCAACAAATTATGAAGTTTCTTTAACTTCTGGTGTAAGTTTTACAAATGCTATCACAATTCCATTAGCAGATATTAATGGAAATACTGTAACTGTTTATACTAGATTAAAAGCTGGATTAACTCAAAACACTTATAACGCAGAAACTATTTCCATCAACTCAAATGATATTGATGAAAAATTTATCACTTTAAATGGTTCTGTAACTTGTGTTGACTTAACAAAACCAAATACAAGCGCTGCTTCAAATATTACAACTACTGGATTTAAAGCAAATTGGGATGCTGTTGCAAATGTTGATTATTATACTTTAACTGTAAATAAAGTTAATTCTGATAATACTTTACTAACTGAAAGTTTTCCTAATGGAGTTTCTCCATTTCCATCAAATTGGTCTAAAAACACTAAAGTTTATACTATAAATGGAGGAAGTAGTGGAAAAGGACTTAGAGTTGGTTCTAGTTCTGATCAAGGATATATTACTACACCTACAATAGATTGTTCTGAAAATGGTGGAATTTTCACAGTTATTTTTGATGCACGAGCTTATGATAATGATGAATTAAATTTAGGTGTTTATCATGCTACTGACGGTTCTAGTTTTTCGCAAGCAGAAATTGTTGATGTTACAAGTTCTTGGGATACTTATGAAGTAACTATTTCTGGAGGAACTGCAAATAGTAAAATTCAGTTCAAAAGTCACCAATCTGGTGGTAGAAGATTCTATATTGATGAAATTAAAGTTGCTCAAAAAAATGTAGAAATGATTCATAACGAATTAAACGTTGGAAATGTAACTTCTTATGATGTTTCTTCTTTAAATCCTGGAACAAATTATCAATATTATGTAAAAGCTGTAACTAATTGTGGTGGTGGAAATACTTCAGAAAAATCAGATGTTATTTCTGTGTCTACATTAGATGGAAATACTGTTACTTGGAATGGAACTACGGATAGCAATTGGAATACAGCTTCTAACTGGGATTCTAATGCTGTTCCTACAGCAACTGACGATGTGGTAATTTCTTCTTCAGCAACAAATAATCCTACAATTTCAAATACAGATGCATTTACTTGTAATAATATTGAAATTCAAACTGGAAAGAAAATTATCTTAAATTCTGATACTACAAATAGTGCTTCATTAATTATTAATGGAACTATTTCTGGAGAAGGAAAAATCTCTTATGAAAGACATATATCTGGTGGAAACTGGCATTTAATTTCTGCTCCAATTACAGATTTAAATATTGAAGCAATGGTTTATGGGTCTACTCCAATTGCTACAAATGGAAATAAATTTGGTTTAGCGCCATATAATAATAATGCTGGTGCAATCAATGAAAGATGGAATCATTATACAGATACTGGTTTATCTTCAACAGAAACAATGACAATCGCTAAAGGATATGAAATTTTATTAGATTCAAATGGTTCAATCGTTTATGAAGGAACTCCTGTTTCTAATGCTTCTATTTTAGTTAATTCTGGTTCTTTAAATAACTGGAATTTAATTGGAAACCCTTTTACTTCTGCAATTTCTGTTGTACCATTTATCAATGC
The DNA here is from genome assembly GCF_015767265.1 of Aureivirga marina. Lineage (GTDB taxonomy): Bacteria > Bacteroidota > Bacteroidia > Flavobacteriales > Flavobacteriaceae > Aureivirga > Aureivirga marina. The sequence continues at coordinate 591,253 of NZ_JADPIB010000001.1, forward strand.
TAATAACGGAATTTTTGAAGGAGGTTATGAAGCACTTTACGTTTGGAATGCTACAAATGGAGAATATGATATTTTAAATAATGCTTCTTCTCAAACGACAGTTGCAATGGGACAAGCTTTCTTCGTAAAAGTGAATGGAAATGGAACGGCAAACTTTAATAATGCTGTAAAAACTCATGATAATGATGCAACTTTCCAAAGAAATAGCTCAAATTCTTCAATCAAATTACTTTTAAATTCTGAAGATAAAACGAAGTCTACTTTAATCAAATTCTTTAATAATACTACAAACGGATTTGATGCTGGATATGATGCAAGAACTTTTGATGATGTAACTCCTTCTTTAGCAATTTTCACACAATTAGTAGAAGAAAATGCTGGAAATAATTTTGCGCTACAAGCTTTAGAAAATTCTAATGAAAATGTAATCATTCCTGTTGGAATTTATGCAAATATTAATACTTCTATTTCAATTAATGCTACAATTTCTAATTTAGAAGAAGGAAAAATCGTGTATTTAGAAGATAAAACTACTGGAACTTTTCATGAATTAAATGGAACTTCATACACTACGACAATGTATTCTGAAGAAGATTCTTTAGGAAGATTCTATATTCATGTAATGAATTCTACTTTAGATGTAAATGATTTAGTAAAAAACTCAATTTCTGTTTTTGCTGCTAATCAAAATTTACATATTAATGGAGCTATTTCAAAAGAAACTTCTGTAGCTATTTTTGATATTTTAGGTAAAAAAGTATTTGAAAAAACGATTAATCAAGGAGAGATTATCGCTTTACCATCTACTTTATCTAAAAACATTTATATCGTAAAAGTAGAAAATGAAAATACTAAGAAAACAGTAAAATTATTCTTAAACTAAACACCGAATGAACATGTCTAAAGCAAAGAAAAAAACAACAGCACACGACGAAATTTCAAGAAAAGAAGCAATTAAAAAAATTGGTGATTTCGGAAAATATGCTGCCTTAACTGCAATTGGTACAACAATTCTTTTAAGTCCAAAAAAAGCACAAGCAACAAGTGAAATTGATCCAGGATGGGAATAATTTCTTAAAATAAATTCAATAAATCCTCTAGAAATTTTCTGGAGGATTTTTAATTTTACAAAGGTTTAAATTCTATTTTTATTGAAAAATTCGATTGAAAATATTGTTTCCATTAATCTGGAAAATAAAAAAGTTATTTGGCTAGAAAAATCAAATAATTATATGGTTGTAGAAAAGTTTGTCTTTGAAATAATTTCAAAAATTCAGAAATTCAACAACTCTAAAAAAGTCATTGAATGGATTTCAAATAACATGAAACTTTCGAATTCTGATGCAAAAGAAATTCTAAATGCTGTTCAAAATTTAATTTCAGTTTCTAAAAAAAAACAAGAAAATATTGATTTTAAATTTGAAACTCCTACTTCTTTTTTTAGTGAAAAATATTATAAAATCAACGGAATTTACTTTCTCATTCAATTTCAATCAGAAAAAGTAACATTTTATGTACATCCAAAATTAGCGCACTTAGAAGTTGAAAAACAAGAAAAAATAGATGAAAAACTAACCATCTTTTCTCAAAATAGTTATATCATTCTTTTAGAAAATAACATTTTTATGGATGCTTGGAAGTTGGAAGATTTTCATTTTTTTCAAGGAAAGTTATCCATGTTATTAATTTCAAAAGCATATCAAAAAGAAGAAAAAGATTGGATGGGAATTTTTCATGCTTCTGCAATTAGTGATGCTAAAAAAGCTATTTTATTTATGGGTAATTCTGGAAGCGGAAAAAGCACACTTTCTGCATTATTAATGCATCATGGATTTTTAACTATTTCAGATGATTTTGTTCCTGTTTTAAGAGAAAATCAACATGTATATAATTTTCCTGTTGGAATTTCAATTAAAGAAAAAAGTGTGGAAATTCTAAAGGATTTTTATCCTGAATTAAACACTGCAACTTCTTATAATCTTACACAAAAAAAATTAGTTCGATATTTAACACCTAAAAAAACAGTAAAACAAAATTTTCCTTGCAAAGCTTTTGTTTTTGTAAAATATCAAAAAGAAGAAACTTCTGTTTCTCTAAAGGAAATTTCTAAATTAGAAACTTTTCAAAAAGTAATTCCAGAAACTTGGCTTTTTCCATCAAAAGAAAATGCAAATATGTTTCTAAATTGGTTTTCAAAAATTCCTTGTTACGAATTAAAATATTCTGACAATAACGCTATGATTCAAACTGTAAAACAACTTTTTTCAGATGAAATATAATGAAACACTTGAATTTGTAGCTTTATGTTTGACACTTTCTTCAGATGAGAAAAGTGTTTCTAAAATTCATACGCTAATTCATAATATTGATTGGGATTCAGTGGTAAAAGTTAGTACGGCACATTTTGTTTTCCCTGCCATGTATATACAATTGAAAAAAGCTGGTTTTTTGGAATATATTCCAGTTGAATTAGTTGCATATATGGAACATATTTTTGAATTAAATAAAGAAAGAAACGAAGCAATTTTAAATCAAATTGAAAACATCACTAGAATTTTAAACAAAGAAAATATAACTCCAATTTTTACAAAAGGAACTTCTCATCTTTTAGATCATTTGTATTTCGATATTGGTGAAAGAATGGTTGGAGATATCGATTTATTAATTCCTAAAGAGCAAATTCAACAAGCTGAAAATCTATTATTTGAAAATGATTATCAGCATTTTTTTGAAGGAAAAGACAATTTTCAACCTGAAAATCATAGACATTTACCGAGGTTAGTAAATGACGTAGAAATTGCTGCGGTAGAAATTCACAAAGAAATGTTAGAAGAAAAACATGCTTCTTTTTTCAATTATAATTCTATAAAAAACACTTTAAAAGAAATAAATTTTAGAGGAACAAAACTTTATGTTCCATCAGATGAACATCAATTGGTTTTAAATGCAGTTTCTTTACAATTAAATGATTATGGATATTATAGCGGAAAAATCATCTTACGAAATATGTATGATTTATTGTTGCTTTCTAATAAAGTAAATTCGCTAAAAGCAATTCAAAAATATCCTGAAATTTTCAATTACTTAAATGCTTATTTAGCAATTTCTAAAAAGGTTTTTTCAAATCATAAATCGATTATATTTCAAAAAAATATAGCATCTAAATTTTACCAATATAGATGCTTCTTATTTTTAAATTCTCGTAAATTGACACTTCTCAAAAACAATATAGAAATTTCTGCAAGAATAATTAAAAAAAGTTATTTACATATTTCTCGTCCTATACTTAGAGTACAATTATTTCAAAAATTAAGAAGTAAAAGTTGGAGAAAAAAGAAAGTAATTGCAATAAAAAAAGCCGGCAAGAAATTATAATTATTCAAACTTTAAATTTACATATAAAACGCCTTTATCACCAAAGTAATCCGTTTCTCTAATCCAATCAATATGATCTAAATGCATAACGATTGTTTTATCTTTTATTGAAAATCTATTCTCAGCTCCTTCATTTGTTTTGTAAAAATCAAAAACATTTTTCCCTGAAGAATTAGAAGTTTCTCCATAAAAAGTATAATCTGGTAATGGATTATCATCATAAGGATATTTTAAAGCATTTCCGATTAAAACTTTTGGTGTAATAAAATCTGTATTATCTAAAGTAATTAAAATCTCCCCTCCTTTTTCCATCGTTTCTCCCCAAGCGTCAAGAGTTTGCGCTAAAAGACCTTTCACTTTGTAAGTTGCAATTAAAGTATCTTTTGTTTGATTATTTATTGTATAATCTACCAATTCAAATTCCAAGTTTGTTGGATATGTTGGTAATGAACTATTGTGCAATCGTAACGTTTCTTCTCCCGTTGGTTTTCCAACAAAGTCATGTGGTCTAAAAACATCCTTTTTATCACATGAAACAAGCGTTAAGCAAAAGCCAATCACAAACATCATCATTCTTTTCATAATCACCGACTTTTAAAATTTAACTAATAACTATCTAATCATAAAGATATTATATATAATTGATTACTTCAACTAACAAAGTCGAATAATTTGTTAAAAATCAAGAGATTATATGTTAAAATTTGGCTTAATTTTATAAAAAAAGAAACTATTTTTAAGCTACATCTAAAATATTTTGTAAATATTCTCTATGCTCTTTTTCTGCTTTAATAAATGGAGAAACTAACAATTTTGTTTCATCTGGAGCTTTTTTCCCAACAAATTTAGATTGAGGATAACTTGCATAATATAATTTATACGTCTCTTCATTTCTTTCAAAAATCAAAAAATGATTCTCTCCAAATCGTACATATGAAATCTCACCAGAAAATGTATTTGATGCATCTTTGAAAAAGTCGCTAAATCCGTAGTATAATAAAAGTGTTTCCATGATTTAAATTTTGACAAAATTAAAAAACCTTTGCGAATTCAATCACAAAGGTTATATAAATTATGAAGTTGCGTTTAATTTTATACAAGCTCAGCAGATAATCCTAAGCTTAATAATCTAGAACAACGCGGCTCTAAATCTTTATATTCTCCTGTTTTCACAGTACATTTACCTTTATAATGTACTAACATAGCACATTGTTCTGCTTGTTCCCAAGTATGTTCACAAACACTTACAAGAGATTCTATCACATGATCAAAAGTATTGACATCATCATTAAATAATACAATCTCATGTTCTTTTACTACTTGTTCTAAAACAGCAACATCCTCTTGTGTCTTTTCTATAGTACTCATTCTTTTCGTTTTTTACGTTGCAAATTTACGAAATTATTTTTTATACTTTAAAGAAACCCAATTATTTAACTCTAAAGTTCTATCAAGTTTCATACCTAAATTTGACGCTTTTTCATCCATCATTGGAATATCTTCTGTATAGAATCCACTTAACAATAAAATTCCTCCTTCATTCAAACATTTCTCATAAGTTTTAATATCATTTAAAAGAATATTTCTATTGATATTTGCAATTATAACATCATATGATTTTCCTTCTAAAAGTGAAGCTTCTCCTTCATAAACAGAAATATGTTTACAATTATTTCTCTCAACATTTTCCAAAGAATTCTCATAACACCAATTATCAATATCAATTGCATCAATTGGTTGTGCTCCTTTCATTTCGGCAAAAATTGCTAAAATTCCAGTTCCACATCCCATGTCTAAAACTTTTTTGTTCTCTAATTCTAAATCGATCAATTGTTGAATCATCAAATTCGTAGTTTCATGATGTCCTGTTCCAAAACTCATTTTTGGTTCAATTACAATATCATATTTCAAATTCGGATTTTCATGAAAAGGCGCACGAACACTTACTAAATCTGCAACTTGAATTGGCTCAAAATTCTTTTCCCATTCTTCATTCCAATTTACTTGCTCAATTTCTTTTACTTCATAAGAAATCGTAAACATTTCTGAATTTAAAATGGAAATTTCTTCCATAATATTTTCATTCCACTCTTTTTTCTGAATATATGCTTTGAATCCTTCTTCGTTTTCTACAAAACTCTCAAAACCTACCATTCCAAGTTCAGCAATTAAAATTTCATTTCCAGGAATTACAGGATTTACTTTAAAATCGTATTCGATATAAATTTCGTTCATCGGTCTATGTTTTATATCACTTTACATGTGATATTTTGTTCGGTTTAAATTAGCCTTTTTACAAATTTCTTTCTATTAAATATATGTTATAAAAGACTTTGCAATATTAGTGTTTTTATTGAAATTACTATTTCGTAAATTCGCATTTTTAATCCTAGTTTTATGTCAAAAGATCCTTTCGGAAAAGCAGTTTTAGATTTTCAAAGCAATAACGAACCACAAAATATCATTACACATTCTTCTCTTGCTGGCGAAGATGAAATTCCTGTTAATTATCTTTTTAGAAATTATAAGGAAATGCCTTCTATCGAACAAAAAGCATTGGATTTGTGTAAAGGAAAAATTTTAGATGTTGGCTGTGGCGCAGGAAGTCATGCACTTTATCTTCAAAATAAAGGAAAAAATGTTACTGCAATCGATATTTCAGAAGGAGCAATTGAAGTTTGTAAACTTCGTGGAATTCAAAATGCTTCTGTTGAAAATATTTGGGAATATTCTGGTGAAAAGTTCGATACAATTTTGATTTTGATGAATGGAACTGGAATTTGTGGAAAACTAAACAAACTGGATGCTTTTCTAAAACATTTAAAATCTCTTTTAAAACCAAACGGACAAATTTTAATCGATTCTTCTGATATTATTTACATGTTTGAAGATGAAAATGGTGAATATTGGATTGATGCTTCTCAAGATTATTATGGGGAAGTTGTTTTTTCTATGGAATATAAAGGTGAAAAATCTAATGATTTTGATTGGCTTTATGTTGACTTTAATACTTTTCAAAACTGTGCAAACTACAACGGATTTCTTTGTGAATTAATCGAAGAAGGAGAACATTATGATTATTTGGCAAGATTAACTGTTTTGGAAGATTAATTAAGTTTATTTCTTGAAAATAGAGTTATCAAATTCTAATACAATTTCCAATAATACAGAGAATTTTGTAATCTTATTCAATTCATGTTCTTGTTCATTTTTTGCTTGTCCAAAAAACGAACCAAAAAAGGACACTTTCATAAAAGGTGTTTTTTTGACAACAGGGTCAAAAAACCGTATTTTAATTACTAAAATTCCTACAAGGATTCAGAATTTCTTAACGTAATTAAAACACTACACTCATTATGAAAGAAAATGAAAATCTTCGAATTTTGATAAAAAAATAGGTCGATTAAATTTCGATAAACACTTTCAAACTTAATTTCGCGAAAGGGATTGTAGTGGATAGCTTTTCTTTTTTACAAAAATTAGTTTTTTCTTTGAAAACGGAGGCGACTTTAGAAGCCCACGTATTTTTTAGAAAAACTTTTTTGAAAGAAGAAAACTAGAAATGGAAAGCCCAACCTTTTTCTGAGTTTTTAGGAAACGAAGAAAAATGGTTTCGCCCTAAAAATGAAAAAATTATTTTTCTTGTTTTTTATTTTCCTTCTTCTCTACTCTATTTGCATTCACTTTTGCTTCAATATTCACACGCTTTTTCTTTGGTGTATTTATCTCTTTTTGTTTTTGAATTAAATTTTTGATTGACATTTTTCAAATTTTTAAAATTCTTTACAAAGGTAGTGAAGTTTATCTTTAATATATTTGCACAAAACTTAAGATATGACGGAATTTAAACCAAACTCTATTGATAAAGTCGAAGTTGACAAAGGAAATGTAACTTGGAGAACACCTAGTAATATTGCTTTAGTGAAATATTGGGGAAAAGAAGGTGTGCAAATTCCAAAAAATCCTTCGATTAGTTTTACACTTCATAATTGTGCTACGATTACTACTTTAGAATTTCAGAAAAAAGGCACATTTTCAGATAATTTTGAGTTTGAATTTTATTTTGAAGAAAAAATAAAAGAGAGTTTTAAACCAAAAATCGAAAGTTTTTTCAAAAGAATAGAAGAATTTTGTCCTTATTTAAAAGCTTATAAATTCATTATCAAAAGTGAAAACACATTTCCTCATAGTAGTGGAATTGCTTCTTCTGCAAGTGGAATGGGAGCTTTAGCTTTATGTGTTATGCAATTGGAAAAAGAAATTTATCCTAAAATTTCAGAAGATTATTTTTATAAAAAAGCATCTTTTTTAGCAAGATTAGGTTCAGGAAGTGCTTCTAGAAGTATCAAAGGAAAATTAGTAGTTTGGGGAGAAAGTGATGCAATTCCAGAAAGTTCAAATCTATATGGAATTCCTTTCCCATTCGAAGTTCATGATAATTTTAAAGAATATTGCGACACAATTCTTTTAGTTGATAAAGGACAAAAACAAGTAAGTAGTACGGTTGGTCATAATTTAATGATTGATCATCCTTATGCAGAAAGAAGATTCCAACAAGCAAATGAAAACTTAGCTAAAATCTCTGAAATTTTACAAAATGGAGATGTAAAATCATTTATAAAATTGGTAGAAGAAGAAGCTTTGGCTTTACATGCGATGATGTTGACAAGTACACCAAGTTTTATTTTAATGAAACCAAATACTTTAGAGATTATTAATAGAATTTGGAAATATAGAAATGAAACAGATTCAGCAATTTGTTTCACTTTAGATGCTGGAGCAAATGTGCATGTTTTATATCCAAAATCAGAAGAAGAAACTATCAAATCTTTTATTCAAAATGAATTAGCAGCATTTTGTGAAAAGGAACAATATATTCATGATTTTATTGGAAACGGATCAGAAAGAAAATAATTCATTATAAATATCAAAAAATCGGAGCTTTTACACTCCGATTTTTTATTTATAATTTAATTTCAATTTGTTCTGTCTGTTTTTCGAACATTTCTTTATAGAAATCTCTCATTGTTGGATAAAAAGCAGCTGGAATTAAACTTGCATAAATTTGTGTTTCCACACCGATTACAAGTAAGTTATTTTCATGCTTGATGGATAAAGCAGAATAACCTATTCCTTCTGGTAATTCCATTACTTTATTTTCTGGAACTTTTACAACCTCAGCATTTGCAGGTAATTTGATTGTAATCGTATATTTTTTCAACCATGGAGTTCCATAATCAATAGGAATAAATCTATTTTCAGAAGTTAAAGCATTTTCTTTTGGAGTAAAAAATAACATTGGATTTATTTTTATTTTCGAACTCTTTTTATCTGCTTTATACACAAACTTTACACTTTCTACTAAAGATTTATTGATATCCTCAATGTTATTCACACGAATTGCTTCTACATTTACATTTTCAAAACGATTTTCAAACTCTTTCTTCAATACATCATTATCTTTATTTTCTGCTTTTTTACGAGAAATTAAAGCTGCCATGTTATCTTTTTTGATTCTTCCAGAACCTTTGATTACACCATCAGCAGTGATTTCTGCACGAATAGTAGCAACTTCTTGAGAAATATTATTAGTCAATAAACTAACCCATTCAAAAGTATCATCACTTTTTACAACAAAACCATTCCAGTTTAATGCTTCAAAAGGAAGCTCATTTACTTTTGCAAATTTCTCAGAAGCATCTAAAATCTTTTTTTGATTTGGTAAATACACTGAAAAATGATTGAAAGCTCCCATATAAGGTCTAGCTTCAAAAACACCATTTTCTCTTGTACTACTAAACATTAATTCTGCATTAATTCCAGAAGCACGAAGTGCATTTACAAGATTTAAGTTTACTAAAGATTTATCTCCTTCTCCTTTTGCAAATGCTTTTTCAGCAGTTGTAATTTCTTTAGTTTCTTTAACAACTTTAATTCTATTTTTTATAAAAGAGAAAATTGCTTCAATTTTTTGATCTTCATTCATTTCAGCAGTTACAACATGAGATACTGATTTTTTAATATAAGAATGGTCTTTAATATTTTTCAAAACTCTTTTATTTAAAAGTTTTGCAATCGTTTCCCAGCTATCTCCCATTTTACGAACAGGCGCATTTGGTTGTCTCATTTCAATTAATTCAAAATCAACTCCTCTTGCATAATGTTGCATATTCGTTACAAAAGCTTCTTCTTTTAAAGATGGTATATTAAAATCAGAAATTTTATAAGTATTATCATTATAAGGAAGTGTTTGTCCATTAAATGAAATCGATTTCGCTTTTGTTCCTTGTTCTAAATTAAATAAACCATTTCCTCTCATTTGTGTTCTAAAACCGAAACTTTCAGGAATATTTACAAAATGTTCTGCTTTTAAAACAGGAATTTCAAACTGTAAATTCGCTGGAGGAACAATAAAAAAGTTCCCTGTTGAAACTGTGTATTTTAATTCTAAAACATCTCCTTTTTGTAGTTTTGGAGAACTAATTTTTTTAGTAATAATTCCATCATTCGTTTCTACGATAGCTTCTACTAATTCTGCTGAAATTTTTTCAAGTTTATTTCCTTTTAATCTAAAAATAAATCCTTTTAATCCAGTGATTTTATCTTTAGCTTCTTCACTTAATTCTATTTCTCTCTCTCCATATTTTAATCCTTCTTCTGAATAAAATTTGATTCTAAAATGATATTCATGCGTTGTAGTTATTCCTTTTTGTGGAATAATTTCAGAATTCGATTCTCTATGTAAATATAAAATTGCTGCTGAAGCATCTTCTTCAATGGAATTTTTCTTTTCTTTTACTTCTTCTTTAGAAACATTTCCAAAAGAATAATCTTGTGCGGAAATGATTTGAAAAACGAATAAGAAAGCTATAAAAATACTTTTTTTCATATATTAAATGTTAGTGATTAATTTTTAGTCAAAAAAAATGATGATTATTCCAATCATCATTCTTTGTTTTTTGTATCCATACAAATTGTTACTGGACCATCATTAATCAAACTAACTTTCATATCGGCACCAAACTTTCCAGTTTCAACTTTTTGAGGTATTTGAATTCTTAATTTTTCAACGAATTTCTCATATAAAGGAATCGAAATATCAGGCTTTGCTGCTTTGATATAAGAAGGACGATTTCCTTTTTTTGTACTTGCATGAAGTGTAAATTGGCTAATAACTAAAACTTCCCCATTTATTTGCTGCAATGATAAATTCATCACACCATTTTCATCATTAAAAATTCGAAGATTTATAATTTTTTTGATTAACCAATCAATATCTTCTTCTTTATCAGCTTCTTCAATTCCTAATAAAACAACAATTCCTTGTTTTATTTCACCAATAATCTCTCCATCAACTTTCACAGAAGCTTCACTTGCTCTTTGTAAAACTACTCTCATATTTTAACCATAAATATCTTGACGGTAATTTTCTTCATCACCTTCCAACATTTGTAAATAACTATTATATCTTGTAGGTGCGATTTCTCCTCTATCTAACGCTTCTTTAACAGCACATTTCGGTTCGTTCACATGTAAACAATTATGGAATTTACATTCCGATTTTAATTCAAAAAACTCTGGAAAATAGTTTCCTAATTCGTTTTTCTCAAAATCAACAATTCCAAAACCTTTAATTCCAGGAGTATCGATAATATATCCACCAAAAGATAATGGATGCATTTCGGCAAATGTTGTAGTGTGTTGTCCTTGCTTATGTTGGGTAGAAATTTCGGAAGTTTTCAAATCTAAATCAGGTTCTATTGTATTCACTAAAGTAGATTTCCCTACTCCAGAATGCCCAGAAAAGAGACTAACTTTCCCTTTCATCAATTCTTTCACCTCATCGATATTTATTCCTTCTGTTGCAGAAACATCAATACATAAATATCCAATTGAGCCATAAACAGCTTCTAAATATTCTTTTTGTTCTTGAGTTTCTTCAGTGATTGTATCAATTTTATTGAAAAGAATTACGGTAGGAATTTGATAAGCTTCAGCAGTAACTAAAAATCGATCGATAAATCCTTCAAAAGTTGGTGGATTATCAATAGTTACCAATAAAAAAGCTATATCAATATTTGAAGCAATAATATGTGTCCTTTTAGAAAGATTTACAGATTTACGAACGATATAATTCTTACGTTCGTGAATATCAGTGATAACTGCTGTATCTTTTTTTGGCTCCAATTCGAAATCAACTATATCTCCAACCGCAACTGGATTTGTACTTTTGATTCCTTTAATTCTAAATTTCCCTCTAATTCTACATTGGTAAATCGTTCCATCTTCATGACGAACTTGATACCAACTTCCTGTAGATTTAATTACAATTCCTTTCATAGCGACAAAGATACTTCAAAAAATCAAAACAATTCATCAGTATCTTTTTTACATTAATAATGAAGAAAATTCTTATTTTTTTCTACAAACAGGTAAGATTTCGTTTTTACATAAACGATATTTATCCACTAATTCTTCTGTAAGTTTTTTATTATAATTCACTTCTTCCACATTAAAACCAGCATTTCTAAGTTTATTGAAATAATCTTTTCCATAAACTCGAACATGATCATATTGTCCAAAGTGTTTTGCTCTTTCTTCGGGAGAAGTTATAGAGAAATCTTCAAATGTTTCTTCTCTAGATAAATCTTGTGGAATTTGAAAAATCCCGAAACCATTTGGTTTCATTACTCTAAATAATTCAGACATTGCTTTTTTATCATCTTCTATATGTTCTAAAACATGATTACAAAAGACAATATCAAAAGAATTATCTTCAAAAGGTAAGTCGCAAATATCTGCTTTTACATCAGCAATTGGCGAATATAAATCGGCTGTGATATAATCTAAGTTCTTTTGTTTTTTAAATCTTTTCAGAAAACATTGTTCCGGCGCTATATGTAAAACTTTTTTGTTAGCAGTAAAAAAATCTGTTTCATTCTGTAAATACAACCACATCAGGCGATGTCTTTCTAATGAAAGGGAACTAGGAGCCAACACATTAGGTCGTTGTATTCCATATCCATAAGGAAGGAATTTTTTAAAACTTTTTCCATCAATCGGATCTGTATAACGGTTTCCTTTTAATGCTAACGCAATAAATGGTTTTACAATATAACTAGCTTTAATTAACAAAGGTCTAGGTATTGTATTCAATACTAGCTTAAATATTCGCATTCTAAAAATGTAAAAATAGGTGTGGGGGTTAATTTATTCTATTTTTCAAAGCAAAAATAAAAAAGTGTGATAATGTTTTTAAAAAAATAAAAGAAAATTTTAAACATTATCTGGGCTTACATTGCCCCAATTTTCTCCAGATTTGATTCTGTATAATTGCATTAACGATATTCCGTATTGTTTTGCAATTATTTTCATTCTAGTTTTTCGATTTGGATCTAAAATTTTTCTCTTAATCATTTTTACTTGTGTCTCTGTAAGCTTGCTATAATGCCTTTTTGTTTTTCGCATTAATTTTGCCTCGATAACATTTGGATTTTTCTTTTGATGGGCAACCCATTCTTCTTTATTTACCCATTTTAAATTGCTTACTCTATTATCTTTCTTATCATAATTTTTATGAATGATATACTGATCGTCTTCTTTTTTATTTAAGAAAAGTTCTGCAACCATTCTATGGAAATATCGCCCCGTTCTCTTTCCATCCTTTTTTTTGATATGATTGATAATTAAAAAACCTTGAGAGGTTCCACCTTTTAAGAGTCTTCCTTCGGAAACAGCGACTAAGCTTTTCACACGGCCATGATTGGATACCAAAAATTTTTGATTTGGTAGCCAATCATCGCAATGATAAAGTTTCCACTCCTCATTGTAATAGTTCATACTTAAATTGTTGTTATTTGTCTAAATTCGTCTTCTTCATTGCTTTCAATACCTAAAGCATCGTAGATATATTTGAATGTAGAAAGGAGTTCAGGTTTTCCATCAACAATAGCAACATCATGCTCAAAATGGGCACTTGGAAGATTATCTTTTGTAGTGATAGTCCATCCATCTTTATGTTGTTTAATTTTTTGAGTTCCCATATTAATCATTGGCTCAATTGCTACCACCATTCCATCAGCAAATTTTTTACCTCTACCTTTCTTTCCGTAATTAGGCATTTCTGGATCTTCATGCATTTCACGTCCAATCCCATGACCTACTAATTCTCTTACAATTCCATACCCATATTTTTCAACATAAGTTTGAATTGCATTACCGACATCTCCTACTCTATTTCCTGCTCTAAAAGCACGAATTCCTTCGTAAAGAGATTCTTTTGTTACTTTTAATAATTGTAAAGTTTTTTCATCAACATTTCCTACTGGAAATGTATAAGCATGATCTCCATAAAAACCATTTTTATATGCACCACAATCAATAGAAATAATATCTCCATCTTTTAAAGGTGTATCTGTAGGAATTCCATGTACCACTTGTTCATTAGGACTCATACATAAACTATTCGGAAAACCATACAATCCTAAAAATGCTGGTGTAGCTCCATTATCTCTTATAAATTCTTCTGCAATTTTGTCTAACTGTAAAGGTGTTACTCCTGGTTTTACTTCTTTTGCTAAAATTCCTAAAGTTCTTGATACAATAAGTGCACTCTCGCGTAATAATTCAATTTCTTCGCGTGTTTTTATCTTAATCATTGATATAATCTATTTATTCTTTTCTTCATACAACCCTGTTGTACAAAGTTTTACATTTAAATTAAATATACTAAAATTTCAGTAATATCTTAATCTCTTTTTAAAAACTTCTAAAAAATTATTTTAAGGACAATTTTAAAAAATAGCACATTTTATCACTCCAATTCTAAAATTTTTATTCTATATCTAATTTAGAATTTTTATTGCAAATTTTAAAACTGTTCCTTCAATTTTTGCGGGGTTAATTTTAATAAAGTTGAAGGCAACTTTAATTTTTACCATAAATGATAAAAATTAAAGTTACTTTATTAAGTATACTGAGAGGGCAAATATAGAGGTTTTTTCTAGCAAAAAAACTATCAAAAGTGTAAAGTTTATGCTAAATTACTCTACAACTGAAGGTGTATAAGATTCTTTTTGAAGTATTTTATTTAGATCTTCTTCTAAGGATTCTTGGGGTGTTTCAACGATTCTTCCGATTTCTTTTCCATTTTCATAAATAATAAAAGTAGGAACACGTATAATATTCTTTCCTTTTTGCAATTGATCATAAGTTTCTTTTTCATAATCCACCATAATCAATTCTGTATTGTTTAAATCAAAATCAATTTCATCTAGAATTTTATAATATCTCGGAACTTCTCTTCTACTATCACTACACCAAGTTCCCATAAAAATCTCCATCTTGATATCCGAATTATTCTGTTTTAAATTTCCAATAATATCTTGCTTGATTTTATAGCGATCAAAAGTTCTATTAAACCAAACCGAATATGGAATTTCCATCAAATTGTCTTTTGTAGCAACTCCAACTAAACTTCCATGTTTATTTTTTATCGCAACAAATTGTCCTTTTTCATTTTTTTCTAGATTCGAAGTATCTATATTTTTTTTTGGAGCACTACAATTCACAAACAAAAAAGTACTCAAAATTAGTAATGTTAATTTTCTCATTTTTTTATGCATTTTCGTAAAGGTATTGAAAAATATTTCATCTAAAAAAGCAGAAATTCTCTATTTGTTTCCTGTTTCATTTTCCATTTCCTATTTTTGATAAACGGTTTTAAAAACCAATTAGTTTCTAAAAAGAACTCATTTCTTTTTTATTCTGATTTTTAAGCAATTTTCTGAAGAATTTTGACTAAAAATGTTTAATTGAGTTCAATAAATAAAGTAACTTTGTAAGCGCAAACTGCTTATAAATATCATGATAAAGAGTTTTGAAATGAAGAAACATACAAAACACACGAAATTACAAAGAAGAACGAACGGCGTTTATGCTCCTTTTGAATTATCTATCTTAGGTGTAAAATGTTCCATAATTACCAATTTAGTTAAAGAAGTAGCTAATAGATTACATGAAAAATATAGCATCGGATATTTAGACGCATATCATAGTGACACTGCTGTTGCTCCAGTTTTCAACACATATACTTTTCATCATTCAGGAAGTTTAGCGATGAAAGCTGCTGCAAATTTGAATAAATACTCTGAAAGAATTCGTTTCTCTGAACACGATTTGACTTTTGTGAATGGAAATCACTTTCCAGGAAAAAAACAAATTTTAATTCTAGATAGAGAAAAAGAAAATTCTGTTTTTAAAAGATTAAAACAAATTGACAATATCCAATTTATCATCAAAACAGATGTTGGAATGCCAGTTTTCGATTTTATTCTACAAAAATATCCAGCAGTTGCAGATGTTCCAACATATCATATTAAAGATTTAGAAAGTATCACAAATCATATTGAAAAACTTCTTGTTGAAAATCGTCCAATCTTAAACGGTTTAGTTTTAGCCGGAGGAAAAAGTACAAGAATGGGAAGAGATAAAGGAATGTTAGAATATCATGGAATGCCACAAAGAGAGTTTTTAGTAGAACTTTTAGAACAAGGATTAGCATTCTCTGAGCAACAACAACTTTTAGCAAATCCTGAATTGGAAGAGCAACGATTAATCGGAAAAGTTTATCTTTCTTTAAGAGAAAATAATGACGATTTAAATTATGCAATCATTCCTGATAAGTTTTTAGATTTAGGTCCTTTCGGAGCAATTTGTTCTGCTTTTATGAATAATCCGAATGAAGCTTATTTAGTAATCGCTACTGATTTACCTTATGTTGATGAAAAATTAATTCAACTTTTAATTGAAAAACGTAATCCAAAAAAGATTGCAACAGCAATTAAAGGAATAGATAATGAATTTCCTGAACCATTAATTACAATTTGGGAACCAAAAGCATATCCTGTTTTAATGAATTATTTAGCACAAGGATATTCATGTCCAAGAAAAGTTTTAATCAATTCTGATGTAGAATTAGTGGAAGTGGATACAAATTTAATTCACAACGTAAACACTCCAACAGAATTTGAGCAAGCAAAAGAAAATTTGAAAAAATAACATGAAATTCCTCTCTTATATCTTTAAGAGAGGAATTTTTAAATAGAAAGCTTATGGAAGACAAAAGTTTATTTAAAGACTTTTACCAAAGACAAATTACATTAAAAGAAGTTGGAAAATCAGGACAGGAAAAGCTTGAGAAGGCAAAAGTATTGATTGTTGGTTGTGGGGGATTAGGTAATTTTGTTGCAATTAATTTAGCAGCAAGCGGCATTGGTAAATTACATTTAATCGACTTTGACACGGTTTCTATTTCTAATTTGCACAGACAAACTTATTTTACACAAAAAAATATTGGAACAAATAAAGCCAAAGTTCTTGCAAATCACATTTCTCTTCTAAATCCATTAATTGATATTAGCACAAGTGAAAAAGCAATTTCCAAACAAAATGCTTTTGATGTGGTTAAAGATTTTGATATTATTGTCGATTGTACAGATAGTCTTCCAATAAAATATCTTTTAAATGATATTTGTGTTTTGAATGATAAAATATTGGTTTATGGTTCGCTTTACAAATATGATGGTTATGTTGCTAGTTTTAATCTTCCAACAGAAAATGAAGAAAGAACAGCTAATTTAAGAGATATTTTCCCAGAAATTCCTGAAAATACAATTCCAAATTGTGAAGAAGCTGGAACTTTAAATCCAATTGTTGGATTTATTGGAATGTTACAAGCAAATGAAGTTTTAAAAATCATTTTAGGAATTGGAAAACCTTTGGAAAATTGTCTTTTAATTTATAATTCTCTTTCTAATAATCAACAAAAAATTAAATGTAAAAACTCTTTTACAAAAGGTAGAATTAGAAATGCTTTCGAACAAGAAAAATATGAAATTGAAACTTGTGAAATTGAAGAAGAAACTAAAATTTCACCTGAAAATTTTAAAAAACAAATAGCAAATCCTTCTTACCTTAAAATTTCTGTGATGTCTGATGAAGAAGCTGAATTGCCTTTTGAAGTTCAGGAAAGAATTCCATTATACGATTTTCCTGATTGGTTAGAGGAAACAGATTTAGATAAAGAGAAAACCTATATTTTGGTTTGTGGAACTGGAATTACAAGTTATGGAGCATTAATGATTTTTAAAGAAAAATTTCCTGAAATAAAAGTTTTAAGTTTAGAAGGAGGAATTGAAGCTTATGAAATATGATAATCCTGCGTTGTTTTATGAAGAACAAAAACAACAAGCAACTACAATACAACAAGAACTAAAAAAGAAATTAATCTATTCTAGTATTATCCGATTTACGGTTTTTTTACTGACAGTTTTTGCGCTTTATTATTATTTTGGAGATGCAAAATTTATGATTGGAAGTTTAATTATTGGTATTTCACTTTTCTTATTTTTAGTTTCAAAACATACCGATTTACAAAGAAAAAGAAATGAAATTAATTCGAAAATCGCGATTAATGATTTAGAATTAAAAATTTTAAATAAAGAAAAAGTAACACTAGAAACTGGAGAAGAATTTATCAATCCAAAACATTTTTATAGTTATGATATTGATTTATTTGGAAAAGGTTCTTTTTTTCAGTTTTTAAATCGAACAGCTACACTTTCTGGAAAGAAAAAACTTGCTTCAATTCTTACAGAAAATCACATCGAAAATATTCAAAAAAAACAAAAAGCAATTCAAGAATTAGCTGAAAAAGCAATTTGGCGACAAGATTTTACTGCAAAAGCACAACAAGTAAAAACAGAAACGAAAGAGGAAAAAATTATCTCCTTTTTAAAATCTCATGTTTCTTTTATTCCTACTTCTTTTAAAGGAATTTCAATTGCATTTTCATCTATTTCTTTTTTATTGATTTTAGCAATATTCTTTGAATTTATTCCATTTACTATTTTATTTTTATGGTTTTTTATCGGTTTAGGAATTACAGGCAGATTTTTAAAGAAAATAGGTGTTTTATATGAAGAAGTTTCAAAAATGAAGTCGAATTTTCAACAATATCATTTGTTGTTAAACATGATTGAAAATACTTCATTTGATACAGAAATTTTAAAAGGACAACATCAATTAATTCGAACAAAAAACAAAAAAGCTTCCGAAGTTTTAAGACAATTTTCAAAAGCAATTGATGCATTAGATCAAAGAAATAATATCTTTTTTGGAATCATTGGAAATGGTTTGTTTTTATGGGATATTCAACAAATATTAAAAATTGAAAAGTGGATTTCAGAACACAAAAATTTAGTAGAAAATTGGTTTTCTGTTTTAGCTTTTTTTGATGCAGAAAATTCTTTGGCAAATTATACTTTTAATCATCCAACATATACATTTCCAAAAATTGTAAACAACGAAACTGTTATTCAAGCAAAAGAATTAGGACATCCTTTATTGGATGAAAAAGTTCGAATTGACAATGATTATACAATTCATTCAAAGGAATTTTTCATAATTACAGGAGCGAATATGGCAGGAAAAAGTACTTTCTTAAGAACCGTTTCTTTAAGTATTGTAATGTCAAATATCGGTTTGCCTGTTTGTGCAAAAAGTTTTGCATATTCTCCGATAAAATTGATTACTTCTATGCGAACTTCAGATTCTTTGGCGGATGATTCTTCTTATTTCTTTTCTGAGTTAACTCGATTAAAATTCATTGTCGAAGAAATGAAAAATGACACCTATTTTATCATTTTAGATGAAATTTTAAAAGGAACAAATAGTAAAGATAAAGCTGAAGGTTCGCAAAAATTTGTTACAAAGTTAGTGCATTCAGGTTCTACAGGAATTATTGCAACACATGATTTAAGTTTATGTAAAATGGAAGAAGATTTCTCTCAAGTGAAGAATTTTTATTTCGATGCAGAAATTATAAATGATGAATTACATTTTGATTACCATTTTAAAAATGGGGTTTGTAAAAATATGAATGCTTCTTTTTTACTGAGAAAAATGGAAATCGTTTAGGGTAGATTTATTTTATATTTTTTTAATTGATTACAATTACAATTGTTAAGCCTCCGAGCATTGTTGCTCCAAGGTCTTTCACATCAAATTCACCTTGTGAACGTTGATCATATAATTCTTTACCTAAACCAATTAAAGTTGCAGAAGCAAAACAGAAAACACTTTTCCAAAGTTTACTTCTTTTTTCTTTTGGTGTAACTAAATTATAAAAAACAGATGTGGATGCAGCAGCAAAATTTCCTGCTCCATAATGCATAATTTTATCTTCATATTTAGTACTTTGTGCTTGCAAATGGGTAGCAAAAAATAAGAAGAAAATTAATAAAGTTAATCTCATAATTGTTAAGTATTTAAGGTTAGTATTTTATTCGATTACCTTTAAATTACTTAATATTTCGATTTAAAATGATTGATTTTAAAAGATTTAACAGTTAAAAATTTACAAAAAATAAATGTCTGAAATTATAAATTGGATGGAAAGTAATATGCTTTCTTGCTTCTATGTAAAGTATTTTGGAATTGAATGTTATGGTTGTGGATTTCAACGTTCGTTGATTGCTTTGATGAGAGGAAATTTGTTGGAAAGTCTAAAATTATTCCCAGCTTTATTACCTGTTTTATTTACTTTTTCTTTTACATTTTTTCATCTGATTTTTAAGTTTAAAAAAGGTGCTTCCATAATAAAATTCTCTTTTATTTTTTCTGTTATTATTATGGTTTTAAACTTAATTATAAAACAATTTTTATAAGGAAATTAAATTTAATCTTTAAAATAAATTAATTATATGGAAAACGACAACTTTTCAAATCAAGAGTTCGGATTAAAAGAACCTATTAAAAATTCTACTACCGTTTTAGTCTTAGGAATTTTATCTATTCTAGGATGTTTTTGTTATGGATTCGTAGGATTAATCCTTGGAATTATAGCAGTTGTTATGGCAAGTAGTGGATTAAAAGCTTACAACGAAAATCCTGAAAGATTTAACCCAGCAGGTTTGGCAAACTTAAAAGCTGGAAGAGTTTGTGCAATTATTGGAATTGCTTTAAGTGTTATTTATGTAATTTCAGCAATTATTGTAATCATTTTATTTGGATTTGAAGCGATATTAAATCCAAATCCAGAAATGTTTGATCACAATTTCTAGAAAATATTTAAAAACTGAAATGGCTATTTGTTATTTCAGTTTTTATTATAAAAATATATTTGATTCTTTTTTATCCATATCATCACTAAAAAAATGGTCTGTAATATTAGAGAAAACCAACCATTTTATATGTTTTCCTTTTTTAACTTCATAAGTAGTATAAACTGTTGCTATTAATTCTAGAATATTTCCAAAAATAACTAGACTTAAAATTAATTTATGAATGCTTGTAAATGCTAAGTCATTTGATAAAACAAATAAAGTCCAAAAAAGTGTTATGTTATTTATGATTAACAAAAAGATTTGAGATAAAATAACTTGCATACAATGCCAACGTACGAAAGGTGTACTTTTTTTATTTCCTAGATAAAAAATTAAAGCTCCGATTAAATTAATAATTGGTAATGGTAAAACTAAGATTAACATAAATAATGAAATTAAATAAGCATTTGAAGCTTTTTCAAATTCATATTCTTCAGGCTGGTATGCGAAATTTTCTGTTCTCATAATTCTTTATAAATATTCCAAATCCAATTTAAAATAAGTAATAAAATAAGAGGAATACTAATTTTTTTATTTTTTAATTGTTCTAAAATAGAATGATATGATTGATAAACAAATGATTTTTTAAAAATTAAATCGATACAAACAAAGACAGGAATTACAATTAATAAAAATGCATATAAAATTCCTAAAGGATTGAAAGTAAAAATTGCATTGTAAAAATCGGCTTTAAAAGAAGCTAAAACACTTCGAGTTGTTCCACAAGTTGGACAAGGAAAAGAAAGAATATTCTTATAGAAGCAAAAAGCCATCGTAGAAGAATTGTTACTTCTATAAGAATATATTAAATAGAAATAGCCAATCAGAATTACTACAATTGTAATAAGATAAAATCTAAATCTATTTTGCATTTAAATTATACTAAAATTGCTTGTAATTTTCTCAAGTTAGCTTCTCTTGTTGCTCCTTGAATCATGAACCAATCAACGATTGCCCAAATTCCAAAACCACCACAAGTTAAAAGTTTTCCTAATCCCATTCCAGTATCTCCAATGATAAATCTATCTATTCCTAAGTTTCCAGCGAAAATAGAGATAATTAAAATAGTTGTTGGATCTTTTAAAGCCAAAGCTTGTAATTGTACCCATTTAGCTTCATCCATTGTAAGAAGTTTTTCTCTGATGAAATTAATATGGTGAGGTTCAAAACATTTTGCGTTTGTTGTTAAAAATAAATCCACTTTTTGTGCATCCATAGCTTCTTAAATAGTTTAGGTTAATTAAATTTAAGCCGAATATACAATTTTTATGGATTCATTCAATAATTATATCTAATTCATCTCTAGAATATTATTATTTCCAAAATTTTTATAAGAAATTATTTATTAATAAAATATTTGAGATATTTTTCTACTTTTGACAAAATTTAACAAAATATGGAAGAAAAAGATTTAATACAAAAACAAACCTTTCAAGAGAATTTCTTTCCTACACCTGATTTACCAAATGCAACAGCAGTTTTAGTGATGGGAATTTTATCAATTATCGGTTGTTTTTTTTATGCAATACCAGGATTAATTTTGGGAATTATCAGCTTAGTTTTAGCAAATAAAGCAATGGCTTTGTATAAAAATAATCCAAAAAATTATACACAATCTTCTTTTAACAATGTAAAAACTGGAAGAATTTGTGCAATTATCGGAGTTAGTTTAGCAGGAATATCTTTCTTAATTTTTATTATTTATTTCTTAGCAATGGGAGGTATTTTCTTAAGTGCATTTTTATAAAAAATAA
The DNA here is from genome assembly GCF_015767265.1 of Aureivirga marina. Classification (GTDB taxonomy): domain Bacteria; phylum Bacteroidota; class Bacteroidia; order Flavobacteriales; family Flavobacteriaceae; genus Aureivirga; species Aureivirga marina. Next base: position 613,547 of record NZ_JADPIB010000001.1, read on the forward strand.
AACCATTTATATACATTATAAATGGTTTCTATATTTTTATGGATGAGCATTTACCCAAACTTCGCCACACTCAAAATGTTCTTTTTTCCAAATTGGAACTGTTTCTTTTAAGGTATCAATTGCAAATTCACATGCTTTAAAAGCATCTTTTCTATGAGGGGAAGCAACAGCAATAATCACAGGAATTTCTGTCACAGATAAAATTCCAATTGCATGGTGAATAGCAATTTTTGTAATAGAAAATTTCGCCAATGCTTCTTCTGCAATTTTTTCCATTTCTTTAATCGCCATTGGCTCATAAGCAGAAAAATCAAGTCGAAGTACTTTTTTACCTTGTGTTTCATTTCTTACTGTTCCAACAAAAACAGAAATTCCTCCACAAGAAGGATCTTCTACAAAATTGTAAGCATCTTCTAATTTCAGTGGACAAGAAGTTACTTTAATAGAAATTCTTTCGTTCATACTTTAAATTTTTAACCTCCACTTACAGGTGGAATTAGTGCAATTATATCTTTTTCTTTAATTATGGTATCATCTGAAGCGTATGTTTCATTGATTGCTACACTAAAGTTAGAATATCCATTTAATTTTGAGAAATTTTCAAGTAAATATTGTTTAAAATTTAAGACATTCATCTCTGGAGTTAACTGAACTTGAAATTCTTCTTTTTCTAATAAATCAGAGAGAATTCCAAAAGTAAGAATTGTAATTTCCATGTTTATAAATTTCTGTAAAAATACGTATTTATCCTTTAATTTAAGTGATTTCTATCATGCTTAGACACAGAATCGGAAGAAATACAAGATTGGAAGTTTTTTCTTTGATAAAAAATAGTAATTTTGATAGAAACCGTATCAAAACCATACAACATTTTGGATTTTTTAGAATTTCGCTTACTTGATGTCTTAGATATTTTACTCGTTGCTATACTTTTATACTACATTTATAAATTATTAAAAGGAACTGTTGCAATAAATATTTTTATTGGAATTACCATTGTGTTTTTGATTTGGAAAGTCACACAAGCATTACACATGGAAATGTTAAGTGGAATTTTAGGAACATTAATTAGTGGAGGGGCAATTGCTTTAATTGTCGTTTTCCAACAAGAAATCCGAAAATTTTTATTGATGATTGGTTCTACAAATTTTACTTCCAAAAGAAATTTCTTGAAACAATTAATGTTTTTAAAATCTGAAATTGGAACAGATACAGATATTGAAACAATTGTACAAACATGTCTTCAAATGTCTGAAAAAAGAACTGGAGCTTTAATTGTTATTGAAAGAAATCAAAGTTTAGATTTTGTAACACACACAGGAGATAAAATGCATATTGAATTAAACGCACCTATTTTAGAAAGTATTTTCTATAAAAATAGTCCACTTCATGATGGTGCAATTGTTATTCAAGAAAACGTTATAAAAGCCACGAGAGTCGTTTTACCACTTTCAGCAAGACATTTACCTGCTAGATTTGGTTTAAGGCACAGAGCAGCTGTAGGAATCACTGAGAGAACTGATGCATTATGTATTGTCGTTTCTGAAGAAACAGGGAAAATATCTTATATTAAAGATGGAGAGTTTGTTCTATATAAATCTGAAAAAGAATTAATTGAGCAAATTTATTTCGATTTAGAATAAAAAAAACCCTAAAATCGCAATGATTTTAGGGTCTTCTATATCTAAAATTTATAATGAGATATAATGAAAATTAGTATCCAGGGTTTTGAACCATGTTTGAGTTTGCATTAATAGCTCCCTGAGGAATAGCTAATTGGAATTTGAAACTTCCAGCATCTAAAACTTTGTTTACAGCAGGAATTCCAGAACCATCAGCTTGATCTCCATTATCAGATCTATTAATAGATAATCCCCAACGTTTTAAATCATAGAATCTGTGTCCTTCGAAAGCTAATTCTAAACGTCTTTCTAAACGGATTGCATCTAATAAAGCAGTTCCTGTTTCAGTTCCAGGAGTAAATCCATCATAACGATTTTGTCTTAATGAATTTAATGCATTTAAAGCTTCCGCTTCGTTTCCTAAGTTATATAAAGCCTCAGCTTTATTTAAAACAACCTCACCAGCTCTTAAAATCTTAGAATCAACAATTCCGTTAACCTGTCCTGTTTTTCCTAAATATTTACCAACGTGGTTATAGTTATTTCCTGCGAAAGAACCAGTAAAGATATAAGCAGCTTTTCTGATATCTTCATCTTCAAATAAGTTATAGAAATCTAAATCTACAACATACTCTGAACGAGTTCCTTGTGAAGAAGTTTGTGAGTACTCAGTTCCGATATCAACATTATCAATATCAGTAATTAAGAACTTAGCAATTACTCCAGCATCAGAAGCATCTTTCCAGATGTTAGCAAACTCAGCTCTTGGTGCAACACCAGTTGTTACAGCATTTGCAGCATCAACAGCTTTTTGGTTTTCACCGTTATATAAGTAAACTCTTGATAAGAATCCGTTAATTGTGTTTAATGAGAATACATTTAATGTACTAACATCAGCAGTTGCAAGAGATTTAGCTTCTTCTAAATCAGCAATAATATGCGTATAGTTTTCAGCTACAGTTTCTCTAGCAGGTAATAAGAAAGGATCAGAAGAATTTGCATAAACAACTCCCATTGATGCATTTGCATCTGCACCTTGAGAAGGAATTTTTGCATAAGTTCTAGCTAAATCAAAATGAGCAATTGCTCTTGCAGCTAAAGCTTGTGCTTTTGTTTTATTCTTAAAATCTCCATCATTTAAGTTATCAATATTCTCAAGAATTTTGTTTGCTCTGTTGATTACATTATAAGCATCAGCATATAAAGTAAATCCACTTGAAGAAGCATCATGATTCCAGTCGAATAAAACTTTTCTTGTTTGTCTACCAGATTGGTTAACGATTAAGTTGTCAGAAGCTACATCTGGTGCGATGTAAATTCCTCCTCCGAAATACTCAGTTCCAGAAGGACCATCATTACCTGTAAATCCGTTGTAAAGACCTCTTGTTGCATTTTCAAAATCAGCAACAGTTTCGAATGCAGTTCCTGCGTCAATTGAATCGAAAGGTCCTTTTTCTAAAGCATCATCACAAGACGATAATGTCATCGCTGCAACTAATGCTCCAATTAATATTTTATTTAATTTCATTTTTTTCGCTTTTAAGTTATTAGAAAGAAATATCTAACCCTACTAAATAAGTTTTAGTTGTTGGGTAAGAGTATAATGATCTTGCTCCAGGAGTTACATCAGCTCCTTCTCCAGATCCAATTCCAACCTCTGGATCACCTTCGTATTCTTTAGTCCAAGTCCATAAGTTTTGACCTTGAACATATAATTTCACATCAGAAAGTTTTAATTTCTCAACTAAATCTCTAGGTACAGTATATCCTAACTTTAAAGTTCTTAAACGGATATATGAACCATCTTGTAAGAAACGATCTGAAGCGAAATCTGAACGAATTCCACTAATTTGTTGTGGAATTGGTAATACTCCTGTATCACCTGGGTTCTTCCAGTAGTTAAATGCAGAAACACTTTGGTTATCAAATGCATTTGATCCATCACTTTCTAAATCAGCTTTAATATTGTTGTAAATGTAGTTTCCGAATTTGAAGTAGAAGTTAGCAGAAAGCTCGAATCCTTTGTATTGAGCTCTAGTAAAGAAACTTCCATCAAAATCAGGGTTTACAGATTTACCACTTAAAGCAACAGCGTCATCAGCGCTATACTGATCAGTAATATTTCCTTCTTTGTCATAGTATTGAGCTAATCCAGTTTCTGGGTTAACTCCAGCATATCTTACTAAGTGGTGTGTATAAACCTCTTCACCTTCTCTTAAGATTAATCCTCCAGTGATGATATCTTCACCATCAACTAATTGGTTTACTCTTGTTTTAGCGAATGCAATGTTACCTCCTAAAGTTAATTTGAAATCTTTATTTCTAATAACATCTCCACTTAATTCAAATTCTAAACCTTCTGTTTGAATTTCTCCAGTATTTTGAGCTACAACTAAGAAAGGTGCTCCTTGCTCAAATGCTAAAATTTTATCAAATAATAAGTCTGAAGTTACTGATTTATAGTAATCGATTACCCCACGAATTCTTCCATTTAAGAATCCATATTCTAATCCGATATCAGTAATAGCTTTACTCTCCCATTTTAAGTCAGGATTCTCTGTTCTATTAGGGAAAGAAGCAGAACTTCCGTTATACGATCCGAAAGAATATAAACTTAAATATCTATAGTTTCCAATTCTATCATTTCCTAAAGTACCGTAAGATGCTCTTAATTTTAATGCACTTAAGAACTCAACATCTTTTAAGAAATCTTCGTTTCCGATATTCCAAGCAGCAGAAGCTGACCAGAAGTTACCATAACGATTATTTTTACCAAATCTTGAAGATCCATCACGTCTGAAAGAAGCAGAAGCGATATATTTTTGATCGTAATCATAATCAACAGAAGCAGCTAAAGAGAAAGTTGCATCTTCAGATTTATTAGTACTAGCACTTGTAGGATCAGAAGCATTTACTTGCTCATCAAACTTATCAGTTGGGAATCCTTTACTTCTTAAATCGTAGCTTTCAAATACATTAGTGATGTACTCAGATAAGATTAATCCACTAATGTTATGCTTTTCATTAATAGTAGTCTTGTATTTTAATACATTTTGGAAGTTAAATCCAAATCTATCAGAACCACTATCTCTCTTAGAACCTGGTGCGTCAGCATCTCCAACGTATCCATCTAAGATTGATCCTGGTTTTACAAAGTATTCTCCTTTAAATCTTCTGTAGTTTAAACCAACTTTAGTAGTATAAACAAGATTTTCAGTAAATTTCACATCTGCATTTAAAGTTGAGAAAATTCTTAAGAATTTATCACTCTCTGGGTTATTTTTAATAGCCTCAGAAATTGAGAATCCAGCATGCGTAAAGTTATATACAGGATTTCCGTTATCATCTAAAACAACATTTCCGTCACCGTCTAATTCAAAAACAGTTTCGTATGGGTTGTAAGTATACATTGCTCTAAATGGGTTCTGTACGTTATTTCTATCTCTTGGTTCTTGAGAAATAGTATAAGAAGCTCCAGTTTTAGCTCCAATTGTTAACCAATCTCTAGCATCAAAAGTTAAGTTAACACGTCCTGTAGTTCTCTTATATCCATCTAATCCTTCGATAATACCTGTATCTTCTTCATTCTTTAAAGAAACGAAGTAAGTAGTTTTATCAGTACCTCCAGAAACAGATAAAGAGTTAGAACGAGTGAATCCTTTTCTTAATAAAGTTTCTCTCCAGTCATGATCATTTCTGATTAATGCAGCAGCTTCTTCATCAGTAGCACTTGCACCAACTCCAATGTTCAATTCTTTCTCGTATCTTAATTTTTCTTCAGCATTCATTAAATCCCATCCATCATCAATTCTTTCAGAAAATCCAATTTGAGAACTTAAAGTAAATTTAGCATCTCTATCTTTCTTACCACCTTTTGTAGTAATAACAACAACTCCATTAGATCCTCTCGCACCATAAATAGCAGCAGTTGCAGCATCTTTTAAAACAGAAATACTTTCGATATCAGCATTGTTAATTAAGTTCAAATCAGCTTCACTGATTGCAACACCATCAACAATGTACAATGGTTCTAATCCACTACCAATAGACCCAACTCCACGTACACGTACGAAAGCAGTTTGTCCTGGCTTACCATTTTGAGCAGTCACCGTTACACCTGATGCTTTTCCTTGTAAAGCATTTGCAACGTTAGTAGTTGAAGCAGTTTCTTCTAATTCTTTAGAAGTAACGCTTGTTACGGCAGAGGCAAGTGTTTCTCTACTCTTATCAGAGTATCCTAATACCACTACTTCTTCTAAAACATTGTCTGCTGACATTACAACATCAATTGTAGTATTGTCACCAACAAGTTTTTTAACTGTAGCCATACCTACGAAACTAAATTCTAAGTATTGCCCTTTTTCAACTTGGATAGTATAAAGACCATCAAAGTCAGTCTCTGTTCCTGTAGTTGTCCCTTCAACAACGACACTTACTCCAGGAAGTGGACCAGCGTCATCAGAAACAGTACCAGATACTGTTATCTGCTGAGCAAAACCAATTTGAGCTATTAACGCAAAAAGAAACGTTAATAAAAGATTAGTTCTTTTTTTCATTCTATCATGTTTTATAAATTAATCTGCCCAAAAATGAGATTTGTTATTTTTATAAGCAAATTTTTTAACATAAATGTTATTTAAATGTTAAAGTAACCTCTTTTAGTTTTTCCGTCTTTTTTTAGCTTTTACATTAATAAATTACGATTTTTACAAGTGTTTTATTCACAATCATATATATTAATTTATGTTAATTTAATGTAAAGTAATATATTATTATGTTAAATATATCCATTTAATGCATCATAACACCTGTATTTTAACTTTATTTTGAATTCTATTTTTTTATACAATATTAACTTAATTACAATATTTATTAGAATTTATTGATTAATATAGTATCAAAAATAAGTTTAAGATTTTTCACTAAATTTTATTAAAAATTGAGAGAAAATTGCCTTTTTAAAGCTTTTATTGCTACAGAAAATGATAGTATTTTTAAGTAAAATAGCGAAGTCTTATATTTTTTGGGATAATTTTAACCATAAAAAAGAAGAATTATAACACATTATTTTCTCTTTTTTTAGTAAAAAAATTGACTAAAACGGATGAAATGTTAATGAATATAATGGAAGTTTTAAAATACTAAGAAATTGATTTTTCTTCCTTAATATCTTCTTGTAATTGCTTAATAAAAGCGGAAGGATAAAGTCCTTTATATTTGAAAAAAGTAGCTGAAAATGATTGCGCAGTTTTAAATCCTACTTCTTCTGCAATGGCCTTTACAGTAAATGAACGAAACTTTTTATCTTCCTTTAATTTTTGAATGGCAAACTCAATTCGAAGTGTATTTAGATAAGTAGAAAAATTAAGTTTTTTCTCTGCATTTATTATTTTAGAAAGGTAAGAACTATTCGTATTTAATTCTTTTGCTAATGAGCTAAGTGTATATTTTTTATTGGTAAATTTAGTCGATTTCTCAAATTTCTCCAGTTTTTCTAAAATTTCTTCCACAAGTTTTTCAGAGATTTCAAAGTCTTTCTTTTCTTCTTTTTTCTCTTCAACTTTTGGTACATCTTCTTCTATTTTTTCTTCTTTTTGAGCAGCTTTCTGAATCTCAGAAATATCTTTATATTCTTTTAATTTTTTATTTCTAGTTTTTAATAATTCTAAGCGATCTCTATTTCTTTTACGTTGAAAGAAAATCATAATTCCAAGAGAAAATGCTAATAAAACAAGTCCAATAATCCAATTCATAAAATTAGAATTATCTGCTTGTAATTCAGTAATCAACTCATCTTTCGCCTTTTTTACATCATCAATTCTATAGGTTTTATTGATGTTATTGACAACTGTTCGATATTTATCATCTAAATAATTATCAAGTCTAATTTGATTTTCTAGGTATTTTAATTGATTCTTTGCATCTCCTTTCTCTTTATAAAAGTCTACTAAAAAATCATACGTATCCATCACATTATAATCTGCATCATTGTATTTCTGCATCACACTATCCACTTTCAAAAAATAAGGAAGTGCGTCTTCTTTTTTCCCAGATTGTTCAAAAATTGCTTTCCCTAAATAATAATCTGGATAAAGATCAACAGCTAATAATTTCTCTCTTTCATGGTAAATTTTATCAGAATAATTCGTTTTTACTTTCTGTAAGCTATCAATACTTTTCTGATAATCTTTATTCATATAATGATACATTCCTGCATACATTACCAAATTAAAATATTGAATTTTCTGCGTTCCCCCCTCTTTAATTCCTTTCTCAATGTAAACTTTTGCAGAATCTAACCTATTATTATGTATGTATGAAGCAGCAATATCTTGATAATAAATCTCCATCCAAGAGAATTTTTTACGTTGATGTGCTTTTAAAACTTCTTCAATAATGTCTAATTCTTTTCCATATTCACCAATTTCTCCATGCAAATTTGCAATGAACATTTTGGTTAAATAAATCTGATCTTCATCTTTAAGTTTTTGCGCAATTTCTACAGTTTTATCATAATCTTTTATCGCTAATTTATAACGATTTCGACTATATAAATCCTGTGCTCTAAAAGAATAAGCATGCATAATTCGAAAAGATGGACGAACTTTTTCATAAATCGTCTGAATACTATCAGAGTATTTATTTAAGATAGAATCATTTTTAGAAATCGTACTTAACTTTAAATACGTTAAAATCATTTCTTCATAATTCTGCGTGATTTTTGCCTTCTTTAAATAAACATTTAGGTAATAATTGTATAAAGAATCATTTCGCTCAACTGGAATTCCATCTTGGTAAATTTGTTGTGCATCAATGTATTTTTGAATGGATTGAAAACTTTGATTTACTAATATTTTTTCATCAATTTTTTGTCCATAACCAATAATATATAAAAGTAAAAAACATCCAAAAAGAGTTCTTTTATAAAGATTCCTTTCACCTTTATAGATTGATTTATTAGCTATGTAAACAAAATTTTTATTCATTAATAACCTAAGTAGAGTTGTAATTTATCGAAGATTTTTTACAGTTTTCGAATTTATAAATTATCTATAAATTTCTTCATTTTTTTCTATAAAAGAACGCGAAATATTTACACGTATTTTAAGTAAATACCTTTTTCTTTTCAACTTCTTAAAGATAAAATCAATTTTAATTAATCTTAAACAAATATGAGTTTTTGTATCTCTTCAAAAATATAAAAAAACATAAAAGCCTTATTTTAAAGGGTTTTCACAAGCATATTCAGTCCTGTTTTTTATAAAATATTAGATGAATTTTATAAAATACAACTTATATGTTTTTTTTTTGAAGGTAACTTGACTTACATTTGAAGTGTTATCAAGAAAAAAACTCTATTAAACATCTATTATATAATTAAAAGGTTTCTTTTGATAAACAAACAAAATGTAAAACCTTTTATTTATGATAAATTGTAACAGAAGCCTTTTATAATTTATCTTTTTAAAAACATCTATAACATTACATGTATAAGGCTATTTAATTTTTATCTTTTAAGATTATACTTCTATGGGAAAAAGAGAATTCTGGCGAGTTCTCTTTTTTTATTTTCCTAAGTTTTGTCCAATGATAAATCCTCCTGTCCAAGCATTCTGAAAATTAAATCCTCCTGTTACTGCATCAATGTTTAAAATTTCTCCTGCCAAAAATAAATTCGAATGAATTCTACTTTCAAATTTCTTAAAATTAATTTCTTTTAAATCGACACCTCCAGCCGTTACAAATTCTTCTTTAAAAGTACTTTTTCCTTGTACCTCATAAATTCCTACCCCAACTTCTTCCAATAATTTTTGAATTTGCTTTTTAGATAAATCTGCCCAATTTGTTGTATCATTTATTTTAGAAGTAATAATTAATTGCTCCCATAATCTTTTTGATATTTCTGAAAATGGTGATCGTTGACAAACTAATTTTCTTGGATTTTGAGTTTTAAAATCAATTAGAATCTCTTCAATTTCTGAAAATGATTTAGAAAGCCAATTTATTTTTATTTTAAACGTATATTTTTTTTCTGCTAAAATTCGAGCACCAAATGAAGAAAGTTTTAAAATTCCTGGCCCGCTCATTCCCCAATGTGTTATTAATAAAGGTCCTTTTGCTGTTAATTTTTCACTAACTACAGAAACTGTTGCTTTTGGAACAGAAATTCCTGGTAAATTTTTAATTCTAGAATCCTTAATATTAAAAGTGAATAAAGAAGGGACAGTTGGAATAATTGTATGTCCTAATTGCTCTAAAAGTTGCCAAATTGGTTTACTACTTCCGGGTGTCACAACTAAATAATCACAAGCAAATGAATCTTCTTTAGTAAATATATTCCAACCATTTTCAGTTTTTTTAATCTTCTGAACTCCTTTTCCTGTAAGAACTTTTACATTAAGTTTATCTGCTTCTTGCAACAAACAACTTGCAATACTTTCAGAATCATTCGAAACAGGAAAAACACGATTATCTTCTTCAATTTTTAAAGGAACTCCTCGAGTTTCAAACCATTCCATTGTATCTCCTGTCATAAAAGTATGAAATGGACCTAAAAGTTCTTTATTTCCTCTAGGATAAAACTTCGTCAAATCTTTCGGAATAAAGCAAGCATGTGTCACATTACATCTTCCTCCCCCTGAAATTCTGACTTTTTGTAATACATTCTTTGCTTTTTCAAGAATAATTACTTCCATTTCTGGATTATTCTCTTTTATATTTATTGCTGAAAAAAATCCAGCTGCTCCTCCTCCAATTACTATTGTTTTCTTCATAAAACCATTTTTTTATATGGTAAAATCACAGGAAATCCTTTTTCCACAAAATATTTTTTTGAATCTTCATTTCCTGTAGCCAAAATAAAATCTCCTCCCCAAGCACCTAAACTTTTTACTTTTCCAAAATAATCTTTAAAAACAATATTTTGAATTGGTTTATTATCTATAATTCGTGAAATAATCGTTTCATGTTCTTGAATTATTTTTTCAAAATCATCTAAGGATTTAGCTTTTAGAATCTCTTGTGTTAAAACATCTATTTCTTGAACATAAGCAGATATATTTCCTTTAAATTCTTTATATCTTTTAATTCCAGTTCTACTATTTTGTTTTTGATTTAAATGCACAAAAAACAATTGATCTGAAAATTTTGGTGTAAAATCTACTTTTTCTATTAATGGATTTATTCCATTTTTTTGAAATAAAATTGGTGTATCATTTTTAGCACAAGCTAAATCATAACCGCTTCCAGAAAAAGATTTTTCCAATAATTCAAATGGATTTACTTGAGCCCAATCTGCTAAATTATTTAGTAAAGTAGAAGAAGAACCAAGTCCCCAATCCCTTGGAAAAGTCAAATTCGTTTTTATTAAAAATCCTTTTGCTTCCGTTAAAAAAGATGGATTTAATTCTTTACAAGTATGTAAAAACTTCTGAAGTGTTTCTGCAATCATTTCACCTTTTCCTTCATTATCTGAAAGAAATGTAGCAGATTTTAATCTAATTTTTGGTAATTCAAATTCAGCAGAAAACCATTCACTTCCATCATGAGAATAACTTTCCCAAAGTAAAACAGATTCCTGTAAAGTTTCAACAATTAAATCTTGTCCAAATTTTGTAGGAACAGCCAAAGCTTTAGCTCCATCTAAAACTAAATATTCTCCTGTAATTAATAATTTTCCGTTGCTATAAAAACGATTCATTAAACCAATTTTTGCATTGAATTAAATTTTTCTACTACAGCACTATGAGAAACCGTTTTATCTTTAAAATAAGTTTCAATTTCTTGTTTTTGATCTTCAGTTGCACCTAATTGTTTCAAAATATTTGTCAAGTGCATTTTCATATGTCCGTGTTGAATTCCAGTTGTTGTCAAAGCTCTTAAAGCAGCAAAATTTTGTGCAAGACCAGTTACTGCAATAATCTTCATTAATTCTTCAGAAGAAGGATTTTCAAGCATTTCTAAAGACAGTTTAGCTAAAGGATGTAAAGAAGTTAAACCACCTACAGTTCCAACAGCTAAAGGAATTTCAATCCAAAAACGGAAAATTCCATCTTTTACTTCACAATCAGTTAAACTACTATAAGAACCATTTCTAGCTGCATAAGCATGCGCTCCAGCTTCAATTGCGCGGAAATCATTTCCTGTCGCTAAAACAACTGCATCAATTCCGTTCATAATTCCCTTATTATGAGTTACAGCTCTATAAGGTTCCACTTTGGCAATTTGCACAGCTTGATAGAATTTTTCAGCAAATTCTAAACCTGTTTTTTTATCTAACTCTGTTACATGACAACTTACTTCAGCTCTAACAACACATTCAGGAACATAATTCGAAAGAATACTCATTACAATTTGAATATCTTCACGTTCAAATTCACCAGCAATTGTCTCTAAACAAGAATTGATAAAGTTTGCTCCCATACTATCTTTTGTTTCAAAAGTCACATGAATTTGATAGTAATTTTCTAATTTCGCAGTTTTGTCTACAAGTTTAATATCTAATATTCCACCACCTCTTTTTCTCATATTTTTAGTGATCGAATCTGTAGCTTCTAATAATTCTTCTTTTTTAGAATTAAAATAAGTTTCAATTTCAGATTTTTCACCTTTAAATAGAAAATGAACTTGACCTACTTTTGTTGTTGAAATTACTTCTGCTTTAAATCCACCTCTTTTAGACCAAAACTTAGCTACCAAAGAAGCTGCTGCTACAACAGAACTTTCTTCGACAGCCATTGGAACAACATATTCTCTATCATTTATTACAAAATTTGGAGCAATTCCAAAAGGTAAATAATAATTAGAAATTGTATTCTCAATAAAATCGTCGTGTAATTCTTGCAACTTCGTATTCGGATTCCAATATTGTTTCAAAGTAGTAATTCCTTGTTCTTTATCAAGAAAAAAAGTACTTGATAACCATTCTATTTTTTCCTCTTTCGAAAGTTTCGAAAATCCAGAAATTGTCTTCGTCATTTTTCTATTTATTTTAAAATGCAAAGATACTTCTTTCTATCTAATAAGAAAGTATTTACACTTTTAGACATAAAAAAAGCGAGTCAAATTGACTCGCTTTTCCAAGAAATAACTTTTAATATTTTTATTTATATAGTTTCTCTCTGTAATCTTCGATGTTTGAAGACTCTTTAAGAGCATTATAAATTTGTCCTGTTCTACCTTGTAATTTTTGAGTTTCTTGTGCAGTATAAGAAGCGTAGTTTTTGATATCAACTGGCTCTTCTCTATTAGTCACTTTGAAAGCAAAAACTCCTTTTTCTCCTACAATTTTAGAGAAAACTTCATTTTCTTTTGCAGTTGACATTGCTCCAACAACAGCTGGTTCAGTTCCTACACCAGATAAAGCTGGACTAGCACAAGTAACAGCAGCAACTTTCTTTACAGAAGCACCATTTGCAGATGCGATTTCTTCTAAAGTAGCTCCGTTCATTTTTTCTTTAATTAAGTCAGCTTTTTTCTCTTTAATAATAATTGGTCTAACTTCAGCAGCAACATCAGCAACTTTCGCTAATCCTTTTTTAGTGATGTTAGATAATCTTACTACAACATATCCATTTTCAACATCAAAACGATTTGTATCTCCAATTTCAGTATCTTCATCAAAAGCCCAGTTTACGATTAATCTTTGAGATCCTAATCCAGGAACATTATCATTAATAACATCTAATCCATCTGCTGGAGAAACTTTATAACCTTTTTCTTTAGCGATTTCATCAAAATTTCCATTTCCAGAAACAGCAGCAGCAAAAGATTCAGCTTTTTCGAAAATATCATTTTCTGTATCTTCAGAAGGCTCAATTTTTCTAGCGATTGTAGCTAATTTAATTGCTTTTTCAGCTTTTTTATCATCAATTTTGATTACGTGGAATCCAAATCCAGTTTCTACTAAACCTACAGAACCAACTTTATTTTTAGCATCAAAAACATAGTCATTAAAAGTAGGAACCATTGCACCTTCTTTAAACCATCCTAAATCTCCACCTTTTGAAGCACTAGGTCCATCTGAATTTTTCTCAGCTAAATCAGCAAAATCAGTTCCTCTTCTCTTAGCTTCAGCTAATAATTTCTCAGCTTCTTTTTTAGCTTCTTCTTTAGTTCTTGTCACTTCTGGATTTGCTCTATCAGCTCCTTCATATGCAACTAAAATGTGACTAGCTTTAATTTCTGGTACTTCTTCGATTGCAACAACTTTACTAATCTTAGCATATCCTGCATCATCATAAGGACCATAAACTCCATTTAATGCTGTATTAAATAAAGTATCTGCAACAGCACTTGGTAATTGATTTTTGTATAATAAGTTATCATTATACTTAATATCAGAACTTTCATTTACAAATAAAGAAATGTTTTCATCATTTGTCTTTTCTAATTCTGCGATTAATCCTTTAACTTCTTCGTTAATATTTTTAATATCAGCTTCAGAAGCTTGAATATCAAACTTTACATATTCAATATTTCTTCCATTTTGAACTTGATACTTAGCAGCATTTTCATTGATATAAGCTTGAATATCAGCATCCGTTACTGTTACATTTTCATTTGGAATTGAAGTATAAGGAACATAAACGTAATCTGCGTTCATCTTTGTATTATCGAAGTAGTATTTTCTTTTACCTTCTTCAACAGTAGCTCCGATTACAGATTTTACTAAGTTATTATATTCCGTTCTTTCTAAATTTTGCTTTACACTTCTTTCCGTGTTTAACCAATTGTACCATCCAGCTGTGTTTCCACTTTCAGCTTCTGATTGTAAATTAGCGATATATTCTTTTAATTTTTCTTCATTAAATAATCCAGATTCATCTTTGAATAATGGACTTTGTTGTACTGCTGGCATATTTACGATAGCTTCCCATACATCGTTCTCTCCAATAACAATACCTGCTTCTTTTAATTGTTTAGCATAAATTTTTTCACTAACTAAACTATTCCAAACTGCATCAACAGCTTGTGTTTGTGAAACTCCTTGTCTTCCTGCTTTATAAGCTTCAACTGCTTGACCTAATTCGTTACGAGAAATAGTTTCTCCGTCGATCTCACCAATAGAATTTACTTTGTTAGAACTGAAAAAATTAATAATATCCTTTGGGCTAGCAACAAATGCGAACAATGCTAAACCAATGATAACGATTAAGAAACCTGAACGCTCTCTAATTTTTGATAAAATTGCCATTAGTTATTTTCTTTTATATTCGAAGTGCGAAAGTACAATTTAGTATTTAAAAATAAAAGTGATTTTATTATAATTCTCTTAATTTCTTTTATACTTTACGGTAAATGAATTTTTTATTTTGAATTTTTAATAATCTTTAAATGAAGTTCTTCGATTTTTGTCGCTGAAACTTCTAAAACAGTAAATTCATAGTTATCTATGATTACTACTTCATTTTTTTCAGGAATATTTTCTGTATTATAAACCACAAATCCTCCTAAAGTTTCATAAGCTTCTTCTTTAGGAATATTCAATCCATAATTTTCATTGATATAATCTACTTCAAGTCTTGCAGAAAAATCAAATTCCTCTTCATTTAACTGTTTTTCAAGCAATTCTACAGTATCATGCTCATCTTCAATTTCACCAAATAATTCTTCAACAATATCTTCAACTGTGATTATTCCAGAAGTTCCACCATATTCATCTAATACAACAGCGACACTTTTCTTCTTTTTAGTAAGAACATTTAAGATATCATTAATCATCATTGTTTCAGGAACCATTTCTACTGGTAAAAGAACAGATTTAATTGTTTTAGGATTTTTGAACATTTCGAAAGCATGTACATATCCATGGATACTATCCAATGTTTCTTTGTAAATAATAATTTTAGAATAACCAGTATCTACAAATAATTTTTTTAATTCTTCCACATCATCTGTCACATCTAAAGCAACAATTTCAGTTCTAGGAATCATAATTTCTCTAGCTTTTACATTGTGAAAATCTAAAGCATTTTGAAAAATTTGAATTTCAGAATCCACTTCATCTTTGTCTGAAGCTTTTTCCAATTGTTGAGAAATATAATTTCCTAATTCTTCTTTACTAAATTCGGTTTTCTGCACATCTTCTTTAGCATTAAAAAATACTCTTAAGAAGAAATCAGAAATCCATGTCATAAATTCTGAAATATAATGGAAAACAATGAAAAATAAATAAGCTGGAACTGCAAAGAATTTTAGAACTTCATTAGCATAAATTCTAAAAATCGCCTTTGGTAAGAATTCGGCAGTAATAAGAATTACTAGTGTAGAAATAATTGTTTGAAAAAGAATATCGCTTATTCCTAAAAGATTCACCAAAACTTCTCCCATATAGTAACTATATACAACAAGTGAAATATTATTTCCAACTAACATTGTGGTAATAAATTTCGAAGATTTTTTAGTTAACCTTGTTAAAACCGTTGCTAATATCCCTTTGTTTTTCTTTTCAAGCTCAATTTGTAACCTGTTTGCAGAAACGAAAGCAATTTCCATTCCTGAAAAAAAAGCTGATAATAAAATTGTTATAAGAATAACAATTATTTCTACTTCCATATTTTATTTTAATAAATTTTATTTGTTATTTAAATCTCGACCTATTTCGAAATCTTTTTTTGAAAAAATACATAAATACTGCTAAAAAAGCAAAGATAAGCATTATAACACCTTTTGGTGTTTCATTACCCACAAGTTTTATAATTCCTTCTACAAATAAAACTAATGCTATCACTAAATATGCATATTGCATTATTTTTTGAAATCTTTCCATTTTTATTCTATTCTTTATCTTTTAAACTAATACTTCCTTTATTATTTCGAGTTTCCAATTTTGATAAATCTCCTTTTGATTCAAATCCTGTTGCATTAATGGTATCTCTACCTTTATATAAAACAAAATCTTTATCAGTGAAGAAATAATCTTCCTTTTGATCCCAAAATAATTGTGAAGTTTTTAAAATTGAATTCTCTTTATAATTTGTAACAACAACATTTCCCTTTATTTCTGAAATTCCTGTTTTTTGAAAAGAAATAGCATAATCTCCTGTAATTTTAGTCGAATCTGCTCCTTCTCCATAACTTGTAATAGTTATTCCTTTAGGGAATTCATAGTAAGGATGTTCTTTTCTATTCTGGTAATCATATAATAATGGTGTTTCCATTTTATAATCGACAACTCCAGAATCTTGATGAATATCATGAATATCCTCTCCAACACGAATCGGTAAATTTTTGTTAGCTAAGAAATCATTCAATTCTTTATTTGTGTTCCCACATGAAAAAAGCATTGATATCACAAACGTGATACCAATGCCTTTTATAATTTTCTCTGTTATATTTTGTTTCATTGTTATGGAATACTAACAGTTTCTCCAATCCAACAGTTAATTTTAAATGGAGTTCCAGAAGCTAAACCTTTTTGGAAAATTAATTTCTTAGAAGGAATATTCGCTTGGTAACTCTTGATATATTTTCTAGCTTTTGGTGCGATACTTGGATCTACACTTTGTGCTTTCTTAGCCATATTTAATGCAGCTACATAAACCATTCTTTTTGAGAACTCATCATCTCCACAAGAGTTTGCACTTGATCCGTACATTGCAGCGATTAATAAGTAAGCATCTCCCATTCTTGGGTTATTTTGAATAGCTCTTCTTGCATATTTTCTAGCTTCTGATTTTCTACCTTTTTTGTTCATCTCAACAGCAACTCTCATTAAGTATTTTGCTTTTTTGAACTTATCAGTTTCTTGATCAATCGCTTTGTTATAATATTCTAAAGCCTTATTTGTCTCTCCTTTTCCTAATAAAATGTTTGCAAAGAAAATTGAAGATTCCGCAGATGGTTCAGCAGTTACATATGCTTCTACTAATTGAACATATAACGGATCATCAGTACATTCTTTAGCATACATTCTTGAAACAGCTCTCTTTAACCATTTTGCATTTGATTTATTTGCTTCAAAATCTTTAGAATAAAGAGGAATTAATCTTTCACAAGTAGAGATTTCAGAAATTTTAGCATCTAATCCAGCTTCAATTAAAGCGTTGTTCTCTAAGTTTTGCTCATAAGTTTTAATATTTTTCTTATCTCTTGCACTTAAAGTTTGACCAGATTCTTCTTTAGCTTTTAAAGCTGCTAATTTCTTTGTATAATCTTCTTTTTGTTGCTCGATTCCTTCACTTACATCATCATATGTATCAAATACTTTCTGAACATCAGTATCTTTATATTTATTTAATACCATGTCAAAATACATATAGATATTTTTTCCTCCCATTCTTGATTTATCAGCATCATACGCTTTTTGTAATAACGCTTCAACTTCTGCTTTAGGAGCTCCAACACTATTCATAAAAGCCGCATAAGAACCATATAATTTTCCTAAATCCGTTGGGAAGTTTTCAATTCTTTGCTCATAAACTCTTTTTACAAGAGCTAAAGCTGCAGGTTTATCCGCTTCAGAAGCTTTTTTGTATCTGTCTTTAGCGATAACTAAACCGTTTATATATATGTTCTTTGAAAGTTTTGGACAATTATCTAAGCAATACAACCAGTTATCATAAGCTAAATCGTATTTTTTTGCTTTATAATCTCCTCTAAACAAATTATACTTTACGTTACATTCAGAAGCATCCTGTGCTTGGGCTTTATATCCAGCACCTACCATCAAAAATAAACAAAGTGCTATGTAAGTGATTCTTTTCATCATTGTAAATTTTCTATTTTATTTGTATTAATCGATTTTGTATTTGTTAAACCATTTATCATTTAAAGATAATCCAACTTTAAAATTAAAATAGTTCTCTTGAATTAAACCTTCTCCTTTATCACCTCTTCTTCCAAATTCAAATCCTAAATTCAGATTTGATAATTTCTTTCCTAGTGGTAGACCCAGACCAAAAGATATGCCAAAGTCGTCAATTTCTTTAAAATCTTGTAATGAACCTGATGGACGAACCGCCATTCCTGGCTTTTCATATTTCACTCCAAATCTGTAAATTACCCTCTGCCAATAGCTAGTTAAAGAGTTTTGTTTTGGTAAATAGAATCCTCCTAATGCTACTCTTGAATAATCTTTATATTCAACATTTTGTACATTAAAAGCGCTTCCTTGAATTTCTAAGGCACTTCTGAAGCTATAATCTAATCCTACATACCATTTATTTTCTAAACCAATTCCAAAACCTAATTCTGATCGCATTGGTGTTTTATATTCTCCTTCAATTCCTCTATCAAATAATACATCATTTGGTGCTTCTACACCATCTACGAATAATAATGTATAGAATCTTTCATTTCCTTCAGAATTTAAAGTAGACTCAAATGTAGTTGTTGCTCCTAAATTTAATTGTAATTTTTCACTTAAATTCGCTTGATAAAAAGCTCCTAATTTTAATACAGCTCCTTTTACATTTAAATTTGTTCCATATTTTGTTGCATATTGAACTCCTTCAACTTGCTTTACAATTTCATTGTCAATTTTTCCAAAAATATAAGAACCTTCAACTCCTAAACTTAAACCTTTATAAACATTATAACCAAAGTTTACAAAAAATCTATTCGTTCCTCCTTCTCCATTGAAATAATTTGTTTCTGTAAGGTCTTCTCCATCATAAATTCTGCTTGTCAATTGATATCCAACTGTTGTTTTTGGATCTAAACCAACAATAAATCCACCTTTTTCACCAACTGGAAATCCTAATGCTAAATAAGAAAATGATGTATTTCTTGCATTTTGTTTTCCACCTTCATTTGATTCTACAGAAATTGACCTTGTATTTAACCCTACAGTGTAAGTAGTTAAACGCAATTTCGAAGCTAAAGCAGGGTTTATTAAATTTATATGATATGCATCTCCATATGCAACACCTACTCCTCCCATACTCATTTGTTCGGCAGTTGACGAACGCTGTCCTTCTCCAATACCAAAATATGAATAAGGGGAATCGCTATTTTTTTGTGCTATACCTTTTAATGAAAAAAGGATAGTACATATTACAAAAATTCGTTTTATCATTACTATAAATTATATTTCAAAATACTATTTAAACCTTCCAATAAAAAATTTGGATTTGCAAATATGCCTTTTTTTAATTGTTTAGCCAAGAATTTAGCATCTCCACCTGTTAAAACTATTGTTAAGTTATTAAAATCACGCTCATATTTTTCGATTACACCTTCAATTTCAGCAATAATTCCGTTTACAATACCCGAATGCATCGATTTTTCACTCGAATCTCCAATATAATTATCTGGAATTTCCGGAGTTAATAACGGTAATTTTGCCGTAAAATTATGTAAAGCTTTATATCGCATCATCAAACCAAGCGAAATTGCACCACCTAAATATTCTTTTTTTGCATTGATAAAATCAAAAGTAATACAAGTTCCCGCATCAATTACTAAAACATTTTTATTTGGAAAAGAATTTAATGCCGAAACAACTAACGCAATTCTATCTACACCTAATGTTTTAGGCGTTGCATACTTATTTATAAATGGAATTTTCGTTTCTTGATTTAATAAAATAGTAGGGACTCTTTTATTCAAAAAAGTATAAATTTCTAATGATTTTTCTCCTACGGATGATACAATCGCATTGGTGATTCCATATTTTTTGATTTTTTTTTCTAAAACTTCAAAAATCATTTCTGGTGAAATTCGCAATACACTTAAAATTGCATCCTTCTCAAATACAGCAACTTTAACTCTCGTATTCCCTACATCGATGATTAAATTCATGAACTAATTTTAAATGAAAAGCAAAAATACAAAGAGTTTTTTTAGATTTTGCTTTGAATAATAAAAAAAATAATTATATATTTGCATCCGCTAAGAACAAGCAATGGTACCTTAGCTCAGTTGGTAGAGCAACGGACTGAAAATCCGTGTGTCCCTGGTTCGATTCCTGGAGGTACCACAAAAAAGCCTTAATCAAATGATTAAGGCTTTTTTATTTTATATATATCTTTTCATTAAAAAACTTTCACTAATTGTTTACCAATATTTGCTCCTCTAAATAATCCCATAAAAGCTCTTGGTAAATTTTCAAATCCATTAATGATGGTTTCTCGACTCTTAATTTTTCCTTCTTGAACCCATTTCGTCAAATCACTTAAAGCTTGCGGATATTCATCATAATAATTAGAAATAATATATCCTTGAACAAGCATACTTCGCGTTAAAACCATTGATTGAATTCTTGGACCAATATTTTTTTCTTTACTATTATAAAGTGAAATTTGCCCACATACAATAACTCTACTAAAGAAATTCATCTGTTCTAAAATTGTATCCGAAATTTTTCCACCAACATTATCAAAATAAATATCAATTCCATCAGGACATTTTCTACTCAATTCATAGTCTAAATCATCTGTTGTTAGATAATTTATAGTTTCATCAAATCCTAAATCATGTTCTAAATAATGATTTTTAATTTCTGAACTTGAAATTCCAACAACACGACAACCAAATATTTTAGCAATTTGTCCAGCAATTGTTCCCACTGCTCCTGCTGCTCCAGAAATCACAACTGTTTCCCCTTCTTTTGGTCTTCCGATTTTCATCATTCCAAAATAGGCTGTCAATCCAGTCATCCCAAAAACACTTAAAGCAGTTGGCAAATCTGCTTCTGGCACATTTACTCTTGTTACATCTTCTGTATGAATAGAACAATACTCTTGCCAAGGCATAATTCCCTGAACAAAATCACCAGGCTGATATGATTTGTCTTTCGATTTTACAACTTCGCCAACAACAGCTCCATATATTGCTTTTCCTACTACATAAGGTTCTGTGTATGTTTTCTGCTCGTTCATTTTTCCTCGCATATATGGATCGACAGAAATATATTTAGCTTTCACCATAATTTCTCCTTCTCTTAAGCTTGGCATACTAACCCTTCTCATATGAAAAGTATCACTTGTCACATCACCATATGGACGCTCTTTCAATATATATTGCTTATTCTCCATAACCAGTATAACTATTTAATAATAAATATGTTATAAGTTACAATAATAATTATTTTTATGAAAAATTTTTTTGAGTTTATAACAATATATTAACCCAATTAAGAATATTTTATATTTTGTAGCTTTACAATCTTAAATTAATCCCACTATATCAAAATGAAATTTAACACTATAACTGCTGTACTTTTTTCTATAGGATTAATTTTCTCTAGTTGTGAACAAAAAAAAGAAGCAACTACGGAAGTTAAAAAAGAAAAAAAAGAAGAGAATTATGTAAAAAAACATTACGATAAAAAAGAAGTAAAAATCGAAATGCGTGATGGAAAAAAGCTTTTTACTACAATCTATTCTCCAAAGGACAAAAGTCAAAAATATCCTATTATAATGCAAAGAACTCCATATAGTTGTCAACCTTATGGAGAAGATAAATTTAGGTCAATTATTGGTCCAAGTGAAACGATGATGAAAGAAGGTTATATTGTCGTATATCAAGATGTTCGTGGAAGATGGATGAGCGAAGATGTATATGATAATATGCGTGGTGTAATTCCAAATAAAACAGAGAAGCAAATTGATGAAACAACAGATACATACGATACAATCGATTGGCTTGTAAAAAATGTAGAAAACAACAATGGAAATGTTGGGACTTGGGGAATTTCTTATCCTGGGCATTATGCTACAATGTCTGTTGTAGATGCGCATCCAGCATTAAAAGCTGCTTCTCCACAAGCTTGTATTGGTGATTTCTGGTTTGATGATTTTCATCATAATGGAGCTTATACTTTAAGCTATTATAAAGTAAATAGTCTTTTTGGAACACCAAAAGATCAACCTGTAGATACTGCTTGGTATAAATTTTTAGATTTTGGTACAAAAGATCAATATCAATATTTCTTAGATAATACACCTTTATCAAAATTGGATAAAAATTATGAGAATGATTTTTTCTGGAAACAAATTACAGAACATCCAAATTATGATGAGTTTTGGCAAAAAAGAGGTTTAATTCAACATTTAAAAGATGTGAAACCAACTGTTGCAACGATGGTTGTTGGTGGATGGTTTGATGCAGAAGATTTATATGGTCCACTTGAAACTTATAAAAACATAGAAAAATACAATAAAGACAATTACAACACAATGGTTTTCGGACCTTGGAGCCATGGAGATTGGGCAAGAGAAAAAGGTAAAAGTTTAGTTGGAAATGTTTATTTCGGAGATTCAATTTCTACTTTTTATCAAAAAAATATTGAAAGTAAATTCTTCCATCATTTCTTAAAAGAAGATGGTTCGAAAGAAAGTGGCTTACCTGAAGCATATGTTTTTGACACTGGAAAAAAAGAATGGAAACAATATGATGTTTGGCCTCCAAAAAATGCTAAAAAACAAACTTGGTTTTTACAAAATGATCAAAAATTTGGAACAACTAAGGCTTCTAAAGAAAAAATTTCTTTCGTAAGTGATCCTAAAAAACCTGTTCCTTATTCGGAAGATATTAAAACAGTATTTACTCCAAGAAAATACATGACGGATGATCAACGTTTTGCTGCAAGAAGACCAGATGTTTTGGTTTTTGAAACGGAAGTTTTAGATAATGAAGTAACTCTAGCTGGAGATATTTTAGCTAAATTAAATGTTGCAACAACTGGAACAGATGCAGATTGGATTGTTAAAGTAATCGATGTTTATCCAGCAAATCATGAAGAACATAAAGATGTGCAAGATCATTTAAAAATGAGTAATTATCATCAAATGGTTCGAAGTGAAATTATGAGAGGGAAATTTAGAAATGATTTCTCAAAACCTGAAGCTTTCACACCAAACAAAGAAACAGAAGTTGCAATAAAGCTTCAAGATGTTTTCCATACATTCAAAAAAGGTCATAAAATTCAAGTTCAAATTCAAAGTTCTTGGTTTCCTTTATTTGATTTGAATCCACAGACTTTTGTTCCGAATATTTACAAAGCAAAAGAAGAAGATTTCAAAAAACAAACACATTCTGTATTTACAAATTCAACTATTGAATTTACAGTTTTAGAGAAATAATTCTTTATAAAATATATTTATAAACTCTCAATCAAAATTTGGTTGGGAGTTTTTTTTCATATTTACATTATTAAAATTAAAAAATGAAACTTGAAAATAATATTTATATTGGAAGAAAATACAATTGTAAAGCAAACGAATTATGCAATTGGATTGTTAAACCTACTTTGTTTCGCCAATGGTTCAAAGACGAAAATCCAATCCTTAATATATTTTTTGAAGTAAATTCAAATGGAGAATTCTCTATTGAATTAGAAAAAGAAAATAGTCTTGTGAAAATTCTTATTAAAAATTATGATGAAAAAAGCGCTACATTTTCTTTAGTAGAAAAATTTAAAATTCCTGATGAAAATATAAAAGAAAAATCAAAAAAGTGGCATCAAATGTTACTTAAATTAGAAGAATTAATTTTTTAATAGATTTCTTTTTAATATTACATTTATATAAAATTTCAAACAAAAAAATCATGGACTTTTCAGAAAAAACAATACAAATTCATGCAGTAAAAACGCAACTTTATAGATGGTTTACTTTTTATGAAAGAGAAATGAATAGGGAAAGAACAAATTTTCAATTGGAATTATTAGATGAATTTGTTTCGATTAACTCAATGGGAAATTCTGTGAATGGACATTCTGAATATCAAAATATTTTAGCAATGTATCATGGCACAAAAAATTCGCATAACTTAATTTCTTTTCAAATAAACTCTTTTTCAAAAAAAATAAATTGCAATGCTCAAATTACTTTTCAATCTGTTCGACCTGACAATTCTTCTGTGCAAATCGGAATTGATTATCAATTAACTTTTTCTGACTTTAATAAAAATCTTCCAAAATTTGAAAAAATTGAAATCAAACCAATAAGTCAAGAAAAAATGGAAGCTTTTCATGATTCTTATCCAAAAAATAGAATTGCAGCTTTGATGCATTTTTGGTTATTTAATATTGAAATAATAGACGGAAATTCTGAAAGTTTAAAAGAATTATTAGCTTCTAATTTTATGTTATATCTTTCTGAAAATAATACCATCGATAATTTAGAAAAATTGGAAAAATGGGTTAAATCCATTCCTTTTGAAATTACTGAATCAAATCATTTTCCAACAAATTTTAAAGTAAAAAAAATAGAAGAACATCTTTATGAATTACATGTTGATTTTATTTGGCGAGGAACTTCAGTAAAAGGTCAAAAATTGAAAGCAGTTACAAATCATAAATGGATTATTGAAGATAATATCAATGAAAGATTTGCTAAAATTCAAAAAATGTTCGTGAAATATGAAGTTCCTTTTTCACCTTTAGAAGCGTAATTTTATTTCTTCAATTTCATTTTTAATTGATTTGTTTTCTTTCGAACAGTTTCGTGACTTGATGTGATATAAACACCACTCATAATTAAAAATAAACTTATTAAATCATAATAATAAAGAGATTCATTAAAGAAAATTACAGCTAATAAAGAGCTAAAAACAGGAATTAAATAATACATTGATGAAGTTTTAACAACTCCAATTAAACAAATTGCTTTATTCCATAAATAATAACCAATTAGTGATGAAAAAATTCCTGAATATAAAATCGCATAAACTACTTGTTCATTAAAATCATAGCTTGTTTTGTAGTTTGAATAATCGTAAATAGAAAAAGGAAGCATATAAATCAAACCAAAAAGAATAGAGCTAAAAAGCAAAAAGTGTCCTGAAATATTTTCTGGTTTACTTTTGATAAAAATAGAATAAACAGCAAAACTAATTGCAGAAAGCAACATGTATAAATCTCCTTTTTTAAAATTCAAATCCATCAGATTTTTAATCGAAGCATCCGTAATTAAAAATAAAACTCCGATAACTGTAATTAGAATTCCGAAAAACTCTTTCAAATGAATTTTTCTTTTTAGAAAAATTACTGCGATTAATAAAATAAAAATTGGTGCAGTAATAGAAATCAAAGACAAATTCAAAGGTGGAGAAGTTTCTCCAGCAACATAAATCAACGAATTTTGAAGTGAGATTCCTGTAATTCCGACAATAGAAAAATAAATAAAATTCTTTTTGAATAATCTTAAATGTGGACGATTAAAATATTTAAAACAAAATGGAAGAAGTACTAAAAAAGCAAGAAGCCAACGACTTGTATTTATAGCAATAGGCGTTATATCTCCGTCAATTGCTTTTGGGATTAAATAATTAATAGACCAAATAAACGCGCTAAAAACTCCGTATATAAATCCTACAAATTGTTTATTCATTGTTTTAATTCTTACTCAAAAATCTCATTTATCAATTTCGAATCATCATTCAAAGATTTGAATAATCTTTTCTTTAAAACTCCTTTTGGAGAAATCAAATTCTTACACATTTTATCAATGGCAATCATCGAAAGTGTAGTTTGAATATAGGCTTCAATCAAATCATCCAACCCTAAGCCAAGTTTATTAAAATCTCTTCTATCAGGAAGTAACAATCGAGAAGTATCTGAAGTCCATTGATTTTCTCCTAATTTTATGGAAAGATTTGTACCTAAAACATCCCAAGATTCATTTTCTGATGGAATTTCATTTTTCAAAGGCTTTTGTGCTCTTCTTGCATAAATTGCAATTGGACGAATTCCATTTGCTGTAGAACTTGTCATAAATCGAATATCTGTCACGTAAGCGTTTCCATGGCTATTCGGAATGGTTCCAACATGAAATAATTTATTTGCTTCTTTACTTGTTCCCCAATTAAAATTTCCAATTAAACTTTGAACAATAAAGCGATCATAAGTAAAATCTTTCGCCATAAAAGTTTCTAATTGCTCTTGAGAAAGAATAGGAAAAACTCCTTGTCCAGCATTCATATATGGAACTTTCACAACTGCCTGTCCTCCAAATCGTTTTACCCAAAGCGGAATTTCTTCTTTATTTACATCCCAAATAGTTTCTGGTGTATTTATTTTTAAACCTGTTCTATGAATTTCTGCATTATACATATCGTAAGCTTTTGCAGCAGTTGTTTTATTTCTTCCTCCAGAAAGACAGGTAATAATTGGATTGAAAATTTTTGTCTTAGAACGAATTGGCAAACGATTCCATGGTTTTTTTGTTAAATATCTAAAAACACCACGAATTGGCTGCCAAGCTTTTTGATGATATACAAAAAACTGATCATTTATATATCTGATTTTATCATGTCTTTCATCATTATAAAAAGGTATATAGAAAACTTCTTCATTAAATCGATTTGCAATTGCATGTGCATAACCTGAAGCTTCCATCGGATTTTTATCATAAAAAACAGCCAACTTCCCTTCTACTTTCTGACAACCTCTTTTACATTTCATAAAAGGAGCAAATGCATTATCTATTAAATGTTTATACCCTCCTTCTTCTTGATTTTCAAATTGTAATGGCATCGATTTTTGACCAGAAGGACAAGAATTATTTTCGATTACAACCATTTTTCTAGTGCCATTTTTTGAAGTTACATTAATTAAATCGGCACCACACCAATGATAATATTTTGTTTTATAATTTAAAATATCTTTGAGTTTTTCTCTATTTACACTCGGATTCAAATGACAATATCTATTTATCATTCTCTCTACATCTAAATTCAGAAAAAAATGAACCATCGGATGAATTGTTGCATTCAATGCTTTTGGATACCAATGGTTTTCAGCTTCAAAGCTATTTGGTTTGATTATTTGAATTGGTTGTTTCATCAATAGATTTTTTTACAATTTAAACTCTAATTGAAATAACTAATATTAAATCACAATAAATTGATTATCAATTATTTAAAATTTAAATTATAAAATAAATTAAGCTTAAAAAACTAGCGTAATATTAATTAGGAAAATTTTAATATTGCGTAAATATGATTTATATTGAAAAAGATTTAAAATTGAAGATTTGATAGTATTTTGTAATATATTGCAGAAAAAAATGTAAATCTTCAAAGAAGACTTAATTTGTGTATCTTTACACGTTTTTAAAAAACTTTAAAACAACCAAATATGGATTACGGAAAAGAATTTAAAAAATTTGCTACAAAACATCACGGTATCAATAGCTTGTATTATGATAAAATTGTTAGTAGCATGACTCCTTATATCATGGAAGAACGTCAATTGAATGTAACTCAATTGGATGTTTTTTCTCGTCTAATGATGGACAGAATTTTATTTTTAGGAACAGGAATTGACGATCAGGTTGCAAATATCGTACAAGCGCAATTACTTTTCCTAGAAAGTATGGATTCAACTAAAGATATTTCTATTTACATCAATTCTCCAGGAGGTGGAGTGTATGCTGGATTAGGAATTTATGATACAATGCAATTCATCAAACCTGAAGTAGCAACAATTTGTACAGGAATGGCGGCTTCAATGGCAGCTGTTTTAATGTGTGCTGGAGCAAAAGGAAAACGTTCTGCTTTACCACATTCAAGAATTATGATTCACCAACCACTTGGTGGCGCACAAGGACAAGCAAGTGATATCGAAATTACTGCTCGTGAAATTTTAAAATTAAAGGACGAATTATATCAAATCATCGCAAAACATTCTGGACAAACTGTTGAGAAAGTAAACCTAGACTCTGATAGAGATTATTGGATGAAAGCTGCAGAAGCTAAAGAGTATGGTATGATTGATGAGATATTAGTTCGTAGCTAATATATATTATTAAATTTTTTTATAATGTCTAAAGAAGAAGTATTAGGTTGTTCGTTTTGTGGGCGTCCAAAATCTGACACAGATTTATTGATTGCTGGAATGAATGCTCATATATGTGATAAATGTATTGAGCAAGCACACAGCATTGTTTTGGAAGAAGTTATCGGAGCTAAATCTGATGCTTTAACCGCAGATATCGATTTAAAAAAACCTAAAGAAATAAAAGCATTTTTAAATCAATATATGATTGGTCAATTTGCTGCAAAAAGAGTAATGTCTGTTGCAGTTTACAATCATTACAAAAGATTATTGCAAGAAAAAACAGAAGATGATGTAGAAATCGAGAAAAGTAATATCATGCTTGTAGGAAATACAGGTACTGGAAAAACACTTATTGCTCGTTCGATTGCAAAAATGCTTAATGTTCCTTTTACTATTGTGGATGCTACTGTATTGACAGAAGCTGGTTATGTAGGAGAAGATGTAGAAACAATTCTTACACGTCTTTTACAAGCTGCGGATTACAATGTAGAGAAAGCTGAAAAAGGAATCGTATTTATTGATGAAGTGGATAAAATTGCTCGTAAGAGCGATAATCCTTCTATTACAAGAGATGTGTCTGGAGAAGGAGTACAACAAGCTTTACTTAAATTATTAGAAGGAACTGTTGTAAATGTTCCACCAAAAGGTGGTCGTAAACACCCAGATCAGAAGTTTATTGAAGTAAACACTAAAGATATTTTATTCATTGCTGGAGGAGCTTTTTCTGGAATTGAAAAAATCATCGGAAAACGTTTAAATCAGCAAGCTGTTGGATATGGAGCTTCGCAAAACACAGATCACATTGATGAGGAAAATTTATTACAATACATTATTCCTTCAGATATTAAATCTTTTGGTTTAATTCCTGAAATCATCGGTCGTCTTCCTGTTTTAACATACATGAATCCATTAGATGCTGAAACTTTAAGAGCAATTCTTACAGAACCTAAAAATGCAATTATCAAGCAATATGAAAAGTTATTCGGAATGGATGAAATTAAATTCTCTATCGAAGAAGATGCTTTACAATATATTGTTGACAAAGCTTTAGAATACAAACTTGGAGCAAGAGGGTTACGTTCTCTTTGTGAAGCAATCTTAACAGATGCAATGTTTGAACTTCCAGGTTCTGATATTAAAGAATTATCAGTAACAAGAGATTACGCAGAAGAAAAACTAACGAAAACTACTTTAAAAAAATTAAAAGCGGTTTCGTAATTAAAATAGTAAATAAAACACTTTCGAAATCCCCTCAACTTGAGGGGTTTTTTGAAAAATCTACTTTCTAAAATATGATATCTAAACATACCATTGATAAAGTATTTGAAGCAACTCGAATTGAAGAAGTAATTGGAGATTTTGTGCAATTGAAAAAATCTGGTTCCAATTTAAAAGGTTTAAGTCCATTTTCAGATGAAAAATCACCTTCTTTTATGGTTTCTCCTGTAAAACAAATCTGGAAAGATTTTAGTTCTGGAAAAGGAGGTTCTGCTGTTACTTTTTTAATGGAACATGAGCATTATTCGTATCCAGAAGCGATTAAATATTTAGCAAAAAAATATCAAATTGAAGTAGAAGAAACTGAGCAAACACAAGAACAAAAAAAACAAGCAGATGAAAGAGAAAGCTTGTTTATTGTTTCAGAATTTGCCAATGAACATTTTCAAAAAACACTTCATAAAACAGAAGAAGGAAAAGCAATCGCTTTGTCTTATTTTAAAGAAAGAGGTTTTCGAGAAGATATTATTCAAAAATTCCAACTTGGTTATAATTTAGATAAATGGAGTGATTTTACGGATGCTGCATTAAAGAAAGGTTATGATTTAAAGTATTTGGAAAAAACTGGTTTGACAATTGTTCGTGAAACTAAAAAATTTGATCGATTTAAAGGTCGTGTACTTTTTCCTATTCATAGTATGAGTGGAAGAATTCTTGGTTTTGGTGGAAGAATTCTTGGAAATAATAAAAAAATCGCCAAATATGTCAACTCTCCTGAAAGTGATATTTACCATAAAAGTAAAATTCTTTATGGAATTTATTACGCTAAACAAACAATTGCTAAAGAAGACAATTGTTATTTGGTAGAAGGTTATACAGATGTCATTTCTCTACACCAATCTGGAATTGAAAATGTGGTTGCTTCTTCTGGAACTGCTTTAACTCCAGATCAAATTCGTTTGATTAAACGATTAACAAATAATATTACCATTCTTTTTGATGGTGATGCTGCGGGAATACGAGCTTCTTTTCGTGGAATTGATTTGATTTTAGAACAAGGAATGAACGTAAAAGTTCTGAATTTTCCTGATGGTGATGATCCAGATAGTTTTTCTAAAAAAGTTTCTGACGCAGAATTAAAAGAATACATTCAGAATAATACACAGGATTTCATTGGATTTAAAGTTTCTTTATTAATGAAAGAAGCAGAAAATGATCCGATTAAAAAAGCCAATCTGATTCGTGAAATTGTTGTTAGTATTTCTAAAATTCCAGACAGAATTCAACAAGAAGTTTTTGTACAGGAATGTGCAAGAATTATGGAAATTTCAGAAAATGTTCTGTTTAGTGAATTACAACAATTAAGTCAAAAAGGAGAAAGACAGCAAGGGAGAACTCAAAGGAGAAATCCAGCTTTAGAAATTGTAAATCAAAAACAAGAAGAAAAGAAAGCTTCTATTATTGAAAGACAACTTTTAAGATTAGAACAAGAAGTGATTCGAATTTTGATTCTATATGGAAATACAGAAGTTGATTTTGTTTCTAATTATGTAGAATTTGATGAAACAAAACAAAAAGAGATTTTCAAAAAAGAGATTTTCAAAAGTAAAGTTTTTCAAGAAATATTTTTACAATTACAAGAAGACGAAACAGAATTTACAAATCCAACTTTTCAATCTATTTATAATGAAATCATGAATAGAGCAAATCAAAGTGATGGTATTTCAATTGAAAATTTAATTAATCATCCAGATACAAATATTGCCATGCAAGTAACACATTTTTTAATGGATGATGAAAAACACGCTTTAAGTGATTGGAATAGTAAAGAAGTTTTTGTAAAATCAAAAGAAATGGGATTATCTAAATTAGTAAATGATACTATTTATAATCTTCGAAGAATTTTAATCGATTTAAAAATTCAACATCTTACCGCAGAAGTTTCGAATCCAGAAACAGATTCTTCAGCAGTTTTAAAACAAATTATGGATTATACAGCTTTAAAGCAACGTTTATTTGTGTTTTTGAATCGTGTGGTTGGATAAAGAAAAAAGCCTAATTAAAGGCTTTTTCCATATCTAGTTCTACCACTTTATTTTATAATTACTCTTTTCTAAAATTAAAGTTTAAAATAACTAGACTCAATTTAAAACTATTTTTTTCTCCAAAAATTATATAGCAAAATTCACGCCATTTTTAAATATTGATATTATTTTCACATAATTATTAGGTTTAATAAGTATTTTTATGTTAATATTTATTTAATGTAAAATATTTTATAGATTTACAACTATTAACAACAAACACTTTAACCTTTAAAAATAATTCCATGAAAAAAAATTATTCTTTAAAAAAACTCTTAAAACTCCTCTTTTTCTTTCCTTTTATTATTTATTCTCAAATAGAAACTCCGCAAATAAATTCGTATAAAGGAAGTTTTTCTATCAACTTAAGAGAAAAAAATATTTCAAGTGAAAATGCAATGAAAAACATCAATTCTTGGTTTCAATTACCAGATGATTATACTTTCCAGGAAATTTCTACAAAAACGGATGAATTAAACATTACACATAAGAATTACCAACAATTTTATCAAGGAATTAAAATCGATGATGCAATTCTAATGATTCATTCTAAAGATGGAAAAGTTTCTATGATAAATGGGCAAATTTTTAATCTTAAAAACTTTGAAACTTCAAGTTCAATTTCTCCAAATCACGCTTTAAGTCTTGGTAAAAAATATGTAGAAGTAACAGAATTAATTCAAGAATATCCAATTGAAAAAGTAATTGCTAAAATTCCTACAAATGATAGTTATAAACATCATTTAATCTATAAAGTTAGAATCGATTCTAGAACTCCTTTTGAATTATGTAATCTTTATATCGATGCAAATTCAGGAGAAGTTTTAAACAAAATTAATTTATATGCAAATGAAGATATTGAAGGAACTGCAAATACAAAATATGAAGGAGAAAAAACAATTACCTTTTCTGAAAATGAAGAAGGTGTTTATGTTTTAAAAGAAGAAGCTAGAAATATTGAAACTTATAATGCAACAAATGCTGTTTTTACTTCAGGTGGATATTCTGGAGCTGAAAATTATACAAGCACGAGCACAACTTGGAATTTAACAGGAAGTGAACAAGCTGGATTAGATGTTCATTGGGGAATGGAAATGACCTATGATTTTTATTTAGATATTTTTAATAGAAATAGTTTCGATAATCAAGGAAGTAAAATCAGACAATATATCAATCCACCAGAATTACAAGGAAATCCTAATAATGCAGCTGCTTTGAATCCTCCTTATAATTTAATGATTTACGGTTTAGGAGATGGTGTAAATTATGATCACTTTACAAAATTAGACGTAGAAGGTCATGAGTTTTCTCATTTGGTTGTAGGAAATAATGGAAATGGTGGATTAAATTATCAAGGAGAACCTGGGGCTTTAAATGAATCTTTTGCAGATATTTTTGGAATCTGTATCGAGTTTTTTGCAAATGGTGAAAGTAATTGGTTAATTGGTGATGGAGTATTTTTAAATGGATCACACATGCGTTCTTTTATCAATCCTAATTCGAAATCTCACCCAGATACTTATAATGGAAATTATTGGATAAATCCTGATGATTCTTTCGATAATGGTGGAGTTCATTTCAATAGTTCTGTTCAAAATTATTGGTTCTATCTTCTAGTAAATGGAGGAATTGGAACAAATGATAATGATGATGATTATGATGTAAAAAATATAGGTTTAGCGGATGCAAGAAGTATTGCTTATCGAACTTTAATGAATTACTTAACTCCAAATGCAATATTTTATGAAGCATTTCAAGGTTCTTTACAAGCTACAATCGATTTATTTGGTGAAAACTCACAACAATACGAATCTGTTGTAGAGGCTTGGTTTGCTGTTGGAATTTATGAAGGAATGGAAATTCCTTGTACTGGATTAAAAACATTTACAGAACCTACTGGTACTTTCTCAGATGGAAGTGGAAATTCAAATTATAGAGATAATTCAGAATGTACTTGGCTTATCGCTCCTGAAAATGCAACTCAAACGCAACTTACTTTTTCTTTAATGGATTTAGAATTGGATTATGATTATGTTTATGTATATGATGGAGGAAGTGAAAATGCAGTTTTAATGGGAACATATACAGGAAATGATTTACCTGAAACAATTACAAGTTCGGTTGGCGATGGAAAATTATTTGTAAAATTTGTTTCAGATCAATATGTAAATGAAGCTGGTTGGGAAGCAACATATTCGGTTTTAAGTCTTGATGTTGAAAAAGTAGATTATGCTAAATATTTAAAAGTATATCCGAATCCATCAGAAGGAATCATTACTATCAAATCACAATTAAATCAAAAAACAGAACTGAATATTAGAGATATGTTAGGAAGAACTGTTTCTTCTAAAAATACTATTTCAACAGGAAAAAATACAATTGATTTATCAAATCTTGATAGTGGAATTTATAATTTAGAATTTAAAACAGCATCTGGAAATCATACACAAAAATTAGTAATTGAATAAGTTTAAATTCTTAAGATAAATGAAAAAAGGTTGTCAAATTTGACAACCTTTTTCTTTATTTTTTAAAGTTTTTCACTCCTGCATAAATCGGAATTTCCAACGTATTTTCTGCTGGAACAACCGGACAAACATATTTTTCATTATAAACACAATAAGGATTATATGCTTTATTAAAATCAATCACAACTTTCTTTCCTCTCGGAATTTTCACATCGATATATCTTCCTCCCTCATAAGTCTCTTTTCCATTAGTCGTATCGTGAAATGGCAAAAATAATCGCTCCTCAAATTCACCTGTAAAATCCATTTGCTGGTATTGATACAAATTTAATTTATGTTCTTTATTTCCAATTTTAAATGTTGCAACTCCATATAATTTATAAGGAACAACTTCACTCGTATTGGTTTTCATAGACATAAATTTTGCGTTTTTTGCAGGTTTAAATTTTGCCTTCACTTTATAAATCGTATCCACAGGAAAAAAATCTAAAGACTTAAAATCTTTTAAATCTTCTGGTTTTAAAGGTGACGTGTTTTTATCTGAAAAAGTCACATTCATTTGATAACGATACTTTTTCATTTTTTTTAAATAGTTATTTCCTTGTGGTTCTGAATCACAAGAAAATAAAAGAAATAACGTAGCAACAAATGCAAATAACTTTCTCATACTTTCAAGATTTTTGGTTTAAACTAAAATTACAAATTTATTTTTGACACAACTTTTAAGTTTTTGATAAAATATTTATCGTAACTCTCTCCCCTTCCAAGCATATTTTTTTTGAAAAGAAAGAATTGCAACATAAGTACAAAAAAACGGATAAATTAGGCTCATCCAAATGATATGCATCATTATTTTTTGTTGTTTGAAAAAAGATGTTGTTTGCCAAAGAATTATAAAATCTAGTATAAATTTTAAACTAAAAACAATTCCTAATGAAGAAAAATCTTGCAATCGAAAAACACATAAAATAAAATCAATAACAATTAAAAAGTTTAAACCAAAAACAACAATTCCTACAAATTTTCCAAAAGAATTTGAATAAGAACTTGTTTTGGAAGCCCAACGAATTCTCTGCTGAATTAAATTATTGATTGTTTTTTGTGGATATGTTTTTACAATTGCTTCTCTTGATTTTAAAAATTGGACTTCTTTTGGATATTTTTGTAAAAATTTCTCCATTAAAAAAACATCATCACCACTTGCTAAATGCGAATTTCCATCGAATCCATTTAATGCAACAAAACTCTTTTTTTCATAACATAAATTCGCGCCATTACACATAAATGCTTTTCCAATTCCAAAACTTCCAATCGTACTTCCAATCAAACTTAAAAAATCTAATAATTGAAATTTTTGGTGTTTTGATTTACTTGAAAAATATGTAACTGGTCCAGCTATCATTTTCACTTTTTTAGTTTGAATAAAAGTATCAAAAACGCTTAACCAATTTTCTGAAACAACACAATCTGCATCCGTTGTAACAATCCATTCAAAATTAGTTTTCTCAATTGCTGTTTGAATTGCATCTTTTTTAGGAGAATTTGTTTTTCGCTTATTTTCTAAGAGATTTAAATATAGTTCTGGATGATTTTTTATAAAGTTTAAAATTATTTTTTCAGAGAAATCATTTGAAAAATCATTCACTAAAAAAACTTCAAATTTGGAAAAATCATATTTTATTTTAGAAAGGCTTTCCAACAAATTTGGTAAATGTTCTTCTTCATTTCGAAAAGGAATGATGATAGAAAATCGATTTTTCCCATTAGATTTTCCTTTAAAAACTTTCAATTGTATAAATCCAAAAATAAAAGAACCAATAATTCCTAGATATAAAATCGAAAAAAAAATCAGTAAAAAAATCATGCTTTTATCTTTGTTTTAAATTGAAATTTTGTTGGAATTGAAAAAACAAAAATACAACCAATTATAGTTGGAATTGCAAAATTTAAAAACCACATCAAGAAAGAAACCGTGATGATTGCTAAAGATTCTACTTTAAAAAATGTAAAAATCAGAACTGCAATGGAACCTTTCAACACCCAATCAAAAATGGCAATAGAAGGAATTATAGATGAAATTAAATACATAGAAGAAATCGAAATCATCGCTTCAAAATAGGTAATTTCAACAGCAAAAAATTGCAAGAAAAAATAAAATTGATGTGAAAAAAACAAATATCGAAGTAAAGCGAAACTAGATGTTCTATAAAATTTCTTTGTATTTAAAAAAGTTGGAATTTTATCTTTTTTCCAAATTAAAATTGCAATAATTAAAAGGAAAACAAAAATCAAAATTCCTAGAATTGAAAAATCAAAAACTTGAAAAAAATCAGGAAAAGTTTTCCAAATAAAAAACAATCCGATACATCCAAAAATAATAGTTATTATTAATTGTGAAAAGTTTCCAAGAAAATTTAAAAACAAAATTTGTTTCTGATTTTCTTTCTTATAAAAAAGTGCTTTTGCTCCATATTCCCCTATTCTATTTGGTGTAATAATTGAAATAGTAAGAGAAGCTAAACTTTGTTTTACACTTTCAAAAAAAGAAATTTCTTTGATGTCTTTTACTAAAAAT
Organism: Aureivirga marina; assembly: GCF_015767265.1. GTDB lineage: Bacteria > Bacteroidota > Bacteroidia > Flavobacteriales > Flavobacteriaceae > Aureivirga > Aureivirga marina. The sequence goes on from NZ_JADPIB010000001.1 coordinate 650,242, forward strand.
TTCCACTTTTTAAACTCAAAAAACCAGTTTCCACCTGACATTGTAACTTGAAGTAACAAAAAAGGAAGAAAAACTTTTATATCTAAATTTTGAAAAAGTTGTTCTAAGAAATATAGAGAATTTTCATTTTCTTTTATTTTTTGAACAATAAAAAGAATCGCACCAAAAATAAACACTAACTTTAAAAGATTAGTGATAGTTTTGCGATATTTTTCGAGTGAACTCTTCATGTTTGCACAAAGAAAAAATTTTAGAATTAGATAAGCAAAAAATATTTTCTTTCTTGAAAGGAGAATTTTTAAACATTCTAATTAATAATTAAAATGTAATATTTGAAAAAAATAAAATAAACATTGACAAAAGAAAGAATCATATTAGGAATTGATCCAGGAACAACGATTATGGGATTTGGATTGATAAAAGTTGTTGGTAAAAAAATGGAACTTTTACAATTAAACGAGTTACTTTTGCAGAAATATTCGGATCCTTATATCAAATTGAAATTGATTTTTGAAAGAACAATTCAATTAATTGATACTTATAATCCAGATGAAATCGCAATTGAAGCACCTTTTTTTGGAAAAAATGTACAATCAATGTTGAAGCTTGGAAGAGCGCAAGGAGTTGCAATGGCAGCTGGATTATCAAGAGAAGTTCCTGTGACAGAATATTCACCAAAAAAAATAAAAATGGCAATTACTGGAAATGGAAATGCCAGTAAAGAGCAAGTTGCAAAAATGTTACAAAGTCTTTTAAGAATCAAAGAACTTCCAAAAAACTTAGATTCTACGGATGGTTTGGCAGCAGCTGTTTGTCATTTTTATAATACAGGAAAAACAATTTCTGAAAAAAGTTATTCTGGTTGGGCTTCTTTTGTAAAGCAAAACGAAAAACGTGTAAAGAAATAATCCCCCAATCCCTTTTAAAAATAGAGAATTTAAAATCAAAAACATTGGTAGGAATTTATATACATATCCCTTTTTGTAAGCAAGCTTGTTATTATTGTGATTTCCATTTTTCGACTTCTTTAAAACATAAAGAAAGAATGGTAAATGCGATTTGTCAGGAAATTATTTTACGAAAAGAAATGATAGGTGATGAAACGATTGAAACCATTTATTTTGGTGGAGGAACACCTTCATTGCTTTCTATTGAAGAAATTCAACAAATTTTAAATACTATTTATTCCAATTTTTCTGTTGTTAAAAATCCTGAAATTACTTTAGAGGCAAATCCTGATGATTTGTCTTTTGAGAAATTAGATGATTTATCTAAAACTCCAATTAATCGATTAAGTATCGGAATTCAATCTTTTTTTGAAGAAGATTTACAATTTATGAATCGTGCACATTCAGCCTTGGAAGCAAGAAAATGTATTGAAGAAGCACAGAAAGTTGGTTTTGAAAACATCACAATTGATTTAATTTATGGTGTTCCGAATATGGAGGAAGCAAAATGGCGAAAAAATCTTGAAATTGCTTTTGAATTAAATATTCCACATATTTCTAGTTATGCTTTAACTGTGGAAGAAAAAACCGCTTTAGATTCTTTTATCAAAAAAGGAAGAGTAAAACCTTTGGATGAAAATTTGGCTTTTAAACATTTTCAGATTTTAGTTGAAGAAACAAAAAAGAAAGGATTTGTACATTATGAAATTTCGAATTTTGGTAAACCTGATTTCTTTTCAAAACATAATACTTCTTATTGGCAGGGTAAAAAATATTTAGGAATTGGACCTTCTGCGCATTCTTTTGATGGAAAAAATAGAGCTTGGAATGTAGCTAATAATATGCTTTATATGAAGGGAATTGAAGAAAAGCAACTTCCTTTAGAAATTGAAGAACTTTCGAAAATTGATTGTTATAATGAATATGTAATGACTGGTTTAAGAACAATTTTTGGAGTTTCTTTAGAGAAAATTGAAAAAGATTTTGGATTAGGAATGCGAAAATTTTTGGAGAAAGAAATAAAACCATTTTTAAAACAAGGAACTTTAGAATTGAAAGAAAATTTTGTGTTTATCACAGAAAAAGGAAAGTTTTTAGCAGATGGAATTGCTAGTGATTTGTTTTATATTTAAGAGAATAAGAAATGACATTAAAATCGAAATATACAGAACATAAATACGAAGTAGGAACCGATGAAGCAGGAAGAGGATGTTTATCTGGACCTGTTGTTGCAGCAGCTGTAATTTTACCAGATAATTTTTCGCATGAATTATTAAATGATTCGAAAAAATTAACAGAAAAACAAAGAGCAAAACTTCGTCCAATTATTGAAAAAGAAGCTTTGGCTTATGGTGTTTCCTTTATAGAACCAAAAGAAATTGATAAAATAAATATTTTACAAGCTTCTATTACTGGAATGCATCGAGCGATTGAAAAAATGGAAATTGAACCAAATTTTATCATTGTAGATGGAAATAAATTTAGAAAGTATAAAGAAATTCCACATGAAACAATCGTAAAAGGAGATGCAAAATATAAAAGTATTGCAGCAGCTTCTGTTTTAGCAAAAACGTATCGTGACGAATATATGGAAAAAATTCATGAAGAATTCCCTTCTTATAATTGGAAAAAAAATAAAGGATATCCAACAAAAGAACATCGTCAAGCAATTGAAGAAAATGGCTCTTGTAAATATCACAGAATGTCTTTTAAACTTTTACCAGAGCAATTAAAATTAGAACTATAATATATTGAAATTCCCTTTAAAATAAGGGAATTTTTGCTTTATATTAATTTTCAATTTCCTCAGATATTACTTTTGGTGTATCTTTATAATAACCTGTTCGTTTCCATATTCTTTCTCCTTCTTTATATAGCCTATATTCTGGAAAATAATTTGCATCTGTAATTTTAAATAAATTACATTCATCGGTATTTATAAAAGTATATTTCTCAACGAATTCGCCATGACCTTTTAATATATCTTCTTCACTTCCAAACTCATAAATAATTATTTGTAGATTATCTTCATTAATTTCATCAAGTTGCTTTAATGCTAAATTACAATAACCACATCCATAACCAGAGATTAAAATTAATGTATATTCTTTTTGACTATTGAATTTATCATTTTCACTTATATATGAACATGAGTTTAAAACATTAATATTTTTATGTGAACATGATATAAAAATCAAAAAAATTAATAATAATAAAATTGTTTTTTTCATAGATTATTTATACTTAAAAAGGATTATCAAAATTGATAATCCTTTTTGTTTATTTTAATTTGCTAAAGTTCCTCTTAATACACAAACCCAACGTCTATTTTGTCTACAACCATTGTGACCTTTTGGCTTATATCCTTGAAATATTTGAGCTGCAATAGGATCTGTTCCTCCAAAAATTAAATTTCTTCGTAAACTAAATCCATATTCTGCCCAAAATTCATCACTTTGTTTGTCATCCAAGTACTTTTCTACACCATCATAAATTGCACCTATTAATTTCCCTTCTTCATTATAAACGATACTATTTTTAAATTCATAATAAACATCTTCAGGAATATTATATTTTTTGATAGGATTTACAATTTCAATTTTAGGATTATTATTATTCACTTTTTCATTTGCAAATGAAAATAAAGAAAACATAACACATAATGATGTTAATACTACATTTTTCATAATTTTTAAATAAAAGAATATTTGAATTAATTAGCGCTTTTTTATTCAATACTCTTTTTCATTAGACAATATTTTAGGTTAAAATTTCATAGCTATATTATTAAACCCATACAATTATATGTATTTTTTTTATATTTCATATTTTTTTACAAAAAAATCATATTCATTAAAATAATACTTATAAATAATTATCAAAACCAAAATCCAACATTAAAATACCAAGTATTTTGTTTTGATTGAGGAGACCAAGCATAATGAACTTGAATTGGTCCTAAAAATGTTTCCATTCCATAACCTAAAGCATATCCCAAATGCAAATCTTTAAAAGCTTGTGAATCCGTAATTAAATCATTATCGGTTTTGGCAACATTCATATAAGAAGAAATAAAATTATTCTTAAATAATTCATATCGAATTTCTAATTCTCCTTTATAGTAATTATTATCATTAAATTCACCGATATCAAAACCATAAAGTGGAATGAAATTATCTAAGTAATTTTTTCCATAACCTCCAAGTTGAAAATCTAATTCTTTAATTTCACTAAAACCAATTTTAAATCCGACATCAATTGTAGTTTTAAAAGTTAGTTTATCAAAAAAAGTAAAAGCATTTCCAATTGTTCCTCTTAGTTGTGAAAAACTATTAAAATTTTCCTCAAAATCAGAAGAAAGAATATACCATCGAAAATCAACATTTGTAAAAAATCCAGATTTAGGAAAATTTCTATGATCATAAGTATCAATTCTTAGGTAAGAAATAAAATTTAAATAATCAGAATTATCATAAAAGCTCTTTTTACTTTCTCCTTGAAGATTTACAACTTCTGAGAAAATAGAATTATTTTGATGTTCCAAACCAATTCCAATTCCAGCAATTTTATCAAAACTTCTTTGTAAAAATAACTGTGTTTGTAATCGTTGATAATTTACTTCAGATTTGTTTTCAATATTTTCAGAATAAGGCAAATTTGCTTTAAATCCTTTGAAAAAAGAGTTTATTCCATAACTCCAGTTATATCCATTATCAATAAAATAATACAAATTATATCTTAAATAATCTCCAACAATAAAATCAGCAGATAAAACATCATTATCAATCAAAAGGTGTTTGGAGGTGATATTTACCAAAATTCCTGTCTTGTATAAATTATCATAATGTCCAGCTAATTGTAAATACGTTGCAACAGGACTTTCTTTCAAATTAAAATTGATTGTAATTTCCCCTTCTTTATCTAAAATTTCATATTGAATTGATTCAAAGTTTTTAGTTGCTGTCAAATTATTAATTCCTTCAATCAAATGATCCATTGTAATAATTTGATGTTCTTTTATTTTTAATTTACCTAAAATATAATCTCTTGTATAGTGTGGTGTAAAATTGATATTTATCTCTTTCACCAAAAATTGTTCAGGATGGTAAATATCTATTTTTTTACGTTTTGTTTTCAGTTGTTCGTCTGCGATTTTCTCTAATTCAGGAATGTATTTTTTGGTTGTTTTTTCACCTTCTGCAATAATTTCAGAAAGTTTATCAAAAGAAACTACAGAATAATCAGCAATATCAGGATGAATATATAAATCTACATCATCTACTTTTTTCTGATCTTCGGCATAAATCTGAAAACTGACGATTTGATTTAAAATTTTAACGGCCGAATCTAGTTCATCTTTTTTTGCTAATTCATTTTGCACATCAATTCCAATAATGATATCTGCGCCCATTTCACGAACACGATCTACTGGAAAATTATTTACAACACCTCCATCAATTAAAAGTTTCCCATTCAATTCAATCGGTTCTAAAAGTGTCGGAAAAGAACTACTTGCTCGAACAGCTTCGGGTAAAAATCCTTTTCTTAAAACCACTTCTTCTCCAGTTTCTAAATTAGTCGCTATACAAACAAATGGGATTGGAAGTTTGGAAAAATCTCGAATTGTATCCACATGTTGTGTTAATCTTGTAAGTAAATTTAATACATTTTGTCCTTTTGAAATTGCTTTTGGTAAGCCAATTTTTCCTTTAGTAATTGGAAATGTAAACGCATATTTCTCAGAATTTTCTTTATCGAATAAAGAATAAGCTTTTCTTGGAAGTTTGTCTTGAAGAATTTTGTCGAAATCAAGTGTGCGAATCAAAGAATCAATTTCTTTTGCAGAATATCCAGAAGCGTATAAAGAACCTACAATTGCTCCCATACTTGTTCCACCGATATAATCAATCTCTACACCAGCTTCCTCAATCACTTTTAACGCTCCTACATGTGCAAAACCTTTTGCTCCTCCTCCACTTAAAACTAAACCTATTTTTGGTTTTTTCTTTTTTAATGAATCTACTTTTTGCTGAGAAAAAGAAATTGCTGTTATGAAGAATAACAATACAATTAATAATTTGTTCATTTTAATATAAAAAATCACGTTCAATTTATCACTCAAAAAAACTTAATAAACATCTATTACTTTAATTCTTATGAAAATCAAACGTGAAACTCTCAATTTAAAATCAACTCCTTGATTTCACTTTTTAATTAATCATAAAAATTAAATTAATCCATATAGATTTGAACCAAATGCATTTTAGTATCTAATGTTGGATACAAAACACTTGCATTAAATGAGCCAAATAAATAAATTTTATCACTCACTTTTAAACTTCTTGGTTTATCCATAAAACTTGTTGGATTTGTAGTTGCATCTCCAATGATTGGCAAACTCAAAGTATCTTCCCAATTTACACCATCAATACTAGTGTAAACGTTCTGTACTTTTTTACCATCTTCATTTTCATTGTAAATAACAGTACAAATCTTATTATCATAAACAAATGATCGATTATTTGCGAAGATACTTTGAATGTTATCTTTCCAAGGAACATCCTCAGTAATCACTTCCCAATCAATCAAATTTGAACTTTTTAAAACTCTTGTCAAAGAAATAAATGAAGAAGCCACATTTCCAGAAATCAAATAATATGCATTATTAAATTCTAAAATATCATGGCGATAAATTCCTTGTCTAGAATTTGTATTCCCTAATAAATCATCCGAAATTTCTCCAACTTTATTCCATTGAATTCCATTTTCTGATTCCCAGATATCTTGATATAAATGCCAATTTGTTGTAGAATGTCCTCCAATTAAATACATCTTATTATCATGAATTTTCACTGTTGGAGAAAGACGTTCTTGCCAAGGTCCACTTTCTGTTACTTGTTCCCATGTAATCCCATCAGAACTATTCCAAACATCATTTAACCAATCTTGGAAAACTGGACTTTCACCAGCAATAATCCATAATTTATTATCAAATTCAAATAAATTAAAATAAGAGCGTTTTGACCATTCTGCATTTTCTTTTACTTTATTCCAAGTAATTCCATCAGAACTATTCCAAATATCATTATATTTTTCATTTCCATCTCGTGGACTTGAAGTTTTCGGTTCTTCACCTCCCATAAACCAATATTTCCCTTGAAATGAAATCATTTCATGACCTTTTCTTGGTGGAAGATTTGTATTTAAACTTGTATCAAAAACAAAAACTTTATTTTCTTGATTTTCATCTGTATTATTTTGATTGTCTTCGCTGATTTGATTTTCAGTTGTCTTGACATGAATAGAATCATCCTCTTTTGAGCAAGAAAACATGGTTAAAATAATTGAAATATATAAACCAAAACTTCGTAAATCCTTCATCTGCTATTCAATTTAAATGTTACATGCATATAACATCTTTATATATTTTTCCCCTACTTTTTTTTATGAAAAATGGTTTCAATTTCTCTTTTATTAAAATAATCATTATTCATGAGAATTTAGGAAACAGATATTGATAAAAACATCTTAAAAATTTAAAATATCTTCATCTTTCTCTTTTTTAAAAAGGGAATTTTATCAAATAACAGCGAAACAAAAATACTTAAAAATAAATCTTCTAACTAGGAAACTTTGAATAATTTTAAAGTTTCCTTTTATTTTCAAAATAATTAAAAACCTTCGTAGCTCTTGATTTTCCTACAACTTTTTCCAGTTCTTCAAAAGTACTTTTGGAAACTCGTTTGGTAGACTTAAATTTTCTAAGCAAATCTTCTATTGTTTTCTTCCCAATTCCTTCTATTTTTTCTAGCTCAGAATTAATCGCTGCATTACTTCTTTTCTTTCTATGAAAAGTTATTCCGAAACGGTGTGCTTCATTTCGCAATTGTTGAATTATTTTCAGGGTTTCCGATTTTTTATCCAAATACATCGGAATCGAATCTCCTGGATAATAAATTTCTTCTAAACGTTTCGCAATACCAATAATTGCTATTTTTCCTCTTAAACCTAAAACATCCAAACTTTTCAAAGCAGAAGAAAGTTGTCCTTTTCCTCCATCAATAACAATTAACTGTGGTAATTCTAAATTTTCTTCTACCAAACGCTTATATCTGCGAAAAACAACTTCTTCCATCGAAGCAAAATCATCTGGACCTTCTACTGTTTTGATGTTAAAATGACGATATTCTTTTTTACTTGGTTTTCCATTTCTAAAAACAACACAAGCGGCAACAGGATTTGTTCCTTGAATATTTGAATTATCAAAACATTCGATATATGTTGGTTCCACTGTCAATCGTAAATCTTGTTTCATTTGCGACATGATTCGCTTAACATGTCTATCTGGATCGACAATTTTTATTTGTTTTAATTGTTCTTGTCTATGATATTTTGCATTTCGTTCAGACAATTCTACAATTTTCTTTTTATCACCAAGTTTCGGAACTGTTATTTTTACATTTTCACCTAAATTAACCTTAAATGGAACAAAAATTTCTTTGGATTGAGAATGAAATCTTTGGCGAATTTCCACCATTACTAATTCCAAAATTTCTTGATCTGTTTCTTCTAATTTCTTTTTTACTTCCGTAGTATGCGATTGAATAATCGCTCCATTAGCAATTTTTAAATAATTCACATAAGCAAAACTTTCATCCGAAATAATAGAAAACACATCTACATTTGTAATTGAAGTATTTACAACTGTAGATTTCGATTGATAATTCTGTAATAACTCAAGTTTTTCTTTAATTTCTTGTGCTTTTTCAAACTCTAAATTTTCTGCAAATTCCATCATTTTTTTAGTAAATGCATCCACAGATTGTTTGAAATTTCCCTTTAAAATATTTCGAATTGCTTTTATAGATTCATTGTAATCTTCTTCTAATTGAAGATTTTCACACGGTCCTTTACAATTTCCTAAATGATAATCAAGACAAACTTTATATTTTCCAGCATTGACATTTTTTAGACTTAAATCGTAATTACAACTTCGAAGTGGAAACAAATCTTTAATCAATTCCAACAAAACATGAATCGTTCTTCCATTTGGATAAGGACCAAAATATTCGGAACCATCTTTCACCACTCTTCTTGTAGAAAAAACTCTCGGAAAACGTTCTTTTTTAATACAAATCCAAGGATATGTTTTATCATCTTTTAAAAGAATATTATACTTAGGTTTATACTTCTTAATCAAGTTATTTTCAAGCAATAAAGCATCTGTTTCGGTATCAACAACAATATGTTTAATGTTGGCAATTTTAGAAACTAAAATTCTTGTTTTTCCATTTTCATGATTTTTATTGAAATATGAAGCAACTCTCTTTCGAAGATTTTTTGCTTTCCCTATGTATATAATGTTTTCATCTTTATCAAAATATTGATAAACTCCTGGCGATTGTGGTAATGTTTTTACTTGTAATTGAATTGTTTCTAACATGAAACGAAATTAATTAATTATCTCCAAATAATGACAATTAGCAGACAATCTTCTTTTTTGTTGAAGTATCTTTGCAATGAATTTTTAAGCTAGAATAAAATGAAATATTGGATAAAGCAATCACATCAAGAACTTAACAAAAGAATCGATCAAGCATTAAAAGATACGATTGATTATGAAAACAGTAAATATTTAGGTTATCCTGTTTCTAAGTTAGATGAAAATGTATTTTACAGCAACGCACCATTTTTAAAAGATGCTCCATTACTTCGTACGTTTATCGCCAATCCAAATAATATTGGTTGTCATACAACAGGAAAATCGGAAAGTGCTTTTAAAGGTTCACAAGAATTAGAACGTGAAGTTGTTAGAGTTTTAGCAGTTGACATTTTTAAGAGTAAAGAAGAAGAATATGATGGATATATTGCAACTGGTGGAACAGAAGCAAATATTCAAGCTCTTTGGGTTTATAGAAATTACTTTATGAAACATCATAATGCAAAACATGATGAAATGGTAATTCTTTCTTCTGTAGATACACATTATTCAGTACCAAAAGGTTCGAATTTATTAAATGTTGATGCTATTAGTATTCCAGTAAATTTTGATACTAGACAAATTGAAGAAGATGTTTTAGATGAAATTGTTGCAGAACAAGTTGCGAAAGGAAAAAAATATTTCTTGATTGTTGCAAACATGGCAACAACAATGTTTGGTTCTGTTGATAATCCAGATTTATATGCCAAAGTTTTAGAAAATCATGGTGTTTTATATAAAATTCATGTAGATGGAGCTTTTGGAGGATTTATCTACCCAATTAGCAATCGTCAATCAACAATTAACTTTGAAAATCCGAATATTACTTCTATTACAATTGATGCGCATAAAATGCTACAAGCTCCATATGGAACAGGTGTGTTTTTATGTAGAAAAGGATTAATTGAAAACGTATTGACAAAAGAAGCACAATATGTAGACGGAATGGATTTAACGCTTTCAGGTTCTCGTTCTGGAGCAAATGCAATTGCAGTTTGGTTAATCTTATTTAGCTATGGATATTATGGATGGTTTGAAAAAATCAATACTTTATTACTAAGAACAAACTGGTTCTGTGAGCAATTAGATAAATTAAATGTTTCTTATTATAGAGATCCATATATGAATATCGTAACACTTCGTTCTAATCATGTTCCTGCGGATATTGCACACAAGCACGGATTAGTTCCTGAATCTCATGACGGGAATAATGATTGGTATAAAGTAATTGTAATGGATCACGTAGAAATCGACGATTTAAAAAGATTTATCGATGAACTTACAACTGTAGTTGCAGCACAAGAAGTTTAAAAAAATATTATTTCATTTTAGTTCCCTTCTTTCAAGAAAAATTAGAAGTTTACAAATATTTATTCAACATTCTTCTGAATTAATTAAAATGTAATAAATCTTAAAATATTTTATACAAAAATCCCTATCTGAAAATGATAGGGATTTTTTTAATTTAAAAATTCCATATCAAACCTTCCTTCACGGATTTCTACAACTTCTGTACTACCTTCTAATTTAGCATCAAACCAAAAAGTACCACTTACAGTATAATTTGAATAATCTATATGATTTATAATTAACTCTCCCGTAAATTCATTTGTAGTATCATAACTGTTATAATAATTATTTTCAGGAGTTGAATCAGAATAAGAATATTCACCCCAACCAGAATTTATATCAGGACTAATTGCATTTAATTCATATTTTCTTCCAACCTCCAACCCTTTTACTTCAGTGCTAAATTGTATAAAAACAGACCGTAATATAGGTGCTTCTTTAATTGCCATCTGTATTTGAAAGTATTTAAAGCTAGTATAATTCGCTATTTTATTTCCCTGAATTATATGTCCTTTTGGTAAAAAAACTTCTCCATTTACTAAACAACCTATAGTATTTTTCCCTTCATGGGTAAGTTCTGGAAGTGCATCTACTGGATTTTGTATGGTATTGTTTGTTTGATCATCATCATCTTTACAACATGAAAGAAGCAACAAAATACAAGCTATTCTTAATAATTTCATAGTAATTTGGTTTTAATTTTTTACTCTTTTTTATATTTTTTGGTTTCCTCTCAAGAAAGATTAGAGATATGTAAATATTTACTCAACATTCTTCTAGATGAATTAAATTGTAAATACTTTAAAATATTTTATACAAAACCTCTATCTGAAAATGATAAAGATTTATTTAGAAATACTTTTCTGAAAAAGAAAACTCATAACAAAAGGTCTAATCTAATCTTTTCTTTCATTTCAAAAAAATCAGAAAAGGAGTATTTTCTATAGAAACTTTATAAAACAAAAAAACTCCCTTATTTTCATAAGGGAGTTTTTTTATAATGTTTTTCTTACAAATTCTTAAGCTTCAAATGGAATTACAGAAACGTAAGATTTGTTGTCTTTTCTCTTTTGGAATTTAACAACACCATCAACTTTAGCATGTAAAGTGTGATCTTTCCCCATATAAACATTGTTTCCTGGGTTGTGTTTAGTTCCTCTTTGACGTACGATGATGTTTCCTGCGATTGCAGCTTGACCACCAAAAATCTTTACTCCAAGACGTTTCGATTCTGATTCTCTACCGTTCTTAGAACTACCGACACCTTTCTTATGAGCCATGTTTTAAATTTTTTTCTAGTTAGACTTTAATTTTACAATCGTTTATTAGATACCTTCAATTCCGTTAATTTGGATTTGCGTAAATAATTGTCTGTGACCATTCTTTACTTTGTATCCTTTTCTACGTTTCTTCTTGAAAACGATTACTTTATCACCTTTTAAGTGATCTAAAACAGTAGCTGTTACTTTAGCTCCGTCTATAGCTGGGGCGCCAATAGTAACTTGTCCATTATTATCTACAAGGTATACTTTATCGAAAGCTACATTAGCTCCAACTTCATCTTGTAAACGGTGAACAAATATCTTTTGGTCTTTAGATACTTTAAACTGTTGCCCTGCTATCTCTACAATTGCGTACATAGTTTATAAAATTTACTAACTTTTATTAAATGAGTGCAAATGTAAGTGTTTTTCTCTAAACTACAAAACAGATTTTCCGTAAACTCTTTAGTTAGTTCACTGAAAAACAACATTTAACATTTCACTTATGATTTCTTTTAAAATTTTTCTAGTAATAATCTATAAAAAAAGAATTTTCTCCCTTTTATTTATTCATTTTCAAATACTTATTTTATTTATTTTTTTAATTGAATAATTTAAATTTAAAAAAACTATCTTCTACAAATATTCTAGAAGAAAAAAATAATTCTAGTTCAAATAGTAAGATAAGGCAAGCAAAAAACATCTCTTTTTTTTGTTTTATGGATTAATTAACGAAAATAAAACTGTCTAAAGTGTAACAATTTTGTAAAATAGAAGTCTGATGAAGAAATCAAATCTTGTTTGTATAAACAAGATTTGAAAATAAATGAACATTATCACCAATAATTATCAAATTTACTGTTAATTAAATAGTATAAACGTGATGTTTAACAGAATTAAATAAGTAATTTTGAAGACTGTTTTATCTAATCATTAATTATGAAAAAAAGTTTTATAGGTCTTGCCGTCGCAACCTTAATAGCGAATGTAACTATGGCACAAAAAGTAGATTTTGAGGAATACGACTTAGACAATGGATTGCATGTTGTATTACATAAAGACAATTCAGCTCCTGTTGTTACAACTTCAGTAATGTATCACGTTGGAGCAAAAGACGAAGATCCAGAAAGAACTGGATTTGCGCATTTTTTTGAACACCTTTTATTTGAAGGAACAAAAAATATCGAAAGAGGAAAATGGTTTGAAATGGTAACTTCAAACGGAGGTCAAAATAATGCAAACACTACAGATGATAGAACGTATTATTATGAAGTTTTCCCTTCAAATAATTTAGCTTTAGGATTATGGATGGAATCAGAAAGAATGTTACATCCAGTAATTAACCAAGTTGGTGTAGATACACAAAACGAGGTTGTAAAAGAAGAAAAAAGATTAAGAGTTGATAATGCTCCTTATGGAAATTTCTTAGCAGAAGTTAAGAAAAACTTATTCAAAAAACATCCATATCGTTGGGCAACTATCGGATCAATGGATCACTTAGATGCTGCAACTTTAGATGAGTTTTTAGCTTTTAATGACAAATTCTATGTTCCAAATAATGCTGTTTTAGTTGTAGCTGGAGATATTGATATCGCAGAAACTAAAAAATTAATTGAGTTTTATTTTGGACCAATTCCAAAAGGAAAAGAGGTTACTAGAGAAGTGATTAAAGAAGATCCAATCACAGAAGAGATTTTCGCTACATATCATGATCCAAATATCCAAATCCCAGCTTTAGTAGAAGCGTATAGAACTCCTTCTATGAAAGAGAAAGATGCATATGTTTTAGATATGATTTCTACTATTTTATCTGATGGAAAAAGTTCTCGTTTATACAAGAAAATTGTTGATGAACAAAAGAAAGCTTTACAAATTGGAGCATTCAGTTTTAGTCAAGAAGATTATGGAGCTTACATCATTTATGGTTTACCTTTAGGAGATGTGACTTTAGATGACTTAAAGAAAGAAATCGATAAAGAAATCGTAGATTTGCAAACAAATTTAATTTCTGAGAGAGAATTTGCAAAATTAAAGAACAAAATTGAAAATCGTTTCGTAAATTCAAATTCAAGTATTGAAGGAATTGCTAATTCTTTAGCTAGATATTACATGTTATATGGAAATATCAACTTAATCAACAATGAAGTTGATATTTACAACTCTATAACAAGAGAAGAAATCCGTGAGGTTGCAAAAAAATATTTAAACCCTAACCAACGTCTAACTTTGGAATATCTTCCAACTGAAAAAAAGTAAAACTGCTAAAGTATTAGAATGATGAAAACAAGATTATTATCTATAATAACACTATTTTTAGTAACGATAAATATGACCGCACAGGACAGAAATATCCAACCGAAACCTGGTCCTGCTCCAACAATTAAACTTGAAGAACCAAAAGAATTCAAACTTAAAAATGGTTTAAAAGTATTAGTTGTAGAAAATCATAAATTACCAAGAGTTTCTGTATCACTTTCTATTGATAACGGACCTCTTTTTGAAGGAGATAAAGCAGGAGAAAGTTCATTACTTTCTAGCTTATTAGGTTCAGGAAGTGAGAACACTTCTAAAGATAAATTCAACGAGGAAGTTGACTATTTAGGAGCTAGAGTAAACTTTTCTAGTACTGGAGCTTCTATGAGTAGTTTATCTAAATATTTTCCAGAAGTATTAGCTTTAATGGCTGATCAAGCTTTATACCCAAAATTCTCTCAAGAGGAATTTGACAAGCAAAAAGAACAATTAATCGAAGGATTAAAATCAGATGCAAAAAGTGCTTCTGCTATCGCTGGAAAAGTAAGAAGAGCGATTTCTTACGGAAAAAACCATGCATATGGTGAATTCACAACTGAAGAAACTTTAAACAATGTTACTTTAGCTGATGTTGAAAAATTATATACTACTTATTACAAACCAAACAATGCATATATTGTTGTAATTGGAGATGTAAAGTATAAAGATGTAAAAAAATTAATCAAGAAAAATTTCAAATCTTGGAAAAAAGGAGAAGTTCCAACAACTACACTTCCTAAAGTTCCTTCTGTTGCTAAAACAGAGATTGATTTTATCAACTTACCAAATGCTTCTCAATCAGAAGTTAGTGTAATTAACACAGTAAACTTAAAAGTTTCTGATCCTGATTATTTTGCTGTTCTTTTAGCAAATAAAATCTTAGGTGGTGGTGGAGAAGCTCGTCTTTTCTTAAACTTACGTGAAGCTCATGGATTTACTTATGGAGCGTATTCTAGAATTGGATCTGATAGAGATGCTGAATCTTTATTTAGTGCTTCTGCAAGTGTACGTAATTCTGTAACGGATAGTGCTGTTGTAGAATTCATGAAGGAAATCAAAAAAATCAGAACTGAAAAAGTTTCTGCTAAAGAATTAAAAAATGCAAAAGCTGCTTACACTGGAAACTTTGTTTTAGCTTTAGAAAGACCTTCGACAGTTGCTAGATATGCTTTAAATATCATCACAAATGATTTACCAGAAGATTTTTATGAAACTTACTTACAAAAAATCAATGCGGTAACAGTAGAAGATATTCAAAAAGCTGCTCAAAAATACTTTAACTATGATAACACAAGAATCGTAATTGTAGGAAAAGCTCTTGATGTTTTAGCTGGATTAGAAAAACTTCCTTATCCAATCAAATATTATGACACTTATGCAAATCCATCAGAAAAGCCAGAATTGACAATGCCAATTCCTGCTGGGGTTACTGCTGAATCTGTTTTAGATAATTATATCAATGCAATTGGAGGTAAAGAAAAATTAACTGCTGTTAAAACTTTATCTCAAACAGGTGTGATGAAAATGGACGGAATGCCATATGATATCAATGTTGTAAAGAAAAATGCTTATCCTAATAAAGAATACATGGAAATGTCAATCGCTGGAATGGGAACAGTTATGAAATCTGCTTTCAACGGTGAAAAAGGATATGCTGAGCAACAAGGAATGAGAAGAGATATGACTGCTGACCAAGTTGAAAAAGCGAAAAAAGAACACAAAATTTTCCCAACAATGTATTTAATTGAGAAAGGAAATAAAATCGCTTTAGAAAGCATTATTCCATTAAACGGAAGTAAAGCTTACAAAATGGTTGTAACAGATTCTGAAGGAAAAACTTCTGATATGTTCTTTGATGTAACTTCTGGTTTATTAGTTCAAACTACAGCAACAGAAGAAGCAATGGGACAAAAAGTGACTTCAACTGTAACTTTCAGTGATTATGTAGAAGTAAACGGTGTAAAAGTTCCTAGTAAATTAAGAATTGAAGCTGGACCACAAAAGATGAACTTTGAGTTCTCTGAAACAAAAGTAAATGAAGAATTAACGGATAAAGATTTCGAATAATCTTTTCATTAATTTATTAAATATAAAAAGCTGAAGTATTAATTTACTTCAGCTTTGTTTTTATTTACCATATACACTCCTCCTAAAACAATTCCAGAAGAAAGTACTTGAAGCATTGATATTTTTTCTCCATCAAAAATTCCCCATAAAACTGCTACAATCGGAATTAAATAAGTAACCGAAGTAGAGAAAATTGGTGTGGAAATTTGGATTAATTTATTAAAGAAAATCTTTGCTAAAGCTGTTCCCACCAAAGATAAAACAGCAATATAAACTATCGAAACTTGAACTTCTGTATTAAATTCTGCTATAGAAAAGAAATCAGAATAAAATAACATTCCTAAAGCCGGAAATAAAAGAACTGTAAAAATTCCAACTGTAATTGCAAAAGCATCTAAATCGGCTAATTTTCTTTTTAAAATATTTACATTTAAAGCATAACCAAGTGAAGCCAAAAGAATAAAGCTTACGGACAAAATATCTTGTTTTGGATTTAAATTTGCTCCTTCTGAAATTAAAATTGCTGTTCCAATAAATCCTAAAATTACTCCTAAAACTTGTTTTTTATTAAATACGAATTTGAAAAATAAAATTCCGATGATTAATGTGTAAAGTGGAACCAAAGAATTTAAAATAGAAGCCAAACCTCCATCTAATTTTTCTAAAGAATGTGCAAAAAGAAACACAGGAAAAAATGTTCCTAAAAAAGCAGCTTGACTCACATAAATCCATTGTTTTTTAGTAATTCTTGGAATATTTTTATAACCAAAAGCAATCATCACAACAGAAGAGAACAAAATTCGTAATGCTCCCATTTGCATCGGCGTACATCCTAGCAACCCTTTTTTCATCAAAATAAATGAACTTCCCCAGATTAAAGCTAAAACTATTAAATAAAACCAACGTTGTTTTCTTTCTTTCATAAATTGAAATTAAAGTGCAAAAATCGTTTTTTTATTCGGTTTTAAAAAATTAGTGTTTAACTTTGCATCAAATACATATATTATGAAATTAGTAAAAATTCTAACAGTTTTAATATCAATAGTTTTCTTCCAAGTTTCTTGTTCTTCAAACACTACTGAAACAAAGGAAAATTCTACGGAAAAAGTCAAAAAAGAAGTAGCAAAAAGTACAACTCCTGACATTAAAAATATTGAAGTTTCAATTGAAGGAATGACTTGCCAAATTGGTTGTGCTAAAATTATCCAATCAAAACTTTCAAAAATGAATGGTGTGGAAGTTGCAAAAGTAAAATTTGATGATAAAAAAGGACAAATTTCTTATGATGCTTCACAAATTTCTGAGAAAGAAATTACAGAAAAAATCAATAGTATTGCTGGAGGTACAACCTATAAAGTTACTGGTGTAAATAACATCGAAAAAGTTACTTACTAAGCTTTAATTATTAGGATTTTAGCACATAAATAATTAATTTAATACAGATTTAAATTGATTTATTTATGAAAACTTCTAAAATACTTTTCGGAATATTTTTGCTCAGTTTTGCAATTTATTCTTATACAAAAATTAATAAAGAGAGTTATTTGAGTTCTGTAAAAAAAACAGACTTAAATAACTCTTTTTCGTCTGATCGAAAAGCAACGATAAACTCAAATGATAAAAATGACTTCAGAGCTATTGAAGTTTTGATTTATGAATTAGAAAAACCCGAACATATTAAAGAATTTTTAAAAGTTGATAGTATTGTTTGGACACCTTATTTAGAAAAAAATAAAGCATTTTTCTCAAAAAGAATTGTAAAACCAATCGATAGTGATAAACAAATTGCTTTTTTATTAGAATGGAATTCTTATAAAGTTTGGAAAGAAATTTCAGAAGAACAAATTGAAGAAAATGAAGAAGTTTTTCGCCAACATTTCAAACATCCTTATAAAATTAAATGGATTAAAGAATTAGAGATTCTTGAATTTAATAATTATTAATTTTCACTTCTCAATTGAAGCTAATTTTTTATAATATAAACTAAAAAAGTCTTAATTTTTCTTAACATATAACATTTTATATAATTATTTCTTAAAATTTCATCATTTATGTAATTAAAAAATACTTAATTTGCAGTATTAATTAACCAAATAAATAACTAATAAATGAAATTATTCAAAGGATTTATCCTAACGTTAGCATTAAGTATTGCTATGATTTCTTGTGATCAGGCCCCAAAAAATGATGTAAAAACTACAAACGAAACAGAGCAGGAAGCTAAAACACCTGAAACTCCTGAGAAAAAAGAAGCTCATGAAGGACATGATCATGATGCAAAAAAAGAGGAAAGTAAATCTTCTTGTTGTACTGCGGAATGTGGAGCAGATTGTTCAAAAAATAAATGTACAAACTGTGCAAACAAAGAAAAATGTCAAGGAAAATGTGGTGAAAAAGCAATGGCTGCAAAGTGTGAAACTAAATGTAGCAAAGAATGTACAAAAGCTGATTGTGAAAAATGTGCTGCTAAAAAAGCAGAGTGCAAAAAGAAATGTGCTGCTAAGAAAGAAATGGCTGCAAAATGTGAAACTAAATGTAGCAAAGAATGTACAAAAGCTGATTGCGAAAAATGTGCTGCTAAAAAAGCAGAATGCAAAAAGAAATGTGCTGCTAAGAAAGAAGCTGAACACAAAGCTTAATCAATATAAAAAAGAAGGGATGAAAATTTTCATCCCTTTTTTATTTTTACTCAAAATTTGGTTTACGTTTCTCTAAGAATGCTGTTGTACCTTCTTTAAAATCATTCGTTCCGAAACAAACTCCGAATTCTTCAATTTCTCTATCAAATCCATTTACACCATCTTCATAGTTTGCATTGATTGATTTAATCGCTGCTCTAATTGCTACAGAAGAATTTCTTGAAATTTTTCCTGCAATTTTTTCTGCTAATGGTAATAATTCTTCTTGTGTAACCACATAATTCACCAATCCAAGATTTAATGCTTCCTCTGCTGTCATCATTCCAGCAGTCATCACTAATTCCATTGCTTTACCTTTTCCAATTAATTGTGCTAAACGTTGTGTTCCACCGTATCCTGGAATTACTCCTAAAGAAGTTTCAGGTAATCCCATTTTTGCATTGTCAGAAGCAATTCTAAAATGTGCAGACATTGCTAATTCTAATCCTCCACCTAATGCAAATCCATTTACAGCTGCAATTACTGGAGTTCCTAAGTTTTGTACAAAATCAAATAAAATTTCTTGTCCATTTCTTGCTAATTCTGTTCCCTCCTCTACTCCAAAATGTGCAAATTCTGAAATATCAGCTCCAGCTACAAATGATTTAGTTCCACTTCCAGAAATGATAATCACTTTTATTCCTTTATCTTCATCTAAACCTTTAAAAGCTTCATGTAATTCGGCAATTGTTGCTTTATTTAAAGCGTTTAATTTTGTCGGTCTATTAATTATAATTGTAGCAATTGATTCTTTTTTCTCTACTAAAATGTTTTCAAAATTCATCTCTAAATTGATTTATTGTTTTTTGGTAAAATGATTGTAAAAATAGTTCCCATATTTTCTTCTGAAACAAATGAAATAGAACCATTATACGTCTCAATAATATTTTTTATCATCGGTAAACCTAATCCCATTCCACTTGATTTGGTTGTGAATTTAGGTTCAAAAACTTTGTCTTTCACACTCTCCGAAATTCCGATTCCATTATCAGAAACTTTGATAATAATATTTTCTTTTTCTTCTAAAAGTTCAATTAAAATCTTTGGCTCTTCCTTTGTTTCTGTCGCTTGAATTGCATTTTTCAACAAGTTTGTAATAATTCGGATAAATTGTGTTCTATCCATAAAAGTAATCACTTCATTGGAAGGATACACATATTTAATATATGTTTTATTAAAAATGTCAATTGCAAGTTTTAATGTTTCTACAATTTCCAACTTTTCCATTTTCTGTTCTGGCATTTTCGCAAAACTTGAAAAAGCAGATGCAATAGAACTTAAAGTGTCTATTTGTTGAATTAAACTATTCGAAAATTCGCTTAATTTTTGTCTAATTTCAGGATTTTCAGGATCAAATTTTCTTTCAAAACTTTGCACTGTTAATCGCATTGGAGTCAAAGGATTCTTAATTTCATGAGCAACTTGTTTTGCCATTTCTCTCCAAGCTTGTTCACGCTCACTTTTCGCTAATTTTACAGCACTATCCTCAATTTGATCAATCATATTATTATATGCTTTAATCAAAGTATGAATTTCTGCACTAGTATTTTCCATGAAGATTTTCTCATTCTTTTTATCTAAGAAAGTTTGCTTCATTTTACTTGTAATCGTTTTTAAAGGCTGTGTAATAAAACTTGAAATAAAATAAGCCATCACAATTGCAATTAACAACATCACAATATAAACTACAGAAAGTCGATAGAGAAATTCACGTAATTCTCTTTCTAAATGCGAATTATCTTGGAGATATTCTACATTTAAAATTCCAATTGGTGTAAAATTTTTATTATCTGTGATATAAGTAAAAGACGATTGATAACTATCATCTCCTACATTTTCATTCATTGTATATCTTTTGTCAATACTTTTTGAAATCTGATTAAGAACTGTATCTGTCAGTTGTTGATTTTGTTTTTTAATCCCAATTGCAGGAATCGAAGTAATTAATAATTTTCCTTTTAAATCATAAATACTTATATCAACAGAATGTGTTTGAGAAATTTCATACACTTTTCTTCTAAAAATACTTGATAAATAACGAGTTTCAACTGGATATTTTTCTTCTTGTTCTAAACGAATATCAATCGCAGCTTGAATGGATCTTTCTTTTCTTTGAAGACGCGCTGCATTATAATCAGTAGTTTGTTCTTTGTATTGATAAATAGTGACAGTAGCAATCAAAATTGAAGCTAAAAGCACCAAAACAATCATGGATATAAAAATTCGAATACGAAGTGATAAATGACCTATTTTCATCTTAAAAACTATGAAGCGTAAATATACAACTTGTTATTTTCTTTTTCCAATCAAAAAAGAAACCAAATTTCATAAAAAAACCTTATTCCATTTTATTAGAATAAGGTTTTTCTGTTTATTAAGTTGTATTTTTTAATCGTGAATCCAGAAATGATCTCCTCGAAGTAAATCATCTAGTGATTTTTCTCCCTTCATTTCTTTTGCTTCTTCTATTTGAATTCCTACTGCTTCATCATAGGTAATTCTATCTTCAACATAAAAAATTCCAAATGGTCTTGGCATCGCATTTTCTTCAGAAGGATCATCAAAGAAACGAACTAAAAGAGAAGCTTTATTTTTATCATTCTCATCATGAATCCATAAATCTTCTTCTGAATATTTTCCTTCTGTCAAATCAACAATCTCTGGAGAAAGTCCATTAATTCGAATTCCTTTTGAATTATTTTCACCAAAAACTAATGGTTTTCCATGCTCTAAGTATAAAACATTTTCTGCTTTCACTTGTTTATTTGTATAAACATCAAAAGCTCCATCATTGAATACATTACAATTTTGGTAAATTTCTATTGTTGAAGTTCCTTTATGATTGTGTCCTCTTTTTAAAATTTCACGCATGTGTTTCGGATCTCTATCAATAGTTCTAGCAACAAATGTAGCATTTGCTCCCATCACTAAAGCTAAAGGATTAAAAGGTGCGTCAATTACTCCAAGAGGAGATGATTTTGTTTTCTGTCCAAGCTTAGAAGTTGGTGAAAATTGTCCTTTTGTCAATCCATAAATTTCATTATTGAATAAAAGTAAATTCACATCCATATTTCTACGCATTAAATGAATCAGATGATTTCCTCCAATTGACATACTATCTCCATCACCAGTAATCACCCAAACACTTAAATCTGGATTTGCAATTTTAAGTCCACTTACAATAGCAGGAGCTCGACCATGAATACTGTGCATTCCATACGTATTCATATAATATGGGAACCTTGAGGAACATCCAATTCCTGAAACAAAAACAATATTTTCTCTTGCAACACCAATATCTGGCATTACAGATTGTACTTGCTTCAAAACAGAATAATCTCCACATCCTGGACACCATTTCACATCCTGATCACTTGCAAAATCTTTTGGTTTTAATACAGTATTTTCCATTGCATATGGTATTGAAGTTACAAAAGTACAAATAATCGCGTATTAAAAATTGATTTATATCAGACAAGTATGTTTTAATTTCCTTAAATTTGCTCAACTTTTTATAAAATACCCCTTTTAATCTATGAATGAAACCATATTGATCATTGGTGCCTGTGGGCAAATTGGGACTGAGCTTACAGCAAAGCTTAGAGAAATGAACGGAAAAGATGCAGTAATCGCTTCTGATATCCGTGAAGGATCTGAAGAATTAATGAGTTCAGGACCTTTTGAAATTTTAGATGCTACAAGTAAAGATGATATTCTAGAAATCATCAAAAGACATAAAGTATCTCAAGTATATTTGATGGCAGCAATGCTTTCTGCTACAGGTGAAAAATATCCAGACAAAGCTTGGTATTTAAACATGACAACTTTGTTTAACATCTTAGATTTAGCCAAAGAAGGAGAAATTAAAAAAGTATTCTGGCCAAGTTCTATTGCAGTTTTTGGGCCTACTACACCGAAGCAAAATACACCTCAAAAAACAGTAATGGAACCAACAACAGTTTACGGAATTAGTAAACAAACAGGTGAACGTTGGTGTGAATATTACCATGATAAATATGGCGTAGATGTTAGAAGCATCCGTTACCCAGGAATTATCAGTTGGAAAGCAGAACCAGGTGGAGGAACTACAGATTATGCTGTGGAGATTTATCATGAAGCTTTAAAAGAAGGAAAATATACTTCTTTCTTAAATGAAGAATCTGCTCTACCGATGATGTATATGCCAGATGCAATTGATGCAACTATTCAATTGATGAATGCTCCAGCTGAAGAAGTGAAAGATCGTTCTGCTTATAATTTAGCAGCAATGACTTTTACTCCAGTAGAAATTGCTGAAGAAATCAAAAAACATATTCCAGAATTTGAAATATCTTATGCACCTGATTTCCGTCAAGAAATTGCTAATAGTTGGCCACAAAGTATTGATGATACAGCTGCTAGAGAAGATTGGAACTGGAAACATTCTTTCGATTTAGAATCGATGACAAAAGATATGTTGGAAAACTTAGGGAAAAAATATTCAAAATAAATTTTCTATTTTATTCATTCAAAAATCGCCTTAGAGATTAGATTCTTTAAGGCGATTTTTTTATTTTTTAATTCAATTTAAAATGAATTTGTTCTATTTCTAATTCTCGAAGAACATCATGATTGATATCAATCTTCATTGTTCTACTCAGCATCTGAACTTTCATCTGCTCTTTCATGTCATACACAATAAAATCTATTGCTTTCATTCCTCTATGTTCAGAGAAAAATTCATGAAGCCATTCTACATTTTCTTGTGTTAATTCATCAATGCTAAAACGTAAGGTCAATTTTTTCGAAAATGCTTCTAATATATCTTGTAAAAGTTGAATATTAATAAATGTAAAGCGAACATCATTATTCCAACCTGGTTTCGCAGCTATTTTAGCATAAATAAAGGATCCTTGCACTAAGAAATGACGGAATTTCAAGTATTCTTCTCCAAAAAGTCTAAATTCTTTTGCATCTGTATAATCTTCCACAGTAAATGCAGCCCAACCTTTTCCATTCTTCGAAACTCGGTGCTGTACATCTGTAATAATTCCTCCTATGGCAATTTCTTTATGTAGCAATTCCATTTCATTATTAAAAGCACTTAAAGGAGTATTACAAAAATTATTCATTTCATATTTAAAATCATCTAATGGATGACCAGAAATATAAATTCCTACAACTTCTTTTTCTTTTGCTAAAAGCTCCATCGTTCCCCAAGTATCACATTCTGGGAAAACTGGTTCTGGGAACTGTACTTCTGAAGCTTCTCCAAAAAGAGAAACTTGTGATGAATTCTTACTTTCTTGAAATTTTGCTCCGTATTTAATCGCTTTTTCTATAAAAGTAACTCCTTTTTCATCTTTCACATAATATTGCGCTCTATGAATTCCAGAAAAAGAATCAAATCCTCCAGCTAAAACTAAATTGTCAAAAGCTTTTTTATTTGCTGCTCTTAAATCTACACGTTTCGCCAAATCAAAAATCGAAGTATATCTTCCTCCAGTTTTTCTTTCATTTACAATAGCATCTACAGCAGATTGCCCAACTCCTTTAATCGCTCCCATTCCAAAACGAATCGCTCCATCTTCGTTCACTGCAAATTTATAATATGATTCGTTCACATCTGGACCAAGAACTTCCATTCCCATTCGCTTACATTCTTCCATAAAAAAAGTAACCTGCTTGATATCATTCATATTATTTGAAAGTACAGCAGCCATATATTCTGCTGGATAATGTGCCTTCAAATAAGCTGTTTGATAAGCAATATATGCATAACAAGTCGAATGCGATTTGTTGAAAGCATAGGCAGCAAATGCCTCCCAATCTTTCCAAACTTTTTCTAAAACCTCTTCTGGATGATCGTTCTTTTTTCCTCCTTCAATAAATTTTGGTTTCAGTTTTTCTAGTAAAGCAAAAATCTTTTTACCCATTGCTTTACGTAACATATCCGCTTCACCTTTCGTAAATCCTGCCAACTTCTGAGAAAGTAACATCACCTGCTCTTGATACACCGTAATTCCATACGTTTCTTTCAAGTATTCTTCCATCGCAGGAAGATCATAAGTGATTTCTTCAGAACCATGTTTACGATTAATAAAACTTGGAATATATTCCATAGGACCTGGACGATACAAAGCATTCATTGCAATTAAATCCTCAAAAACTGTAGGTTTTAATGCCTTCATATGTTTTTGCATTCCAGGAGATTCATATTGGAAAATACCAACTGTTTCTCCTCTTTGGAATAATTCATATGTTGCAACATCATCCAAAGGAAAATCATCTGGAATCAATTCTTTTCCATGAATTTCTTTAATTAATTTTACAGTATCCTTAATTAAAGTCAAGGTTTTTAAACCTAAGAAATCCATTTTTAACAGACCAGCATCTTCTACAACTCCATTATCGAATTGTGTTACATACATGTCTGAATCTTTTGCAATCGAAATCGGAACTAAATTCGTAATATCTTCTGGCGTAATAATCACTCCACAAGCGTGAATTCCTGTGTTACGAACCGAACCTTCTAATTCTCTTGCTTGATTTACGGTCTTTGCATTTAAATCTGTTCCTTCAGAAATTTCAACTAATTGTTGAACATTTGCTTTTTCTTCTTCTCGTAAATCATTTACTTTTTGGACACTTTTTTTATCTGTCCCGAAAATATTTTTCAGTTTCAGACCTGGAATTAATTTCGCAATTCTATCTGCTTCAAAAAGTGGAATATCTAAAACTCTGGCAGTATCTCGAATTGAAGATTTTGCTGCCATTGTTCCATAAGTAATAATCTGTGCTACCTGATTTGCTCCGTATTTTTGAATTACGAAATCAATAACTCTTTGTCTTCCTTCATCATCAAAATCAATATCAATATCGGGAAGTGAAACACGATCAGGATTTAAGAAACGCTCAAAAAGTAAGTCGTATTTAATTGGGTCAATATTTGTAATTCCCAAACAATAAGCAACAGCAGAACCAGCTGCTGATCCACGACCAGGACCAACGGAAACATCCATTTTTCGAGCTTCTGCAATGAAATCTTGTACAATTAAGAAATAACCAGGATAACCAGTTTTTTCAATAATCATCAACTCGAAATCTAAACGTTCACGAATTTCCTCCGTAATTTCTTCATATCGTTGGTTTGCTCCTTCATAAGTTAAATGACGTAAAAAAGCATTTTCACCCCGTTTTCCTCCATCTTGTTCGTCTTTTTCAGATTTAAATTCATCTGGAATGTCGAATTTTGGAAGTAAAACATCTCTGGCTAAACCAAAAACTTCAATTTTGTCAATGATTTCTTGAATATTTAAAATTGCCTCAGGAGTATCCTTAAACAATTCTTTCATTTCTTCTTGCGTCTTGAAGTAATATTCAGAATTTGGAAGTCCATAACGATATCCTCTTCCTCTTCCGATTGGCGTTGCTTTTTTCTCTGCATCTTTCACACAAAGTAAAACATCATGTGCTTCTGCATTTTCTTTACTTATATAAAAAGTATTATTTGTAGCAATCGTTTTTACTTGGTGTTTTTGTGCAAATTGTAATAAAATTGAATTTACGTGATCTTCATTTTCTTGCTTATGACGCATTAATTCTAAATAAAAATCATCGCCAAAATGCTCTTTCCACCAAAGTAAAGCTTCTTCTGCTTGTGTTTCTCCTGTATTTAATATTTTATGAGGAATTTCTCCTGAAAGATTTCCTGATAAAACAATGATATCTTCTTTATATTTTTCTACAACATTTCTGTCAATTCTCGGAACATAATAGAATCCTTTCGAATACCCAATTGAAGACATTTTTGCTAAATTGTGATAACCTTTTTTGTTTTTAGCTAAAAAAGTAATCAAATATCCGTTGTCTTTTCTCGATTTGTTCGTGTGATCTTCACAAACATAAAGTTGACAACCAACAATTGGTTTAATTTCGGATTTCTTTTCTCCTCCTTCTTCTAATTCCTCATTATCTTTTACAACTGACTTATTGTGTTTGATAATTTTTTCCACAAAATTAAAAGCACCCATCATATTTCCAACATCAGTCAAAGCAATAGCAGGCATATTATTTTGGATAGTTGCAGAAATTAAATCATCAATACTTGAAGTAGATTGAAGAATTGAGAATTGTGAATGATTGTGTAAATGTGCAAAAGGAGCTTTCGTTAAAAGTTCAACATTTTCGTTAATTTGCTCTGAACTAATTCCTTTCGCATCTTCCGTTAATTTTTCTTTGATTAAGGCACTCTGATTTTTCAGATTTAAGTGACGTAATCCTATTAAACGGATTGGTTTTGGATTTTTTTCTTGGTATTCCTTAAAATAATCATGTGTTACACCAAGTTCTTCCGCAGAATAATGTCTTTGACGAATTAATTCTAAGAAACATCTTGTTGTAGCTTCCACATCGGCAGTTGCATTGTGTGCCTCTGCAAAAGGAAGATTAAATAAATGATGGTGTAATTCTGTCAGAGTTGGAAGTTTAAATTTTCCTCCACGACCTCCAGGAATTTTACATAATAAAGCAGTTCTTTCCGTACAAGTATCTAAAACTGGAAGCTCTTCTAAAATATTTTCTGTGCTATTTCTAAAAAATTCACATCCCATAATATTGACATCAAAGCCAACATTTTGTCCAACAATAAATTTTGTTTTAGAAAGTGCAATATTAAATTCTTCTAGAACTTCTTCTAAAGAATGTCCTTTTTCTTGAGCTAAAAGTGTAGAAATTCCGTGGATTTGCTCCGCATCATAAGGAATTGTAAATCCATCTGGTTTTACTAAAAAATCTTTATGTTCAATTAATTCTCCATACGCATCATGAAGTTGCCAAGCAATCTGAATACAACGAGGCCAGTTATCTGTGTCTGTTATCGGAGCATTCCATTTTTTTGGTAAACCTGTAGTTTCTGTATCGAAAATTAAGTACATAAATCAAATTTATTTTTAATGGCTGGCAAAAATAATATTTTTAAAGCCAATATTCTACTTCTATTAAAAATATAAAAATAAAGATTTTATTTTTTTATTTTTGGCTAAATAGTGATAAACAAAAAAGTCTTCCAAAAAAAGGAAGACTTTTAAAATTTAATGTTTTATAAAAATTATTCTTGTGCTGGAGAAACGTTTTTAAACTTTCCATTTGTCCAAGTAATCACATCATCAGGGTTGGAAGTATTTACAAGATTTAATTCAAAATCTCCAGTCATTTTATTAGAATCAGCATCTAATAAAGTAATGTTTAAGTAATTTGTTCCTTCAGTAGAAATATATACTTTACCGTTATTATTTGTATAAATTGCTCCGAAAGTATCATTTAAATCATCAGGATTTGTAATTAAAAGAGGGAAATTTCCAGCTCCTTCACCGGCAACAACCAACTTTAAAGTTTCTCCATCTTTTGTCGCATTAATAATAATTTTTCCTGTCTCTTTCATATAGTTAAATGAAGTAGCCTTCCAAGTTGTATCTTCTTTATTCGCATGAAATTCAGGAGTATCTTTATTTGGGTCATTATTATTAAAGTAATCATCTAAATAGGTGCTATCTTCACCAACACCTTCCACTGGATCTTCACAAGCTACTAATGAAGAAAAAATAAAAATGGCTAGTAATAGTTTTTTCATAATCTGGTTTAATAAATTTATAGTGAGGCTAAAAGTACGTATATTTTTAATCTTATTAACGATTAATGTAATAAAAAAATTGTACATTTGCGCACTAAATTAATAATCTAGGTCGAGAACCTAAAAATTTTAAAACATGCCTGTAAAAATTAGATTACAAAGACACGGTAAGAAAGGTAAGCCTTTTTACTGGATCGTAGCTGCAGATTCGCGCTCAAAAAGAGATGGTAAATTCTTAGAAAAAATCGGAACTTACAATCCAAACCACAACCCAGCAATCATTGATTTAGATGTAAATGACGCTGTTAAATGGTTACAAAACGGAGCACAACCAACGGATACTGCTAGAGCAATTTTATCTTACAAAGGTGCTTTATTAAAAAACCACTTAGTTGGAGGAGTTCGTAAAGGAGCTTTAACTGAAGAGCAAGCAGAGGCTAAATTCCAAGCTTGGTTAGAGGAGAAAGAAGCGAAAGTTTCTGGAAAGAAAGATGGTTTAGCTAAAGCAGAAGCTGATGCAAAAGCTAAAGCATTAGCTGCTGAGAAAGAAATTAACGAAAAGCGTAAAGCTGCTGCTGCTGAGGCAGAAGCTGCTGCAAAAGCTGAAGAAGAAGCTGCAAAAGCTGCTGAAAATGCAGAAGAGGCTACAGAAGAAGCTGCTGAGTAATTTATTACAATTTAATAACGATATTATGCGTAAAGAAAATTGTTTTTATTTAGGTATAATCGTTAGAAAGCACAGTTACAAAGGTGAGGTTGTTATCAAATTAGATACAGACGAACCTGAGTTATACGAAAATATGGAATCAGTTTTTGTTGCTTTAGGCAACAATCTGGTTCCTTTTTTTATTGAAAAATCTTCCTTACATAAAGGAGATCAACTTCGAGTAAAATTTGAAGGAGTTGATACGGAAGCTGATGCTGAAGCGATTATGAAAGCGGAATTATTTTTACCACTTGAACTTTTACCTGAACTTTCTGGAAATAAATTCTATTTTCATGAAATTATCGATTTCTCTGTTAAGGATACGAGACATGGGGTTTTAGGAAAAATCAAGAAAATTAATGATAATGCTGCACAAGAAATTCTAGAAATTGAAACACCAAATCAGAAACAAATATTAATTCCACTTGTAGACGATTTTATTGTAGAAATTGATAGAGAAAACAAAACATTTGTTGTAGAAACTCCAGATGGATTGATTGATCTTTACTTAGAAGATAATCACCAAAAAGACGAATAACATTTAACTATATTATTTATAAATTCCCCTCTATTTTGAGGGGAATCTTTTTTTTAAAAAAAATGAGAAAACCTTTCCGATTTAAGCAATTTGAAATTTTACAAGATAAAACAGCAATGAAAGTTGGAACAGATGGCGTTTTACTTGGAGCTTGGACATGCTATGAAAATGTAAAATCTGTTTTAGATATTGGAACAGGAACAGGATTAATTTCATTAATGATTGCACAAAGAAATTCGTCTGCAACTATTTTAAGTTTGGAAATTGAAAAAAATGCTTTTGATCAAGCTTTAGAAAATTTTGAAAATTCAATTTGGAAAAAACGCTTAGAAATAAAGAATACAGCACTTCAAGATTTTAAAACAAAAAAGAAATTTGATTTAATCATTTCAAATCCTCCTTTTTATACAACAACTTTTAAAAATGAAGATGAAAAAAGAGCTTTAGCAAGACATTCGGAAAGTTTACCTTATTCTGTTTTATTAAAAAATTGTGCGGAATTACTTTCTGAAAATGGAATTTGTTCTTTTATTATTCCCTATTCTGAAGAAACTAACTTTATTAAAATTGCTAAAAATTATAAATTATATCCTAAAAGAATTACACAGGTTAAAGGAAATAAAAAAACTCCTTTAAAAAGAAGTTTACTGGAATTTTCATTTCAAGAATTAAAAATAGAAATTTCAGAATTAATCATTGAAATTGAAAGACATAAATACACAGAAGATTACATTAATATTGTAAAAGATTTCTACCTAAAAATGTGAAAACACCGAACAAAAATTAGAATTTCTAATAAATTGTTCGATGTTCATCATCCCTCGTATTTCTAAATTAAAAGTAATAGATGTTTTTTGTTTGATTTGGTATTGAAATAATAACGCAGCTTTTTTTATTTTGTTTTATTAAGTTTCATTTTTTATAAAATTTCTTCTCATTCCCTATCTTAGCCTTCGATTATAAAATGAAAAAAAATGATATTCGACGTATTAATAATTGGTGGAGGAGCCGCAGGAATTTCTTGTGCTCTTGTCCTTGGATCAGCAAAAGAAAGAGAATTTGCTAGCGATAAAAACATTGGAATAATTATTCATCAAAGAACTTCTTCCCTTCAAAATGCTATTTTAAATAATGTAATGGGAATTGCACCAAATACAGCTGGTGATGATTTATTGGAAGAAAGTAGAAAACAATTAGCTTCTACATATCCTCATGTCTCTCAAATTGAAAAAGAGAAAGTTTTAGAAATTGAAAAAAACGATGCTATTTTTAAAGTAATAACGAATAAAAATTCATACGAAGCTAAAAATATTGTTGTTGCAATTGGTCCAAAAAACTTTGCGATTAAAGGTTTAGAAGCATATACAGAATTACATCAAAAACTTCCTGCTGCAAAACAAAGAACACAATTAAAAAATGTAGATCATCTTGTAGATAAAGGAATTTATGTTGCAGGAACTTTAGCAGGTTGTAGAAGTCAATTTGCAATTGCTGCCGGAAGTGGAGCTGCTGTTGCAACTGATATTTTAACGGAATGGAATGATGGAAAAACAACCATGATTCACGATAAAAAAACAGTTTCATAATTTTTTTCACAACTATTTTTATTTAAAATAATATAAAAACATATTTAAAAAGAGATGAAAAATCATCTCTTTTTTTATTTTAAAACAAACAAAAAGTATAACATTATCAGTATTTTACAACAAATAATTATATTATTTTTCAATCAATTAACTATTTTTATAGTTGTAAAACTAAAAAAATAGTTATAGCTTTGTACAAAAGGTTTAATCATGAAAAAACTAACAAACAAAGAAGAGGAAATTATGCAAGTGCTTTGGAAATTAGAGAAAGCATTTGTAAAAGAAATAATGGAAGAAATTCCAGAACCAAAACCACATTACAACACACTTTCTACGACGGTGAGAAAAATGGAAACAAAAGGTTTTGTAGGACATGAAGCTTTTGGAAATACGCATAGATATTTTCCAAAAATCACTAAAGAAGAATATCGAAATACATTTATTGATAGTACAATTAAAAATTATTTTGATAATTCTGTCAAAAAGATGCTTTCTTTTTTTGCAAAAGAAGAGAAAATTAGTTCAGATGAGTTAGAGGAAATTATTGCGTTAATCGATAAAGAAAAAGACAAAAAATAATGCTATACATTCTAAAAGTAAATTTTCTATTAGTTCTTTTTTCAATCATATATTATGTTTTTCTGAGAAAAGAAACATTCTATCAAGTAAATCGATTTTACTTGTTAGCAGGAATTTTCTGTAGTTTTTTGTTACCAACTATTTTTTTTGAAAACGAAATAGAAGTTTTTTCCAATTTGGAAGTAGAAAATTTGATTATAGAAAATCAATTAAATGAAACTATAATTACAGAAAAAACAGAATACACAAAATGGATTTTCTTAGGAATTTCAATTATTTCTGTTGCTTTGGTAAGTTTACTTTTTGGAAAAGTTTTATTGCTTTTACAAAAGATTAAAAAATTAAGAAAAAAAGAAGAATTCGGAATTTCTTATGTAGAAAGTAAAAATGAAAATGAAGCTTTTTCTTTTTACAAATACATTGTTGTGAGTTCTAAAAATGTTGAAAAAGAGGCTTTAAAAAAGATTTTAATTCATGAAAATATTCATGTAAAAGAATTACACACTTTAGATATTTTATTCATAAAATCTGTAGAAGCATTGTTTTGGTTCAATCCAATTTTAAGATTTTATAAAAAAGCTATGGAAGAAAATCATGAGTTTTTAGCAGATCAAAAAACAGTAGAAAAAAATGCTTTTTCAAGTTATGATTATCAGAAATTAATTGTTCAATTACAAATAAAAAACACAACTATGATGGGAAATTCATTTAAAAAACAAAGTACATTAAAAAGACGAATCGTTATGTTACAAAAAGAAAAATCAGCAAGTAGAAACCTTTTAAAAATTTTAGTAATTCTTCCATTTTTAGCAAGTTTTATGATGGTTGCTCAAGTAGAAAAAAAAGAAATTATTAAAGAAGTGAAAGAAGAAAAACCAGAAGTTATAGAAAAAGAAATTCTTATACTAAAAAAAGAAAAAGCAGATAAAGAAGCGAAAAGACTTAAGCAAATAAAAAAAGAGAAAAAGGCAAAAGAAAAGAAAAAAGCTAAAGTTTCTAAGAAGAAAAAGAAAATCGCAAAAAAGAAAGCTTTAAAAGAAGCTAAAAAAGAAAAAATTGCAATGAAAAAAGAACTTTTAGAAGAAAAAAGAAGAGTTTTAGAAGAGAAGAGAGCTGTAATTGCAGAAGAAAAAAGAAAAATGATGGATGAAAAGGCTAGGATTAAAGATGAAGAAAAAAAGAAAAAACTGATGTCTTCTTATGAAAAAAGATACAAAGAAGAAGCAAAGAAAGAAGCTTTAAAAAGGCTAATATGGAAAGATGAAAATGGAAACGTGATTTCTAGATATGAATTTAAAAAGAGATTATTATCTGAAGGGATTTACGAAGTAAAATCAGATGGTGAAACTTATAGCCTTGCTTTAAAGAGTTAATTTCTTCATTCTACGGATTTATTTTATAAAACATTTTATTATATAATTATTTAAAAGTTGTTCTATTTCTAGAGCAACTTTTGTTTTTTATAGATGTTAAATAAATCAAAAAATTCTCTTTGTTATTTTTCTTAAAAATTGTAAATTAACTGTAAATCAGATAATTACATTTTTAAAATGGAAAAATCAATTTACCATATTTTTCGTTCTTCTTCAGAAGATACCGATATCATGAATGAATTATTCTTTCATTTTTTCATTGCTGCATTCATTGTTTTTTTACTTGTAGCAGCATTTCTGATTTTTATTGTTCGAAAATATAAAACCAAAACTTTAGAAAAAGATCATTTTACAATTCAAGAAAATCGCTTAACGGAAAGATTGACATTATTCCTTGCTTCAGTTCTTGTTATCGTTTTCTTATTCTTAACTGTAAAAGTGATTTTTAAAATCCAAAAAACTCCAACAGAGGATCAAAAACCTTTCGTGAAAATTACTGGACATCAATGGTGGTGGGAAATCGAATATTTAGGTGATACACTTTTTACAGCAAATGAATTACACATTCCAACAGGAGACAAATTTGTTGCATTAATGGAAAGTGCAGATGTTGTACATGATTGGTATGTTCCTGCTTTAGGTAGAAAAATAGATATGGTTCCTGGAGTTACAAATTTTGTTTGGATTCAAGCAAGAGATCCAGGAGTTTATGAAGGAATGTGTAATGAATTTTGTGGTGCACAACATACTTGGATGCGTGTAGAAGTTTTTGCTCATGAACCAAAAGAATTTGACAAATGGTTTCAAGCACAAAAAGAAGATGCTGTTGAAAAACCAGATTCTCTTTTTCAAAAAGGAAAACAATTATTTCAAGATAAAGTTTGTGCAAATTGTCATACCATTCGAGGAACTACAGCAAAAGCCAAAGTTGGTCCTGATTTAACGCATTTTGCAAGTAGAAATAAAATGCTTGGTGGAAAGGCAGAAGTGAATTATGAAAATATTCAAAACTGGATTAAAGATCCACAGAAAATGAAACACGGAGCATATATGCCAAATTTTTTAATGACAGAAGAAGAAATAAATGCTTTAGCACATTATTTATATAATTTAAAGTAGAAAAATATGAAACTATTTTCATTTGAAGTTCCAGAACCAACAGAAGCATTACCATCTATCAAAAGTAGATATGGAATTTTGCAATGGATTTCTAGTACAGATCATAAACAGCTAGGAATTTTGTATTTATGGGTTTCTCTATTTTTCTTTCTTGTTGGTGGATTTGAAGCTATGTTAATGCGTTTACAACTTGCTTGGCCTGGACTTCAAATTGTTTCTCCACAAACCTTTAATGAACTTTTTACAATGCATGGAACAACAATGGTTTTCCTTGTATTAATGCCAACTTTAATCGGTTTAGCAACCTATTTTCTTCCATTGATGATTGGAGCAAATGAAATGGCTTTTCCAAGATTGAATGCTATGAGTTTATGGATGACTTTGTTTGGAGGACTTCTATTAAATTTCAGCTTCTTTGCTGGTGGAGCTCCTGATGCAGGTTGGTTTAGTTATGCCCCTTTAAGTGAAAAAAATTATTCTTTCAGTTCAGGTCTAGATTACTATAGTATTGGTTTAATTGTAACTGGAATTGGTAGTATTGGTGCGGGTTTAAACTTTGTAGTAACAACTTTAACTATGCGAATTAAAGGAATGCGACTAAGAAAAGTTCCACTTTTTGTTTGGATGGTTTTTATTAATAGCTTCTTGATTCTTGCTGCTTTTCCATTATTAAACGCTGGTTTAGTAATGTTATTAATCGATCGACAATTAGGTTCACATTTCTTTTTACCAAACACTGGTGGGTCTGCTTTACTTTGGCAACATTTCTTTTGGGCTTTTGGGCATCCAGAAGTATATATTTTAGCTCTTCCAGGTTTTGGAATTATCTCAGAGGTAATCCCAGTTTTTAGCCGAAAAAATATATTTGGTTACACTACTCTTGCTGCAACAACAGTTTTTATTGCTTTACTTTCTTTCGGAGTTTGGGCGCATCATATGTTTGTTGCAGGTTTAGGGAATCCAATCAATACTTTTTTTGCAGCAGGAAGTATGCTAATTGGTATTCCAACAGGAATTAAGATTGTAAACTGGATGGCAACAATGTGGGGAGGAAATCTTTATTTTTCAACTTCCATGCTTTTTGCTGTTGCTTTTATTTTAGACTTTACTTTAGGTGGATTAAGTGGAATTGCTGTTGCAATCGTTCCTTTAGATTGGCGAGTTACAGATACTTATTTTGTAGTTGCACATATTCATTATGTTTTCTTAGGAGGAACTTTATTTACCATTTTTTCTGGGATTTATTACTGGTTTCCTAAAATCAGTGGAAGAATGTTAAATGAACGACTTGGAAAATGGCATTTTTGGTTATTTCTTCTTGGATTTAACATGACTTTTTTCTTTCAGCATATTTTAGGATTTATGGGAATGCCTCGAAGAGTTTTCTCTTATCCAGATTTACCTTATTACGCAATTTTAAATCTGATTTCTTCAATCGGAGCTGTATTTATGCTCATTGCAGTAATCATTTTTATCTATAATATTTTTAAAAGTTTGAGAACAGGAGAACTTGCTGGAAATAATCCGTGGAACGCATGGACTCTAGAATGGTACACAACTTCACCACCTCAACTTAAGAATTTTGAAACTTTACCAGACGTAACAAGTCTGCGACCTATAATTGATTGGGAAAAACAAAAAGCAATTCAAAAATCATGAAAATAGTTTTTAGACAGACAAAATTATTAATGCAACTATTCATCGCTTCAGAATCTTTATTCTTTGTAGCATTAATTATTGCATATATATATTTCAGAAATTTTAGTGATACTTGGGAAGCATCTACGAACTATTTAAATGTAAAACGAACTGCCATTTTTTCCATCTTTTTATTTTCAAGTAGTGGAACAATTACAGTTGCAAAATATGCTTTAGAAAACAACAAAAGAAAGCTATTAATTTCCAGTCTAATTCTAACGATTTTACTTGGGGCTACTTTCGTATTTGGGCAAGTAACAGAATATATGGATTTATACCAGCAAGAAGTTACAATTGATCAGAACATCTTCGGAAGTGCATTTTTTACATTGACTGGATTTCATGGCTTTCATGTTTTTTTAGGCTTAATTATTCTAACGATTTACTTAATTCTTACACTACTTGATGTTTTTAGAATGAGAGATCCTTCTAGTGCTTTTTTAGCTGCTGAATGGTATTGGCACTTTGTGGATGTTGTCTGGGTATTTGTATTTTTCATTGTTTATTTAATGCCATTATTATGAAAGAAATCTTATTACATTATAAAGGATGGCAATGGCCTGCTTATTTTAATTTAATTGTTCTTTTTCTGATTTTTTGGTTTGTCTTGATGTACAAAAGCAAGAAAACAAATCGAACAAATATTTGGAGTTTTACGTTTGCTGTAATTTTAATTACTTATTCTTTAATTTCTCCTTTAGCAACTTTAGCAGATGGACATTCTTTCATTGCACACATGACACAACATGTGATTCTATTAATGGTTGTTCCTGCTTTACTTTGGTTGAGTTTACCAAAAGGAACTAAAATCTCTGGTAAAATCTTTAAATATCCTATCATTTCTTGGATTGTATTTATTGCATATATGTGGTTTGTTCATCTTCCTTTTTTCATTAAAGAAATGGCAAACCATATTCACAATTCATCTGAATTTACTGTAAATATTTTACATGTTTTAGGTGTTATAAGTAGTTTGGCTGTCGGTCTTTGGTTTTATTACCCTGTATTGGCACCAAAACCAAATCCTACCATGCCTGTTTTAAAAAGTATCGGCTATCTGGTTTCAGCTTGTATAGGATGTACACTTTTAGGAATTTTCATCACATTCGCTGATACATTGATTTATAATCCATTTTATGCAAGTGGAGGAATTGCTAGTTCACTTTCAACTTCTGACAAATTTGTAGAACAACAAATTTCAGGATTGATAATGTGGCTTCCAGGATGTCTTATTTATCTATCTATTTCAATGCATTTGGTTTTAAAATGGTTGAAATCGAAAGAAGTTGTAAATAAAAACATGAAAGCATTATGACAAAAGAAAAGAATCAAAATAAAGCATATCCAGAAGAATTACCAAAATTCACTTGGTATCCATTTATTCTTTCTATTGGTGTAACGCTTCTCTTTTGGGGAATTGTTACCACATTAATCATTGCTATCATGGGAATAATTTTTCTCTTTCTAGGATTAATTGGATGGATTTCAAATTTATTAGAAGAACAAAAACGAATGGAAAATGGAGAAAAAGAAATGTGAAAATTGTCCTACTGAAATGGCAGAAGATAGAAGAAGTTTTTTAACAAAACTTACTTTTGTTTTGGGTGGAATCGGAACTCTTTTAATTGGAATTCCAGTTCTTGGAGCTTTGTTTGAACCTTTGATTAAAAAAGAAAAAAAGCCATGGCGAAAAGTTGGTAAAATAACTGAATTTAAAGTTGGAGACACTGTTTTAGTAAAATTTCCAGATGGTGATATTTTACCATGGGGAAAAGAAATTTCTTATACAGCATCTTGGCTTAGAAGAGTCGATGAAGAAAATTTTGAAGCCTATACTATCAATTGTGCGCATTTAGGTTGTCCTGTTCGTTGGATTGCCGAATCTGAATTATTCTTATGCCCATGTCATGGTGGAGTTTATTATAAAAATGGAGATGTTGCAGCAGGACCACCTCCACGACCATTACAAAAATACCCTGTTAGAACTACAAATGGATATGTTGAAATTAGGTCAGAAGAAATTCCAATTACAACAATAGAAAATAGCTAAAACAAGATTTATGAAAAAAGGAAATAAAGCTTGGAAATGGTTGGATGACAGAACAGGACTTTCAGAAATGATTGTTCCTTTAGCAAAGCATTTAGTTCCGCCAAATGCTAAATGGTGGTATGTTTTCGGAAGTGCAACTTTGTTCTGTTTACTTTTACAAATTGTAACAGGAATTGGTTTATCTCTTTTATACCAACCTTCTTCTGATACAGCTTATGCTTCTTTAGAATATATCACAAACAAAGCTTTTCTTGGTTCATGGCTTCGTGGATTACATTATTTTGGTGCTTCTGGAATGATTCTTTTTATGGGAATTCATATGATTCGAGTTTATATAATGGCAGTTTATAAATTCCCACGTGAAATGCAATGGATTACAGGTGTTGTTCTTTTATTTCTTACAATTGCTATGGGATTTACAGGACAACTTCTTCGTTGGGATGATACAGGAGTTTGGTCGGCAGTTGTTGCAGCAGAACAAATGGGAAGAATTCCTGTTATTGGAAAATCTGTCGCTTATTTACTTCTTGGTGGAGAAACTGTTGGTGGAAGTACATTAACTCGTTTTTATTCTTATCATGTTTTTATATTTCCTGTTTTTCTTTTTCTATTTGTCGGATTGCATGTGTATTTAGTTTTTCGAAATGGAATTTCTGAACCTCCTGTTGTTGGGAAATTAGTAGATCCTAAAACTTATAGAGAAAAATATGAAAAAATGTTGAAAAAAATTGGTGTTCCTTTTTTTCCAAATGCAGCTTGGAGAGATGTTGTTTTTGGTTTTTTAGTAATTCTTACCGTTTCTTTATTAGCATACTTTGTAGGAGCTCCAAAATTAGTTGGTCCACCAGAACCTGCAAGCACAAATGCAAATCCAACACCAGATTGGTATCTTGTATGGATTTTTGCTCTTTTTGCTTTAATGCCTCCAGAAATTGAAAGTTATGTGATGGCAATTGGTCCTTTATTAATGATTTTTCTTCTTTTAGTTTTACCTTTTTTATCCAATAAAGGAGAAAGACATCCGATGCGAAGACCTTGGGCAATTGTAGGAGTTTTGGTTGTTGTGGCAATTATGATTTCTCTTACAATGGAAGGAAATAAAGCGCCGTGGTCTCCAAGATTTGATGTAACTCCTTTAAATCAAGAAATATTTAAAAAACCAACTCCTGAAACGGAAAAAGGAATGCAACTTTTCTATGAAAAAGGATGTTTATTCTGTCATAAAATACAAGATAAAGGAGGATTTAGAGGACCTGATTTAACTAAAGTTCAAGAACGCTTAAACACACAAGAAATGACAATCAGAATTGTAAACGGAGGTGAATACATGCCAGCTTTTGGAGGTTCTTTATCCGATGAAGAATTGGATGCAATTTTAGCATTTTTAAATAGTGAGAAAAATTAATTTTTAAATTCTATTTTCTCAAAAGAATATCCATTTTCTGCATAATAAGCAAGAACTTTAGGCAAAGCATATTTCATTCGTTTTTCTGCTTTTAAACTATCATGGAAAACAATAATACTACCATTTTCTGTATTGTTTATCACATTTCGATAACATTCTTCTCCTGAAATTTTAATATCAAAATCTGCACTAATCACATCCCACATAATGATGTGATATTGCATTTTTTTTCTGATATATCTACTTTGGATATATTTCAATTTTCCATAAGGTGGTCGAAATAAATTTGAATCGATTTTCTTGGAAGCTTCTCTAATGTTTTTATAGTAATTTTTAGATAATGTTTTCCAACCATTAAAATGATTATTTGTATGATTTCCTACTGCATGACCTTCAGCTAAAATTTGTTTATAAATAGATGGATTTGCTTCTACATTTTTCCCTAAACAAAAAAAAGTAGCTTTTGCATCGTATTTTTTCAACGTTTGCAAAACCCACTCTGTTATTTTTGGTGTTGGTCCATCATCAAAAGTGAGGTAAATCTTTTTTGATGATGTGTAAAAACTCCAAATTAATTTGTTTCCGAGTTTCTGAAGAAAATTTGGAGTTTTTACAACATATAATTTCATTATTGGACTGAATTTAGTTTACTTTCTAAGATTTGCATATATTTTACAAATTCATCTTGTTGCTCTGAAGCATATTCCTTATCATCATATTCTCCAATTGCTTCCACTAAAGTATTGTATAAAACAATATTAGTTTCCATCTCATCGAATACTGAATTTATGAAATATTCATCAAATCTTGAATAATATTCTAAATTTTGTTGACATTTTTCAATTAATTTATCCGCTAAAGCTCTCGCCTTTTCTTTCTTACCTAAAATATAATAAGATTCTACATATCCTAATAATAAAGAATAATGACCAAATTTATCCACAGGCATTTTTTCTAAAGATAAATCTAAAATAGCTTCTGCTTCTTTCTTTTTATTTTCAATTGTAAATTGATCTGCAAGTCGAACCATTACAGTTCTGAAATTAATAGAATTTCTTCTTGATTCAGGATCTAAATAAATATTATCATCTGTTATATTTCTCCAATCCCATTTTTTCACTTTTTCATAAAGTGATTCAGAATCAATTCTTCCCATTGTTAAAATACTTCCTTTATTTGGCGTATAAATAGGAACTAATTTAAATGCTAAACCATCTAATTGTAAATAATCTTTCATCCAAATATATTCTTCAGCAGCACTAGCTCCACCAGTAAAATAAATCGGACGTTCCCAATTATTATTATTTATGATATCTAACATTAAAATTCTATTCTTATAAATTCCTCTATCGTCAATTGTAATATCAATATAAGGAACAATTTTAGCAGAATCTTTTTCTGGAACAATATGATGTTCTAAAACAGCTTGTTTGTCAACTGGAATACGAATTCTATTCACAGGATAAGCTTTTTCCATATGCCCATTTTCTTCCTCAATATAGGTTCCTCTATTTTTACTTTCAATCCATTTCATAAATGTATTTAAAGTCATAATAGAATCTTTCACTCTTGGATCTGGAACATGATATGCAATTTCAAGAGAACCATATTTATATTGATCATGAGTTAAACTCGAAGGAATTGGAGGAGCAGTAAACGTTTGACGTTTCATTTGATCAATATACCAATCTGTAGCAAAAAGGCTTGAATTAATCACTTTTACATCTCTTCTGTATCCTTCCACTTCTTGCATATACCAAAGTGGGAATGTATCATTATCTCCAATAGAGAATAAAATTGCATTTTCTTGACAAGAATCTAAATATGCTTTTGCATTTAATAAAGCTGTATAACGATTTGCTCTGTTAT
Source organism: Aureivirga marina (assembly GCF_015767265.1). Taxonomy (GTDB): domain Bacteria; phylum Bacteroidota; class Bacteroidia; order Flavobacteriales; family Flavobacteriaceae; genus Aureivirga; species Aureivirga marina. The sequence continues at coordinate 691,850 of NZ_JADPIB010000001.1, forward strand.
GATCATTCCAATTTTCTTTAGCCATTAAAGTAGGAACTAAAAATAAACAAACCAAAGTTGTTCCAATAGCAAGAGCTTTTTTAGGCATTTTATTTTTGAATTGTTCATAAATAGCAAGCACACCAAATCCGACCCAAATTGCAAATACATAGAACGATCCAACATAAGAATAATCACGTTCTCTTGGCTCAAATGCTTTTTGATTAACGTAGAATACAATTGCCAAACTCATAAAAATGAAGAAAATAAACAATGTATAGAAATCTTTCGGATTACGTTTTAAATGGAATAATAAACCAATTAATCCAAGAATTAAAGGTAAACCGTAATACGTATTTCTTCCTTTATTATTTTTAACATCATCTGGTAAATTACTTTGTGTTCCTAAACGGAAACTATCAATTGCGTTAATTCCTGTCAACCAATTTCCATTATGAATATCCAATCTTCCTTGAATATCATTTTGTTTTCCAACAAAATTCCACATGAAATAACGAACATACATGTAACTAAATTGGTAAGAAATCATGTATTTTAAATTCTCTCCAAAAGTAGGCTTTCGAATAGCATTTTTAGGAATTCCAGCAATTGCTTTATAGTTATCAATTGCAGCAGGATTTGTCATCCTTGGCATAAATCCTTTATATTTTGAACTGAAATTTGGTTTTGCATTTTCGTAATTATTTACGATTACATATTTTCCAGTTTTTTCATTTTTTTCATACTTTGGTTTATCATCAATATATGGTTCACTTTTATCCAATTCTTGACCATAAACGTAGTTATAATATTTTCCGTAGAAAACATTTGCATCTCCATATTGTTCACGATTATAATAAGCTAAAAGCTCACGTGCACTTGATGGATTATTTTCATTAATAGTTGTATTTGCATTTGCACGAATTGGAATCATCATCCAAGAAGAGAAACCGATCATGGTAAATAATACACATAAAATCGCTGTATTTGCAGTTACTAAACTTTTCTTTCTTGTATATTTTAAACCAAAAACAAAAGCAGCAATTAAAATTAATCCTGCGATAATAGTTCCTGAATTAAATGGTAAACCAACTGTATTTACAAAGAATAATTCGCTTGCACTAAAGAAAACTAAAGTATAAGGGAATAAGAATTTAAATACAAAAGCAAGAACTAAAACAGCTAAAATGTTACCGATAATAAATTGAGGAATTGTAATTGTTTTATATTTTTTGAAGTAAAAAACAAATACAACAGCAGGAATTACCAATAAAGAAAGTAAGTGAACTCCAAACGAAAGTCCAATTACAAAACTAATTAGTAATATCCACATATTTCCTCTTGGTTTATCAAAATTTTCTTCCCATTTAAGCGCTAACCAAAACAGGGAAGCAGTTACAAATGAAGACATTGCATACACCTCTGCTTCTACTGCATTAAACCAAAAACTATCTGAAAAAGTAAAAGTCAAAGCACCAATTGCTGCACTTCCAACAACAGCCAAACCTGTACTATCAAATACTTTATCTTTATCAATTGTTACCATTTTTCTTGCAAGAAGTGAAATTGTCCAAAACAAGAATAAAATAGTAAAAGCACTGGCAATTGCTGACATCATATTTACCATATAGGCAACATGTGTAGAATCACTAGCAAACATCGCAAAAAATGCTCCCAACATCTGATACATTGGCGAACCAGGTGGATGTCCGATTGATAAATTTACTGAAGTAGAAATATACTCTCCACTATCCCAAAAACTTACTGTTGGTTCTAATGTTGACACAAAAGTGAATAATGCAACTAAAAACACTAACCAACCAACAAGATTGTTTAACTTTTTAAAGGTGAATGAATTCATAGTTTATTTTAAATATATGCGAATTTAAAAATATTATGCTAATTAAAAGACCTCAATATTAGTAAAATTATTGAAGAAACAATTTTTTAATAAAACAATTATAAATGATTTTTATTTCAATTTATCTTAAAGTTAAAGAATTAACTAATTATTAAGAAATTTAAATTTATTTAAAAAAGAAAAGAGAGATTTTAATAACCTCTCTATAAATTAATTTCTTCTTTCTCTTCATGAATGACATCTTCATAAAGCATCGAAACCTCATCTTCATTTTTGACTACCGAAGTAATACTCACAGTTTCAACATAAGGTCGATACATAAAAATGGATGTTCCTTTTTGTCCTAAATCTTTTCTATGATGAAAATTTAAAATCGATTCTTGCGTAAATTCAGGATTTTCTTTTAGCCAATTCTCAAACCAAGTTTTTCTATCTTCTTTCATTTCTTCTGTATATAAAGTTGCCGAAGACCAAATTCTTGGTGTATCTTTTAGTTTGCTAAAATATTTCGTTTCACCATCCCAAACCAATTCGAATGCTTTTCTTTCTGAAGACCAATCTACAATGATTAAAGTAAAAGGTTCAATATCATGAAAGTCAAAATTTTCCACATAAGTTTCTAAATCATCTGCTTTCAAAATATTTTTCACCACAATTCCTCTACTCATTCTATAAGCATCTTTTCTTGAGTGTTTCTCAAAAGCACCATTTAATAAACAAGCAAGCCTTTGTTTTTCACTCATTCCAATCCAAGTTCCACCAGCAAATTCATCTTTTGGAAAAACCAATTTCACATCTTCTTCCGAATATTCTTTCGGAAAAAATGTCTTTCTATTCGGTTGCTCATCTCTACTAGAAGTTAAAATAAAATCCGAGTCAGATAATGGCAAAAAAGTTACTGTACACATTCTTTTTATTTTAAAGCAAAAATAACGCTTTTATTATTAAATTTACACCACTTTAATTTTTGATAATTTATTAAATAAATATAATTATGGCTAACGCATTTTTTAATGTTCCAACGGCAGTAAATGAGCCAGTTAAATCATACGCTCCTGGAACTCCAGAAAGAGAAGAACTTTTAGCTATGTACAAAAAAATGTACAACGAACAAGTAGAAGTTCCATTATACATCGGAAAAGAAGAAATCAAAACAGGAGATACTGCTACAATGCATCCTCCACACGATCATAAACATGTATTAGGAACTTATCACAAAGCTTCAAAAGAGCATGTTGAATTAGCAATCGAAAAAGCGTTAGCTGCAAAAGAAGAGTGGGCTAATACTTCTTGGGAGCACAGAGCTTCTATCTTCATAAAAGCTGCAGAACTTTTAGCTGGACCATACAGAGCTAAAATGAATGCTGCAACGATGCTAGCACAATCTAAGAATGTTTTCCAAGCAGAAATCGATGCTGCATGTGAAATGATTGACTTCTTTAGATTCAATGCACAATTCATGACAGATATTTACAAAAACCAACCAGAATCTGCTCCAGGAATGTGGAACAGAATGGAATACCGTCCATTAGAAGGTTTTGTATATGCTGTTTCTCCTTTTAACTTTACTTCTATTGCTGCAAATTTATTTGCTTCACCAGCAATGATGGGGAATGTTTGTGTTTGGAAACCGTCTGATCACCAAATTTATTCTGCAAAAGTAATTGTTGACTTATTTAAAGAAGCTGGATTACCTGACGGAGTTGTAACTGTTGTTTATGGAGATCCTGTAATGATTACAGATACAGTAATGACACACAAAGAATTCTCTGGAATTCACTTTACTGGTTCAACTAGTATCTTTAAAAGCTTATGGAAAAAAGCTGGAGAAAACATGGATGTTTACAGAACTTACCCAAGAATCGTAGGAGAAACTGGAGGAAAAGATTTCATCTGGTCACATCCTTCTGCTAACATGGAAGAAGTTGGAACTGCAATTATCCGTGGAGCTTTCGAATACCAAGGACAAAAATGTTCTGCTGCTTCAAGAGCTTACGTTCCTGCTAGCCAATGGGATTCAATGAAAGCTTTCTTGGAAAGAGAAATTGCTACAATTAAAATGGGAAGCCCAGAAGATCCAAGTAACTTTATGAATGCTGTAATCCATGAAGGATCTTTTGACAAGTTAGCTTCTTATATTGATGGAGCAAAAGCTGCTGATGATGCAGAAATTATTATTGGAGGTGGATATGATAAATCTGTAGGATATTTCGTTGAGCCAACAGTTATTGTTACTTCTAATCCACAATATACTACAATGTGTACAGAGTTATTTGGACCTGTAATTACAATTTATGTATATGAAGATGCTGATTGGAAAGAAATCTTAAAAACTGTAGATGCTACTTCTGATTATGCTTTAACTGGAGCTATTTTCTCTAAAGACAGATATGCAATTGAATATGCTTGTAAAGCTTTAGAAAACGCTGCTGGAAACTTCTATATTAATGACAAACCTACTGGAGCTGTTGTAGGACAACAACCATTTGGAGGAGCAAGAGGTTCAGGAACTAATGATAAAGCTGGATCTGTTTGGAACTTATTAAGATGGGTTTCTAATAGAACTATCAAAGAAACATTTGTACCACCAACAGATTACAGATACCCATTCTTAGGATAATTCTTAGAAAAGTATAAAAAACAAAAAAGCTCGCAAATGCGAGCTTTTTTACTATGAAGAGATGTCAAAAAATGTCTCTCCAATTAATCAAACACTTTATTTTCTCCAATTTTTGCACTTTGTGCATTGATTACTTTATTGTTTGAATCAACTACAAATGCAACAATTGATATATTTTCTGCTTTTTCAATATTTCCTGGAACAGCTTGGTTAAATTGTCTAACATATAAATCTCCAACAGACTGTGCTTCCATTGAATCACCAAATAAATCAGTTAATGACTTTTTCATTACATCATTATGCTCATAATCTAAAATTGGACTTTCACCGTTATAGTATGAAGAATAATTTGTTTGCGAATAAATTAATTTATTCTCTAATAAATAAACAACAATTTTAGTATCTGCTACATTTTCAGCAAATGCAACTTTAACATCAATTGAAATATTATTGTTTTCTAAAGAAGAATTAATTGCTAAACCTAATTTTGGAGTTTGATTTAATGGTCCTTCTAACTCTTCTGGAGTTTTTGACCAAGAATTCCCTCTATTTACATAAGCTTTAGGATATCCTGTTCCTGGACTAATTCCATGGAATTCTTCAAGATCAGTTAAACGCTCATAAGCCATTACATCACCTCCTCTACCATGAATTGCAATTGGGATAATATTTGAATTATCTTCTACAACTTCATGTAATTTATATGCCATATCAACACAGTATCCACACCATGTTCCAGTAAATTCTTCAATCGTAATTTTTTGTGTAAAACTTGTTGGAAGTTCTTCAATCACGTTTAACTGTATTGTTTGCGTTCTAATTCCTTCATGTTTTGCATAAACATTGAAAGTTCCAACTTCCGTAGGTGTAAAAGTTTTTCCTTGAATTAATTCTTCATTAATATAGTATGTAGAATTATCTGTATAGTTTTCTCCTTTTTCACTCATTACTGAAAATTCAAAAGAAGAACCTGAATTTAGGTTTATTGTTTCTTCATTAGAGTTCAAAATTAGCTCTGTATATTCTACAGGCTCTTCTTCCTCACATGAAAAGGCAATCAAAATAAAGAAACACGCCATTATTTTGTTAAAAGTAGATGGTAATTTCATATTGACGAATATTTAAAGTTGTAATATTTTTATTAAAAACGATTCAAATATATATTATTTAATAATAAATAATACTAATAATTTTAAAATTCACTTAATTTTTATCAAAATTATTCGTTTAATTATATGTTAATTTTTTATAATTGCATACTAATTAAATTTAAAACTCTAGTTTATGAAAAAAATTATCCTTTTTGCATTCTTTATAGCCTTTACAAGTTATATGAGTGCACAGAACTCTCTTCCACAAATTTCTCTTAAAAATTTAAAAGGTGAAACTGTAGATATTAAAAGTCTAGAAAAAGATGGTTTGGTTATGATTAATTTCTGGGCGACTTGGTGTGGGCCTTGTGTAAAAGAACTTAACGCTTTAAGCGAAGAATACGATGAAATTGTTGAAGATACTAAAGTGAAAATTGTTGCAGTTTCAATTGATGACGCTAGAACAGCTCCAAGAGTAAATGCTTTCGTAAATGGAAAAGGTTGGCCTTTTGATGTATTATTAGATTCAAATAGTGATTTAAAAAGAGCGATGAATGTTGGAAATGTACCTCACGTTTTTATCATCAAAAATGGAAAAATCGTTTATAGCCACTCTGGATATACAGAAGGTGCAGAATATGAATTAATCGAAAAATTAGAAGAACTTTCTAAATCATAATATTGATGAATTTAAAATTAAAACAATTAATCCCAGCTTGCATATTAGGAATCTCTACTCTTACAACAGCCCAAGAATTAGGTAACATCTCAGGAAGTTTTGAATCAACTACACAACATTATAATAATGATGATGCTATTGGTGCTAACTTCGATAATGTTGACAAATGGGGGTCAAATAATTATTTGAAACTAGATTATAATTACGATAATATTTATGCTGGACTTCAGTATGAAGCTTATGTACCTGCTTTATATGGATTTGATCCAGATGGAAGCTTCGAAGGTGAAGCTGTAGCAAGTTATTATTTAGCTTATGAAAAAGAAAAATTTGGTGTACGAGGAGGATTTATCTATGACCAATTTGGTAGTGGTCTGATATTTCGTTCTTGGGAAGATAGACAAATTGGTATTAACAACGCTGTAAAAGGTGTTCGAGCATATATCAATTTTGATGATATTTTAAATGTAAAAACTGTCTACGGTAGACAAAGAAAAAATTTAAAAGAAACTGGTACTGGAGTTGTACGTGGTGTAGATGCAGAAGTAAATTTAAACAATTTGACAAAGCTTAACGGAAAATGGAAATTCAACGTTGGAGCTAGTGTTGTTGATCGTTATGAAGGAGGATATTCTGGACCTATTGAAGATTTTCCATCAAATGTTACTGCTTATTCTTTAAGATTTAATGCAACAAATGGTTCTATTTATTTTGATGCTGAATATGTAGGAAAAAGTAAAGATGCTTATGTAACTTTAGAACCACAAATTGAAGTAACTGATTTCTTTTTTGATGGAAATGCTTTTTTAGCAAACCTTGGATATTCTAGAAAAGGATTTGGAATTAACGCTACTTTCAGAAGAATGCAATTTATGAATTTCCGCTCTGAAAGAATTGCTCAAAATAATTCTTTAATTGTTAACTATGTTCCTGCTTTGACAAAACAACATGATTATAGCCTAACTAATATTTATGTTTATGCTGCACAATCAAATTTTATTTTATCAAAGAAACATGCAGTAACAGGAGAAATAGGAGGACAAATTGATATTTATTATACAATTCCTAAAGGAACTTTTCTTGGAGGAAAATATGGTACTAAAATTGCCATTAATGCTTCACAATGGAACGGTTTAGTTAACAATGGTTTCTTAAGATTTGAAGACAACAAATTAGTGGAAGCTGATGTTGACAATGAACTATTAAAGCTTGGAGAAAGATATTTCCAAGATATCAATATCGAAATTTATAAAAAATGGAACCGTAAATGGAAATCTACTGTTGCATTTTTAAATGGATACTATAATAATACTGTTTTAAAAGGTGGTCCTGGATCTGGTGGTGTTGTAAAAACACAAATTGCTGTTGCAGATGTAACTTACAATTTCACAAGAAGAAGTGCTCTTAGAGTAGAAGGTCAACACATGTGGGCTGATGATAGTACAGGAGATTGGGCTGCTGCAACTGTAGAATATACTTTTGCTCCAAAATGGTCTATTTATGCTGCCGATATGTATAATTATGGTAATAAAAAACCAGAAGGTTCAAATGAACCAGATAACCAATTCCAAGTTCATTATTATAATTTTGGAATGAGCTACACGAAAGGTTCTACTCGTTTTGCAGCTAGTTATGGAAGACAAAGAGCAGGATTATTATGTGTAGGAGGAGTTTGTAGAGTTGTACCAGCTTCTACTGGACTTACATTAACATTGAACACTACTTTCTAAATTATTTAGATATTTACTATTTTTTTTAAAATCCTCAGTTTTCTGGGGATTTTTTATTGCATAAAAAAAGCCTGATAAAAATATCAGGCTTCAATTTTTGCTCCCCCTCTTGGGCTCGAACCAAGGACCCTCTGATTAACAGTCAGATGCTCTAACCAACTGAGCTAAGGAGGAATTTATTTCTCTTTTGCGATTGCAAATATATATGAAAAAATTAATTCTACAATAATTTTTCAAAAAATAATTTAAGTTTTTTTTAATTCATTGAAATTCAATTATAATTCATTTCACTTTTTTTCATTTTAAATAAAATAACTTAAAAACTCTTTGAAAAATTCTCTAAAATAAAAAAAGCAGTAATTCATAAATTACTGCTTTTTCTATATAATGTATACTTTTAATTATAAAGCACTATCAATTTTTTCAGCATAAGTTGCTTTTGGTGCTACTCCAACTTGCTTATCAATAACTTCTCCATTTTTGAATAATAAAACTGTTGGGATATTTCTAATTCCAAATTTTGCAGCATACTCTTGGTTTGCATCAACATCAACTTTACCTACTACTGCTTTTCCTTCATATTCATTGCTAATCTCATCGATGATTGGTCCAACCATTTTACATGGTCCACACCATGCAGCCCAAAAATCTACTAAAACTGGTTTATCTGATTTAAGTACTACTTCTTCAAACGTTGCATCTGTGATTTCTAATGCCATAATATTATTTTTTTATTGTTTTATTTTAAATTCTTGTAAAGAAACTAATTTCAAATATATGAACAAAATTACATATAATTTTCACTTATTTTCCTATCCTAAAATCATTTTTTTCTATTTAAGTATTTCAGAAATTGATTTTTAAGTATTTCAAAATTAAAAATACTTTTTTTCATTGTTAAATCTAAAAAAATCACTTCAATATTTCTATATATTTACCACAAAAAAGAACTTAAATATAATGCAAAAAGTAACAACTAATTTAATTGAAAAAACAGTCTCTTTTGTCAAAGAAACATTAAAAAATGCAGAAGGTGGTCATGATTGGTTTCACATCGAAAGAGTTTGGAAAAATGCAAAACTTATCGCTAAAAATGAAAATGTAAATTTTGAAATCGTAGAATTAGGTGCACTTTTACATGATATCGCAGATGCTAAATTTCATGATGGAGATGAAACTGTTGGACCAAAAGTCGCAAGAAATTTCCTTGAAAAAGAAAATGTTGAAGAATCTAAAATCATTCATGTAGAAAATATCATTAAACACATTTCTTTTAAAAATGGCGATACTTCTCATATTTTTGATTCAAAAGAGTTACAAGTCGTTCGTGATGCAGATCGTTTAGATGCCATCGGAGCTATCGGAATTGCTAGAGCTTTTAATTATGGTGGATTTAAAAATAGAGCTTTACACAATCCTGAAATTGAACCAAAAATAAACCAAACAAAAGAAGAATATAAAAAGAGTAAAGCGCCAACAATTAATCATTTCTATGAAAAACTTCTTTTATTAAAAGATAAAATGCATACCGATTCTGCAAAGCAAATCGCTGAACAACGTCATTTATATATGGAACAATTTCTTTCACAATTTTTGGATGAATGGGATGGAAAAAAATAAATAATAAAAAACTTCTTCAAGTTTTATTGCTTGAAGAAGTTCTTATCAATTTTTCTATTTTTATTTTGACTCTGCAATCATCTTTTGTTTTCCTTTACTTTTTCGAATTCGAACAGAAACAACTTTATATTCTGGACACATTGCTTCTGAACAATGCTCATCGGAAGTAATATTATTCACCATAATTTCTGGAAAATGGAATGTTGTACTTAAAATTCCAGGTTTTACCCCTTCCGTAATCCAAGCTTTAATATCCACTTTTCCTCTTGGTGATTCCACACAAACAAAATCTCCATCAGAAATTCCATGTTCTTGCGCATCTTTCGGATTTAACCAAAGTTTATCTGTAGTGTGTACCTCAACATTTCCAGTTCTTCGAGTCATCGCTCCACAATTATAATGTTCTAAATCACGATTTGTAGTCAAAATATAAGGATATTCTTTTCCATTTTGAACAATCTCATTACTTTCTTTAAAGTCATTAAATTCAAAATATCCTTTTCCTCTTTTGAATTCTTTTGTGTGTAAAATTTTTGTGTCTGTTCCATCTGGAGCAACTGGCCATTGCTTTCCATTTTCACCAAGATTCTCCCAAGTAATTCCTGCAAAAAATGGAACTATTTCCGAAACTTCTTTTAAAGCTCCTTCTGCTGTATAATCTGGTTGTGTATAGCCCATTTTGTTCATCATATCCACGATGATTTGTCTATCTGGTTTGGTTCCTGCAATTGGTTCCACAACTTGATTTACTCTCTGCACACGTCTTTCTCCATTTGTAAAAGTTCCTGATTTTTCCAAGAAAGATGCTCCAGGCAAAATCACATCTGCTTGCTTTGCCGTTTCTGTCATGAATAATTCTTGAACAATCACTAAATCTGTATTGTTTAATGCTTTTATTACTTTTTGCGTATTCGGATCTGTTTGCACTACATCTTCTCCTATAATCCAAATTGCTTTTAATTTTCCTTCTAAAGCTGCATCAAACATCTCTGGAATTTTATAACCAATATGACTTGGAACTTGAACTCCATAGAACTCATTATATTTTTTATTAATTTCTGGTTTTGTAATATCTAAATACCCTGCTCCTTGATGTGGCTGCACTCCCATATCTGCACTTCCTTGTACATTATTTTGTCCACGTAATGGATTTACACCAACTCCTTTTCTACCAATATTTCCAGTCATTAAAGCTAAGTCTGCAATTTGCATTACTGTAAAAGTTCCTTGTGAATGCTCTGTTACTCCTAATCCATGAAAACTCATCGCATTTGGAGCTGTTGCATAAGCAATTGCTGCTTCTCGCACTTTTTCTTTAGAAACTCCTATAATTTCTTCTAATTCTTGAAGATTAATTTGCAGTAATTCTTTCTTAAATTCTTCAAATCCTTCTGTTCTATTTTGAATAAAACTTTCATCAACCAATCCTTCTGAAACAATATAATACATCATTATATTCAGTACAGCTACATTTGTTCCTGGACGAACTGGCAAATGATACGTTGCATGTCTTGCTAATTCTGTTTTTCTAGGATCAATCACAATCGAAATATTATCCTGTTTCATCGCAAATTGTTTCATTTTTGCTCCAGTAACAGGATGGCCGCTTGTCGGATTTGCACCAATTACCATGATACAATTTGTATGTTTCAAATCCTTAATCGAATTTGTTGCAGCTCCTGTTCCAAAAGTTCGTTGCATTCCTAAAGCAGTTGGGGAATGACAAACTCTCGCACATCCATCAATATTGTTGGTTTGAATTACAGCTCGATAAAATTTTTGCATTAAATAATTCTCTTCATTCGTACATCTTGAAGAAGAAATTCCTGCTAAACTATCTGGACCAAATTCTTCTTTATAATATTTAAATTTATCTGTGATATAATCATAAGCTTCTTCCCAACTTACTTCTTCAAACTCTCCATTTCTCTTAATCATTGGAGATCTTAAACGATCTGGATGATCATAAAATTTAAATGCATAACGACCTTTAATACAAGTATGTCCTTGGTTTACTTCTGCATCATAAGGTGCTTGAATAGATAAAACTTTTCCATTTTTAGTAGAAACATCTAAATTACATCCTACACCACAATACGTACAAACAGTTCTTGTCTTTTCTGTCGCTTGTATAGATTTTGATTGGAAAATATCTGAAATTGCACTTGTAGGACAAGCTTGCGAACAAGCTCCACAACTCACACAAGGAGAATCCATAAACGATTCATCATTTCCTTTGATAATATGCGCATCAAAACCTCTTCCAGCCATGCTTAAAACAAATTCACCTTGTACTTCATCACAAGCACGAACACAACGATAACAATTGATACATTTCGATAAATCTGAACGCATATAAGGGTGCGATACATCTTTTTCCCTATCCAAATGATTTTCACCTTCTGGATAACGAACCTCAGTAATTCCGACACTTGCAGCAACATCTTGTAATTCGCAGTTTCCATTTACTTCACAAGTCAAACAATCCATCGGATGATCTGTCAATACAAGTTCAATGATATTTTTTCTTAATTCTTGAATACTTTCTGAATTAGGATAAATAAAGCTATTTGCCATCACAGGTGTGTGACAAGAAGCAACTGTTTTTGTTTTTCCATCTTTCTCTAAAGCCACTTCCACACTACAAACTCTACAAGAACCAAAAGCTTCCAGATTTGGAGCATCACAAAGTGTAGGAATTATTTTTTCACCTTCAATTCTTTTAACAAAATTCAAGATAGTTTCTCCATTTTTATATGGATAAGGAATATTATTTATATATGCTATTTGTTCCATAATTTCTTTTTTTACTAATGATTAATTGAAAAAACCTTCTAATTCATCTCCAAAATATTGAAGTGCATTTTTAGCTGGAAGCGGAATTCCTCCTCCATGTGCGCAAAGCGAACCTTGTTCTAAAGTGTTCAATAAATCATTAAATAATTTCCTACTAATCTTATAATCGGACTGCACCGTTTTTTGCAGCATTTCATGTGCTCTTTTTGTTCCTAATCGGCATGGAAAACATTTCCCACAACTTTCATAAGCAGCAAAATCAAATAGATGTTCTAAATATTGAATCATCGGAAAATTTTCTGGAATCGAAACAATTCCTGCATGACCTAATAAAAAACCTTCTTTTGCAAAAGATTCAAAATCGATTGCTAAGTTTTCAAACTTTTCTTTTGGAACAATTCCTCCTAATGGTCCTCCAATATGAAGTGCTTTAATTTCTTTTTTAAACCCACCACCTAAATCATTTATCACCGTCATTAAAGGTGTTCCCATTTCTACTTCATAAACACCAGGATTGTTAAAGAAACTATCCAAACAAACCAATTTCGTTCCTGAAGATTTTTCTGTTCCTAAATTATTATAAGATTCTCCTCCATTTTTTAAAATCGAATAAGCAGCAGCCAATGTTTCCACATTATTTACAATTGTTGGTCGATTAAAAAGTCCTTGTTGTGTTGGATATGGCGGACGAGTTCGAACTTCTGGTCTTTGTCCTTCGATAGAATTAATCAAAGCTGTTTCTTCTCCACAGATATAGGCTCCTTTTGCTTCAATAATTTTAAAGTCAAAATCAAAACCACTTTCATTAATGTTTTTTCCTAAAAGATTATGTTCTCTTAATTCATCAATCGCATTTTGAATAATAGTAACAGATTCTGGATATTCCGCTCGAATGTATAAAACTCCCCAATTTGCATGTGTACAATAACCAGCAATCATCATTCCTGCTAAAACAGCATGTGGTCTTTTCTCTAACAAATATCTATCGGAATATGCTCCTGGATCTCCTTCGTCTGCATTACAAATAATAAATTTTTCATTACTTTCTTCATTTCGACAAGCTTCCCATTTGAATCCCATCGGAAAACCTGCTCCTCCTCTTCCACGAACATTTGATTTTTTTATCTCTTCTAAAACTTCTTTAGAATCTTGTTTTAAAATATTTTTAATTACTTCATAATGTTTTTCAAAACCTTCATAAGAAGCTGTTAACACTTCCTTTGTTGCTTTTACATTATATGTATCTTCCTCAAAGTTTTTTCCTGAAAAAATCTCCTTAATCTCTTCATTTGATTTTGCCGAATAATTTTTGTCTTGAAACTGAAAAGCTCCATTTTCATGACATCTTCCTAAACACGTAATATGACCAATTTCTTCAGGCTGCAAATATTTTTCAAGTTCTTCTTGCACTTTTTCTTGTGTTCCAGCACAAACACACGCAGATCCATTACAGACATATGCTTTTTTACCTTTATTTTCTGGCTTCATAAAATCATAAAATGAAGCTGCTCCATAGGTATTTGCTTTTCCAATTAAAAATTCTTGTGCAAGTTCTTCTAATCTTTCACTTGTTGGAGTTCCAGATTCTTTTGCAGCTATTCCCAATTTTTCAAATAAATTATCGGAAATGCCTTTTTTGCCTGATAATTCGCTTAGGTTTTTCGACATGTTTTTTTGGTTTTTCTCCTAAGATACTTAAAAAAAACTCTAGTTTTAAACCTTAAAATTCATGAAAAAAGTACTAAAACATTTAAAATCAAGCTATTTTCTACACAACTTCAAACATCGACTAATTAATTAACTGTTTAGCAATATTTTATATAATAAAAGATTCGTATTTCAACATTTCTTTCAATTATTAAAATATTACTAAAACATATATTTTAGAATGATTCTAAGAGTAAAAATTAACAAATATTTAGATTTTCCTAAAAAAATTACTCAACAATTAAAAATTCTGTTCTTCTATTTTGTTGATGTTCTTCCTCTGAACACCTTACGTCATTTTTACATTTATTTACGTGTTCTGTCTCTCCTTTTCCTTCAAAAGTGATTCTTTCTGCTGCAATTCCATTTTTAATTAAATATTCTACAGTAGATTTTGCTCTATTTTGAGAAAGTTTTTGGTTATATGCATCAGAAGCTCTACTATCTGTGTGCGAAGTTGCATGCACATTTATATCTGTATATTTCTTTAAAATTGCTACAATTTCATCCAATTGGTCAGCTGCATCAGGACGAATATTCCATTTGTCTAAATCGAAATGAATTTTATCTAAAACAATCTTATCATTTAAGTGTGGTTTTTTGTATTCTAATTCTGAAGTAAACGAATGATTTTGTCCATTTTTATAGGAAGTTTCTACAGGAATTCTTTTTTCTTTAAACAATTCATTTGTCAAAATAATTTCAAATTTTTCTTCACAAGGGAGTTTAAATTTATAAGATTTATCAATTAATTTCTGACTAACAACAGTGTCTTTTTTTTCATTTAAAACACTTACAATTGTTTCTCCTAAAATATTTTCTGGTAAAGAGATTTCACCTTCAACAATTTCAAAACAATCAAATTTAATTGGCTCTTTCTCTTCTAAAAAATAAATGTCATCATCACCTTTTCCTAATTTTCGATTGGAAGAAAGATATCCTTTTCTAGTTTTTGGATGAATTACAAAAGCAAAATCATCGTATTTTGTATTAATTTTTTTATCTAATAATTTCGGATCAGTGATGAAATCAGAATACATTTTTACCGCATAAATATCTAATCCACCTTTTTTTTCTTCCATACCATTTGAAGCAAAATAAAGTACATTATCTACATCTAAAAACGGAAACATTTCTTTTCCTTTTGTGTTGATTTTTTCGCCTAAATTTTCTGCTTTTCCAAAACTTCCATCTTCCTTAACTGAAATTTTATAAATATCTGTTTTTCCAAAACCATTTGGCATATCAGACACAAAATATAGCGTTTTTTCATCTTTACTTAAAGTTGGATGTCCAACAGAATAATCTGTACTATTATAAGGAAATTCTTGTTCATTAATCCATTCTCCTTCTTCATTAATTTCTGCAATATAAATACTCAAATGATTCATTCCATCTTCATCTTCACTGTATTTATCATTGTAAAAATTGTTTCTTGTAAAAAACACTTTTTTACCATCTTTTGTAAAAGTTACATCAGCTTCATGATATTTTGTATTTACTTTTTTAGAAAATTTCTTTACATCTAAAATATCTCCTTCTTCATCAATTTTTCCAATATACAATTCTAAAAATGGTTGATTATTTCCTTTCCAAACTCTTTTAACAATTTGATGTTTTGTGTCAGGAGAAGCAAAAACAACCAAAGAATCTTGAAAAAAAGTAGTTCCAAAATCAGAGAATTTTGTGTTTACTTTACTATTATTTATTTCAAATCTTGATTCTTGTGCGAATAGAAAAATAGAAGAAAAAAGGAAAATTAAGGTAGAAATTTGTTTCATAATTTGTCAGCTTTAAATGAAATGCTATTTAAATTATCTGAAGGTTTTTTAGAATTAAACTAGAAAAAACGAGGCGATTTTAAATCTCCTTTGGAAAAATCAACCGAATATTGTAGGAAAACTTCATGAGAACCATGACTATAATCGTATAATTTACTTATTGTATAATCATAAGCATAACCCATTGTCAAATTCGGAACAACCACAAAACTTACCAATCCAGAAACAGCATCTTCCCAGCGATAAGCAACTCCAAGTCCAAATCTTTCCGAAAATAAGAAATTTGCAGTTACATCAAACGAAATTGGAGAGTTTTCCACAATTTTAAAGAAAGTTGCAGGTTTAAATTTGATATTTTTTGTCAAATCAAAAACATAACCTCCAGTTACAAAAAAGTGAACTTCTTCAGAAGCATCTTCATATTGTCCATTTGAAGTTTCGAAGTAAGTTGATTTTAAAACATTTGGAACGGAAGCTCCAATGTAATATTTATCCGTGTAGAAAAAACTTCCAAAACCAAAATTTCCATGATTTTTCTGTAAATCAGCATTCATCAACCCAGGTGGAATTTCATTTAAAGCAGCAAAATCAAAATTCAACATAGTAATTCCTCCTTTTACTCCAAATGCCCAATTATATTTTTGATTCCAGCGAATTGTATAAGAAAAATCTACATAAAAATTAGTTTCTTTTAAAGGTCCAGCCTCATCATGAATTACTGAAAAACCTGCTCCCAAAGCATTTGCAATTGGAGCGTGAATTGCTCCAGTAAAAGTTGTTGGCGCTCCATCAATTCCTACCCATTGTGTTCTTCCTAATAAACCGATGCTTAATGTTTTTTGTGAACCTGCATATGCAGGATTAATCACATTCATATTATACATATATTGGGTGTATTGCGGATCTTGCTGCGCAACTAATTTGAAAGAGAAAAATAGAAAAATGAGTAATATTTTTTTCATAAGCAGAGAATGATTCATTTGAAATGATGAA
Source organism: Aureivirga marina (assembly GCF_015767265.1). Taxonomy (GTDB): domain Bacteria; phylum Bacteroidota; class Bacteroidia; order Flavobacteriales; family Flavobacteriaceae; genus Aureivirga; species Aureivirga marina. The sequence continues at coordinate 708,707 of NZ_JADPIB010000001.1, forward strand.
GATAAGGTTTTATTTCATGCAATAAAAAAACTATAGAAACTTTAAGCAACTATAGTTTTATTTTTTTCTTTTAATTCAAATTTGTCTTATTTATTATATTTTTTTAAGTTTTTTCATTTTTTATAAAACTTTAAAAAAATGGCAATAAATACAACTGGAATTAAAAATAAATAATTTAAAAATTCAGATTCTAACCAACCATAATGTTTTAAAATCCATTTAATTAATATTAAAACAAAAACAACAATTGCTAAAATAATTTTAAGGTTGTTTTGTAAGAATTTTATATTGATTTTCAGCATTTTGAACTCTTCTTTTCTCAAGAGAATATTATCTATTTCTTTTTTCTACATAAATTTCATTAATCGTTTTTCCGTTTTCGGCTTTTTCAATTAATTCTAAAACATCTCCTTCTTGCACATTTCCTGGTTGAATAATTTTAAAATAAACACCAGATTTATCTTCTAAAAAGAATTGTTTAACAACTTTTGCATCGTTAAATCGGATTCCAAGTTTAAAACATGGTTCTCTAGGAATTGTTGCTTCCACAATTGCTTCTCCTATTTTATATATATCTCCACTTTTGATTTCATGTTCATCTAAATGTTCAACAGTGATATTTTCACCAAACATTCCATTTGACCATTCCAGATTTGGATAATGTTTTTGCCAAAACTCATAATGATTATGACCATACATATAGACAGCTTTTCTTTCACCTCCATGATATCTTCTATCGACTACAGCATCATTATCAACAGTTTCTGTATTTAAAAAAATTGATTTTTCTACTGGAAACTTGAAAATTCCTGTTTCAACTTCTTTGCCTTTCCAAGTTACTTTTTTACGTTCTCCTAGGTTTACACTTAAAACTTTCATTCGATTTTATTTTTTTCGAATGTATAAATTAAAAAACATAGACGAAAATAAATTGTGTGACTTTAATCATAAATTAAGACGAAAGAATACCTGAAATTAGTAACTTCAAAATAATGCGGTCTTTACAATTTTAAGTGTAAAAAATTAAAAATATGTTAAATCATATTAACCGTGTAATGAATTCAAAGTATTAACGTCCAAGTAATAAACAAGATTGAAATGAAGCAATTATTACAGCAAAGTATAGACAGGGCAGTCTCTTATGAGACTTACAAAGATTTAATCAAAAATCTTTTAGAACACAACAAAACAACGGGTCCAAATCATACAGAAGATTTGGTGAACTATACAATTCTAAATGACCGAAGAATGGATCGTTTAGATAAGAAGATTAGCATTTCAGAAGATACAAAACAAGTAATAAAGAACATAAATAAAGGTCAAGTTTGGTTAGTTATTTCAGAAGCTTGGTGTGGTGATGCGGCGCAAAATTTACCTATATTACACAAAATCAGCCAAGCTTCTGATTTGATTGATTTCAAAGTAATATTGAGAGATGAAAATCCAGAACTTATGGATGCATTTCTAACCAACGGAGCAAGAGCAATTCCTAAAATGGTTTTAATTGAGAAAGAAACATTAGAGGTTATTGGAACTTGGGGACCTAGACCATCGGAGGCAACTCAAATGGTAAAAGATTATAAAGAAAAACATGGTGCATTAGACGCTGAGTTTAAAAAAGATTTACAAGTTTGGTACAATAAAAATAAAGGACAAAACTTACAGGACGACATCGTAAAATTGATGAAACCTGTAGTTGTTGAATAACATTGATGGAAATGACTTTAAAAAAGTTAAGATTTAAGTTTTTTTATAAAGTTTAAGTTACTTCAATAATATTTTAATTTGGTTAATTTAGTTTCAAATACCTTCGAGATTTCTCAGCTCGGAGGTATTTTCGTATTGTCTTATTGTTAATACTTTTAAATTCATCAAAACTTTTACAAACAAATTTTATCTTTGCAGCAAACTCAAATAATTTATGATTGTAGATTTTAAAGATTTAGAAGAAACAGCCAAAGTTTATATTTATCCATCGAAAACAAAACTATATCCTGAACAAATTGAAAAACTAAAACAACGTGTTCAAGAATTTCTAGCTGATTTCTCTACAAATGAATGTTCTTTTGATGTAAAATACAATCGAATTCTACTTATTGCAATTGATGATGAGACACCTCTAACAGTTACAGATTTAGATACACTTTCTACGTTTATTCTAGAATTAGAAAAAGAGTTTGAAACTTCACTCTTAGACAAAATGAATATTTGCTTTAAACAGGGAGAATATTTACAAATTAAAGAAATTAAAGAGTTTAAAGAATTAATTAAAAAGAAAAGTGTGTCTAAGAAAACTATTCTTTTAGACAATTTTGTAAACTCAAAATATGAATTAGATAACTTCTGGGAAGTTCCAGCAGAAGAAAGTTGGATTTCGCATTTTTTCAAATAAAAATTTACCTTTTTTCAATATTTCATTACATATTTTAACTTCAAGATAACTTTAAAACTTTAACTATTAACTGTTTAGTAAATATTACAAAACGGCTAATTAATTGAGTTTTTCTTTCTTTACTTACATCAAAACACGATATTTTATGAGTAAGAGTAAGAAGTTGAAGGAAGGACAAAATCGACGTAAAAGAAAGGTTGATCTCGTAATAATCTCCGATGTACATCTTGGCACTTATGGTTGCCACGCCAAAGAACTTCTTCTCTACTTAAAAAGTATCAAACCCAAAAAAGTAATACTCAACGGTGATATCATCGATGTTTGGCAGTTTAAAAAAAGATATTGGCCAAAATCACATATGAAAATCATAAAACATCTTATTGGCTGGATGTCACAAGGTGTAGAAATGTACTATATCACAGGAAATCATGATGAAATTTTCCGAAAATTTGTCAATTTTGAAATTGGTTCTCTTAAAATCGTCAACCAACTTGAATTAGAAATTGACGGTAAAAAAGCATGGATTTTTCATGGTGATGTTTTCGATGTTACAATGCAATATTCAAAATGGTTAACAAAACTTGGCGCAATTGGTTATGATTTATTAATTTTAATAAACAAGCTTGTAAATAATTGTAGCCAGTTTTTTGGAAAAGGAAAAATTTCACTTTCAAAAAAAATTAAAGACAAAGTCAAAAGCGCAGTAAAATTTATTAATGATTTTGAAAATACTGCCACTGAAATTGGAGTTGAAAAAGGATATGATTATGTGATTTGCGGACACATTCATCAGCCAGAAATGAAAGAATTTAAACATGGAAATAAGCGAATTCAATATTTAAATTCTGGTGATTGGATCGAAAATCTTACAGCTTTAGAATACCATAAAGGAAGTTGGAATATTTTTCAATTTAAAGAAGAATATTACTTTTCTGAACACGAAGAAGCAAATGATATTACGGATAAAACGTCCAAAGAAATTTTTGGGGAATTGTTAAACGATTTTAATATTGGAAAAAGATGAAAATATTGTATGCTATTCAAGGAACTGGAAACGGTCATTTAAGTAGAGCAAAAGAGATTATTCCTGCTTTGGAAAACAGAGCAGAAGTAGATATTTTAATCAGCGGAATTCAAGCTGATATAGAGCTTCCTTTTGAAGTGAAATATCAATATAAAGGTTTGAGTTTTATCTTTGGTAAAAAAGGCGGAATTGACTTCTTTGATACATTCAAAAAGAATAAAACATTTCGAGTAATTAAAGAAATCCTGAATTGTCCAGTTAAAAACTACGATTTAGTAATTAATGATTTCGAACCGATTTCAGCTTGGGCGTGTAAAATTCGTGGAATTAATTGTATTTCTTTAAGTCATCAATCTGCTCTTTTGTCTAAAAATGTTCCACTTCCAAATCATAAAGATTGGGTGAGTAATTTAATTTTAAAATATTATGCTCCTGCAATTCAACATTTCGGTTTTCATTTTGAAAACTATGATCAAAATATCTTTTTACCAATTATTCGAAAAGGAATTCGCCAATTACAACCGAAATTAAATAATTATTATACTGTTTATCTTCCAGCATATTCAGATAAAAGATTAATCAAAGTTTTAAGTCAAATTAAAAATACAAATTGGCAAGTTTTTTCGAAACATTGTTCAGAAGCTTATGAAATTGAAAATATAAAAATTCAACCAATCGAAGGAAAAACTTTTGAAAATAGTCTTGCAAATTGCAATGGAGTTCTTTGTGGAGCTGGATTTGAAACTCCAGCAGAAACACTTTTCCTAGGAAAAAAACTAATGGTAATTCCAATGAAAAATCAATATGAACAACATTATAATGCAGCAAGTTTAAAAAAGATTGGTGTTCCTGTTTTGAAAAAATTAAAACAAAAAAACATTCCTAAAATTGAAAAATGGATTGAAAAAGAGCAAAATATAGAAGTTTACTATCCTGATTGCACACAGATGATTATTGATAATATTCTTTCAAAGTATATTATAACAAATGAATTGACAAATAGAGTACTTCAAAATAGTATTTAATTTTGTTTGGGGCTTTCCCTAACGGGTCGAGCTTTTCGCTATATCTTTTGCTCCGTTCCTCCACAAAAGGATGCCGCTGCAATCCCTAAGCCAAAAGAAAGGATTATACAAAATAAGTAAATAAAAAAGGCTTTAATTATATATTAAAGCCTTTTATTTTTTATAAACTACAAGTAATTATTTACAATTTGCTTTTACTTCTAATTTTTCAAATCCAACGATGAAAATTTTAGAAGATACAGTTGAAGTTACGTTAGTAATTCCATCCGTACACTTACCGTTTAATTCTTGTAAAGCAGATGTTGTTTCTGAGTGAGTGTCCATTGGTGTTAAACCAAAGATGTTTGTTTTCTTTTTCACAACACTTACTTCTTTTCCAGCATTAGTATAGTTTGTTGGTGTAGAAACTACTCCCATAGTTCCACAACTAGTTAATAAAAAACCTGATACTAATGATAATACAATTAATTTTTTCATAATGTTATTTAAATTTGGCGCAATTTAAATAAATTATTCAAATTAACTATTATATTAACAGTTTTATTTTATTATGTATATTTTTTTAACTTTAATCTGAAATTAATTACTAATCAAATAACAAAAAGTTTAAGAACATCTTTATACTTATGTGTCATGTAAAATAAAAAAGCTCGCCATTACAGCGAGCTTTTTAGATGATATATATTTAGAAAATCTTAAGATTCTTCTTCACCTGGCTTTAAAGGTACGTTTTGTGGAACGAAATCCTCATCGTATCCTGGCTTACTATAATCATAAGCCCAACGAGTAACCTCTGGAATTTCTCCTGGCCAGTTTCCATGAATATGTTCTACTGGAGTAGTCCATTCTAATGTATTAGATTTCCATGGATTTTGCTCAGCTTTCTTACCTCTATAAATACTAATAAAGAAGTTAGCTAAGAATACAATTTGTACAATTCCTCCGAAGATTGCAAAACAAGTAATAATTACGTTTACGTCTGCTAAATCATCGAATAAAGGGAAAGCTGTGTTAGTATAATAACGTCTTGGTAAACCAGCTAATCCTAAGAAGTGCATTGGGAAGAATACTCCGTATGCAGCGATTAAAGTACCCCAGAAGTGAACATAACCTAAAGACTTGTTCATCATTCTTCCGTACATTTTAGGGAACCAGTGGTAAACTCCAGCGAACATTCCTAAAATTGCAGATACACCCATTACTAAGTGGAAGTGAGCAATTACGAAATAAGTATCGTGAACGTTAATATCTAAGGCACTATCTCCTAAAACTAATCCAGTTAAACCTCCTGATACGAATGTAGAAACTAATCCGATAGAGAATAACATTGCTGGATTCATTTGTAGGTTACCTTTCCAAAGAGTTGTAATATAGTTAAATGCTTTTACCGCAGATGGAATTGCAATTAATAATGTTGTGAATGTAAACACAGAACCTAAGAATGGGTTCATCCCTGATACGAACATGTGGTGTCCCCATACGATTGTTGATAAGAAAGCAATCGCTAAGATAGAACCAATCATCGCTCTATATCCGAAAATTGGTTTACGAGAATTTGTTGCAATAATCTCAGATGTAATACCTAATGCAGGTAATAATACGATATATACCTCAGGGTGTCCTAAGAACCAGAATAAGTGCTCGAATAATACAGGAGATCCTCCTTCATAGTGTAACACTTCTCCTTGAATGAAGATATCTGATAAGTAGAAAGAAGTTCCGAAGCTTCTATCGAAGATTAATAATAATGCAGCTGATAATAAAACTGGGAATGAAACCACACCGATAATAGCAGTGATAAAGAAAGCCCAAATTGTTAAAGGCAATCTTGTCATTTTCATTCCTTTTGTTCTTAAGTTTAATACAGTAACTATATAGTTAAGAGATCCGATTAATGAAGATGCAATGAAGATAGCCATAGAAACTAACCAAAGCGTCATTCCCATTCCAGATCCTCCCATTGCTTGTGGTAAAGCAGATAATGGTGGATAAATTGTCCATCCAGCAGCTGCTGGTCCAGCTTCTACGAATAATGAAATTACCATGATTATACTTGATAAGAAGAATAACCAATATGATAACATATTCATAAATCCTGAAGCCATATCACGAGCTCCAATTTGTAATGGAATTAAAAGGTTACTAAAAGTTCCACTTAATCCAGCTGTAAGTACGAAGAATACCATGATTGTACCATGAATGGTAACTAATGCAAGGTACATGTCTGGTGACATTACTCCTCCTTCTTGATGCTTTCCTAAGAAAGCTTCAATTAATCCAAAAGATTGTTCTGGCCATGCTATTTGTAAACGGAATAACATAGACATGAAAACCCCAATGATTCCCATAAAGATTCCAGTAACAAGGAATTGCTTAGAAATCATTTTATGATCATAACTAAATACGTATTTAGTAATAAATGTTTCTTTATGATGATCTGACATATTCTATAATTTTTGTAGTCGTAAATTATTATTTAATTAGCTCAGACATTGTTTTCTGTGTGCTTAACCATTTGTTGAAATCAGCCTCTTCTTCAACAACAATTTTCATTTGCATGTTGTAGTGAGATGATCCACAAATTTTATTACATAACAGTAAATAGTCAAACTCATATGGGTCTTCACCATTTTCTTTTCTAATCTTGTTGATTCCTTCTACTTTAGCAATCGTTTTCGCATCAGCTCTCATTTCTTCAGTTGTTAACTTTGGTGTGAAAGCGAATTGTGTAACCATTCCAGGAACACAGTTCATTTGTGCTCTAAAGTGAGGCATATACGCAGAGTGAATTACATCTTGAGAACGGAATTTGAAAATTACTTTTCTTCCTTTAGGTAAGTGTAACTCTCTTACTGGGATATCATCAGCAGCATTAGGGTCAGTCATATCAACTCCCATTGTATTAATACCTTTAATATTACGAACATTCGCTCTACCTAAAGTATTATTATTTCCTGCATAACGAGCTTCCCAACTAAATTGTTTAGCGTATACTTCAACGATTAATGGATCTTCAACATCAGACACATCCATTACATTGTTCCAAGTATATAATCCGTACATGATTAACACCGTTAAAACTACAGCTGGTGTTACTGTCCAGATTAACTCTAATTTATGACTATCAGCATAGAATAAAGCTTTTCTATCTTTAGATCCTCTATACTTATAAGTAAAGAAGAAAATTAAGAATTGAACTACGAACTGTACGAATAGGATTAATCCCATTGTAATCATGTACAAATTATCATAGTGCTCTCCTTCAACAGATGCAGATTCTGGTAATAAGTATACATTATACTTAATTAAACAGTAAATCATTCCAATGTAAAAGAATACTCCAAATACAGCGAATAAAGTACCTTGAATATTATTATCTCTATCAGAAGCTACTACATCTTTTAATTTAAAAATGCTAGTTAATTGCCAAATCCCAGCGGCAATAGCTATTGCAATTAATATGTAAAATAACGCTACCATATCTTTTTAGTTAGTGGTGTTTTAGTAATTAATAGTGAAACTGCTCACTTTCTTTAAGGAATGGATTTCCTTTAGCAAGTAATGGAGCTTTTGTTAATGCTGTAAATGCAACATAGATGAATAAACCTAACATTAGTAATACTGCACTAATTTCAGGAATTCCAATTGACCAATTCTCTCCAACTGTTCCAGGCATAATCATAACGAAGAAATCTACATAGTGTCCAGCTAAGATTACAATTCCTCCCATTACAACTAACCAAGGAATACGTTTATAATCACTATTGATTAATAATAATATTGGGAAAACGAAGTTCATACCAACCATTCCTAAGAAAGGTAGTTTGTACTCATTAAATCTAGTTACATAGTAAGTTACCTCTTCAGGAATATCAGAATACCAGATTAATAAGAATTGAGAGAACCATAAATAAGTCCAGAATACACTAAATCCAAACATGAATTTTGCTAAATCATGGATATGGCTATCGTTTACATTTTCTAAATATCCTTTAGATTTTAAGTAAACAGTTACTAAAGCGATAGTAGTTACTGCAGAAACTAAGAAACTTGCAAAAACATACCATGCGAATAATGTACTAAACCAGTGGTGATCGATTGACATAATCCAATCCCAAGACATCATAGATTCAGAAACTAAGAAGAAAACTAAGAATCCAGCTGAACGCTTAAAGTTTCTCTTATAAATATCTAAATTAGATGCAGAATCCATAGCAATTGAACGCTTTCTAGATAAGTGTCTATATAAGTTCCATCCAATGATATAAACAACCGCTCTTGCTAAAAAGAAAGGAATATTTAAATAACCACTTTTAGAAACTAATAATTTATCATAATTAGGATTATTTGGATCTAAAGCACTTGAATCCATCCATGCAAATAAATGATTTGCGTGCATTGAAGAAAGTACTAAGAATACAAATAATAAAACAGTTCCTACAGGTAAATAAGCAGTAATACCTTCCATTACTCTTAATAGTACAATTGACCATCCTGCTTGTGATACATGTTGTAAAGCATAAAATACTAATACACCTAATGAAATTAATGCAAAGAATAATACGGAAACGTATAATGCAGACCAAGGTCTATTTTGCAATTGGTGTAAAGCATGCTCAGCATGTGCATCAGTATCTCCATGAGAAGCATCAGCTTCATGCCCGTGATTTTCTATTTTTGCTAAAGCTTCTTTTTCTAAGTGTGCTTTAGACTCTCCCCCATGATGAGAATCATGAGAATCGTGTAACATTTCTTTAACGTCTTCTACCGTCTTCGGAGCTGAAAAGAAACCGTATCCTACACCTAAGATACCGATTACCATCAATGCGATAGAAAATGTTTTTAATTTACTTGAAAACTTATACATATCTTTAAAGTTCTAACTATCTAAGAGTTATTTGATTAAATCGTTTCTTAATTGTTCAACATACATAGTCACTTGCCAACGTTCTTTTTCCGTTAACTGAGAAGCATGAGATCCCATAAGGTTTCTTCCGTACATAATTACTTGGTAAATACTTCCTTCTGTAATATCTCTATCTTTATAATTAGGTATACCTAAAAACTTCTCGTTTTTAACTAATTGTCCTTGACCATCTCCTTTTTTACCATGGCAAATTGCACAATAGATATCGTACATTTTCTTACCATTTTCTAAGTTTTCTTTAGTTGCAGGATATGGTGACTTTAAGTTTAACTTAGCCTCTTCATATCCTTCATTTGTATCTGGATACTCGTAAGGAACTTCTCCACGAGCAACAGATCCCTTTGCAGGTAATCTCGTTGCCATGTCGTTTTTGAAGTAGTCATTTTCTCCATATGTTTCATAACCTACAGGCTCATACATGTTTGGCATAAACTGTAAGTTTGGTGTTCTTTTTGTCTTATCTCCACAAGCAGTGAAAGAAATAACAACAGCTAATATCGTTGATAATTTTAAAATCCTTTTCATCGTAATTAGTGCTTTTCAGTTACTTTAATTTCAACTGCACCTGTATTTTGTAAAAATGCAGTTAATTCTTCTTCGTTACCTTTAACTGAAACTTCCATTAAGAACATATCATCTGTAGTTCTTGGATCTGGGTTTTCAGCTTCTTTGAATGGCCATAATTTACTTCTCATGTAAAAAGTGATAACCATTAAGTGAGCAGCACAGAATACTGTTAACTCAAACATAATTGGTACGAATGAAGGCATATTATACCAAAAAGACATACTTGGTTTTCCTCCGATATCTTGTGGCCAATTTTGAATCATCATGTAGTTCATCATCCATGTAGCGAATGCTAAACCAACTAAACCATAACAGAAAGCAGCAATTGCAATTCTAGTGTGTGGTAATCCCATTGCCTTGTCTAATCCGTGTACAGGAAATGGTGTAAAAACTTCCTCGATATGATGATCTGCAGCACGAACTTCTTTTACAGCGTGCATTAATACATCATCATCATTATATAATGCTTGTACTACTTTACTACTCATGATTTCCGTCTCTTAATTTTTTATAATTCTCACCTGATGATTTCAAAATTGATTTTACCTCTGCTTGAGCAATTACTGGGAAAGTTCTAGCGTATAATAAGAATAATACGAAGAAGAATCCAATTGTTCCAACATAAATTCCGATATCTACGAAAGATGGAGAGAACATTGTCCAAGATGATGGTAAATAATCTCTATGTAATGATGTTACAATAATTACGAAACGCTCGAACCACATCCCGATATTTACAACAATAGAAATACCGAAAGAGAAAATGATACTTGTTCTTAATTTCTTAGACCACATGAACTGTGGAGAGAATACGTTACAAGTCATCATTAACCAATATGCCCATGCGTAAGGTCCTGTTGCTCTGTTTAAGAATGCATATTGCTCATACTCTACTCCAGAATACCAAGCTACGAATAACTCAGTGATATAAGCACAACCTACGATAGAACCAGTTACCATGATAATGATATTCATTAATTCTATGTGTTGTAAAGTAATATATGCTTCTAAGTTTGATACTTTTCTCATGATAATCAATAGTGTTTGTACCATTGCGAATCCTGAGAATACTGCTCCAGCAACGAAGTAAGGAGGGAAGATTGTCGTATGCCACCCTGGAATCACAGATGTTGCGAAGTCCATCGATACAATCGTGTGTACAGAAAGTACAAGAGGAGTTGCTAAACCAGCTAATACTAATGAAACTTCCTCGAAACGTTGCCAATCTTTTGCTCTACCTGACCATCCAAAACTTAATAATCCGTAAATTTTCTTTTGGAATGGACGAACAGCTCTATCACGTAACATTGCGAAATCTGGTAATAAACCTGTCCACCAGAATACTAATGATACAGATAAATATGTTGAAATCGCGAATACATCCCATAATAATGGAGAGTTGAAGTTAGTCCAAAGTGATCCAAACTGGTTTGGAATTGGTAATACCCAATATCCCATCCATGGACGTCCCATGTGAATGATTGGGAATAAACCTGCTTGAACTACGGCGAAAATAGTCATCGCCTCTGCAGAACGGTTAATTGCCATTCTCCATTTTTGACGGAATAAAAGTAGTACTGCAGAAATAAGTGTTCCTGCATGACCAATTCCTACCCACCAAACGAAGTTGGTGATATCCCAGGCCCAACCTACAGTCTTGTTAAGACCCCAAGTTCCGATACCTGTTCCAATTGTGTATAGCATACAACCTGCTCCCCATAAAAAGGCAGCCATCGAAATAATAAATACTATCCACCACTGTTTATTTGCTTTACCTTCAACTGGAGCTGCCACATCTTTAGTGATATCGTGGTAAGATTTGTCTCCAATAATTAAAGGTTCTCTTATAGGTGCTTCATAATGAGACGCCATATCCTTTATCTATTTTCTTTTAATTAATATTATTTTATGCTTCTGTATTTCTAACTTTCACTTGGTAAACCACGTTTGGTTGTGTTCCTACGTGCTCTAGTAAATGATAAGCTCTGTCGTCTTTTCTTGCTGCTGCAACTTGACTTTCTTTATCATTTACATCTCCAAAGATCATTGCTCCTGTTCCACAAGCCTGAGAACAAGCTACTTGGAATTCTTCATCCTTAACTGGACGTCCTTCATTTTTAGCCTTTAAGATTTGAGCTTGAGTCATTTGGATACACATAGAACATTTCTCCATAACTCCTCTAGAACGTACTACTACATCTGGGTTTAATACCATTCTACCAAGGTCATCATTCATATTGAAATCAAACACTTCGTTTTCTGCATATTGGAACCAGTTGAAACGACGTACTTTATAAGGACAGTTGTTTGCACAGTAACGAGTTCCTACACAACGGTTGTATGCCATATGGTTTTGACCTTGACGTCCGTGTGAAGTTGCTGCTACAGGACAAACTGTCTCACATGGTGCGTGATTACAGTGTTGACACATTACAGGTTGGAATACAACTTGTGGATTCTCAGAAGATTCTTCCATTTGTACAAATCCATCTAAAGAACCTTGCTCTCCAAATAATCCAGAGAATTCGTTCTTCTTCTTATCGTCACCAGCAAATGTTTCTTCTGAAGAGAAGTATCTATCAATACGTAACCAGTGCATATCTCTTGATTTACGTACTTCTTCTTTTCCAACTACTGGTACGTTGTTCTCAGCGTGACAAGCAATCACACAAGCTCCACATCCTGTACAAGCATTTAAGTCAATAGATAAGTTGAAATGGTGTCCAACTGTTCTATCAAATGAATCCCATAAATCTACCGTAGTTGCTTCAACCTCTTGGTGGTCTAATGATACAACTGGTACTGGATTCCATGAGTGTTTTGGATCAAGAGATTTGTCATTATAAACATTTAATGTAGTTTCTTTAACAACATCTCCTCTACCCATTAATGTATTTTGTAACTGAACACAAGCAAATTCGTGATCTCCTGCACCTTTAGCTAAAGTTGCTGGTTGAACTGCTTTGTTGTTAACTGCAAAAGCAAATGCGTTAACTCCAGTCATCAATTCTTCATTCATTCCTTTTGTACGACCATAACCAATTGCTAAACCAACTGATCCTTTAGCTTGACCTGGCATGATATATACAGGAACTGTTAAATCTTTTCCTCCTACTGTAAGTGTTGCATAACTTCCGTTTAATGCCCCATTTGCTACATTATAGTTTTCAAGACCTAATTTTTCAGCATCTGCTTGAGAAACTGTTAAATAGTTATCCCAAGAAGCTCTAGAAATTGGATCAGGGAATTCTTGTAACCAAGGGTTACTTGCCATTCTTCCATCTCCCATTCCAGTTTTCACATATAATTGTAACTCTAAATCACTAGACTTCGTAGCTGCAACTAATGCAGAAGCAATAGCAGAAAGATCTGTTAATACTTCTTCTGTTTCTTCTGTGTTTTCTGTAATCTCTTCTGTTGAAGTAATTGGTGTTTCTTCTTCAACTACTGCTGAAACTGTAATAGCTCCATCATGTAAAGCTTGATTCCATGAACTTCCATTTAGAACAGTTTCAGTCCATAAATTCTTAATATAATCGTAGTAAGAAACATTATTTCCAGTCCACTTTAATAAATTCTCTTGGAATTGACGAGTATCAAATAAAGGACGGATTGTTGGTTGCGTTAAGCTATAACTTCCTTTCTTAATTTGAACATCTCCCCAAGCTTCTAAATAATGTGGTGCTGGTAAAGCAAATTCCATTGCATTTACAGTTTCATCATTATTCATTGAAACTGCAACAGAAAGAGCAACTTTCTTTAATCCTGCAACAAATTTATCTGAATCTGCTAAAGTATATACAGGATTTGTGTTGTAAGTAAAGATTGCTCCAACATTTCCTGCATTCATATCTTTGATTAACTGAGCTACAGCTGTATCATTACCTTGACGTGTGTACTTAGGTTTTTCAACATCCATAACTTCAGAACGAATTGCTTTATTTAATTCTAAAGCGATTCTTTGTGCATTTTTATCTTGAACTCCTGTTAATACAACAGCTTTAGAACCATGCTTCTTAATTTCTTGTGCAGCAGCTTTGATTTGAGCATCTACTGGAGTATTCTTTGAAGGCAAATTACTTCCCGTTACTGCATTATATAAATTAATTAAAGCAAAAGCTTGCTCTGAAGGTTTTAACATTATACGCTTATCAGCATTTGCTCCTGATAAAGACATGTTTGATTCGAATTGAATATGACGAGACATCTTTCCATTTTTAGGAATACGTCCTTTTGCATATCCTGCTTCGTATCCTCCACCTTGCCAATCTCCGATGAAATCAGCTCCGATAGAAACAATTAAATTAGCTTTTTCTAAATCGTAATCAGCTAATGCTCTTTCACCATGCATTTCTTCGAAAGCATCTAATGCTGCAGACTCAGAATATGCATCATAAACTACGTGACGAACGTCACCGTATTTTTGTTTAAACTCAGCAATTAATTTGCTAGTTGAAGGACTCGCCATTGTTCCAGTTAAGAATACAATTGACTTTCCTTGTGAGCTTAATTTTGCTAATTCAGCTGTAATTTGTTTATCAACTTCATTCCAAGAAGCTTCAGCTCCTTTGATTTGAGGTTTTTGTAAACGATATTTATCATACAATGATAAAACAGATGCTTGTACACGAGCGTTAGTTTCTCCATGTACTAATTTATTTGGATCAATTTTAATAGGACGTCCTTCACGAACTTTTACTAAAACATTTGCAAAATCAAATCCATCTGCGATAGTTGTTGCATAATAATCTGGTACTCCAGGAATAATATCATCTGGTTTAACTACGTAAGGAATCGATTTGATTACCGGTCCTTCACAAGCTGCTAAAGTTGCAGCTGCTGTAGTAAATCCAACATATTTTAAAAAGTCACGACGTGTTGTAGAAGATGATTCTAATGTTTCTTTATCACCTAAAAACGCATCTTCAGGTAATTTCTCTACAAATTCGTTTTGTCTTAACGTATCAACAATAGAACTATTTTCTTTTAGTTCTTCAACACTTTTCCAGTATTTTTTGCTTGATGCCATTTTATAGAAAGTTATTTGCTTCGTAATTAATTAATAGTGACATTTACCGCATTCTAGACCACCCATTTGAGCCTCGGTAACTTTAACCACACCGTATTTTTTCGCCAATTGTTCATGGATTTTCTTGTAGTATCCATTCTTTGTCATATCCACTTCAGTTTCTCTATGACAGTCAACACACCATCCCATAGTTAATGGAGAATATTGGTAAACTTCATCCATAGTTTCAACTGGACCATGACATTTTTGACATTTAATTCCTGCAACATTTACATGTTGTGAGTGGTTATAATATGCAAAATCTGGTAAGTTGTGAATACGAACCCATTCGATTGGCTTCTGTTCGTAGTTTTCAATATATTGTCTTGTTTCTGGATCAAATCCGATTGCATCATAAATCTTTTGGATTTCTCCATCGTAGAAAGCTTTATCATGCTCAGCAGTTACTGGTCCTTCGTATTCTGTAATATTTTTATGACAGTTCATACAAACATTTACTGAAGGAATCCCTGAAGTTTTAGAATGTTTTGCAGATGAGTGACAATATTGACAATCAATTTTGTTATCTCCTGCGTGAATTTTATGTGAGAATGCAATTGGTTGAATTGGTTGGTAATCTTGATCAACACCAACTTGCATCATGTATCCAAAAGCAAACCAAGCTCCACCGATTAATACAACGATTAATGATAAGAACTTAACGAATCCGTTTTTATTTTTTGTAAATGCCCAAATTAAGAATACTAATAATACAACAGCAGCTATAGTAGCTTGCCATGGGAATGGAGTTTTAGGAGCCGTCTCAACTAACGCATCTTTTCCGTCAACTATTACGTCTTTTTTACCTCCATATTTTGTATAAGCTAAAATTGCATTTAAATCTTCATCAGATAACTGTGGGAAAGCTGTCATTGGAGCTCCTCCATTTTCTTCAAATACTTCTTTTGCTAAAGCATCTCCAGAAGCACGTAAAGCAGCATTATCTTTAATCCAAGCTTTTAACCAATCTGTTTCTCTTTTATCTGTAATTCCTCCTAAAGCAGGACCTACTAATTTCTTGTCTAATTTGTGACAAGCCGCACAGTTTGTGTTAAATAATTTTTTTCCAGCCAATACTTCTGGGCTTTGAGACATATCTTCTCCTCCTCCAGCAGCAGGTGTTTCAGCTTTGGCAGCTGGCTTATCATCTGTATATGCTAAAATATCATTGATATCTTGCTCAGATAATTGAGGGAAAGCCTGCATTGGCATTTTGTTATATTCCTCAAAAATTTCCTTTGCATCAGCATCACCTGACTTGATTAAGGCTTGGTTATCTTTAATCCAAGCTTGAAGCCATTCATTAGATCTTCTTTCTGTAACTCCTTTTAATGGAGGACCTATAAGTTTCTTATCTAATTTGTGACAAGCCGCACAATTTGCATTAAAAAGTTGTTTACCTTTAGTAGCATCACCTTGTTGCGCCGATAAATTAATGGTAAAAAACAAAAGGAAAGCAAAGCTAAGTTTCATTAGCTTCGATAATGGACTGTGTTGATTCACACTTTTCATACTTAAATTATATGTTTTCTTTCTTGTTTGGTACAAAATTTTCAATCAAAACAGTAAACTGCTTAGTTTTTGAATTGATTTGACAAAAGTACTATTTATAAGGAAAAATAGAAATCGAATTATAGCTTATCAGATAATTTATATTGATTCTAAATAACTATAGATTTTAAGCAATTAAAACACAAGATATTACTTTCTTAAAAAATTGTAAATATTGTTGAAAACACTTAAATAAAAGCTATTTATTATCTCATTTTTAGTTAGTTGCTTTTAGATTTTCACTTTTGGAAATTCTATCGAATTTCATACAATTTTGAAGGAAATTTCAGACTAAAAAAATAGTGTCAAATTTTGAGTTATAAATTTTATCGATAGTTAGCAAATTTATTTTTTTAACAAAAAAGAAGAAGAAACAAGAAATTTAAAAAAGTAAAATAAAATGTATTTTCTAGTTTTTCATAATTGTTTCTAAATTTAAATTATGATGAATTTTTAGTAAATTAAATGTAAAAGTTAGTAGTTGAAAAGAAAGAAAACTTATAATTTTTAATTTAAAAGAGTTTCAATATACTTCTATAACGGAATACATTTATTTTCTAGTTTTAAACTTAAATAATTAAACTGAAATTCTTATTTGGTATAAAATTTTCAATTGAAATTCTCAATAAGCAATTTTTGAAATAATAAATCAAAAATATTTTTTACCACAAAATATGTTACTTTTACAAAAAATTATATTTAATGATGAAAACACTTAAACAAAAGCTATTTATAATCTCGTTTTTAATTAGTTGCTTTTACATTTCAAGTATGAACGCACAAGTAGATCAAAGCTCAGATATAAGTGAATTAATTGAGAAAAAAAGAGACTTCAACAAAAATCATGATAACTTTATAGATGGTTATCAAATTCAGCTTTTTAACGGAAAAGAAGCTGAAACAAGAAAAAGAAAAAAAGAATTTGAAAAAGATTTTCCAGAAATTGAAGTTTCGCTTTTTTATTTCAATCCAGATTGGAGACTTCGAATTGGAAACTTTAAAACCAGATTGGAAGCAACCAAAGTTTTAAACAAAATCAAAAGTAAATATAGAGGAGCAAGAATTTTAGAAACAAAAATCATTTATTAATTCTAAAATTTTAGATATAAAAAAAGGCTGTAATAATTACAGCCTTTTTTATTTTATATCAATTGAAAATTATTTCAATTTTTTCTTTACTTCTACTTCTTTGAATGCTTCAATTACATCGCCAATCTTGATGTCATTGTAGTTCTTAATTTGAAGTCCACAATCGTATCCTTTAGATACTTCTTTCACATCGTCTTTGAAACGTTTTAATGACGCTAACTCACCAGAGTAAATTACTACACCTTCACGGATAATTCTAATCTTAGAATCTCTATAGATTTTACCACTAACAACCATACATCCTGCAATGTTACCAATTTTAGAAATTTTATAAACTTCTCTAATTTCAACATTACCAGAAACTTCTTCACGCATTTCAGGAGATAACATTCCTTCCATTGCATCTTTTAAGTCATTAATAGCATCATAAATAATAGAGTAAGAACGGATATCTACCTCTTCTTTATCTGCTACTAATCTAGCGTTTCCTTGTGGTCTTACATTAAATCCGATGATAATTGCATCAGAAGCTGACGCTAAAAGAACATCATTTTCAGTAATTGCTCCAACTCCTTTGTGAATAATATTTACTTGGATTTCTTCTGTAGATAGTTTTTGGAATGAATCTGTTAATGCTTCTACTGAACCATCCACATCACCTTTAAGAATAATATTTAATTCTTTGAAGTTTCCTAATGCGATTCTTCGTCCAATTTCTGCTAAAGAAAGTACTTTTCTTGTTCTTACAGATTGCTCTCTTTGTAACTGAGAACGTTTTGTAGCGATTTGTTTCGCTTCTCTTTCATCCTCAAATACATTAAATTTATCACCTGCCTGAGGTGCTCCATCTAATCCTAATAAAGATACAGGTGTAGAAGGTCCAGCTTCTCTTAATGCAGCTCCACGCTCATTAAACATTGCTCTTACCTTACCACTGTGTTTTCCTGCTAATACGTAATCTCCAATCTTAAGAGTACCTTGTTGTACTAACATTGTAGCTACATATCCACGACCTTTATCTAATAATGCTTCAACGATTGTTCCTGATGCATTCTTATTAGGATTTGCTTTTAATTCAAGAACTTCAGACTCAAGAATTACTTTTTCTAATAATTCATCAACTCCTAATCCTGTTTTTGCAGAAATTTCTTGTGATTGGTATTTACCTCCCCAATCCTCAACTAGCATATTCATACTAGCTAATTGTTCTTTAATCTTATCTGGGTTTGCAGTTGGCTTATCAACTTTGTTAATTGCAAAGATAATTGGTACACCTGCTGCTTGTGCGTGAGAGATTGCCTCTTTTGTTTGTGGCATCACATCATCATCCGCTGCAACTACAATAATTACAACATCTGTTACTTGTGCTCCACGTGCACGCATCGCTGTAAAGGCTTCGTGACCAGGTGTATCTAAGAAAGTTAACTTTTGTCCATCGTGTAACTCAACTGAATATGCTCCAATGTGCTGTGTAATTCCTCCAGATTCACCTGCAATTACATTTTCTTTACGGATATAATCTAATAAAGAAGTTTTACCATGATCAACATGTCCCATTACCGTAATAATTGGAGCTCTTGTTTCTAGATCTTCAGCTTTATCTTCTTCTTCTTGAATTGATTCTTCAATTTCAGCACTAATAAACTCAACATCATGTCCAAATTCAGCTGCTACAATTTTTAATGTCTCAGCATCTAATCTTTGGTTCATCGTTACCATCATTCCTAGTGACATACAAGCAGAAATTACTTGTGTTACAGGAATATCCATCATTGTTGCAACTTCAGAAACAGTAACGAACTCAGTTACTTTTAAAATTTTACTTTGTTCTTGTTCTAATTGTTGTTGCTTTTCAGTTTGTTGACGGTGTTGGTCACGTTTTTGTCTTCTGTGCTTAGCTCCTTTATTTTTATTAGATTTCCCTTGTAATCTTTCAAGCGTCTCTCTAATTTGCTTTTGCACTTCAGCTTCAGATGGTTCTTCTTTTACAACAGGTTTTTGTGGTCCTCTACCTTTTCCACGGAATCCTCTATTTCCACCTTGACCAGGTCTTTGGTTTCTATTTCGGTTGTTATTGTTTCCGCCTTGGTTGTTGTTATTCCTGTTATTACCACCTTGGCTGTTATTATTATTTTTGTTATTGTTGTTATTATTATTGTTATTGTTGTTGTTGTTATTACCTCCCTTGTTATCTTGAGATCCAGGTTTAGTAATTCTTTTACGTCTTCCTTTGTTTCCAGATTGATTCCTATTATTTCCTGAACCCTTCTTATTATCTTCAGGTTTCTTCTTTTTAGGTTTTTCAAACTGTTTAAGGTCAATAACTTTACCAGTTAATTTTGGCCCATCTAACTTTTTGTACTTAGTTTCAATTTTAGGAGCATCCGTCATAGAGACTTCTTCTTTTTTCTCCTTTGGTTGTGGCTTTTCTTTCTGAATATTCTTCTTTGAAGATTTATATTCATTTGCTACCTCGATCGGTTTCGCACTTTTTTGTACTGGCTGTTTTGTGTCTTCTTTTTTCAACTCCACTTCTTTTGCTGGCTCTGGCTTAATTTCTTCTTTTTTAACTTCTGACTTAATATCTTTTTTATTGTCTTCTGCTGGCTGTTCAGAATTTGAAACTTCTTTTGTCTCTTTTACCTCTGAGATATTAGTTTCAGTTGTTATATCTTGCTTTGGTTGAGATTCTTTTTCCTCAACATGTTCTGTTTTTTCAACAGGAGCAGTATTTTGTTCTTCAGACTTTACAACTTGATTATCAGCTTCTTTTTTATCACCCGGCAAGTCAATTTTACCGACTTTCTTCAATACAGGTTTGTCAGCTTTTGCTTTAAGAATTTGTTGTTTTCTAGCTTCCTCTTCTTGCTTTCTAACTTTCTCAAGCTTCTCTTCTTGCTCTAAACGCATTGCTTCTTTCTCTTTGCGTTTCTCAGCACTCACTTCCTTTGAAGCAGCTTTTTTACTTTTATCACTCTGAAACGCACCATGAAGCTTTTCATATGTATCTTGAGAAATTTTTGTAGTAGGACGTGCCTCTACCTCAATTCCTTTCGATGCAAGAAATTCTACTGCCGTATTCAGCGAAATATTTAACTCTCTTAAAACTTTATTGAGCCTAAGTGTTTTGTTATCAGCCATATAATTTTAATTGTTTAGCCTAATTTATTTTGTTGAGTTCAAATATATTTATTTTTCAAACTCTTCTTTTAATATTTTTTGAACTTCAATTACTGTTTCTTCCTCTAAATCGGTTCTTTTAACAAGCTCGGCAACATTTAATTCTAATACACTTTTTGCAGTATCTAATCCAATGTTTCTAAATTCTGCAATTACCCAGCTTTCGATTTCGTCAGAAAACTCAATTAATTCAACATCCTCATCTTCTACACCTTCTCTTTGAACATCAATTTGGTATCCAGTTAATTGTGAAGCTAATTTAATATTAACTCCTCCTTTACCAATTGCTTTTGATACTTCTTCAGGTTGTAAATATACATTCACTTTACTTTTCTTACCTTCTTCTTCAGAAGTTTCGATTTTCATTCTTACGATTTTCGCAGGACTTAAAGCTCTTGCGATGAAAATCTCATCATTCTTAGTAAAGTTTACTACATCAATATTTTCATTTCCTAATTCACGAACAATTCCATGAATTCTTGAACCTTTCATTCCAACACAAGCTCCAACTGGATCGATTCTATCATCATAAGAATCTACAGCGATTTTCGCTTTTTCTCCTGGAATTCTTGCCACTCTTTCGATTGTAATTAATCCGTCAAATACTTCAGGAATTTCTTGCTCGAATAATTTTACTAAGAATTCTGGAGCAGTTCTCGACATGATAACTGTCGGTTTATTTCCTTTTAATTCAACGTCTTTAATGATTCCTCTAACTGCTTCTCCTTTACGGAAATAATCAGATTTGATTTGCTCATTTTTAGGTAACACGATTTCATTACCATCATCATCTAGCAAAATTACAGCATTATGTCGAATATGATGTACTTCTGCGCTATAAATTTCTCCAACTAAATCTTTGAAATGTTTGTACATGTTTGTACTATCATGCTCATGAATCTTAGAAATTAAGTTTTGGCGTAGAGCTAAAATTGCTCTTCTTCCTAAATCAATTAATTTCACTTCTTCAGAAACGTCCTCTCCAATTTCAAAATCTGGCTCAATTTTCCTTGCTTCCGATAATTCAATTTCCTCATTTGGATCTTCTACTTCACCATCCGCTACTACTACTCTATTTCTCCAAATTTCTAAATCTCCTTTATCTGGATTAATAATAATATCAAAGTTATCATCTGATCCAAATTTTCTTTTAAGTGTCGCTCTAAAAACTTCTTCTAAGATAGACATCAATGTTACTCTGTCTATACTTTTATCGTCTTTAAATTCTGAAAATGATTCAATTAAATCTATATTTTCCATTTCAGTCTTTTAGTTAAAATTTATTTTCACCTTTGCTTGATGAATATCACTGTATAATATAGTTGCATTTTTGACAACAGTTACCTTTCCTTTGCCAATAGGTTTTGGTTCTCTAGCTTTCCACTCTAAAGTAATAGAATCTTCATCTACAGAAACCAATTTACCTTCTACTTTTTGTTCATCTTCACCAAATTTAACTTCTAAATTACGATCAAGATTTTTCTTGTATTGTCTTATATTTTGAATTGGTTTTGTGATATCTGGAGTAGTTACTTCCAACTCAAAATCTTCTTCTTCTCTGTCAAGATTATGTTCTACATTTCTACTCACTCGGATGCACTCTTTTAAAGGCACACCATTATCACCATCAATTTCAACATATATCTTGTTATTTGCTAGAAAAGACAATTCAATTAAAAAAAGAGACGGATTCTCATTAATTGCCTCCTCTACAAGCTGTTTTACCTTCGCTTTATCCATATTGTGTATAAAAAGAGGGGACTTTAGGTCCCCTCAAATTTATTTATTTTTTTCCGTTTATCCGTGCAAATATAGAAAGATTTTTTTTAATGACAAAAATCATACATAATTACTAATGAAATAATTATCTTTATCACATATTAATTAACCACACATTACTAACTAAATTATGAAAAGAATACTAGTACCAATTGACTTCTCAGAGCAATCTGCTAATGCTGCAAAAGTTGCCGCTAAATTTGCAAGAAAAACTGGGAGTGAGATTTACTTATTACACATGTTTGAATTACCTTCAGACGTGATTGACCCAACTAACTTTACAAGCTCTGAAACTGGTCCTCTAAAAGTAATGTACATGAAAAAAGTACATGAAAAATTTGAGAAATTTAAACAATCAGAGTTTTTTGAAGGATTAACAGTAATCGAATCTGTACAATTCCATAGAACTTTTGAAGGAATTATCGATGCTAGTAAACAACATGAAATTGATTTAATTATCATGGGATCTCATGGAGCTTCTGGTCTTGAAGAATTCTTTATCGGTTCTAATACGGAAAAAGTAGTTCGTAACTCTGAAATTCCTGTTTTAGTTATCAAAGATAATAACGAAGATTTTGAAGTAAAAGATGTTGTTTTTGCTTCTGACTTTACAAAAGAAAACAAAAAGACTTTTGATAAGTTATTAGATTTTGTTTCTATTTTTGAAGCTAAAGTTCATTTAGTAAAAATAAATACTCCATACAACTTCGAAACTACTAGAGAATCTAATTACACAATGGAGGCATTTATTAAAGAATATGATTTAAAAGATTATACTATTAATATTTATAATGATAGCTCTATAGAAAGAGGAATATTAAACTTCTCAAATGAGATTGACGCTGATGTCATTGCTTTAAATACTCACGGAAGAAGTGGTTTATCACATTTATTTAATGGAAGTATTACAGAGGATTTAACAAATCATTCTCTTAAACCAGTAATTACTTTCAAGATATAATTAATAATATTTTTCAACAACAAAACAAATCGCCTATCTCATTTCTGAAATAGGCGATTTTTTTATTTTTTTAAACTCTTTAATTAAGAATTTACTTTCTCTGCTTTTCTGATTTCTTTTGCTTTCTCAGTTGCAGCAACATTTCTTTCAATTTCATGACCAGGTCTTGACCATTTTGGTTTTTCACCTTGTGCTGTATATTGAGAATCTTCTGCTTCTACAGTTTCAGGTTTTTTCATGATATTGATAAATGGTTTACTTGGAACTAATCCTAATTTATCAAACATCTTCATATCTTCATTTACATCAGGATTTGGTGTAGTTAATAATTTACTTCCTGCGAAAATTGAATTTGCTCCTGCGAAGAAACACATTGCCTGTCCTTCTTGTGACATTTCTGTTCTACCAGCTGAAAGACGAACTTGTGTTTTTGGCATTACGATTCTAGCTGTAGCAACCATACGAACCATTTCCCAAATTTCAACAACATTTTGCTCTTCCATTGGCGTTCCTTCTACTGGAACTAACGCATTAATTGGCACAGATTCTGGATGTGGATTAAAAGTTGAAAGCGAAACTAACATTCCTGCTCTATCTTCTAATTTTTCTCCCATTCCAATAATTCCTCCTGAACAAACAGTTACATTTGTTTTACGAACATTTTCAATAGTTTTAATTCTATCTTCATATCCTCTTGTAGAAATTACTTCTTTATAATATTCTTCTGATGTATCTAAATTATGATTATAAGCATAAAGTCCAGCTTCTGCTAATCTTTTAGCTTGATTTTCTGTCAACATTCCTAACGTACAACAAACTTCCATATCTAATTTGTTAATTGTACGAACCATTTCTAATACATTTTCAAACTCTGGTCCATCTTTTACATTACGCCAAGATGCTCCCATACAAACTCTTGAAGATCCTCCAGCTTTTGCTTGTAATGCTTGTGCTTTTACTTGTTGAACAGACATTAAATCGTTTCCTTCAATATCCGTATGATAACGAGCTGCTTGCGGACAATATCCACAATCTTCAGGACATGCCCCTGTTTTGATAGATAATAAAGTACTTACTTGTACTTGATTCGGATCATGGTGCTCTCTATGTACTGTTGCAGCTTGATATAAAAGCTCCATTAACGGTTTATTATATATCTCAAGTATCTCTTCTCTCGTCCAATTATGTCTAATTTCACTCATAAGCTTTATTTCTGAAATTTTATCCAAATGTAAAGAATAAAAAGGAATTAATTACGTGCAAGTAAAATACTTACTGCGTTTCCTCCAAATCCTACTGCATTTACTAATATTTTATTGATTTTATTAGGTTTTTTCTGATTTTCTAAAAAAGGAATTGGAATAAATTCTTGTTTCTGAAGCATTAAAATTGCCAATTCCATACTTAACGCTCCCGAGGCTCCTAATGTATGACCTATTTTCCATTTATTGCTCGTAAGCGCAGGTTTTTTTTCACCAAATATTTTTTCAATTGCATTGTATTCAGAACTATCTCCTTTTTTCGTACCTGGAGCGTGCATTACCACACAATCTACTTCTTCTATCTTGGTATTTTTTAAAGCCATTTTCATCGATTTTTGAAAACAATCTGCATTGGTAGAAATCGAAACATTGTGTTTTAAAACTTCTGTTGCATATCCTATATCTTCTATAAATGCAAGCGCGTTTTCTTTTTTTCCTTTTTCCAAACACATCATCGCAGCTCCTTCCCCGATTACCATTCCATTTTTTTCTTTGGAAAAATCTAAAGTACGAACTGGATAAGAATTTGTAGGTTCTGCATAAATTTTTAATGCTTTCATTTGCGAAACTGTAAAAGGCGTATTCGAAGCTTCAGTTCCTCCAACTAAAAATGCTTCAGACATTCCTGATTGTATCCATGCAATTCCATTTAAAATAGAATGCAAAGCTGTAGAACAAGCAATAGAATGACTGATTGTCGGTCCTTCTGTTTGTAAATCATGTGCCACCCACGAAGCAATATTTCCTAAAGTTGTAGTTGGTGAACTCAAAGTATTTGTTTTTCCAAAAGGATTTTGTGTAAATTCTTCGTGATATTTTTCAAAAAGTTCTGTTGCTCCTCTTGAAGAACCAACATTAATCCCAAAATCGGAAATATTCCAATTTGCTTGTTTTACTGCATTTCTTGCACAAAAAATCGCAAATAATACAGATTTATCTATCGATTTATATTTGGTATCTGAATTTCTTACTTCTTCTAATTTTTCTTCTAATTCTTGTGAAATTGAGCTAACAATTCCAGAAAATTTACCAAAGTTTTGTTCTTTTAAAAAATGTTTTGAACTCTGATAATTCTGAAATACTTCTTCAAATTCACTTCCTAAAGCAGAAATAGAAGCTAAACCA
This sequence comes from Aureivirga marina, assembly GCF_015767265.1. Classification (GTDB taxonomy): domain Bacteria; phylum Bacteroidota; class Bacteroidia; order Flavobacteriales; family Flavobacteriaceae; genus Aureivirga; species Aureivirga marina. The sequence goes on from NZ_JADPIB010000001.1 coordinate 734,657, forward strand.
GTAATTGATATTTGTTCATTCATAAAAATGAAAAATTAAATAGGCGTGCAAATGTCTTGAATTTTACTAAAAAAAACTAATTAGTTTCTGTTTTAACTTTTAGTAATTAATGATTCTAAATTGTGTGTAAAAATATGTTTTTTAAATAATGAATCACGGAAATCAATGAAAATCACCTAAAAACAAGCAATTATACATTAAATAAAAGACCTAATACAGAAATGATTACTATCTTTGCTACTTAAATGGGAATTAAATTATGAGAGGACCTTTATTTTATGCAAAAATTCTTCTTTTCGGAGAATACGGAATTATCAAAGACTCAAAAGGATTGGCAATTCCATATAACTCTTATCAAGGAACTTTGAAAAAAGAAGAAAATTTGAATGAGAGTGCAGCACTTTCAAATAAAAATTTGTGCTTGTTTTATACTTATTTAAAGGAAAAAACAGTAGAATTTCCTGAATTACTTTCTTTTCGTTTAGAAGAATTAGAAAAGGATATTAATGAAGGAATGTATTTTGATTCGAGCATTCCACAAGGATATGGTGTGGGAAGTTCTGGAGCTTTAGTTGCTGCTTTGTATGACAAATATGCAAACAATAAAATTACTGTTCTTGAAAACTTAACTCGAGATAAATTATTACAATTAAAACAGATTTTTTCTATTATGGAATCTTTTTTCCATGGAAAAAGTTCAGGTTTAGATCCATTAAATAGTTATTTAAGTATTCCTATACTTATTAATTCAAAAGATCATATTGAGCCTGCTGGAATTCCTTCACAAAAAGAAGAAGGAAAAGGAGCTGTTTTCTTATTGGATTCTCAAATTATCGGTGAGACGGAACCAATGGTAAATATTTTCATGAATAAAATGAAAAATGAAGGTTTCCGAAATATGTTAAGTAAAGAATTCTCTGCACACACAGACGCTTGTATTGATGACTTCTTAAAAGGAAATGTAAAATCATTATTCGGAAATGTAAAGAAACTTTCAAAAGTTGTTTTAGATAATTTCCAACCAATGATTCCTAAGAAATTTCACCAAGTTTGGCAATCTGGAATTGAATCTAACAATTATTACTTGAAGCTTTGTGGTTCTGGTGGTGGTGGATACATTCTTGGATTTGCACCTGATTTTGAAAAAGCAAAGGAACAACTGAAAGATTATAGATTAGAATTGGTGTATCGTTTTTAAGCAATTTTTTGCTATGGATTTATTAGAAGAAGCTAAAAAAAATACACCTCCTAAGAAATATCCTTTCTATATAAAGTTATTTAGCTTACTTTCTGTTGTGAGAGGATATAATATCGCTGTATTAGTTTTTGCACAATACATGGCTTCGATATTTATATTTTCCCACAACAGATCGCTAATAAATGTACTTCTTGATTTTCACTTATACATTATTGTACTTTCTACAATTTGTGTAATTGCTTCCGGATATATTATCAATAATTTTTACGATTCTGATACAGATAGAATCAATCGACCAGAAAAGTCGAAACTTGATGCTATTGTTAGTCAAAAAACGAAACTTAGCATTTATTTTGTTTTAAATTTTATCGGTGTTGGAATTTCTTTTATCGTATCTGTTAGAGCTGCAATCTTCTTCGCAGTTTATATTTTCTTGATATGGCTTTATTCTCATAAACTTAAAAAATATCCTTTAGTAAGTTTATTTTCAGCGGCTACACTTACAATTTTACCATTTTTTGCCATTTTTGTTTATTTCAAGAATTTCTCTTACATCATATTCACACATGCAGCTTTTGTTTTTTGTGTATTATTGATAAAAGAATTGGTGAAAGATTTAGAAAAAATTAAAGGAGATGTTGTTCAAAATTATAAAACTATTCCAATTGTTTATGGAGAACATTTTACAAAAATTCTAACAAGTTTACTAATCATTTTTGCATTTGACCCAATATATTTTTTGTTTAAAAATCCAGAAATTGGAGGAATGCGATACTATTTTTACACAAGTATTGTGGTATTAATTTTCTGTGGAATCTTATTATGGAGAAGTAAATCGCAAAAGCAATATAATTTAATTCATAACATTCTTAAACTTTTAATTATTGCTGGAATTTTCTCAATGGCGTTTATTGATCACGATATTATTATTAATAAAGTAGATAATTTACTTTCCTGTTTACTTTAAGTTTAAAGCAAAAAAATCCGCTCTTAAAAACGGATTTTAAATTTTATATAAGTAATAGCTTTTCCTATTTCTAAATACTGTTGTTCGTAGAAAGTTTGTGTGTTGATTACTTCCTCTGGCGCACCTTGATTCTTATAAACATCATGATTTGCATAAATTACTTCATGTCCTTCACCATGTAATAATCCTAATGTGTATCCATGCATAAACTCACTATCTGTCTTTAAATTCACAACTCCTTCTTCATTTAAGATATGATTGTATTTCTTTAAGAAATCATGATTTGTAAGTCTGTGCTTTGTTCTTTTATATTTAATTTGAGGATCTGGGAATGTAATCCAAATTTCAGAAACTTCATTTTCTGCAAAAATAAGATCAATCAATTCAATTTGTGTACGAACAAAAGCAACATTATTCATGTTATCTTCGATTGCTGTTTTAGCACCTCTCCAAAAGCGAGCTCCTTTAATATCAACTCCAATATAGTTGATGTTCGGATTTTTCTTTGCTAAAGCAATTGTATATTCTCCTTTTCCACAACCTAATTCTAAAATAATTGGATTGTCATTTTTAAAAAAAGAATTCCATTTTCCTTTCCACTGAAAACCATTTACAACCTCTTCTCTTGTTGGTTGAATTACATTATCAAATGTATCGTTTTCATTAAATCGTTTTAATTTATTTTTACTTCCCAAAAGATTCTAATTTTAAGTTTTACAAGTTAAAACCACATTTTAAAACATGATTTTTCTTGTTCCATAATTATCTATTACAACAAATGGTAACATGTACCATACATATTACCACTTTTGTATTTTGTAATCTTAAACAATATTATTCAAGAATTTCTTCCTACTCTCTACCTTCTTTCTTAAATTTCAATAATTGTCCCATCCAGTAGAAGAATGCTACGAATGTAATAATGATAAAAATCCAACTTGGTAAGTTTGCTGACCACCAGTTCATGTTATATAGTGTATCAAAAGGTGCGAATGCTACATTTGTAAAGAAGTCACCTATCGCCTTAAAAATATTGTTTGCAATCATATCTTAATTATATTTACTTTGCAAAAGTATAAAATATAGTGATGATTGCCAATTTTTTTAATAAAACAAAACCAATAAATTTATTATCTATAATTTTCCTTCTATTTGTAATTTCAATTATACCTTTTTTAAAAAATATAGCTGAAAATTACAGTTTTATAAATATTTTAGAAAGTGTAGGTATCTTTATGTTTTCCTTATTATTCTTGATTATTTTCTCATTTGTAATCAGGAAAAACAATTTAACGAAGAATAATTCGTACGGAGCATTATTTACAATCATTATCTTGGCAATGCTTCCAAAAGTACTTCATTGGAACCCTATTTTTCTCTCTAATTTCTTTTTAATTTTATTTTTTAGAAGAGTTTTTAGCTTAAGTTCTACCAAAAATAGTAAGCAAAAGTTGTTCGATGCTGGATTTTGGTTAGCAGTTTCCGCACTATTTTTTAATTGGAGTATTCTTTTTGGAGTTCTTATTTATATAAGCTTATTTATTTTTGAAAAGATTAATATCAAAAATCTATTAATTCCAATTATTGGATTCATTTGTCCTCTTATTTTATTTTACACTTATACTTTATGGACAGATAATTCGGAATTATTCATGAATTCTTTCACAATTTATTATAACATGGAATTCGAAGTTTATCAAAAAAATTATCCGAATATTCTCGCTTTAGGATTATTAACTATAAGTACTTTTGTTTCTATTTTATTCACAACTCCTAGAATTTCAAACCAAGGAAATGTTATAAAATATTCATGGGGAATTTTGGTTTTAAGCTTCTTTTTAGCTTTAGTAATTATCGCTTTTAGTTCGCAAAAAACAACAGAAACACTTTTATTTTTATTATTTCCTTGTGCAACTATTTTAAGTAATTATATACAAGTAATTAAAAAAGTATGGATAAAAGAAAGCATCCTATATATCTTCATAGGATGCGCTATATTCTTACAATATTATTTCTTAAATCATTAAAGTTTCGAACCAAAAGCTAAATCTCCAGCATCTCCTAAACCTGGAATTATATAACCATGATCATTTAATTCAGCATCAATTGTTGCAATCCAAAGATGTGTATTTTCTGGTAAACTTTCTGCTATTAAATCCACTCCCTGATTTGCTCCAATTACAGCAAAAACATGAATTTCTTTCGGATTTCCATGTTTTAATAAAGTTTCATAAACTGCAACCATCGAATTTCCTGTTGCTAACATTGGATCAGCGATAATTAAAGTTTTTCCTTCTAAAGATGGAGCTGCTAAATATTCTACTTTAATTTCAAACTCCGCATCGTTATTTGGATGAAAACGATATGCAGAAATAAATGCATTTTCAGCATCATCAAAATAATTTAAAATTCCATTATGAATTGGTAAACCTGCTCTTAAAATAGAACAAATAACAATATCATTTTCTGGTAAAAAACTCTTTTTTGTTCCTAAAGGCGTAACAATATCTTTTTCTGTATAATTTAATGTTTTACTAAATTCATAACTCAAGATTTCACCGATTCGCTCTATATTTTTGCGAAAACGCATACTATCTTTTTGAATATTTACATCTCTTAATTCTGCAATATATTTATTTGCTAAAGAATTGTTCAGTTCTAGGTTATGAATAATCATGATTTTATTTTTTACAAAATTATGTTCATTATTGAAGTAAAACTTGTTCCGAATTTACGAAAAGTCTGGATACAAAAAAAGCTAACTTCTTCAGTTAGCTTTTGTGCGGGCGGAGAGACTCGAACTCTCACGCCGTGAAGCACTAGATCCTAAGTCTAGCGTGTCTACCAATTCCACCACGCCCGCTTGGTTATTGTGAGTGCAAATATAAAGATAAGTATTTATTCCACAAGATTTTTTTTCATTTTTTTTATGATTTTTTATAAATATCTTTACTTTTTTAAAGAAAGTGATTTTTTTAGTTTACATTTCACACTTTAATTGGTTATTATACAATAACTTACTTCAAAACCACATACATATCAATGGAAAATATCAAATCATATGTTGATGAAAATAAAGATAGATTCATCAATGAATTAATAGAATTACTAAAAATACCTTCTATCAGTGCCGACACAGCATACAATCAAGACGTTTTAAATACAGCAGATGCAGTAAAAGAAAGCTTAGAAAAAGCTGGATGTGATAAAGTAGAAATTTGTGAAACTCCAGGTTATCCAATTGTTTATGCTGAAAAAATCATAGACGCAAACTTACCTACTGTTTTAGTTTATGGACATTACGATGTTCAACCAGCAGATCCAATTGAATTATGGGATTCTCCACCATTTGAACCTGTAATTAAAAAAACAGAATTACACCCAGAAGGAGCAATTTTTGCGCGTGGAGCTTGTGATGATAAAGGACAAATGTACATGCATGTAAAAGCTTTTGAATACATGATTCAAAATGATAATTTACCATGTAATGTAAAATTCATGATTGAAGGAGAAGAAGAAATTGGTTCTCCAAGTTTAGATTGGTTTGTAAAAAGAAATCAAGAAAAGTTAGCAAATGACGTAATTCTTATTTCAGATACAGGAATGATTTCTAATGAGCAACCATCTATTACAACTGGATTAAGAGGTTTATCATATGTGGAAGTCGAAGTAACAGGACCAAACAGAGATTTACATTCTGGATTATATGGTGGAGCAGTTGCAAATCCTATTAATGTTTTAAATAAAATGATTGCTTCTCTTCATGATGAGAATAATCACATTACAATTCCAGGATTCTATGATAAAGTAATCGAACTTTCAGCAGATGAAAGAGCTGAAATGGCAAAAGCACCTTTCTCTTTAGAAGCATATAAAAATGCTTTAGATATCAATGATGTTTATGGAGAAAAAGGATATACAACAAACGAAAGAAACTCAATTCGTCCTACTTTAGATGTAAATGGAATCTGGGGAGGATATATTGGTGAAGGTGCAAAAACAGTAATTCCTTCTAAAGCATTTGCAAAAATTTCGATGCGTTTAGTTCCAGATCAAGATCCAGAAGAAATTACACAATTATTTATGGATCATTTTACAAAAATTGCTCCTGAAGCCGTAACTGTAAAAGTAACTCCTCATCATGGTGGAAAAGCTTATGTTACACCAATTGATAATATTGGATACATGGCTGCGAACAAAGCTTACACAGAATCTTTCGGTGTTCCTGCAATTCCACAACGTTCTGGAGGAAGTATTCCAATTGTAGCATTATTTGAGCAAGAATTAAAAAGTAAATCAATCTTAATGGGATTCGGTTTAGATTCTGATGCGATTCATTCACCAAATGAGCATTATGGAGTTTTCAATTATTTAAAAGGTATTGAAACGATTCCATTATTCTATAAATATTATACAGAATTATTTAAAGAAAATTAAAATCATTCTAGATATAGAAAATAAAGGCTGTCATTTGACAGCCTTTACTATTTTTCGTAAACTAAATAAATCTCTTATTTATTGTAAACTTCTTTGATGAACTCTTCAAAGTTTACTTCTTTAGTTGCATACTTAGCATTCTCTTTGAAGAATTCTAATACTTTTTGCGCTACTAATTGCTCAGAAATACGCTTAGCTTCTTCTTGGTTAGATAATACTCTGTTTGCGATTTCATCCACTTCGCTATCTTCAGGATTAGTGTTCCCAAATTGTGCTAATTGTTGAATGATGAATCCTTTTGTGTGCTCTTTTAAATCTTCGTAAGAAAGTTGGATATTGTTATCTTTCATAATCTTTCCTTCGATTAATTGGTAACGTAATCCTTTTTCAGAACGACTGTATTCTTCTTCAGCTTCTTCAGTTGATAATTGCTTTTCTCCAGCAACAGAAATCCATTTCTTTAAAAACTCAGCTGGTAATTCAAATGAAGTAGTATCAATTAAATACTCTGTAAGTTTGTTTAAGAAAGTTTGATCAGCTTGACCAATGAATTGCTTTTCAGCATCTTCTTTAATCTTAGCTCTTAATTCGTCTTCAGAAGTTACATTTCCTTCTCCGAATAATTTATCAAATAATTCTTGATTAACTTCCGCTAATTCTTTAGTGTTAATTTCTTCAATAGTGAAAGTTAAGTTTGCTTCTAAAGCTTTTGCTTCTTCTACATCTTTCCCCATTGCAGCAGCTAATTTGTCATCTTCTAAGAATAAGTTCTTAGTTTTTAACTTTAATTCAGCTCCAACTTTTTTACCCATGAACTTTTTGTTGTTCATTTTTCCTTTGATGTCCTCTAAAACAAAAGTAGCTTTGTTTTCGATTTCTCCATCTTCACTAACAAAAGTTCCAGTAATAGTTACTCCTTCAACAACTTCTTCTTGAGAAATCATTTTTGCAAATCTACCACGGATGTTTTCAATTTCTTTATTGATTAATTCTTCGTCAGCAGAAATGTTATAATAAGTTACTTTATCTTCTGTATCTAAGTTTACATCAAATTCAGGAGATAAACCTAATTCAAATTCAAAAGAAAAATCTTCAGCATCCCAAGAAAAGTTTTCGTTTTCTTTTGGAAGAGGATTACCTAAAATGTCTAATTTTTCTTCCGTGATAAATTTATTTAAAGCTTCTTGTAATAATTTGTTTACTTCGTCAATCATTACAGATTTTCCATATTGCTTCTTCACTAATCCCATCGGCACTTGTCCTGGTCTAAATCCTGGAATGTTAGCTTTTTTACGGTAATCTTGTAAAACTTTAGTTACTTTATCTTGATAATCTGCTGCTGTAATATCAACTTTTACAACTGCATTCAATGCATCAACATTCTCTTTTGTAATATTCATTTTTTACGTAATTTATTCTGTAATAATTAAAAATAGGCTGCAAAATTAGTCATTTTTACCAATCTAGCAAACCTTTAAATTCTTCTTAGTCAACTATTTTTAGTTCTTTTCTTCTAACATCGGATTGAATAACGACTGAAAGAGGGATAATAACAAGCTAAATAGTAAAGCTGTCCAAAAACCTGAAACAAAGAATCCACCAACTAAACTACTGGCTAATAGGATAATCACAGCATTGATTACAAATAGGAATAATCCTAGTGTTACAATGGTCGCAGGCAAGGTTAAAAAAATTAAAATAGGCTTTACGAACAAACGTAAAAATCCTAAGGTGATTGCTACAAAAACAGCAGAGAGGAAATCACTTACTTCAACTCCAGGCAATATTTTGGACAAAATAATTACGCCAATTGCTGTTAATAATATTTTTAATACTAGTTTCATACTTCTAATGCTATTATAATTAATTTTCTTTTTCGTGAAAATTACTAACAAAATCCGTACAAAACTATTTTTCTGTCAGAAATTCAATAGAATAAGTATAAAAATCTGTCTGATTTTCAGCATGTAACCAATGACCTGCATTTTTGACAGTCTGAATTTTCGCTTTTGGAAAATGTGCAAAAATTAAACTTTCATCTTCTTTTGAAATATATCCTGAGTTTTCACCTCTTAAAAAAAGTGTCTTTTTATCAAATTCATGAAAAGAAGGAAGTGCAACACCAACTTCTTCTACATTTTCTGTTAAACTTTCTAAATTAAAACGAAAAGCCAGTTCTTCTTTTGTCTTCCAAAAAACATTTTTTAATAAAAATTGTCTGACACCAACTTCATCAATTCTTTCTTTTAAAACTTCTTCGACTTCTTTTCTTGTTTTATGAATTGAAAAATCTATCGAATTTAAAGCTTCTAAAATTAAATCATGATGCACTGGATAAAATCTTGGAGAAATATCTGCGACAATTAATTTAGCAACCATTTCTGGATACATTGTAGCAAAAAGCATCACAGTCTTCCCTCCCATAGAATGTCCAAGAAGTGAAACTTTTTTCAAATTATGATGTTGGATATAATGAAATAAATCCTCTGCCATCAATTCATAAGTAAATTCTTCTGAGTGAAAACTTCTTCCATGATTTCTTTGATCAATCATATGTACTTCAAATTGTTCGGCATATTTATTTCCTAAAGATTTCCAGTTATCACTCATTCCAAAAAATCCATGAAGAATTAATAACGGTTCCCCTTGTCCTTGGATTCTTGAATGTAAAACTTCTCTCATTTCTTATGAAATTTTAAGACGTTGTAAATACATTTTTACAACATTTTCTAATCCTAAATATAAAGACTCAGAAATCAAAGCATGCCCAATTGAAACTTCTAAAAGATTTGGAATTTCTTTTGCGAAAAAGTGAATATTTTCCAAATTTAAATCGTGTCCAGCATTAATACCTAAACCAAATTCTGAAGCCAATTTTGCAGATTCTACATAAGGCAAAATTGCTTTTTCATTTCCTAAAGCATATTGACGAGCAAATTCTTCTGTATAAAGCTCAATTCTGTCAGCTCCAGTTGTTGCAGCAGCTTCGATGAATTTTTCATTTGTATCAATAAAAATAGAAGTACGAATTCCATTATTTTTAAATTCTGAAATTACTTCTTTTAAGAAATCTTGATTTTTTACTGTATCCCAACCTGCATCAGAAGTTAAATTATCAATTGCATCTGGAACTAAAGTAACTTGTGTTGGTTTATTTTTTAAAACCAAATCCATAAATTTAGGAATTGGATTTCCTTCAATATTAAATTCCGTTGTGATAATCGGTTTTAAATCATAAACATCTTGGTAACGAATATGTCTTTCATCAGGTCTAGGGTGAACTGTGATTCCTTCTCCTCCAAATTCTTGAATATCGATAGCACTTTGTACAAGATTTGGCATATTTCCACCTCTTGAATTACGAAGTGTCGCTATTTTGTTTATGTTAACACTTAATTTTGTCATTATTTCGTAACTTGATTTTTGAAAGCACAAAGGTACAGATATTGTGTTTTACTGAGAAACGTTTTAAAATAGTTTTAAGAAATGCTAAGGAGTAGACTTTATTTCAATTTATGATTAAAGTCTTTGAATTGGTTCTTAAAATATTTTATATTTCAACGGATTAAAGATTTTTTTCTTATAAAATAAAAATGGTATGAGTATTTCAGATTACATAACTACAGATTTTCCTGCAATTTCAGATGAAGCTACAATTCAAGATTTGATTTTTGCAATAGAAGGAACGAATTATACACATTATCCAATTACGAGACATGGAATATACCATGGTTGCATTCCTGTTAATGATATTTTATTAGAAAAGAATACTTCTAAGAAAATTAGAGAATTCGACCATTTAATTGTATCATTTTTTGCAGAAGAAAACACGAAAGTTGTCGATTTGCTAAAAATGTATTCTACATATGATACAAATGTGATTCCTGTTGTAAATTCGCAGCGAGAATTTATTGGTAGTTTTGAAATTTTGGAAATAATTCACTTATTAAATGAATTGCCATATTTTCAAGAAGAAGGAGATATTTTAGTTGTAGAAAAAAACATTAAAGATTTTAGTTTTAGTGAAATTTCTCAGATTGTAGAAACGAATAAAGGTAAAATTTTAGGAATGCTTGTTTCCAAAATTAAAGCTGAAAAAATTCAGGTTTCGATTCGACTTGTTTCTCATGATATCAATGAAATTATTCAAACTTTTAGAAGGTATGAATATTTTTTAATTTCTAAACATGATGATGATTTACTTTTAGAAAGCTTGAGAGACCGATCGAATTATTTAAAAAAATACCTAAACATTTAAGAAAATGAAAGTAGCCATTTATGGTCAAAAATATAAAGACGAAACAAAACCTTATATAAGTAAACTTTTAAAACATTTTAAGAAAAGAGGCGTAAAAGTTATTTTTGAATTCCATTTTTATTATGAATTAAAAAAACATTTGCAAGAAGAAGAGTGCTTTGATACTTTTTTAAATTATGATGATTTACCATCGGATACTGATTTTTTTATAACTATTGGTGGTGATGGGACGATTTTAAGAGCAATCACTTATGTTCGAAATTCAGACATACCTATTATAGGTATAAATACGGGACGACTTGGTTTTTTGTCGACAATTCAAAAAGACGAAATAAAAAATGCTATTGATCAATTATTGAGTAATGAATATAAAATCATCGAACGTTCTGTTTTAAGTTTAAAATTAATTCCTGAAGTTTTAGATTCAGAAGATTTTCAATATGCAATTAATGAAATAACGGTAAGTAGAAAAAATACGACTTCGATGATTACTGTAAATACTTATTTAGATGACGAATATTTAACTTCTTATTGGGCAGACGGATTAATTATTGCAACTCCGACAGGTTCTACAAGTTATTCGATGAGTTGTGGTGGACCGATTTTAATGCCACAAGCAAAAAATATTGTTTTAACACCAATTGCACCACACAATTTAAATACAAGACCTTTAATTATTCCAAATGATACAAAAATAAAATTGACAGTAAATGGACATGAGAATTTATTCTTAATTTCTTTGGATTCAAGAGTGACTACAATTAACAATCAAACAGAGATTTACATAGAAAAAGCGCCGTTTACCATCAAAACAATTGAAATGGAAGGACAATCATTTTTCAAAACATTACGTAGCAAATTACTTTGGGGAGAAGATACTAGAAATTAGTAGATATATTCGAATTTAACTGTATCTTTACGAACTTTCACAATAAATTATAATAAATATAGTTTATCAAAAAAGAAACAAGAGTGTACCTAAAGCAAATATAAATAATTATATTTGCAAGCTATTTTTAGACATGAAGAGAAAAATTTTATTTTACGTATTACTTTGTATTACAACCGTTTCATTCGGACAAATCCATGAAGCAGGTATCATTTTGGGTGGTAGTAACTATATCGGAGATATAGGAAGTGAAAACTATATAAAACCTAACAAATTAGCATTTGGAGGTATTTATAAGTATAATTTAAATCCGAGAATTGCTCTACGAGGAACTTTTACCTATTTCAATATTGGAGATAGTGATAAAAATTCTTCGAATAAAATTAGAGAAGAGCGAGGATATTCCTTTTCAAATTCTATTAAAGAAGTTGCTTTCGGTGTAGAGTTCAACTTTTTTGAATTTGATATGTCTTCAAGATATGATGATTATTCGCCATACTTAGTAGTTGCTCTTGGAGTCTTTAATTATAAAAATGTAGAATCACAAAGAGCGGATGGTTCTTTTGAATATGGTTCGAATACATCGATTACTTTACCATTTGGTTTTGGATATAAAACTAGATTGTATGACAAAATAGCCGTTAATTTTGAGTTATCTGCACGATATACTTTAGTTGACGATTTAGATTATAATAGAGAAGATATAGCTGATTTAAATTTCGGAAATCCAGATACGAATGACTGGTATATTTTTACAGGAGTTTCTGTAGTTTATACTTTTGGAAGACCAGCTTGTTATTCATCTAGAAGATAAAAATATTTATGAGCTTGATAGAACAAATTGATAAGGACAGAGTACCTGAGCACGTAGCTGTAATCATGGACGGAAATGGTAGATGGGCAAAACAAAAAAGTATGCCTAGAGTTTTCGGACATAAAAATGGTGTAAAAGCGGTAAGGAGTACAATTGAGACAGCAGGAGAAATTGGTGTAAAAGCTCTAACACTATATGCTTTTTCTACAGAAAATTGGAATAGACCAAAATTAGAAGTAAAGACTTTGATGAGTCTTTTAGTATCTTCACTTAAAAATGAAGTGAAAAATTTACAGAAAAATAATGTAAAGCTTCAAGCAATTGGAAACTTAAATCTACTTCCTGAAAAAGCACGAAAAGAATTGAATGAAGTTATTAATTTAACTAGTAATAATTCTGGAATTATTTTAACTTTAGCTTTGAGTTACGGAGCAAGAGAAGAATTGACACAAGCATTTCAAAAAATATCTCAAAAAATTGTTAATAAAGAGTTAATGCCAGAAGAAATTACAGAAAAAGTTATAAATAATCATTTATATACATTTACTTTGCCAGATGTAGATCTTCTGATTAGAACCAGTGGAGAACAGCGTATTAGTAATTTTTTACTATGGCAAATAGCTTATTCTGAGTTATATTTTACAGATGTTCTTTGGCCTGACTTTGGAAAAGAAGATTTTTTAAAAGCAATTTTAAACTATCAAAATAGAGAACGACGCTTTGGGAAAACCAGCGAACAAATAGAAAAGATCGACAATGAGTAAATTAAGATTATCATTATTACTGTTATCAATTATCCTTGGAAGCAGCAATATTGTTGCACAAGAAACAAATAATTCTAAAACAGACACTACTGAAACGTCTTCAAGTTATAAAAAAGGAGAAATCTATACATTAGGGGGTATAAGAGTTGTTGGTCTTCAAAAATTTAGTGAAGAGAGTATTCGTATCTATACAGGTTTAACAATCGGGCAAGAAATTAAAATTCCTGGTGATAAACTTACAAGTGCGATTAAAAGACTTTATGAAACAAAAAAGTTTAGTACAGTTGATGTTTATATTGATAAGATAGATGGAAATTCTATTTATCTTTTATTTGAAGTTACAGAATTACCTGAATTAAATGATGTAACTATCAAAGGAATTCGTAAAGGAAAAGCCAAAGACCTTAAAAAAGATGCAAATCTTGATAAAGGTGAAATGGTTACTGAAAACCTTTTAATTACAACAAAAAACTACTTTAAAAAACAGTATGTTGATAAAGGTTTCTTAAATACAAAAGTAAATATTGACACTAGAAAAGATTCTTCAAGCGCAAATAGTGTTGATATGTTAATTCACCTTGACAAAGGAAAAAAAGTTAAGGTAAGAAGTATTAAAATTCATGGAAATAAAGCTTTCTCTAATGGAAAAATTAGAGGAGCGATGAAAAATACAAAAAGAGCTGTAATCGGTAGATTCTGGAAAACTTCTAAATTTATCGAAGAAAAGTTCAAAGAAGATTTAAATAGTATTGTAGAAGCTTATAGTGAGCTTGGATATCGTGATGCACGAGTTCTTGATTATAAAATAAATAAAGTAAAAGACAATCGTTTAGATATTGAAATTACTGTTGAAGAAGGAAAACAATATTATTTTGGTGACATCCGATTCGTTGGAAATAGCCACTACAAAACTGATTATTTACACCGTTATTTAGGAATTGAAGAAGGAGAAATTTATAATGGAAAAATCTTAAAAGAAAGAGTAAAAGGTGACGGAACACCAAACTCAGAAGATTTAACAACATTATACTTAGATTCTGGTTTCTTATTTTCAAGAATTACACCTATTGAAACTGGTGTAGAAAATGATTCTATCAATATTGAAATTCGTATTTATGAAGATAAACAAGCGACAATTACAGGTGTTTCTGTAGTTGGAAATGATAGAACAAATGATCATGTTATCTATAGAGAATTAAGAACAAAACCTGGACAATTATTTAGTAAAACAAATATTATTCGTTCGATTAGAGAAATTAGTCAACTAGGTTTCTTCGATCCTGAAGCAATTGTTCCTGATGTAAAACCAAACTTCCAAGAAAAAACAGTAGATATCGAATATTCTGTTGCTGAAAAAGGTTCAAGTCAAATTGAATTACAAGGAGGATATGGTGGAAATGCATTTATTGGAACATTAGGATTATCTTTCAATAACTTCTCTTTAAGAAATATCTTTAACTTAAAAGAATATAAACCTCTTCCAATGGGAGACGGACAAAAATTATCTTTAAGATTACAAGGAAGTAAATTCTATACTACATATAGTTTCTCATTTACAGAACCTTGGATCGGTGGAAAAAGACCTAAATCACTTTCATTCTCTGTTTATTCATCTAGACAATATGGATATAGTGGATTTAATAGTGTAGACAGAAGTCAAAGATTACAAATTTTAGGAACTTCAGTTGGAATTGCACAAAGATTAAAATGGCCAGATGATTATTTCTCATTATCTCAAACTTTAAGTTACCAGAGATATGATTTCAGAAACTATTTCATTTCATCATTACAATTTGATAATGGAATTTCAAACAACTTATCTTACCAAATAAGTTTATCAAGAAATTCTTCTGGACCTAATCCTATTTTCCCACAAACTGGTTCTGAATTCTCAGTAACTGCTAAAGCAACATTACCATACTCTTTATTTTCTAAAGGAAGAGATTATGAAAATGAAGCTCCTGAGGAAAAATATAAATGGTTAGAATATTATAAAATTAGTTTCAAAGGAAAATGGTATACGCCATTAATCGGAAAATCTGTTTTATTCTTAAATACAGAATTTGGATTCCTTGGTCATTATAACTCAGAAATTGGTGACTCTCCTTTCGAAAGATATTATGTTGGAGGTGATGGTTTAGCAAACTTCCAATTAGATGGTAGAGAAACAATCGGATTAAGAGGTTATGAAAATAATGCATTGTCATCAGCTACTGGAGGAACTATTTATAATAAATTCTCTTTAGAAGCTAGATATCCTATTACATTAGGACAAGCTGCATCGATTTATGCACTTGGATTTATGGAGGCAGGTAACTCTTATAACGGATTCGATAATTACGATCCATTTGAGTTAAAACGTTCTGCTGGTTTAGGATTAAGAGTATTTATGCCTCAGTTCGGATTATTAGGAATTGACTTCGGTTATGGATTTGATCCTGCTGATGCAACAATCAATCCTACGAAGTCTGGATGGCAAACTCATTTCATCTTCGGACAACAATTTTAATTTTTTTAAGTTATAATTCTAAGTTTAATTCCAAAATATGGCACGATATTTTCTAAAATTTCATTTGTTATGATCAAAAAAGTTCTTTTAACCTTTATAATCGTTATATCTAGTACTGTTGTTTTTGCTCAAAAACCTCAGAAAATAGCTTACATTGACATGGAATATATTTTGCAAAATGTTCCTGAATATACAAAAGCACAAGGTCAGCTAGATGAAAAAATTCAAAGTTGGAGACAGAAATTAGAAAAGAAAAATGAAGAAATTTCTGTAATGAAAACTGAATTGAATAATGAAAGAGCATTGTTAACAGAAGATTTAATTGAAGAAAGGGAAGAAGATATCCAAATCTTACTTGAAGAATACAAGAAGATGGAGAATGACTATTTTGGTCCTGAAGGAGATTTATTTCTTTTAAGAAGACAGTTGGTAAAACCTATTCAAGATTTAATTTTTAATTCTGTACAGGAAATTGCCAAAAGAAAAAAATACGATATTGTATTTGATAATTCTCAAGATTTAATCATGCTTTATACAAACAAAAAGTATGATATTAGCGAGCTTGTAATTCAAAGTATTTCTAGAAATAAAAAGAAGAAAGCTGTTGAAGATAAAAGAAATGCTATAAAAGCAAAACAAGCAAAAGCTAAGAGTAATGGTGGACTTTCTCCTGAAGCTGCTGCAAAAGCACAAGCGAGAGAAGATGCTAAAAAGAAAAGACAAGAAGAATTACAAGAACGTATTCGTAAGCAAAAAGAAGCACGTGAGAAAAAACGTGAAGAAATGAAAAAAGCAATCGAAGCTAAAAAGCAAGCTAGATTGAAGAAACAAGAAGAATTAAGAAAGAAACGCGAAGAAGCTCAAAAAGCTCGTGAAGAACAAGCGAAGCAAGCAAATGACGATAAATAAATTTGAATATTAAATTAATACTAAATATACAATGAAACAATTTAAATCTTTTTTAATAGTTGCTTTACTAACTTTTGGTTTTGGTTTAACGGCTCAAGCACAGAAGCTAGCTTACATCAATTATGATAAAATTTTAGCGGAATTACCTGAGACTAAAACTATGACTTCTCAGTTAGAGCAATTAAGTAAATCTTATCAAGATGAGTTAGAACAAAAAGGAAAAGCTTTAGAAGCTAAAGTAAAAAAATACGAAGCTGAAGCTGTAAGTAAAACAGATTCTGAGAATCAAGCAAGAGCTATTGAAGTTCAAAACGAACAAAGAGGATTACAAGAAGCTGTTTTAGCTGCTGAAAAAGATATTGCTGAAAGACGTAATGCTTTATTAAAACCAATTATCGAGAAGGTAAACCAAGCAATCAAAGACGTTGCAAAAGAAAAAGGAATTGAGTTCGTATTAGAGCAAACAGCTTTACACTATGCTGGAGGTGAAGATATTTCTAGTTCAGTTGTTGCAAAATACAACCAAATAAAATAAGAAAACAATTTATTTTATATATTTAAACTCGCTTTTTATAAGCGAGTTTTTTTATTGTTGTAATTTATGAATAAGACTATAAATCCGATTGGTATTTTTGATTCTGGTGTTGGTGGAACAACTATTTGGCGAGATGTAAATAATTTACTTCCGTTAGAAAATACGATATATTTAGCAGATAATAAGAATGCACCTTATGGTAGAAAATCTATTGATGAAATCATTGAGCGTAGTATTATTAATACTGAATTTTTATTACAACAAAATGTAAAATTAATCATCGTTGCTTGTAATACTGCAACAACAAATGTAATTCAAGTTTTACGAGAAAAATATTCGATCCCTTTTATTGGAATTGAACCTGCAATTAAACCTGTTTTGATTAATACAAAAAGTAAACATGTTGGTATTTTGGCAACAGAAAGTACTTTAAAAAGTGAAATGTATTTAAACACTTCTTCTAAATACAATCAAAATATTGAAATTCATGCACAAGCTGGAAATGGTTTAGTTCAATTAATTGAACAAGGAAAAATTGACTCGGATGAAATGCAATTATTATTGGAAAATTACTTAGGAAAAATCACAGAATTCCCAGTGGATTATCTTGTTTTAGGTTGTACACATTATCCTTATTTAAAGAATAAAATTCAAGAAATTATTGGTAATTCAATTAAGATTATTGATTCTGGAAAAGCCGTTGCAAAGCAAACTTTTAATATTTTAAATCAAGAATCATTATTAAACCAAAATACAACAGAAAAAAAATACCATCATTTTTATTCCAATCAAAATATAGATACATTGGAAAATCTTTTAAAGGATATTTCAAATAAAAATATTGCGCTTAAAGCTTTTTAATTTTCTGTAAATAAGTTTCAAAATTAGAATGTAATGTAAATTCTATATTTCGTTTTTTCCCATTTGTAGAAAGAATTCCTAATTCATAAAAAATTGCGACTAACTGAGAAGTTGCTTGTGCTTTCGTTGTAGAATTCTGATTCATTTCATAATCATAAACTATCTTACCAATTCCCTCCTTCTCTTCTCCATCTTTTAATTTACTAACAGAATTTGCTAGAAAAAATGGATTTCCAAGTTTTTCTAATTTTTTAAAAATATGTTTTAATTCTTCTTTAGAAAAAATATCTGATCTTGGCTCCTCATCACTTTTAAATTTTCTCCATATACAAATGGAACCATCTTGACTTATTTGATAATTAAATATCTTTTTCTTCGCTCCTAAAGTTTCTCCTTTTTTGATCATAAAACATTTTTTTTGCTTAAATCACGAAAATAACAATATTTTTAAATAACTTTTTATATAAATAGAGAAATCATCAGTTCATATTAGATAGCTAACTAACTATTCCATTCTCTATAATTTGTGTAACTTTGCGTACTTTTATTTCAATTTAGAATGATACAATCAATGACTGGGTATGGTAAATCCATACTACAATTACCAACAAAGAAAATTACTATTGAGGTAAAATCTTTAAATAGTAAAAATTTAGATATTAACGTTCGAATTCCTTCTTATTACAAAGAAAAAGAATTGGAAATTCGTAAGCTTTTGGCTTCTTCACTTACAAGAGGAAAAGTAGATTTTTCGATTTATGTGGATAATACAGGAGAAGAATTAACTTCACAAATTAATGAAGTTGCTGTGAAGCAATATATATCTAAGTTAAAACAAATCTCTCATGGTTCGGATTTAGAAATGCTTCAAATGGCGATGCGTCTTCCAGAAGCTTTAAAAACGGAAAGAGAAGAGTTGGATGAAACAGAGTGGAGTGAAATTGTAAATCATATCAAAATTGCGGTTTCAAATATTGTAACTTATCGTGTAGATGAAGGAAAAGCTTTGATTAAAGATTTTAATTTACGAATCCATAATATTCAATCTTTATTAGAAAAAGTAATTGAAGTAGATGAAGAAAGAATGGTTCATGTAAAACAAAAATTACGTAAAGCTTTAGAGGAATTAGAAGTAAAAGTTGATGAAAATAGATTTGAACAAGAATTAATCTATTATTTAGAAAAGTTAGACATAAACGAAGAGAAAGTTCGTCTGGAAAATCATTTAAAATATTTCATTGAAGAATTAGAAACTTCTGAATCGAATGGAAAAAAATTAGGATTTATTTCACAAGAAATCGGAAGAGAAGTTAATACAATGGGATCGAAATCAAACTTTGCTCCTATGCAAAAATTGGTGGTTCAAATGAAAGATGAATTAGAAAAAATCAAAGAACAAAACTTAAACGTTCTATAAATGGAAAAAGGTAAATTAATCGTATTTTCTGCGCCATCAGGTTCTGGTAAAACAACCATTGTACGTCATTTATTACAACAAGAAGAATTAAAATTAGATTTCTCTATTTCTGCTGCTTCAAGAAACAAACGACCAAATGAAGTTCATGGAAAAGATTATTATTTTATCTCTGCAAATGAATTTAAAAGTCACATTGAAAATAATGATTTTGTAGAATGGGAAGAAGTTTATACAAATAATTTTTACGGAACATTAAAGTCAGAATTAGAACGTATTTGGGCACAAGGGAAGAGTGTCATTTTTGATATTGATGTGATTGGAGGATTAAATATTAAGAAACAATTTCCTGAGCAAACGCTTGCAATTTTCGTACAACCACCTTCAATTGAAGAAATGGAACGAAGATTGCGTGGAAGACAAACAGAAACTGAAGAAAAAATAAAGGAACGTGTGGCTAAAGCCGAAAAAGAAATGCAATATAAAACTGATTTTGACACAATTTTAATCAATGATGATTTGGATGTGGCAAAAGTAGATGCATATAAATTAGTTTCTGATTTTGTAAAATAGAAATACATGAAGATAGGTTTATATTTCGGAACATTCAATCCGATTCATATTGGACATATTATCATTGCAAATCATATGCAACAATATTCTGATTTGGACGAAGTTTGGATGGTTGTTACACCACATAATCCACTAAAGAAAAAAAGTACGCTTTTAGACAATCATCATCGGTTAGAAATGGTTTATAAAGCTTTAGAAGATTATCCTCATTTGAAAGTTTCTGATATCGAATTTAAATTACCACAACCTAATTATACGATTAATACACTTGTACACATTCAAGAAAAATTTCCATCACATGATTTTAGCATAATTATGGGAGAAGACAATTTAAACACTTTTCATAAATGGAAAAATTATGATGAAATTTTAAACAATCACCATATTTATGTGTATCCAAGAATTGATCATAATGAAATAAAGGAAGAATTTGTTAACCATTCTAAAATTCATAAAATAGATGCGCCAATTGTTCAGATTTCATCAACATTTGTGCGAAATTCTGTTAAAGAAAACAAAAATATTCTACCTTTAGTTCCTAAAAAAGTTTGGGAATATATAGATTTGATGAATTTTTATAAATAATAAAAAATCACCTCTGATTGAAACCTTAAATATTCTTTGCAATCATGGAAGAAAAACAAGCTCCAAAGAAAGAAAAATCTTTAAAAAGTAAATTAACCAGCAAATACCGAATGGTTATTTTAAATGATGATAACTTTGAAGAAAAATTATCCCTTAAATTAACTCGACTAAATGTTTTTATTTTTGGTGGACTTTTTTCAATTCTTTTAATTGTTGGTACCATCTTTCTTATTGCTTTTACTCCAATTAGAGAATATATTCCTGGTTATACTTCGACAAAATTAAAACGTCAAACTTCAAATCTTCTAATTAAATTAGACTCTCTGGAAAGAGAATCTGCTTTAACAAATCAGAAAATAAGCAAACTTTTACCAATTTTAAGAGGAGAGGAAGATATTGAAGAATATTATAAAAAAACGAATGAAATAATTGATTTAAAAGATACTCCTTTTAAAGTAAAAGCTTCAAAATTAGATTCTGTTTTTAGAGAAAAAGTAGAAAGCGAAAAACGTTTCAATTTATTTGATGAAGCAAAAAAAGATGTTGGAATTGTCTTCTTTTCTCCTATTTCAGGGACAATTTCTCATCAATATAATCCAGAAGAAAAACATTATGCAATTGATATTGCAGTAACAGAAGGAACACCAGTAAAAGCTGCTGCGGAAGGTACTGTAATCTTTGCAGATTGGACTTCTCAGACAGGAAATGTAATCATTATTGAACATGCAAATGGTTTTATTTCTGTTTATAAACACAATGCTACTTTATTAAAAGAACAAGGTGATTTAGTAAAATCTGGAGAAGTAATCGCTACAGCTGGTTCTACAGGTGAATTATCTACAGGACCACATCTTCATTTTGAATTATGGAATGAAGGTTTCCCAGTAAATCCTATTAATTTTATAGATTTTGAATAATGAGTTTAAAGTCAATTTTTGCAATTCCTTTTGCTAGAATAGTTTCTAAAAAAGTTTACAAATGGGCTAATAATCCTATTAAAACACAAGAAAAAGTTTTTCAGGAATTAATAGAAGGAGCTAAAAATACAGCTTTTGGAAAGGATCATCATTTTGGAGAAATCAAAACTTATGAAGATTTCAAAAAAGAAGTTCCTGTACAAACTTATGAAGGTTTAAGACCTTATGTTGAAAGAATAAAAAATGGAGAAAGTGATATTCTTTGGAAAGGTAAACCTATTTATTTTGCAAAAACTTCTGGAACAACTTCTGGAGCAAAATATATTCCTATTACTAAAGAATCGATGCCTTCTCATATTAAAGCTGCAAGAAATGCACTTTTAATGTATATTGCCGAAACTGGTAATGCTGATTTTGTAAATGGAAAAATGATTTTCCTTCAAGGGAGTCCAGTTTTAGATAATTTAAATGGAATTCAATTAGGAAGATTAAGTGGAATTGTTGCACATTACGTTCCAAAATATCTTCAAAAAAATAGATTACCAAGTTGGGAAACGAATTGTATTGAAGATTGGGAAACTAAGGTTGATGCAATTGTAGAAGAAACTGTAAACGAAAATATGTCTGTAATCAGTGGAATTCCATCTTGGGTACAAATGTATTTTGAAAAACTTCATGAAAAAACAGGAAAATCAATTTCTGAACTGTTTCCTAATTTCAATTTCTTTATTTATGGAGGTGTTAATTTTGAACCTTATAAAAATAAATTTGAAAGCTTAATCGGAAGAAAAGTAGATTATATAGAATTATATCCTGCCTCGGAAGGTTTTATCGCATATCAAGATTCTCAAAAAGAAAAAGGAATGCTTTTACAATTAGATGGAGGAATTTTTTATGAATTTATTCCAGCAGCAGAATTCTTTGATGAAAATCCGACCAGAATTTCATTAAAAGATGTAAAAGTTGGAGTGAATTATGTGATTATTTTAAATACAAATGCTGGACTTTGGGGATATAATATCGGAGACACTGTTGAATTTACTTCTACAAAACCATATCGAATAAAAGTTACTGGAAGAATTAAACACTTTATTTCAGCTTTTGGAGAACATGTAATTGGGAAAGAAGTTGAACAAGCTTTAAAAGAAGCTATTGAAGGAACTGATATTAATATTAGTGAATTCACTGTTGCTCCTCAAGTAAATCCTAAAGAGGGTTTACCATATCATGAATGGTTTATCGAGTTTGAGAAGGAACCAGAAAACTTAGAAGAGTTTGCATTAAAAATTGATGCTTCTATGCAAAAACAGAATATTTATTATTTTGATTTGTTAGAAGGAAATATATTACGTTCACTTATTGTTAGAAAAATTAAAAAAGGTGGTTTTCATGAATACATGAAATCTATTGGAAAATTTGGTGGACAAAACAAAATTCCTCAACTTTCTGATAACAGAAAAATAGCTGATGTATTAGAAAATTATATTATTGAGGATTAAAAACTAAAGTAAATTTCATTATAAAATGAAAAAATATTTAATCGTTGGTCTTGGAAATATTGGAGAAAAATACAAAGAAACAAGACATAATATTGGATTTAAAATAGTTGATTATTTAGCAAAAGATGAAAATATTTCTTTTGAAACGGATAAACTTGGAGATGTTTGTTCTTTTCGTTTTAAAGGAAGAACTTTTATTCTTTTAAAGCCTAATACTTATATGAACTTAAGTGGAAAGGCTGTGAAATATTGGATGGATAAAGAAAAAATTCCTTTAGAAAATGTTTTAATTATTTTAGATGATTTAAATATTGAATTCGGAACAATTCGAATAAAAGGAAAAGGAAGTCATGGAGGTCATAATGGTTTAAAAGACATTAATGACAAACTAAATACACAGCAATATACTCGTTTCCGTTTTGGAATTAGTAATAATTATAGCAAAGGAAGACAAGTGGATTATGTATTAGGAGAATGGTCAAAAGAAGAGCAAAGTATTTTAATTGAAAAATTAGAAACTTCTGCACAAGCAATTCGTTCTTTTGGAACTGCTGGATTAGCAAATACAATGAACAGTTTTAATGGAAAATAGGACCTTTTTTTAGGTCGAAAAAAGCTTAATTTTTGCCTGAAAATGGTAAGCTAAAACGTTAAATTTTATCAATTTAGCGTTTTTTTTATGTTTTTTTTCCTGATTTATATCATTGTATGCACGCATAACAATATTTAATTAATTGATTATCAATATTTTAAACTAAAAAAGTTAAAAATTAAATATTACGGTAAAACCGTAACCCTGATATGCAAAAATTGTATTTCTTAGTATCAAATTCTAAGAAAGAGAGTATTACTGATATAATTTGATAGCGTCTAACGTTATTGTGATTTAAGCTAAAAAGGATTGCTATGGCGTAAAAAGAGTATTATTACTATCGAGTATAGATTGAATTTAACCTAAAAAAATCCTATTAATTCTGGCACGTTAATAGGATTTCTTTCTTCTTTTACTTTCTAATTTTACTTTTTATATTTTTTAGCTTCCCAGTTTTTATCAGCTTGTGCTTTCAATTTTTCTGGTCCTTCTTTTTCCCAAAGTTTTAATGTATTTGTTCCCCAAGAATTATAAAATAAATATAATTTCCCATCTCTAATTTCAAAAGTTTTAGGATTAATACTTACTTTTTCATTTTTTGCTCCTAAAGCGTATGCACACCATCCTCCATATTGCGGAACATATTTATTTGGATTGCTTTTAAAAGTATCTAAATGTGCTTGAGAAGTAAATTTATACTTCACTCCATCATGCGTTGTTTGATATTTTTTTGAACCTTTTTCAGCTTTATTATTAAAATACGAAACAACATCATATCCGTCTGCTATGTAACCTCCTGAAGTATTATAATCGATTTTTTGTGCGAATGTTGTGAAAATACTTCCTAAAAATAATAATAGAAATAAACCTTTTTTCATGATTTTACTTTTTTAATTTGAATAAATTTTTGAATTTCCCTTTAAAAGCTTAATATCTTCTATATTAAGTTTTAAAATAAACCAATTGTCCAACTGCTCCAACTCCCCTTTTACTTTCACAGGTTGTCCAACATATTCTAGTATGTCGTGATTAATTTTATTTCCTTTCGCATCAGTTATCATAAAATATTCTGAAATTCCTTCTTTATTAACTGTTGTAAAAACAGGTGGAATTCCTCCAGAAATACAACGAACTGCACAACTTCGATGGATTTTTCCAAATCCAGGTTTCATTACTCCAAAATAACATTTCGGATCAATTATTTCTCCTTCAATTTCTATTTCTCCTAAAGAATTTATAGTTCTTTCAGGCAATTGACTTTCTTTTTTACTTACTGGAAATTCATCTGAATCTGCGACTTGTAATAAAGTTTTTCCATTGTAATACACTAAATTTCCTTTGATAGAAACTTCTTGGCCTTCAATTGACATTAATCTATTTTCAATGTTTTTAATGTCTTTTTCAGCTCCAAATTTCCCAAAACCTAATAACAATACATTTTTATATTCATTTGGTTGTAATTCCATTCGAATACTTGGATAAGGGTTATTATGATAAGTTCCTGTAATCTCAGAAATATTTGTCAATTCGAATGTGCTATTTTTAAATTTATTCTGAAATAAACTAAATACAATAGCAAATAAAATCACCACAATCAGTAAAATGTATACTGTAATTTTCAGTTTTTTCTTTGTTTTTGGTGGTACATTATCAATATAACCTATGTAAAACTCATCTTTCTTCATCATTTAATAATTGCTGGTGTAACTTCTGTTCCTTCCTCCAATGCTTTTGGTAAAACATACACTTTATTATCTTCTATTTTCACATGATAAGTCGCAACTTTTTCTGTAAAAGGCGGCGGAGATTGTCCATTTTGTGGTAAATATTGATAACCGTGCCAAGGACAAGTAATACAACCATCCACAATTTTCCCTTCACCTAACGGTCCACCTTGATGTTTACAAACATTGTGTATCGCAGACAATTTATTTTCATATTTAAAAATGGCAATTCTCTCATTATCAACAATAAAAATCTTTGCTCTATCTTCCTCAATTTCGTCTATTTCACAAACATATTTCCAATCTGTATCTGAAGCTTTATATGTTTGTCTATCTTTTCGTACTTCTTTAATTCCTGCTGTTATATGTAAAATCACTAAAATCACAAATCCAATACCAATTAATGCAGGCATATAAGGAGAAGTTTCTTGTTGAAAAGCTCCTAAAAAAACATGTGAAACAATTAAAGCATAAGCAACATAAACTAGCATATGAAGTGCTTTCCAAGTTTTCGCGGATAAATTTGCTAACCAGAAATCATGACTTGTTGCAGCCATTGCAAAAAGAATTAATAATGCAATAAATCCTAGAACTTGAAAAGGAAAATCATGTAAAGAAGAATAATCTAAATTAGAAGTAAAAACAGAATAAATTGGATTAACATCTCCTAACATATGAAATTGAAAAATCGAAAACCCACCATGAATTAAAGCAATCAAAAACATGGTTACTCCTAAATGTCTTCTATTATAAAGAAGTGGAAGAAATTTTGTATTTATTCTCGCAAGTGGTCCAATACTTAAAATAATATGCAATAATAAAATTGCTAAAGTTCCCGAAGAGCGAATCGTTAAGGTTTCTAGAGTTGTATTTCGATTAGTGATTAAAGTAATCGCCCAAAACAAAACTAAATACAAAAGCACAAATAACAGAATATATCTATCATACACTTTTTTATTCTTGTTCCATAAAACTAATTGATAATTTAATCCCATTGAAATACTTTTTTAATCACTACATCATTCTTAATTTCATCAAAAATCAAAACTCCATACAAACGCTGATTTTTAATAGGAAAACGATAAACTCCTGTTTGACTCAACTCTCCAATATATGTTCCTTTTTCATCGTTATAATTTAATTCAAATAACGTTGAAGAAGCATCTTTTAAAGGTTTTACAAGAATCACTTCTAATTGTGAAATTTGCTTGTCATTATCCCCTCTAAAATTAAATTTCAAACCATCATTCATGTCGTTAATTTCTTTAATCAACACTGGTTTTTGTTTATTTACCTCTAAATATGTTTTATTTTCAATTGGTTGTTTTGGAACATTAATTTTTGCTCGAATCATAATAATTGGCAAAATTATCAGAATCAAAATCCAAAATATCAGATGCCTTTTTCGTAATCCAGCATTCATAATTTTTATTTTTTAAAAAGTTTTGGAACTAAACAAATCCATGTTGCAACTACTCCAGGAAATAAAAGCAAACGAACAATCCATTTACTATTTTTCATTAACGGATCAATTTGTGTTGCTCCTTTAATAAGAAAATATATTCCAAATAAAATCCCCAATCCAAAATAGACTGCAAGAATTTTTAAAAAAATGGAAATAATACTAATCAACATCTACACTAAATTTACATCTGTTACTATTTCTAAAACAGCAGGTCCATTTATAGCAAACAATTCCTCCATTGCATTTTCTACCTCACCTTCTTGAGTAACTCGTTTTCCCCAAGCACCACAATTTTCAGCAAATTCAGCAAAATTCGGATTTGTCAAACTTGTTTTCCATACATCAAACATACCTGCTCTTTGTTCTTTTGATATTTTACCAAGCTCAAAATTATTTAGAATAATCAGTTTTACTGGCATATTATATTTCACCAAAGTAGTGATTTCTGCCAAATACTGACAAAGTCCACCATCTCCAGCAACAGCAACAATAGGTCTTGAAGTTCCAACTGCTGCAAATGTTCCTATAGAAGCAGGCAAAGCGAAACCTATTGAACCTAAATAACCTGACATTAAAAAATCTTGATTTTTGGGTTCAAAATATCTCCCGAAAGAATATGCGTTATTCCCCACATCTACACACATTACAGCATTTTCGGGAGCATATTTATTCATTGTGTCGAAAACTTTAATAGAGCTTACACCTTTATCTGAAGTTTCCAATAGTCTTTTTTTCTTTTCTTCTCGCCAAATTCTCCATCTTTCAGCTATTTCATTTATATGGTTTTTTGACTTAAAATTCTTGTGTAATCCTTTTTTAAATAAAGCAACAGTTGTCGAAATTTCTCCCCAAACTGGAACATCAATTTTATGAAATTTACTTAATGCTAATGGATCAAAATCAACTTGTATTGTCTTTTTCTTCGGTGTAATTCCTGTATGATTAGAAAAAGAGGCTCCGAAAACAATTATCAAATCACATTCATTCATAAACCACGATGCAATCGGAGTTCCACTTCTTCCTAAAACTCCTCCGGCAAGAGGATGTGTATCTGGAATTAATCCTTTTCCTTTAAATGTTGTTACTACAGGACATTTTAAAACCTCAGCAAATTCAATTATTGCTTTTTTATGAAATCTCGCCCCATGTCCCATAATAATCAATGGTCTTTCAGCTTTATTAATTTCATGTAGAGCATCTTTTAAAGCTTCTTCTGGAGGCGCAATTTTCGGATTTGCCATTCTACCATTTGGTGTTTGTGGCTCACTTCCTTTTTTATGTATTTCTTGAATTTCATCAGGAAAAGTCAAATGTGAAACATCTCTGTTTAAAATAGCATGTTTTACTGCTAATGACATTAATTCGCCATGTTGGCTATCTTTTTGAACTCTATGATTAAATTCTGCAACAGAACTAAAAGCTTGTACTAAATCTACTTCTTGAAAATTTCCTGTTCCTACAACTTGTGTTGCAACTTGACCAGTTAAAGCTAAAAGTGGCGCTCTATCTACTTTTGCATCCCACATTCCTGTGTATAAATTCGTTGCTCCAGGACCTGCAATTGTAAAACAAGCTGCTGGTCTTCCTGTTAATTTTCCATAAGCTGAAGCTGCAAAAGCAGCAGCTCCTTCATGTCTTATTCCATAGAAATTTAAATGTCCTAACTCTTCTTCTCTCCGTAAAGCATCTGCTAATCCAAGATTAGAATGACCAACCATTCCAAAAACACTTGTAACTCCCCAATTAATCATCGTTTCTACCATGACATCTGATATCGATTTCTTGGCTGGCTTTCTTGGTTCAATTCCCACATAAATAGCCCCATCTTCTTCTTTCACTGGAAATGTCTTTATCCCATCATCATATCCCCCAGGAGGTAAACCTGTACAAGGATGAAAATCCCAACCATGCCAAGGACAACGCAACATTCCATTTTCAATCGATCCTTCTCCCAATGGTCCTCCTTGGTGTGGACATTTATTATCCAATGCTGAAATCTTTCCTTCAAAATGCGTCAAACATATTCCTTGATTATCAGCCGTTACTGTTTTAACTCTTCCTTCTGGTAGTTCATTTGTATGATTTAAAACCTTATACCAAGTAATATTTTTAGCCATTTTCTGAAATTTACAAGTGTTTTAAAATGATTTATTCTGAATTTTCCTTCGAGTATTCTCTTATTTCTGTGATTTCTTTACTTAAAAAATATCCTATGATTATTCTGATTACTATAACAATTGCTAGCTTAAATAATTCATCTTTTGTTTTATGCACAACAGATCCGATTATATCAGATGCAATTAAAAAATCTAAAGCAAGTAAAATATAGAGTCCAACTTTTGAACGAAGTGTTTGAATTGAAGTATAGAAACTCTCTTTTTTTGTCATGGTTTTAAATTCTGTCTTAATCAATTCTATAATTCCTTTTAAAAAACCAAACATCAAAATGATAATTCCGATGATATCTACGATATCACTTAATTCATCCAAATATTCAAAAACAGCAATACTCATAATAAATAATAACCTTTATTAAGCATTCCTGCATATTTTACTCCTGTCAAACGATGCATGTCATAATTATAAGTAGATAAATCATTTTTATTAAACTTATTTACATCATCATAACCACATGCTCTAGCAATCACTTTTACTAAATCATTTACTGCAATAAAATAATTATACAGTTGTTTTGCTGATTCATCGATAATAATTCGTGAACGAAGAGATTCTTTTTGAGTTGCAACACCTACAGGGCAATTATTCGTACTACACGCTCTCATTCCTAAACATCCAATTGCCTGTAAGGCTGCATTTGAGACTGCAATTGCATCTGCGCCAAGCATCAAAGCTTTAGCAAAATCTTCTGCAGTTCTCAATCCTCCAGTAATAATCAATGAAACATCTTTAATTCCTTTTGCATCTAAATAATGCCTTGCTCTAGCTAAAGCTGGAATTGTAGGAACATTAATGTTATCTCTTAATATTGAAGGTGCTGCTCCAGTTCCTCCTCCTCTACCATCTAAGATGATATAATCCACTCCTACATCTAAAGCAAAATCTATATCTTTTTCTAAATGACTTGCTGCAATTTTAAATCCGATTGGAATTCCTCCAGTTCTTTCTCGAACTTTTTTAGCAAAGTCTTTAAAGTCTTTTACACCATGAAAATCGGGAAATGTTGCTGGTGAAATTGCAGATTGTCCTTCTGCTAATCCACGAACTTCTGCAATTTCCATACTTACTTTATTTCCTGGCAAATGACCTCCTGTTCCTGTTTTCGCTCCTTGTCCTCCTTTAAAATGGAAAGCTTGTACATTGTCTAATTTTTCCCAAGAGAAACCAAATTTTGCAGAAGCTAATTCATAAAAATATTTGGAGTTATTTTCTTGTTCTGCTGGCAGCATTCCTCCTTCTCCTGAACAAATTCCTGTTCCTGCCATTTCTGCACCTTTAGACAAAGCTACTTTTGCTTCTCTAGATAGCGCTCCAAAACTCATATCTGAAACAAAAATCGGCATCGAAAGTCGCAATGGTTTTTTAGCTTTTTTACCAATAACAATTTCCGTTTTTACTAATTCATCATCTAATAAAGGTCTTTGAGCTAATTGTGCAGGTAGAAATTGTAAATCCGTCCATTGCGGAAGTGTATTTCTATCAACACCCATAGAAACCGTAAATCCATGTTTTCCAACTCGTGAAAGTCCATGTTTTGCTAATTCCTGAATATATAAAGTATATGGTTCTGTATCTTCTGGATGTGTATCACGATAGGCACCATGATAAACATCTCTATCAAATCGCTGAGGATTCTCTTTTTCAAATTCTAAAACTTCATTTTCATCAATATAAAGAATATCTCCTTTTATATATTCTTTAAACTTATGAAGTCTTTCTGCGTTATTATAATCACTTACTCCATTATCATATCTGTAATCCCAATTATGAACGCCACAAACTAAATTTTTTCCTTCAATAGAGCCATCTGCTAATAAAGCTCCTCGATGTAAACATCTTCCATAAAGTACAGAAATTCCTTCTTCATATTTTATAATTACTAAATCTGTATTTAAAACTAAAGCGTGTTGTGGCTCTTTTAGTGGTAATTCAGATATGACTGCAAGTTTTAGTAATTTTTCTTTCATAATAACTGCATTTGAAGTTGTTATTAAGAAAGATACAAAAAAATATTAACAATCTCATTATCAATATTTTACAAATAAAATTTAATTAAGCTAGGGATTGAAATGGAAAGCTTTTTCTTTTTCAAAATTAGAATTTCTTGGCAAAAGGAGGCGACTAGAAGAAGCCCACGGATTGCTTAGAAATTCTTTTTTTGAAATGAAAAACTTGAAATGGAAAGCCCGACCTTTTCTGTAATTTATGAAAGAAAAGGGAGCTACATTCCAATTATATTATAAAGTTACTTTTTCAGAAATTGCTTTTTCAATTGCATTCCAAAGTTGAATTCTTTTTTGAAGAGCTAAAATACTTGCTTCCTTTACTTCCTGCCATTTAGAAACATCATTCAAACACAATTCAGAAATCATTTGTAATGACATTGGTCCATGTTCATCACCATCTAATTCGATATGTCTTTCCAAATAATAAGTCAATTTTTCGATAGAAGTATTTGTTTCAGAACCAATATTTTTTACAATTTCAGTAAACATATCCGGAATTAAATCTTCTCTTCCAAAAGTAAAAACAGCAGCAATCACATGAGATTTTCCAGATTTAATTGTATCAAAAGTAAAATCTAAAAACTCTAAAATACTTTTTTCTAAATTCACAGAAATTGCAGCTTCTTGATAAGAAGCGCCATTTTGAATTTTGTTTACAAATTGAACAATCGAAATAGCATTTGCTTTGATTTCCAGCATTGCGTCAATATACATTTCATAATGACTAACTGGATTTTTATCTGCATCTACATCTGTTTCTTCACCAAGAACAATTTCATTAATAAATCGTCTTGTAATCGGATTTCCTTTTGGAGTCCAAGGAATTGTTGTACATGTCAACAAATTTTGAAGTGATTTTAAAAGAGACATAAAATCCCAAACAGCATATACATGATATTCCATGAAAGTTTGAACATCTTCAATTGTTTTGATGTTTTGATATAAATTATGTTCGATTAATTGTTTTCTATATGGAGCTAATTCCTTTTCTAATTCTTCTAAATAATTCATTTGTAAAAAAAATGGTTTGAATAATCGAATGCAAAATTAATTACAAACTTTTATTCAAACCAATAAATTTAAACTGTTTTAATAGAATTATTCTATTTCTGGATTATAACTTAAATAAGGAACTTCTTTTTCATTGAAAATAATTCCATATTCTTCAAGTTCTTTCAAAATCGGTGTATATACTTCTTTGGTAATTGGAAGTTGTACACCTGGAGTTTTAATTTCTCCTTTTAATATTTTTAATGCAGCAATAGCAACAGGTAAACCAACAGTTTTCGCCATTGCAGTATAGATTTGATCATCACCTTTTACAACCATACTAGATTCAATTTGGTGATTTTCTCCATTTAATTCGTAACCGAATTTATGAAGCATCACAATCATATCTTTGTCTTCAGGAGCAAGTTTCCAACTATCTGTAAGAATTTTCTCTAAAATTTGTGCAGGTGTTGCTTCTTTTAAACCAACTTTTTTATTTGGGTTAAATAAATCTAATTCAACAAATTTATCCCACATATTGTCATCTTGCCAAATTTTAAGATAAGAACGAAGCTTTAATTCTACAGAATCATGAGGATTATAACTTAAAAAAGAATTTGTAAAATCACGATAACTCATATCTTCAGAACCTTCCATAATATAAGTATCATCTGTCATTCCTAATTGCACAAAACAATTCCATGCTCTAGAAAAACCTACTTTACGGATAGTTCCTCGATAAAGCGTTAAAATATCTTCTAAACCATAAACTTCACGATATTTTAGAGAATCTCTATTTGCGTACCCTTCAAATTTTCCATGACCATCAATATTTAGAATTTCAGTTCTTCTAAATAATTTGTGGTAAGGGATGTATTTATATTTTCCTTCTTGGATAAATTTTGCAGCTCCACCTTGTCCAGCAAGAACAACATTCCTTGGGTTCCAAGTAAATTTATAATTCCATAAATTAGTATCACTTTCAGGAGCAACTAATCCACCAGTAAATGATTCAAAAAGTAGCATTTTTCCACCTTCATCACGAATTTTATCAATGACTTGCATCGCACTCATATGATCAATTCCTGGATCCAATCCAATCTCGTTCATAAAAATCAAATCTTTTGAAGTAACTTCTTCATTTAAGGCTTTCATCTCATCGGAAATATAAGATGCTGTAACCAAGTTTTTCTCAAACTCCAAACAATCTTTTGCTACTTCTAGGTGTAATCTTGCAGGAAGCATAGAAATAACAATATCAGCTTCTTGCACTATTTTCTTCCTTTCGTCAATGTTAAAAATATCTAGAGAAACAGCAATTCCATTTTTGTGATTTTGAATCTTTTCTTCTGCTAATTCTTTAGAAACATCTGCAACTTTTATTACTAAATTTTCTTCTTCTGATTTATTTAAAAGATAATTAATTAGCGACGAAGATGACCTTCCTGCTCCAATAATCAGTATTTTTTTCATTTTTTATAAGGGTTATTTAATATCTTTACGAAATTACAAAAAATAAATATTTGTTATATAAAAAACAAGAAAATATTAGAAAACCTTAATAACTATTTGAAAATAAATCGTTTTAGAACGAAATCACTTTCATTAAATTATTCGCAAAAAAAACGATTAAAAACCTAATATTCATTAAATTTACCCTCAATTTTAGATTTTCGACATAATTATGAAAAAAGCCTTAACGCTTACTGCTTTCGTTGGAGCATTGGCAATAATTCTAGGAGCTTTTGGAGCTCACGCATTGAAAAGTAAACTTTCTCCAGAAGCCTTAAACAGTTTTGAAACAGCTGTTCGATATCAAATGTTCCATGTTTTAGTTCTTTTATTTACAAACACTTATAAAGAATTTAATTTTCAGACTAAAAAAATCTTAAACATTTTATTTTTCTTAGGAATTTTATTTTTCTCAGGATCTATATATTTAATCTACTTAGCACACATTCCAGCAAAAAGTATCTGGTTTATAACTCCTTTGGGAGGTGTATTATTAACAATTGGATGGTTATATATGTTATTTTCTTTCCTTAAGAAAAAATAATTTTATAATTTTGGTTCTTTATTTTTTAATACACAACTAATGGAAAATATAGTAAAATCTGTAAATGCTTCTGTGGAAGATTACGGAATCAAGAATGCAACTACACATTGGAACTTAAAACCTGAAGAGTTACAAAAAATTTGCTTGGAAAAAGGATTAGGTCGTGAGGCGTTATCAGGAGCTTTGGCAGTAAATACTGGTGAATTCACTGGTAGATCTCCTATGGATAGATTTATTGTAAAGGATGACATTACAACAGATCAGGTTTGGTGGGGAAATATCAACCAGCCATTTGATCCAGAGAAATTTGATAAACTATACGACAAAGTTGTTGCTTATCTTTCAGGGAAAGAATTATATGCAAGAGATGTTTATGCATGTGCTGACGAAAGATATAGATTAAATATCCGTGTTGTAACGGAATTACCATGGGCAAGTATTTTTGCTAATAATATGTTCTTACGTCCAACAGAAGAGGAAATTAAAAACTTTACTCCAGAATGGACAATTCTTCAAGCACCTTTCTTTATGGCAGATGCAGAAGAAGATGGAACAAGACAACATAATTTTGCAATTTTAAACTTCAAGAAAAAAGTAATCTTAATTGGAGGTACTGGTTATACAGGAGAAATCAAAAAAGGAATTTTCTCTGCATTAAACTTTATCTTACCAGTTTTCAAAGATACTTTACCAATGCACTGTTCTGCTAACATTGGAGAAGATGGTCAAACAGCTATTTTCTTTGGACTTTCTGGAACAGGAAAAACTACTTTATCAGCAGATCCAAACCGTAAATTAATCGGAGATGATGAGCACGGTTGGACAAATGATAACACAGTTTTCAATTTTGAAGGTGGATGTTATGCAAAAGTTATTGATTTATCTGCTGAAAAAGAACCAGATATTTTCAATGCAATCAAAAAAGGAGCTTTATTAGAAAATGTTATCTTTAAAGAAGGAACAAATGAAGTTGACTTTACTGATACATCAATCACTGAAAATACTCGTGTAAGTTATCCAATCGATCATATTAAAAATATTCAAGTTCCATCTATTGGAAAGAATCCTAAAAATATTTTCTTCTTAACTGCTGATGCGTTTGGAGTACTGCCTCCAATCTCAAAATTAACTCCTGGTCAAGCTGCTTACCACTTTATCTCTGGATATACTGCAAAAGTTGCTGGAACTGAAGCTGGAGTTACAGAGCCACAACCATCTTTCTCTGCTTGTTTTGGTGCGCCGTTTATGCCATTACACCCAACAAGATATGCTGAAATGTTAAGTAAAAAAATGACTGAAGCTGGAGTAAATGTTTGGTTAGTAAACACTGGATGGACTGGAGGTCCTTACGGAATTGGTCACAGAATGAGTTTAAAATATACTAGAGCAATGATTACTGATGCTTTAGAAGGAAAACTTGATAATGTTCCATTTGAAGAGCACCCAATCTTTGGATTAGCAATGCCAACTTCATGTGAAGGTGTTCCAACGGAAGTATTAAATCCAATTAACACTTGGGAAGATAAAGAAGCTTATACTGAAAAAGCAAAACACTTAGCGGAATCATTCCATAAAAACTTTGAGAAATTCAAAGAATATGCTAATGATGAAATCTTAGCTGGAGCTCCTAAAATAGGATAGTTTTAAAACTTATATAAAATTAAAAACCTCTTTATTACGTCAGTAATAGAAGAGGTTTTTTTATAGAAATACACGAAGAAAATGAAATATCTTATTTAATATCCTAAATCGAAATTATATTTATTCATCATATATTGGAAGAAATTATATAATTCCCAATTTACATCATAACCATAATCAATTGATGGATCATATTGAATTTGGTCTTGGTAAATATTTGGATTGTATTTGAAAGGTTGGTTTACTCTAATGTTCCATTCAGCAACGTATTGAACGTTGTGATTTTCCAAATAACTTAAACTATAATACCCTTTCGGTTTTGCGATTGTCTCTAAATAAGGTTGAAAGCCAGGGTCGTAAAAATCTATCTGATATTCAATATCATCTCCATCTCCATCTTTATCGTCAGGATCGTCTGTTTGATTAATAGAAACTTTTGTAGAAGCAGCATTTTCAGCATTCGCTACAGTAGAATTATTATTTTTGGTTGATCCACAAGAATAAAGCAATAGCATTAAAAAAATAAACAATACCTTTCGCATAACTTTTGTGTTTACATTATTGAAATTAAAAAAATATAATCTAATTTCCTAATAAACAGTGAAATAAAAAATTATAAAATGTGAATTTATTATTAATTAAGAAAATATTATAAATAAACGATGGAAACTAAAAAAAGATGTAATTGGGTTTCGGATGACGCCTTATATAAAGAATATCATGACAAAGAATGGGGAGTTCCTGTTTATGATGATGAAACTTTATTTGAATTTCTAACATTAGAAGGTTTTCAAGCTGGTTTAAGTTGGATTACCATTTTGAAAAAAAGAGAAAATTTCCGTAAAGCTTTTGACAATTTTGATTATAAAAAAATTGCTGAATATGATGAATCAAAATATGAAGAGCTTTTACAAAACGAGGGAATTATTCGTAATAAATTAAAAATAAAAGCAGCAATCACAAACGCAAAAGCTTTTATGGATGTACAAAAAGAATTTGGAAGTTTTTCAAAATATATTTGGGCTTTTGTAAACAATAAACCAATTCAAAATCGTTTTAAATCCATAAAAGATGTTCCTGCTAAAACAGAACTTTCAGATAAAATTTCTAAAGATTTGAAGAAACGCGGATTCAAATTCGTCGGTTCTACAATTGTATATGCTCACATGCAAGCAACAGGAATGGTAAACGATCATACAACGGATTGTTTTAAATATGAAGAAGTAAAAAAATAATACTATAACAAAACATTAACTTCCCTTTTAAACACTTCAAAAACAAAAGCAATAATTTTAATTAGAACTATTTAACTCTCAATATCATGAAAAAAATATTTCTAATTTTAATTATTGTTTTTATATCAAAACCTGTTTTTTCTCAAAGTAATTACACAAATATGTTGGATAACTTTTTTTCAACTTATAAAACGGATAGAGAAAAAGCTTTAAATGATATTTTTAATACAAATGAATGGTTAACAAATAATAAAAAAGGGTTGATTAGCATTCAATCAAGAATTAACCATGAAATCCTTCAAATGGGAAATTACAATGGTTATGAAGAATTAATCACTACAACCTTAAGTGATTTTTTAGTTCTTAAATCTTATGTTTTGAAATATGATCGACAGCCAATCCTTTTTACATTTATATTTTATAAAGCAAAGGATCAATGGATTTTATATGATTTCAATTACGATAATGATATCAACGATGAACTTTATGATAAAGCAAGAAATCAATATTTAAATAAGAGTAAATCGAAATAAAAAAGAGAGGATAAATTTTCCTCTCTTTTGATATTTTAATGTGCTTCAAGCCAATTTTGTCCTTCTCCTATATCAACAATTAAAGGAACAGAAATTTTGAAAGCTTCTTGCATTTCTGTTTGAATCATTTTCTCCACTTTTTCTTTTTCTGGTTTAAAAACATCAAAAACCAATTCATCATGTACTTGTAAAAGCATTTTCGATTGGTAATTTTCTTTTTCTAACCTTTCTTGAATTCGAATCATTGCAATCTTGATAATATCCGCAGCAGTTCCCTGAATTGGCGTATT
This sequence comes from Aureivirga marina, assembly GCF_015767265.1. Classification (GTDB taxonomy): domain Bacteria; phylum Bacteroidota; class Bacteroidia; order Flavobacteriales; family Flavobacteriaceae; genus Aureivirga; species Aureivirga marina. The sequence goes on from NZ_JADPIB010000001.1 coordinate 772,496, forward strand.
TACAGCATTTCGCTCATCTGCCGAACGAACAATTGCATTTTGTGAATGAATATTTTTTAAATATCGTTTTCTACCTAATAAAGTTTCTACATATCCATGTTCTCTTGCAAATTCAATTTGTTTTGCAACAAAATCTTTCAATGTCGGATATGTTTCATAATAAGTATCAATTAATTGCTTTGCTTCACTTCTTGTTAAATCTGTCTGATTACTCAACCCAAAAGCTGAAACTCCGTAAATGATTCCAAAGTTTACTGTTTTCGCATAACTTCTCTGTTCTCTTGTAACTTCTTCTAAAGGAATTTTAAACACTTTTGCAGCTGTCGAACGGTGAATATCTTCGTTGTGATTAAAAGAAGCTATCATTGTTGGATCTTTACTCATATCTGCAATCAAACGAAGTTCAATTTGCGAATAATCGGCAGCAACTAAAATATAGTCTTCATTTCTCGGAACAAATGCTTTTCGAATCTGTCTTCCTTGTTCTGTTCGAATTGGAATATTCTGTAAATTTGGGTTATTAGAACTCAAACGCCCAGTAGCAGCAACGGTTTGACTGTACGTAGTATGTATTTTTCCTGTTTTTGGATTAATTTCTTTAGGTAAAGAATCAACATAAGTATTTTTCAATTTTACCAAAGAACGCCAATCTAAAATATCTTGTACAATCGGAAAATCTTTTGCTAATTTTGATAAAATATCTTCGGAAGTTGCATATTGACCAGTTTTCGTTTTCTTTGGTTTTGCCAATAATTTCATCTTCTCAAATAAAATAACTCCAAGCTGTTTTGGGGAAGCAATATTAAACTCTTCTCCTGCTTCTTTATAAATTTTATCTGCTAGCTCACTACTGTCTTTTTCTAAAGTTTTTGAAAGTTCACTAAGTGAATTTGTATCTAATCGAATTCCTTCAATTTCCATTTTTGCTAAAACAGAAAGTAAAGGCATTTCAATAGTTTCAAATAGTTGTGTTAATTTATTTTCTTCTAATTTCTTTTTAAAAATCTCTTTTAATTGAAAAGTCACATCTGCTTGTTCTGCAACCAAAGAAGTTTGTTTTTCTAATGCAATTTCATGAAGTGTAATTTGCTTTTTTCCTTTTCCTAAAAGACTTTCTTTCTCAATTGTTTTATATTCTAAATATGCTTCTGATAAAATATCTAAACTATGACGCATATCTGGGTGTAATAAATAATGAGCAACTGTAATATCGAAAATATTTCCTTTTACAGAAATATCAAAATCATGTAAAACTTTAATTACTTCTTTTAAATCAAAACCTATTTTTAAAATCTTTTCATCTTCAAAAAATGGTTTTAATTGCTCTAAAATCTCATTGGAATTTTTCGTTTGTAATTCTACATAATAACTTTTTCCTTTCTCATAAGAAAAAGCAATTCCAGCTGGATTTCCAGTTTTTGTATTTTTTTCTAAAACAATACTAACTTCTGTTTGCTTTTCTAGTTTTGAAATTAAAAATCGTAAAGCTGTTTCTGTATTTATATATTGATATAAATTATCTGTATCTTCAATATTCTTATACTTCGAAGGAATAACTGTTTCTGTTTCCGACATTGTGTTCATCGAAAATAAATCCAACTGATCTGAAGTTCCAGAAGTATTTTTCGGAGCTTCTTTTTTTGGGTTTTCTTGATTTGTTTTCGCTTGAACATTTGTCGCTCCATAAATATTTTGAAGCATGGTAATATTTCTACGGAATTCTAAATCTTCAAAAATTGCCACCGATTTTTCCAAATCTGGTTTACACATTTCAAAGTTTTCTTCATGAAATTCCACAGGACAATCCAACATGATTGTCGCTAATTTTTTCGATAAAATTCCAAGCTCTTTATTCGCTTCTACTTTCTCTTTCATCTTCCCTTTTAGCTCATGTGTATTTGCCAAAAGATTTTCCATACTTCCATATTGCTTGATAAACTTTTTAGCTGTTTTATCACCAACTCCAGGAAGCCCAGGAATATTATCCACTGCATCTCCCATCATTCCAAGATAATCGATTACTTGCAACGGACTTTCTACTTCAAATTTTGCTTGTACTTCTGGAATTCCCCAAATTTCGATTCCATTTCCCATTCTCGCTGGGCGATACATAAAAATATTTTCTGAAACCAATTGTGCAAAATCCTTATCAGGCGTAACCATATAAGTTTTATATCCTTGTTTTTCGGCTTGTTTTGCTAAAGTTCCAATCAAATCATCTGCTTCAAATCCTTCTTTCTCAATAATTGGAATATGCATCGCTTCCAAAATCTTGTGAATATATGGAACTGCAATTTTTATCGCTTCAGGCGTTTCTTGTCTATTGCTTTTATACGCTTCAAAAGCTTCCGTTCTAGCAACCGAACCTCCTTTATCAAAAGCAACAGCAAGATGATCTGGTTTTTCTTTTCGTATAATTTCAAAAAGTGAATTTGTAAAACCTAAAATTGCTGAAGTATCTAATCCTTTTGAGTTAATTCTTGGATTTTTGATGAATGCATAATACCCTCTGAAAATCAAAGCATAAGCATCTAATAAAAATAAACGTTTTTGTTCCATAATTTTTAGTGTTCAAGACTTTCAAAACTACAAACAATTTATTGTTTTTAACTCATTCTTGGAAAATTTAAGAGAGATTTTGTTTGGATTATTTGTTTGAGTGAAAGTTAAGTTTTGTTTTAAGAAGATTATTTTAGTTTTATATTTAAAAACCAATTCTTTTATCATAAAATTTTTAAATTTTCATTTTTTCCAAAGATTTCTCAAACAATCAATTCATTTTCCAGTTATTTTTAAACAAAAACACCTCCTTCAGTTAATAAAAAAATGTAAATTTGCACTCTAATTTACAAATGAAATGTTAGATAAAGTAAAAGAACTTATAGGCGAAGTAAACGAATTCCAAGCAAACAGTCCAGAAGCTGTTGAGGATTTTCGTATCAAATACCTAGGAAAAAAAGGTCTTTTAAATGATCTTTTTGCTGAATTTAAAAATGTAGAACCTGCTTCAAGAAAAGAATTTGGACAAGCACTAAACACATTAAAAAATGCAGCACAAGACAAGGTTAATACTTTAAAAGATAACCTAGAATCTGCCGATGAACAAAAAGGTTTTTATGGAGATTTAACTCGTCCATCTGAACCAATCGAATTAGGTTCTCGTCATCCTATTTCTATTGTTAAAAATCAAATTATTGATGTTTTCTCAAGAATTGGATTTACAGTTTCTGAAGGTCCAGAAATAGAAGATGATTGGCACAACTTTACTGCATTAAACTTACCAGAATATCATCCTGCAAGAGATATGCAAGATACTTTCTTCATCGAGAAAGACCCTGATATCTTATTACGTACACATACTTCTTCTGTACAAGTTCGCTATATGGAAAACAACGAACCACCAATTCGTACAATTTCTCCAGGACGTGTATTTAGAAATGAAGATATTTCTGCAAGAGCACACTGTATTTTTCACCAAGTAGAAGGATTATATATTGATACAGATGTTTCGTTTGCAGACTTAAAACAAACACTTCTTTACTTTACAAAAGAAATGTTTGGTAAATCTAAAATCCGTTTAAGACCTTCTTATTTCCCATTTACAGAGCCAAGTGCTGAAGTAGATATTTACTGGGGATTAGAAACGGAAACTGACTATAAGATTACAAAAGGTACGGGATGGTTAGAAATAATGGGATGTGGAATGGTAGATCCTAATGTATTAAAGAATGCAAATATTGACCCAACAAAATATAGTGGTTATGCATTCGGAATGGGAATCGAGCGAATTGCAATGCTTTTATATCAAATTCCTGATATTCGTATGTTCTATGAGAACGATGTTCGATTCTTAGAGCAATTCAAAACTGTACTTTAATTTATAAATATGCTTACAGAGGAGTTTCTGAAAAATGAAACTCCTTTTTTTTCTTAAAACAATTATTTATGAAAAAAGATATTTTTATTCCTAAAGTGGAAAATGTTTATATGGCAATCGTAAAAGAGTTTAATGAAACATATCAAACAGACGATTGGAATGTTTATTTAATCAATGATAGAGATACACAAATTGAAATGGTTATTTGTGTTTCGCAAGGAATGGATCCTGAAACTGGAAAAATAACTTCTATGATGCGTAAAACTGTGCAAAAAATGGAAGCTCATTCGTATGCGAAAATTGAATTTATTCAAGAAGAAGTTTTAGCTCTTGACAATGTTTTCAATGTAACTTTCTTCGATGGTGATACCATGTATGATAAACAATATGTTTTTGAAAAAAACACAGTAAAAGAAAGTACTTTGCGATACATTAAACAATTAGACAAAAAAGGAATTATCCGAAAATAAATAAAAAAGCAGAAACGTTTGTTTCTGCTTTTCTTTTTCAACTATAATATTGTCTTTTCATTATTCTGTTGGGTGTGCAATAACTGGGCAATTTATAATTGCATTACTTGCACTTAATCCGTGAACATATGGATTATTTGGTCCCACACCTGGTGTAAAACTTTTCACCCATCCTGCTTCTATTAAATCAGATAAATCTTCAAAACTTGTAATTCTTCTTCGCATTCCTTGATCAATGGCTTCGTCTGTCCATTTACTGATATGTGCATCCCAAAGTGGACTATAATTATTTCCTCTTTCTAAAGTATTTTTTGGTCCAACAGGAAAAACGTTTATTGGATCTAAAGGAGCTAAAGGTCCTGAACCATTTTGATCACTTAAAATTGCAGAACTTAATCCTTGTCGTTGTGGATCATTTGGATCATTAATTCCATTTCCTACAGGTGAAAACCCTAATAAAGCAGATTCATCATCTAAAGTAGAAAAACCAAATTGTGGAATATTTGCTAATCTCGGTGCATAAATTCCTAACTCAATTGTAGCAGGAATAGCATCAACTGCATCTGTTACTAAATGATAGAAATAAGGATTTCCTCCTTGGAATCCATCTAGAATTTGCAATGTTACTTTAAATTCATCTGTATCAATAGAAGCTTCACCTTCAGGTAACCTATCATGAACTCCTGTAGCATTTTTCACAGGAGATAAGTTTAACACTAAATTACTTGGAAGTACAACAACTGGCGAATAATTAGCATCTCCAATAGCTCCTGGTTGTGCTACTTTTGGAGGAAAAGCAAAATCACCTTCTCCTGGCTCAATATATCTATCAGGAGAAAAATCGACATTTCCTATAAAAACAACTCGACCTTCATCATTAATTGTAATTTTTTGTTCTCCTCCAGAATTCCTTGCGTATTTTAATTTTGGACTATAATTAATTCCCATTCTTCGAGCAATTTGAAAATCTGAAGCTTCTGTAATAATATAGTAAACTGTTTCTCCTAAATTTCCAATTCCTTTAAAAATTGGTAAAGTTACTGTTGGCGCACTATGATCTAAATTAATTGCCAAAGCATTTTGAACATAAACATTTTGCTCAGGAGTAAAGTTACTTGGCGCATCTGGATTAAATAAATCTCTTCCAGAATCTTCTTTATAGGTCGCTAATAAAATATCTACTTCTTGTGTCGCTAATTCAAAATCTAAATCAGGATCGACAGCAATTGGTGTTTCTGGAATTTGGTTTCCGTTATCATCATCCGAACAACTAAAAAATAAGGATGAAATTGTAAGAAAAATTACAAATATGTATCTATTTTTCATGATTTTGAAACTTTTATAATTGGTAACATGAAGTTAATCAATCATTTAGTTAAAAAAATCTCAAAAAAACTTATAAACTATAATTTTCACATTTAATTAATTCTAAATCAATTATTTATAAATAAAATAAAAAATCCTTAAATTTAATAGTAACCTATTAATTTTCAAATGATTATAAAGAAATACATTATTGCAATTGACCAAGGAACAAACAGCTCTAGAGCTGCTCTTATAGATAAAAAAGGGAAAATTGTTTCTATAGTTCAAAAAAAATGTACTTCTATGTATCCAAAAAAAAATTGGGTAGAACAGAATCCTTTTGAATTACTTTCTTCTGTAATGGAATGTATTTCTGAAATCTTAGAAAACAAAAAAATCCAAACTCAAGAAATTATTAGTATCGGAATAACAAATCAACGAGAAACAGTTGTTGCTTGGGATAAAGAAACAGGAATTCCGATTTACAATGCAATAGGTTGGCAGGATAAAAGAGGAACTGCGATTTGTAATAAATTAAAGCGAAAAAAATTAGATTCTTATATTCATAAAAAAACTGGATTAATCATTGATGCTTATTTTTCTGCAAGTAAAATTCAATGGATTTTAGAAAATGTTCCAGAAGCAAAAGAAAAAATCAGACAAAATAAGCTTTTAGTTGGAACTATTGATTCTTGGATTTTGTGGAATTTGACAGAACATAAGGTTCATGCAACAGATATTTCCAATGCATCACGAACGATGTTGTATTCTTTTCAACATTTAGATTGGGATGATGATTTACTTGAAATTTTTAAAATTCCTAGAAAAATTCTACCAAAAATTGAAGCTTCAGATGCACATTTCGGTTATTTTAAAGCAAATGATATTGAAATTCCAATTACAAGTATTCTAGGAGATCAGCAAGCTGCTTTGTTTGGACAAATGTGTTTTGAGAAAGGAAATTTGAAAAATACATATGGAACAGGTTGTTTTCTTTTAATGAATATTGGAGAGAAAATTACTTATTCTAATAATGGACTTTTAACAACTGTTGCATGGAAAATTAAAGGAAAAACTACTTACGCTTTAGAAGGAAATGTTTTTGTAGCAGGAAGCGCAATTGAATGGTTGATTTCTAATTTAAAATTAGTTGAAAATGTTGTGGAATTAGAAAAAGAAATAACTTCTACAAAAGAAAGTTCAGCTGTTTTTATTCCGAGTTTTTCAGGTTTGGGAGCTCCTTTTTGGAATATGAAAGTAAATGGCGCGATGTTTAATTTAAATTTTAATACCACAAAAGAAGATATTATAAAAGCAACTTTAGAATCAATTGCTTATAGAACAAAAGATATCATTGAAGTGATGGAAGCTGATACTAAGCAACTAATTTCTGAAATAAATGTAGATGGAGGAGTTTCAAAGAGTAATTATTTATTACAGTTTCAATCGAATATTCTGAATAAATTAATCAATCGAGGAAGTAATGTGGAATCAACCATCTTAGGAACAGCTTATCTTTCCGGAATTTCTTCAGGAATTTGGACCATAAACTCTTTAAAAAATATCAAGAATAAAAAAACGGTTTTCTCGCCAAAAATTTCTACACAAAAAAGAGAAAAACTCACAGAAAAATGGACAAAAGCTGTGAATAATTTGATTCAATTTAAAAAATAACAACATGCAAAAACCTTTTTCTTTTAAAAACAGAGAAGAAATTCTTAAACAATTACAAAAAGAAGAATTTGATGTTTTAATCATTGGTGGAGGAATTACTGGAGCTGGAATTGCATTGGATGCAGTTTCTAGAGGAATGAAAACAGCATTGATTGAAAAAGGAGATTTTGCTTCGGGAACGAGTAGTAAATCAACAAAATTAGTACATGGTGGTTTACGCTATTTAAAGCAATTTGATTTTTGGTTAGTTCATGAAGTTGGTTCAGAAAGAGCAATTGTTCATAAACTTGCGCCACATTTGGTTATTCCTGAAAAAATGATTTTACCTATTATTGAAGGAGGAACTTATGGAACTTGGTTAACTTCTGTTGGTTTAAAAATTTATGATTTATTAGCACATGTTTCTAATGATGATAAACGTAAAATGCTTTCCAAAAAAGAGACTTTGGAATTAGAACCGCTTTTACAAAATAGTTTATTGAAAGGTGCAGGATATTATGCAGAATATCGAACAGATGATGCCAGATTAACGCTGGAAGTAATGAAAACTGCATTTCATCATGGTGCTTCAATTTTAAATTATACAGAAGCTTTGGAATATTTATATACAGATAAAAAAATTTCTGGAATTAAAGCATATGATTTTATTTCTAAAAAAACATTTGAAATTAAAGCAAAATATATTGTGAATGCTTCTGGACCTTGGGTGGATTCTTTACGAGAAATGGATGATATTTCTGTGGAAAAACATTTACAATTAACGAAAGGAATTCACATTGTCGTTGCACATCAAAAACTACCTGTTAAACATGCAATTTATTTTGATGCTCCAGATGGAAGAATGCTTTTTGCAATTCCAAGAGAAAACAAAACTTACATTGGAACAACAGATACAAAATACAATGAGTCAAAAGAAAAAGTCAAAGTTTTGATGCCTGATGTCTTGTATTTACTGCATTCTGTAAATCACATGTTTCATAATATTCATTTAGGATTGAATGATATTGAGTCAACTTGGGCAGGTTTAAGACCATTGATTTTACAAAAAGGAAAGTCGGCTTCTGAGATTTCCAGAAAAGATGAAATCTTTATTTCTAATTCAGGTTTAATTTCTATTGCAGGAGGAAAATTGACAGGTTATCGAAAAATGGCGGAAAGAGTTGTGGATTTATTGGCGGAAAATTTTAGAAAACAACACCGTCAAAAATTTAAATCTATTCAAACACATAAAATTCCTTTAACTAAAAATAAGTTTAAGAATTATAAAGAAGTAAAAAAATATATTGATGAAGTTTTCTTTGTATTAAAACATTTTGAAAATGGTCTTTTAGAGGCAAAAAGATTAGTACATACATTTGGAAAACAAACAGAAGAAATTTTAAAAATTGCAAAATCTAAAAATGAAAAACTCGATTTAGAGATACTTACAAAAGCAGAAATTCAATTTTGTTTAAAACATGAAATGGTCTTAACTCCCGAAGATTTTATTATTCGAAGAACAAGTTTATTACTTTTCAATATTAAAAAATTAAAAAAAGAAAAAGAGATTATTTTAGAAGTATTTTCTTCTTATTTTTCTTGGAATGAAGAGCAATTTAATGAAGAAAAAAAGAAATTAGAAAAGATAATTTACAATACTACAAATTTTAAATAAAATTCAAGTTATCAACAAGTTATTAACAATTAACCTTTTCCACAACCACAATCAGAAGAACAATTAGAATCTTTATTTTTCTTCTTAGGTTTTAAAATATATTTCTTGACTAAATAAAAAATAGCCAAAGCTAAAGCGATATAAACAAGTATCTTTTGCATAAAACAAAATTACAAAAAAAAAGCAACAACCATTTTCAGATTGTTGCTTTTATACTTGCTATTTATAAACTATTATTCATGTAATTTCTTAATTCCCATGTTGTAAAGCGTAAACGAGAAAATATCTGCGTATTGCTCGATAGTTTTAGAAACTGGAGTTCCAGCTCCGTGACCAGCATTTGTTTCAATTCGAATTAAAACAGGATTTGGTCCAGTTTGTTTTGCTTGTAATTCAGCAGCAAATTTGAATGAATGTGCAGGAACTACTCTATCATCATGATCACCAGTTGTAATTAAAGTTGCAGGATATTGCACACCTTTTTTCACATTATGAACAGGAGAATAACCTTTTAAGTAGTTAAACATTTCTTGAGATTGCTCAGAAGTTCCATAATCGTAAGCCCAACCAGCTCCAGCAGTAAATGTGTGGTAACGTAACATATCTAAAACCCCAACCGCAGGAAGTGCAACTTTCATTAAGTCAGGTCGCTGAGTCATCGTTGCTCCAACTAAAAGACCTCCATTTGATCCTCCTCTGATTGCTAAATAATCAGAAGTAGCATATTGATGTTCATTCAAATAATTAGCAGCAGCGATGAAATCATCAAACACATTTTGTTTTTTCATTTGTGTTCCTTCATCGTGCCATTTTTTACCATATTCTCCACCACCTCTTAAGTTAGCTACAGCGTAAACTCCACCGTATTCTAACCAAACAGCATTTGCAATACTAAAAGAAGGTGTTAAACTAATGTTGAATCCACCATATCCATATAAGATAGTTGGATTTTTACCATCTAATTTCAATCCTTTTTTATGCGTGATAATCATAGGAACTTTTGTTCCATCTTTAGAAGTATAAAATACTTGTTTCGATTCGTAATCATCACTGTTGAAATCGATTTTTGGTTTTCTGAATAAATCAGATTTTCCAGATGCTGGATCAAATTTAAAAATAGAACTTGGTGTGATATAATTTGTAAAAGTATAGTATAATTCTTTTGCATCTTTTTTACCACCAAAACCATTAATTGTTCCAATTCCTGGTAATTCGATTTCACGAACTAATTTTCCATCATAATTATATTGTTTTACTTGAGAAACAGCGTGCACCATATATTCTGCGAAGAAATATCCAGCACCTTTTGTTGGCTCTAAAACATTTTCAGTTTCTGCGATAAAATCTTTCCAATTTTCTGGAGTTGGGTTTTTAGCATCTACAGTAACAATTCTTTTGTTTGGAGCGTCTAAATTCGTAACGATATAAAGTTTATCTCCTTTATTATCGATAACATAACTATCCGAATCAAAGTTTGTAACAACAGGAACAATTTTAGAATTTGGTTTTGAAATATCTTGAAGATATAATTCATTTCCAGAAGTCGAAGTTGCAGCAGTAATTACTAAGAATTTATTATCAGAAGTAACGTTTCCTCCTACATATCTTCTTTTTTGATCTAAACCAAAGATAACTTTATCTTCGCTTTGTGGAGTTCCAAGTTTATGGTAGTATAATTTATGTTGATCTGTTTTAGCAGAAAGCTCACTTCCTTTTGGCTTATCATAACTTGAATAATAGAAACCTTCGTCTCCTTTCCAAGAAATTCCAGAGAATTTTACATCAACTAATGTATCTCCAATTACCTTTTTATCTTCTGCATTTAAAATGATAATTTTTCTCCAATCTGAACCTCCTTCAGAAATAGAATAAGCAACAATTTTTCCACTTTCAGAAAAAGAAACTTGTCCTAAAGAAGTTGTTCCATCAGCAGCGAATTTATTTGGATCTAAGAAAATTTCTGGTTCTCCCTCTCCTTTTTGTCTATATAAAACAGATTGATTTTGTAATCCATCATTCTTATAAAAGTAAGTATAATCACCTTCTACAAAAGGAGCACTTACTTTTTCGTAATTCCATAATTTTTCTAATCGTTCTTTGATTTCATTTTTGTATGGAATTTTATTTAGATAATCGAAAGTTACTTTATTCTCTTCCTTTACCCATGCTTCCGTTTCAGGGGAACGATCATCTTCTAACCAACGATATGGATCTTTAACTTCTGTACCGAAATATTTATCCACTTGATTTACTTGTTTTGTAACTGGATATGTAAGACCTTGAGCAGTATCTTTTTTATCCTCTTTATTTGGTGAAGAACATGATATTCCCATAGCTCCAATTATTGTTGCTATAACAATGTTTCTCATTTTGTTATTGAATTTATAATTTGATTTTAACAAATGTAAATAAAATAAACGAATGATTTTTTAGAAAACTGTTAACTTCTGTTTTTATAAAAAGTTTCTGATTTTCCTGATTTTTTTATTTGAATAATTGCCAAATATTACTTTACTTTGTATTTCAAAGTACTTTAATCATGAATACAGAAAATTACTTAAAAGATATCACTGAAATTAAATCAATTATGAATCGTTCTACTAAATTTTTATCGCTTAGTGGAATGTCAGGAATTCTAGCAGGAATTTATGCTCTAATTGGAGCTTTCGCTGGAAATGCTTTAATTAAACAATATATAAGTGATTTTTCTATTTATAGATACGAAAATGTATATCTTTTAAGGATTAAATTAATTCTGGTTGCTGCGGCTGTATTAGTTTTAAGTATTACTACTGGATTTATTTTAACGTATAAAAAAGCGAAAAAAAATAAGGAAGCGATTTGGAATTCTTTAACTAAAAAATTATTGATTGATTTTTGTGTTCCGCTTTTTACTGGTGGGATTTTCTGTGTGATTTTAATGATTAAAAAATACTATGGAATTATTGCTCCTGCAACTTTGATTTTCTATGGTGTTGCTCTTTTTAGTGCAAGTAAATATACACTTGGAACAATTAAATATTTAGGAATTTCTGAAATTATTTTAGGTCTAATTTCTCTATTCTTTATCGGATATGGAATTACATTCTGGGCAATTGGTTTTGGAATCTTACATATTTTATATGGAATCATTTTTTATTATCAACACGATAGAAATTGACAAAAATGAAACTTCATAGAAAAGCATATTTATCAGCATTTATTTCATTTTTGATAGGAACACTTTTTATGTGTATCTTTTTTTATAATAGTACAATTCGAATAGCAATTGCATGTTACTATTATACTTTAATAGCAGGAATTGTGAATTTTTCAATATTCGTTTTGTTGATGCTAAAATCATTGACAAATCAGAAAATGAAACATAAATATTACAAAGGTTCAGCTATATTATTTATCAATATTCCTGTAGTTCTTTTATATGTATTTTTTTCAACCAAATTAAAAGATACTATTCGAATTGAAGTGGTAAATGCAACGGATTCGACAATTTCAAATTTACAAATAAGCGGATGTGAAGATGATGCTTTTATCTCAAAATTAAATGAAAGTGAAAGTAATACGAAATGGATTTTAGTAAAAAATATTTGTAATATTTCCATCGATTATGAATTAGAAGGAAAAACATATTCTGAAAAAATTTTGGAAAAAGTTGGACCAAATATGGGACATCAGCTTTCTTATCGAGTTGGTTTACATCAAAAAGATTAATAACTTTAAATTAAATAATTATAAAAATCATGATAAATATTTCTAATAAAATAGATAGTTCTATTACATTTGCATCTTGTTAAAATTACATCTGAAATGAAAGATATTCTTTTACATATAAATAAAACTTTTGATCACAGAATTCGACTAGGCATAATGAGTGCTTTAGTTGTGAATGATGCTGTGGATTTTAAAAGTTTAAAAGAATTATTAGGAGTTACAGATGGAAATTTGGCAAGTCATTTAAAAGCACTTGAAAAAGAGGAATTTATCTTAGTTCAAAAACAATTTATTGGACGAAAACCAAACACAAAATATTCTGCAACTTCTACAGGAAAAGAAGCTTTCAAAAAACATATTGAAGCTTTAGAACAAATTATTAAATCTAGTCAACTTTAAATTTTTTTATGCATTTACTTTGAATTTCAAAGTTCTTTTAAAATTAAAAATATGAAAAATAAAATCATTATTAGTTATAATATTGTACTAGCAATCTTGTTTACAGTATTATTTTTAAATCAAAATATCGGATTAAATCTGGCAATTTTCGGTATTCTTTTCACACCTTATTTATTAATTACACATTCCGAAAACAGTAAAAATAAAAGTGCTCTATTTTCTGGAATGTTATTTTTAGGACTTTCGATAGTTCCATTTTTTCATCAATCAACTTATGTTTTTTGGTCTTTATTTTTTTCCTTCTTTTTATTCGTTGGAACATTGATTAACACACAAAATAGTTATATCACGAAAATCATTAATGGAATTTTCAATACTGTAGCTTTTTTAGAAATTCGAAAAGAAACTACTAGTCATAAATTTAATCTCAAAAAATATATTTTCTATTTTATCTTAATCGGAATATCATTTATAATTGGGATTATTTTCATCCTTCTTTATAGCAGTTCAAATGAAAAATTTGCAGAAATATTTAGCAATATTACAATTCGATTTGATTGGATTTTTACAACATTAGCCGCTTTTATTATACTTTATAAAATCTCGTTTTCAAATAAAATTGAAAATCTGACAAAAATAGATTTAAAGTCTCCATTACATCTTTTAAAGAAAAAAGAAAGTTTAAAAAATCAGAAAAGAAAAATTCAAGAAACTCAAATTGGAAATAGTTTATTAATTACGTTAAATGCGATTTTGATTTTCTATTTCATTACTTTTTTTATGGAAAGTCCAGAGTTAAAAAGTACTACACTTTCAGAAGCTGTTCATCAAGGAGTTAACACATTAATTATTTCCATCATTTTTGCAATTGGAATTATTCTTTATTTTTTTAGAGGAAATATCAATTTCTACAAAAAGAATAAAAGTTTAAAAATTTTAAGTTATATCTGGATTACTTTAAATATTATTCTGGTTTTTACTACAATTTATAGAAATACACAATACATTCAATTTAGCGGATTTACGTATAAAAGATTTGGTGTGATTTTATTTTTAACATCCACTTTAATTGGACTTTTTACGACTTTTATTAAAATTCAAAACAAAAAAACTTTTTGGTATTTATTAAAAACAAATGTGCAAATAATTGGAACATTTCTACTTCTTATTTCATTTTTTAATTGGAATGCTATTTTTACAAAATTTAATTTATATCAAGCAAAAATTGTAGATCTAGAATATTTAATGCGTATTAAATATGATGTAGAAACTTTTAAAAAGTATAGTGAAACAAATCCTTTATCAGAACAAATAAAACTTAAAATCGATTCTGAATATCGTTTTAATCAAACAGAAAGAGAAAATCAAAAATGGCAAGAATACACTTTTAATCATTTCGTAGAAGAATAGTTGGGAGAAATTAAATTGAAAAAGAAAAGTTTAAAAAGGGTGAATACAAAATTTGTGTTCATCCTTTTTAATTTGCAATTTTCAGACCGACAATCCCAATAATAATAAGGGATGCTGAAAGTAAGCGAAGAATACTAGAGGAATCTCCAAAGAAAATAATTCCGATAATTAAAGTTCCAACAGCTCCAATTCCTGTCCACACTGCATAAGCAGTTCCAATTGGAATATGTTTTTGTGCCATCCATAGAAAATAACCACTGAAAGCCATCGCAGCAACGGATAATACAATTCCAGAAATTTTATAATGTGAATTTGTTTGTGATAATTTCAATCCTAAAGGCCAACCAATTTCAAATAATCCAGCGATAATCAGATAAATCCAACTCATAACCTAAAAATTACAATTTCATCAAGTTAAATATAAGTTTTCCAATTCGTTAATTATTATAATTATTGCTTAAATGTTAAAATATTTTATTTGCTTTCATCGTTTATTTTAAACATTGCTAAGTTTTTATTATATTGACCTAGTGTTTTAAAAAAAATAATATAAAAAAACTTTAACAGTTTAATTGTTAAAGTTTTTTATGTAATATTGCGTAAAAATTTATTTAGTAGTTGCCCCATGAAAAATATTTTTAATTTCATCATAGCATTAATCGCCTCTTCGACCATCGTAGCGCAAGAACAGGCTCCTCCGACACCGCCGGACGGTTACCCTGAACCTATAGTTTTGCCTCCTCACCTTCCAATTGATTCTAATATTTTAATATTAGTAATTGCAGCAGTTGGATTAGGAGCTTATACTATTTATAAAAAGAAATTAAAGCTTCAATAATCTAGCTACATATTTCCCAACCACATCGAACTCAAGATTTATTCTTGTATTGACCGTAAAAGTATGGAAGTTTGTATGTTCGTAAGTATAAGGAATTATTGCAACACTAAATTCATTTTCTTTTGAATTTACAACTGTTAAGCTAGTTCCATTAATCGTAATCGAACCTTTTTCAATAGTTACATTGTTTTTATTTGGACTGTAAGAAAAAGTAAAAATCCAACTTCCATCTTCCTTTTTAATATTTGTACAAACACCTGTTTGATCCACATGACCTTGAACGATATGACCATCTAATCTATCACCAAGTTTCATCGCTCTTTCCAAATTCACAATCGATCCGATTTCTAAATCTTCTAGATTTGTCTTTTCTAAAGTTTCTTGAATTGCTGTAACTGTATATTCATTATTATTAATTGCAACCACAGTAAGACAAACACCATTATGTGCAACACTTTGATCAATTTTTAACTCAGAAGTAATTTCACTTTCGATTGTATAGTGAACATTTGTTCCTTCTTTTTCTATGTTTTTAACCCTACCTAGAGTTTCAATTATTCCCGTAAACATAATAATTAATTTTATTGTTTATTTTTGGTACTTCAAAAGTAATAATAATCATTGTACTAAATAAAAGTTATTCAACGATTATCAACGGAAATAAGTTTAAAATGCATTAGGGATTGTAGCGGCATCCTTTTGCTGCCTGCATATTTGCAGCAAAAGATATAGTGGAAAGCCCGACCTTTTCCTTAGAAAAGGAAATGCCCAAATAAATAGAAATTAAAATAATATTTACCGATGAAAATGAATATCTTTATAATACATTGTTTAGTACATAAATAATCTCGTGAATGGAGAAAGAGGAAAAAATAAAAGTAGGTATATCTATTGGAGATTTGAATGGAATTGGTTCTGAAATCGTACTAAAAACATTTTTAGACAAACGAATGTTAGAGATTTGTACACCTATTCTATTTGCTTCATCCAAAGTAATATCTTTTTACAAAAAATCATTAAAATTAAATATTCAAACACAAGGAATTAATGAACCAAGTAAAGCATTACATGGAAAGTTCAACGTTTGTAATATTTGGAAAGAAGAAGTTACTATTTCTTATGGTAAACCTTCAAAAGAAGCAGGAAAATATGCATTTTTATCTTTAGAAAAAGCAACAGAGGCTTTAAAAAATAAAGAAATTGATGTTTTAGTAACTGCTCCTATTAATAAGGACAATATTCAATCGGAGGAATTTACTTTTCCTGGACACACAGAATATTTAGAATCACAGTTAGAAGGAGAATCATTAATGATCCTTATGACAGATGAATTACGAGTAGGATTGATTACGGGACATATTCCTATTTCGAAGGTTGCAGAGACAATTACTCCAGAATTAATTCAGAAAAAAGTAAATATCATGTATAAATCTTTAGTAGAAGATTTTGGAATTGATAGACCGAAAATCGCTGTTTTAGGATTAAATCCACATTGTGGAGATCATGGTGTAATTGGAACTGAAGACGATGAAATTATTCGACCAACTTTGGAAGAATTCTTAAATGATGGGAAGTTAGTTTACGGCCCATATGCAGCAGATAGTTTTTTTGGTTCGGGAACTTATAAAGAATTTGATGCTGTTTTAGCGATGTATCATGATCAAGGTTTAGCTCCTTTTAAAACAATTGCTTTTGGAAATGGTGTAAATTATACAGCTGGTTTAAGTGAAATCAGAACATCTCCAGACCATGGAACTGCTTATAATATTGCAGGAAAAGGTTTAGGTGATGAAAGTTCGTTTAAAGAAGCATTATTTCAAGCAATTAATATTCATAGAACTAGAGAAGAGTATAAAACCTTGACAAAAAATGTATTAAAAGTTAAAAAAACTTCGTAGCATAGATATTTTTTTAATTCCATAATAGGAATTAATGATAATTTTATATCTTTGCACGCTCAAATTGATGTTTAAGATGAAAGATTTGAAAACATTTAATATTCCATTTGTTGGATTAAAGGAAACAAAACACCAATTTGAATATCAAATTGATAACACGTTCTTTAAGCTTTTTCAGTTCGATGAAGACTTTGATTTAGTGAATTTAAAAGTAGATTTAGAATTCAATAAAAAAAGCACTATGTTTGAGCTTTTTTTCAAGGTTTCAGGATTTATTAGACTGAATTGTGACTTAACAAATGAATTATTTGATCAAGAAATTACTGGAGAATTACCATTAATTGTAAAGTTTGGGGAAGAATTTAATGATGAGAATGAAGAAATCTTAATTCTACCAAGAGCAGAATTTCAATTAAATGTTGCACAGTATATTTATGAATTGATCGTTTTATCTATTCCACAAAAAAGGATTCATCCAGGAATAGAAGATGGAACTTTAGAGACAGATGTTTTTGATAGATTAGAAACATATGCTCCAAAAGAAGTAGAAGAAGAATCAACAGAAGAAGAATATGTTGATCCTAGATGGGAAAAATTAAGAAAGTTAAAATAATATAATTAATAAATTTAGCAATGGCACATCCTAAAAGAAAAATATCAAAACAAAGAAGAAATAAGAGAAGAACTCATTATAAAGCTTCTATTCCTCAAATCGCAGTAGATCCAACAACTGGAGAAGCTCACTTATACCACAGAGCTCACTGGCATGAAGGAAAATTATACTACAGAGGACAAGTAGTTATTGATACTGAAGAAAGTGTTGAAGCTTAATACAACATATTAGAAGAAAAACATTGGAAAAACCCTCAGATTTGAGGGTTTTTCCTTTTTTTTTGCCCAAAAAGAACGAAAAAATACATTTTTTAAGTCATTTTTTGAATAAAATTTTATTACTTTGGCTTTCATTTTTAGATGAAATAAGATTGTAAATTATGAATAAAATAACTGCAGCAATCACTGCCGTTGGAAAATATGTGCCAGAATATGTGTTAACTAACAAAGAGTTAGAAACAATGGTGGATACAAACGACGAATGGATTGTTACTAGAACCGGAATAAAAGAAAGAAGAATCCTTAAAAAAGAAGGTGAAGGAACTTCTTATATGGCTATCAAAGCCGCCGAACAATTAATTGAAAAAAAGCAATTAGATCCTAAAGAAATTGATCTTGTAGTAGTAGCAACTGCGACACCTGATATGTTTGCAGCATCTACAGCGGCATATGTAGCTAGTAAAATCGGAGCATCAAATGCGTTTGCTTTTGATATTGAATCTGCATGTTCTAGTTTTCTATATGGGATGTCTTTAGTTTCTAGTTATATCGAATCAGGAAAATACAAAAAAGTTTTATTAATTGGTGGAGATAAAATGTCTTCAATCATCGATTATACAGATAGAGCAACTTGTATTATTTTTGGAGACGGTGCTGGAGCTGTTTTATTCGAACCAAGTACAGATGGTTATGGAGTTCAAGATGAATTCTTAAGAACTGATGGTGCTGGAAGAGAATTTTTACATGTGGAAGCTGGAGGTTCTGTAATGCCTGCTTCAGAAGAAACAGTAAAAAATAAAAAGCACTTTGTACACCAAGAAGGAAGAACAGTATTTAAACATGCTGTTTCTAATATGGCGGATGTTAGTGAAAAAATGTTAACTAGAAATAATCTTACTAAAGAAGATATCAACTGGTTAGCTCCACATCAAGCTAATATGAGAATTATTGAAGCGACTGCAAACAGAATTGACTTAGATATGTCAAAAGTTATGGTAAATATTCACAAGTATGGAAATACGACTTCTGGAACTTTACCGTTATTGATTGCAGATTACGAAGAGCAATTAAAAAAAGGAGATAATATTATATTCGCTGCATTTGGAGGAGGATTCTCATGGGGATCAATCCTTTTAAAATGGGCTTATGATTCAAAATAATTAAATCAAAACTAAACGAATATGGATTTAAAAGAAATTCAAAATCTGATTAAATTTGTAGCAAAATCAGGAGCAAGTGAAGTAAAACTTGAAATGGAAGACGTAAAACTTACGATTAAAACTGGTCCAGAGAAAACTGAGACTACAATCGTACAACAAGCTACGCCAATGGCAATGCCACAACAAATGTCAATGCCTGCTGCCGCTCCACAACAAGCTGCTGCTCCAGCTGCAGCGCCTGCTGCAACTCCAGCTGCCGAAGAAGCAAAGCCAGCTGCTTCAGAAGATGAGTCTAAATATGTGACTATTACTTCTCCAATCATTGGAACTTTCTATAGAAAACCATCTCCAGACAAACCTGTATTCGCAGAAGTAGGTGATGAAGTAAAACCTGATAGTATTGTTTGTATTATCGAGGCGATGAAATTATTCAACGAAATCGAATCAGAAGTTTCTGGTAAAATCGTAAAGGTTTTAGTTGAAGATTCTTCTCCAGTTGAATTTGGACAACCATTGTTCTTAGTAGATCCATCTTAATAAACTTCAACATTTGTTGAACTAATCTGAAGTAATTATGTTTAAAAAAATATTAATTGCCAATAGAGGTGAAATCGCTTTACGTGTAATCAGAACATGTAAAGAGATGGGAATCAAAACTGTTGCAGTTTATTCTACTGCTGATGCAGAAAGTTTACACGTTAAATTTGCTGACGAAGCTGTATGTATTGGACCTGCACCAAGTAGTGAGTCTTACCTAAAAATGTCAAATATTATTGCAGCTGCTGAAATCACAAATGCTGATGCAATTCACCCAGGTTATGGTTTCTTATCTGAAAATGCAAAATTCTCTAAAATCTGTGAAGAGCACGATATTAAATTTATCGGAGCTTCTCCAGAAATGATTGAGAAAATGGGAGATAAAGCTTCTGCAAAAGCTACAATGAAAGCTGCAGGAGTACCAACAATTCCAGGTTCTGAAGGATTATTAGATAGTTACGAAGAAGCTGAGAAATTAGCTGAAGAAGTAGGTTATCCTGTAATGCTTAAAGCAACTGCCGGAGGAGGTGGAAAAGGAATGAGAGCTGTTTGGGAAAAAGAAAGCCTAAGAGATGCTTGGGATTCTGCTCGTCAAGAAGCAGGAGCTGCTTTTGGTAATGACGGAATGTACATGGAAAAATTAATCGAAGAGCCTCGTCACATTGAGATTCAAATTGTTGGAGATTCTTACGGTAAAGCATGTCATTTATCTGAAAGAGATTGTTCTGTTCAGAGACGTCACCAAAAATTAACAGAAGAAACTCCTTCTCCTTTCATGACAGAAGAATTACGTCATAAAATGGGAGAAGCTTCAATTAAAGCCGCTGAATATATCAAATATGAGGGAGCTGGAACTGTAGAGTATTTAGTAGATAAACATGGAGATTTCTACTTCATGGAGATGAATACTCGTATTCAGGTTGAGCACCCAATTACAGAACAAGTAATTGACTTTGATTTAATTCGTGAGCAAATTTTAGTTGCTGCTGGAGTGCCAATTTCTGGTAAAAATTACCTTCCAAAACTACATTCAATCGAATGTCGTATCAATGCTGAAGATCCACACCATGACTTCAGACCTTCTCCAGGAAAAATTACTACTTTCCACGCACCAGGAGGACACGGAGTACGTTTAGATACACATGTGTATGCTAATTACGTTATCCCACCAAATTACGATTCAATGATTGCTAAATTAATTGTAACTGCTCAAACAAGAGAAGAAGCAATTAATAAAATGAAAAGAGCATTAGATGAGTTCGTAATTGAAGGAATTAAAACAACAATTCCATTCCATAGACAATTAATGGAGCACCCAGACTATGTAGCAGGAAACTATACTACGAAGTTCATGGAAGATTTCGAAATGAAATAATAAAGATTTAGAATATATAAATCTTTCAAAATATTAAGAAAAGGATGCAAAATTTTGCATCCTTTTTTTTATTTTCTTGAATAATTCAAAAAAATACCTTACATTTCGGATTAATAATCTGTAAATCAACTAATAAATGACTACAAAAAACTATACTTTAGATGGCATTGATAAAACTATCCTAAAGTATTTGATGGATGATGCAAGAATTCCAATCTTAAAAATTGCAAGAGAAATTGGAATTTCTGGAGCAGCTATACATCAAAGACTAAGGAAAATCGAATCTGCAGGATATATTTTGGGATCAAAATATATTATAGACCCTAAAAATTTTGGATATAATACAATGGCTTTCATTGGAATCTATTTAGATTCTGGGAATCATCATGCTTCTGTTCTTAAAAGTTTGAATAAAATTCAGGAAGTATTAGAAAGTCACTTTACAACTGGAAGTTATTCAATTTTTATAAAAGTAATGTGTAGGGATAATGAACATTTAATGGAATTAATCACGAATGAAATTCAAAAAATTAAAGGAGTTTCAAGAACTGAAACTTTCTTATCATTAGACCAACAAATTAACAGACAAATCGACATTTAATTGGAAAAAGTGCATGATAAAAATTTGAATGGGGCTTTTGGAAAATAGCATTAATAGGGGGCAGAAAATTCCAGACTATTCTTAGAATTGAAAGCAAAAAGAAATTAATAAGTTATTAAATAGTAGAACTGAAAAAAATATTTATCATGTACACTTTTTAATGTACATATCTATTTAAATCCAAGCAATTATCTCTCTTAAAAAAACATCCTTTATTATCGTTTTGCGATATAGAATTCTCTACAATTAGGTAAGCCGTATTTAGCATATTTCTTAATTCACATAACGGAACATTAATCTTTGTAGCTTTGTATTTTCTCTCCACTGCTTGGTGTAAATCTTCAATTTTTTTCTTTGCTATAAATAAATCTTTATTAGCTCTCTCAATTCCAACATTTTGATGCATTAATTGTTGTAATTCTTTTGTTAATTGATCAATTTCCAATTTATCTACAATTTCATCTTTATGTAAATAATTCCATTTTGGTAAATCAATTTTTGGTTTAATTACTTTTTTTGTTTTTAAAAATTCAAAAATATTATGTGCGTAAACCAAAGCTTCCAATAAAGAATTTGAAGCTAATCGATTCGCTCCATGCAAACCAGTTTTAGAACATTCACCACAAGCAAACAAATTCGTTATAGAAGTTTTCCCATGTTTATCAACCAAAATTCCACCACAAGAATAATGTGAAGCAGGAATTACAGGAATCCAGTCTTTTTCAATATAAATACCTAAAGATTTACATTTTTCATAAATAGTTGGAAAATGATTTTTGAAAGTATCAATTTTTAAATGTGTACAATCTAAATACACACACTCATGATTTGTATTTTTAATCTCTTTTTCGATACTTTGTGAAACAATATCCCTAGAAGCTAATTCTAATCTGTTATCATATTTTTTCATAAAACGTTCTCCATGAACATTTCTTAAATACGCACCAAATCCTCTCACAGCTTCTGAAACTAAAAAAGCTTTACCATTTTTCTCTTCAAATAAAGCAGTTGGATGAAACTGAATAAATTCCATATCAGAAATTAATGCTTTTGCTCGATAAGCCATTGCTATTCCATCTCCAGTGGCAATATTAGGATTTGTAGTATGTCCAAAAACTTTTCCAATTCCACCTGTTGCTAAAATAGTAGATTCTGCATGAATTGATAAAATTTCATCTTTTTCTTGATCCAAAACATAAGCACCAAAACATCTTGTTTTTTCATAAACAGTTCCTAATAATTGATGTTCAGTTATCAAATCAATCGCAAAATGATGTGCTAAAATTTCAACATTTTCGAGTGTTTTAAGTTTCCATAGCAATTTTTTTCCTATCTCGAATCCTGTTATGTCCTTATGATGTAAAACTCTGTTTTCTGAATGTCCTCCCTCTTTTCCTAAATCTATTTCCCCATTTTTATCTTTATCAAAAGAAACATTCCATTCTAAAAGATCTTTTAAACGTAAAACTCCTTCCTCTACAACCATTTTCACTACATCTTCATCACAAGCATAATCACCAGCGATAATGGTATCTTGAATATGTTTTTGAAAAGAATCTTTTTCGAAATTGTGAACAACAGCGATTCCTCCTTGCGCATATTTTGTATTAGATTCTTCTTTTGTTGATTTTGTAACAATTATTACTTTTTTTTCAGGACAATTTTCTGCCATTTTAATAGCAAAACTTAATCCTGCAATTCCCGAACCTATTACTAAAACATCACAATTCATCTTATTTTATTTAGAAAGTTCCAACATTCTTTCAATTGGTAACAATGCTTTTTTAGCTATTTTTTCATCTACATTTACTTCTGGACTTTCTTCTAACATACACTTATAAAGTTTTTCAAGTGTATTCATTTTCATATATCCACATTCGCTACAAGCACAAGTATTATCCTCTTTTGCTGGCGCAGGAATTAATACTGCTTCAGGAATTCTTTTCTGCATTTCATGAAGAATTCCAACTTCTGTTGCAACAATATATTTTTTCTCTGGATTTTCTTTTACATAATTAATCATACCAGCAGTAGAACCAATGTAAGCAGCAGTTTTTAAAATATGTGCTTCTGATTCTGGGTGTGCAATGATAGTCGCATCTGGATGTTTTTTATGCAATTCAATTAGCTTGTCAATTGAAAAAGCTTCATGAACTAAACAACTTCCATCCCATAAAATCATATCCCTACCCGTTTCTTTCATGATATAACTTCCTAAATTTCTATCAGGAGCAAAAATTATCGGTTGATCTTCTGGAATAGAATCAATTATTTTCAAAGCATTTGAAGAAGTACAAACAATATCTGTCATTGCTTTTACTTCAGCGCTGCAATTAACGTATGTAACAACTTTGTGATTTGGATGTTGTTTTAAAAATTCACTAAAAGCTTCAGGTGGACAAGAATCTGCAAGAGAGCAACCTGCATTTAAATCTGGTAAAACAACTTTTTTGGAAGGGTTTAAAATTTTAGCGGTTTCTGCCATAAAATGAACTCCAGCAAAAACAATTACATCTGCATCAGTTTCGGCAGCTTTTTGTGAAAGTCCAAGACTATCTCCAACATAATCCGCTATTTCTTGAATTTCTGGAAATTGGTAATAATGAGCTAAAATAACTGCATTTTTTTCCTTCTTCAATCTTAATATCTCTTCTTTAAAATCCATTATTCGTCCAATCTAAATTAGAGGACAAATCTATCATTTAAAGTGCTGATTTTTTATGATATTAATCATAAGAGATAAAATTATCTTTTAAAGAAATTTAATACATCGAAGTTTTTAAATTTTGCTTTTCTAAAACATTTGCAATCAACAGTAAAAGGTCATTTTCTTTAATGATAAAATCTTTTGGATTTTTAAAAATAGTTCCGTCTCTAGTAACACCAATTAAAATACAATTTGATTCTTTTTTCATCGAAACAAAAGCATCATAATAGTCAGTTCCAATCCATTTATTTCCTTTTTCAACAGGTAATTGAACAATGTCAGTTTGATCTTCATTTGTAGAAGTTGCAATTAAATCTTCTGTATAAAGAGCTACAAAAGGTTCAAAAATATAACTTGCAACAAATTTTGAAACCAAATCATCTTTAGAAACAATAAAATCAAAACCAAGGTATTTAAAAGATTCTTTTAATTCTACATTATTCAGAACAATTACACCTTTTACATTTGGAAAGTTTTTCTTCAAATTAATGGCAAAAACTAGTGTATCTGTGTCACTTTCAAATTCCAAATAAACTCTTTTTGCTTTATCGATATTTGCTTTTACATAGGATTTAAAATCGTTTAATTCTGTATAAAGAACAAAACAATTTTTTGTAGGATATGAAGATTTAATCAAATCAACATCTTCACGTTTATTAGTAATTACAACAACTTTTTTATTTGCATTTATAATTTGTTCTACAATTTTATTTGTAAAACTACTCCAACCAATAATTATATAATGTCCTTCCATTTTTGTTCCGAAATAACCTTGTTTTTTATAATCCATATATCTTCTAATGTTATCTGTAAGTTTACTAATGATGTAACTCAAAACTCCTAAACTTCCAACAACAAATAAGATTCCTACTGCTCTTCCTGCAAAAGTTACAGGATAGAAATCTCCGTATCCGACCGTTGTTAATGTTACGATAGAATACCAAAAAGCATCTTTTAAATCATGAATATTTGATTTATCCGAAGCATTTTCAAAATATACTAAAAGTTGCAATAAAATATAGTAAATTATAATTGTTAAGTAAATCCAATTATTCTTTTTAGTAAATATATATTTCATTGCTTTTTTCTTTTTTTAAAATTAATAAATATCCCAATTTCCTTTGTTGTAATAGCGATGAACAACAGGATTGTGCACTTTATTTATTTCAATACTATCTTTTTCTGAAATAAAGAAATTCTTCCCAAAAGATGTCATTAATTGCATTGCATCATGATTAATCCAACGTGTTTCCACATTCTCAAAAGTTAAATTACGTAAAGTATTTTTAACTGAAATGTCTTCATTTGTTTTTATTCCGAGAATCCACCCCCATTCTCCCATTGTTAAAACTTGATTATGCATTGGTGCAACTTTAAATTTTGCAGCTTTCATGGTTTTTTCGATACTTAAAAACGATTTCGTCGCATAATAAGGACTTCCTGCTTGTGTGATTATGACACCATTTGGACGAAGTTTTCGATAACAATTTGAGTAAAATTCATAAGAATACATTCTACCTAAATCAACAGAACGTGGATCTGGTAAATCGATGATTATGATATCATAAAATTTATCCTTATTCTTTTCTATATAAAGATATGCATCTGTATTTTGAACATTTACCTTTTCATGATGAAAAGAATTATTATTAATCTTTGTCAGAACAGGATGATTCATTGCTAATTCCGTCATTTTCGGATCTAAATCAACCAAATCAATTGTTTCTACAGAATCATATTTTAAAAGTTCTCTTGCAGCACAACCATCTCCTCCTCCAAGAACTAAAATATTTTTTGGATTTGGGTGTAATTGCATTGCAGGATGCACTAAAGGTTCATGATACATTGGTTCATCTTGTGAAGAAAACTGAAGATTATTATTCAAATAAAGCCAATAATAATCTTGCCATTGCGTCATGACAATTTTTTGATATTTTGTTTGTTCAGAATAAATGATTTTATCTGCATATTTTTGCTGTTCTCCCCACTGAATAATCGGTGAAGCTGTATATGCTCCAAAACCAATAAAAGCAAAAACTCCAATAAATAAAACTTGAATTAATCGCTTTTTTTCTAAGTTGTTTTTTAACGAAAAGAAAAGTAAAAGTGCTACAGCAAAATTTACAAAACCAAGAATATACGGTGTATAAGTTAGACCTAAAATTGGTAAACCTACAAATCCAAAAAATACTCCACCTAATAAACTTCCATAATAATCTTTTTCTAAAACTGAAGAAATATTAGATTTTAATTCTTCGTATTCTTCATTGATACGAACAACAATTGGAATTTCAATTCCGATAAGCAATCCGACAGCAATACAAAGAAGATAAATTACAATTCCATAATAGTCTGTAAAAGCTGCAATTGTATAAACTAAAACAGAAGAAATAGAAACTAATACAGACAAAATAAGTTCCAAATAAAGGAACTTATTGATTAGATTTCCATTAATTTTTTTACTAATCCGACTTCCAATTCCCATGAAAAAAAGCATCAGAGAAACAATCATTGTAAATTGAAAAACTGAATTTCCTAAGAAATAAGAAGCTAGAGTTGATAACGTATATTCTGCAACAATTCCTGCAAAACCAGTTGCAAAAATTGCCATTTTTAGTAAAGTTGATTTCTTTTTTAAAGAATTTAAATACACCATAAAATCAATATTGCACCACCTATATATGAGAACGCTTCGACTAAAGCGGCTCCATTATTTGCCTTCTCTTGATGAACAACTTCATAAGTTAAACTACTTCCAGGTAAAAGAATTTTATCAGCGAAAAATCGTAAAATTGGTAACAAGATTAATCCAATTACAAATTGAATAGTTACATCAAAAACCATTGTTGGCCAATCGTAAAAATCACCTAAAAGAGCGTTCATAATAATAATTCCAATTGCGATAAGAGAACCGCTAAAACCGATTCCAACAGCAACATTATCTTTTTCGATGTGTTCATGGATATCATAGGAAAGCATCATATTATAAACTTTTGAAGTTATAAAAAGAAGAATAATTCCAACTAACCAATAAATGATTGCTGTTTGAAATCCAAATA
This sequence comes from Aureivirga marina, assembly GCF_015767265.1. GTDB lineage: Bacteria > Bacteroidota > Bacteroidia > Flavobacteriales > Flavobacteriaceae > Aureivirga > Aureivirga marina. The sequence goes on from NZ_JADPIB010000001.1 coordinate 800,002, forward strand.
AATATCCACCACTTTCACCAGAAATTGCTCCGAAAAGAACCAATCCAACTGCAATAGAAATTGCAGCTTCAATAATTCCAGTTCCTTCATTTCTGTCTTCGATGATTTCTTTTTTGATATCAAATTTTGTTAGAATTATTTTATTATTTAACCAAATGGAAATGTTCAATAAAATCATTCCTAAAATGCTATATACGATCATATCTGTTAGATCTTGAACCAATCCGTTAGATTCTCCTACAATAGAAGCACCGATAATCAATAACAATCCAATAAAATACCCTACATAAGAAAAACTAAAAGCAAAATTATCTTCTTCTACCATTTCATGATTTACTCTAATAGATTTATGAGATAATTGATAAATAATTTTTCCTAAGAGAAATAAAATTAGCGCTACTGCAATGTAAGCGAAAGATGCGTAATAACTTTCTAAAGATTCTATTATTGACATTTCCATTTTTTAGTTTAAGTTTTTTAAAATTTTATTTTCCAAATCCACCACCTCTACTTCTTGAAGAGCTGCTAGAATTATATCTTGAACTACTTCTAGTACTTTTATTCGATTTTGAGTATCTAGAATTTGCGTTATAAGATCTTGAAGAAGATGCTGCTGCACTTCTTTTTACTTGACTTCTAACTTTGCTTTTAAATGAAGAAGGTTTTGATGCCCAAGTTGAACTTGTATTTCTTGTAGATTTTGTTCCATAAGAATATTTTCCTGAACCATAATAAGAACTTCTTCCACGGTAGTTTCTGTCATAATCATACCATGAAGTTCTATAAACTGGATAAGAATTAAATCCTAAAATATCTCTTAAAAGAGCATATTTTCCATAGAAAGACCAGAAAGATTCTCCAGAAGAATTTGTTTTCCATTCTCCATATTTAGGATTTCCTACATAATTATTAAATCCAGCAGGAGAAGCGATTTTATCTAACTTTCCATCTGTTTTAGTTACTAAAGCCATTCCTAAATTATTGATATTATTTTCAAAAAAAGTAGGAGAAACTTTTTCCCAACCTGTTGTTTGTGATTCAATATCAAGAGAATCTTTTACCCCGGTTGCTTTTTCTAAAATGATTTTATATTTGTGAAAATACTCTTCTTTTTCCGAATTCATATCAGCTAAAATGATAGAATATGTTGGAACATCCATGTATTTTACAATCAACTTATCGACGGGTGTTTTTTCCCATTTTGTAGTTTGTGCTGTATTTCTATTAGAATCGCCCCCACAGCTAATCAGTGAAGAAAGCATCACTAAACTAATAGCAAACACAAAAAATTTATTTATATGTTTCATACGTTTTTAATCTTCGCTTGGTAAAATATTACTAATTTCTCTTGGATGAATATAATGTCCGTATGAAGCTTCAAAATCATGTTCTCCCCATTGTTCCACGCTTAAAACATATTCTTCTGAATCATCTTCATAAGACCATTCTCTAAATTCAGACCAATTCTCATTTTCAACATTTCTAAAATATCCTGGACTAATTTCGTCTAGGAAAAAACTTTTTCCTTCAAAGAATAATTGTCTTGGCGCTGTATCGTGTCTTTCAATAAAATCTGGTAAATCATTTTGAATTTTACGAACAGGGACTTTTTTAGATACGGTAACTAATAATTCGTCATCCATTTCAATTCCTAAATATGCAACTTCATCATGTGATTGAATTTTAAATTCTCTTGTGAAAAAATTATTTCCCCAATCGTATTCGTAAACTTCAACAACTTCCCATGATTTCATATTAAAATCGAAAATAAATCCTTTGTCTAAATCTTCAACTTTCACATTTAAGGCATCGTAATGACGTTCTTTTTCTTTCTTCTTAAAAAAATCAAATAATCCCATTTCTTAGCTTATTTTTAAATAATTTTTATTCATAAATAGTTTTTACAATAAGTAACCAAAATACTGATTTTGTTACATTTGATTTCTGAATTCCTAATTTAGAAATTTTTAACGAATTTGAAGTATTATTTTAAGACAGACATGTGTTCTTTGATCTTTTCCATGTTTCCTCTTGTGATTTCTTTTTTCTCAAAATTACGCGCTTTTAAAGCTTCCTTTAAAAATGTAATTCCTTCTTCAAAATCATACTTTTGATTACATGTGAAAAAATCAATTGCAACATATCCATATTCTGGCCAAGTATGAACAGCAATATGACTTTCTGCAATAACAATAACTCCACTTACTCCAATTGGCGCAAACTTATGAATCGTAGTATTTACAACAGTTAAATCTAATATTTTTGCAGTTTCTAATAAAACGTCTGTAATATATACTTTACTATCTATCAACTCCGAATCACAGCCATAAAACTCAATTGCAGTTTCAAATCCTAAATTTTTGTGCATCTTTTTTTAATAAAGCTCAAATATACTAATTCTTCTAAGAATCAAAATTTTTAAACAAATTTCAATTATTAATTTCCTCTAAAGAAAGAAGAAATTAATTTTAGAAAATTCTAAATATTTTAATAAGGTTTTTAACGTTCGATTAACTTTTCATCCTATTTTTTGTGCTTACTTTTATTTATAAACTTAGAATGAAATTTGGATGAAAAATACTATCTGTTTTATTTTATTTTTATTGATTTATTACAACTTTCAAGCACAAGATAATTCTCCAACTTTAAAGACAACAAAAGCTTGGCAAAATTCAGGAAGTTTTAAGTTTATAATTAACCAATCTTCTTATTCAAATTGGGTTGCTGGAGGTGATAATAATATTGGTGGAAATGTTTCTTTAAATTATAATTTCAACTATATGCACGGTTCTTGGTCTTGGAATACAAGAGTAATGACTGCTTATGGCTTATCAAAAACTGCTGAGCAAGCTGTTAAAAAAACAGATGATAAAATTGAAATTAATTCGGTTTTAGGATATGTTGCAGGTGGAAAATGGAGTTATTCTTTTTTTGCAAATATTAAATCTCAATATAGTCCAGGTTATAAAGATTATAATGCAGATCCTCGTGAAGAAATTTCTAATTTTCTCTCTCCAGGTTATTTTTATTTCGGGCCAGGAATGTTGTGGAAAGAAAATGATAATCTTTATTTAAATTTATCTCCACTTACTTCAAGAGTTACAGTTGTAAACCCAGAACAATCAGGAAATTTTGGTGTGGAAGAAGGAAGAACTACTAATTATGAATTTGGTTTTAATGCCATGTTTTATTATAAAATTGAATTAATTCAAAATGTATATTTTGAGAATATTTTCACTTTATATGCAGATTATCTTCGAGAATTTAACAACATGCTTTTAGATTATCAATTGAATATCACGATGAAAGTAAATAAATATCTTTCTACAAATTTGAATATTGAAATTGTCTCAGATAGCAACGCTTCTTCTCGAATTCAATCTAAAGAAATTTTTGGTTTGGGTTTAAATATTGGTTTATAAAATTATTCCAATTATTTTTGAAGCATTCTGTTTAAATAAGTACTTTTATTTTCATGAAAAAAACACTTTATATTCTCCTTTTTTTAATTCCGATTTTATCTTTTTCACAAGTAAATTTGGACACAATTGACACGAAATATCGCGAAGATCAAATCTATTTAAATGTATCTTATAATTTACTTTTAAATAAACCTGTTAGTGCTTATCAGAGAGGTTTATCTTTTGGGTTTGGGTTTGGTTACATCAGAGATATTCCGATTAATAAAAGAAGAAATAAAGCAATTGGAATTGGAATTGGATATACTTTAAATACTTATGTTCAAAATTTATATTTAGAAAGCGAACAAAATGACGAAGTAGATTTTGAGCCGATTAATTCTTTTAATACAAATAGATATTCAACACATGGAATCGAACTTCCAATCGAATATCGTTGGCGAACTTCTACCGCTGAAAAAGTGAAATTTTGGAGAATTTATACTGGTTTTAAAGTTTCTTATTTATTTACAAGAAAATATGTTCACGATTCTGATCGAGGAAGTATTAAAATCAAAAACATCGACAATTTTGAGGATTTCCAATATGGATTTTATATCACGGCTGGTTATAGCTCCTTTAATTTACATGTTTATTACGGTTTACAACCTCTTTTTAAAAATACTGAAATCGCAGGAAAATCAATTGATATGAACGATTTAAGAATCGGATTGAGTTTTTATATTTTCTAAATTTTATAAAAAATAGAAAAAGTAAATTGTGACTAATAATTGGGAAAGTAAACCGAAAAATATTCCCATATAAACTTCAAATTCAGAATGCGCTTTTAATCGTAATCGATTTGTAGCAACAACTCCTGTTAAGAAAAAAGTTACTGCTATTGGAATTAATAAATTTTTAGAAAAAATATAACTAATACCAATTAAAAACCCAAGTAAACTACTAATTCCTGCTGTATGTAAACTGATTTTTATTCCTCTTAAAACAAATAAATAACAAATTATTACTGTAATCGACGATCCAAAAAAGAACATCGATAAATAATACGTCAATCCTGTTTGGTAAATCAATCTACCTAAGAAAAAAGAAATTAAAAATGTCAAAAACAGCGGAAATTTTCGCTCTTCTGGTTTTTCAATATGATAAGAACTGATTAATCTTAATTTTTTAAGTATAAAAAGCAGTAAAATCGGAATTATATAAGTCGCAATAAAAACAATTGAAATAATTAAATATTGCTGTCTTAATTCGATAAAATATGGAGTTATTATCAAATAGCACAATGTTGCAACCAAAGGATACAATATTGGATGCAATGTATACGCAATAATCCAATCTAGATTTTTTGACTTTTTCTCCATTAATTTTTTATGTTATAAACTAAACAATTTTCTTACGCAATCTCGCTACAGGAATATCTAATTGTTCACGATATTTCGCAACAGTTCTTCTTGCAATCGGATATCCTTTTTCTTTTAAAATTGCTGCTAATTTTTCATCTGTTAAAGGTGAATTTTTATCTTCTTCATCAATAACTGTTGAAAGTATTGTTTTAATTTCTGTTGTAGAAACATCTTCTCCTTGTGTGTTTTTCATCGATTCAGAGAAAAACTCTTTAATCAATTTTGTTCCATAAGGAGTTGCAACATATTTACTATTTGCTACTCTCGATACTGTAGAAATATCCATATTGATTTTATCTGCAATATCTTTTAAAATCATCGGTTTTAATTTTCGCTCATCTCCTGTCATGAAATAATCTTTTTGATATTCCATAATAGCATTCATATTCAACAATAAAGTTTGTTGTCTTTGAAGAATTGCATCGATAAACCACTTTGCTGCATCTAATTTTTGTTTGATAAACAAAACTGCATCTTTTTGTGATTTTGTCTTCACCTTTGATTCTTTATATCCTTTTAAAAGGTTTGTATATTCATTCGAAATTTTAAGTTCTGGAGCATTTCTTCCATTTAAACTTAATTCTAATTCACCATCCACAATTCGAATCGTAAAATCAGGAATAATTTGCTCTGCAATTTTATTATCTTGTGCATAAGCTCCTCCTGGTTTTGGATTTAATTTTTCAATTTCGATGATTGCATCTTTTAGTTCTTCTTCATTTATGCTAAATTTCTGCAATAATTTCTGATAATGTTTTTTTACAAAAGCATCAAAAGATTTATCTAAAATTTCGATCGCTAATTCTCTACTTTCTGTAATAGATTTTCTTTGTAATTGAAGAATTAAACATTCTCTTAAATCTCTTGCTCCAACTCCTGCAGGATCGAAATTTTGAATCGTTTTCAGCAAACGCTCAATATCTTCTTCAGTTGTGAAAATGTTTTGTGTAAAAGCTAAATCATCAATTATATCAATTAATTCTCTTCTGATATAACCACTTTCATCAATACTTCCAACTAAAAACTCTGCAATAATCTGATCTTGCTCAGATAAAGATAAAGTTCTTAATTGTCCTTCTAAAAACTGATGAAAAGTTGTTCCTGAAGCGTAAGGTGTATATTTTTCCTCATCATCTGATGAGTAATTATTTGTCATTAATTTATAACTAGGAATTTCATCATCGCTCAAATAAGCATCAATATCGATGTCATCTGCTTCGATTTTTTCATTTCCAGAATCATCATATTCATCTTGAAAACTATCAAATTCATCTTCTTCATGTTCCTTCCCAACTTCTAATGCAGGATTCTCCTCCAACTCTTGTTTCAATTTTTGTTCAAATGCTATTGTAGGCAATTGAATCAACTTCATCAACTGAATTTGTTGAGGAGATAATTTTTGTAATAATTTTTGATGTAATCCTTGTTTTAACATACCCCAAAGATAAGAAAAGATAAATATTTAGTGTTTTAAAAAACGCAGAAGATTCATGATTATTACCAATTTTAAGGTAAATTTCTCTACGATTTTTATAAGATTTTTATATGTAAGGTTGCTTTAACAGCTAAATTATCGCTCCAAATTGGATTCGAATATGGACCATACCTATAAAACGCACTTAATCCTAATCCTTTTATAATATTATTTAACTCAAATCCACTCTCATAATATCCTCTGTTCATGGATTTGAAACTGATTCCTTTTTGTACTAATGGATATTCTATATCACCAATTGCTGCTCTTGTAATAAGTGAAATTTGTGGTTGAAATTTTCCAACAATTTCCAACGGCTTGAACTTATGAAAAATTTGTACCATAGCATATTTATCTGAAATAAATTCATTGTAACGCATCGTTTCAAAAGCATTTTTTCCTGCAAATGTTATTCTGCGAAACCATGGATTTTTTAAAGTATAGTTCGGCGTAGCATTATATAAATGTGATATTGGTGCTTCTCCAAAAACTATACCTCCTTGAACTAAAATAGTTGTTTTTCCTTTGCGAAGTTGTTTTAATTCTTGTACAACCCTGAAATTGAACTGTGTAAAATCAAAATCACTTCCTGCAACATCTTGAAAACTTTTTGTCACTTGGAATGTCATTTTTGGATAACCATTTTTAATTCTTAATTTTCCAATTGGTGTATACATATATTCATCCAATGGATTATAATTTATTGCAATCGATCCAAGCGATAAATCATATTCATGAAACAATCGATCAATAGAAATGAAATGATAATTAAACAACGGATCATAACTTCCTCCGCTTACTTTAATCTTCGCTTCTAAATTTGGCTGAATATCATGTGTAATATACGCTTCAATTGTTTTATAATTATAAAACTTGCTAATATTTAAATTTCTCGGATTTACAGGTGAAAACGATTTGTTTTCAAGAATAAAATCCAAAGCAGCAGCTTCTTTCAAATCATTTGTATATCCAACGCCAATCCATGTGTTTGTTAATCGTTTGATTGGAAATTCAATTCCATAATGATATTTAAACTTATTATCTTTTGTTCCATAAGCAAAATAAGCATTCAATCGAAAACTCTTACTTACTTCTTCTGTTGTCTTTCCTCCTAAACCAATTCGAAAACCTTCATAATTATTTAAATTGATAATTTTCCCAAGATTTAAATTCAAATATTTTGTTGGAAAAACTCCATTTAAAATATTTCTTCCATAATATAATTTCTTCTCAACTTTTTTATCCTTAAAAATAGAATCTATTAATTTATACGTATTCTTATCTTTTTGGGTAAGTTTTAAAGTTCGAAATTTTTCTAAAACTTCTTGATTTTCTTCTTGATTTTTATCCTCATAAATAACCGTTGCAGAATTATTATGAAGTGAAATTGGAATATCTGTTTTTATGTCTGAAATATAGGTATTCGAATAAATATAAACGACATCTTCAGGTTTTACTTTTGCAGTAGAATAACTGCGTAGCATTTTGTTATTACTCTCAATAATTTTAATGGATTGACCAAAAACTTCAACACTTCCAGAATTTGCTCCTTTTTTTACAAAAGTTGTTTTATGTTTCGGAAACCACAAATCGTAATTTTTTAAATAGGTATAATCCTGAACAATTTTTAAATCAATTAAACCTGTAATTTCTGCATGAATTTTCGTAATTGCAAAACTCATTGCATCAATAATCAAATATCCTTTTACTGTTATTCTCTTTTTATCTTTTTTAGGAATAAATTCGATGATATATTTTTCTCCTGTAGCATCTGAAGTTTTATCTAATAATTGATAATCATAATATTTAAAAGCTTTATCAGCAATCGGATTTATATATTTTGTTTCAGCTATTAAATAATCTTTTGCATATGGCTCGAAGCTTTGTAATTTATGCGCTAAAATTTCATAAACTGGCGTTTTTAATCCAGCCATCATCGATGCTTCAATATATTCTTTTTCTTTTTTTCCTTTTTCATATTTAATTTCTGAAGCTTTTTCAATTAAATAAATATGACTTTTTTCTAATTCTTTACGAAATTTATAATTGGTAGAATCTAATTTTTTAAAAACCTTTTTTCCTTTTTTTATTCGATAAATTGTATCAATTTGATTTTTTAAAGAATCTACATTTGCAGAAACAATTGTTCTTGAATAACTGTCGTATTGAAATGAATTTAGCTGAAGTTTATAGTTATTTCCTTCTTTATTTTTGATTGCATTCTGAATAAGCTGAATTGCTAAAAGAGAATTATGTTGTTCTTTTTCATCATTTGGCTCTAAAAAAACTAATTGTCTATTTTTTGCTGAAAAAGAAATGGTTTTAGATTTATAGCCAATTTTAGAAAAAGTATATTCTTTTGATTCCAAAGTATCCGAAATCCAAAATTCACCATCAAAATCTGATACTGTCACAACCTTGTTTCCTTGTTTCACAACAACAAAAGAAAGAGGTTTTTTAGAGTTTTCAGACTTTACAATTCCCTCATTACGTTGCGAATACACAAAACTATAGAAGAATAAAAAAAAGAAAAGTAAATGTTTTTGCATTTTATCTACCTTAAAAATCTAGGTAAATATAGTAAAAAAGCACCCTAAAAAGGGTGCTTTGATTTTTTATATAGGAAAAAATTAACAATTATACTGTCATAATTTCTTTTTCCTTGTCTACTAAAAGTTCGTCAATTTTCTTAATAAATGAATTTGTTAAGTCTTGAACATCAACCTCAGCATTTTTCTTCTCATCATCAGAAGCATCTACTTTTTTGATTTCGTTGTTTGCTTCTTTTCTAGCATTACGAATACTAACTTTATCATGCTCAGCAGCAGCTTTCGCTTGTTTTGCTAAATCACGTCTTCTTTCTTCAGTTAATGGTGGTACATTAATAATGATAACCTCACCATTGTTCATAGGATTGAAACCTAAGTTTGCAATCATAATTGCTTTTTCAATCTCTTGCAACATGTTTTTCTCCCAAGGTTGAACAGAAATAGTTCTTGCATCTGGAGTATTTACATTTGCAACTTGACTTAAAGGTGTTTGCGAACCATAGTAATCAACCATTACACTACCTAGCATAGAAGGACTCGCTTTTCCAGCTCTAATGTTTCTGAATTCTTTTTCTAAATGTGCAACTGCACTTTCCATTTGCTCTTTGGCAGTGTCTATAATGATACTAATCTCTTCGTTCATGTTTAAATATTTTATCTGTTAGACGCATATTAATTTTCAACTACTGTTCCAATATTTTCTCCTGAAAGAACACGCATTAAGTTTCCTTCTGAATTCATATCGAATACAACAATTGGTAAATCATTTTCTTGACTTAAAGTAAATGCTGTAAGATCCATCACTTTTAGTCCTTTATTTAACACTTCTTTAAACGTAATTGTGTCAAATTTTGTTGCATTTGCATCTTTCTCTGGATCTGAAGAATAAATTCCATCTACTCTAGTTCCTTTAAAGATTGCTTCTGCTCCAATTTCAATAGCTCTTAATACAGCAGCTGTGTCTGTTGTAAAGTAAGGATTTCCTGTACCTGAACCAAAAATTACTACTCTTCCTTTTTCAAGGTGACGAACAGCTCTTCTTTTAATAAATGGTTCTGCAACTTGTTCCATTTTGATTGCTGTCAACAATCTAGTTTTTACACCAGTTTCTTCAATGGCACTTTGTAAAGCTAAACCGTTGATTACTGTTGCAAGCATTCCCATATAATCTCCTTGTACTCTATCAATACCATTACTCGCTCCAGCAACTCCTCTAAAGATGTTTCCACCACCAATTACAATTGCAATTTCTACACCTTTATCTACTGCTTTCTTAATTTCTGCAGCATATTCTGCAAGTCTTTTTGGATCAATTCCATATTGACGGTCTCCCATCAATGCTTCTCCACTTAGTTTTAAAAGAATTCTTTTGTATTGCATAATCTGAATGAAAGTTTTGCAAATATAATTATTTTCAAGGTCATACAAAGTCTTCCTTTTAATTTTGTTTTTATTTCAAAAAAGATTTTTAAAGAATTCTGAACTAATTTTTATTTAAATTTTAAGTCTTTCACAATTCTGTTTTCAATTCTATCATTTTTTTAATTAATCTTATTTTTAAATCTTAAATTTTAATTCTTCCAAGAAATTTTTCGCTTTACATAAACGTATTTTAACATTTCCACCATGAATTTAGGCAAGTTTTTTGCTAAGATTTTTCCTTGTTAAATTAAACTTAAACTTTTATGAAATACCTTTCAGTTCTATTTATTACAGTTATCGCTACGTTAACTTCATGCAGCTCTACAAGATACCAAGTTCCATTAAAACAAGATGCATTAGCACAAAATAATACACCAAAACAATCTTTAACTAAAGAAACACCAAAGAAAAAAACTACTACCAAAAAAGCGACGAAAAAGAAAATAGAAAAGAAAAAAATTACACCAAAAAAGGAAGAAATTAAAGTGGTTGCTGATCAAGAACCAGTTTATGGAAAACAAAAAAAAGCAGATCGAGTTTATGGAAAAGTGATTTCAGTGAAAACTGGAAAAGATGGTTATACAGCAATCGTTCAAACAAAAGACAATGTTTCTTATAAAGCAATTGTGAGTATTTCAAATTTAGGAAGACATGGCGGATATGAAATTTTTGAAGTTGGAAATAATGTTGCTTTTTTAGGAACAATTTGGAAAATGGAAAACAAAAATAAAATTACAGTTCGTAAAATTTTAAGTACAAATACAGAACACTTCAAGGTGAAAGGAATTGTGGAATCTATCGAAAATGGAAAAGATGGATATACGGCAAGAATCAAAGCAAACGATTCTATTTATTATGCAACAATCAGTTTTGCAAATCTTGGAGAAAATCACACTAAATACAAACAGTTCATGAAAGGAGATGAAGTTTATGTATATGGAGAACTTTGGTTTTTAGGTGATAAAAAACAAATTACTGTAAGAGATATTTTAAGCTAAAATTTTTTATTTTTCTTTATATTCAATGACAACCTATATTTTATTAAAAAGTATAGGTTGTTTTTTTATATTTTTTTAAAGTGGTCTAAATATTAAAACTTTTTCATTATTTAAATTTTCTCCACTACTGAAAATAATTCTGTCTTCTGTCAACTCTACTAAAGGCAAAGAAAAGAAAGTAACTTTCACAATATCTTCTTTTTCATACCCTCTTCCTGTGGAAAGATAAACTGTTCCTGATTCTTCATATAAACTGATAGAAGCTGTTGCTACTTCTGTAGGAAAATGTGGAGAGCAACTAATATCTCCAGCAATAACATTTACAATAAATTTATTTTCATCTTCTTCATCTTCTATATTTGTAAATTCATATATATCATCCACATAACAATCTTCTTTTTTACTTATATTTGGATATGAACTATAATAATTTTCTAAAACCCATTTTTTTGTACTTCCTCCATGTAGAATTTCTAATTTTTCTTTTGTATAAATTTCTGTATTAAATCCCGTACTATCATCATCTTTCGAACATGATAAAAGTGTTATTGCTGTAATTAAAAGTAAAAGTTTTTTCATGTAAAAATATTCTATTGTTTTTTTGAATTAAAACCAAAATACATGCCAATTCATTATTTTTACAATCATTAAATTATAAGTATTTTCAATTTAAAGTTAATTATTCAACTTTTAGTTTTAAATAAATTTTCACTCAACAATCTCTTACTTTAATTTCAGAACCTCTTTTCAAACTACAATAAAAAGAAGTTTTGAAAACAAGTCGTTTTATTACTAAATAACTTTAAGAAAAAGATATAGAAAGATTAACAGTAAAAAAAATACTTATTTGTTAGATTGATACTTCTTAAAATATTGTATCATGAAAGCAAAAAAATCTATCATCGAGCAAATTTATTCTAAATATGTGAAAAGATATCCTAACGGATTTGGATGGCCAGATGAAGAATTTGCAAATATTGTTTATGAATGTTCTACTAGAGCTGAAATAATTCCATGGAAACAAATAAAATCAATTATTGATGTCGGTGCAGGAACAGGTAACTTTCTATATTTTCTCAGAAAAAACCGAAACTATAATGGTTTTTATACAGGTGTAGAAATTTTTGATTATTTCTATAATTTATCTATTGAAAATTTTAAAAATGATACACAAGTTGAACTTTTCAATGGCGATTTTCTGGAAATAGATTTGAATCCGAATAAATTTGATTGGGGCTTTTGTCTTGGAACACTAGGTACTTTTCAAGAAGAAAAAGAAAAATTAGATGCGCATATCTTTAAAAAATTAAGTGATTTAACAAATCTTGGTTTTTCAATTTATGTAAATGATAGAAAATATTTTAATAAAGAAAGATTGAAAGAAGTAAAAGGTCTTTATGCGCATGATATTGATTTAGTTTTACAACAAGTTGAAGAAATTAATCCAAAGTTTAATTATGAAATTGTGAATTTTCCGAAAGATGATTTTCAACGTTGCTCTGTAAATATTAAATGGACTTAATTTGAACGTTTCAAATTAAATTTCAAATAAGAAAATACTTTTAAAAAGCATTTTCTTATTCAACAATCTCCTGTTTTAGTTTTAAAATATCTTTCAATTTCTGAACCTCTTTTTGAATTCCTTTTCGAATCACGAAAAAAAGAATAATTCCAATCACCACATAAAAAACATCAATAAAAACGACATTCCAAAAACCTAAATATTTACTAAATTCTGGCGAAATCATAAAGAAACCAATTGTATAAAGAAAAACTACTATTGGAGCAATCACACGATGAATTAATTGTCGAAACTTATAGAAACTCAAAGAATTTTCCGCTGCTTGCAAAGTACTTTCGATTGTATTTATTCTTTTTGCTTTATAAATACTGATGATTTCAATAACAATTCTGAAAAGCAAACCTCCAAGCATCAAACCAACACCAATTCTACTAATTATTTCTTTTACCGGAGCAACAAAATAAAAGAACGAAGAGATAACAACCAAAGTGATAAACAAAATCATAATCGTACTATAATAGAATAAGAAATTTTCCTTTTCTTTTTTCTTTATTTTCTCTTTCAACGCATCAAAATTTAAAACAGGAAATTCGATTTCTTCCTTATTTTGATTCCAATTGTTTTGTATTTTTTCGAATTCACTAATCATTTTTGTCGTTTTTTAAAATGGTTTCCAATCTCTTTTTTATTCTATGAATTTTCACACGCACATTAATAGCGTTTATCCCAATCACTTCAGAAATATTTTCATAATCTTGATTTTCTAAAACCATCATAATTATTAATCGATCTATTTCTTTCAATTGCCCAATTGCTCTATAAAGTCTAGAATTATCTTGCTTTTCTTCTTTTCCAGAATCCACCAAAGCAGGCTGATTTTCTACACTCGAACTTAACAACTCTTTTTCCTTTTTATTTTTTTTCACAAATTGTAAACAAGTATTTACCGTAATTCTATAAATCCATGTTTTATAAGAAGATTCTCCTTTGAATTTTTCCAAATTGCTCCAAATACTGATAAAAACCTCTTGTGACAAATCATTCGCAATATCTTTATCTCCTTTTACAAACCCTAAACACATTTGTAAAACCATCGGACTAAATTGCTTATGAATATTTTCAAACAATGTATTCTTATTATTTGGCATCTTCGAAAAAAGTATTTAAAGTTTTATAAAACCATTCTGCCTGATCAAACATTAAAAAGTGTTTACTATTCGAAGCCATTTTGATTGTTTTGTTAGAAAGATTCTTATACTGACTTTCATAATTTTTTTGCACAATTTCTACATTAGGAAAAGAAGCTCCAAGAATTAAAGTCTTACTTTTTATTTTGTGTAAAATATCTCTCTGATCTAATTTTAAAATGTCTGTATAACCATAAACCCAAGTTTTTCTATCTGCCTTTAAAATCCAATTTTTCAAAACTTCTTTTTTATCTTCTTTTAAAGTCATGTTAGAAGCCATCATCGTAGCAGTATATTGAAATTGTTGCGCACTCATATTCAACATTTGTTTATTATATGGACTATCATAAACCAAATTTTCTGCTGGAATATTCGGCATCATTATCTCACGAATACATGGTAAAGATTCAGCTAAAACAATTGTAGAAATTTCGTTTGGTAATTCTGCTGCAATATCCATCGCTAAACTTCCTCCCATACTATGTCCGATGATAATCACATCTGACATTTTGTTGTTTTTTATATATTGTATTAATGCATTTTTAATAGTAACATACCAAGGCATTTCAATTGGCGCAGTTCCATTAAAGCCTGCATAAGTAAATAAGTACGATTTTCTTTTTAAGTTTAAATTCTCCACAGTTTCTTCCCAAACTTCTCCTGGTGTTGCAAATCCTGGTAGAAAAAAAACTGGTTTTCCTTCTCCTTTAATTTCTACTGTAAAAGGTTTTGACATATTTGAGTTTGATAAAGAATCTTTTTCATAAAATCCGAAGCTCGATAATGTATTTAAAAGAACAGAAAATAAAACGATAATTCTAATTGACTTTGACATAATGCTACTATTTATTTTTTTAATGTTTATACCCCTTTGATTAAAAAAAAATCTACTTGTTACACTTTCGAAAAAAAAATGTGATTTTTTTTATTTTTTTTCAAAATGGACTTTTAAATAGATATAGCATTAAGTAATTATCATCTGGCGCGAGTTTGTAACTCGTGACCTCACAAATATCAAAAACAATAGGCACACTTTACAAAAGTGCGCCAGTATAAAGTTTACATGTTTAATATATATTTTCTTTAATATTCTAATTCAATAAAAAACTTTCAAACGCCAAACTTTCTATTCTCAAAGGATTGCTTAAATTTGCAAGCATTGAAGAAATTTGAGTTTTTAAATAGGAAATCAAATGACTTCAGAAATAAGAAAAACAATCTTTTAAGCAAAATATAAGATTAGAGATGGAATATAATTTTAATGAAATCGAAGCCAAATGGCAAAAATATTGGGCGGAGAAGCAAACCTTCAAAGCAGACAACAACTCTGAAAAACCAAAATATTACGTACTCGATATGTTTCCTTACCCTTCTGGAGCAGGATTACATGTTGGTCATCCATTAGGTTATATTGCATCAGATATTTATGCACGTTATAAACGTCATAAAGGTTTCAACGTATTGCACCCACAAGGATATGATTCTTTTGGTTTACCAGCAGAACAATATGCAATCCAAACAGGACAACATCCTGCAATTACAACAGAAACAAATATTGCAACATATAGAAAACAATTAGATAAAATTGGTTTTTCTTTCGATTGGACTCGTGAAGTTCGTACATCAAATCCAGAATATTATAAATGGACACAATGGATTTTCACGCAATTATTCAATGCTTGGTACAACAAAGAATCTGATAAAGCAGAAACAATCGATACTTTAGTTGCAACATTTGAAAAAGATGGAAATGCAAATGTAAAAGCTGTTTGTGATGAAGATATTACAACTTTTACAGCAGAAGAATGGAATGCATTTTCTAACAAAGAGAAAGAAGCAATTTTAGCAAAATATAGATTAACTTACCTTTCAGAAACAGAAGTAAACTGGTGTCCTGCTTTAGGAACAGTTTTAGCAAATGATGAAATTGTAAACGGAGTTTCTGAGAGAGGTGGACATCCTGTAGTTCGTAAAAAAATGATGCAATGGAGCATGCGAATTACAGCTTATGCACAAAGACTTTTAGATGGATTAGGAACTATTGATTGGCCACAACCATTAAAAGATTCACAAACAAACTGGATTGGTCGTTCGCAAGGTGCTTCTGTAAAATTCCAAGTAGAAAACTCGGAAGATATGATTGAAGTATTTACGACTCGTCCTGATACTATTTTCGGTGTTACTTTTATGACACTTGCTCCAGAGCACGAATTAGTTTCAAAAATTGTAACGGAAGATAGGAAAGAAGCTGTAGAAGCTTATATCGAAGCAACTGCAAAACGTAGCGAACGTGAGCGTCAAGCAGATGTAAAAACAATTTCTGGAGAATTCACAGGAGCATATGCTATTCACCCATTTACAGGAGAGAAAATTCAAATCTGGATTGGTGATTATGTATTAGCTAGCTACGGAACAGGTGCTGTAATGGCGGTTCCTTGTGGAGATCAACGTGATTGGGATTTCGCAAATCATTTTGGAATTGAAATCAAAAATATTTTTGATGGAATTGATATCTCAGAAGCTGCTTATGCAGAAAAAGATGCGAAAATTACAAACTCTGATTTCTTAGATGGATTAAATGTAAAGAAAGCTACAAAGCAAGTAATTTATCATTTAGAACAAAAAGGAATTGGAGAAGGAAAAATCAATTACCGTTTACGTGATGCTGTTTTCTCTCGTCAACGTTATTGGGGGGAACCATTCCCAGTTTATTACAAAGATGGAATGCCACAAATGATTGCTTCGGAACATTTACCAGTTAGACTTCCAGAGGTAGAGAAATATTTACCAACCGAAGATGGAAAACCACCATTAGGAAATGCAACTGTTTGGGCTTGGGATACTGTAAATAATGAAGTTGTTGAAAATTCAAAAATCGATGATGAAACTATTTTCCCATTAGAATTGAACACAATGCCAGGTTGGGCAGGTTCTTCTTGGTATTTCAACAGATATATGGATGCAAACAACGAAAATGAGTTTGTAAGCAAAGAAGCTGTAGATTACTGGAAAGAAGTTGATTTATATATTGGAGGTTCTGAGCATGCAACAGGACATTTATTATATGCTCGTTTTTGGCAAAAATTCCTTTTTGATTTAGGATTACTTCCTGTAGATGAATTTGCGAAGAAGTTGATTAATCAAGGGATGATTTTAGGAACTTCAGCAATTGTTTACAGATTATCTGGAACAAATACTTTTGTTTCTAAAAACTTAGTAAAAGATCAAAAAGTAGAAGAATTAAGAGTTGATGTAAAATTAATCAACACTTCTGACGAATTAGATGTAGAGAAAATTAGAGAATGGCAACCACAATATAAGAATGCAGAATTCATTTTAGAAGATGGAAAATACATTGTTGGTCGTGAAGTAGAAAAAATGTCAAAAAGATGGTTTAATGTTGTAAACCCAGATGATATCTGTGAAGAATACGGAGCAGATAGTTTACGTTTATTCGAAATGTTCCTTGGACCATTAGAGCAATCGAAACCATGGAATACTGCTGGAATTTCTGGAGTTCATTCTTTCTTAAAGAAACTTTGGAGATTATTCCATAACAATAATGAATTTACAGTTTCAGATGCAGCGCCAACAAAAGAAGAATTAAAAGTTTTACACCAAACAATTAAGAAAGTAGATGAAGATATCGAGAATTTCTCTTTCAATACTTCTGTAAGTACTTTTATGATTGCTGTAAACGAATTACAAAAATTAAAATGTAACAAAAGAGAAATCTTAGAAGGATTGGTAATTCTTATTTCTCCTTATGCGCCACATATCGCAGAAGAATTATGGAGTAAATTAGGACATAAAGAATCCGTTTCTACGGCAGATTTCCCAATTTTTGAGCCAAGTCATTTAGTAGAAAGTTCAAAAGAATATCCTGTTTCTTTCAACGGAAAAATGCGTTTCAAATTAGAATTACCATTAGATATGTCAAAAGACGAAATCGAAAAAGTGGTAATGGCACATGAAAAAACGCAAGCACAATTACAAGGAAGAGAACCTAAAAAGGTAATTATTGTACCTGGAAAAATTATTAACATTGTTGGATAATTTTTAACAATAATTCTAAATTGTAGTTGATCACAGAAAACAAAAGTTTTATATAAACCCTGAAGCCTCATAGTAAATATGGGGCTTTTTATGTAATGTTAATTTTTACAAATATTTAATAATTAAATTGTTAATATGGATAAAAATTGTATTTTACATACTTGTTAATTCATACTTAAACATTATGAGAAAAATAATACCTTTAATTATCTTTTTATTATTTGCAAATGTTACTATTGCTCAAATAATAGTTTCAGGTTCCGTTACAGATGGAAGTGTCAATGAGCCTTTGCCAGGGGCGACCATTAAAGTCGTCGGAGAGCCAATTGGAACCACAACTGATTTTGATGGTAAATTTTCATTAGAAGTCGACTTACCTTTACCTTTTAGTTTAGAAGTTTCGAGTGTAGGATTCCAAACAAAAAAACTAGAAGTAACTCAAAATAATCAAACATTCAATGTAACTTTAAACGAATCAGCAACTGCTTTAGATGAAATTGTAGTTTCTGCTTCAAGAACTCCAGAAAGAGTATTCGAATCTCCTGTAACTGTAGAGAGATTTGATATCAAAAAAATTCAGAGTTCTTCTTCACCTACATTCTACGATGCATTAGAAAACTTAAAAGGAGTAGATATCAATACAAATAGTTTAACTTTTAAATCTGTAAACACAAGAGGATTTGCAACTTTTGCAAATACACGTTTTGTACAGTTAGTAGACGGAATTGATAATTCTTCTCCAGCATTAAACTTTACTTTAGGGAACTTATTAGGAATGTCAGAATTAGATGTTCATACAGTGGAATTATTACCTGGAGCATCATCTGCTTTATATGGAGCAAATGCTTTTAATGGTATTTTATTCATGACAAGTAAAAATCCTTTTGATTTCCAAGGAATCAGTGCTTATGCAAAAACAGGATTAACTTCACAAAAAGCTGCAGGAAGTAATGCTTTCGTTGATGCAGGTTTCCGTATTGCACATGCTTTTAGTGATAAATTTGCTGTAAAATTCACTGCTTCTTTCTTAAGTGGAGAAGAATGGTGGGCAACAGATTATAGAGATTATAATATGCCTGGAGCAACAAGACAAACAGATCCTGCTTATGATGGATTAAACGTTTATGGAGATGAGGTTTCAATCTTTTTAAATTTTGATGAAATCGCAGGAACTCCTGAAGGAACTTTAGGAGCTGCACAAGTTTCAAGAACTGGATATGATGAAGTTGATTTAGCTAATTATGATGCTAGAAGTTTTAAAGCTGATTTATCTTTAAATTATCGTCCAAACGGAGATGATTTAGAAATTATATATAATGGTAAATTCGGAACAGGAAATACAATTTACCAAGGAGCAAATAGATATTTCTTACAAAATTTCTCTATGCAACAACATAAACTAGAAGTGCATAATAAGAACTTTTTTGTGAGAGCTTATTTAACAGCTGAAGATGCTGGAGATTCTTATGATTCTCGTTTTGCTGGTATTAATGTAAATAGAGCTTGGAAAGCTGACCAAGTTTGGTTCCAAGAATATGCAGGAGCATATATTCAATCTATATTAGGTGGAGCTACTCAAGAGCAAGCACATCAATTAGCAAGAGGAATTGCACAACAAGGTGCTTATTTACCGGGAACAGCAGAATTTAACAGTGCTTTTGATGCGATTAAAAAAGATGGAAATTTACAAACTGGAGCTAGATTTATTGATAAATCAAAAATCTATCATTCAGATGTTAATTATAACTTTAGAGAGCTTATCAAATTTGCAGAATTCCAAGTTGGAGGATCTTTCAGACAATATTCTCTAAATTCAGATGGAACAATCTTTACAGATTATGACGGAGCAATTAATTATAATGAATATGGTGCTTATGCTCAAGTTCAAAAGAAATTTGCACAAGATAAATTCAAATTTACAGGTTCTGTTAGATATGATAAATCACAAAATTTTGATGGAAATTTCTCTCCAAGAGTATCTTTAGTTTATTCAATTGGAGAAGAAAAAAATCATAATATTAGAGGTTCTGTACAAACAGGATTTAGAAATCCAACAACACAAGATCAATATATTGGTTTAGATTTAGGAAACGCTATTTTAGTAGGTTCAGCTCAAGATAATTTAGATAGATATACTTCTTCACCTTTATTAGTAAGTCCGCAAGGACAACCAATTGTTGGAGGAGAAACAGTTACTTTAGGAGGAAGAGAAGCTTATCAAAATTCTTTTACACTTTCTTCTGTTGCTGCTTTTTCACAAGGATTAATTCCAGCTCCACAAAAAGCAAATATTGGATTAGTAAAACCAGAACAAGTGACAGCATTTGAATTAGGGTATCGTGGAAAAGTTGATAGATTTATCATTGATGTTTCTGGATATTATAATGAATATAAAGATTTCATTTCTACAGAAACAGTAATTGTTCCTTATTATGGAACTGTGGGAGATAATACACTTTCTCTTTTAGCTTTACAAAATTCAGATTTTAAACCTTTCCAAGTATATACAAATTCTTCAGCAGATATTAGTTCTTATGGGGCTACACTTGGAGTAGATACAAGATTAAATGGTGGATTTGAAGTAGGAATTAATTATACATTCTCAAAATTAGATTTCGATCAAGCATCAGATCCTGATTTTGAAGCTAGCTTCAACACACCAGAACATAAAGTTAAAGCTACTTTTGGAAACCCAGATGTTTTTGCACACATCGGATTTAACATTAATTATAGATGGAATGATAGCTATTATTGGGAATCAAGTTTTGCTGATGCTGAGTTAAGAGCTCGTTCAACAATTGACGCACAAGTAAGCTATACATTAGAGAAATGGAAATCAGTTTTCAAAATAGGTGGAGCGAATATTTTAAACCATGAATATTTCAGTGCTCCAGGTGCTGGAGCAGTTGGTGCTCAATACTTTATTTCGTGGACAGTAAACCCTTAATTTTATTAGATAAACTCTAACTTTAATCAAGGCTCACTTTAATCAATTAAAAGTGAGCCTTTTTACTTAAAATAAAAATAAAAGAAGAATACTAGATTATTTCACTAAAAAAACTATCTTTGCACCCTGTTAAGCGAGACAATTCTCAGAAAATAAAAGAACTAATAATAAATAGTTAAAGCAATGGCTAGAATTACAGGTAAAGTTGCACAAATTATTGGTCCAGTAATAGATGTTGAATTTGCATCAGGTACTGACCTTCCAAAAATTTATGATTCTTTAGAAATCACAAGAAAAGACGGTTCAATTTTAGTACTTGAAGTACAACAACATACAGGTGAAGATACAGTTCGTTGTATTGCAATGGATTCTACAGATGGTTTAAGTAGAGGATATGAAGTTGTAGCGAAAGGAACACCAATTCAGGTACCAGTAGGAAGTGAAATCTTTGGTCGTTTATTTAATGTAAACGGTGATCCAATTGATGGATTAAAAGCTTTACCAAAAGACGGAGACAACGGTCTTCCAATTCACCGCCCTGCACCAAAATTCGAAGAATTATCAACAAGTACTGAAGTTTTATTTACAGGAATTAAAGTTATCGATTTAATTGAGCCTTATGCAAAAGGAGGTAAAATTGGATTATTCGGTGGAGCCGGAGTAGGTAAGACAGTATTAATTCAGGAGTTAATTAACAACATCGCAAAAGGACACGGAGGTTTATCTGTATTTGCTGGTGTAGGTGAAAGAACTCGTGAAGGAAATGACCTTTTACGTGAGATGTTAGAGTCTGGTATTATCAAATACGGAGAAGAGTTTAACAAATCTATGGAAGAAGGTGGATGGGATCTAGAAAAAGTAGATGCTAAACAATTAAAAGATTCTAAATTAACATTCGTATTCGGACAGATGAATGAGCCACCAGGAGCACGTGCTCGTGTAGCATTATCAGGATTAAGTATTGCAGAATACTTCCGTGATGGAGCTGGAACTGGACAAGGTAAAGACGTATTATTCTTCGTTGATAACATCTTCCGTTTTACACAAGCAGGATCTGAGGTATCAGCACTTTTAGGACGTATGCCATCAGCAGTAGGATACCAACCAACATTAGCAACTGAAATGGGAGCTATGCAAGAGCGTATTACTTCTACTAAAGTAGGATCTATTACATCTGTACAGGCAGTATATGTACCTGCGGATGATTTAACGGATCCAGCACCAGCAACTACGTTCGCGCACTTAGATGCTAAAACTGTATTATCTCGTAAAATTGCTGAGTTAGGAATTTACCCAGCGGTAGATCCATTAGATTCTACTTCTCGTATCTTAGCTCCAGAAATTATTGGTGATGATCACTACAACACTGCACAAAGAGTAATCGAGTTATTACAACGTTATAAAGAATTACAAGATATTATTGCTATCTTAGGTATGGAGGAATTAAGTGAGGAAGATAAATTAGTAGTACATAGAGCTCGTCGTGTACAACGTTTCTTATCTCAACCTTTCCACGTAGCGGAGCAATTTACAGGAATCCCAGGAGTATTAGTAGATATTAAAGATACTATCAAAGGATTCAACATGATTATGGATGGAGAATTAGATAAGTACCCTGAGGCTGCGTTCAACTTAAAAGGTTCAATTCAAGATGCAATTGAAGCTGGAGAGAAAATGTTAGCGGAAGCTTAATAATTCAAAATAAAACTAATTATGTTTTTAGAAATCGTATCACCAGAAGCTACATTATTTAAATCTGAAGTTGACAGCGTTACTGTTCCAGGTGTAAACGGTGAGTTTCAGATGTTAAATAATCACGCACCGATTGTTTCTCTTTTAAGTGCTGGGACAATCAAAATATATGTACATTCTCAACAACATTTAGTTTTTGATGAATTACATGCAAAAGTAGTTCCTCACGCTGATGATGAGAAGATTCTTACTGTAAAAATCAACAGTGGAACTATCGAAATGAAAGACAATAAAGTAATCATCTTAGCAGATTAATTACTTTTTAAATAAACTTAAAAAACTCCAAGTCAAATACTTGGAGTTTTTTGTTTTATAAACCTTCCTTTTAAGAAAAAAATATAAACGCTACACGGCTCTTAATTTAGTAAAAGCAAGTATATTTCGTTATATTTGTTAAAACTAAAAAAATAACTATGTCATTTTTAAACTTATATGAAAGCGGTTCTCATAAGAGAAAAATAGGACATTTTGCAAATATTGTAAAATTGGCAAAATTAAATCATCCTATGAATGATGGTGAAATTGAAATCTTAAAAGGAATTTCTAAGAAATTAGATTTAACTAATGATGAATATTTAGCAATTATGGAAGATCCTGAAAGTTTTCCAATTGAACCACCAATTAGCCAAGATGATCGACTAGAAAGACTATATAACTTAACACATATGATTTTCCTTGATCGTATTGTAACAGAAGACGAGCGAGCATTTTTAAATAAAATTGCTGTTGGACTTGGATTCCCTGTTGAGAAATCAGAAGAAATTGCAAAAGCTGCAATCGACTTTTTCTTAAACATTGCAAACTTGGAAAATTTCAAAAAAGCATTAAAAGATATTTAAAACAAAAAAGCTGCAACAATGCAGCTTTTTTTTATTCTTTAATAAACAATGCCTTTAATTCCGTGGCATCTTCTGGTTTCATTTTTTTAGATAATACCAAACTCAATTGTTTTCTTCTTAAAGCACTATCAAATCTATCTTTTTCTAATTCTGTTTCTGGAATAATTGGTGGAATCTTCACTGGACTTCCTGTGATATCTACAGCAACAAAAGTATAAATTCCTTCATTTACCTTTGTCTTTTCTCCACTCTCTCTATCCTCGCTCCAAACGTCTACATAAACTTCCATAGACGATTTAAACGCTCTAGATACTTTTGCTTCCACACTAACAACACTTCCAACAGGAACTGCTTTATTAAACGCTACATGATTCACTGAAGCTGTGACAACAATTCTTCTCGAATGTCTTCTAGCTGCAATACTACATGCTCTATCCATCCTTGCTAGAATTTCACCTCCGAATAAATTATTCAAAGGATTTGTTTCGCTTGGTAAAACCAAATCTGTTAATACTGTTAGTGATTCTTTTGGTGTTTTAGCTTCCATGTTCTTCGATTAATTTTTACAAAGATAGAGAAGTCTTTGTAACTTTTTATTTTATTAAAACTTTATCTCTTTAAATAATAAAAGCTATTCCAAACAAATGAAATAGCTTTTAAATTATAATTTATTTATGCTTAATTAATAAGCTCTTTCATTATTTCCTTCATAATAATTGATAAATGCATCATTTACCACTCGATGTCCTCCATGTGTTGGATAATCTCCTGTGAAATACCAATCTCCTGTATGTTCTGGACAAGCTCTATGTAAATTTTCAACTGTTTGGAAAACTACTGAAATATTAGCATTTATTCCATCTGTTTTTAACATTTGAGCGATTTTATCTGAAATCTGCTGATCTGTAAATGGTGCGTAAATTTCTTTTACATAATTTACAATTTCAGCATCTGGCTTTCCTTTTTGTGCTTTAGATTTCTTATAAACTTCCTCAATGATATTTTCTTGATTTGTTTCTTTTAAAAGTTCTATTGCTGCTTTAAATGCAATAAATTCTCCTAATTTAGCCATATCAATTCCATAACAATCAGGATATCTAATTTGTGGTGCAGATGAAACAATAATAATTCGCTTTGGACTTAATCTATCTAATATTTTTACAATACTTTTCTTCAAAGTAGTTCCACGAACAATACTATCATCAATGATAACTAAATTATCATCTTTCTTTACTACTCCATAAGTAACATCATAAACATGCGCAACTAAATCATCTCGACTACTATCATCAGAAATAAAAGTTCTTAATTTCGCATCTTTAATTGCGATTTTCTCCACTCTTGGTCTTTCTGATAAAATTTCCGTTACTTTTTCAGCAGAAAGAGATCTTTTCCCATCTAAAAGAATTTGTAATTTTTGGTGATTTAAAAACTCTTCCGCAGCTTCACGCATTCCATAAAAAGACGTTTCTGCTGTATTTGGAATGTAAGAAAAAACTGTATTTGTGATATTATGATTTATCTGTTCTAAAACTTGTGGAAAAACATATTTACCTAAATTCTTTCTTTCTTCATAAATTGAAGCATCACTTCCTCTTGAGAAATAAATTCGCTCAAACGAACAAGATTTTTTTGGTAACTGCTCTTTAATTGGTTTCATAGAACAATCTCCATCTTTCTTAATGATTAAAGCATGTCCTCTTTCAATTTCTTTTACAGATTCTAAAGGAACATTAAAAACGGTTTGAATTACTGGTCTTTCAGAAGCAACTACAATTACCTCATCATCTTGATAATAAAAAGCTGGGCGAATTCCTGCTGGATCTCTTAAAACAAAAGCATCTCCATGACCTAAAAGTCCTGCCATTGCATAACCTCCATCCCAGTTTCTTGACGCTCTATGAAGAATTCTTTGAATGTCCATTTCTGCTTCAATTTTTGGTGAAGCATCTTTTTTTGACAATCCTTCTTCTTTACATTCTTGATATAATTGCGCAGCTTCATCATCTAAGAAATGACCGATTTTCTCCATGATCGTAACTGTATCTGTACTTTCTTTTGGATGTTGTCCCAATTCCACTAATTCTTGCATTAATTGCTTCGAATTTGTCATATTGAAATTTCCTGCAACGATTAAGTTCTTATGCTTCCAATTACTTTGACGTAAAAATGGATGAACACTCTCAATACTATTTCTTCCAAAAGTTCCATAACGAACATGTCCTAAAAATAAATTTCCGATGTAAGGCATATTTTCTTCTTGCCATTTTACATCATTTACTTTATCTGGGTTTTCTTTAAAAATCGTATTAATTCTATCGTTTATTTGCGTAAAAATATCTTGAATAGGTTGTGATTTGTTCGAACGCTTTCTACTAATAAATCTAGTTCCAGGCTCTACATTAAACTTAATACTTGCTAATCCAGCTCCATCTTGACCACGATTATGCTGTTTTTCCATTAACAAATACATTCTGTTTACCCCATAAAATGCAGTACCATATTTTTCTTTATAGTATTCTAATGGTTTTAATAAACGAACCATTGCAATTCCACATTCATGTTTTAAAGCATCACTCATTTTTCGAAATAGGTTTTAGTTGTGTGTGTTGTTGTGTTTTTATTTCGTTGTAAAAATAAAAAAATCCGTATCAAAACGATACGGATTTTCATATTATAAATTTATAGAACCATTTATTTGTTTAATTCGATTTCAAATTGTGTTAGTTCTTTAAATTGAACTAATCTATTTTGAACTTCGTCAGCAGCTAAATTTTCCATTCTTTCTGTTCCAAATTTCTCAACACAGAAAGAAGCTAAATTAGAACCAGCAATTACAGCTCTCTTCATATTTTCAAAAGAAATATCTTCTGTTTTTGCTAAATATCCGATAAATCCTCCTGCAAAAGTATCTCCTGCTCCTGTTGGATCAAATACTTCTTCTAAAGGTAAAGCTGGTGCAAAGAAAACATCTTTTTCATGGAATAATAAAGCTCCGTGCTCTCCTTTTTTGATTACCACATATTTTGGTCCCATTTCGTAGATTTTCTGTGCAGCTTTCACTAAAGAATATTCTCCAGTTAATTGTCTTGCTTCTTCGTCATTAATTGTAATAACATCTACTCTTTTGATTACATTTAATAAATCTTCTAATGTATTATCCATCCAGAAGTTCATCGTATCTAAAACCACTAATTTTGGTCTTTCTTCCATTTGATCTAAAACAGAAGATTGTACTAATGGATGTAAGTTTCCTAACATTACAAATTCAGCATTTTTGAATTCGTCACTTACTTTTGGATTAAAATCTGCAAGAACATTTAATTCTGTTGCTAATGTAGTACGAGAATTTAAATCGTTGTGATATTCACCACTCCAAAAGAAAGTTTTTCCTTCTTTTACGATTTCAATTGCATCTGTATTTACATTTTTATCATTTAACATTTTCAAATATTCTTCAGGGAAATCACCTCCAACTACAGAAACAATTCCTGAATCAATTCCAAAATTTGAAGCAGATAATCCGATATACGTACCTGCACCACCTAATATTTTATCTGTTTCACCGAAAGGAGTCTTGATTGCATCAAAAGCCACAGTCCCCACAATAAGTAATTTACTCATAGTCTTATTCTTCATTAAATTAATTACTTACAAGAAGTTAAAGATACTTTTTGAAAGTATGCTAAAAATTCCTGAACTTTAATTATGGTTAAATAGTTGAATGTATTTAACTTTGCAAAAATAAGTTTAAAAAATGACTATCAAAGAAATACAAGAAGAAATTATTGATGAGTTTTCAATGTTTGAAGATTGGATGGAACGTTATGAGTATCTTATCGACTTAGGAAAATCTCTACCAATAATTGATGAACAATATAAAGTAGACGAAAATTTAATCAAAGGTTGCCAATCGCAAGTTTGGTTATATTCTGAATTAGAAGATGGAGTTGTGAAATATACTGCTGATAGTGATGCTATTCTTACTAAAGGAATTATTGCTTTATTATTACAAGTGTTTAGCAATCAAGAACCTAAAGCTATTTTAGAAGCAGATACTAAATTTATTGATGAAATTGGACTGAAAGAACATCTTTCTCCAACGAGAGCAAATGGATTGGTATCTATGATTAAACAAATCAAGTTGTATGCAATTGCATTACAAACGAAAGCTTAATTTTTAAATTAAAGGAAAATGAAAGAAGCAGAAATTCAAGAAATGGGAGATAAAATCGTTGCTGTTTTAAAAACAATATACGATCCAGAAATTCCTGTAGATATCTATGAGTTAGGATTAATCTACGACGTAATGGTAAGCGAAGATAATGATGTAAAAATATTAATGACTTTAACTTCTCCAAACTGTCCTGTTGCAGAAACACTTCCTGTGGAAGTAGAAGAAAAAGTAAAAACAATTGCAGAAGTTCATAATTGTGAAGTAGAAATTACTTTTGATCCAACTTGGACACAAGATATGATGAGTGAAGAAGCAAAGTTAGAATTAGGTTTTCTATAAAAAATGGCAGAAGAAATCGTAAATAGAGTTGCTAAAAGTCCTTTAGTTACTATTTATCTTGAAGATTATTTCCCTACAAATCCAAGAATGGAAATTGATATCAAAAATTGGCTTTTTGAAGGAATAATTTTAAAAGAAAAAGATTTTAGAGCATATTTAGAAGAACATAACTGGGAACAATATCAAGATGCTTTTGTTTCTATTTTTTGTTCTGAAGATGCTATTATTCCAACATGGGCTTATATGTTGGTTGCCACGAAAGTTACTCCTTTTGCTAAAAAAGTGATGAAAGGAAATAAACAAGATTTAGAAAATGCTATTTTTCAGGAAATCATAAATAATCTGGATTATTCTACATTTGAAGGAAAACCTGTAATCATAAAAGGTTGTGCTTCTAAACCAATTCCAGAAAATGTTTATGTTCATTTAATTGAAAAACTTCAACCTGTTGCCAAGTCTATCATGTTCGGTGAAGCTTGTTCAACAGTACCATTATACAAAAAGAAAAAATAAATAAAAGCTTCATCAAATAAATGAACTTGATGAAGCTTTTGCTTTAACTACTTTTAATCATAATCAAATAATAATTATAAAAATCAAACACACTATGAGAAAAAAATTACTTTTAATTTTATTTCTGGTTACAGGTATGGTCTTAAATGCACAAACGGAAAAAGATTCTATTCCTTCTAACTGGAACAATTCAGGAAACTTTAGTTTTCTTTTAAATCAATCTTCTTATTCAAATTGGGTTGCTGGTGGAGATAATAACTTTGGTGGAAATGTAATGTTAAATTACAATTTCAATTACACGAAAGAAAAATGGACTTGGAGTACAAGAGTGAATGCTGCTTATGGAGTTTCTAAAAATGCAGATGAAGCAACAAAGAAAACAGATGATAAAATTGAAATTAATTCGGTTTTAGGTTATAAAGCTGGTGGAAATTGGAGCTATTCTTTCTTTGCAAATGCAAAAACACAATTTACTGTTGGATATGAAGATTATAATGCAGATCCAAGAGTTGAGATTTCAAATTTCCTTTCTCCTGGTTATTTTAGTTTTGGTCCTGGTATGCTTTGGAAGAAATCAGATAATTTATATTTAAACTTATCTCCTGCTACTTCTCGCTTAACTGTTGTAGATGACGAGCAATCTGGAAGTTTTGGCGTAGAAGAAGGTGAAAATATCTTCTATCAACTGGGTTTCAATGCAAACTTTTATTACAAGTTTACAATTATGGAAAACATTACTGCTGAAAATAATTTAGTTCTTTATACAGATTATTTAGATGAGCCTAAAAATGTTATTTTAAATTATGAATTAAATGTAGTAATGAAGATAAATAAATATCTTTCTACAAATGTAAACTTACAAATCATCGCTGATGACAATGCTTCTTCAAGAATTCAATCAAAAGAAGTTTTTGGTTTAGGAGTAAATGTTGCTTTATAAAAAGTAAAACATATATAAAACAAAAAAGCTTCGAGAGTCTCGAAGCTTTTTTTATATCTAATTAATCGTTTAATTTCAATACTGCCATAAATGCTTGTTGTGGAATTTCTACGTTTCCAACCTGACGCATTCTTTTCTTTCCTTTCTTTTGCTTTTCTAAAAGCTTACGTTTACGAGAAATATCTCCTCCATAACATTTTGCTGTTACATCTTTACGTAATGCTTTTACAGTTTCACGAGAGATAATCTTCGCTCCAATTGCAGCCTGAATTGGAATATCAAATTGTTGACGAGGAATTAATTCTTTTAATTTCTCACACATTTTCTTTCCAATTGTATAAGCATTATCTGCGTGTAATAAAGCAGAAAGTGCATCTACAGAATCTCCATTTAATAAAATATCAACTTTTACAAGTTTCGAAGCTCTCATTCCAATTGGGTGATAATCGAAAGACGCATATCCTTTAGAAACTGTTTTTAATCGATCATAAAAATCAAATACAATCTCTGCAAGAGGCATATCAAAAGTCAACTCAACTCTTTGTGGAGTTAAATACGTTTGATTTACGATAATTCCTCTTTTCTCAATACAAAGACTCATTACTTGTCCTACGAAATCCGCTTGTGTAATGATACTTGCTTTGATAAATGGTTCTTCTACTCTATCTAATTTTGAAGGTTCTGGTAAATCTGATGGATTGTTTACAATAATAACTTCATCTGGATTTTTCTTCGTAAATGCATGGTAAGATACGTTGGGAACTGTAGTAATTACAGTCATATCAAACTCACGTTCTAAACGTTCTTGGATAATTTCCATATGAAGCATTCCTAAGAATCCACAACGGAAACCAAATCCTAATGCAGCTGAACTTTCTGGTGCAAAAACTAAAGAAGCATCATTTAATTGTAATTTCTCCATCGAATTACGAAGTTCTTCATAATCTTCTGTATCTACAGGATAAATTCCGGCAAATACCATCGGTTTTACGTCCTCAAATCCTTCAATTGCATTTGGTGTAGATTCTTTTGCATCTGTAATCGTATCTCCTACTTTTACTTCACTTGCAGCTTTAATTCCTGTAATAAGGTAACCTACATCTCCAGTTTTAATTGTTTTCTTTGGCTCTTGTTCTAATTTTAACGTTCCAATTTCATCAGCGAAATATTCATTTCCTGTTGCCATGAACTTGATACGTTGTCCTTTTTTGATTTCTCCATTGATAACTCTAAAGTAAGTTTCAACTCCTCTAAATTGGTTATAAACAGAATCAAAAATCAATGCTTGAAGTGGAGCTTCCGGATCTCCTTCTGGAGCTGGAACTCTTTCAATAATTGCTTCTAATATTTTATCCACTCCAAAACCTGTTTTTCCACTTGCTGGAATTACATCTTCTGGGTCGCATCCTAATAAATCTACGATATCATCCGTAACTTCTTCAGGATTTGCACTTGGTAAATCTACTTTATTTAAAACCGGAATAATTTCTAAATCATTTTCTAAAGCAAGGTATAAATTAGAAATCGTCTGTGCTTGAATACTTTGAGCAGCATCTACAATAAGTAAAGCTCCTTCACAGGCAGCAATCGATCTAGAAACTTCATAAGAAAAATCTACGTGTCCTGGAGTGTCAATTAAGTTTAAGATATATTCTTCTCCTTTATAATTAAACTCCATCTGAATCGCATGACTTTTAATTGTGATTCCTCTCTCACGCTCTAAATCCATACTATCTAGTAACTGATCTTGCTTTTCACGCTCTGTTACAGCTCCAGTATAATCTAATAATCTATCTGCCAAAGTACTTTTACCATGGTCGATGTGTGCAATAATGCAAAAATTTCTTATATGCTTCATTCGATATTTGTCCTTACTTCTTTAATCTCACAAAGATATATATTTCGTAAATATCTTTTTAAAAAAGAATTTATAAATTAAATGTTATGCTTCCTGTTTAGTGTAAACATTTTCTTGTTTTTGTGCTTTTTGAATAAAATTCAAGCCTTTTTCAATTACGTCATACAATTTCTCTAATTGTTTATCAGTAATTACAAAAGGTGCTAAAATATAAATTGTATTTCCTAATGGACGTAAAAAAGCACCATTTTCCATAAAGAAATTAAATAATTCGTAACGTAATTTTCCGTATCTCGACATGTCAACATCCATATCTAAAGCGACTATTACTCCTAGTTGACGTGTTTCTTTTACTAAAGGATGTTGTGAAATTTTATTTGCAAATTCTTGATGTTTTTTAGAAACTCTCTGAATATTATTTTGCATTTCTTCCGATTTCAACAATGTTACACTTGCTGAAACTGCTGTACATGCCAAAGGATTTGCAGAATAAGTATGTCCATGGAAAAGTCCTTTTGAAATTTCTTTACTTAAAAAAGCATCATAAATTTCTTGTGAACAAGTAGTCAATCCCATTGGAACAATTCCTCCTGTAAGCGATTTTGACAAGCATAAAATATCTGGTTTATTTTCTAAATAATCACTTGCAAAATATTTTCCTGTCTTACCAAAACCTGTCATTACCTCATCTGCAATTGCTAAAACATTATGTTCTTTTGCAATAAAAATCAATGCATCCAATAATTCTTTATCATACATTTTCATTGCTGCTGCACCTTGAACAAGTGGCTCAAAAATAAATCCTGCAACTTTTCCTGAAGAAATAATTTCTAAAAACTTCGCTTTTACTTCTTCAAAATTTTCATTTGTTGGAACAGGAATTCTATCTATTTGCAATAAAAAATCTGAAAAAGGTCCGTTATAAACATCTAAACCAGAAACAGACATTGCTCCAAAAGTATCTCCATGAAATGCATCTTCTAATGCGATGAATCTATTTTTCTTTTCTCCTTGGTTAAAATGAAATTGTAATGCCATTTTAATTGCGATGTCCACTGTTGTTGAACCATTATCTGAAAAAAAGATTTTCGCTTGATTTTCTGGTAAAATTGACATTAAATCTTCAGACATTTTGATTGCTGGCTCATGTGTAAATCCTGCAAAAACAATCTGATCTAGATTTATCATTTGTTGTTGAACTTTTTCTATGATATACGAATTACAATGTCCATACATACATGTGTACCAAGAAGCAATTCCATCAATATATTCTTTTCCAGTTTCATCAAACAAAGAAGCATCTTTCGCTTTTACAATTGCCAAATGATTTGGATGCAATTCGTGTTGTGTCAACGGATGCCAAAGATATTTTTTATCTCTTTCTGTTAGATTCATAGTTTTAATAAATTTTCTTCTAGTTGATTTGCATAGAAAGAAATTTTCTCATTTGTAAATTCCTTTTCTTCATTAATTCTTCCAATCACAGGAACGTTTGTCATTTTTTGAATAATGTTTTCCGTTGTTGGATGTTCATCTCCATTAAAAATTATTCCAGCAACTTCTAAACCTTTATTTCTAATCATTTCAATTGTCAACAAAGTGTGATTAATACTTCCTAAATAATGAC
The DNA here is from genome assembly GCF_015767265.1 of Aureivirga marina. Classification (GTDB taxonomy): domain Bacteria; phylum Bacteroidota; class Bacteroidia; order Flavobacteriales; family Flavobacteriaceae; genus Aureivirga; species Aureivirga marina. The sequence goes on from NZ_JADPIB010000001.1 coordinate 833,024, forward strand.
GAGAAACTACAATAATTTTATATTCAGGTTTTAATAAATCAGCAATTGTTTCTGTATTATTTAATGGAACTAAAAGTCCTCCAGCTCCTTCAATTACTAAATTATTTTCTGTTTTTGGGCAAACAATTTTCTCTAAATCTATTTCTATATTTTCAATTTCAGCCGCTGCATGTGGACTCATCGGAGTTTTTAATCCATAAGCATTTGGGTGAAATTTTGTTTTTGTATTCGATATAAAATCTTTTACTTTATCTGTATCTGAATATTCTAATTCTCCTGCTTGAATAGGTTTCCAATAATCTGCTTGTAAACTTTCTGTTACAACTGCTGAAGCTATTGTTTTTCCTACTTCAGTTCCTATTCCTGTAATAAAATATTTCTTCATTTTCTTCTATTTTATTTCTTTTTTAAACAATTATTTCATTTTAAAAAAGTGCATAAAAATAAGCTTTAAATAAGAGATTTTCAGAGAAAAAATAAGGATTTATGAAAAATAAAATCATAAACCCTTATCCTATAAATCTTATTTATTTCAAAACTATATCTGTTTAACATCAATGATGTTTACTGGACAAGCTTCTTTTGCATTTTCAGCATCATTGTAAATAGTATCGTCAGGTGATTTAATTGTAAAAAATCCTTTTTTCTCCTTTGAATGAAGTAAAACCGATTTTCCGTCTTTTTTTGACATTTGAAATTGTAATGGAGCTAATTCCACACAATAATTACAACCGATGCATTTATTTCTTTGTAAAGTGATAATTACCATTATGCTTCTACAATTTTATAAAGTTTATCTGAAGGACGAATTCTGAAATCCATTTTCATTGTAAAAGATTGTCCTTTTGTAGCAACATCTCCTTCTTTATCCTCCACATACATGCTTTCTACTTTCATCTCTTGCGCTCCAGTAGTTGGTCCAGTAATTAAGATTGTATCTCCAACTTTTACATCATAAGCCTCAATCTTAAATTCTCCAATATTTGCTTTCGGGAAATAGTGAACACCTTTTCCTAAATAAACTTTCTTTTGCGTTGCATGCGATCCAGAACCTTTACTCCATTCTCCAAGTTTTTGTCCTAAATAATATCCACTCCAGAAACCTCTGTTGTAAACTTTCTTCAACTCTTCCATCCAAGCTTCTACTTTTTCTTGGCTGTAAGTTCCATCATAAATACTATCAATCGCTTCACGGTAACATTTAATCACTTTAGCAACATATTCTGGAGCTCTTCCTCTTCCTTCGATTTTTAAAACTTTAATTCCAGAATCCACAATCTGATCTAAGAAATCCATCGTACATAAATCTTTTGGAGACATGATGTATTCATTGTCTAATTCCATTTCAGTACCAGTTTCCTGATCGATTACTGTATATTTTTTACGACAATTTTGCTTACAAGCACCTCTGTTTGCTGATGAATTATGAGAATGTAAACTCATGTAACATTTTCCAGAAACTGCCATACATAAAGCTCCATGTCCGAAAATTTCAACTTCTAATAAATTTCCTGAAGGCCCTTTGATTTCTTCTTTTGCAATTTGTTCCGTGATTTTCTTTACCTGACGTAAACTCAACTCACGACTCATAACCACAGTATCTGCAAACATTGCATAGAATTTTACTGTTTCAATGTTTGTAATATTAATTTGCGTAGAAATATGTACTTCCATTCCTTCTGCTCTTGCCATCGCAATTACTGCTTGATCCATCGCAATTACAGCTGTAATATCTGCTTCCTTCGCTCTTTTGATTAATGTTTTTACAATAGATAAATCGTGATCGTAAATAATCGTATTTAATGTCAAATACGTACGAACTCCTTTTTCTTTACATCTTTGCGAAATTTCTGGTAAATCATCTAATGTAAAGTTAATTGAAGCTCTTGCTCTCATATTTAATTGTTCTACACCAAAATAAATAGAGTCTGCACCATTATCTAAAGCCGCCTGTAAAGATTCAAAATTTCCCGCAGGAGCCATTAATTCTATTTTCCCAGATTGTGTCATGTTTTCCTAAACTTTTATCCGTTGTGGATTTTATTTTTAATTAAGCTTTTAAAAAAAAACCTAAATGTTATTTTTTGATTTGTTTGAGAGAAGTGTATTTCTTTTTAATTAAAAATACACTTCAATTTTTTAAAAAAAGAAATTACTTTTTGAATTTCAATGCTTCTGAGCGTCCTTTTTTAAAGATTTTATTGCTATTAGCCTTTCCTTTTCGAAGTTCTTTTTGTTTTTCTAAAGGAAGTTGAACAATTTCTTGACATTCTGAAGAACAACAATTATCCATTTTTTCAGCACAAGAAGGACATTGAATGAAAAGTAAATGACAAGCATCATTTGCACAGTTTGTGTGAACATCAAAAGGTTCTCCGCACTGATGACAAGATGCAATCACATCTTCTGAAACTTTTTCAGCTCTTCTTTCATCAAAAACAAAATTCTTTCCGATGAATTTATTCTCTAAGCTCTCCGTTTTAATCTGACGAACATATTCGATAATTCCACCTTCTAACTGAAAAACATTTTTAAAACCTTTATGTTTAAAATATGCACTTGCTTTTTCACAACGAATTCCACCAGTACAATACATCACAAGATTTTTATCTTCTTTGTGTTCTTTTAAATCATCTTCGATAATTGGTAAAGATTCACGGAAAGTGTCCACATCTGGAGTAATTGCACCATCGAAATGACCAATTTCACTTTCGTAGTGATTTCTCATATCCACTAAAACCGTGTTTTCATCATCTAAAAGTTGGTTGAATTCTTTTGCAGAAACATGTGTTCCGATAGAAGTAACATCAAAGGATTCATCATCCAATCCGTCCGCAACAATTTTATCACGAACTTTAATCGTCAGTTTTAAAAACGATTTGTTGTTTTGTTCAATAGCAACATTCAAGCGAATGTTGTTTAAAAAAGAAATACTATAAAGTTGATCTCTTAATTTTTCAAAATTTTCGGCTGGAACAGAAATTTGTGCATTGATTCCTTCATAAGAAACATAAGTTCTTCCAAGAACATCAAGCTTTTCCCATGCTACAAATAATTCATTTCTGAAAATCGTTGGATTTTCAATTTTATGATATTGGTAGAATGAAATCGTGATACGATCTTTTCCAGCTTTATCTATTAATAAAGCGCGTTCATCTGCGCTTAACTTATTGTACAGTTGCATGCTATACTTTTTTCGTTAAACATCAAAATTTTTGCAAAAGTACGATTTTTAAATTAATTCAAAACTTAAAAATCTAATTTATCTGTTTTCAAAAACGATAAAAAAGACTGATTTTAAACAATTTATTAAAAGATTTGACGCTCATTCTGTTAAATTTCTTATAGTTCTTAAGAAACCATGAAAATCTGTTCATAGAATTTGTTATGATAAGTTAATATTAAATCTCTGTTATTTTATATTTAAACTTAGCCAAGAATAAATGTGCGAATTTCATACCTTTGCGAAAATTTTTTAAAATGGGTTTTTGGAATAAAGCAGCACGTATCATAATTAAAGACGGTAGATTCGTCATTCTTGGGATTATTGCAATCATCACTTATCTTCTAGCTTCACAAATGCAGTATATGCGTTTTTCACACACAGAAGCAAATCTTTTACCAACAGATCATGAAGCAAATATTAAGTATGATAAATTTCTTGAAGTTTTTGGAGAAGAAGGAAATTTAATCATTTTAGCGACGAATGATTCGACAGTTTTTACACCAGAAAAATTTAAAGCTTGGAATGAATTATCTAGAAAATTAGCCAGCTATAAAAAAGAAGTAGATTTTGCTATTTCGCTTGGTGATATTCAAAAATTAGTAAAAGATCCAGAAAGTAAAACGTTTAAACTAGAGCCTCTTTACAAATTAGAACCAAAAACCAAAGAAGAAATTTTAGAGGTTAAAAAAGCACTTTTTGATAGTTTACCTTTTTATGATAATATTCTTTTTAACAAGAAAACAGGAACAATTCGAACTGCTTTATATTTAAATAAAGAAATTATAAACACACCAATTCGTAGAGATTTTGTCTTTGAAGATTTAAATCCATTGGTGGAAAAATTTGAGAAAGAAACAGGAATTGATGTTCGAGTTTCGGGAATGCCATTCATTCGTACGATGAATTCACAAAATATTATTGATGAAATCGGGATGTTTGTTGGATTGGCATTATTTGTAACAGCATTTATCTTTTTCCTATTCTTTAAATCGTTTAGAGCAACTTTTATTACACTTTTAGTTGTAAGTATTGGAGTTGTTTGGGCATTTGGATTTATTGGTTTATTCCGTTATGAAATTACGGTTCTTACAGCTTTAATTCCACCATTAATCATTGTAATTGGAGTTCCGAATGCGATTTTCTTGATTAATAAATACCAACAAGAAATTAAAAAACACCGTAACCAAGCGAAGTCTTTACAACGTGTAATTTCTAAAATTGGAAATGCAACGTTGATGACAAACGTTACGACAGCTTCAGGTTTTGCAACATTTATTTTTACAAAAAGTCAACTTTTAAAGGAATTTGGTATCATTGCTTCGATTAATATTTTATCAATATTCATTTTAGCATTATTAATTATTCCTATTATTTATAGTTTCCTTCCACTTCCAAAAGAGAAACATTTAAAACATTTAGATCGAACTTGGATTGAGAAAATTGTGGATTGGATGGAAAACATGGTTAGACATCACAAATTCACAATTTATGCGAGTTCTGTTGGATTAATCATTTTCAGTATCATTGGAATGTATATGATTCGTGTTTCTGGTAGTTTGATTGAAGATATGCCAAAAGGAAAGCAATTCTACAAAGATATTGTGTTTTTTGAGCAGGAATTTGGAGGAATTATGCCTTTGGAAATTGTAATTGATACAAAGAAACCAAATGGTGTAATGAAACTTTCAACACTAAAAAGGATTGAAAAATTAAATGAAACAATTCATGATATTCCAGAATTATCAGAGCCAATTTCTGTAAATAAATTAGTGAAATTTTCAAAACAAGCTTTCTATAATGGAAATCCAAAATACTATCAATTACCAAATTCACAAGAGAAAAACTTCATTTTGAGTTATGCTAAAAATTCGGGTGGAGAAACAAATATGTTAGAGAATTTTGTGGATTCTACTGGACGTTATGCGCGTATCACTACATTTATGAAAGACATTGGTACGGAGAAAATGGAACGAATTGAAGAAGTATTATATGCAAAAATCAAGAAAGAATTTCCAGAGTCAAAATACAATGTAAGTATGACCGGGAAAGCTTTAGTTTTCTTGAAAGGAACAAATTATTTAATTAACAATTTGGTCTTATCACTTTCATTAGCAATTGTTTTAATTGCTTTATTTATGGCATTTATGTTCCGTTCATTTAAAATGATTATTATTTCTATTTTACCAAATGTTTTCCCATTATTAATCACAGCAGGATTGATGGGATATTTAGGAGTTCCAATCAAACCTTCAACAATTTTGGTATTTAGTATTGCATTTGGAATTTCAGTGGATGATACAATTCATTTCTTGGCAAAATATCGTCAAGAATTACAAGCAAACAATTGGAAAGTAAAGAAATCTGTATATGCAGCTTTACGAGAAACTGGAGTAAGTATGTTTTATACTTCTGTTGTATTATTCTTCGGATTCTTAGTATTTGTAGTTTCAAGTTTTGGAGGAACGATTGCTTTAGGAGGATTGGTTTCTGTGACACTTTTATTTGCAATGGTTTCTAACTTACTTTTATTACCATCTTTATTACTTTCATTAGAATCAAAGATTGCAAATAAAAGAACTTTCAAAAAACCAGCAATTCCAATTATTCCAAAAGAAGAAGACAAGTAAATTACTAGTTTTTATATTATAGAAAATCCCGACACATATCATTTTTGTCGGGATTTTTCGTTTCATTACAAATAGAATCTTTGTATTTTAGATAAATTTCAATGCACATTATGTTTCAAAAAACACTTATTTTTTTTGTTTTAATTTTTAGCCAAATTGGTTTTGCACAAATTGCTGTTACCTTAGAAAAAGAAATTCCTTTAGAAGCTTCTGATTTTATTGGAATTGATGCTTTTGATAATATTTATTATACACAGAATAATGTTTTATATAAGAAAACGTCCACACAAACTCTTTCTTACACAAACATTAATTTAGGAGAATTATCTTCTGTAGATATTACAGATCCGACGAAAATTGTACTTTTTTACAAAGATTTTTCAAGTGCAGAAATCTTGAATAGAAATTTAATTAGAATAGAAACCATTGAGTTTTTAGATTTAAATGTTTCTTTTTTGCGAAAATCTGTGGATTCATATTTTTGGATATTTTCAGATGTAACACAGAAAGTTTATCTGTATGATTATCGATTAAAAAGAATTGTTCAAGAGACAGAAATTATTCGAAATTCCAATATTGAAAAAATGTATTCTACTTTTAATTTTTGTTGGTTAATAACGGAAGAAAAAACCATGTTAAAAGTCGATTCTCAATTGAATATTTTACCTGTGTTTGATAAAGTTCCTGTTTCAAAAATTTCAGGTAATAATAACCAGCTAGCAATCAAATCTGAAAATACATTTTACCAATTAACTTCGGATAAAAACCTAAAAAAAATCGACGTTTCTGCAAAAGGAATTTATGATTTTTATCTAAATGAAAATTATCTATATATTTTTGAAAGAAAGCGAATTAAAATCTATAAAATTTCAAAAAATGATTAACTTTATCGCTCAAATTTTATTCGAAAAAATAGATTATGCACGTAGCAATTGCTGGAAATATTGGAGCAGGTAAAACTACGCTAACCAGAATGTTAGCGAAACATTATAATTGGGAACCACATTTTGAATCAGTTGAAGAAAATCCATATTTAGATGACTTTTATGGAGAGATGGAGCGTTGGTCTTTTAATTTACAAGTTTTTTTCTTGAATAGCCGTTTTCGTCAAGTTTTAGATATTCGTGAAAGTGGAAAACAAATTATTCAGGATAGAACTATTTATGAGGATGCACATATTTTTGCGCCAAATTTACATGCGATGGGATTGATGACAAATAGAGATTTCAGCAATTATGAATCATTATTTGAATTGATGGAAAGATTAGTTTCTCCACCAGATTTACTGATTTATTTAAGAGCTTCTATTCCTACTTTAGTTGGTCATATTCACAAAAGAGGACGTGATTATGAAAACTCGATTAGTATTGATTATTTAAGTAGATTAAATGAAAGATATGAAGCGTGGATTTCTAAATATGATAAAGGAAACTTATTAATTATTGATGTTGATAATTTAAATTTCATCGATAAAGAAGAAGATTTAGGATTTATCATTGACAAAATTGATGGGCAAATTAATGGTTTATTTTAAACAAAAAACCATTTAAAAATAAAGGAATCCAGAAACGAAACTTTCTGGATTTTTTTATGCTTAAATTTTACTCTTTAATAATAGATTCGATTTTCGAAATATGTGTTTCTCTATAGCCATCATATCCCCAAACTAGTTGATTTCCTTTGTAAAGATTAAAGATTGGAAAGAATTTATTAGAAAAAATAGAAGCATCTTTCGGATTGATAAACAAATAAGAATCCATATATCTTGCATGATATCTTTTAATTGTATGTTCATTTCCGAATTCTGCAACTACAATTTTTAGATTATCCGAATGTTTGAACTTTTGTAATGCTTTCATCGCTGCATTACAATAACCACAACCCAAACCAGAAGTCATAATTAAAGTATATTTTTTCTCTTTAAGTAAATATTCTTTTTTCGGATTTAAAACTTTTACTTCACTATAATTTGGAATATATTCTATTGTTTTACAAGAAGCAAAGAATAGAATTAATAAAAAATAAAGAATGGTATTTTTCAACATAAAAACTTATTTAAAAAAGAAAACCTATTAGACGTAAAATCTAATAGGTTCTTATATTTTATATGAATATTTAATTAATCTTCAATTTCTTTAATTAAGTAAACATAAACAGGATAGTGATCACTATATCCTCCAGTATAATTATTGAATGAATAACTTCTGAAAGGATATCCTTTATATCTACCTTTAGAATTTGTTAAATAACTTGGATTAAAGATTCCTGCTTTGTAGAAAGAATAATCATCGAAATCTTTTCCTTCAGGAATTAAGCTTCCAGAAATAATAATTTGATCAAATAAATTGATATTATCTCTATATCCTAAAGTACTCATTCCTTGTTCGTACATTTTATAGAAAGGATTGTATAAATCTTCTTCATCATCTACTTTTTTAGATTTTTGAGCACCTAAAACATTTTTGATACTTTTATTATTAGGATCATCATTGAAATCACCCATAATCATAATTTTTGCATCTTCTTCATCTTCGTAGATTTCATCGATAATTTTCTTCGTTAATGCAGCAGCTTTTTCTCTTAATGGACTACTTCTTTTTTCACCACCTCTTCTCGATGGCCAGTGATTAACGATCACGTATACTAGTTCGTCATCTAAATACCCTTTTACTAGCAATTGATCTCTCGTATAAATTCTTCTCCCATCATCTCCCCATAATTTTAATTCATAATTTTTATAATCTACAGGAGAAAAATATTTCTTTTGATATAAAAGAGCAACATCTACACCTCTTCTATCAGGAGAATCAAAGTGAATTACTCCATAATTTTTTCTTTTAAGTCTTTTAGAATTTGCTAAGTCTTCAAGTACTTCTTTATTCTCAATTTCAGCAACTCCAAGTAATACAGGGCTATTTTTTGCTTTCTCTCTTCCTATTTCAGAGATCACTTTCGACAATTTGTCAATTTTGTCCCAATAAACTTTAGATGTATAATGATCCTTTCCTGTAGGAGTTCTGTCATCATCATAAGTTGTAGGATTATTAATAGTATCGAAAAGATTTTCAAGATTATAAAAAGCTACAGTCCTAATAGTATACTTTTTTCCATTTTTTTGCCCAAAACCTTGCAAAGAAATTAAGCATGTAATCACATAAATAAATAAGAATTTATTTCTCATCGTCATCTAATTTTTATAATGTGATAAAATTATATATATTTTTTCAAATAGAATTTAAAAAATCATTAAAAAACACGATTCTTAAAATTTAGGAATTTGTTGTCCAATAAATTAATAAAATGTACCTTCGCCACTAGGTTTGACAAACTACGATTTGAAAATTTAATTCATGTAACGTAAAAAAAGATGAAAATCAAATTTATTACATTCAGTATCTTTTTTTGTTTCATGGTTTCTTTTATTCACGCCCAATCCATAAAGGGTACAATAATAGATAATGAAACAGACTTACCTTTAAAAGATGTACAACTTTCCATTAAAGGATTAACAAAACTTCACAGAACGAATGATGAAGGAGAATTTGAAATCAAAGAAGTTCCTGTAGGGAATCATGTATTGATTATTAATTATGATGACTATCTAAATCAAAACATTCCGTTTGCAATCAAAGCTGATAATGAGTCACTTGATTTCGGAATTATTGTTTTAGAGAGAAATGTTGAAGATGATAATGACCTTAGTGTTATTACTTTGACCGAGGATGATTTGGATGAAAATGGAAGTGGAGGAACTGAAAATATTTCAGGATTACTTCAATCATCTAGAGATGCCTTCTTACAAGCTGCCGCTTTCAATGTTGGACAAGCAAGATTTAGAGTAAGAGGTTATGATTCTAATCAAGGAACAGTTCTTATCAACGGTATCGAAATGAACAAACTTTATGATGGTAGACCACAGTGGAACAACTGGGGAGGTTTAAATGATGTTTTTAGAAACCAAACTTATATTAACGGTTTACAACCATCAAGCCAAATTTTTGGAGGAGTTTTAGGAGTTTCTAGTTTTGATACAAGAGCTTCTTCTTACAGAAAGCAAGTTAGATTATCAGCATCTTCATCAAACAGTAATTATGTAGGAAGAGCGATGGCTACTTATTCTACAGGAATGCAAAGTAACGGATGGGCTTTAGCTGTTTTAGGTTCTAGAAGATTTGCTGAAGAAGGTTATTTTGAAGGTTCTTATTATGATGCTTGGAGTGCTTTTATCGCAATTGAAAAAAGAATTTCAGACAATCATAGCTTAAACTTAACTGCTTTTATGGCGAAGAATAAAAGAGGAAAATCTTCACCAAATACGCAAGAAGTTTATGATTTAAAAGGATATCAATACAATTCTTATTGGGGAGAACAAGATGGTGAAAATAGAAACTCAAGATATAGAGATATTAATGAGCCAACGTTTATTTTAAGTCACTATTGGGATTTATCAGAAACTTCTTCTTTAAACACAAATGTTGCTTACCAATTTGGATATATTGCTAACAGTAGATTAGGAAATTTCAACGCTGATAATCCAGATCCAACGTATTATAAAAAACTTCCAAGTTATTATTTAAGAGATGAAAATAATCCTGATTATGCAAATGCATATTTGGCTTATGAAAACTTCACAAACGACGGTCAAGTTGACTGGAATGAATTATACGAAGTGAACTTAAATAGATACGATTTAAATGGAAATCCATTAGAAAATTCTCTTTACTATTTATATGAAGATAGAACAGAAGATAACTTATTCTCTGCTTCATCAATCTTCAACTCTTCAATCACAGAAGATATCATTTTAGATGCTGGTGTTCGTTATAAAAACTTAACATCAAATAACTTTGCTGAAATGGTAGATCTATTAGGAGGATCTTATTTCTTAGATTATGATCAATTTGCAGAAGGAAATAAGAAACAGTCAGACCTTAATAATCCTGATAGAAAAATTTATATAGGAGATAAATTTAACTATAACTACGAATTAACGGCTTCAACGTTAAATACATTTGCACAATTCCAATTCCAATATAACAAAGTAGACTTCAATATTTCTGGTAGCTATACAAACACTTCATACCAAAGAGATGGTTTATACAAAAACGGAACATTTGAAAATATTTCTTTTGGAAAAGGTGAAAAGCAAACTTTCAATGACTTTGGTGTAAAAGCTGGAGCAACATTAAAACTTACAGGAAGACATTTAGTATTAGTGAACGCTGGATATTTGACACAAGCTCCTTATATCCGTAACACTTTTGCAAACGTAAGAGTAAACAACACAATCATTCCTAATGTTGATAGTGAGAAAATCATGACAGGGGATTTAAGTTATATCTTTAGAGCACCTAAATTTAAAGGACGTTTAACAGGATATTATACTAAATACCAAGATGCAATTGAAACTTCTTTCTTCTTTGCACAAGGATTAAGAGGAGATGATTCTGATTTCGTATCTGAAATGTTAACAGGAGTTGATAAAAAACACATGGGACTTGAGTTATCATTAGAATATGATGTTACTTCAACTATCAAAATTAAAGGAGCTGCTGCTGTTGGACAATACACTTATGACAACAATCCAAACTTATACTTACAATCTTCAAGTGCTGAACCATTAGTTGACTATGGTAAAAGTTATTTAAAAGATTATAGATTAAGTAATGGACCACAAAATGCATTCTCTTTAGGATTTGAATATAGAGACCCAGATTATTGGTGGGTTGGAGCAAATGCAAACATCATTTCAAATAATTATTTAGATGTAGCTCCTATCTTAAGAACTGAGAACTTCTTCTTAGATTCAGAAGGATTACCATTCAATGATATCGATTTAGATGAAGCAAAAGAATTATTAAGACAAGAGAAGTTTGATACTGCTTTCTTAGTAAATCTTCAAGGAGGAAAATCTTGGAAAATAAACCAATATTATGTTGGTGTATTTGCAAGTATCAACAACGTATTAGGAGAATTATATAAGTCTGGTGGTTTCGAACAATCAAGAAACGCAAATTATCAAAGATTAAAAGAAGATAAAAGTAGACAAACTCCATTATTCGGACCTAAATATTGGTACGGATATGATACAACGTATTTTTTAAATGTTTATGTAAGATTTTAAATAAAATAAAATGAAAAAATTATTTTTATTATTAAGTTTAGGATGTTTATTTGCTATTTTTCAAACATCTTGTGTGAACGACGATGATTATTCAGTTCCGACGATAGTAGACCCAAGTATTGATATAGAACCAAATATTACTTTAGCAGGTGTAAAACAAATGTACACTGGTTCATTAATTGAATTCGGTGCAGATTCAGAATTAATCTTTGAAGCTTATGTAGTTTCTAGTGATGAATCTGGAAATATTTATAAAACAATATACTTACAAGATGATCCAACAGATCCAACTGAAGGAATCACAATTAGTGTAGATGCAACAGATACTTACGTAAAATATAATGTAGGTAGAAAAGTATATGTAAAATTAGCTGGATTATACATGAACTCTTTAAATGGAGTTTTAACAATTGGAGGATTAAATGGAAGTGACGTTGGAAGAATTTCTGAATTCACTTATGAAGATCACTTAGTAAGATCTCCAGAAACGATGACTGTTACTCCTAAAGAAGTTACTTCTGCTGACTTCTCTCCTGCTTTACATGGAATTTTAATTAAATTAAATGACAGACAATTAATCGAAAGTGAATTAGGATCTGCTTATGCAAACTATGATAATACTTTCTCTGTAAACAGAACGATCGTTAGTTGTTCTGGTGGAGAAAATATCGTAATGAGAAATAGTGGATTTGCTTCTTTCAAATCTGAAACTTTCCCAGAAGGTAGAGGATCTGTAGTTGCTATCTTTAGTGCTTTCAACAGTACTAACCAATTATTCATTAGAGGAACACAAGACGTTCAGTTTACTGAAAACAGATGTGATCCTTTATTTAGCGAAGACTTTAGTGATGTTGTTAACAATGAAGCTATTAATTTACCAGGATGGCTTAACTTTACACAAGCTGGTTCTAGAAACTGGAATGGTGGTGAATTTAACGATGTAAAATATGCTAAATTCTCTCCATTTAACTCAGGAGAAGCTGAAAACATCGGATGGTTAATTACTCCAGCAATCGATTTAAGTTCTACAACTTCACCTATTTTAACTTTTGAAACTGCAACTGCTTTTGCTGTGGATGGATTCCAACCATTAGAAGTATTAGTTTCAACTGATTTTGATGGAACTGAAGCTGGTGTTGAAACTGCAACTTGGACTGCTTTAAGTGCTGACTTAGCTGGACCTGGAAACGCTAACTATGAAATCGTTCCTTCAGGAGAAGTAAACTTAAGTGGACATATTTCAAACACTGTTTATATTGCTTATAGATATACAGGAAGTACTTCTCAAGCTCCATTAGTACAAGTTTATAATATCAAAATCTTAGAACAATAAGATTCTGAAAAGATATAAATCAAAAAAGCCTGTCAAATTCGACAGGCTTTTTCTTTTTAAAATATTTAATAAAGATTAAGTACTATTCAATCTCAGAAATTCGAAGTGTGTTCACCATTCCTTTCGCTTTTACAGGCATTGAAGTTAATGTAACTACAAAATCACCATCTTTTACAATACCTTTTTCTTTTGCAAAATTATTGATATCCTCAACTGTTTCATCTGTGCTTACTTTTCTGTCATAGAAATAAGCATTCACTCCCCAAAGTAAATTTAACATCGTTAAAATTCGCTTATTTGAAGTAAAAGTGATAATATCTGCTTTAGGTCGCCAAGCAGATATTTGGAATGCTGTATAACCAGAATTTGTCAAAGTAGCAATTGCTTTTGCATCAATTTCATCCGAAACAGAAGCTGCATGATAACAAACTGCTTTCGTTACAAAACGATTTGTTTTAATAAAAGGTGGATCTTTTGGAACTTGAATTAATGGTGAATGTTCAACTCCACGAATAATTTTAGCCATTTGCTCAATAACGGTTACAGGATATTCTCCAACAGAAGTTTCTCCAGAAAGCATTACTGCATCTGCTCCATCCATAATTGAATTTGCAACATCATTCACTTCGGCTCTTGTTGGAACTTGACTTTGAATCATACTTTCCATCATTTGCGTTGCGATGATAACAGGAATTCTAGCTTGTTTTGCTCTTTGTACTAATTTCTTTTGAAGTAAAGGAACTTTTTGCATCGGCAATTCTACTCCTAAGTCACCACGAGCAACCATTAATCCATCACAATAAGGAATTAATGCATCTAAATTTTCAATTGCTTCTGGTTTTTCAATTTTAGCTACAACAGGAATTTTAAATTGTGATTTTTCCGCAATTAATTTATGTAAAGATTGTAAATCTTCTGCCGTTCTTACGAATGATAAAGCAATCCAATCTACACCTTGCTCAATCGCAAAGTTTGCATCTTTTATATCCTTTTCTGTTAAAGCTGGTAAAGAAATATTTGTATTTGGTAAGTTTACACCTTTTTTAGATTTTAAACTTCCTCCTCTTAAAACTTTTGTTTGGACTTCATCTTCTCCATTTGTATCTATTACTTCAAAAAGAAGCTTTCCATCATCTACCAGAATATGTTCTCCTTTTTTGACATCTCTTGGGAAGTTTTGATATGTCATAAATGCTTTTTTCCCATCTCCGATACATTCATTTGTTGTGAATGTAAAAGTATCTCCTACATTTAAAACATTTTCTTTCATTGTCCCAACTCTAAGTTTAGGACCTTGTAAATCTGCAAGAATCGCAGTATTAATATTATGTTCGTCGTTTAATTCACGAATTATTTCAATATTTTTCTTTACAATATCGTAGTTTGCATGTGAAAAGTTTATTCTAAAAACATTCACACCTGCTTTGATCATCTTGAACATTGTCTTCTTATCGGAACAAGCAGGGCCTAATGTTGCTACAATTTTAGTTTTTTTTGTTGTCGGCATAGTTAAAAAATTAAAAAGTCTTTTGATTTTAAAGATTGAGGATTTATCGAGTAAGAGGTCATTACTTGTTCTATCTCATTAATTTTATTGACAAGAACATTTACATCTTGCTCTTTCAAATCTCGATCTATTTTCAAAAAAAAATCTACCTTCTTTTTTTCAGGTATTAAATAAACAGCTGTATTTATACTTTCACTTATCTCTTCAAATAAAGTTTCTGAATTCTTAGAAACCTCTTCATTTTCAGATTTATTTGCAATTAAAAAGTAATCCGTAAAATTGTGTTCATCTCGGAATTCAAAAATACAAAAACTAGATTTCTTATTCGTGAATTCTAAGTTATTTTTAGATTTTTCAAGACTTGTATTGATTTTTTGATTAATTAAATATGCCAATCGATAATCTTCTTCGATAGTATGGATTCCTATAAGTGTGTAATCATAATTTATATCAATAGAAAGTGTTTGCATACTTTGTTCTTATATATCTTTTCTTAAATGTAAAAATATTACTTTTAAAAGAGATATTATTTAATATTCTTTAAATATATTAAATCGAAGCATTAAAAAACTTATAGAAACTCTTTTTTTTAAGAAATAAAAAAGCCCGTGTCTAAAACACAGGCTTTTTTATAAAATATGGATTAAAATTTATTCCACTTCCACTTTTTCTAAGTGAAGCGTTGATTTTTTTGTTTTCTTATCATATTCATAAATCATCACATGACCAAGTTTTGCTGGATATGCTTTGATTGATTTATTCTTATTTGACAAATAAAATTTAGATTCTTTAAATTCTCCATCTTGATAAATAATAGTTTTATAAGAATATTTATTTTTTTCTCCTTTTAATCTTTCATAATCAATAAAAGTAGAATATAATCTGTTATTCTTACTATCTTTTTGTGTATTTACATAGTCAAAATCTCCTCTTGCTTTTGCTACTAAAGCTCCAATTTGTGGAGAACTTAATCCTGCAATATTAGGAACTTTTGATTTTCCTTTATCGAATTTTACAATATCAACTAATTCAAAGTTTTCAGAAAATTTAAAAAAGAAAGCATCTGTAATTACCAAATTACTAATATCTGCTGAACTTCCACCACCTAAGGCAAATGCGGCAATTCCTCCTGCACTCGCTCTTTTTCTATATTGTTCTCCAATTCCAATATATCCTTCATCAACTTTTATAATGTTATGGAAAAAGATAAAGTTTTTTCCCTTTTCATTATTTAATTCTTGAAATTTACTAAATATTTCATCTTTCCAACTTATTCTTTCATCACTAATTTTTTCTCCTGCATATGTATATTTTTGTAAAAATAATCCATCACTTTTAAGTTTCTTCGTACTCTTATAATCAGGATAATATTCCCCCATCAAAATAATATGTTCATCTGTAAATGATGCATTTGTCATCATTATTAAATCTTCTACGTTTTTGGAATCTTTATTAAATTCTTTTTCAAAAATTACTTTACCATTGTCTATGTTTACAACTTTTAAATGATGTGAAGTTTTTTTAGACATTAAAGATTTTCTATTAATTTCAGCAAATACGATTACTTTATCATTATAACCATAAACTTGCATACTTCTATGTAATTTATCTTTTTTATATTCTCCAAACATCCAATTCTTTCCTCCACTTGTTGAAATATAATGCATTCTATATTTCATTTTTTTAATAAGTGTCATATAACTTATAATATATCCTTTATTATCAATAGGATAAATTTGAATAATTTGATTTAATCCAAATCTCTTTCCCATTCCACTTATAAATTTCAAATCTTTCTCAGAAACTTCAAATTCATAAGGTTCTAATAATTCTCCTTTTCTATTATATCCTACAGTTTTAATAACTTTTTGTTTATAATTTATAAAGATTAAGGAAATTTGATCTCCATTATAAGCTGCATCAACTAAAGAAATTTTCTTATCATCTATATATTTTTTCCTTGCAACTTCATTTAAATTTTTATCTAAAAGAACAATAACATATTCTGCTTTTCCTTTTTTTAAATTGTCAACTTTATAAAAGAAGTAAAATCCATCAACTTCATTATTTTTATCATCTAAAGTTCCAGATTTTATAAGTTTATATTCGGAAACACCTTCGATTGTTTTAGTTTGTCCAAAACTAGTTAGTACTGAAAACATCAATACAATTAAAAGCAATAATTTTTTCATTTTGTAAATTATAATTGTTTATAAAAAGTGTAATAAGATTCTAATTCTTTTCTATTTTTTTCTTCAATATGGTAAGTTAAAAAGGCTTTAGAAAGTTTCTTTAATTGATAAAGACTAATGTTGTGCATAAACTTTCTAATTGAATTCAAGTTTTCTTCATTCCATCTATCATTCGGATGTGGAATTTCTTTTCCTATCAATCGATTTTTTTTAATAAAATAAAGCTTCTTTAGTAAGCTACCTAAATCTTCGTAATATTCTTCATTTCCTTTTGCAATTTCAGATGAAATCAAATAAAATGCGATATCAAGTTTTGCATGATCTATTGACGTTTTTACACAAAGTTTTTTAGCAATTCTACTTAATTCTTTATATTCATTATTTGTTTCTTCACTTGCAATTGTTATCTCTTTTTCTTTTATTTTTTCAACTCTTTCCTTTATATGAGGATGTGACCGAATCGAATCTTTATTTATTTCATAATCATTAGTTTTCGCATCCAAATCAAACATCATTTCCTCTTCCTCTAATAATGTAAAATCAAATTTATATCCATTTACATTAAACAACGATTTCCAATTTACTTCTTCTTTAAAAACTAATTCTTCTAATTTTCCTAATTTTTCAAGAGCTGAAACCGATGCATTTACATCAAACCCTGTCTTTTTATAAAATTGAAATCCTAAAGAATCTGCTTCTAATTCATTTTTCCTTGAATTTTTCTTAAACGCGAAATTCATTTTTTTTAAGAAAGCTCTCGCAGCAGTTCCTTTTCCATATTTCATTTTTTTAATTCGTTTCGTATTATTCTTTAAATCTTCTGAATTAAAAGCAGACATCATAGAATCTATTTTAGCTTTACTATGTTTCAATTCTTGATGTGCATATTCATGTGATAACACAAAAGCTAATTCTGCATCACTTTCTAAAAGGAAAAACAACCCCAAATTTACTGTAAATAGTCCGTTTCCATAAGACGATGCATTTGGTATAATATTTTTATCTATTAAAGTATAATGACTTTGCTGAATAATTTGTGGATTGGAAGCAACAATTTTCTCAAAAATAGATGTCAATTTATCATTTAAAATTTTATTGAAAACATAAACACTATCATTAAAATTTCCTTTTAATGACACGAGCATATTGTCATAAATTTCTACTTTATCTTTCTTATATTTATCAGAATAAACTTCATCTTTTTTTTGTTTAATTACTTTTTCTATTTGTTGAATAACCTGTTCTCTTTTTCCAAAATTTGAGTAAGAATATTCATTTTTATTAGTTTGACTATATGACAAAAAACACCATGTCATAAAGAAACATAGAGCAACTATATTTTTTCTATTCATAACAAATACAAAATTACATTTTTTATATTTATAACAAAAAAAATGTTATTTTTTTTAATTAATAAAAAAGTCTATGTTAATAAACACAGACTTTATCATATATATTTAAAATAAGAAGTTTTTATTTTTTATTCCATATACTTTAATCTTCGTAAAATTTCCGAAATTTCCGAAACATTTGAAAAACCATATCCGTTTACTAAAATTCCTTTTTTTGTTCCATTTCGTTCTTGAATCGCAAAAACAGCAACTTCATCTGACGGATCTGTATTTCCTTCATAACGATATATTCCAGCAATTTCATAATCTTCCAAATCATATTTAGAATGCTCACAAATCAAGCAATTTTCTTTTAAATTAAAATCAATTGTAAATCCTTCTTTTTGTAATTCAGCAATTGCTTCTGAAACGGTATTATAATGCATAAACTCTTTCATAATCACTTGACCTTAAAATTAAAACATTAAATTAACCATTCATCTTTTTATATTAAAATATTGAATCATAATTTTTTACAAACTTTCCAATTTTAATTCTAAAAATCCTTTCCATAATTCTTCTTTTTCTAAGTATATTTGAGACAAATAATTACAATCTATATTTCAATTTAAAATGGCAAATAATCCAAAAATTTTATTACTGTACACAGGAGGTACAATTGGTATGATTAAAGATTATCAAACTGGAGCTTTGAGACCTTTCAACTTTGAAAAAATTCTGGAAAGAATCCCCGAACTTCATCAATTAGGTTGTGATATAGAAACCATTTCTTTCGAAAAACCAATTGATTCTTCTAATATGAATATTCCATATTGGAATCAAATCACGGAAATTATCGAACAGAATTATCAAAAATATGATGGTTTTGTTGTGCTTACTGGTTCTGATACAATGGCATATACTTCTTCTGCAATTAGTTTTATGTTTGAAAATCTTCAAAAACCAGTAATTTTTACAGGTTCGCAACTTCCAATTGGAGATTTAAGAACGGATGCAAAAGAAAATTTAATTACTTCTATTCATATTGCTGCTTCTCAAAATGAAGATGGAAATCCAATAATTCAAGAAGTTTGTCTTTATTTTGAATACAAACTTTATCGTGCAAATAGAACAACAAAAATAAATGCGGATCAATTTGAAGCATTTACTTCTATGAATTTTCCTCCGCTTGCCGAAAGTGGTGTTAAATTAAAATTCAATGAACATTTACTTCTTGGAAAAGGAAATTTAGAAGAGAATTTAGTTGTTAGAAAAAACATGATTAATGATGTTGTAATTCTAAAAATTTTCCCAGGAATTACGGAAACAACTGTGAAAGCAATTTTAAATATTCCAAACCTGAAAGGTGTCGTTTTAGAAACTTATGGTTCTGGAAATGCTCCAACAAAATCTTGGTTCGTAAATCTTTTAAAAGAAGCAATTGATAAAAATATTCGCATTGTAGATGTTACACAATGTGCTGGTGGGAGTGTCATTCTTGGACATTATGAAACAAGTCAAGAATTACAAAAAATTGGCGTTATTAACGGAAAAGATATCACAACAGAATCTGCAATTGTAAAACTGATGTATCTTCTTGGAGAAAATCTTTCTTTTGAAGAATTTAGAAAATATTTTGAATTATCACTTCGTGGTGAATTAACATAAAAACACTTTAAATCTGATATTATTTTCGTTGTAAAAAAGCTTGTACTTTTTCATCAACAATAATATCAGATCTTTGTATTTCTTGTTTTAAAACCAAACCTCCAAAACTTCTACATCGACTCAAAGCAACATAAGTTTGTCCGTGTGCAAAACTTCCATTTCCCAAATCAATTATAGCATTTTGAAAACTTTTTCCTTGACTTTTATGAATCGTAACTGCCCAAGCCAATTTCAAAGGAATTTGTGTATAATATCCTAAATTAATTCGCTGAAATCTTCCATTTTCAAAAGCATATTTTGAAATTTCCCAAGTAAAAGGTCGAACTTCAACTTCTTTCCCATTCTCTAATTTCACAAAAATTACATCTAAATATTCTTCGGATTCTTTATCAAAAACAATCTCATGTTTTGTTATAATTCCAATCGTTCCATTTACCCAACGTTTTTTTACATCATTTTGAATAAACATCACTTGCGCGCCAATTTTCACATGAATTATTGGATTGTTCGGTTGTAAACTTCCTATTTCTCCATGTTTTATCGCTTTAAATTGAATTAATTTTTCTGGAAGCGCATTTAATTTTTTATTGTTAATTGTCGTTGCAATCTGATTGGTAGAAACTAAATGAATATACGGTTGATTTTGGTTTGGCTGAAAATCTTTTTCAACTCTTTGATTCATAAAATTTAAATCAGAATCAGAAATTTCACCCAATCGAATTTTATTTAAAACTTCAATAAAATCAATATCTGATTGACGAAAAACTTTATTTAGTTCTTTAATTTTTAAATCAAATGCAGGTGTAAACAAATCCTTTTGTTGAAAAACATGTGCAGAAAAGAAATAAGGCGTTTTATATTTTTGAAAATAATCACTTTCCGTATCTTCATTCACAACAGGTGGAAGCTGAAATAAATCACCAAAAAACAACATTCGAACACCTCCAAAATCCACTTGTGTCTTTTTAGCTTTTCGCAATAAAATATCAATTGCATCTAAAATATCTGCACGAACCATTGAAATTTCATCAATCAAAATTGTTTCAACAGCTCTTAATTTTTCAATCAAAAATCGATTTATTCGAACATTTTTTGCTTCATCTAATTCATATCCTGGTTTTAATCGAAAAAACGAATGAATCGTATCTCCATTTACATTGATCGCAGCAATTCCTGTCGGAGCAAGCACAACAATATCTTTATTTCTTTCACAAATATGTTTTAATAAAGTTGATTTTCCAGTTCCTGCTTTTCCTGTAATAAATAAGTTTTTATCTGTATTTTCAATCAAATCGATAATCTCCTTTTTATCTTCTGAAAATGTAAATGTTTCCTGCATTTGTCAATTATTTCTTCGACAAATCTAGGAATAATTTTTCCATTGTTTGTTGCTCTTTCTCTCCAATTTCTAGAAATAATTCTGAAGCTTTTTCTACATATTTTTTCTCTTTTGTTTTAGCTATTTTTAAAAATAATTCTGAAATTTCTTTCCATAAAATTGCAATTTCCACAAAAGATTTAGAAGCTTCTAAATATGCTTTATTTCCTGTAATTTCATAAGCTTCTTTTAAAAAATCACGATAAATATTTCGAAATAATGAACCTCCTGTTCCTCCATTTTCCATGATAGATGCAGAAGTTTCAAAATCAGATTCTATTGTTTTTGTTCTTTCAAACCATTTTTTTACTTCTTCACTAGTTTTAAAAATTCCTTTATATCCAAAATTGCGAATTGGCGGATTTAAATATTCTTTTATATTTCTTAAAACTGCCTCATTAATGATAGTTTTTACCTCTGGAATTTTTCCTTTTTTTTCAATTGTATAACTTAAATTTCTCGATGATAAAGGTCCTCTTTCATTTCTTGCCAATTCCAAGTTTTTTAAAGAAGTTTTCACAGAACTTCCTCCTTGCCTTTTCGTATCTACTAAAAAAGCATCTTTTTCGTCAAATCCATAAATCGCTGCATAATGCGCTGCAAAATGAATCTTTCTCGTAAAATAATCTAAATGATAACAATCCAATTTTAAACCAACTACTTTTCCTTCATTTAAAGCTGTTTCTACATTTTTCCACGCTTTTTTTATTGAAGTTGTTTCTTTAATTTCTAAATGTAAATCTAAGTTTTTACATAAATTTTTTGTGATAAAATCACTTCGAATTCTCCCTCCAATAAATGGAAAATTCATTCCTTTAAAACTCATAAAACCATAAGCAAATCCTTCTCCAAGTCCAAATAACATTGGTTCGGAAAGTTCAATTCCTAATTGATTTAATAAAGTTCCTGTTGCTGTTGTTTCACAATGTTGACCTTCAAAAGCTTTAATTTTTAATTTCATTTTTATGCGATTGGAATATAAATTTCGGTTACTAATTCTTCTTCTCTAACAAATCTTGGATCTTTTAAATAAACTTCAAAAGTTGGCGTATTTCGAAGTTCATAATCCGTTTCTAAAAGCCAATGTTCATAAAGATAATCATGAAAATTTTCTAATTCTTGCAAAGGACCATAATGTAAAAAAACAGCATATTTTCCTCCTTTTATTGTTTCAATTTCAAAATCATCAGACTTTTTAATCTCATTTTGTAATGTAAAAGCAACATCGTATCTACAATTTTTTGCTTCTGTAACATTCGGATCATCATAGTAAATTCCTATTCTTTCTTCTGTTGATAAATCAACATTATTTTTTTCCAAAATAGCTCTCAATTTCGCTCTTGTTCCACTAAAATCCATTTCATTTAAAGAACTTTGTAAACGAATAAAAGCTACTTTTTTTGGTTTAATTTCAATAATATTTACAGAAGCTTCATATGTTTTTTTCGTTTTAATAGACTTTTTCTGAATAGTCAAATTTTTATTTTCACGAAATTCTTTTGGATTAAAACCATAGAATTTTTTAAATCTTTTTGTCAAACTTGAAGGAGTTTCAAATCCAACTTCATAAGCAATTTCCGAAATCGGTTTTGAAGAATAACGAAGTAAATTTGCTGCTTTTTCAACACGTAATCTTGTGATAAATTCACCCAAGTTTTCATCTAACACAGCTTTTAAAATTCGATGAAAATGATATTTAGAAAGATTTGATTTTTCCGCAAGTGTTTCAAGACTCAAATGTTCACCCAAATGATCTTCAATATAATTTACAACTACATTGACTTTTTTGACATAATCAAATTTGTTCATTTGTATTCTTTTTTGGATTAAAATAATTACAATACAAAATTATGTCAGACTTCTCTCTGAAACTTGTCCTATCTTGCTTTTAATAAATAAAAAAATCGTTATTTAAATTTTACTTCAAATAACGATTTTCGACCTATAAAACTTCCAAAATTCTTTGTAGAATAGAATCATCATCAATTCCACAAACCTTTTGCAAATCATTTATTTTTCCATGCGTTACAAATTCATCTGGAATTCCTAATCGCAAACATTTTTTATTTTGATATGAATTTTCATTCATGAATTCTAGGATTGCACTTCCAAAACCTCCTACAATTGTTCCATCTTCTATAGTAATAATTGTACCAAACTTTTGAAAAATTTCATGAAGTAATTTTTTATCTAATGGTTTAACAAATTGCATGTCATAATGCGCTACTTTTCCTTTTGGAAGCTTCTTTGAAATTCGTTTGATAGAATTTCCCATATTTCCGATAGTTAAAACAGCTATTTCAGAACCTTCTTGTAAACACCTTCCCTTTCCAATTTCAATTTTCTCAAATGGTTTTTCCCAATGAATATGTTCTCCTAATCCTCTAGGGTAACGAATGGCTAAAGGGCTTTCAATTCCTAATTGCGAAGTAAATAACATATTTCGCAAAGCAATTTCATCCATAGGAGCGAAAATTGTCATGTTTGGAATTAAACGTAAATAAGCTATATCGAAAACTCCATGATGGGTTGGGCCATCTTCACCCACCAAACCAGCTCTATCTATACAAAAAATAACTGGTAAATTTTGTAAAGCAACATCATGAATAATTTGATCATAACTTCTTTGTAAAAAAGTGGAATAAATTACACAATAAGGAATCATTCCTTGTGTTGCAAAACCAGCAGCTAAAGTAACTGCATGTTCTTCTGAAATTCCTACATCAATTGCTCTTTCAGGAAACTCTTCCATCATATACGTCAATGAAGAACCTGTTGGCATTGCTGGGGTTATTGCAACAATTTTTGCATTTTTCTTTGCTAATTCTAA
This sequence comes from Aureivirga marina, assembly GCF_015767265.1. GTDB lineage: Bacteria > Bacteroidota > Bacteroidia > Flavobacteriales > Flavobacteriaceae > Aureivirga > Aureivirga marina. The sequence continues at coordinate 857,240 of NZ_JADPIB010000001.1, forward strand.
AATTGTCTTTCCAAAAACTTCTTGATATTTTATTGGTGAAGCTTCTATTTTTTTAGGAAACAAATCACCTGTTTTACTATCAAATTTTCCTGGCGCATGATATTTTACTTGATTCGCTTCTGCTTGTCTTAAACCTTTTCCTTTTACTGTTTTTACATGTAAAATTTTTGGTCCTTTAATCTTTTTAATTTCTTCTAACTCTTCTAGTAAAGTAGAAATATCATGTCCATCCACAACTCCGAAATATGGAATATTAAAACTTTCAAAAACGGAATTTGCGGAATTTTCGATGGAAGAAATATTTTCAAAATGATGTTTTAAAGCTCCAACACTTGGATCAATTCCAATGGAATTATCATTTAAAACTACAAGAACATTCGCATTTGTTTCTCCTAAATGATTTAAAGCTTCCAAAGACATTCCAGAAACAATTGATGCATCTCCAATAACAGCAATATGATGTTTTTCAGTTTCTCCTTTTAATTTTGAAGCTAAAGCCATTCCGAGAATTGCAGAAATGGAAGTTGAAGAATGTCCAACACCAAAAGCATCATAAATACTTTCTGCAATTTTTGGAAAACCAGCAATTCCTCCAAATTGTCGATTTGTATGAAATTGTTCTTTTCTTCCAGTTAAAATTTTATGACCATAAGCTTGATGACCAACATCCCAAACAAGTAAATCTTCTGGAGTTTTAAAACAATAATGCAAAGCAATTGTCAATTCTACAACTCCCAAACTTGCTCCAAGATGTCCTTCTTTTGAAGCTACTATTTCGATGATAAATTCACGTAATTCTGTTGCTAATTGAGTTAATTCTTCAACAGAAAAATTTCGAATATCTTTTGGTTCCTTTATATGTTCTAATATCCTTCTTTCCACTTTGCAAAATTACGTATTTTAGTTTTGTTCAAATAAAAATTATCCTGCGTAATTTTGTAAAACATAAAAATCAACTTCATGATACAACCATTTGACGATATCTATTTTATGAAAAAGGCTTTAAATGAAGCCGAAATTGCTTTTGATAAAGGGGAAGTTCCAGTTGGAGCTGTGATAGTTATGCAAAATCAAATTATTGCAAAAGCTCATAATTTAACGGAAACTTTAGGAGATGTAACTGCACATGCAGAAATGCAAGTTTTTACGGCTGCTGCAAATTATTTGGGTGGAAAATTTTTAAAAGAATGCACGCTTTATGTGACTTTAGAGCCTTGTCAGATGTGTGCTGGAGCAAGTTATTGGACACAAATTGGAAAAATTGTCTATGGAGCAAGTGAACCAAAGCGTGGTTTTAAAGCTTTAAATACAACTTTACATCCGAAAACGGAAGTTGTTAATGGAATTTTAGAAGAAGAATGCGCAGATTTATTAAAACGTTTTTTCAGAAATCGTAGAGGATAAAATGAATGAAAATTTGAAAAAATATTTTAGTTATGTGTTTCCTTTAACTAAAAAAATTCCTTCTGAATTTAGTGGAAATCTTGAAATTACTTGGTATAACGGTAAGAAGTATTTAAATACGAAAAATGCAAATTATTCTTATGGTTCTCTTCAGAAAATTTTACATTTTGGATTGGAAAAAATTTCTTTAAAAAATTATAATTCTATATTAATTCTGGGAATGGGTGGAGGAAGTGTAATTCAAACTTTAAGAAATGATTTTCATTTTAAAAAAAAGATTACAACTTTAGATATTGATCCGAAAATTATTGAAATTGCAAAATCCGAATTTGGAATTCATGAAAATGAAAATCTTGAAATTCTTTGTGAAGATGCTTTTCATTTTGTAGAAAAAAAGCTAATTTTTGACGGAATTATCATCGATTTATTTATTGATTCAAATGTTCCAGAAAAATTTTACAAAAAAGATTTTTGGAAAAATGTGATGAAAAATATTTCAAAAAATGGATTTATTATTTTCAATGCTTCTTTAGAAAATACTATTCAAAATGAATTAGAAAATATTCAAAAACTTTTGGAAGAAAATGGATTTCAAATTTCTATTTTTGAAAAAGTAGAAAACACAAATACTTTAGTTTTAGCATTAAAAAATGAATAAGAACTTACTTAACTTTCCTTTATATGTAGGAATAATAATCGCTGTTTTTGGAGGGATTTTGTCTTTATTTTTAAACAATTCAATGTTTTTAAAAGTTATGCATGGCGGTTTATGGCTTTTTGAAATTTATGGTATTTTACTTTTACTTTGGAAAGGAACTTTACGAAAAACGCGCTATTTTTTATTTATCATTTTCTCTTTTTTACTTCTTGGAATTGGTGTTTTTTTTAAAATTAAATTTCAAAATTCCTACATAATTCCTATTGGAGTTTTAGGAATCATCTCTTCTTATTTTTTACATTTTACTAAGAAAAAACAAAAAAAATTATTGGATTTTGTAAAACTTCTTTGGGTAATTATTTCCTATCTCACTATTGGAAGTGTTTTTCTTTTTCAACTTCCGAAAGATTTAATGTTTTATGCAAATATGATTCTTTGGATTGCAATCTTAATCTATTTGAAAAATGACTATAAAAATAATAACACATAAAAATTGCTATAAAACCATAACAAATATTTAAGTTTTGCGATAAATTTCTGTTAAATAAAATTCACAAATTACCTTATTTCACAAAGTATCAATAACTTGTAGTAATTTTCTTTTTCATAAAGAATTTTAAAAGGAAGTTAATAATTTCTATAAATCATCTTTTCTATGGTTTGCAAAAAACAAGAAGTTATCAAAACTTTAGTGAGAGAATTATTTAATGGTTACAATTTTGAAGTTTTCGATACACTTTTCACTAAAAATATGAAAAGTATGGGAACAATTGCTGGACATTTTGAAGAAAATGGGATAGATGAATTAAAATCTATTAACAATTTGTTTCAAAGTTGTTTTTCCAATTTTCATGCAGAAATCAAAGAAATTTTCTCTGAAAAAAATAAAGTTTGTGTTGTTTTAGAAGTGACAGGAATCCATGATAAAGATATTTTTATGGGAATGGAACCGAAAGGAAATAGCTTTCGATTTGAATCTTTTAATGTTTTTTATTTTGAAGGAAATTTGATTTCAGGACATTGGGGAATTTCAAATATGATTCGTCATTTAGATTTACTGAAGTAAAATGTTTTTCTAAATTCAATTTAATTATGACTTCTAAAAAAAAGCAAATTGTTGAGACACTTGTTTATGAAGTTTTCATGAAAAATAGAGTAGAATATTATGATACTTTATTCAGAAAAGACATGAAAAGTCATCAAACCTTGGAAGAATTAGATATAAATGATGTTGATGGTTTAAGGCAATTAAACATGTTGTTTCATGAGTGTTTTTCACATGTAGAATTTGAAATAGAAGAATTAATTGAAAGTGGAAATAATGTATTTGCATTATTAAAAATATCCGCAATTCATGATGGAGAAAAATTTATGGGAATGGAACCAAAAGGAAAGAAATTTACATTTGATTCTTATGATATTTTTTATTTTGAAAGAGGTTTAATCACTTTTCATAAAAGTATTACAAATATTGTCCAACAATTAGAAATGCTAAAATAGTCATGTCTTCTAAGAAAGAAATAATCGAAATAATGGTAAAGGAAATTTTCAATAATAACAATTTAGATTATTATGATATTTTATTTACAAAAGACATGGAAAGTCATATGGTTTTGGATGAATTGGATATAAATAATGTAGAAAACATGAAATCAATGATGGATGTTCTGCAAAATTGTTTTTCAAATTTAATGGTAAAATCAGAAGAAATCATTTCAGAAAGAGATAAAGCTTTTGCACTTTTTAAGTTTTCTGGAATTCATGATAAAGATAAATTTATGGGAATGGAACCAAAAGGAAAGAAAATTGAATTTGAATCTTATAATATTTTTTATTTTAAAAAGAATCAAATTTCTTTTCACAGAGGAATCACCAATGTTATTCACCAACTTAAAATGATTGAATAATTTATACTAAAACAATAAATATGTCATCTAAAAAATTAGAAATCGTAAAATCTTTAGTCGATGAAGTCTTTATAAAAGATAATCCTGATTATATGAATGAAATCTGTACAGAGGACATGGAAAGTCATTTTATTATAGACGAATTAGATATTCATGATGTTGAAGGTATAAAAACATTAAATGCAATTTTAAATCAGTGTTTTTCTGATTTAAAAGTGGAAATCGAAGATCTTTTTGCAGAAAAAAATAAAGTTTTGTTGGTTTTAAAATTTACAGGAAAACACGATAAAGAATGTTTTCTTGGAATGGAACCAAAAGGAAAAAATATAGAATTTCTGACGTATGATATTTTTTATTTCAAAGGAAATTTAATTTATTACAATCGAGGAATTACAGACGTAATTCACAAACTAGATATGTTAGAATAAAAAAAGCTGAATTTAAAAAATCCAGCTTTTATTTTTTTATGTAAAATCTATTATAAATCGAATTTGATTCCTTGTGCTAAAGGTAATTCCGTTGTATAATTGATTGTATTTGTTTGTCTTCTCATGTAGATTTTCCAAGCATCAGATCCAGACTCACGTCCACCACCTGTTTCTTTTTCACCTCCAAAAGCTCCACCGATTTCAGCTCCAGAAGTTCCAATGTTTACGTTTGCAATACCACAATCAGATCCAGCAGCAGATAAGAATCTTTCCGCTTCTCTTAAATTGTTAGTCATGATTGCAGAAGAAAGACCTTGAGCAACTCCATTTTGTAATTCGATTGCATTTTCAACATCTCCAGAATATTTCATTAAATATAAGATTGGAGCAAAAGTTTCGTGTTGAACGATTTCGAAATGGTTTTCAGCTTCAGCGATTGCTGGCTTCACATAACATCCACTTTCGTAACCTTCACCTTCTAAAACTCCACCTTCAACTAAGATATTTCCACCTTCTTCCACAACTTTAGTTAAAGCATCTTGATACATTTTAACAGCATCTTTATCGATAAGTGGACCAACATGGTTATTTTCATCTAATGGGTTTCCGATACGTAATTGTTTGTAAGCATCAACAATTGCATCTTTTACTTTATCATACATTGAATCGTGAATGATTAATCTACGAGTAGAAGTACAACGTTGTCCTGCTGTTCCAACAGCTCCAAATACAGCTCCGATTACAGTCATCTTCACATCAGCATCTGGAGTAACGATAATAGCGTTGTTTCCTCCTAATTCTAATAAAGATTTACCTAATCTTCCTGCAACAGCTTGTGCAACGATTTTACCCATTCTTGTAGAACCAGTAGCAGAAACTAAAGGAACTCTTTTATCAGCTGTCATGTATTCACCAACTTTATAATCTCCGTTTACTAAACAAGAAATTCCTTCAGGTAAATTATTTTCTTTTAATACTTCAGCGATAATATTTTGGCAAGCAACTCCACATAATGGTGCTTTTTCAGATGGTTTCCATACACAAACATCTCCACAAATCCATGCTAAAGCAGTATTCCAAGCCCAAACAGCAACTGGGAAGTTAAATGCAGAAATAATTCCTACAACTCCTAGTGGATGATATTGCTCATACATTCTGTGTCCTGGACGCTCAGAATGCATTGTTAATCCGTGTAATTGACGAGAAAGACCAACTGCGAAATCACAGATATCGATCATTTCTTGAACTTCTCCTAAACCTTCTTGTAAAGATTTTCCCATTTCGTAAGAAACTAGCTCTCCAAGTGGTTGTTTTAATTCACGTAATTTCTCTCCAAATTGGCGAACGATTTCACCTCTTTGTGGTGCTGGCATTGTACGGAAAGTTTTGAAAGCAGAAGTCGCTGATTCCATCACTCTTTCGTAATCTTCTTTTGTCGCAGAAGTTACTTTTCCGATTAATTGTCCATCTACTGGCGAATAAGAAGTGATTTCTTCACCACCTCCAAAGTTCTCAGAACCTGTAGACACACCGTGATTTAATTCTTTAAGACCTAGTTTATGTAATGTTTCTTTAATATTGTCTGTAGTCTTCATTATGAATTGTGTTATTAATAATTGACGCTAAATTACAAATAATTTAAATGTAAAAATTCAATATTTTTCAGTGTTTTACTAGAATCGATTGTTAGTTTTTAAAACTTTGGAAAGAATTCATTTTTATTCAATTCCAAGGTCTTTATTTGGTATAAATCCTTTAATCAATAAAAGAATTCCGCAAATCATTATGATTATAGCAACAGCATGTTTTATTTTTAAGATAACTTTAGGTGTTAATTTTTTCTGAAGTTGTTTTGCTAAAAATATTTTTCCTAAATCTGTAATAAAATAACTTAAGATTATCACTGCAAAAAAGTTGAAAATTCTTTTAGAATCAAAATCTAATTGCGGACCAATTCCGATTAAAATTAAAAGCCAAAAACCTAAAACACCAATATTGATAAAGTTTAGAAAAAAGCCTTTAATAAATAATTTTCCGTAAGTACTTTTTTTAGAAATTGCTTTTTTATCAACACTTTCTATATTATTTTCTTTTTCTTTCTTTTTTTGAATGTAAGAAATCAAACCATAAGAGAATAAAACTGCTCCACCAAAAAAATACAATCGTGGATCATCTTTAATTTCTTCTAAAAGTTGTTGACTTCCAAAATAAGCAACCAAAATGAAAAAAATATCTCCGAAAATCACTCCTAAATCAAAGGCAATTGCAGCTCTTGCACCTTTGATAATACTTGTTTGAAGTAACATAAAAAATACTGGTCCAATCATAAACGAAAGACCAAATCCAATTGGTATTGCTTTTAAAATGTCATTTAGCATAAAATAGTTGAAATATAATTATTGGTAAAATACAAATTCCATGTGAAACCTTAGCTTTTTTGGGGTTAAACATGGAATTTATAAAATAATATTTTATTTTGATTTACTGTATTTTATACATCATCAAAATCGATTTTTAACTTATCTGTTGTTGCATGCGCTTGGCAAGTTAAGATGTATCCATCTGCAATTTCAGAATCCGTTAGAATTGCATTATTATCCATCACAGCTTTTCCTTCTGTAACTTTTCCGATACAAGAACTACAAATTCCACCTTGACAAGAATAAGGAGCATCTAAATCTTTGTCTAACATTGCATTTAATAAAATTTCCTTTTTAGAAACTTCAATAGTTGTTTCTTCATCATCTAAAACAACGGTTACTAAAGAATTTCCATCTAAGTTTTTTGTAGCATCACTTCCTGTAGCTTCGGCAACAGAAAATAATTCAAAATGAATTTTTCCAGCTTCTACATTATTTTCTTTTAATGTTTCTGTTACTGTATTAATCATTGCTTCTGGTCCACATAAGAAATAGCCATCGAATGAAATATTTTTATGTTTATTTTTCACTAATAAATTTGTAACAGACTTATCAATTCTTCCAAACAATGCACCATCGTGTAATTTCTTACTAAACACATATTGGATTTCTAATTGCTTCGGATATGTAGCAACTAAAGCGTCAAGTTCTGCCTTAAAAATAGCATCTTCTTCAGATTTATTTCCGTAAACAAGAACGAATTTACTACTCATTTCTTGTGTTAATACAGATTTAATCATCGACATAATTGGTGTAATTCCACTTCCTGCGGCAAATGCAATATAATTTTTAGTATTTGCAGCATTTGTTTCTAATACAAACTTTCCTTCTGGTGGCGCAACATCTAAAGAATCTCCTTCTTTTAAAATAGAAACTGCATGGTTTGAGAATAATCCTTTTTCTACAGCCTTAACTGCAACTCTTAATTCTGTACTTGAAGAAGAAGAACAAATAGAATAAGCTCTTCTTACTTCTTCTCCTTTAATTTCTGTTTTTAGAGTTATATACTGTCCAGGAATAAAACTGAAAGTAGAAGCCAAATCCGTTGGCACAGTAAACGCAATGGAAACAGCCTTTTCTGTTTCTTGCTTTATTTCTTTTATTTTAAGTGTATGAAATTTTGACATGCTAAATTTTTAAGGTAACCACAAAATTACGAAACTGTTAAAAAACCTGCACTAAGAATTCAACTAAAAAAATGATAAAGCATTGAATTCTTATTTCTTTTCTTCCTCTATTTAAAAATTGTTTTTTAAAACGCTATTTTTTTATATAAAAAAACCCATGAAATAAGTATTCATGGGTAGTATATTTCTTTAAAAAAGATTATTGAATTTCTTATAAATGGAAGATATAACCGATTTGTACAGCAAAAGCCCAATCGTTATATTTATTTTCAACAGCTCTTGCATTTAATCCATCAATCCAATCAGACCAGAATAATCTCCAGTTTGCTTCTAAAAGAATATTTGAATTCTCACTAACTTTAAAACGTGTTCCAGCACTAAAAGTTGTTGAAAAATCAATTCCTGGATCCATATCAACAGTTCCTACTTTACTCCATTTATCGTAAAGTATACTTCTATCAACTTCCCAATCACCTAAAGAAGATTCCATTTCAGGATTATAATAACTTAATCCAGCACCAATTCCAACATAAGGTGACCAATTGAATCCTCTATAAATTCCTCCTTCAAAATCTGAAATTTCTTTTAAATGAAATTCAAATCCAGTAGATAAGTTTATGATCATAGTACTTCCAGTCATTGCTCTTAACTTTTCAGCATTGTACGAAGTTCTATCATCTTCAACGTATTTTCCTGTGTGTTCTAATGAAGAATACATTAATGATAATTCATTTTTAATTCTGAAATGCTCATTAAAGAAGCTATATCTTCTAGAATATCCATCTATTTTTGTAAAATTGATATAGTTTACTACTCCAGCAGTAAAACCAACATATCCTTCGAAATGATGTCTTTCACCGTAATCTGTTTTTATGGAAGCAGGCCCTACAAAACCTCCTAATTCAAAACTAGCTCCAAATTGGGAGTAAGATTTTGAAAAATAAACTGAACTTAAAAACAGAATAATAATTGTGGGGATTGTGTATTTCATTTTATTCTCGTGTATATATTAATTTATAAGCAATTATTATTTTAAAATAACTTTTTCAAAAATATCAGCGTTTGGTCTAATTTTAATTTTAGAATTATAATAAAAAACTTCTTCAGGTTGCTCTTTATTTAAGAAGCTTCCTGTATCCCACTTTCCATTTTTATTTTCATCTATTATAATTCTAAGAGCATATGAATTTTGCTCTAACTGATCAAATTTAATCGTTTCCATTTTATCAGATAAAATAGTTTGTAAAACATTATCATTTTCATCTAATAGTTGAACAATTATCGGATATTTTTCTACACCTTCAATATCTAAAAATAAATTTCCATAATCTGCAATTGATTTCGTTTGGAATCTATATTGAAGCGTATCATTTGTTTCTTCAAAAAAGTCTTTTAAAGCGCCAGGAAGAAAATCGATTTTATAATTTTCATTCTGTTTTTTCTTAAAATCTATGTATAAATTGATTTTATCTTTTGATAAATATATATTTTTCTGAGTAACTTCAACAGAATCTTTCTCAAAAAGTTGAATTTTTGTAGTATCCACAGAAATTAATGGAATATTCGCTGAAATATTAAACGTATCTTTTAAGTGTAAATCTCTTGTCACATTATTTGTAACATTTAAAGAATCTATTTTTTTCGTTCTAAGTTTCACTGTAAAATCTTCAGCATATTCTTTTTTATGTACATTAAAACTTAGCGAATCAATTCCCTCATAAGGTTTAAACCAATAATTTAAAGTATCCTTTTCTTTCTCTTTTGTGATAAAATAAGTAAAATCAGATGGAACTTCAGAAATCACATCAATTTGTAAACTATCAGCATTTCCTTCATAACCAAAATCTAATTTTCCTTGATATTCTTCTTTTGGTTTATACACTTGTAATGGTAACTCTTCTTTAAACAATTTTATTGTATACATCGTATCTGTTGGAATTGTAACTGGCTCAGAAACAAATCCAATCTTCATTGTTTTCGGATTAAATTTATAAGAATTCTGCGATCCACCTTTTAAAGCAACCATTACATATTTTCCAGCTTTTAAGTTTGTAAACTGAAAATATGTAGAGTCTAAAGTGTTTGAAATATATTTTGGATTTTCTTTATAAATAATCGAATCTGTAAATTTATTATTTACTTCATAAAGCAAAACAGAAACATTTTTTTCTGTTTCTCTATCAAATGCATCCACAACATTTCCAGAAACTGTCAACGAGTCAATATAATTTCCCGTTGAGAAAACATATTTAAAATCGTGCAAAATATTTCCTTCATTATTTCCTACAACACTATTTCCAAAATTGAAAATATAGGTTGTATTCTTCGCAAGTGTATCATTAATTTTAATATTAATAAATTTCGTTGCACTACCAACAGGTGTAATTTCAGGCATATTTTCCATTGGAGGAGAAATAATCAACTGATTAAATAAATCCTGAAGTTTTACATATTTATTAAAATTGATTCGAACTTTTTTGCTGTCGAAATTAACTGTTTCATTATTAGGTGAAGCGGAAACTAAATAAGGCGCTGTTTCATCTTTTGGTCCACCACTTGGCATTCCTCTTTTCGCACAACTAACGGCTAATAAAGTAACGGCAAAAATGATATAAAATAACCTTTGTTTCATTCTTATTTATTTTGTTGCAAATAAACAATTTATTTTGCCAAATTACATAAAAAAAACAATAATTTTAGTGTGCAAAAGCGATGCTGGCAATACTTATTTTAATGTTTTTCACTTTCAATAATTCTTTAGAGCAAGATTCAATCGTCGCTCCTGTTGTGATTATATCATCAATAAGAAGTATATGTTTATTTTCATATTTTTCTGGATTTTGAATCTCGAATATATTTTGCGTGTTTTTAAATCGTTCTTCCGTATTTTTTTTCGTTTGAGATTCGGTATTTTTAATTCTTTTTACATTTTTCTCACAATAATGTGCGTCAATTTTTTTAGATAATGTTTTTCCAAATAACGTATTCTGATTATAACCTCTAATTTTAAATTTTTGTTGGTGAAGTGGAATCGGAATTACATAATCAATTGTAGAAAAATATTTACTATTTAAAATTTCTTCACCTAATAATTCACCAAAAAACTCGCCTATTTTTTGCTTGTTTTTATATTTTAAAACATGAATTAAATTTTGAATTTTTCCTTTCTTTGAAAAAAAATAAAGGGAAGTCGCATGTGTTAAAGGAATTTTACCCTTAAATAACTTTTTTAAATCATTTTCTTCAACATTACTATAATTTGTAACTGGTAAATTCGTTCTACAATTCAAACAGATGTTAAAATTATCATCCGAGATCTCTTCAAAACATCCGAGACAGTATTGAGGGTAAAATAAATCAATGATTGGTGATACGATACTCATCTTTGTAACTAATTATGACTTTACTCCGTTAAGTTAAGAAAATATTAAAGAAGAATTTTTAGTTAATATTTTTTTAACACATGTTTTACAATGAATTATGGCACGGGTTTTGTCAAAGGAGATTGAAAATATTTTTAATTTAAAATATGGGAAATAAATTAATAAATATTAGTTTTGTTAAAAATTAAGTAATTAAAATCAAAATAGTCTTATAAATGGAAGAAAATAATAATAAATCATCAAACAAAATTGTAATAATTATTCTTGCAGTTTTATTATTAGGTGCTGTTGGATACATGTTTTGGTCAAGAACAGAACACCAAAAAGTAGTCGCTCATATTAAAGATGAAAAAACACAATTAATTGAGAACTTAAAAAGCGAAAAAGCTCGCTACGAAACTTTAGAAATTGCAAATGATAGCTTACAAACAGAATACCAAGCAACAATTGCAAGTTACGATGAGCAAATCGCTGAATTAAGCAAAAAGAACGATATTACTCTTGCTGATTTAAAAAAGTATAAGAATCGTTACTGGGCTGCTAAAAAGAAAGCAGAAAAATTGGAAAAAGAGAATGAAAGAATCAAAAAAGAAAACGAATTATTAAAAACTGATTTAGAAACTACGAAAGCTGACTTAGAAAGTCAAAGTAAATTAGCTTCTGATTTAGGTCAAGAGAAATCTTTACTTGAAGGAAAAATCGCAATCGGTGCTAGATTAAGTATTGATAATGTTCAAATCGTTGCAATGAAAGAACGTAGCAATGGTAAATTAAAACTTACAACAAAATCTAGAACTACAGACGTTTTCAGAATTAGCTGTTTAATTAGAGAAAATTTAATCGCTACTTCTAAAGAATTAGATGTTTATATTGAAATCTTAGGACCAAATGGTGCGCCAGTTGAAACTACTGGAAACATCACTATCGAAGATGGAACTGTTGTAGAATATATCGATCATACTTCTGTACTTTATGAAAAAGAAGATTTAGAAGTTGTTTCTGCTATCAATGTTGATAGAAAGAAAATTACAAAAGGTGTATACACTGCAAACATTTACTTAGAAGGAAGATTAGTAGGTTCTCAAATCTTACAATTAAAGTAATTTAGACAACAAACTCATTAACAATAAAAAACTCCTAAGAAATTCATCTTAGGAGTTTTTATTTACCCGATAGTTATTTAAAAATTGGATATTTTAATTAAACATCCAAGCTTTTCTTAATTTTACTTTTGCATCTGACTCTGGTAAATCTAAAGCTTTTAATTCCGATTTTTCAACTGTTGGCTGAATTGCTTTTCCAGTTAAAGTTACTTCCGTTCCATCTCTCATAACTTTCATTTGGATTGCATCTCCTTCTTTTATTGCCATAGAAGCGAAAATTAATTGCTGTACATTATCTAAATTATATGCTTCACCATTTAATTCTTTTAATATATCTCCACTTTTTACACCTAAAGCTTGTAATCCTGAATTCGTTCCTAAATATCCAGGGAAATAAATCTCTTTTGATCCTTTCACTACATCGATAAATGGAACTTGACCATTCAATAAATAAGAAACTGGAGATTGAGAAACTTGTGTACTTAATCCTACTTTTTCAAATAATGTATTATAATCAATTGGTAAATTTCCTTTTACATGTTTTGTAAAGAATTCTCCAATTTCTGGATACGTCATTTCTGTAATTTCTGCAATAATTTCATTATCAATAAATGGTTTTTCCATTCCATATTTTAAGGAAAGTTTTTTCATTACATCTAAAATTCCCATTTCTCCATTACTCAATTCTCTCAACTGAATATCTAAAGCCATTCCAATTAAAGCTCCTTTTTGATACACATTTGCATATTGCGCTTTGTATGGCTCCTCTAATACATTTTCACTCATTTCTGTGAATGACATCGTATCGTTAAATCCTTGTGCAGATTTAATTTTTCCAGCTATTCTATTATAAAAATCTTGCTCGCTAATTAACTTCTGATTAATCTGAAATAAATTCGCAAAATATTCTGTGATTCCTTCATACATCCATAAATGTTGTGACATTTTTGGTTTGTTAAAATCAAAATAATGAACTTCTTCTGAATGTACATTTAATGGAGTCACTATATGGAAAAACTCATGAGAAACAATATCTGTTAAAGATTGCATCAATGAAGCTTGAGGCATTTGTTCTGGCATTACAACAACTGTAGAAGTATGATGTTCTAAAGCTCCAAAACCTTGCGCATCATTATCAGCTAAAGTAGAAAGATACACTAAAATGCTATATTTTTTTGTTGTATTCATTTCTCCTAAGAACGTCTTCTGAGCATTCATCATTTTGTTCATTTGCTCTCTTAAACTTTCTTCATTATAAGTTCCATTTGGAGAATATACATTGATAGAAATATCAATTCCATTTACATTAAAAGTAATTTCTGGAGTCGTATCATACATAATTGGGTTGTCAATTATATCAAAATAACGACTTGCATGGAAAACATCTCTTCCTTTACGTTCTGTATTTTCAGATAATTTAATCTGTTGTAAAGATGTACTTCCATACATATTTTCAGGTTTTAAAACCGTCAAATCATATGGTGATTGTTTCATTCCTTCAAAATATCCAATCATGGTATGAAGATTTAAAACAAAGTTTTTATCTTTTTCAAAATTAGTTCCCGCAGGTGAAAAAACTACATCATCTTCTCCTTTTGATTTTTCTGTATCATACGTATCATTTGTTAAATAAACAATCTTATCTAATTTTTTCGCATTTTGGATTTCCCAAGAATTAACATTCAATTTTTTTACTTCTAATTCTTCTCCATTATAATCATATGCTTTGAAATTTTCTAAATATTGTCCATAATCATAATTCTGATACGTTCCAGGAACAATTTTAGGAACATGGTAAACAATTGTTTCTGATTTAATTTTTTGAGGATCAACAGTAACTTTTACTTTGTCATCTTGTACATCTACTAAATCAATTGTAGTTGCAATTGGAGAATTTACCTTTTTATCCGTTTTTAAAGTCTTACAACTATATAAAGTCGCAACGGCAAACATAGATAGAACAATTTTTTTCATATCTTGATTAGTTTAAAATTTGGTTTCAAAATTAACTATATGACTACGTTTAGTATGTATAATTAGTTAAAGCTTTGTTAAAACCTTAAAAAAAATTTAAAACTATACTAAAAATCAATCAGTTATCAATATTTAATTAACAATCATAAACTTCTCATAGTATTCTGTTTCTTCTATTTTAAAATGTAAAAATAAAGCTTTAACTTTAAGCAAATCAGCTTTTTATAAATTCAACAGATTACATTATGGGAGATAATAAAAAGGAAAAGAAAGATTGGAAAAAAATCGCTTCTGATTTAAAATCAGATGTAGAAAAAGGTTTATCCGAGAAAGAAAGTAAAGTTAGATTAGAAAAATATGGCTTTAATGAAATTCCTGAAAAAGAAGAATCTATTTTTCAACGAATTATAAAAAGACTTTGGGGACCAATTCCTTGGATGATTGAAATTGCCGCAATTCTTTCTGCTGTTGCAAAAAAATGGGATGATTTTACAATTATCGTTATTCTTCTTCTCGTAAATGTTATCATCGATTTTGCACAAGAAGCAAAAGCTTTAAGTGCTTTAAAAGTTTTAAAAAATACTTTGGCTAAAAAAGCTTTGGTCAAAAGAAATGGAAAATTTGTTGAAATTGAAGCTAAATTCTTAGTTCCTGGTGATATTATTAAATTAAAAATTGGAGATGTTGTTCCTGCTGATGTTGTTTTAATCGGTGGTGAATTTGTACAAATTGATCAAGCTGCTCTAACTGGTGAATCTCTTCCTGTTCATAAATCTGTCGGTGATATTGCCTATAGTAATTCTGTTATTAAAGTTGGTGAAATGGAAGCAATTGTTACCGAAACTGCAATGAATACTTATTTCGGAAAAAGTGCTTCTCTTGTAATTAAAGCTGGAAAAGAACAAAAAAGTCATTTTCAAAAAGCAGTTCTTAAAATTGGAAATTGGCTAATTATGCTTACTATTTGTTTAGCTATTATCTTAATTATCGTTTCTCTCTTCCGACATGATCCAATCATGGAGGTTCTCCGATTTATTCTCGTTTTAGTTGTCGCATCTATTCCTGTTGCAATGCCAGCAGTTCTATCTGTTACCATGGCAATCGGAGCAATTAATTTGGCAAAAAAACAAGCAATTGTAAGTCGCTTAGCAGCCATTGAAGAAATTGCTGGAGTTTCAGTTCTTTGTAGTGATAAAACTGGAACTTTAACACAAAATAAAATGAGTACAGCAGATCCAGTTTTGTTTCATGATTTTACTGAACAAGATTTATATCTCTATGCCGCTTTAGCTAGTAAAAAAGAAAATAAAGATCCAATTGAAATTCCGATTTTTGAAAAAATTGATAAATTAAAACTTAAAGATAAAATCACCGAATTTACACAAGAAAAATTTACACCTTTTGACCCTGTAATTAAAAGAACTGTAGCTGATATTCAAAATCATTCTGAAAAATTCACAGTGACAAAAGGAGCTCCACAAATCATCGCTTCCCTTTGTGAAGACGAAAAATTAGAAAAAGAAATTCATCAAAAAGTTTATGAGTTTGCAAAAAAAGGATATCGAACAATTGGTGTTGCAAAAAAGAATGAAAAAGAAAAATCGTTTGATTTCATTGGTTTAATTCCACTTTTTGATCCTCCTAGAACAGATTCAAAATCTACTATTGCAAAAGCGAAAAAACTTGGCTTACAAGTAAAAATGATTACAGGAGATAATCAAGCAATTGCAAAAGAAATTGCTTCATTATTAAATATTGGAGAAAATATTTTAGATACACAAGAACTTCGTCATGAAGGTGCAAATAAAGAACTTTCTATTCTGGCAGAAGTGATTGGTGGAGCATTGTATAAAAAACTTGCTCCAAAATCAACAGAGCAAGAAATTAAACATTTTCAGGATGATTTAGTAGAAGAAGTTGTAAAAGAATTAAAGGAGGCAAATTTACCACATGGACATATTCGAAAACATGAATCGCAAATCATTGAAACAATTGAAAACGCTGATGGATTCTCACAAGTTTTTCCAGAAGACAAGTATTTTATCATTGATGAATTACAAAAAGCCGATTATATTGTTGCAATGACTGGTGATGGTGTAAATGATGCGCCAGCCTTGAAAAAAGCAGATGCAGGAATTGCTGTTTCTGGTGCAACAGATGCGGCTAGAGCTGCTGCTGATGTTGTTTTAATTGCTCCTGGACTTTCTGTTATTATCAATGCTATTACAGAAGCTCGATTGGTTTTTGAACGAATGAAATCTTATGCAACTTTTCGAATTTCAGAAACAATTCGTGTGATTCTTTTTATGTCGCTTTCGATTATTGTTTTCAATTTTTATCCTTTGACAGCAATTATGATTATTCTTCTTGCTTTATTAAATGATATTCCAATTATGATGATTGCTTATGATAATGCTGAAACAAGTAAAAAACCTGTTCGATGGAATATGCGGGAAGTAATGTTAGTTGCAGCAGCAGTTGGTTTTGCTGGATTAATTGAATCTTTCATTTTATTCTATTATTTGGAAGAACATCATTTTCCTGAGCATATTATTCAAACTTTAATGTTTTTAAAATTAAGTGTTGACGGACATTCTACACTGTATCTGACAAGAACTTGGGATAAACATTTTTGGAAAAAACCATATCCTTCTCCAAAACTTTTTATCCCTACTTTTTCAACTCAAATTTTAGCAACATTTTTTGCTGCTTATGGTTTATTAATGCCAGCTATCGGATGGAAATATGCAGGATTTATTTGGGCTTATGCAGTAGTGTGTTTCACTGTAAATAATTTTGTAAAAATGGGAGCTTTTAAACTTTTAAGAAGAAAAACAAAGAAATTATGAAGAAGTTAAAACACATTCCAACGAAACCAGAAAAATCAATTTCAAGACAAGAAATTGAAACAAAAACAGAAGAATTAAAAGAAAAATTATTCAAAATTCAAGATGTTTTTTATGCTTCTAAAAAATTTAGTTTATTAATTATTCTTCAAGGAATGGATACTGCGGGAAAGGATGGAACAGTTCGTCATGTTTTTTCTTGTTTAAATCCACAAGGTTGTACAGTAAAATCGTTTAAAGTTCCGACAGAAGAAGAAGCTTCTCACGATTTTTTATGGCGAATTCATAAAGAAACTCCAGCAAAAGGAATGTTTCAAATTTTTAACCGATCTCATTATGAAGACATTTTAGTTCCAACAGTTCATGAACTTTTAGATGAAAAAATAATTGAGAAACGTTATGAAAAAATGAATCATTTCGAGAATCATTTAAAAGATAATGATACAATTATTATCAAATTTTTCTTACATATTTCTTTAGAAGAACAAAAAAAGAGAATTGCAAAAAGATTGGAAAATCCGAATAAGAAATGGAAATATAGTCCAGAGGATTCGAAAGATGAAAAATTTTGGAATTTGTACCAACAAACTTATGAGAAAATTTTTAATTATTGTTGTACACCAATTCCTTGGGAAATTGTTCCTGCGGATGAAAAATGGTATCGAAATTATTTAATTGCAAAAAAAGTATTAGAAACTTTAGAAGCATTAAATTTAAAATATCCATCATAAAAAAACCACTTCAAAATTGAAGTGGTTTTTAGTTTTATCAACAAGAAGAATATTAATTTTCTTCTGCTTCTTCAGCTTTTTTAGCGTTACGAGACATTCTAACTTGAGCAACTACAGTGTTATCTGGATGCATGATAGAATAGTTTTCATTACCAACTTGAGTAACATATAATTTGTTTCCGATTTCTAATCCTGAAATATCAGCAGAAATAAAATCTGGTAAGTTAGCTGGTAAAGCTTTTACTCTTAATTTACGCATGTTGTGACGTAAAGCTCCTCCTCGTACAACTCCTGGAGAAGTTCCAGTTAATCTTACAGGAATATCCATTGCGATTTCTTTGTTTTCAAATAACTGGTAGAAATCAATGTGTAAAATTTCGTCAGTTACTGGGTGAAATTGGATATCTTGTAAAATAGCAGAATAAGTTTCTCCTCCTTCAATTTCAATCGTTGCAGTGTATACGTTCGGAGTATAAACTAAACTTTTGAATGATTTAGCATCTGCTGAAAAACTTACAGTATTTTCTCCTCCGTATAATACGCAAGGTACCTTTTCAGCATTACGTAAGGCTTTTGTTGCTTTTTTACCTACGCTTTCTCTTAGAGATCCTTTGATTGTTATTGATTGCATTTTAAATAAAATATAAAATTAAATAATAAATTTATCGCTAATTGAAGTGTTATCTTGCACTTTATGCATCACCTCTGCGAACAAAGGGGCGCAAGATACAACTTTTATTTTAGAACTACTACTTTTTAACGGAATTGTATCAGAAACAATTAGTTCTGTTAATGCAGAATTATCAATTCTTTCATAAGCATTTCCTGATAAGATAGGATGTGTTGTAATTGCTCTTACACTTTTCGCTCCTCTTTCCATCATCAAATCAGCAGCTTTTGTAAGTGTTCCAGCAGTATCAACCATATCATCTACTAAAATCACATTTTTTCCTTTAACTTTCCCGATAAGTTCCATTGTAGAAACCTCGTTTGCTTTTTCTCTTTGCTTATAACAAATTACAACATCACTTTTTAAGTATTTTGAATAAGCATAAGCTCTTTTAGAACCTCCCATGTCAGGCGAAGCGATTGTAATATCGTCTAAACCTAAACTTTCGATATAAGGTAAGAAGATTGTTGAAGCAAATAAATGATCTACTGGTTTTTCAAAGAAACCTTGGATTTGATCTGCGTGTAAATCCATTGTCATTACTCTTGTTGCTCCAGCAGATTGTAATAAGTTTGCTACTAATTTCGCTCCAATTGCTACACGTGGTTTATCTTTTCTATCCTGACGTGCCCAACCGAAATAAGGAATTACCGCTGTAATATGTCTTGCAGAAGCTCTCTTTGCTCCATCTAACATTAAAAGCATTTCCATTAAATTATCAGCATTTGGGAACGTTGATCCGATAATAAATACTCTACGTCCTCTTACAGATTCTTCAAATGCAGGTTGAAATTCTCCATCACTGAATTTTGAAAGTTTAACATCTCCTAATTCAGCTCCGTATTCTTTAGCTATTTTGTGTGCTAAATCTAAACTCTGTGAACAAGCAAAAATTTTTGGTGGAAGGTGCATATTTTCCATTTTTTATTTAGTTGTGTTTTAAGTACTTAAAAGTATAGTGTTGTTATAAGCCGCAAATTTAGAAATTATTTGAAAAATGCTTAGTTAATAAACCAAAAATATTTACTAAATTTGCTTGACTTTTTACCAGCCTTGGTGGCGGAATTGGTAGACGCGCTGGATTCAAAATCCAGTTCCCTCGGGAGTGTGGGTTCGATTCCCACCCAAGGTACAAAGCCTTTTAAGAAACAAATCTTAAAAGGCTTTTTTTATGTTTTAATTTTCATGATTTAGCTTTTTAAAATTCTTTTATAATTTACTAAATATCTGAAAATCAATAAAATAATATTTTAATTTCTAAATATATTCTTGAGATTCGAAGTACATTACTATTGCTTCTTTCATCAATATTGTTTGCTCTCCTGGCTTTAAAAATGGTAAAGATTCTTTTTCTTTATAGTGTGGCCAACCATCATTATCTATAAAATCAAACTCATAATAACCAAATGGTTCTAAAACTTTACAGATGGCAATGTGCATTAAATTTACTTTTTCATCTTTTTTAAATCTTCTTGAACCTTGACCTAATTCTTGAACACCAATTAAATATAAAATTGCATCTACATTTAATTCTTCACCATCTCCAAAATCTTCGGAAAGTTTTTTCACAACGATGTCCCATTTTTCTTTTAATGTTAAAGACATACTTTTATTTTTTAAATTAAACTAAATGAATTCCGAATCTTTATTAAAATTAGAATAAATTATTTCTTTTCTGGAATTAAAACTCTTTCTACTCTTTGCGAAATTGCGGTTAAAATTTCATAAGGAATTGTTCCAATTTCTCTAGCGAAATAATCAATTGTCGTTTGCGAGTCGAATACTACAACTTCATCTCCTTCTTTACATTCAATTCCTGTAATATTCACCATAATCATATCCATACAAACATTTCCTATAATTGGAGCCATTTGTCTATGAATCTTGACAAAACCTCTTCCATTTTTCAATTGACGACTAATTCCGTCTGCATGACCAACTGGAATTGTTGCGTATTTCGTCTTTTCAGAAGTTGTAAATGCTCGATTATATCCAATAGTTTTTCCTTCTTCTACATAAGAAATTTGAGAAATCACAGATTTTAATGTATTTACATTTTTTAATTTTTCTGTTTCTTCTTCAATATTTCCAAATCCGTGAAGTCCAATTCCAAGTCGCACCATTCCAAATTGTGCTTCTTCTACATAATTCAGAATTCCTGAAGTGTTTAAAATATGATAAAATGGTTTTTCTTCTAAAAGATTAGAAAGAAAATCAGCATCTTTTTTAAATTTTTTAATTTGTCTTAAAGTAAATTCTCTTTCAGCGTGATCTTCACTCGCTGCAAGATGTGAGAAAATAGAAGTAATTTTTAGAAAAGGATTTTTTGGTAATCTTTTGCTTAATTCTTCAATCTCATGATGCGTAAATCCTAATCTATTTAATCCTGTATTAATTTTTAAATGCACAGGATATTTTTCAATTTTCTGTTCAGAAGCAGTTTTCTCAAAAGCTTCTAAAACAGAAAAATTATAAATTGTAGGTTCTAAATTATATTGAATGATTTGTTCAAAATTGATCATTTGTGGATGTAAAACCAAAATTTTCGATTTTATTCCTGCTTCACGCAAAGCAATTCCTTCTTTTGCATAAGCAACGGCGAAATAATCCACATTTTTAGTTTCTAAAAACTTTGCAATTGCAATTGCATCCGAACCATATCCGAAAGCTTTAACTACAACTGCTAAACGTGTTTCTTTTTTAAGTTTCGATTTAAAATATGCTACATTATGCGCAATAGCATTACAATCAATTTCTAAAACAGTTACATGACTATTTTTCATCATTCTTTATTTCCTCTTCTTTATTCTCGTGTTCGTGCATCGCTTTAAAATAAGCAGCTCTACTCAAAGGCTCGTATTCTTGTGTTTCACCAAGCAAAACTAAATCGTCACTTTGTGCTTTTCTATAGCTATAATGTGCTAAGTTTCCAGTTCTAGTACAAACTGCATGCACTTTCGTAACATATTCTGCGGTTGCCATTAAGGCTGGCATTGGTCCAAAAGGATTTCCTTTAAAATCCATATCCAGACCTGCAACAATTACACGTATTCCTTTGTTTGCTAACTCATTACAAACAGCAACGATTCCATCATCAAAAAATTGTGCTTCATCTATCCCTACAACGTCCATTCCTTCTGCTAAAATTAATATATTTGAAGAAGAAGGTACAGGAGTAGAATGAATTTCATTCGAATTATGAGATACAACTTTTTCATCATCATATCTAGTATCGATAGATGGTTTAAAAATTTCTACTTTTTGTTTGGCAAACTGCGCTCGTTTTAACCTGCGGATTAATTCTTCTGTTTTACCAGAGAACATTGAACCGCAAATTACTTCGATCCAACCAAATTGTTCTGTATGATTTACTGTATTTTCAAGAAACATTTTGTAATTTTCGGGCTTGAAAGGTTATCTAATATCTTTAATTTTCGGAAACCGTACAAATTTATTAAAAATAAGCACTAAACATTCAATTAAAGTCATCAACTTATGCACAAAAAATTAGAAGCTGAATTAATAAGCATCGCTCATGGCATTTTACAAATGAAAAATAGAGATGATGTAAAGGCTCTTCATGAAAAAGCACATGCCATTTATGAGAAATTATCTGTTCTTAGATTTTTGGATTATTACCAACAAACTACTCCAAATGCGACAGAAACTAAGGAAGAATTATTAGAGATTATTGCAAAATCGGCTGAAAATAAAGAACGTTTAGAAAAAGAAGCAAAGGATAAAATGATTATTTCAGAAGTAAAAAAAGTACTTTCTGAAGAAATCAAAAAAATAAATTCAACACCAAAAACAGAAACAAAACCGAAAGAAGTTGTTAACAAAGAAAAACTTGTTTCTGCTGTTAAAGAAGTAATTCAGGAAGAAACTCCAAAAAGTCAACCTGTAAAACCTACACCAAAAGTTGCGAAAGAAAAAGTAGTTGTAAAGAATGATGAGCCTACTTTAATTGTAAAAGAATTACCGAAAGAAAATACGATTCAAGAAGAATCTGATGATGTTTTTTCTAAACCAATTTCTAAAGTAATTCAAAAAGAAAAAATTACGGAAGAACCAAAAATAAAAGAAGCTGCACCAGTTGTTGAAACTCCGAAAATGGAAGCTCCAAAGGTAGAAAAACCTCAGATTGAAACACCAAAACCTACGGAAGCTGCAAAACCAAAAACGGAAGCTGAATTGGTTCGTGAGCAATTAGAAGCAATCAGAAAACAAGCAGAACAACAAAGAAAGGATTTTGAAATTGCAAAACAAAAAGCAAAAGAAAATCCACAAAAAGCAAGAGAAGAAGCTGAAGCTGAAAAAGCTAGAATTTTAGAAGAAAAAAGAAAGCAACAAGCAGAACTTCAAAGGCAAGAAGAATTAAAAAGAGCGCAAGAATTAAGATTACAACAAGAAGCACAACTTCGTAAAGCGCAAGAGTTGAAGTTAAAACAGCAACAAGAAGAAGAGTTGAGAAAAGCACAAGCTTTAAAACTTCAACAACAAAAATTAGAAGAAGAAAAAAGAAAAGCGCAAGAATTAGCATTTAAAGAACAACAAGCAAAAGAAGCACAAAAGAAAACATTAGAAGAAGAATTAAGAAATAGTGTTTCTGTTGATGTAACTTCTGAAATGTTTGAAAATCCAGAAAAATTAGGTTCTTTAGACCAAAGAAAATCATTAAATGATCGTTTGGTTAAGAATACTGTTCAAATTGGATTAAATGACCGAATTGCTTTTGTAAAACATTTATTTGATAATAGTCAAGAAGATTTTAATCGCGTTCTTTCGCAATTGAATACATTAAAATCGGAAAGAGAAGCGAAATATTTCATCACAAAAATGGTTAAACCAGATTATAACTGGACGGACAAAGAACAGTATGAAGAGCGCTTAATGACATTAATTGAAAGAAGATTTGTATAAAAAACCTAATAATCTATAAATATGAAGAGTCAAGATTATAATAATATTTTTGATAAAGTGATTGAAAAATACCATGTAATTGATAGTGTTGATCAACCTTTTGAAAATATTTACAACAAAAATACTTTAGAGCATTTGTTATATAGAAAATGTTGGATTGATACAGTTCAATGGCATTATGAGGATATTATTCGTTTACCTGAAATCGATCCTGTGGAAGCTTTAAGTTTAAAAAGAAAAATTGACGCTTCTAACCAAGATAGAACAGACATGGTAGAATATATTGATAGTTATTTCTTACACAAATACAATGATGTTACTGTGAAAGAAGGAGCAACTATCAACACAGAAAGTCCTGCGTGGGCAATTGACAGACTTTCTATTCTTGCTTTAAAGATTTATCATATGAACGAAGAAGCGACGAGAGAAACAGCTTCTGATGATCACAGACAGAAATGTCAAGAAAAATTGAACGTTCTTTTAGAGCAAAGAAATGATTTATCTTCTGCAATTGATGACTTATTAGAAGATATTTCTGAAGGTAAAAAATACATGAAAGTATACAAGCAAATGAAAATGTATAATGACGATGAATTAAATCCGATGTTATACAACAAAAAATAATTTCTGAAAGATATTTTTCACAAAGGCTATATGAATTCGTATAGCCTTTTTTTAATACTAAAATTTTAATTTTTTATGCATAAAATTGCTTTTTATAATCTGGAAAACTTTTTTGAGGTTCATCCTTATGAAGCTCGTCAGCCTCATGAATTTTCTCCAAATGGAAGAATGAAATGGGGTGATTATCGTTATCAAAAAAAGGTGGAAAAAGTATCAAAAGCAATTTCATTATTAGAAAAAGAGAAAGATTTACCAATTTTATTTCTTGGACTCGCAGAAATTGAAAGTAAAAAGATTTTAGAAGATCTTGTTTCATTTCATTTTTTAAAACCTTTTAATTTTAAATACATTCATTTTAATTCTAAATATGATCGAGGAATTGATGTTGCTTTTATTTACAATCCTAAATACTTGGAAGTTATAGATGCAACTCCTTATGAAATTCCTGTTAAAAAAACAGGAACAAAAAAGGCATTTTCAAGAGATATTCTTTATGTAAAAGGAAAATTCAAAGAAGAAATCTTACATATTTTTGTGAATCATTGGCCTTCAAAAAGAAAAAATTCTATAAAAAAAGAAAATGGTAGAATTATAGCTTCAGAAATTTTAATTGAAAAAATTCAAGAAATCAGAGAAGAAAATCAAGAAGCAAATATTATTGTTTTAGGTGATTTTAATGAGAATCCAAGCAATGATTTAATCCATAATTTTACAGAAAAAGCTGATTTATTCAATCCAATGTTTCCAATGTTTGCAAAGAATATGGGAAGTTTAAAATTTCAAGGAAAGTGGCATTTATTTGATCAAATTATGTTTTCTTCTAGTTTTTTAAAGAAAGATTCTATAAAATATCATACAACCAAAATTTATACAAATGATTATTTAATTGGTAAAAGAAATGAAAAATCAAAAGAGCCAAATCGTACATATTTTGGTAAAAATTACATTGGAGGTGTAAGCGATCATTTTCCTGTTTATAGTATAATTGGATAAAAATAATCCATAGAAATTCTTATAAAAACATCTATGGATTTTCAATATTATTTTTTATTCAATCCTAAAATTGTTGCAACTAATTTTTGTGCAAAATCTTCTGAAACAGAAGTAATAGAACTAGGATCTGTAATTTCTGAAGTTGTAACAGAAATCAATTGCTGATCTTCTGGAAGCGTTAGATTATATACAACTGTTTCTAGTGTATAAGTTTTAGAAACCGTATTATATCCTGGATGATGCACTACAAAAGCATGTGTTCCCCAATAATATCCGAATCGATTATAAACATTATAATAATTTGCTGTTGTATATCCTGGAACGTGATTTCTCATTTTTTCAAAATCAACCAAACGTGTGATTACAACATTATCAAATCCTTTTTGAACAATCTCTCTTTTGAATCTTTGTGTTTGTTTAGGATTCATTTTTTTTGAAAGATGTAAATCAGGGAAGATTAAATAACTTTGCTCTGCATCTACTCCATGTTTTTTGAATTCTTTTGTAATTCTATCCTCAGAAATTGTACGAACTTGCAATCTATCAGAAATGTTTACAACCAATGTTTTTCCATCTCTTATAGTTCCAATATCATCCGATTTCCAATCATCTGTAATTTTTACAGCTGAACAACTTCCTAACACAACTGCTAGGACAACTAATAAAACTATTCTCATATTCATCACCATATTTATTTAAAAGTTATCAAATAAATATAGCTAAAATACTTATTAACAGCTTGTTAAAATTATTTAGATTTTGATTTCATTTGTTTTCTAAAAGCATAATATGCACGCTTTGATGCAATTTCTTCTGCTTTTTTCTTTGAAGTAGCTCGACCTTTAGAAACCAGTTTTTCATCTACGAAAAGTTTCACACTGAAATGTTTTAATTTATCATTTCCTGTGTCTTCATAAACATCAAATTTAAACTGCTTCTTTTGTTTTTGACACCATTCGATAAGAAGGCTTTTGTAGCTTGTAATTTTCCCTTCTAATTTTGGAATGTCAACATGTGGTTTTATCACTCTTTTATTGATAAATTTATGACAAAATTTATATCCTCTATCTAAATAAATTGCTCCGATTAAAGCTTCAAAAATATTTCCATGAACATTTTCTCCAAATTTAGAAGAAGAGATACTACTTTCGACAAATTTTATCAATTCAAGCTCTTTTCCTAGCTCATTCAAATGCTCTCTACTTACAACTTTAGATCGCATTTGTGTTAAGTAACCTTCATTTCCAGAAGGAACTTTTTTATATAAGTAAGATGCTATGACTGCACCCAGCATAGCATCTCCTAAAAATTCAAGTCTTTCGTAATTTATTGGATTCCCTTTTTCGTCTACCTTTTTAGCAGAACGATGCGTAAAAGCAACCCTATAATAATCTAAACTTTTTGGTTTAAAACCTATAATATTTTTTAGTTCATTATAGAACTTATCATCCTTTTTAGAATTGAAGTTTACTAATTTATGAATGAATTTCATTCTTTATCTTCTTGAAATAAAAAAATATTAGTCTAGTTTCTTAAACAACACACAAGCGTTGTGTCCTCCAAAACCAAAAGTGTTACTCATTGCAACCTTCACATCACGTTTTTGCGCTTTGTTAAAAGTTAGATTTAATTTTGGATCTATTCTTTCATCATCTGTAAAATGATTGATTGTTGGAGGTACAATTCCCTTCTCAATTGCCATTACAGAAGCAATTGCTTCAATAGCTCCAGCAGCACCTAATAAGTGTCCTGTCATTGATTTAGTAGAATTGATATTTAAGTCATAAGCATGCTCACCGAAAACATCTTTAATTGCTTTAGATTCTGCAATGTCACCAAGTGGTGTTGAAGTACCATGCATATTGATTGCATCAACATCTTCTGGCTTAAGTCCAGCATCTTTTAAACAATTTAACATTACATTTCTGGCTCCTAATCCTTCTGGATGTGGTGCAGTAATGTGGTGTGCATCTGCAGATAATCCTCCACCTGCAATTTCAGCATAAATTTTAGCACCTCTTGCTACAGCGTGTTCGTATTCTTCAAGTACAAGAGCTCCTGCTCCTTCTCCAAGTACAAATCCATCTCTTTCTGCGTCAAAAGGTCTAGATGCTGTTTGAGGGTCATCATTTCTAGTCGAAAGTGCATGCATTGCATTAAAACCTCCCATTCCTGCTGCAGTCACTGCTGCCTCAGATCCACCTGTTACGATTACATCAGCATACCCTAAACGAATATAGTTTAATGAATCGATTAATGCATTTGCAGAAGATGCACATGCAGAAACAGTTGTAAAGTTCGGTCCTCTGAATCCATGCTTGATTGAGATATAACCTGGAGCGATATCTGCAATCATTTTAGGAATAAAGAAAGGGTTAAATTTCGGAGTTCCATCACCTTTCACAAAGTTTTCAACTTCGTTTTGGAAAGTTTCCAATCCACCAATACCGGCTCCCCAAATAACGCCCACTCGATCTTTGTCTAAAGACTCAACATCCAATTGGGCGTTATTGATAGCCTCATCAGTAGCAACCATTGCATACTGAGTAAATTTATCCATTCTACGAGCTTCTCTTCTGTCGATAAAGTCAGTAACTTTAAAGTCTTTAAGCTCGCAGGCAAAACGAGTTTTAAACTTTGATGCATCAAAATGAGTGATAGGGCCAGCACCGCTAACTCCATTTACTAATCCATTCCAATATTCTTCTAAATTATTTCCTATTGGTGTCAACGCACCAAGTCCTGTTACAACAACTCGTCTTAATTTCATATAATTCTTATTTTTGTGCTTCTTCGATATAGCTAATTGCTTGACCTACAGTTCCAATGTTTTCTGCTTGATCATCTGGGATTTGAATATCAAATTCTTTTTCAAATTCCATAATTAACTCAACAGTATCTAATGAATCAGCTCCTAAATCGTTTGTGAAGCTAGCTTCTGCTGTTACTTCGTTCTCGTCAACTCCTAATTTATCAACGATAATAGCTTTTACTCTTGATGCAATGTCTGACATAATTTTTATTTTTTAAAATTTAATTACTCGGCAAAAATATAAAACTTTCTTTAATTCAAAATCTAATTTCTAAATTATTGACTTAAAATCGTTTTAATGATATTTGGCAAAAATAATAAAGATTTTTTATTTAAAACTCCGAAAGTTACTAATAATTTGTTTAATTATGCAATAAAAATAAACCAAAAACGATGAAGCGAATTATTGTTTTAGCCTCAGGTTCAGGGAGTAATGCGGAAAATATCGCAAATTATTTCAAAGATAAAACGAATGCAAAAGTAAGCTATATTCTAACGAATAATGCGAAAGCAAAAGTCTTAGATAGAGCAAAAAGATTAGAAATTTCTTCTAAAATTTTCACAAAACAAGAGTTTGCAGAAGGAAAAAATGTGCTTGATTTCTTAAAAAAAGAAGCAGATTTAATCATTTTAGCAGGATTTTTACTTAAAATTTCACCAGAAATTGTCGCTGCTTTTCCAAATAAGATTATTAATATTCATCCTGCGCTTTTACCTAAATATGGTGGAAAAGGAATGTATGGAATGAATGTTCATAATGCTGTGGTGGAAAATAAAGAGCAAGAAACAGGAATTACAATTCATTATGTAAACGAAAATTATGATGAAGGAGCTATTATTTTTCAAGAATCAGTAGCTGTTTCTCCAGAAGACACTCCAGAAATTGTGGCTTCTAAAGTTCATGAATTAGAATATGCTTTTTTCCCAAAAGTAATTGAAGAAATAGTTAATAATCTGTAAATTCAAAGAAAAAGTTTCTTTATCTATGGCGAAATCAAAATTTTATGTTGTTTGGAAAGGAAAAAAAACAGGCGTTTTTACGAATTGGAACGACTGTAAAGCGCAAATTGATGGTGTAAAAGGAGCACAATATAAATCGTTTGAAGATTATGAAACTGCAAAAGAAGCTTTTTCTATAGGTTATACTAATTTTCAGGCAAAATCTTCAGGAACACCAAAAAATGTTGGAAAACCTATAGTTCCTTCACTTTCCGTTGATGCAGCTTGTAGTGGGAATCCTGGAAGAATGGAATATCGAGGTGTTGATACAAAAACTAAAAAACAAATTTTTATTCAAGGACCATTTGAAGATGGAACAAATAATGTTGGTGAATTTTTAGCTTTAGTTCATGGTTTAGCTTTATTAAAAAGTAAAAACAGTAATTTACCTTTATATACAGATTCAAAAATTGCAATGGGTTGGGTGAAAACAAAGCATTGTAAAACTACTTTAAAAAGAACAGCAAGAAATATTCATTTATTTGAATTAATTGAAAGAGCCGAAAATTGGCTTAAAAACAATACTTATTCAACACAAATTATAAAATGGGAAACAAAAGTTTGGGGAGAAATTCCAGCAGACTTTGGAAGAAAGTAATTATAACCTTTTTTTAACAATTACCATCATATCATTTACAATTTGTTTAATCAATGCTGGAGGATTTCCATCATCAAATTGTGAAGAAATATACTCTAAATCTCCTTCATCAACAGATAAAGTTGCAGTTAATGCTCCACCGTAAACTCTACGATTTGTTGGCGACTTTAAATTTGGAATATCTGAAAGTTTTATTTTTTTAATATCTCGATTAATTTTTTTCCACAAAACTGGATCTGTTTCAAAAGTTTCACTAATTCCATTTTTTTCAAAAGTTGTTTTTGTTGGCGTCATATGAACTTTAACAGAAGCTGAAGCGCCTCCAATTGTTCTAGCATTATAAGTGATACTTTCTAATTCTTTTGTTTGTGAAAAACTTAAAAAAGAAATACATAAAAAAGTTAATAATATCTGTAATTTCATAATTCTTTCCTTTTAGTAAATTAAAATTATAAAATTCAAAAAGTAATCTTAGTTAAGAAAAATAAAAAAGGTTTCCATTTATGAAAACCTTTTAATTCTTTTATTCTTTATACGTTGAATGAAGTTCTAAATCATTTTGTCGATCAAATAAAGTCCATGGGATTTTAGTTCCAGAAACATCTTCTGCTTGAAAAGTATATTTAATTTGATGAAACTTGTCTTTTTCTTTTTTTAAAGGAGAACTAATTTTCGCATCAAATCTTTCCAACATTTTATTAATTTCTAAACTATCTGTTTTAATCGTATTTTGAGTTTTATTGGAATCACTTTTTGGAATCGTAATAATAAATTCTTGTCCAGTGGAAATCTGACAATCATCTTTTGTATGAAAAGCAATTGCCAATTGCATATTTTCTTTAAACAAAGAATACCAACATTCTTGCGTAATTTGAATTTTTGCTTGTAATCCTTTTTCAATTAATAATTCAGCGCTCATTTGCTTATTTGGCTTAAAAGGATTCCAACTTATATCATTTGAAGTACAACTTCCCAAAGAAAATAAAACTGCTAAAATTAAAATTTTACTAATTAATCTATACCTATTATATATATCTTTCATCTACTTTCATTTCTGTTCCACAATTTTCACATGTTCTTAGATTTTTATTCGTATAAAATTTTCTAAAAACTGGAATAAAGTCTTTTTCAATATTTGTTAACGGAAAATATTCTTCAAAAAGTTTGTGATTACAATTTTCACAATACCAAATTAATCCATCAATATTCACATCATTTCGCTTTTTTTCAATCACTAAACCAATAGAATTTGCTGGTCGAATTGGCGAATGCGGAACTTTTGCTGGAAGTAAAAACATTTCTCCTTCTTTGATTTCTATTTCTTGCTTTTCTCCATCAATTTGAGCGATTACTTTAATATCTCCTTCTAATTGATAAAAAATTTCTTCTGTATCATTATAATGATAATCTTTTCTTGCATTTGGACCACCAACAATCATTACAATATAATCTCCAGACTCTCGATACAAATTTTTATTTGCAACAGGTGGCTTTAGCAAATCTCTGTTTTCTTCAATCCATTTTTGAAGATTAAATGGCTTTGCAAACTTCATAATTCCTCCTTTTAATTGTTCTCTTAATTATTCTCTGCATTTTTAATAAAAAAATACATTATTAATTCAAAATTAATGAAAGAAATTAAAATAAAAGTGTTATAATTTATTAAATTTGACAAATTTTTAAATTGCTACCTATCAAACATTTATGAAAGTCATTAAAAAAATCTTCTGGGTATGCGTTTTGGTATTTTTAGCGCAATGTGGAAAAAATACTAGTTCAACAGATACAGATAATCTGTTTCGATTTAAAAACTACATTCAATATACAACTTCTGGTGTAGTTTCTGTGGCAAAACCAATTCGAATTGAATTGGCAAAACCTGTCTCCACCTTTGAAGCAAATTCGGAAATTCCTCAAGATATTGTCAAGATTTCTCCAAAAGTAGAAGGAGAATTAGCTCTTGAAAATAGTCAACGATTGGTTTTTCTTCCGAAAGAAACTTTAAAATCGGATACAGAATATACAATCAATGTAGATTTGAGTAAATTGTATACAGATGTTCCTGCGGAATTTAAAAAGTATACTTTTCAATTTAAAACAATCGAACCTGATTTTGTTGTAAACACAAATGCGATTCAATCTTACGATTCTGATTGGCAATATTTAGATGGAGTTATCAAAACTTCCGATGTTGTTTCTTTAGAAAAAGTAAAACAGATTCTTTCTGCTTCGCAATTTGGAGATAAACTTTCTATAAAATGGGAAGATTTTGAACAAAATAATGACTATTTCAATTTTAAAATTGATAGTATTCAAAGAAAAGAAGATGATACAAATATTTTGGTTTCTTGGAATGGAAGTGTAATTGAAAGTGATAAAAAAGGAGAAGAAGAAGTAAAAATTCCTGGGAAAAATAACTTTTCTGTTCTTCGTGTTAATGTTGTTCAAACGCCACAACAATATTTAGAAATTAACTTTTCTGATCCTTTAGAAAAAGGACAAAATTTTAATGGTTTAGTTTCTATCAAAGGAATTAGTAATTTAAAATATTCTGTGAATGGAAATGTCTTGAAAGTATTTTCTTCAAGTCGTTTATCAGGAACTTTAGATGTCGATATTTTTGAAGGAATTAAATCTACAACTGGATATAAACTTAAAGAAACTTATACTGAAAGTATCGCTTTTCAACAAATAAAGCCTGAAATCAGAAGTATTACAAATGGAGTTATTCTTCCAGATTCAAAGAATTTAAAATATAATTTTCAAGCTGTAAACTTAAAAGCAGTTGATTTAAGAGTTGTGAAAATTTACCAAGACAATGTTTTACAATTTTTACAAAATAATAAACTTGGAGATAAAGATTCTTATAATATCAGAAGAGTTGGGCGTAAAATATTAAAGAAAACAATTCCTTTAATCAAAAATCCAATTGAAAATGATGGAAAATGGAAAACATATGCAATTGATTTATCTGATTTAATGGAAACAGAAATCGGAGCAATTTATCAAATTGAATTAAGTTTTAAAAAGGAATATTCTTTATATAAATGTGCTGGAGGAATTGAAAAATCTGATGAAGTAGACTATTACGAAGAGGAATATTATGATGAGGAATATGATAATTATGATCATAGCGATAATCAGGAAGAATTAGACCAAAATGAAAGAGAAGAAAGATATTGGGATAATTTAGCTTATAGTTATAAAAATGAAAAATATTATCGTTGGGAAGACAGAAAAAATCCTTGTAAAGAAGCTTATTACAGCAGTTATTATGAAGGAAAAAACATTATTGCAAATTTACTTGCTTCTAATATTGGAATTGTTGTAAAAAAAGGAGAAGATAATACATGTCATTTCATTGTTTCTGATTTAACAACAACAGAACCAATTGAAAATGCGCAAATCACAATGTATAATTTTCAACAACAAGAAATTGCAAAAGCAAATACAGATCAACTTGGATTTTCTGTTTTAAAACCAAATGCATATGGCTATTTTGCAACTGTTCAAAAAGGAAACAGTATTAGTTATATTAAACTTGCAGATGGAAATTCGCTTTCACTAAGTAATTTTGATGTTTCTGGTAAGAAAATTAAAAAAGGAATTAAAGGATTTATTTATGGAGAAAGAGGTGTTTGGCGTCCTGGAGATACATTGCATTTAGATTTTATCTTAGATGATAAATTAAATCCACTTCCTGCAAATCATCCTGTACAAATGCAATTACAAGATCCTCATGGAAAAATTACTTATCAAAAAGTTTATACAAGTGGTTTAAATGGATTTTACAGATATGATATTCCAACGAATACGACAGATGAAACTGGAAATTGGTTGGCAACTGTAAATGTTGGTGGAGCAAGTTTTGAGAAGCGAATAAAAATCGAAACTATTAAACCAAATCGTTTAAAAATTGATTTAGTATTTGATGAAAATATTTTATCTGTTAATGAACCTATTTCAGGAGATGTACAATTACATTGGCTTCATGGAGCAATTGCTAAAAATCTAAAGACTGATATTTCTTTAAAATTAAAACCGATTAAAAATGCTTTTAAAGAATATAAAAATTATACTTTTTATGATTTAGCCAGAAGATTTGAAACAAGAGAAATTAATTTCTTTGAAGGTGAAGTAAATGAAGAAGGTTATGCAGATTTCAGTCAAGATATCGACTTAGAAGAACAATCTCCTGGAATGTTGAAAGCTTCATTTTTAACAAAAGCATATGAAAAAGGAGGAGATTTTTCTATAAATGTAACTACAAAACAATTTGCACCTTATAATGTGTTCGTTGGATTAAAAAATCCAGAACCGAATAAATATGGATCTTATGAAACTGATAAATCATATGAATTTGATGTTGTAAGTGTATCAAAAGATGGAAAACCTAAAGGAAATAGAAATCTAAAAGTAGATATTTATAAACTTGACTGGCGTTGGTGGTGGAATTCAAATGATGAAAATTTATCTAATTATGTAGGAAGTGAATATCACAGACCTTATAAAACATTAAATATTTCTACGAACGGAAATGGAAAAGGAAGTTTTGATGTGAAAATTCCAGATTATAAAGGAGGAAGATACTTTATTAGAGTTTCTGACCCAAGTAGTGGACATGCAACTGGAACAAAAGTTTATTTCTATAAAAATTGGTGGAGATCTCCTTCTGGGTCTAATCCAGAATCTGCAAAAATGCTAGTATTTTCTTCAGATAAAAAAACATATGATGTTGGAGAAACTGCTACAGTAACTTTCCCTTCAAGTACTGAAGGAAGAGCTTTATTAAGTATCGAAAATGGTTCTAAAGTTTTAATGACAAAATGGGTTAAAACAGAAAAAGGAACTACAACAACTTCTTTTGATATTACAGAAGAAATGACACCAAATGTATTTATTAATATTTCATTAATTCAGCCACACGCAGTAACAGAAAATGATTTACCAATGCGAATGTATGGAGTAATTCCGATTGCTGTTGAAAATCCAAAAACACATCTTCATCCAAAAATTGAAATGCCAAAGTCAATTATGCCAGAAAAAGATTTCACAGTGAAAGTGGAAGAAAAAGATGGAAAAAGAATGACATATACAATTGCTGTTGTAGATGAAGGATTATTGGATTTAACCAATTTTAAAACACCAAATCCATGGAATGAGTTTTATAAAAGAGAAGCTTTAGGTGTAAAAACTTGGGATATTTATGATGATGTGATGGGAGCTTATAATGGAAGCGTTGATCAGATATTTGCAGTTGGTGGAGATGAAGAATTAAACAAAGGAAAAAATGCAAAAGATAATAACCGATTCAAACCCGTTTCTATTGTTTTAGGTCCTTATGTTTTAAAAGCTGGAGAAACAAAAACTCATAAAATTAAAATGCCAAATTATATCGGTTCTGTTCGAACGATGGTTGTTGCTGGTGATACTTCAAAAGGAGCTTATGGAAGTGCAGAAGAAACAACTCCTGTGAAAAAACCTTTAATGGTGTTAGCTTCTATTCCAAGAAAATTAAGTCCAGATGAAAACATGAAACTTCCAGTGACTGTTTTTGCAATGGAAAAAAATATTAAGAATGTAAATGTTTCTTTAAAATTAAGTAATGGATTAAAAATTATAGGAGAAAAATCAAAACAAATTTCTTTTAGTAAACCAGATGAAAAAGTAGTTTATTTTGATGTACAAGTTTTAGAAAAAGAAGGAATGGAAAATATTCAAGTTTTAGCTTCTTCTAATGGTAAAAAAGCAACTTATGAAACGCCTATTTCTGTATTTAATCCAAATCCAATAACTACAAAAATCGATTCTTATTCTATAGAGAAAAATCAAACTACTTCTATTGATTTTACACCTTTTGGAATTGAAGGAAGTAATGAAATCAAAGTGCAATTTTCGACAATTCCTTCAATTGATTTTTCAGGAAGAATGGAATATTTAATTCGTTATCCTCATGGTTGTGTGGAGCAAACAACTTCAAGTGTTTTCCCACAATTATTTATGGAAGATATTTTCGATTTAGATTCAAATACAAAAAATAGAATTGATGAAAATATCAAAAATGGAATTATTCGATTAGGAAATTTCCAATTACCAAATGGTGGATTGAGTTATTGGCAAGGTGGAAATTCTGCAAACGAATGGGGAACAAATTATGCTGGACATTTCATGATTGAAGCAGAGAAAAAAGGATATAATTTACCGATTTCTTTCTTGAGCAGTTGGTTACGTTATCAGAAAAAAATGGCGCAACAATGGAGAGCTTCTGATAGTAGTTACAATAAAGATTTTATACAAGCATATCGTTTATATACTTTAGCGCTTGCTGGTTATCCAGATTTAGGAGCAATGAATAGATTACGTGAATACAATAATCTTTCAAATAATGCAAAATGGCGTTTGGCTGCTGCTTATGCTTTAGCTGGACAAAAAGAAGCTGCAAACCAAATTGCGAGATCTGCAAATATTAATTTCGAAAATAGAAGAGATTATTATACGTATGGTTCTGTGGACAGAAATAGAGCAATGGCTTTAGAAACAAAAGTTATTTTAGGTTCAAATGACCAAAGAACTTTAGCTGAATTAATTGCAAAAAGATTGAATTCTGATACTTGGATGAGTACACAAACTACTGCTTATTGTTTATTAGCAATTGCAGAAATGGTGAATAAAAATGGTGGAAAATCAATGGATGTTGAATACACATTAAATGGTAAAAAATCTGTATTAAAATCAAGTAAAACTTTAGCAGAAAGAAATCTTGATTTTAAACTTGGAAATAATTCTTTAAAAGTAAAAGATTTAAAAGGAAATAAAGTATATATTCAACTGGTTTCTTCTGGAAAACTTCCACTTGGAAATGAATTAGTAGAGCAAAGAAATCTTGGTATTTCTATTTCTTATCAAAATATGGATGGAAATAAAATTGAAGTTTCACAGCTTTCACAAGGAACAGAATTTACAGCTGAACTTACAATTACAAATCTTACAAATGAATTTATTGATAATGTTGCTTTGACGGAAATTATTCCTTCTGGATGGGAAATTGTAAACACACGTTTTACAGATTTTGAAAATCCTGAAAGTAGCAAAGCAGATTATATTGACATTCGAGACGAGAGAGTAAATTTCTATTTTAATTTGAATAAAAATCAATCGAAAACTTTCAAAATCCTATTAAACGCAACTTATCTTGGAAAATATTATTTACCAGGAATTCAAGCAGAAGCAATGTATGACAATGAATATTTCACGCATACAAAAGGACAATGGATTGAAGTTGTGAAATAAAAAATAAATTTAATGACAGAAGATGTTTGATGTTTCATACATCTTCTGTTTCTTTTAAAAAATATTTTCCAAATTACCTTTTAAAATTGATTCAAAAAATCCCAAAAAAATACCTTAAAAAGAGATATTTCCTACTTCTTCTTTTAGGAATAATATATTATTTTATTTTACCAAAAAAACTATTTGATGTTCCTTATGCAACAGTTGTTCTTAGTAAGGAAAATCAACTTTTAGGAGCAAAAATTGCCAAAGACGGACAATGGCGATTTCCTGAAAGAAAAACTGTTCCAGAAAAATTTAAGCACTGCATTTTAGAATTTGAAGATGCTTATTTTTATTATCATCCTGGATTTAATCCAATTTCTATTGTAAAATCTTTGTATTTAAACTTAAAAAGTGGACAAACAAAACGAGGAGGAAGTACACTTACACAACAGGTTATTCGCTTACATAGAAAAGGAAAAAAAAGGACATATTTAGAAAAATTATACGAATTAATTCTTTCCACACGATTGGAATTTCGTCATTCAAAAGATGAAATTTTAGCACTTTATACTTCCTATGCTCCTTATGGTGGAAATGTAGTTGGTTTGGATATGGCAGCTTGGCGATATTTTGGTCAAAAACCTGAAAACCTTTCTTGGTCGGAAACTGCAACTTTAGCTGTTTTACCAAATGCTCCAAGTTTAATTTATCCAGGAAAAAATCAAAAACGACTTTTAAAAAAGAGAAATCGTTTATTAAAAAAACTATTCAAAGAAAAAATTATTGATTCACTTACTTATGAATTAGCAATTTTAGAAGAACTTCCACAAAGTACACATCGTTTGCCACAAGTTTCACCACATTTTGTTGAAAAAGTACATCAAACAAATTCGCAACAAAAAGTAAAAACAACTATCGATTTTCAGTTGCAAAAAAATATTAATTCTATTGTAAAAAGACATTATAATCAACTTTCTCAGAACAAAATTTACAATATTGCTGTTTTAGTTTTAGATGTTGAAACTCGAAATATTTTAGCATATGTTGGAAATTCTCCTACAACAAAAAGACACCAAAAAGATGTTGATATTATTTCAAAACCTCGAAGTACAGGTAGTATTTTAAAACCTATTTTATATGCAGGAATGTTAGATGATGGAAGCATTTTACCAAAAAGTTTACTTGCTGATATTCCTGTACAATATAAAAATTATAAACCAAGTAATTTTCATAAAGATTATGATGGAGCAGTTGCTGCGGATGAAGCTTTAGCTCGATCGTTGAATATTCCAGCTGTGGTTTCTTTACGAAAATATGGATTACAAAAATTTTATGATGATTTAAAAAAATTAAATTTTACAACCATTCAAAAACATCCAGATCATTATGGTTTATCGTTAATTTTAGGAGGAGCAGAAAGCAATCTTTGGGATTTAACTCGAACTTATGCTGGTTTTGCAGGAACTATAAATCATTTTGTAGAAAATGAAAGTTCTTATTTTTCAAAAGAATTTTCAGAGCCAAATTATATTTTCAACAAAAAAGTGGATTTTGGAAAGAAAACAAATGAAAAACCGATTTTTGATGCAGGTGCGATGTATTTAACTTTTAAGGCATTAAATAATGTAGAAAGACCAGAAGGTTTTGAAAATTGGAATAATTATACTTCTGCTGAAAAAGTAGCGTGGAAAACAGGAACTAGTTTTGGTTTTCGAGATGCTTGGGCAATTGGAACAACGAAAAAATATACTATTGGAGTTTGGGTCGGAAATGCAGACGGAGAAGGTCGTCCTGGATTAGTTGGTGTAAAAGCTGCTGCTCCTATTCTATTCTCAATTTTTGATATTTTGCCAAATTCTGATTGGTTTTCTATTCCTTATGATAATTTACACGAAATTGAACTTTGCTCTAAAAGCGGAGATTTAGCAACTGCGAATTGTGATGAAAAAACACTTTCACTTATTCCAAAGGCAGGATTAGAAACTTTTCCGTGTAAATATCATAAAAGAGTTCATTTAGATAAAACGGAACAATTTCAAGTAAATTCTTCTTGTGAGCCTTTAACACAAATTGTGCATAAAAACTACTTTGTATTGCCTCCTTTAATGGAATATTATTACAAGAAAAAAAATGTTTTTTATAAAACGTTGCCAAAATTTAGAATAGACTGTAATTCTGAAAATCAGCAAATCATGGAATTTATTTATCCAAAAGATGTTTCAACTATTTATATTCCAAAAGATTTTAATGGAGAAAAATCGGAAGTTATCTTAAAAGCAGCACATAAAGAATCGAATGCAACACTCTTTTGGTATTTAAATGATAAATATATAGGGCAGACAGAAACGATACATCAAATTAGTTTACAACCAGATACAGGATTTTACAAAATAACTATTGTAGACACATATGGAAATAAAATTTCAAAAAATGTTAAAATAGAAAATAGTTAAAAAAATCTTAAAATTTGTATCTTGCATGTATATTTTATTCTCTTAATTTTTTAATGCTATGCTAAAAATTGTAATAGTAGATGATGAAATGGACGCTTTAGAAGCCCTAGAATGGAAACTAAATCGCTATATCGGTGATGTTTCTATTATCAAATGTGATAAAGCTAAAGACGCCATTCTTCAGATAAATACAACAAAACCCGATTTGGTATTTCTCGATATAGAAATGCCGGAAATGGATGGTTTTACCCTTTTGGAAAGGTTAGACTATCGTGAATTTCAATTGATTTTTAATACTGCATACAGTGACTTTGCTTTAAAAGCAATTAAAGTTTCAGCAATTGATTATTTGTTAAAACCCGTTGATAAAGACGAATTAATCGAAGCTGTAAACAAAGTCAAAAAACTCCAAAAAGTAGATAAAGATCATTTGATTGAAGACAAATTACAATCTTTTCTTTTCAATTTAAATAAACAGAATGAAAAGATTAATATTTCCGCTGATGGAAAAGTTTATCTATTAGAAAAAAATGATGTTGTAATGCTAAAATCGGACAAAAGTTACACAACTATTTATGTAAATAATGGTCCAAATATTTTAGTATCAAAAACATTAAAAGAAGTAGAAAAAAAGTTTAGTTTTTCACAATTTTTCAGAGTTCATAACTCCTATTTGATTAATCTAAGTCATGTCAAAGAATATCTGAAAGGTTTTGGTGGAGAATTAATCATGAGTAATGGAATGACGGCTAGTGTAAGTAGAAACAAGAAAAATGAATTATTTAAAAGGTTAGATTTAAATTAAATGCTTTTTGATATTCATTCTGAATTCTTCTCTTGGATAAGAGGAGGACTTCTCATTCTATTCCTATATCACCTACTTGTGTATTTTCAAAATAACAAGAAAATATACTTGTATTATAGCCTCTTTGTTGGTCTACAATGGTTTTTTTTCATTGATGCAGTACTTACTTCTAAGACATTCTTAAAAGTATATCATTATATTGATTTTTCTATTCAATTTTTTTCGGTTGGATTTTATATTTATCTAGCAATTTGTTTGATGAAAATAAAATCGCGGAGTCAATTTTTACATAATTCATTAGTGAAAATTGCAAAATTTTTATTCATTTTAGGAGCAATTTTTCCTTTAGTAGAACATTATGCAGATTTTCTAACACAAGTAAAATTATTCTATTTTGTAATAGTTTTACTAACTGCCACAGCATTTTTAGTGTATTATAAATTTTATTTTCTCAAAGAAAGAGAAATACAATATTTCATTTTAGGTTCTATTGTATATATAGTTTTTGCGAACGTTTCTTTATTTATAAATTTCTTTTCTGGAGAAAGTTTTATGTTGGATGTAAATATTGATCCTCTGATCTTTATTTATATTGGAACTATGTTGGAAAGTTTCATTTTTGCATTAATTATTGGATATATTTCTAAAAAAGAAGAAGATCGAAGATTACAAGCAGAATTACAGCTTGCAATCAACTCAAAAGAACTTGAAAAAATGAAGATGACTGCCTTACGAAGTCAGATGAATCCTCACTTTCTATTCAATTCTTTAAACTCCATAAATAACTTTGTAATTCAAAATGATGTAGAGAAAGCTTCTGACTATATTACAAAATTTTCAAGATTAATTAGGGAGATACTCAATAATTCCTCTAAGTTAATCGTTTCATTAAAAGAGGAACTTGAAATTCTCAATATTTATATTAAGATTGAGCAACTTAGAGTGAAAGGCGGATTTGATTTTATCTTAAATATTTCACCTGAAATAGATTTAGCAAAAATCAATATTCCTCCTCTTTTTCTTCAACCTTATATAGAAAATGC
>NZ_JADPIB010000010.1 GCF_015767265.1 Aureivirga marina
TTTTTGATCGTTTTTAGAGAAGGTTTGGTTTTCAAATATTTATAGAAAAACTTTTTTTGTTTTTTTATGTAATGGATGATTTTTCTTGAGGATTTGTAGTTTTTGGTGTGTTTGATTTCTTTTATACTATAATATATATAAGGTAGGTTTGGCTTCGGCTACGCTCAACTACCGTTTTTTGTTTACTTATATTATGTAGTGAGTGATTTTTGTAAATGTTAGCTTCGGCTACGCTCAGCTACCTTTAGATTTATACATTGAAACTAAGCATCAATTATAATTCACTTCTAATAAATATTTAAGTTTAATAGAAAAAACACTGATTAACTTTTGTAAATAAATATCTTGAAAACCTATTTAATATATTATTCTTCAATTTTAAAATCAATTGCGTGTCTACTTTGCCAACCTGTTTTATCTGTTAAGCGAACTTCAAAATGATAATCGCCTATATCTATATCATCAGGAATTGAAATCTCTATAGTTGGTTCCAATTCCTTTACATTTCCTTCAATAGTGAAATTTTGCATATAAATAAAAGGTTTCACAGGTATTTTAATTGGGTCCATATCACATTGTACTTCATAATTATCATGTGTATGGTGATCAAAATTATGGTGAATATCTATAGCATATGAACCTAAGATATCATTATCAGAAAACTTTGCGTGAAAATTTAAAGATGTTCCTCTTTTGATTTTTGAACAAGGTTTAGGAAATGAAGAGTTAAAATTAAAATCAATTGTAGGATTTGTTTTATCTACATTATCTTCATCTTTTGAACAGGCCGTTAGAAATATTATTAATACAAAAAATATTGTTGCAAATTTTATATTTTTCATCTTTAGATTACTTTTTATTATTAAAAAAATTGAAATGATTAAAGAAGCTTTCTTCAATAAAAATATTTAAAGAAAGCTCTTTAAGTTTTAAAAGAATGATTTTTTATTTTTTAATGATTATGCCCATCATGTTCATCTTCATGATTATGACCTTCTACATGCTCTAAAATTTTTAATTCTGCTTCTTCTTCAGCTTGATTTCCTGATAAATCTTTTACAACTAAATGAAAATGATAATCTCCAGGAACAGCATCTTCAGGAATTAAAATATGCTCATGAAATTCTGTATTAATTGCATTTACATATTTCCCTGTAAAATCTTGTTCTAATTCCCAAGTTCCTCCATTTTCACTGTGTAATTCAACAATAATCATCGCAACCTTATCAGAGGCATAAACTTTAGCAGCAATATGTAAATCTCCTCCAGCTTCAACTTCCACTACTTCTTCTGCATGATCATGACCTTCATGACTTTCTTCTTCGTTATGATGTCCAGAACCTCCAAGTTCTAATTCTGTAATTTCAATTTTAGCTGCTGCTGTAGCATCATCATCATTGCTACAAGATGCCAAAGAAAATAATGTAAATACGATAGCTGAGATATAAGTTAGTTGTTTCATTTTAAATATGTTTTTTAATTTTTTTAATAGAAAGTTATTAGTTAATGTTTTGTTTGATGTTTTTTATTTAAATAAAAAATAACTTAAAGGAGGCGCTCTAGAATTAAAAATTGAGGATTCCTTTAAAATGTATTTTAATTCAAATTCAATTGGTATATATTTATTGAAAACAAATCCTATGAATTCTTTAGATTCTCCTTTAAATTGACTAAAAAGTTTTAAATCGTAGAAGCAATACAAACATTTTTCAAGAAGATTATTATCATTCCAATAATCCGTATTCTGTTCTTGATTTGATAATTCATTTTTAGTATTTGAAACATGAAACAATGAAGTATGACCAATCCTTAGCACTAAACCAAGCATTAGTATAATCATATAGATTGATTTTCTATTTATATGTCTCCAAATTGTTTTCAATATCTTAAGTTTAGAAAGGAATTCGAATTTCTAATGAAAAGTTTCTACCAGGTTCTGGTACTTCAATAATTCTATAAAAACTAGTGTGGTTAAAATATTTAGTGTCTAGAATATTATTTACTCTGAAGTATAAATCCGCAAACCTTTTATCATTTCTAAACAAAGAAGTCGAAAAAGTAAAATTCCCAACAGTATATCCATCAGTAGGACTTTCAGGTGGAACAATTTCATTTTGTTTATTCGTAAAACGCCAATCAAGTTCAAACTTTGTATTTTTAAAACTTTTATAATTCTTTAAAGAATAAGTAGCTCCAATTGTTCCAGAAAGTGGCGGAGAAAATGGTAATGTAAATCCTTTTTTATCTCCACTTAATTGTCTACCATAAATATATTCTCCAGATAGATTTAAGGAAAGTTTTTCAGATAGTAGAAAGGAAGAAGTAATTTCTCCTCCAAAACGAAAAACCTCAGCTTCTTGAAATTTATAAATTTGCAAAGCTTCGTAATAATCTGAAGTTGGATTTAAGTAAATATAATTTGGAAAATAGTTAACAAAAGGACTTACTGAAACATTAAATTTTGGTTTGAAATAAGAATATTCTAAATCTATTTGATAAGATTCTTCTGCTTTTAAGTTTGCATTCCCTAATTCATATCTGTACATATGATAATTTACACCATCGGATGTCAATTCATTTGCCAATGGCATACGGAAACTTTTTCCAAGATTGAATTTAAACATATGCGTATCCAAATCGTACACTCCTCCGAAAGAAGCGCTAAAATCACCAAATTCAAAATCTTTCGCGGTAGCTCTAATTAAATATTCTTCAGTGATTATTCCATTTTCATTTACAGGAGATAAAAACCAATCTTGGTATTGTTCTGTTTTTAAAGTTCCATAATCATATCGTAAACCTGTGTGTAAATATAATTTAGGAGAAATTTCAATTTTATCATACACAAAAGCACCAACAGAAAATCGATGATACGCTGGAATAATATATCCCCAACCACCAATAGAATTATCTTGAAATTCAGATTTCACTCCAAATTTAAACGTGTGTTTATTTTTTGTGTATAAATCAATAAAAACATTCAAAGAATAGGTGTTTTTATTAAATTCTCTTTCTAAACTACTCGTAGGTTTTGGCATATAACCATGTTCTGATGGTTCAGAAAGTTCTTGTCTTGCATTATTTTGAAATCCAGCATTAATTCTTAGAGTAAAATTTTCTTTATGAATTTCTGTTTCATTTGTAATTTTAAAATGATTTAATTTATGCTTAGGTAAATCAATATCTCTACTACTTTTATCATAATCTATTTGAGAAACACGAATTTCTAAACCATGAGCATTTGCGAAAAATCCATTTTCCTCATTCACATTACTTATGATTGTACGATTTAAAAAATCTT
This sequence comes from Aureivirga marina, assembly GCF_015767265.1. GTDB lineage: Bacteria > Bacteroidota > Bacteroidia > Flavobacteriales > Flavobacteriaceae > Aureivirga > Aureivirga marina. The sequence goes on from NZ_JADPIB010000010.1 coordinate 3,302, forward strand.
CTTTTGTATAACCAATCGTTCCTGAAATATTTAAAACTCTACCAGCAGTATTTCTTAATTGATTATTATGTAAATCGAAAACATAACCATTATATAAAATTTTATCTGTTGGCACTTTATAATCTCCATAGCTACTTGCTGTAATTGTATTTTTAAAGAACCAATTCTCTTTTCTTCCATTTAAAAAAGTAGAAACTCCAAGTAAATCATTATTTGTTCTACCTAATAAACTCACATTTCCTCCAAAAGAATTCTTTTTAGGAATAGAAACTTCTTTAATATTTATAACACCTCCAATAGCGTCCGATCCAACTAATAAAGACAATGGACCTTTATAAACTTCAATATGTTCTACAGCATTTTGATCAATCTCCAAACCATGATCTGCTCCCCATTGCTGTGCTTCATGTTTGATTCCATTTTGAACTACAACTACCCTATTAAATCCAAATCCTCTAATTGTAGGTTTTGCTTGACCAGAACCGATACTTATAGTGCTTACTCCAGCAACATGTTCTAAAGATTTTGCTAAACTTGTTTCCTTATGTTGTTGTAAAACATCTTGATTGATAACTGTTGTAGATAAAGCTGATTTTTTCTGAAAAGCTTTTCTTTTATTTCCAGTGATTTCAACTTTTTCAAGTTCTTCAATGGAATGTTCTAATTCGAAAACTTTTTGAATATTTTGTTGATTAATTGTTATTTCATTTGTCAATGGTTTACATTCAAAATGAAAAACTGTAACTGTATAAGTTCCTGGACAAAGATTTTTAAATATAAATTCTCCTTGTGGATTGGTAGAAACTGTTTTATTAATTTCTTTAATATAAACGGAAGCTTCTAATAAAATGGAAGAATCTTCTGCATTAATCACCTTTCCAGAAAAGGTTTGATGACAGTTTTGACTAAAGCTTAAAATATTGCTTAAGCATAGCAAAACGAATAGATAAGTTCGCATGTACTCGTCTTTAATAGTAAATAATTGGGTGAAAATAAATTTGATTCTGTTTTTGTAGAATTAAAGCAATTATGAAAAGTAAAATTCTTAATTATAAACAACAGAATATTAAGGATAAATCGTATTCGTATGAAGATTTAATAAAAAACATTAGACACAATGCTTCCTATCAAAAAGAAAATAACAAATTGATTTATAAATTAAGATAATACGGGAGGGGCTCTGAGTTGGCCTGAATCTATTTTGTAAGAAAAATATACAAAATCAAAAAGAATTTGAGGCTTTGTATTAAAATTTTGAGGAGGAATTTCCTCTAAAGAAGCAATATTAGAACTTTCTAAATATTCCGATTGTGAAATATTTAAATGACAAATAAAACAAGATTCTATTTCTAGTTCACTTGCATATTTTTTGAATTGTGTTCCTTGAAAATTATCGCTTATGGATTCTTCAATATTTGTAGAATTATGATGGTGATTATGAAAAGAAGAAATTAAAATAGGAAATACAATCAACATTGTAAGAAACAATGCGACGATTGAATTAATTCTATTTTTATTTACTGTATTCTTCATTTTTAAATCTTAATTAATTGCTAAAATCAACTAATTATTCAGTCGGCTAATTTAGATAAATTTTAAATAAAAACACAAAGCTTTTCGATTTTAAATTTCCTGAAAATTGTAAAATATTTAATTTGAATCATTTAGTTAGATTTTTCTAAAACTTTTTTGTTAAGAAAATAAAAGGTTTTGAAAAACAAATTTGCGTTAGGGATTGAAGTGAAAAGCTTTTGGTTTTGCAAAAAATAGAATTCTAGGAAACGGAGGCGACAAGAAGAAGCCCACGGATGACGTAGAAATTCTTTTTTACAAAATCAAAACTTGCAACGAAAAGCCCGACCCGAAGTTATAACGAAGGGAAACGCCCAAAAAGAATAATAATTAAAAGTAGGATTACACTTTGTTTTGGTTTCTAAAAAATTTAATTTCACAAAAAGAAAACAATTGACAGATGGGACTAAATGTAAGTTATATACAAACTTCGATTTTTTGGGAAGATAAGGAGAAGAATTTGGAATTATATTCTGAAAAAATTGATTCGATTGGTAAAAAAACAGATGTAATTATTTTACCAGAAATGTTTACAACAGGTTTTTCGATGGATCCAGATTATTTTGCAGAAGAAATGAATGGAAATTCAGTTTCTTGGATGCGAGAGCAAGCTGCAAAAAAAGATGCTTTAATCATTGGAAGTTTAATTATTAAAGAAGAATTTAAATATTACAATCGATTATTAGCAGTTTTTCCAAATGGAGATATTTTGCATTATGATAAAAGACATTTGTTTACATTGGCTGGGGAACATAGAGTTTATAGTGATGGAAAAAAGCGATTGGTTTTTGATTTTAGAGGATGGAAAATTTGTCCGTTGATTTGTTATGATTTGAGATTTCCTGTTTGGAGTAGAAATACAGAAAATTTTGATTTATTAATATTTGTGGCGAATTGGCCAGAAAGAAGACGATTTGCTTGGAATCAACTTTTGATTGCAAGAGCGATTGAAAATATGTGTTATACGATTGGTGTAAATAGAATTGGATATGATGGAAATAAAGTGAATCATTCTGGTGATTCTGTCGTATTGGATTATTTCGGTCATTCGATGACAGAAAATAACTCGAATAAAGAAGAAGTTCGAACGATTACTTTATTAAAAGATCCGATGAAAAAAGCTAGGAATAAACTGCAATTTTTGAATGATCAAGATAATTTTACTGTTTAAAAAATGAAATCAGAAAAAGAAATTTTAAAAGCTATTTTAGATAAAGTTATAAATCCGAAGAGAGAATATCGAAATCAGGCAGCGGAAGAAATTATGAGTCAGCCAAAATTATTTTCGAGTTTAATTTCGTTGGTTTATGAAAATCATAAAAAATATAGTAAAAAGGCAGCTTGGTCATTAGAATGGATTAGTAAGGAGCGATTGGATTTTGTTTATGAAAATATCGATCTATTTTTAGAAAAGATTCAAGAGCCAAAAGAAGATTCGATTGTTCGACCTTTGGCAAAGGTTTGTGAACTTTTAGCATTTGATTATTATAAGAAAAAAGGAAAAACAGAATTAAAAGAAGAACAAATTGAAAAAATTGTAGAGGCTTGTTTTGATTGGTTGATTTCAGATCGAAAAGTTGCTGTAGAAGCCTATTCTATGCAGACTTTATTTATTTTTAGAAAAAAAGCAGATTGGATTGAAGAAGAATTGGTGAATATTTTAGAAAAAAATATGCCAACTGGTTCCGCAGGATATAAAGCAAGAGGACGAAGAATTTTAGAACAAATTGAAATAGAGAAAGAGTTGCAATAGTGTGACTCTTTTTATTTTATATATTTTTTAAGGAAGTTTTTTAAAAAATTATAAATTTTGAAAAGATTTTCAATACTTTATCTATTTAATTAAATTTAAAATTATAATCTTCCTAAATTATTTTTTTCATGGTCTTTTACGCTTTGGCATTTCTTTTGTTAAAGGAAGGTTAATTTGTATAAAACTTATATATTTACAAACCATTTAAATTAACAATAATCATGAGAAAAACAATTACTCGTATTTCAATACTTTCATTAGTTATAGCATCATTTGCATCTTGTAAATCTACTCCAACAGCAGTAAATCAACCAGGAGAAGTAGAAATTATCGTACACTGTTCAGGACCAGAATATTACTCAACAAATCAAATGATTAGAGGAAATTCAATTGGAGAAAGTTCAGACATGACACTTTCAAAAAAGAAGTCTAGAAACAATACTTTACAAGAGTTATCTTCTAAAATTTCGACTACAGTAAAAGCTGTAATTGATAATTATGAAAAATCAGTTGAAACTGCTTCAGGAGAAGATATTGAAAAAAGATATGAAGCTTTAACAAGAGAAGTTATCAATCAACAAATTAGCGGTTATAGAACAATTTGTGAGAAAGTAACGAAAACAAAAGAAGGTAGATATAAGACGTATTTAGCTTATGAAATTTCTGTTGATAATTTAATCAATCCATTAGTTAAGAAATTAAATAGTGATGATAAAATCAAAGTGGATTATGATTATGAGAAATTCAAGCAAACTTTTGAAGAAGAATTAAAGAAAACAGAAAGAAACTAATTTCATACTATTTTCTAAACAAAATTTACAAGTGAGGTTGCTAATTTAGCATCCTCATTTTGTATAAAAGAATTTCTATTAAATAAAAAACTTCTTTACTTTTAGCCAAAAATTACTTTTATAATGAATCAAAAATACTTTTTTAAAACTTCCTCAATTCTTATCATTTTTATTTCCTTTTTTTTACTAACGGGATGTGCAGCAAAACGCTATCGAAAACAAGCAATGGAATTAGAAAAAGCTGGATTAGTTGAAGATGCTGCTGAACTTTATAGAAAATCGCTTACAAAACAACCAGATAATATTGAAGCTAAATTAGGTTTAAGAAAAAACGGTCAAATTGTTTTAGATAGAAAAACCGATGTTTTTTTGAAAGCTTATAATACTGGAACAAACAGAGAAGCAGTTTATACTTTTAAAGAAGTTGAAGATTATTATGATGCAGTTAAATCGGTTGGAATTACTTTAGATTTTCCAACGGAAAACAATGCATATTATGAAGAAAAGAAAGAATTGTATTTAAATGAGTTATATGTAGAAGGAAAAAATTTATTTGATAAAGATAATTTTAAACATGCAGAATTAAAATTTAGTGAAATTGTAAAAATTGATGCAAATTTTAGAGATAGTAAAATTCAAGTAAATAAAGCGAAAGCAGAACCGATTTATAGAGGAGGAATTGAAGCTTTAAATAATGAATTACCAAGAAAAGCATATTATCGTTTTACTTCGGTAGAAGGTTATATTTCAGATTATAAAGATGTTGCACAATTAAAAAGTGAAGCTTTAGAAAAAGCTACTATTAATATTGTCGTGATTCCTTTTAAAAGTGAAGGAAGAAATTCTTATAAGAATATTTCAAAATTAGAAGCAATTGTAAAAAATGATTTAAAATCGATTAATTCCCCATTTTATAAAATAATTGATGGAAGTTCCATCGCTTATAATGATCATAAAAAATTAGAAAAAGCTAGAAAATTAGGTGGTCATGCTATTTTTTCAGGAATAATTTCTAAGAATACTTATAGAACAGGACAATTATATCGAAATTCTAAAAAAGGATATTTAAAGAAAAAATATAAGCATAAGAAAAAAGACGGAACTACAGAAACGATTACAAAATATGAAAAGATTGAATATTATGAATATTCAATGACAAATCAGGCTTCTTTGGAAGTTCGTTATCAATTAATTGCTACAAAAAATAATGAAATCTGGGTTTCAGATGAAATTTCTATTTCTGCCCAAGATGCAATTCGTTATGCAAAAAGTGATCATAATTATAAAAATATTGTAAAAGGTTATTGGAAACATTCGAAGAAAAAATCAGAATCTGATAAAGTTTATGATAATTATGATAGCAATCGAGAGATTAAAAATTTATTTACTTCTTCAAGAGAAATTACGGCTGCAACAAGTTTATTAAAAAATTTAATGGAAAATGCAGGAGAAGAAATTAAGCAAAAAATAGAATCTTTTAATCCAGAAAAATAATCTTATGAAATTCAAAAACTACTTTCTATTTTTTATTAGTATTTCCTTATTTATTTCTTGTGGTTCTCCAAAAGAAGTTGAAACACCACTTCCTACTTGGATACAACAAAAACCAATTGATGAAGCTTATTTTTATGGAATTGGAAAAAGTAACAAATTTGGAGATGCGACGCGATATATTGCAAAAGCAAGAAGAGAAGCTTTGAATGATTTGGCTCAAGAAGTTTCTGTAAATATTTCTTCTAAAAGTGTTTTGTATAAATTTGAAAATGAAGCTGGAATTTCAGAATATTATCAAGATCGAATTAAGACAAGTTCACAGGAATATTTAGAAGGTTTTACGCCGATTGATTCTCATGAGAATCAAACTTCTTATTGGACGCTTTATAAAATTAAAAAAACAACTTATTATAAAATTAAAGAAGAAAGAAAAAGAAAATCACTTTCAGATGCTTATAATTTATATTTAGAAGGAAAAAATGAGGAGAAAAGTAACGCTTATATCAAAGCTTTAAAAAATTATATTCTAGCTTTTGAAGGAATAAAATATTATTTAGGAGACGATACAACTTTTGATTTAGAAGGAAATGAGTTTGATATTTCAAAGGAAATTATGTTGGCAATTCAAGAATGTTTGAATAACATGAAATTGCATATTGTTCATTCAAACGTACAAAGAAATCGAGGAGATCAAATTGAATTAAATACGCATTATTTTACTTTAAAAAATAAAGCAGGAAAAATTTTAAAAGAATATCCAATTATATTGAATTCAAAAGCTTTAGAGGTTTATGATTTTGCTTTTCAAACAAATGAAAAAGGAAGTTCTACTTATGAAGTGATATTAAATTCTACAAATTCTTCTGAAAAATTAGAGATTGCTTTAAACTGGAAAAATATAGTAAATTCTACAACAAAAGATTTATTAATTCGAAAGATTTTAAGTTCGATTAAATATCCAAAAGAAACTATTAATTTTAAGATTGTGCAACCTTCAATCAGTTTAAAATCTAAATATTCTTCTTCTTTAAATAAAAAAATCGAAGAAAGTATAGTAGCTTATTTTGGAAAGAAAAAAATTAAAGAATCTTCTAATTCAAAGAATTTATATCGTATTAATTATTCTGTAAAAGAAAAGAAATCTAGAGAAAATATCGTTTTTGAAATAGTGTATTCTGTAAAACAAAAAAGCAAAATTATTTTAGAAAAAACTTTCCGAAAGGATTTTGACAATAATATGTATGGGACTTATAGTTCGGAAGAATTATGGAAAAAAGTAAAAAATGAATTTGAACGAAAGCATTTAAATTCTATTTATAAAAAAATCACACAGCAATAAAAAAAGACCACTTTAAAGTGGTCTTTTTAGTTTTATATTTTTCTTACTTATGATAAAGTAGAAGCGTATTCTAATAAGTCAACGATTTTTGTTGCATATCCATATTCATTATCATACCAAGAGATAATTTTGAAGAAATTTGGATTTAATTCCAATCCAGCTCCAGCATCAACTACAGAAGTTCTTGGCTCAGACAAGAAGTCTTGACTAACAACTTCATCTTCTGTATAACCTAAAATTCCTTTCATTTCATTTTCAGAAGCGTCTTTCATCACTTGCATGATTTCTGCATAAGTTGTAGGTTTTTCAAGACGAACAGAAAAATCAACTACAGAAACATCTGGAGAAGGAATACGGAAAGCCATTCCTGTCATTTTTCCTTCCAATTCTGGAATAACTTTCGTAACTGCTTTTGTAGCTCCTGTTGTTGTAGGAATAATATTATTTAAAGCAGAACGTCCTCTTCTTCTATTTCCAAGTGGAGCATCTACTGTATTTTGAGAAGCAGTTGCAGCGTGCACTGTTGTCATAAATCCTTCGATGATTCCAAAATGATCATGTAATAATTTAGCAACTGGCGCTAAACAATTTGTAGTACAAGATGCATTTGAGAAAATAGTTGTATCTGCTTTTAATTCTTTATGGTTAACTCCCATTACGAACATAGGAGCATCTTTAGAAGGAGCAGAAATAATTACTTTTTTTGCTCCAGCTTTTATATGTGCATTTGCTTTTTCTGTTTTTGTAAATAAACCTGTTGCTTCAATTACAAAATCAACATCAAGCTCTCCCCAATTAATATCTTCAGGATTTCTTTCGGCTGTTACACGTATTTTATTTCCATTTACGATTAATGCTCCATCAACTACATCCACAGTTCCATCAAAACGACCATGAACAGAATCGTATTTTAATAAATACGCCAAATAATCTACATCTAATAAATCATTAATAGCTACTACTGTTACATTTTCTCTTTTCACTATTGATCTGAAAGCTAATCTACCGATTCTTCCAAATCCGTTAATCCCGATTTTAATCATTTGTTGTTTAATTTATATTAGTATCATTTTACAATGACATTATTTCACTAACCTTTAATAATTCTTTATTAATATTTGTATGTTCTTTTATTGCTTTTTCAAGATTTGTTGTTTGAACGATATTATTGATTAAACCAACCATTAAGTTTGTTTTACCATCCAAAGCAACTTCCACAGCTCGCATTCCAAGGCGACTTGCTAATACTCTATCAAAACAAGTAGGTGAACCACCTCTTTGCATATGTCCTAAAACAGAAACTCTCACATCATATTCTGGTAAGTTTTCTTCCACATAATCTGCTAATTCAAAAACATTTTTACCAGTTTTATCTCCTTCAGCAACAATTACAATACTAGAAGATTTTCCACTTCTTTTACTTCTTTGAAGTGATTCCAACATTCTATCTAAACCTAAATCTTCTTCAGGAATCAAAATTTCCTCTGCTCCTGCTCCAATTCCAGCATTTAAAGCGATATGACCTGCATCACGTCCCATCACTTCTACAAAAAATAAGCGATTATGAGAACTTGCAGTATCACGAATTTTATCCACAGCTTCAACAACTGTATTTAATGCTGTATCATAACCAATTGTGAAATCTGTTCCGTATATATCATTATCAATAGTTCCAGGAATTCCGATACATGGATATCCAAATTCTTTATTGAAAATCATACCTCCAGTAAAAGTTCCATCACCTCCAATTAAAATAAGCGCATCAATTTTTGCATTTTTTAATTCTTGGTAAGCTTTTTCTCTTCCTTCTTTTGTCTTAAATTCTTCTGAGCGAGCAGATTTTAAAATCGTTCCTCCTTTATTTATGATATTATTTACAGTTCTTGGCCCAAGTAATACATAATCTCCTTCGATTAATCCTTGGTAACCTCTATAAATTCCATAACATTCAATTCTATAATGTGAACAAGCACGAACAACTGCACGAATTGCTGCGTTCATTCCTGGTGAATCTCCACCTGATGTTAAGACTCCAATTCTTTTAATTTTTTTTCCCATATTTTATTAATACAATACTTGAAATTTCTATTATTGAAAATCAATTTAACCAAACGAATTCTTTTTAAAAAAGAGGATTTTAGAGGAAGTAAGAACTAAAATAAATATCATTTTTTAGATACAATAAAAATACAAATCTTTCCGCTTTTTTCACATGATTTTTCTCATAAGAATCACATCAAAAACCATTTTTAAATTGTCTTTCAAAAAAACATAATTAAAATATAATTATATTAAAAAAATAGATATTTCGTCAATAATTTAGAATAAAAATCCACTTATATTTAGCAAAACACAAGTGGACTTCTTTATTCATTTTTAAATCGTTTTTTAGTTCTTAGAAGGCCAAATCGGAATCTCTTCATCTTGCCATTGAACTCCAAGTTGAATCTCGGTCAATTCATCATTTGTAAACCAAAAAAACATATTGCTTTCATCAACATCAAACAATTCATGATTTGGTAATTCTTCCGATGAAAAGTCTTCATATTCTACTTCTCCTAATTCTAATTGTGCAATTAATTTAGCAACTTCTTCTTTGCTTTTTCCTATGAAAGTTCTTCCTTGAATTTGGAAAAAATCAGAATACACTGTAATGGTTTCTAATTTCCAATCTTCTTCTTCATCAAATGTGAATGAAATTCCAATTTCATCATAATCCCAAGTTTCAGTAGCATCTCCTCCATCTTCTGAATGTTCTTCTAATTCTTTGTGTGAAGGCTCTCCTAATAAAAGTTTTATTTCGTTTTTAAGAAATCCAAATTTGATAATTCCAACTCCTTGTCCTACTACGATATCTCGAATTCGTTCCATTTTTTTCAAAATTATTACCAAAGATACTTCTTTAATTTTAGATAAAAGACGTTCTTTATTCAGTTATATTTATTTTTTAACATTTAGTTTTCAAATTTCTCATAATCATTTCTTGCTTTTTGTGTTTTAATTTTTCATATTTATTTTTTAATTTAATACATATGAACTTAAAAATCAATTTGTTACATGAGAAGATCAATAATCGATTATGGAAAAATGACACCTGAAATTTTCAAGGTTTTGCAAAAAAAATATCCTGATGGATATGGAGATAAAGACATTGTATATTTCAAAAATGCTAAGAATACGTTAATTGAAGCATTAGAAGTAAAGACGAAAGAAATTATTTATTTAATTAAAGTTTGTCCACTATTGGAACAAAAATTAAATATGTCAAATTAAAGGCTAACCGAATTTGTTAGCCTTTATATTTTTTAAGCTAATTGCTTTAATTTTTTTATGGTTTCAGATGGATTTTCACTATTGAAAACAAAGCTTCCAGCAACAAAAGCATTTGCTCCAGCTTCTCCAAGTTTTTCAATATTCTGATCTGTAACTCCACCATCTACCTCAATGATTAATTCTGGGTTGAATTCTTTACGCATCGCGTCTAATTGACGAACTTTTTTATAAGTTGTCTCAATAAAAGACTGACCTCCAAATCCAGGATTTACACTCATGATTAAAACTAAATCAATATCCGCAAGAATATCTTCTAAAACAGAAACTGGTGTATGTGGATTTAAAGAAATTCCAACTTTCATTCCTTCAGCTCTAATCGCTTGAACTGTTCTATGTAAATGTGGACAAGTTTCGTAGTGAACAGTTAAGATATCTGCTCCTACTTCTTTAAATTGTTTAATATATCTATCTGGATCTACAATCATTAAATGTACATCCATTGTTTTTTTAGCATGTTTATTAATTGCTTTAATCACAGGCATTCCAAAAGAAATATTTGGAACAAAAACGCCATCCATTACATCAATGTGAAACCAATCTGCATCACTGTTATTTACCATTTCAATATCTTTTTGCAAATTGGCAAAATCAGCTGATAATAAAGACGGTGCAATATATTTTTTCATAAATTTTAAATTGTTGTGTTGTTTTGGCAAAAATAATTTAAATCCACTTAATTCTATAAAAAAACTCCCGAAAAATCGAGAGTTTTATTTTTTATCCTAAATATGTTTTCAAGATTTTACTTCTTGAAGTATGTTTTAATCTTCGGATTGCTTTTTCTTTAATTTGACGAACTCTTTCACGAGTTAAATCAAATGTTTCTCCAATTTCTTCTAAAGTCATTGGGTGATTTCCTCCTAATCCAAAATATAATTGAATTACATCTCCTTCTCTTGGAGTTAATGTTTCAAGAGCTCTTTCAATTTCCACTCTTAATGACTCATGTAATAAATCTCTATCAGGATTTGGTGATTCTCCAGAACGAAGAACATCGTATAAATTAGAATCTTCTCCTTCAATTAATGGAGCATCCATTGAAACGTGACGACCAGAATTTTTCATAGATTCTTTTACATCACTAATAGACATATCTAATTTTGCAGCAATTTCCTCAGCAGATGGCGGACGCTCATTTTCCTGCTCTAAGAATGCATACATTTTATTAATTTTATTAATAGAACCAATTTTATTTAATGGTAAACGTACAATTCTTGATTGTTCTGCTAAAGCTTGAAGAATCGATTGTCTAATCCACCATACAGCATAAGAAATAAATTTGAATCCACGAGTTTCATCGAATCTTTTTGCTGCTTTAATTAATCCTAAATTTCCCTCATTAATTAAATCTGGTAATGTTAATCCTTGATTTTGATATTGTTTAGCAACCGATACTACGAAACGTAAATTTGCTTTTGTCAATCTTTCCAAAGCCACTTGATCTCCAGCTTTGATACGTTGTGCCAGCTCCACCTCTTGTTCTGCCGTAATAAGATCTACTTTTCCAATTTCTTGTAAATACTTATCTAACGACGCAGTTTCTCTATTCGTTACCTGCTTAGTAATTTTAAGTTGTCTCATCTAAATTTATGAAGGATTTAATTTTTACTTTACTCTCTAGTGATATATACGTAACACTTTTAAAAAATGTTACAATAAGTTACATCTTTTTTTTATTTTTTTAAAATATTAACAGAAAATGACCGATTAGATATTGATTATTTTAAAATAATACGATTCATTTACTTTCATATTAATTTTATAAGTAACTAAAAATTAAATATTTCATAGAAAATAAATTAAAATTAAATAATAATTAAAATATTATTATGAGTGAAGTTAGTTCCATTTATTTCAAAAATAAAAGAGTAACTAAAACTTAGTTACTCTTTTATAATAATTATGTAGATTTCAATAAAATTCTATCCTTCATTCTCTACAAAAGCATCCATCACAGCTTGGCTAACTCCCATGTTAGAGAATCCTCCATCGTGATATAAGTTTTGTAAAGTAACTTTCTTTGTTAAATCAGAGAACATACTAATTGTATATTCTGCACAATCCGCAGCTGAAGCATTTCCAAGAGGAGACATTTTCTCAGCATAACTGATAAATCCGTCAAATCCTTTTACTCCTTTTCCTGCTGTTGTTGGTGTTGGAGATTGAGAAATTGTATTTACTCTTACTTTGTGTTCTTTTCCGAAGAAATAACCAAAACTACGAGCAATTGACTCTAAATAAGCTTTGTTATCTGCCATATCATTATAATCTGGGAAAACTCTTTGTGCAGCCATATAGCTTAATGCAACAATTGATCCCCATTCGTTCATGGCATTTTTCTTATATAAAACACTCATTACTTTGTGGAATGATAATGCTGAAACATCAAATCCTTTGTGAGTGAAATCATAGTTCTCATCTGTATAATGTCTTCCTTTTCTTACGTTTACAGACATTCCGATAGAGTGTAATACAAAATCAATTTTTCCTCCTAAAATCTCCATTGATTGCTCTACTAACTTCTCTAAATCTTCTACTGAAGTAGCGTCTGCAGGAATTATTTGAGAATTTGTTTTTTCTGCTAATTGGTTGATTGTTCCCATTCTCATCGCGATAGGAGCATTTGTTAAAACAAACTCTGCACCTTCTTCGTGTGCACGCTCTGCCACTTTCCAAGCGATAGAATTTTCATCTAAAGCTCCGAATATAATTCCTTTTTTTCCTTTAAGTAGGTTATACATAGTGTTCTTTATTTTAAAATTCTTCCATTCTATTTTCTGATAGAACAAAAATATAAATTTATTTAGTTTAGCTTACGAACTGTTTAATTATTTTAAATAATATTTCTTAAACAAATTCTGCTAATTTGTTAAATTTCAAATTAATAATTAATTCAGTAATTTTTTTGCGTGTGCTACTGCTGAATCCGACAAATCTTTTCCTCCTAACATCTCTGCAATTTCATGAATTCTTTCCGGTTTTGTCAGTTTTTTTAACCTTGAATATGTTTCTTCTAGAATGTCTTCTTTATATACTTTGTAATGATGATTTCCTTTGGCTGCAATTTGTGGTAAATGACTTATTGTAATCACTTGCATATTTTCACTCATCTTCTCCATAATTTCTCCCATTTTATTTGAAATTTCACCAGAAACTCCAGTATCAATTTCATCAAAAATAATCGTTGGAAGTTTTGTATAATTTGATAAAATCGCCTTTACAGAAAGCATAATTCTTGACATTTCTCCACCAGAAGCAACTTTTTTCAATTCACCATAATTTTCTCCTTTATTTGCAGAAAAAAGCAGCTTCAAAACATCTTTTCCATTTTCAGTATACGTATCTGAAAGTGTAATATCTATTTTGAATCGAGCATTTACCATTCCAAGTGTCGCAAGTTTTGTTTCCAATTTATCTTTTAACTCTTGTAATGTATTCTTTCTTTTTTCATGTAATTGTAAAGCCAATTCATTCAAAATTTGCTCTTTCGCTTCTATTTCTTCTTTTAATAAAGAAATATTTTCAGTTGAATGTGTTGCAGCATCTACTTTTTGCTCTAATTCTTCTTGAATTTTCAACAATTCAGAATTAGAATCTACATGATGTTTTTTCTGTAAAGAATAAATTATTTGTAATCGATCATTCAAATTTTCTAATTCTGTTGGTTCAAAAACAACATCATCTTGAAAACTTTCTAAATCTTGAATAATATCATTAAATTCAATAGAGATACTTTCCAAACGTTTCTGAATTTCACTATATTCATCAGAAAAATCAACAATTTTCATCAAATTTGAATTACATTCAGATAATAAATTTTGAATTCCAATTTCTTCATTAGAACCAATATCTATTGTTTGTGCTAAATGTAATTTAATTGATTCAACGTTATTTAATTTCTCTATTTTCTGTTCAATAATTTCCTGTTCTTCTTCTATCAATTCTGCTTTTTGCAATTCTTGAAGTAAATGCAAATTATAGTCCAACTGCAATTTTGATTCTCTATCAAAAGCTTCTAGTTTCTCTAATTTCTTCACTAAATTTTGATATGATTTCAGATGTAAACGATATTCTGAAACTATTTCTTGATTGGAAGAAAGTGCATCGATTATTTTAAATTGAAAATTAGTATTGGAAAGTTCTAAAGTTTGATATTGTGAATGAATATCAATAAGTTTTTCACTTAAAGCATTCAAAATATTCAACTTTGCAGGAGTGTCATTTATATAAGATCTAGATTTTCCACTTGGAAGAATTTCTCTACGAATAATCGTTTGATTTTCAAAATCTAAATCATTTTCCTCAAAGAAATTTTTTAAATCGTAATTTTTAATAGCAAATTCAGCTTCTATCACACATTTTTTTTCCTTATTCTTAAGAATAGATAAGTCTGCTCTTTTACCTAAGACCAGACCTAAAGCTCCAAGAAGGATTGATTTTCCTGCACCAGTTTCACCAGTTATAATAGAAAATCCATCTTTGAAATCCACATTTAATTGTTCAATTAATGCGTAATTTTTTATAAAAAGTGAATTTAACACAATAAAAAAATTAGATAGTTGATAACTATTTTATTTTATTCCATTTTTTAGAATTTGTAGGTGACATTTTTCCTAAAAATTCTTTTAATTCTACAACATCCGTACTCGGACCACCTGAAAAAATATTTGAAATTTCATCAGATTTTGCATCCATCATCATTCTTAAAACAGCTGCATTTGGTCTAGATGAATAGATATTTTTTAATCTCATTAAAGCGGTAACGATATTTTTTTTGGCTGTTTTTTTATCTTTTGCCATCATATCTAAACCTTTTAAATGATATCTATAAAGTGTATTTTTAAAAGCAATAAATGAAGTTGATAATAAATCATTGATGATTTTGTATCGAGTATTTCCATTTTCTAATGGACTCCATCCAGGATAACTACTTTGTTGTGCAAGATTTGCAACATTTTGCGCCTTTTTAAAATATTCTTTTCCTCCATTTTGCTTGAAAGTATCCGCATCCATTCCGATAATTAGATATGCATAATAAGCAATTACAGAAATTAGGTTTGAGTCAAAACTGTTAGGATTAAACTGTAAAACTTCAAATTCAGAATAGGTAAAATTAAAATCTTCATCTTTATGATTTACTACAGGACTCAAATATGAAGAATCATAAACAGGTCTTGAAGATTGGATTTGAATACTTCCTGAAAATTCATTTGAAGAAGTTTGTTCTTTAACAATTATAGTAATTGCACATTGAATTTTTTCGTTTTTCTTAAAAGTCTTATTCGTCCATTGTTTCTGATTAATAAACTCTGTTAAGTTCGTTTGTAAACTTTTAAAAACTTGTTTATTAGAACCAGGAACTTGGTCAGAATTTACATTGACAATACAATTTAATTCTTGTGCATTTACACCTAAGAATAGAAAAAAAGCTGCTATAAATAAAAGTAGTTTGTTCATCAATTATTTTTCTTCATTATTTCATTAAAAATGTCTATTGCTACTTCAGACTTAGATTTCAAGCTAAATTCTGAAATATTTTCGAATTTATCAATAATTGAGACTTTGTTTGTTGCATTTTTAAAACCAGCTCCTTTGTCATTTAAAGAGTTTAAAACAATCATGTCTAAATTTTTTCTCTTTAATTTTCCTTTTGCATTTTGAATTTCATCATTTGTTTCTAATGCAAAACCTACAAGAAATTGGTTTTTCTTTATTGCTCCAAGAGATGCTAAAACATCTTTTGTTTTTTCAAGTTCTATTACAAACTCTACATCTTTCTTTTTGATTTTCTGTGTAGCAACGTGTTTTGGACGATAATCTGCTACAGCTGCTGAAAGGATTGCAATATCCATCGAATCAAAAAGTTCCATTGCTGCTTTGTACATATCTTCTGCACTTACAACATCAATTCTCTCAATTAATTTATTTTGAACAACTTCCGAAGAAGGACCAGCAATTAAATAAACTTTTGCTCCAAGTGAAGCAGCTGTTTTTGCAAGCTCAAATCCCATCTTTCCAGAAGAATGATTACCAATAAAACGAACAGGATCAATAGCTTCGTATGTTGGACCTGCTGTAATTAAAACTTTTTTGTTTTTTAAAGGTAATTTTGACAGAATATCATTTTCAATAAATTCTACAATGGTTTCAGGTTCAGCCATTCTTCCCTCTCCTACTAATCCACTTGCTAATTCACCACTTTCTGCTGGAATACAAATATTTCCAAATCCGATAAGTTTATCAATATTGTCTTTTGTAGAACCATGTTTATACATATCTAAATCCATCGCTGGTGCAAAATATACTGGACATTTTGCAGAAAGATATGTTGCTAATAATAAATTATCACATGTTCCATGACACATTTTCGAAAGTGTGTTGGCTGTTGCAGGAGCAATTACCATATAATCTGCCCATAATCCTAGTTCTACATGGTTATTCCAGATTTCATTTTCTTCTGAATCTTTGTCATAAAAAGTAGAATAAACTGGATTTTTTGAAAGTGTAGAAAGCGTAAGAGGTGTGACAAAATCTTTAGAAGCAGGTGTCATGACTACTTTGACTTGAGCACCTGCTTTTATAAATTGTCTTACTAAATGAGCTGTTTTATAAGCAGCAATTCCTGCAGTAATTCCTAAAAGGATTTTTTTACCACGTAAAACTGTCATTTATTATTTTTTAGGTTCGTTTGGGTTTCTGAAGTAAACTCTGTTCTCTAACCATTCTTCTACTGCAATTGCAGTTGGCTTAGGAAGTTTTTCATAGAACTTAGAAACTTCAATTTGTTCTTTATTTTCAAAAACCTCATCAAGACTATCTGTATGCGTAGCAAACTCATCTAATTTATCAATTAGTTCCTTCTTCAAGTCACCATTGATTTGATCTGCTCTTCTTGCTAAAACTGAAATAGCCTCGTAAATGTTATTTGTTGGAGCTTCAATCGCTTCTCTATCATAAGTGATAGTTGTATCAGGTGCTTTTGTGTTCTTGTAGTCCATCTTTCTGTTATTTTTCTAATTGAGTAATTAAATCTAGCTCTTTGTTTATTTCGATTAATAATTCTTTCGCTTCTTCGATATATTTCGAGTCGTTAAAACTCTTTTCTAATTTTTCGTATGCTTTTACAGCCTCTCTAAGTCGTTCCTCTTTCTTTTTTGAAATACTTTGAACTGCTAAATCATGAGAAGCTTTTAATCTTAAATATAATGCTTCTTCTTTATATGAAGAACCTAAATAATCAGATAAAAATCCATCAAAAGCGATAATTGCAGCTGTATATTCTTCTAATTTATAATATTGTTTTGCAATTTCAAATGCTTTCTTCTCTAATTTATGCGTCAACTCTTTGATTATTTTATTTGCATCTTTGATTCGATCTGAATTTGGATAAGTATCGATAAAAACCTGCATTTTTGCAATTGCTTTATCTGTATCTGATTGATCTAAACTATATTTTGGTGATGCTAAATAATCACTATAAGCTGATAAATAAGCTGCTTCTTCTTTCTTAGAACTATTTGGGAAGTTCTTTGCAAACTTATCAAAATAGTAAGATGATAAAATATAATCTTCTAAATTATAATAGGATTGCGCAACCATGTATTGAATTCGCTCCATTTGAGGTTTCCCTTGATATGGAGTTATAATTTTTTCAAATAAATTTACAGCTTTGTTATATTTTCCTGAATTATACAATTCAGTTGCAAGCATATAACGTTCTTCCGCTGTACCTTTGTTTAATACTTTTGAATATCTACCACATGAACTTAAAACTAAGGCAGTGATAATAACGTATGATATTTTTTTGATTTTTTGCATTCGGCAAAAATAATTAATTATAATGGATTATTAAAATGATTTTTAAAGATATGATTATTTAAATATTTATCTTAACATTTAATTTAAAAACCTTGATAAATATGAAGAAAATAATCGTATTTAAAAGTGAAAACTATTTTTTTGTTTAATTATTATTTTCTCATTGGAATATTCACTGAAACTTCATTTTTAATTGGTTTAATGGATTTTAAATAATTGAAAATTTTAAAAACTTCTTCTTCCTAATAATTCTCTAAATTTATTAAACTTTCTAAGTTTTTACTTTAAAAGCTCTTGCAATAACAAAAATTTAAATCAGATTTTTTCTATAATTTTTGTTAAAAAGCTTTAACTTAAATCAAAAGTATCTAATTTCGTTTTATTATGAAAAAAACAGCAATAATCCTTGGTGCATCTGGCTTAACTGGAAATCTTTTACTTCATTTACTTTTAGAAGACCAACGTTATGAAAAAATAATTTCCTTTGGTCGAAAATCTTTAAATTTCACACACCAAAAGCTAAAAGAAGTAATTTGTGATTTATTTGATTTAGAATCACAAAAAGAAAAATTCAAAGCAGACGAGGTTTATTGTTGTATTGGAACAACTGCTAAAAAAACTCCAGATAAAGATACTTATAAAGATATCGATTTGGGAATTCCTTGGGATGCTTCTGTTCTTTGTAAAGAAAATCATATAGATACTTTTCTTGTAATTTCTGCTTTAGGAGCAAATTCAAATAGTTCTATTTTTTATAATAAAACAAAAGGTGACATGGAAAAATTGGTTTTAAAACAACAACTAAAACATACTTTTATTCTTCGTCCGTCTTTGATTTTAGGAAAAAGAAAAGAATCCAGATTTTTAGAAAATATTGGAATGACAATTTTTCCTTTATTTCATTTTTTAATGCAAGGAAAATGGAAAAAATATAGAGCAATTAAAGCTATTTCTATTGCAAAAGCAATGATTTACCTTGCAAATTCTTCAGAAAATTCAGGTATTATTAATTCCGACAAAATTCAAGAATTAAGCACAAAAACATGACAGAAAAAGAAAAAACACAACTTCAAAAATATTTAAATCGTTATGTCTTTTTTGAAAAAAATGAATTGGAAATTATTTTTAATTCTTTAGAAACTACTTCATTAAAGAAAAAAGATTTTATTTTAAAAAAAGGAGAAAAATGCCAACATCAATATTTTATCTTAAATGGAATGATTCGCTTTTTTTATGAAGATAAAGATGGAATTGCGCATACATTTCAATTTGGAATTGAGAATTGGTGGTTTACAAACTATGAGAGTTTCACCTTAAAAATTGCTTCGGAAGATTTTATCCAATGTATTGAAAACACAAAATTAGCACGAATTTCTAAAACAAATTTGGAACAACTTTTTGATAGAATTCCGAAATTAGAAAAAGTATTCCGAATAATTGCTGAAAATACTTTAATTGCTGTAAATCGTAGAAATCGCTTTTTTATGGACATGGATGGAAAAGAAAAATATGAATTTTTGATGCAATCTATTCCAGACATTTCACAAAGAATTCCACAATATATGATTGCTTCCTATCTTCAAATGACACCCGAATATTTAAGTAATTTACGTAAGAAATCTATTTCTTAAGATATCTTAAGAACTTTAGAAAATCCTGTATTTAATTTTGAAATCAGAATTAAAATGATTTAAAATTATGGAACGAATTACTTACAACAATATTCCAAAAGGAATGTTTGAACATTTAAGAACTATCGAAGAATTCACAAATAATTCTACACTTTCAATTTCTTTATTAGAATTAATTCGATTGCGAATTTCACAAATAAATAAATGTGCTTATTGTGTTGATATGCATTATAAGGAATTAAAAGCAATGGGAGAAACAGAATTACGACTTTCTACACTTTGTGTTTGGGAAGAAACGGAAATTTTCACTGAAAAAGAAAAAGCAACTTTGGAGTTTGCAGAACTTGTTACAAAAGTTGAAAAAATCCCAGAAATTCTTTTTGAAAAACTTCTGTCATTTTATACAAAAGAAGAAATTTCAATACTGACTTTATCTTGTACGCAAATCAATACTTGGAATCGTTTAATGCGAACTTTTGAATTTAAAGCTGGTCTTTATGAAGTTTCAAATCAATAATCTTTAACTAAAAAAGCATATTATTTCTAATATGCTTTTTTAAAATTTATTTGACCTATTTTTGAAATTAAAAATAAAGTCTTGATTTTTTTGGTTCTTTTTTTATCT
The DNA here is from genome assembly GCF_015767265.1 of Aureivirga marina. Lineage (GTDB taxonomy): Bacteria > Bacteroidota > Bacteroidia > Flavobacteriales > Flavobacteriaceae > Aureivirga > Aureivirga marina. Next base: position 23,658 of record NZ_JADPIB010000010.1, read on the forward strand.
TGATAAAAATGAACAATTTAATTCTTCCAATTTTGCAATCGATCTAAATACAAATAACTTTCTACAAATTTTCTATGTTCTTGATTCGTCATTTTTTCTAAAAGTTCTAATGCTGAAATATAACTTGCTAAATTTCCATTAGAAGAACTAAATTTCCCATCTTCTACAAAAGTGACCAAACTATCATTTTGCACTTTTAAATTCGGATAGTCTTTTTGCAATTGTTTCCCTCCTCCAATCCAAGTAACAATTTTATGTCCATCAGCAATTCCAGATTTCCCAATAAGTTGCGCACCTGCACAATTACTGACAATATATTTTGTTTCTTGATTTTTTTCTTTGATAAAATCGATGATTTTTTCATTATGAACTTGTGCATACATATCGTAAGCACTTGGAATAAATAAAGCAGTCAATTTTGGTGTATTTTCAAAAGTAAAATCAGGAACAAAATGCATTCCTTCTTCTGTAGTAATTGGTTGATTTGTTTCTGCAATTGTAATTACATTAAAAATTTGTTCACCATCTTTTGTCAATTTTGCAAAAACATCAGAAGTCGCTACAACTTCACCTTGTAACACTCCATCATACATTAAAAGTCCGATTGTTGGTAATTCTTTTTTAAAAGGTTTTAAATGTTTTGATTCTGTTACTTTTTTTTCTTCGAAAGAATTTTCATTTTCTGATTTTTCTATTGTACAACCTAAAAATATCATTGTAAAAAATAGCGCTAATATTTTTCTATTTTTATCCATTACTTTTTGTCTTTAATTTAAAGTAAAGGTAAAAAGGCGTTTTTCGATTTTCCTTAATCTTAATTAAGAAATTAAATTCTTTTAGCTTTTACTTTACTAACAAATTCTGGAGAAAGACCTAAATAAGAAGCAATCATATATTGTGGAACACGTTGTGTGAACTGCGGATTTTGTTCAATGAAATAATGAAACATTTCTTCACCCGACATACTATAAATAAATTCAATTCTTTTTTGTGAAGCGATATATGTTTTTTCCATAATCTTACGAAACAACTCATTAATTACAGGAATTTTCGCACTTAATTCATCAAATTTATCTTGAGGAAGTTTTAATAATTCTGTAGATTCGATTGCTTGAATATATAATTTTGAAGGAATTTGATTAATTAAACTTTCATAATCTGTAATCCACCAATTATCAATTCCAAAATGGATTATTTGTTCATTTCCTTTTTTATCAATATAAAATAGACGAACACAACCTTTCAGTATAAAATATCTGTATTTACAAATTTGTCCTTCTTTTAATAAAAATTCTTTCTTTTTTAATTTTTGAGAAGATACATAAGATTCCAAAATAGCAATTTCGCTTTCCGAAATCTTGACATAGCGCTTTATATATTCTACCAAATTTGGATTCATTTGCAAAAAAGAATTTAAAATTTTCATTTAAACAAAAGTAAAAATTCTAAATAAAAACATCAAATTAGATTATGAATTTCAGCTTACTTTAGGCGCTTTTAAAAGAAAAATAAATCGATTTCATTTTAATTATCTCTGTATTTTTATTCCTATCTTTCCAAAAAATTTTAAAAACTGTCACAACTCAAAAACACCAAAGTCTTTACTATAGAATTTCTAAAAAATGAAAGAATTAATAGCTAGGTGTAAAAAAGGAAATAAAGGAGCACAAATGGAAATATATAAAAAGTATTTTCATGCAATGTACAATACTTCTTATCGTATTTTAAACAATCAATACGAAGCGGAAGACGTTATGCAAGAAGCTTTTTTGGCTGCCTTTACAAAAATGGATTCCTATAAAGGAGAAGTGACTTTTGGAGCTTGGTTAAAGAGAATTGTTATTAATAAAAGTATTACTGCTTTAAAAAAATACAAACAAACAGAAACACATTCTTTAGAAATTGCATATGAATCTTCAGATGAAGAAATTGATAATTCGGTTTTTCTTTCAGATGATTTGAATGTAAAAGTTATTTTGGATTGCATTCAAAAATTAAAAGAAAATTATCGAATTGGAGTGACACTTCATTTGATAGAAGGATACGATTACGAAGAAATTTCTAGCATAATGAATATTTCTTATGACAATAGTAGAGCAATAGTTTCTAGAGCTAAAGGCAAACTACGAAAAATGTTAATAGATAATTCGGAAATTTCTTTGGATAACAGATTTAAACGTAAATAATTTTTAAACTTTTGAACCTCATGAATAACAAGTTTGACATACATGAACCTTCAGAATTTCATTTGGAAAGGTTTGAAAAAAAACTGAAAAACAGCTCAGAATTTTCTAAGAAAAATTCGTATACAAAATATTATTTAGCAGTAGCTGCTTCTTTGCTTCTTTTGATTGGAATTGGAATCGGAAAGTATTTCAATGTTTCCCCAAAAGTACAGGAAAATTCTGGAGTTGAACTTGGTTCCATTTCGCCGAAAATGGAAAAAACACAAATCTATTTTACAAGTGTTTTAAATGAAGAATTAAATAAAATTCGAAAACTTGAAAATCCTGAAAACAAGAAAGTCGTTGATGATTATTTAAAACAAATTGAAAAACTTGAAAATGATTATGTAAAACTTACTGTAGAATTAAAGAAAAATGGAAATCAGAAAATTGTTTATGCAATGATTTCAAATTATCAGAAAAGAATTGAAATTCTTCAAAATTTAATTTTACAACTTGAAAACTTAAACTCTCATAAACTTACGAACGATGAAAACTTCTCTTAAATTAACTTTATTATTTTTCCTTTGTGCGCAGATGGTCGTCTTTGCACAAAAGTATGAGAAATCGGATATTATTGAAAGGAAGTTCAATGTATCAGAGAACAATATTTTAGATGTAACAAATTCTTATGGAAATATTACATTAAACACTTGGGATAAAAGTGAAATTTACATCAAAATCATCAAAACAATCAAAGGTGATTCTGAAAAAAGAGTAAATTCTTATTTCAAAGGAATATCATTCGATTTTGATCATAGAGACAATAAAGTAAAAGCAGAAACTGTAATCAATAATACAGGAAATTGGTTCAGTTCTGGAAAAATCAGTATGCAAATTGATTATATAATTCAAGCACCGAAATCTATAATTGCAGATTTGGAAAATGAATATGGAAATATTTTAATTGGCGAATTAAATAACAATACAAAAATTCAATGTGCATACGGAAATGTTTCCGCAGAAAATTTGAATGGTACATTAAATAAAATTAAATTAGAATACAGTAACGGATCAACAATTGATTTTGTAAATGAACTGGAACTACACACAGATTATTCGAATATTTCTGTGGAGAAAGCGAATTTTATCAATTTAAATTCTGATTATTCAAACATTAAAATTGATGAAATAAAAGATATTGATTTTAATATTGACTATGGAAATCTTGTGATTAAGGATTTAAGAATTGCAAAAGGAAATAGTGAATATACGAATCTTGGAATTGGAAATGTAAATAAATCTTTGAATGTTGTTTTAAGTTATGGAGCGATTAAAGTAAAAAATATTTCGAAAGACTTTTTAAATGTTAATTTAAGAACAGAATATTCTGGTGTAAAACTAGAATTCCCAGAAGATATTTCATTTGCTTTTGATCTTTTCACAGAATATGCAAATATTACAGAACTTGATAAAATGATTTTACATGAGAATTTTAAAGAAAGTTATTCTCATAAATTGAAAGGAATTTATAATGCATCAGAAGCAAACGGATTACCGACAATTACAGTAAAATCAAGTTATAATGCAATTCGTTTAAAAACTAAATAAATCAATACGATGAAACAATTATTATGTGTACTAATTTTATTCATTTCAGTTACAAATGTAAATGCACAATGGAAAAAAATTAAAGGAAATAAAAATCTTATAACTGCAACAAGAGAAATCAGTTATTTTCAAGAAATTAAAAGTAAAGGTTCTTTTAAAGTGATTTTAACGGATGGAAAACAAGGTGAGATTGAAATCACAGCAGAAGAAAATTTGATGGAATATATTATCACAGAAGTTACAGATAATAAATTATCAATTCATTATAAAAAAGGAAAGAATATTCAGCCTAGAAAAGAAATAATAATTAAAGTTCCAATTAAATTCATCAACCATTTAACGCTTTCTGGTTCTGGAGAAATTATTTCTGAAGTTCCTATTGAAAATAAAGAGTTTTCTATTGTAGTTACTGGTTCAGGTGATATTTCTTTAGAAGAAGTAGAAAGTAAAAATATTACAGCAACTTTATCAGGTTCAGGAAATCTTGATATTGCTGGTGAAACAAATAAATTAAAAGTTCGAATTTCTGGTTCAGCAGATTTTGAAGGAAAAAAATTGGAAAGTGATAAAGTAGATATTACAATTTCGGGTTCAGGAAATGCTACTGTTTACGCAAATAATTCTTTGAAAGCAAGAGTTTCTGGTTCGGGTGATATTTATTACAAAGGAAATCCAAAAAATATTGATGTAAAATCTAGTGGTTCAGGAAACGCACAGAAATTATAATCAATCATTGTATAATTTGGAAAAAGCTACTTCAATGAAGTAGCTTTTTTTTATGGATTAATTTTATTGAAATCTATTTTTATTTTTTAGTAATTCAAAAATAATTTTATAGAATACGGAAAGCCGTAATTTTCAACTATTTAAATACAGTATATTTAGTATCAATAATAAAAACATATTGATGAATTATTTAAAAAAGAAAGTTATGATACTAAAAAATTTAAAATTATTTGCTCTAATAGGCATTGCTTTTTGTTTTTGTTCTTGCTCTGAAGAAGATTCTCAACAACAATTTCAAGAAAACTCTGAAAGAATTTCTACCTCAATTTCTACAGGAAATCTTGATAAAATATTAAAAGAGATGAGAGAAATTGGAAATAAAACTGGGAAAATGGTTACTTTTCAATTAAAATATTTAAATGAAAAAGATTATAGAAAGTATTTTAAATTGACTAGAACTTCTAAAAAAAAGCTTGCATTCATAAAAGGAAAAGATATAAATCATAGACTATTTTCTAATGAATTATATACAATAACTTGTTATTATGGTCAAGAAGAAGTGATACTTTATGAAGGAGAAAATGTTGGAGAAGCTGGAAAAGCTGCAAGGGAATGTTTAAATGATGGAGGTTGTGTAACGACATGCTTATCAAATATGAGTTTTGCTCCAATTAGTCAATAATTTTAAAAAATGAAAAATGAGATATTTAAAATTCCTTTTAATATTTGTATTAATAAGTTGCACAAAAGATAAAGAAACAACAACTACAAATAAAACAATTGTTAGTGAAAGAAATAATTCAAACTTTATCACTTTAACCGAAATTTTCGAAGAAATTCAAGAAATTTCGATTAAAAACAATAATGCTTCCATCGAGTTTCAAATAGAATATGGTAAAAATAGTAAACCATCTCTTCTTAATTATAAAATTTATACAGGAATTCATCCAATAGAACAAGGATTTCAAGTAGATTGCTGGAATGGTGATGGATCTGAAATATTATGGATGGAAACTTATGAAACAATGATTGATGCTTTAGGTGCAGCATATGATTGTATGGAATTAGATGGAGGTTGTTCAGAAGTATGCAATCTCTACGCTCGATATTATAACCAAAAAATAATAATCAAAAAATAAAACAAAAATAGCCAAGATTAACTTGGCTATTTTTTTATAATACTGTGTAAAATTTTATTTATCAAATACCAAATTTAATTGACTCTCCTCTCCTACTTTATCTGCCAAAGAAATAGTTGCAGCAACAGCACCAAGAGGAACAGAAATTAAAAATCCGAAAAATGGAATCATCGTTAAAAGAAGAAAAACACCACCATTTCCGATTGCTTTCCATTTATTTCCTCTTACAAAAAGAATACTTGCTTTGTATTTATAAAATCTTTCTAGTGTAAAATCCATATTTCCAAAACCTGCATAATAAGCTTGAATTAAAAAGATTAAAACCGTAAAAACAAGTCCAACAGCTGGAATAAATGTCAAAAATAACAAAGGAACTACCATTCCTAATTCAAAAAAAAGATTTCGAATATTAATTCGGATTCCACGCGATAAACTTTCCGAAAATGTAATATTTTGTTCTGAAGCTTTAATTTCTGGATTTAAATGATTTAGAACTTTTTCAGCAACTGGACTCATAAATGGCGCAGAAAATGCCATAACAATATGTTTATATACAATTAAACCAAGCATTAAAACAATCATTCCTCCTAGAAAATTACTAACACTTTGAAAAATATCTTTTCCTGTTTCCCAAATCCAAGCTTTTCCAATCCAAGCACCAATATTATCTGAAAAACCGTAAGCTGAAAAAAGAATTAATGTTCCAACAATAAAGCTAATTAATACTGGAACCATCAATGCTCCAAGAAGATTTAGCTTAAAAATTATTGAAATTGCTTTGAAATAGGAATTTATTGACTTAATCATTTTCTTTATTTTTTAATTGAAACACAATAGTATAGATTTTTTCTAAAATTCTAAAATTCTTTTGTGAATATTTTATATTAAGAAATCGTTGTTTAAATTTGGAAAAATCTAAATTAAAATTGATATGAAACCACTTTATTCTATTTCTTTTATTCTTACTTTATTTCTTTTTTTAAGTTGTCATAAAGAATCAAAAATTGAAAAAAAAGGATTTTCTGTTTCAAGTTCGACAATGAATACAGAGAATCAAACAACTGAAAATAATGAAAAAGAGCCTGATACAAATAAATTTGAAACAAGACCAAAGAAAGTTCTTTTAACGTATCATCAAAAGCATCGACTTACACCAATTTTTAAGGTAAACTATCAAAAAATTGAAAAGAAAATTTATAGTTCAGGTGAACCAAAAATCAGACGTTGGGTTGGAAATATTGGTCATCATTTGACTTATGATTACAATGAAAATGACGGAAATCAATGGAATCAAAACTTTATGCCAGGAATGGCAGCTGCATATGGATATAATTTTGTCAATATTTCGCATTTTAATTTTGAAACAAAAAAGCAACATAAATTATTTAAAAATCCAGTTTTAATCAAAACATTTTATTATCCAGCTTATTCTCAAGACACATTGAATAGTCAGCCAATTCATAGGAATTTTTATATGGTTTCTGTGTATGATGAAGACACAAATAAAGACGGGAAATTAAACACAAAAGATTTAAGAAGAATCTATTCATTTGATTTAGAAGGAAAAAATAAGAAAGCTTTAGTTCCTAAAGATTATTCAATTTTAAGTTCTCAGTATGATTCTGGTCTAGATTATATGTATATTTATACTATCAAGGATGAAAATAAAAATGGAAAAAAAGATACATCCGAAGCCAGAGAAATATTTTGGGTTGACATGAAAAACCCAGAGAACAACGGAAAACTTTATGAATGATATCAATATACATTTTCAACTTAAAGAATCAGATTTTTTAGCATATCAAATGTATGAATCATCCATTTCTAAACTTCAAAAAAGGAAAAGGATGATTTCTCGGTATGCAATTACTTTAGTTTATATTGTATTTGCTTTATTTTCCATGATGCATTATCAAAAACCTGTTTTGGTGATTGCAATTGTAATTGTTGCGTTTATTTGGTTTCTTTTTTATCCGACTTATTCTCGATATCAATACAAAAATCATTTTCAAAAACATATAGAAGCACATTTTCAAAAAAGAATTAATCAAGATGTGGAAATTCAAGTAAACGAAGAAGGAATTTATACAAAAGATTATTCTTTTGAAGGAAAAATTAATAAAAGGCAAATCAAAGAATTAATCGAAACTAAAGATCATTTTTTTGTACGTTTAACAACAGAATTATCTTTAATTATTCCTAAAAGAGCTGTGGAAAACAAACGTGAATTTGCAGATACAATTGTGAATGAATTTCATGCAATTTACACAAACGCAATTAATTGGAAATGGAGTTAAAAAAAACCTATTCTTCGCAATATTTGCTCAAAATAGGTATTCTAGATAGCTAATGTGAATTTTCTAATGTTATATATTTTCACCTTTTCTTTTTTGTCTTAGATGTAAGTTTTGGTCAATTTTAAAACCAAAATTGATCCAATCAAATTTAAATTATACATTTTAGTTAAAATTGTAAAAAATGGACATTATATAAATTCAAACAAAATTTTTTCTTTGGAGATATAAGAGATATTTTTAAAAAAATCTTTTGGTTGTTTTTGTGTTAATTCTTTAAAAAAGTTGCTAAAATGAGCTTGATCAAAGAAACCTAAAGCATAAGCAATTTCAGTTAAATTTTCTTCATTTGATTTCTTTTCCATATTCTCAATTGCATTTCTTAAACGAATAACTTGAAACAAAGAATTTGGTGAAGTTCCACAAATATTTTTAAATGCTCGATACATTGTTTTATAAGAAACTTCTTTGAAAAAAAGTTCTTTTATGTCATTTTCCAACATTCCTTCCACACATTCTATAATATTTTCTGTGTACTTTTTAGGTTTATAATTGGAAAGAAAAAAATCTTCAATTAAGCTGATTTTTTCTGGATATTTTTTGTCATTAAAATTCGGATTCGTTTGAAAAAAGTCAAACATAAAATCAGAATAATCCATCACAATATTTGCATCATAATTGGAAAAATCTTTTAAAAACTGCGAAAAACCATAAGGTTTAAAAATAATATTAAACGTCTTAAATTCTCCATGAAATTTAATCAAAACTGGTTTTTTATACACATTTATAGAATAATACTTTTGATCATAATTTTCATCTTTTACAATTTCTACAGCATCATTTTCGTAATAAATTCTTCCATTTTGCACCAAACAAGTAGGAATTAAAGCATTCGGGAAAGCGATATAATGTTCATTTTTAATAGAGGCTTCATAGTAGCAGCGAATGTATTTTTTTAAAATAGCATCTTTAGGGTATTCAATATTTATTTCCATCACATTTTTATTTGATTCATTTAATAACGAGAAATGTTATTCATAAATTTCCTAAATGTAATCTATATTGTTTTTAAAAGATAATTTTTCACTAATATTTCAATCAAAAAATAAAAATTCATTCCTATTTGATATCATTTTCTATAAGAAATCATTTTTTATATTCATTTTTTCAAAAAATTAATATTTATAAGTATAAAAGTTAGTTTTCACAGTTGAAATGCATTTAAAAACGGATTATTTAATCAAATACTTGAAATTCTATATCTTCTTTTATAAATTCATCTAATTTTAATTCAAAAAAATGTAAGCTTAAAATCAAAAAAAACAACTAATTAAAATCATTTAAATACTTTATTTAAAAAATTAAAATTGATTTCCCTTAATTTCATTTATTTTATTTTTCATCAAAAATTATTTAATTTTTTATTGATTTTTCAAAAACTTAGAGATAAATTCACTAAAAATCAAATTAATTATTATGAAAAAACTATTAGTCTTATTTCTATTCGTTTTAATAACGAATAATTTAGTTGCACAATATGATGTGAAATCCATCAATTATGTTGAATATTTTGGCGATGAAAATGTTCAATTTAATTCTGATGACAAATTTTCTGATGACATACCATTGCCGTTTGATTTTAATTTCTATGGAACTGATTTCAATGAAGTTATGGTTGGTACCAATGGAAGAGTTTCATTTTATACTAGCTTATCTGGATTTTTTAGTCATTGGAAAATTGAAGTAAATTATACCTTACCTAATGTTTCTAGTACTTTCGGAATTGCAAATACAATTTATGGTTTATATCATGATATGGATAATTTTACGACAGATGAACCAGGAGCAATTACTACTGCCGTATTTGGTGAAGCACCTTTTCGTAAATTTATTGTGACTTATGATGATATTCCTCATTTTCATCATAATTGTACAGAAATTAAATCTACTTTTCAAGTTATACTTTTTGAAGGATTAAATTTTATTGATGTTCATATCAAAAATAAAGGTGTATGTTCTGAATGGAATGATGGTCGAGCAATAATTGGGATTCAAGATGAAGAAGGAATTAATTATAGTTCGCCAGAAGGTAGAAATAATTTTATTGAAGAATTAGAAGAAGAATCTTGGAGATTTATTTATTATAATGGAACATATGAAGCTTTTATTTGTGGAAATTCTGCAACAACTATCTCTTTGGAAGATTTTCAAAGTTTGACTTCTGTATATCAATTAAACGATACAGAATTTTATGTTTATACTTCTGAAGCAGACGCTTTAGCAAATACAAATCCTATTGCTTTTCCTTTTGAAATTATGTATCCTTTACAAGAGCTTTTTGTAAATGTAAATGGAAGTGTCTTTAATGTGATGATTAACTCTGTTGATTGTTCAAATTTGGATAATGATGATGATGGACTTTCTGCGGAAGAAGAAGATCTTAATGGAAATGGAATTTTATCTGATGATGATACTGACAATGATGGAATTCCTAATTTCTTAGATTCTGATGATGACAATGATTATATTTTAACAAATCAGGAATTGGTTTTCCCAGAAGGAATTACAACTACAGAAGTTACAATTTTAGACACAGATAATGATGGTATTCCAAATCATATTGACACAGATGATGATAATGATGGTATTCCAACGATGCATGAAGATGTAAACGGAAATGGAAATTATGAAGATGATGATGAAGATGAAGATGGAATTCCAAACTATTTAGATAATAATGCTTTAAATATTGAAAATGTAACTATTTCAAATCATCGTATTTTTCCAAATCCTTTTAAGGATAAATTATTCTTAAATCAATCTTTTGAAAATGCTACAATTAAAATTATAAACACAGATGGACAAATTATTTTAGAAAAAAGAATCAATAATTCTGTTTCTTCAATTAATACAGAAAAATTACCAACTGGAATTTATCAAATCATTTTGATTACAGATAAAGAAACTGAAAGCTACAAAATGCTAAAAATCAAATAAAAATAGAAAGCTCCTTCTTCAAGGAGCTTTTTTCTTTAAATCTTAATTACATTAAATTCCATCCATTGATGTACAATTTGAATCCAAAATTTCAGAAATTCTTCACTTAAAAAATGATTCGAAAAATCGTCAAACCGTTCCACATGAATTCCTGTATAATGAAGCCAAATTGCCAAACCACCAAGTGGAATTAACCTTTTTTCTTCTTCTGTAATTTTTAATACAGATTCATATCCATTATAAAATGCTTCTCTTTTATCTTCAAAAGAAGTTTTATTAGATTCATTTTTAAAAAGCAACATTAAAGCATAAGATAAATCTAGAAACAGCCAACCATTTCCACAATTATCAAAATCAAAAAAAGTAAAATCTCCATGTTCATTTTTCTTCATATTTTGATACCATAAATCTAAATGCACAATTCCAGATTTTAAGTCATTCTGCTTTGCTTTTCTAAATTCTTCTGTAATTTTTTCATTTGCTCTTTTAAAATAATTCATTTCAGAAAGTTCTTCTGAAAACATTTCTTTTGATTTTTCATAAGCCCAACCGATTAGATTTTCTGCTGTATATGTTTTTCTTTTTAAAGACTTATTTTCTACCAATTGATGCATTTTCCCGATTGTTTCTCCTAATTTAAAACAATCATTTTCGTTTGGATTTCTTACAAATTCTCCTTCTGCATATGAAAATAAAACAGTAAAACGATTTCCTTCTGGAGCTTCTATTTCTTGTATAAAATTTTCATTTTTATCTGAAATTGGAACTGAAACTAAAATTCCATTTTCTTTTAAATAATTCAAAAGTTTTAACTCTTCTTCAATCTCAAAATTTGTTCGCCAATTTTTAAAATAAACTCTAAAAACAAATTTCTTTTCATTGATAGAAATTAAATAATTATGACTTATTCCTGTCTTTAAAATAGATGCTTTTACAGTTTCTTTTATATCGAATGTTTCTTTTACAAATTCAGAAATAAACGAAGGAGCTAAAATTGAACTGGCAATTTGATAATTTTTCATTTTACAATAAGCTTTTATTAATCTTTAAGTTACGTTTCCTTTTTAATTTGAGAAAACGGATGCGAATGTACTAATTATTAGATATTTACCAATGAATTTCCTAAATTTGAAAAAAAATAAAAAAATGAGAGAAGATTTTGTCGAAATTGAAGAAGAAATTCATTCTAATTCAAGACCTATAATGGCTTGGACACCTAAATTTAAAGAAAAAAGAAAAATTCAAATCGATTTAGAAATTTTCAAAGAAATTGTACCAATTATTGCAGAACAAATTGATTTTGATTTTAAATCTGAAGAAGAAAATTGCTTTACATATACTCGTAAAGATCGATATGATAATCTTACCGAATTAATTGAAATCACACATTCAGAAGAATTTATTTTATGTAAAAGCACGTCTTTACGTGAAGATATTGATGATTATGGACAAAATGAAACAAGAGTTCGTTTATTTTTTCACGCTTTTGAAATCATTGGAAGTGAATTGTATTTGGATGAAAATTTTATTCCTGAACAACCTAAATCTTTCATTGAAATATTTATTGAAAAAATGAAAGGATTATTCCAAAAGTAATTTCTATTTTTACACAAATATTGCTATCAATTTTTATTACCTATGAAAAGGTCTATTTTATTATTATTAGTTATCATTACGAATGTTTCTTGCGCAAGTTATCAGGGAGGAACAAAGCCAAAACTAAAATTATCGAAAGATAAAATTTTAGTAAAACGAACTTCAATTCACAACGATTTCCTTTCGGGAAATTTTACAGAATTAAAATTTTCTTACAATAATGAAGTCGAAAAAGTTATTTTTTCAAAAAAAGGAGTTTTTGACAAATTTGGTAAATGGGATAAAGATTTTTATCTAAATAACACCTCTGTTTATCTTTGGGATAATGTCAAATTATTTCCAAATTCTGATGAGATTTTTTCGATTTTAGCTTTCGGAACAGATAGTCCAAATTTCTACACAAGTTCTATCATTATTTTCGATTCAAAAGGTCAAGATGTTATCAAAACACATCCAAAATGGAAAAACAAAATTATTGATTTCTATGTAGACTTAGTTAACAATATGGATTATTCCAACAGAAAATTTAATAATGTGAATAGAAGAGCAATTCAAAGTACATTGAATTAAAAAATAAGAGATAGAATAAAAATTATTTTCAGCTTTGTTCTGTCTCTTTTACTTTAATAGAGTTTAAAATTTCATTAATTTCGCCATCTCAAAATTTATCACATGAAATTCATTAAATCTTTATTAATTGTATTCGCTTTATGTCTTGGTTCTGTTTATATTTTTTATTGGGATATTGGCGACAGATTACTTTTAGATAAACTAGACAAAACAGAGCAATTAAAACTTGCCAAACCTAGAAATACAATTAAAGAGAATTATAAAAAGGAATTCAATAATCCAAAATTTAATTTTCCTAATAAAGAAGTTTCAGAAGTAAAAATCTATAAAAACACACCTGTTATAAGTCGTTTTTCAGCAGAAACTTTAAATAAAAAACAACAAAAGGAAATTATTCAATTCTTTAATAATCCAGAGAATTTTAGTTTTGAAAAAACTTCATGGAAAATTCCAGATGCAGAATATATTATCCGATTTTTTGATAAAAAAGAAGAAGAAATTGGTAAAGTTTGGCTTTGTTTAAATAATTGTGGAGCTGTAAAATCTATTCCTTTTTCTGCTAAGATGAAATTTGGTAGTTTGAGTGAAGTTGGGAAAGAGAGGATTGAAATGATTCTAGAAGAAAAATAAACTTTTATTTATGAGCAAAATAATGAATATTGGAAAATTCCAAGCCTTTATATTTTCAGTTTTTTTAAACATATTAATAAAACCACCTTTTCCTCTTTATTTAATTTCTGGATTATTATTAATTCTATTTATGTTTTTAATAATGTATTATTCATTTGATGAAAAAACGCAAAACTTAAAGTTATTTGGACTTTTATTAAAAAACCACATAATTATTGCTGTTTTATCTTTTATTATTGCAGTATTAGGTTCTCTATTTATTAGTGAATATTTTGAATATTTTTCGGTAATTCTAATTTTTGAATATTTTTATTTCGCGTATAGAGTTGTCAAAATTCATTATTCTAATTTATCTAAAATTCTCAAATTTCTCATTGTTTGTATATCACCAATAACATCCATATTTGTGTTATTTTTACCTTTAGATAAAAATAAATAATATATTACAAAAAATAAAAAATGGCTTTAATTCGCTTTGAAATCGAAAATGATTTTCTTGTAATTTTAGATGAAAAGAAAACCATCATAAAATTAGAAGATATTAATTATGTTGCAATTGAAAAAAAATATAACTTCAAATATTTATACTATTATTTATTAATTTCAATAGGTATTATGCTATTAATAAGTTTTATACCAAAAATAATACTCTTAATCATAATAAACACAGTTATTCATCTATTAATTTTGTTAGATAGCAAAAAAGAAAAATTGGTTATAAAATACAAAAAGGAAATTTTAAAAATTCCAACAGAACTAATTTTCCCTATTCAACAAGAACACATATTCAATTTAATTTTAAATCAAAAAAACGTAGAAATAAATTCATAAAAAAATCCTCTTTAAAAAAGAGGATTTTTCATTTTATAATATCTTAAGTCTTATTGACCATATTCTTTTACTGCATCTACGAATGCTTTAGCATTATCTACAGGAATATTTGGTAAAATACCGTGACCAAGATTCGCAACATATCTGTCTTTTCCGAATCCGTCAATCATTTCAGTTACCATTTTCTTTAACTCAGGAATTGGTGTTAATAATCTTGAAGGATCAAAGTTTCCTTGTAAAGTAATATTCCCTCCAGTTAATTTTCTTGCATTTTCTGGTGTGATTGTCCAATCAACTCCTAAAGCAGCAGCTCCAGATTTTGACATTTCTTCTAAAGCAAACCAACATCCTTTTCCGAAAGCGATAACTTCTGTTTCGTCTTTTAAAGCATCGATAATTTGTTGGATATATTTCCAAGAAAATTCTTGATAATCTACTGGTGATAACATTCCTCCCCAGCTATCAAAAACTTGCACAGCATTTACTCCAGCAACTACTTTTGCTTTTAAATAAGCAATTGTTGTATCTGTGATTTTTTGTAATAATTGGTGTGCTGCAACAGGATTTGTATAACAGAATTCTTTTGCTTTATCAAAGTTTTTCGAACCTTGACCTTGCACAGCATAACAAAGAATTGTCCATGGAGATCCAGCAAAACCAATCAATGGAACCTCATCATTCAACATTTCTTTTGTCATCTTAATTCCATCCATCACATAATCTAAAGCAACATTTGGATCAGGAACAATTACATTATCCACATCTTTTTGCGTACGAATTGGATTTGGTAAATAAGGTCCAAAATTTGGCTTCATTTCCACTTCAATATTCATCGCTTGTGGTACTACTAAAATATCCGAGAATAAAATTGCAGCATCCGTTCCTACTTGGTGAATTGGCATAACAGTAATTTCTGCTGCTAATTCTGGAGTACGACAACGAGTAAAAAAGTCATACTTCTCTTTCAACTTCATAAAATCTGGAAGGTAACGTCCAGCTTGACGCATCATCCACACTGGAGGACGTTCTACTTCTTCTCCTTTTAGTGCTCTTAAAAATAAATCGTTCTTCAACATATATCTGGTTCGAATTTCTTCGATTGTTTTTTAATTAATAAATTCTTACGTAAAAACTAAGCTTCTACTTTTGACTTTTGAAACTCTGCTACTTTTTCCATTGCTTTATGAATTGCTTTAGAAGTTTTTTCTAAATCTTTTTCAGATAAAGCAGTAGATAAGAACCATGCTTCAAATTGCGATGGTGGAATAAATAATCCTTGTTTGATTAATTCCCAAAAGAAAACACCAAAACTTTCCGTATCACTTGTTTGAGCAGAAGGGAAATCTGTAACTTTTACATCTGTAAAGAAAGGATTAATCATTGATCCAAATCTATTTACAGTTAAAGGTACATTATGAATTTTTGCAGCTCCTAATAAAATCTTCTCGATTTTCTCTGCTAAAATATCAAATCCTTTATATGGGTTTTCTTTCTTTAATTGTGTTAATGTAGAAATTCCAGCAGCCATTGCAATTGGGTTTCCAGAAAGTGTTCCTGCTTGGTACATTCCTCCAAGTGGCGCAACCATTTCCATGATTTCATTTCTAGCTCCATAAGCTCCAACAGGGAAACCTCCACCAATTACTTTTCCTAAACAAGTAATATCAGCTTCTACTCCTAAAACTTCCTGTGCCCCACCAAACTTAGAACGGAATCCTGTCATTACCTCATCTACAATTAATAAAGCTCCTTTTGATTCTAAATAAGCTTTTAATTCTTGTAAAAATCCATTTTGAGGAACAACAACTCCCATATTTCCAGCAACTGGTTCTAAAATAACTCCAGCAATATCATCTGAATCTTCGAAGTGTTTCTTTACACTTTCTAAATTATTATATTCTGCAATTAAAGTATTTTCAACTGCTTTTTCTGGAACACCTTTACTTCCTGGTAAACTTAAAGTCGCTAAACCAGAACCTGCTGCAACTAATAATGCATCAGAATGTCCGTGATAACATCCAGAGAATTTGATGATTTTATTTTTTCCTGTATAAGCTCTTGCTAAACGAATTGCACTTAAAACTGCTTCTGTTCCAGAGTTTACAAAACGAACTTTATCCATTCCTGGAAAAGCTTTACAAATAATCTTTGCAAGTTTTAATTCTCCTTCTGAAGTTGCTCCGAATGAATATCCATTTTTTAACGCTTTTTTGATTGCTTTTTCAACTTTCTTGTGACGGTGACCTAAAATCATTGGTCCATAAGAAAGAACGTAATCTACATAAGAATTTCCATCAACATCTTTGATTTTTGATCCTTTTGCTTTTTTAATAAATAATGGATTTCCTCCAACAGATTGAAATGCTCTAACTGGAGAGTTTACCGCACCTACTAAATGCACTAAACCTTTATTGTATAATATTTCTGATTTTTCGAATGTCATTTGGAATAGTTTTAAAGTGACTATTGGTCTTTTAATAATTTCGCTACTTCTTTTGCAAAATAAGTAATGATTATGTCTGCTCCTGCTCTCTTCATAGAAAGTAAAGACTCCATCATCACTCGTTCTCCATCAATCCAACCTTTTTCAGCAGCAGCTTTCACCATTGCATATTCTCCACTTACATTGTAGCAAGCTATTGGTCTATCAAAATTATTTTTTAAATCTCTAATAATATCTAGATAAGATAAAGCTGGTTTTACCATTAAAATATCTGCTCCTTCTTCATCATCAAAAGTTGCTTCTCTTAAACCTTCATCTCTATTTGATGGATCCATTTGATACGTTCTTCTATCTCCAAAACTTGGTGCAGAATCAGCTGCATCACGGAAAGGCCCGTAAAAAGCAGAAGCATATTTTACAGAATATCCCATAATTGGAATTTGGTAAAAACCTGTATTATCTAAAGCTTCACGAATTGTTTGAATTGTTCCATCCATCATTCCAGAAGGTGCTACCATGTCCACACCTGCTTTTGCATGAGAAATTACTTGTTTTGCAAGATTCACTAAAGTTTCATCATTATCCACATCATTATCGTGAATAATTCCACAATGTCCATGATCTGTATATTCGCAAAAACAAACATCTGTGATTACATATAAACTTGGATAATTTTTCTTGATATAACGAATTGCTTGTTGCATGATTCCATCATCATTCCAAGTTTCTGTTCCTTTACAATCTTTGTTTGCAGGAATTCCGAAAAGTAAAACTGCTGGAATATTTAAAGCAACAACCTCATCCAACTCTTTGTGTAACGTATCTAATGAAAAACGTTTAATTCCTGGCATGGAAGGAATTTCAGTTTCAATATTCTCTCCTTCTTCAATAAATAAAGGGTAAATCAAATCATTCACTGAAAGAGAATTCTCTCTAACTAAACGGCGAATGTTTTCTGTCTTTCTTAAACGTCTTGTTCTATTTAACATGGCTAAAATGTGCGTTCGTTATTTTAATCACCTCTTCCACTGTTGGTTTTTCAGCAACATAAATTTCATCAAAGTAAAAAGTTGCAGCAACAGCAGTTGTATTTCCAATACAAAATACGGGTATATTTATCTTATTTTCAGCTAAAATATAACTTTTTATTGCAGAAGGGCTAAAAAAAAGTACAGCATCAAATACTGTATTTAGCTTTATTTTTTCTAAAATAGTTTCGTAAACAATTACCTCATTTACTTTGATTTCATTTTCCTCTAAAATCTTAGAAAGTTCTTGTCTTCTTAAGTTTCCACAAAAGAAAGTAACTTCTGTTGGTTTTACTTCTTCTACCAAATACTCAGCTAATTCTTTTGCTCCGAAAAACATGGCTTTTACTTCGATATGTTGTTCTTGAAGCAAAGCTCTCGTTTTTTCTCCAACACAAAATACATTTTTAGTTTCAAAATGTATTTCTTCTTTTTTTTGCAAAACAGCTTTTACAGCATTTTGACTTGTAAAAATTAAAGTATCTGTTAGAGAATCCGAGTTAAAATCTCCCTTCACTTCCACTCGAATAAAAGAATAATCTTCCACTTCTACGTTTTCAAAAAGTTGCTTTTGGTTTGTAGTCAACAATTTTGTAGAAATTATTTGGAAAGGAGATTTCATTTCGGCATTTATTTTTTCATTTCTGCTTTAATTTCAATCATCAATTCTTTTCCTCCATCAGCAAGAAGTTCTTTTGCACAAGTTCCTCCAAAATTTTCAAAGTCAGAAATCATTCCTTTTTTCTCCACTCTAATTTCTCTTGAACCATCTATTGCGCTTAATACTCCAACAAAATGAATTTCTTCGTTTTCGATTGTTGCATTTCCACCGATTGGCGCAGTGCAACCACCTTCAAGAACTTTCATGAATTGACGCTCTACAAAAACAGCAATTTCTGTATTTCTATGATTTAATTTCTCACAAGCTTCCAACGCAGCTTTGTCAGCTTCTAAAGCTGTAACCATAATAGCTCCTTGTGCTGGCGCAGGAATCATCCAATCTAAATATTGGTGATTTTCTGGTAAAAGATTAATTCTTTCTAAACCTGCTGCTGCGAAAATTGCTCCGTTCCAATCATTGTCTTCTAGTTTTTGTAACCGAGTATTTACATTTCCTCTTAAACCAGTAATTGTATGATTTGGATATTTATGCAACCATTGCGCTCTTCTTCTCAAGCTTCCAGTTGCAATTGTTGCAGAATTTTCTTTTAAAAACTCTGTGTTATTTTTAAATACTAAAACATCTAAAATATTTGCTCTTTCCAAAACTGCTGCTTGCACAATTTTTTCTGGCAAATCCGTAGGGACATCTTTAAGAGAATGCACAGCAATATCGATTTCTCCTCGTAACATTGCATTGTCTAAAGTTCTTGTAAAAAGCCCCATTCCTCCGATTTGATGTAAAGGTTTGTCTAAAACCTCATCTCCTGTTGAAGAAACCTCTACAATTTCTGTTTCGTATCCTAATTCGTTTAATTTATTTTCTACTAAATGTGCTTGCCATAAAGCTAATTCACTTGCTCTAGTTCCAATTCGGATTTTATTTTTCATCAATACTAATCGTATTAAAATTAAATACTTTTTGCATTACATCTATACTCATATCCATCGAAGTATCCTCATCTTTTAGATGTTTTACAAATTGTGTAGTTATTTTTTGAATAAGGCGTGAAGTAATAATTTCTGCGTGTTCTAAGTTAAAATCTTTAATTTTCTTACGATGAAAATCTAATTCATCATTTTGAATTGATTGTAAAGATTCTTTTAAAGCATTGACAGCTGGAGTGAATTTTCTATGCTCTAACCAATCTAAAAATTCTGTTTTATGCTCTTCGATAATTCCTTCTGCAACAGGAATATCTTTTCTTCTTTTTTCAATAGTTCTATCTGTAATTTTAGAAAGTTCATCTACATTAATTAATGTAATATTTTCTAATTCTTTTACAGCAATATCTACATTTTCAGGCATCGATAAATCCATTACTAAAATTTCTTTATGACCTTCTAAATGTTGTTTTGTAATGGTTGGCTTATCAGCTCCTGTAGAAACAATTAAAATATCTGTATCTTTAATATCTTCGGCTAAATCGTGGTAGTTTCCTTTAGAAATCTCAGGATGTTCTGCTACGAAAGCTTCTGTTTTAGATTCTGTTCTATTGATTAATTTGATTTTACGGTTTAAGGTGTACTCTAAAATATTTTTACAAGTACTTTTTCCCATATCACCTAAACCAAAAACTGTTATATTTTTATTTGCAAGATCCGTTACATTTTCTAAAATATACTGAACAGCAGCATAAGCAACAGATGTTGTTCCAGAACTAATTTGCGTATTATTCTTTACATTTTTGCTTGCTTGTAAAACAGAATTCAGTAATCTTTCTAAATAAGCATTCGTTGTTCCAACTTCTTTTGCAGTCATGAATGATTGTTTTAATTGAGAAACAATCTCATAATCTCCAAGAATCTGACTATCCAAACCTGTTCCAATACGGAATAAATGATCAATAGCTTCACCATCTTTATAGACATTAGAAAATTTTGCAAAATCTTCTACAGATCCTTCTGAAAACTCACATAAAAGTTGGATTAATTCAAATGGGTGTTTTGCAAATCCTGTAATTTCTGTTCTATTACAAGTAGAGATAACGAAGATTCCGTCAATTCCTCTTTCCTTTGCTGCTTGTAGTAAAGCGATTTGATTTGGTTTTGAGATGCTGAAAGCTCCTCTAGTTTGAACGTCTGCTTTTTTGTAACTTAGCCCTATATTATATAATTTCCTTGTCATATCTTCAATACGCATAAACTTATTACTCCTTCCAATAAGTATCGACAAAAGTACCACCTATTTGATAATAAAAACGTCGCTAAAAGAACTTTAAATTACGTCATAAGTGATTTTCGTTAATTTATAATGATTTTAAATAGAGTAAATCTCACTTAAAATCAACCATTTAAAGAGTTTTCAATTAATTCACTATTCAAATTACAAAAAATCATTTAACCTACAAAAGATTTAAAAACCCTGCATATTCGTATTAATTTTTATTGTAATTTTGCCCTAATAATTGATAACAATACAGGAAATTATTCATGAAAGTTCAACAAGGAAAATATAAAAATATCGACAAAAGTTCTTGTTTTTTATTAGATGATTCTGAGAAATTTTCGGTTTTATCTTTAGAAAACGACACAAACGAAGTAAAACATTATCAATATGTTTTGCCTAAAAGTTGCTTACAATTATATTTCTGTTTGCATCAGGAAAGTAAAATTGCTTTCCAAATGGAACATTGTCAGATAAAATTAGAACCAAAAGAATCTGGAATGGTTTATTTTGAACAAGAAAATATGCCACTTTTATTCGAATTGCAACCTAATTCGCAAATAATCACAATTCTTATTTCTGTAAATTATCTCCATTCTTTATTTTCTTCAGAACAAAATTATATCATCAATTTTGACGATTTCAAAAGTGGAAAACCAATTATTGAAACAAAAGCAACAAATCCTTTAATTCAAACTGTTCTACATCAACTTTGTATTACAAAAATGGATGGAACATTACATTCTTTATATGTTAAAGGTAAAATTTACGAGTTGCTAAGTTTATATTTTAACTCGGCAGAAGAAAGTGATATTGAGCGTTGTCCTTTTATGGCAAATGAAGAAACCGTTGCACAAATTAAAAGAGCAAAAGACATCATTATAGAAAATATGGCAAATCCTCCTTCTCTGGAAGAATTGTCAAAAATGGTCGGTTTAAATATCAAAAAATTGAAAATGGGATTTAAAGAATTCTATGGTCTTCCTGTTTTTACTTTTTTATTAAACTACAAAATGGAACATTCCAAAAAGCTTTTATCAGAAAGTAATATGAATGTTAATGAAATCGCTTTGCAAGTTGGATACAGTACTTCAAGTCATTTTATTGCAGCATTTAAAAAGAAATTTGGAATTACTCCAAAACAATTTATGAAACAAGATTAATATTTTTAATTAAATAATATTCTTAGGTTAAGTAAACTATGCGTGATTTTTCAACTTTCATTCATTTTTTACTTGTCTAAAAAACAAATCAAAAAAGGACACTTTTATAAAAGGTGTTTTTTTGACAACAAGATCAAAAAACCATATTTTAATTACTAAAATTCTTCCAAGGCTTCAGAATTTTATAACGTAATTAAAATATTATACTAATTATAAAAGAAGTAAAAATTAAAGATTTTTATTTTAATCAACTATTAATAATTTCTATTCTGTAATCAACAAACAAAAGTAATTTTAATGCTTTTTCATAAATTAAATAGTATTTTTGAAACTCTATTTAAACACTCTCTTTTTTAAGAGAAACTATTATTAAATAAACCAAAAACAAGCATAAACACTATGAAAGGTGTACTACTTATAAATTTAGGTTCTCCAGATAGCACTTCCCCAAAAGATGTGAAAAAATATTTAGGAGAATTTTTAATGGATAAATATGTAATTGATATTCCAATTATTCCAAGAACTTTATTAGTGAAAGGAATTATTTTAAATACAAGACCTAAAAAATCTGCTGCTGCGTATCAAAAAATTTGGTGGGAAGAAGGTTCTCCATTGATTGTTCTTTCTGAAAGATTTAAAGAAAAAGTAGCAAAAAATTGTTCTATTCCAGTTGCTTTAGGAATGCGTTATGGAAGTATGTCTATTCAAAAAGGAATGCAAGAATTGGTAGATCAAGGTGTGACAGAAATTTTGGCTGTTCCTCTTTATCCACATTATGCAATGTCTACAACTAAAACAGTAGAAGAAAAAGTAAAAGAGGTTCAAAATAAATATTTTTCTTCTGTAAAAGTTGATTTTCTAGAAGCTTTTTATAATAAAGAAGAATACATTGAAGTTTTAAGTAAATCTGTTGCTGATAAACTTTATTTTGAAGAATTTGATCATATACTTTTTTCTTATCATGGAGTTCCTGAAAGACATATTTTAAAGACAGATCCAACTAAATCGCATTGTAAAATCGATGGAAATTGTTGTAATCAAAAATCGGAAGCTCATAAATTTTGTTATAGACATCAATGTTTTGAAACAACAAAATTAGTTGCAAAAAAATTAGGTTTAAAAGAAGGAACTTATAGCGATTCATTCCAGTCAAGATTAGGAAGAGATCCTTGGTTACAACCTTATACAGATGCAGAAATAGAACGTTTTGCAAAAGAAGGAAAAACAAAATTAGCTGTTGTAACTCCAGCATTTGTTGCTGATTGTTTAGAAACTCTGGAAGAAATTGCAATGGAAGGAAAAGAAGAATTTTTCGAAGCTGGAGGAAAAGAATTTATGCATATTCCTTGTTTAAATGACAATGATGATTGGGTTTCTGTGATGAAAAAATGGATTGAAAACTGGATTTCTAAAAATTAAAAATTATGTATTTAGACGTAAAAGCATTACATATAATTTTTATTGTTACTTGGTTTGCTGGATTATTTTATATCGTTCGTTTGTTTATTTATCATTCTGAAACAAAAGAAATGGATGAGCCAAAACGTAGCATTTTACAAGAGCAATATAAATTGATGAGTTACAGACTTTGGTATATTATCACATGGCCTTCTGCAATTATTACTTTGATTTTGGCAAGTATTCTTTTGTATTTAAATCCAGCTTGGTTAACGCAAAAATGGATGTTAATTAAACTCGTTTTTGTGTTTTTCCTTTATGTTTATCATTTTGTTTGTCATAAAATTTACAAGCAATTACAAAATGATGAAATCAAATATTCTTCAACAAAATTGCGAATTTGGAATGAAGTTTCTACAATTATTCTTTTTGCTGTAGTGTTTTTAGTCGTTCTTAAAAATGCAATTAGTTGGGTTTGGGGAGTAATCGGAATTGTTTTATTCTCTGTTATAATAATGATGGGAATCAAACTCTACAAACGAATTCGAATGAGAAACGGTGAAAAATAAAATATCAAAATCCATAAGTTAAATCTTATGGATTTTTTATTTTTTCTACTCTTTAAATGCCTTTCTATTTTTAAAAACACAAAACATTTTCTAGCTTTGATAAAATAGAAAATTCTAAAATAGTATATGGAAATTATAGATAAAATTGTTTCACTAATAGAAAAAAGTAAAAAAGATGAAGATTGTATTTATGAAGTAAATGCAAAAATAAATCCACCTGTAAAAGAAGAATCAATTGAAAAATTAGAAGAACTAATTCAATTTTCTTTACCAGAAGATTTGAAAAATATATATCGAAAACACAATGGAATTCAGATAGAATTTAAACATAAAGAATTTGGTTTTAATTCCTCAAAAATGAAAATAGCTTCGATTGATGAAAATATTGAAATGTATCAAAACAAAGAAAAATATGCTTTTTTTCTTTCAAAATTAAAGGAAAACCAAGTATTTTTAATCTTTTATCAAAGAAAACCTGAATTATATTATGGTTATTTAATAGATGACAACTTTGATTCTTCGAAAATTTACACATATGATCTTGAAGAATTTCAATTTAATGGAGATACAATAAATTCTGTTTTAAATAATATTTTAGATCGAGTTGCTTATTACTCAAACTAAATTCTGAAAATGTTAAAAATGCAAGCTTTTCTTTTATTTTTAAATAATTAATCTATATTTGTTGCAGGACTAATAAATATGACAAAAAACTTATATAATAGCGACTTCTTTAATAATTTGAATAAATATAATTTATTCGAACAAGAGGAAGATTTTATATAAGTAGGAAAATAATAAAATGATATCTACAGAAAGTCTTCCTCCTTTGGAAGACTTTTTTTTTACAATAATTTTTCAATTATAATCAAATGCCAATTTTGAACTTAAATAATAATAACAATAATTATAAATCTCCTTCTGGGTAGGTTCATAACTTATTACGTTATATTTAAGTAAAGCCTGCTCTCGAGCGGGCTTTTTTTATGCCTAAAAATTAAAAATCTAAATATTTACACTTATGAAATCAGAAATTTTAAAAACAGAAGAAGCTTTAGGATTTGTAAAGCAAACATTTGAAACAAAGCTAAAAAAACAATTAAGTTTGACACGTGTTTCTGCACCAATTGCAGTATTAAAAGGAACTGGAATTAACGATGATTTAAATGGATTTGAACGAACGGTAGATTTTCCAGTAAAATCTCTAGATGATCAAAAAGCTGTAGTTGTAAATTCTCTAGCTAAGTGGAAACGACTTCGTTTAAAAGAATTAGAAGTTGAAAAAGAACATGGAATTATTACAGACATGCGTGCAATTCGCCCAGATGAAGATTATAGTAAAATTCATTCGATTTATGTAGATCAATGGGATTGGGAAAAACGAATTTGTGAATCAAAAAGGACACTTTCTTATTTAAAAGAACAAGTAGAGAAAATTTATCAAGCTTTAAAAGAGACTGAAAAAGCAATTCATTCAGAATATGAGGAAATCACTCCGATTTTACCAGAAAAAATTATATTTATACAAAGCGAAGAATTATTACAAATGTATCCTACTTTAAGTCCAAAAGAAAGAGAAAACAAAATTACTGAAAAATTTGGTGCCGTATTTTTAATGGGAATTGGACACGAATTAAGTCATGGAGAAAAACATGATGGAAGAGCTCCAGATTACGATGATTGGAGTACAAAAAACGAAGAAGGATTTTTAGGATTAAACGGAGATATTTTAGTTTGGCATCCAGAATTAAAAGCAAGTTTTGAACTTTCTTCAATGGGAATTCGAGTAGATAAAAAAGCTTTAAAATATCAATTAGAAACAACTAAAAACTCCTATCGAAAAGAATTATTTTTCCATAAAATGCTTTTACAAGAAAAATTACCGCAAAGTATTGGAGGTGGAATTGGACAATCTAGAATTTGTATGTTTTTACTTAGAAAAAAACACATTGGAGAAGTACAAGTTGGAATTTGGTCAGAAAGTATAAAAAAAGAAGTTAGAAATTATGGAGTGCAATTATTATAATGATTTTAAAGTATTTATAAAACAAAAAAACATATTTCTAAGTCGAAATATGTTTTTTTGTTTCTATTTTAAATACCTTCTTTTTACTCTTCCAATACTCGTATCAGAAGTTCCGTAATCCGCAGCAATTTTCTTTAAGGTATCACCTTTTTTAATTCTATCAATGATTACTGGAATGTCTTCGCTGGATATTTTACTTAGCTTACTTCTCACTAATTTGTTCTCGCCTCGTTTTCCCCAATATAGATTTCTATAATGATCATCCGTAAAGCAATATTTATGCTTTGCAATCATTTTTTCATCTTCGGGTAAACCATTCCATGCTTCACAAACCAACTTTGCAACGGTGTATGATTTCCTGTTAACACTCACCATTCTCATTGGTCTATCTTTTTTGTCGTATTCGAAAATTCTTAGAACTTTTTCATTATAAATTATATTAGTTCCATCTGAGTTAATTTTCAAGTTTTTGATAATAGGGTGATCTCTAAATTCCTCTAAATTCTCAAAATCTTCTTTTTTCATAAAGGGCTATATGATTTATTTTTCAGCTAAAAAAACTCCTCTTTCTAGGTGAAAACTGTTCGTATTTGGGTCTTTATTGAATCAAATATAAAAAATAATAACGATTTTTTTGTTTAGATAAATCGTTTTTAATTACTGATTATCAATTTAATTACTTTCAAAATTAATTAAAAAAAGATAAAAATATATTTTATTCATTTTTTTAATTCTCATAATAAATTTTAACTAATAAACTACGCTTTAAATATTTTTTTAATATTTTTTTAACATTTTATAAAAACATATAATTTGACGAAAAAAATGAAGATAATTACATTTTTTTTTAATTTATTCTCTTAATTGTGCTTACTTAATTGTCTTTTTTTTATATTTTGACGAAAAATAATCAATCTAATAATTACCTATTTTTTTAGTACTTTCGGAGCTCAAATTCCTAGAAAATTAAATTATGATGAAAAAAATACTATTCACCCTAATTATCCTATTCAGTTCTCTAGTTTATTCTCAAAATATCATTGAAAAAAACATTGAATCTTATGAATTAAATACTACTCGTAAAATTCAAATTTACATTCCAGATTCTTATCAACAAGACACCTTACGTTCTTATCCGTTAGCTGTAATTTTGGACGGAAATTTACTTTTTGACACTTATGTCGGAAATGCCAGATTATTTTCAAAATCTGATAAAGCTCCTGAACAAATTATTGTAGGAATTAACCAAG
This sequence comes from Aureivirga marina, assembly GCF_015767265.1. Taxonomy (GTDB): domain Bacteria; phylum Bacteroidota; class Bacteroidia; order Flavobacteriales; family Flavobacteriaceae; genus Aureivirga; species Aureivirga marina. The sequence goes on from NZ_JADPIB010000010.1 coordinate 50,921, forward strand.
ATAATCCGACACAAAGGCAAATTGATTGCTCTTATGAAGCTTCCAATAATTTACCGACAAGTGATGGAGATAATTTTTATCGTTTTATCCGTGGTGAATTGTTAGATTATATGGAATTAAACTATCGTGTTTCCCCATTTAAAACAATTGTTGGAAATAAATTGACAGGAAATTTTTTAAATTATTTCTTAATTGAAGATACACCAGGTTTTAATGCTTTTATTTGTATAAATCCCGATTTTGCTCCTGAAATTGCAGGTTATTTAAGCGCAAAAGGACAAAAAATTAAAGAAGAAACTTTTTATTATTTAGCAACAGGTGATTATGATTCTAAAAAGAAACAAACCGAAATTACTTATGTAAGTGATTTTTTAAGTCAAGTTCAAAATAAAAAATTCAATTATAAATTTCAATATTTTGAAAATATAACAACAACAACTTCTTTAGGACAATCGATTCCGCAAGCGCTTTCTTTTATTTTCGATATTTATTCGGCAGTTTCTGAAGGTGAGTTTGCTAAAAAATTAAAAGATTTAACACCTGTTGAAGCAATTGCTTATTTAGAAACAAAATATGTAGAAATTGATTATTTATTTGGTTCCGATTTAAAAATTCGTGAGAAAGATATTTACGCAATTGAAAGTATTGTAATCGAAAAAGAAAATGGTGACTACCTAAAAGATTTTGGTAAAATGTTGAACAAACTTTACGAAGAATCTCCTTTAGGAAATTATTATTTAGGTATGTATTATGAAAAGAAAAATAAACTTAAAAAAGCACTTCGTTATTACAAAGATGGTTACATGAAAGTTCCAAATGATCATGAAAGTGCTGTAGGTTATTATAGAAATGTAGAGAGAGTTTTAGAAAAAATGGATGCCAAAGGTTTCGATACAGAGGAATTCATGGATGCTAATGAATTTGATACAGAAGAAGATTCGGAAGAAGATACTGAATCTGGAGAAGATTCTAACTCAGAAGAAGAAAATACGGAAGAAGAAAGTTCAGATGAATAAATAAAAAAAGCCGATTGTCATTTAACAATCGGCTTTTTAATTCTAAAATTTATTTTTTAAATAACCAAAACGGTCATCAAAATCTGCTCTTAATTCATCTACATTTTGATACCATTCAATTAACGTTTCTGGTTCTTTATATTTTTGTAAATGCAGAGGAATTTCCTTTTCAACATATTCCATATTTTTATTTAAAATCGTAGAAAAAGATTCTCTTGAAAATTTCGGATTATTGTAAATTTCTTCCAACCTTTCATCAAATTGTTGTTTAAATTCTGCATCATTATCATATAAAACATTAAACATATCAATAATTGGGCTTGAATTTCCGTTTCGTATTGATTTTAAAGGATGATTAGCAATATCAATTTCATTTACATAATCTAAATCATATAAAACAAAACGAAATTTTGAATCTTCAATCGCATAAAAACGAACATTATTATTTGGCCAATCAAAGTTTGTAATTAATGATTCAAAAGCCATATAATCAATAAAACTATTCAAATCAATTTCTTGTTTGATATGCGCAACATCTCCATCAGCAATTTTTTGCATTAGAGTATAAACTCTCGCTTCATCTCCATCTTTAATATCAATTACTCCAGGAGAATCCACTTTTACCATCGTTAAATGCTTTTTCTTTTTATCAAAAAGTCTCGAAATTCCATTCGAATTTGTTTCTGTTCGAATATTCAACATTCCATAAAACTCATTATTTATAAACACAAAAGCTGGCTCATAATAAGAAACTTCAAAATCCAAACCAAGTTCAATTGCCAATTCAGAATAAGTTGCGTCTTTCAACATTGTATCAAAAAAATCGTTTCCTGAATTTCGTAAACGGAAAGATTTTATTTTATCTAAACTATGATTTGGAAGTATTTTCTCTGGATTAATAATTTGTCTTTGCGAATTATCTTGTGTATCGTCAAATTTAATTCCTAAAGATTTCAACTCAAAAGTTGCAGACTTTCCTCCTTTTATTTCCAATTCTACAAGTTCACGATCTACTTGTAATTCATGATTTCTATATAAATCCATTCGTGCTTCAATTTCAATTTCTGCACGATAATTTTCAAACATTTTTTCAACCTGTTCTTCATTTGCAATTAAATTAATCACAGGAAAAGGAGTTTCTAAATTTTCAATAGTTACATCCTTATAAGACGGAACATCAAACTTTAATTCTTCATCAAAATCACTACAAGAAATTAGAAGAATTAAGAAAGTAAAACTTATTATAATTTTTTTCATTTGGTTTTATTTTAAAGCATAAGAAATTCCAACAGAAATAGTTGTTCTTGGTTCATTCAATAAAAATAAATCTGGAGTTGTTCTTAAATTTCTTTGAAAAAGTGCAACAATCTGCCATTTTTTATGAAAAGCATACCCTCCTTTTATCAGAAAATTTACACGAACATTGTTTTCTTTACTGATATTAAGTTCATTAAAATCACGATTATTACTCAAAGAAAAACCAGAAGAAATTCTATATTTTTCCAGAAAATGATAACCAAGTAAAAATGGAATATCCAAACGTAAAGTTTTGGCATTGTAAGATGAATTTCGAACTTCACCTTCTGCAAAATATAACTTTCCATATATTCCTGTTTCACCATAAATACCTTTGTAAATTGGAATTTGAACATTTGCACCAAGTTGTGTCATCAAAACAGTATTTGAGGAAATTTTTTCTTGGTTCATGTATAAATCATTGTTGAAAGCGTAACCTAAATGCGCTTCCACATTAAATTTTGTTTGTGCATTCATTCCAAAAAATGCAAAAACGAATAAAATAAACAGTAGTTTCTTCATGAATTCTTTTATATCATTCTCATGAAATCTTACACTTCTATTTTTTAATCTTAAATTTTATATTATTTAAAAAATACAAGTATAAATTTCATTTTACTTAAAATAAGATTGCAAAATTACAAAATGATTTTTAATTCTATATTTATTATTCTTTCATAAGAAAAAGAATGAAACCAATTTCTACACATTTTTTTTATTATTTTTTTGACAACTCAAAAATATCTTCACTTTTTTTATACATATTTTTCTTTTTATATACATTTCTTTATCGAATTAAAATTCCCTTAAACTTTCCATTAAAATGATAATCTTTTGATAAACAAATCATACACTAAGCTTTACAAAAAAGAAGTCAAGAAAATTAATTTTGACATAAATAAAAATCTTAACAACACAATTAAAATGAACCCTCAAAAATTATTTCTATTCGTATTAATTTTAAACATTACAATTAGCTATAGTCAAACTGAATTCAAAGAATTTTATGAAAATGGACAACTTGCACAAGTTGGAAACAAAAAAGATGGTTATGCACAAGGAGATTTTAAAGAATATTATGAAAATGGACAAATAGCAAAAATTGGAAATTATGAAGAAGGTTTTGCTGAAGGAGAATTCAAAGAATTTTATGAAAACGGACAATTAGCACAAGTTGGAAAATATCATAAAGGTTTTGCAGAGGGAGAATGGAAATATTTTCATGAAAACGGAAAATTAAAAGCAATTGGAAAAAGAGAAAAAGGAAAAGCTATTGGAAAATGGGAAATTTATTATGATAACAAGCAACTTTCTGAAGAAGGAATTTATGAAAAAGGATTAAAAAATAGTGAGTTTAAAACATTTCATAAAAATGGACAAATAATGCATGTTGGAGCTTTTGAAAAAGGATTAAAAGTTGGACTATGGAAAGCTTATAATGCAAAAGGGATTTTAATAAGTGAAGGAGTTTATAAATCAGACGGTAAAGATTCCATTTGGAAATATTATTTCAATGATGGAAAATTAAATTTTAAACAGAATTTTAAAAATGGGGAAAGAAAAGGAAAATGGGAAGCTTTTTATCCGAGTGGAGAAAAAATGAGTATAGGAAATTTTGAAGATAATGAACGAAATGGAGAACAAAAAGATTTCTATAAAAATGGACAATTGAAAGCAGTAAAACTTTTTAAAAACAACAAGTTAATGGATGTGTATCAATTATACGATAATACAGGAAATTTACTTCAAAAAGGAAGTTTAATCAATGGAAATGGAACTTTACACATCTATAATAATCAAGGAAAATTAGAAAAAACAGAAATGTACAAAAAAGGCGAATTAGTTTCTGTAAATTAATCTTTGGTTTGCGTGTTTATCTCAAAAAAACTCCTCAAATTGAGGAGTTTTTAATTCATTTGTATTTCTTCAACACTTCCTGCATCTAAACCTTCAATAGTAATATCACCAATTCGAACACGAACCAAACGTAATGTTGGAAAACCAACAACAGAAGTCATTTTTCTAACTTGTCGAAATTTCCCTTCCGAAACTGTAATCGAAGCCCAAGAAGTTGGTCCATGTCTTTCGTCTCTGATTTTTTTGGCTCTTTTTGGCAATATTGGAATTTCAATTTTAGAAGCTTTACAAGGTTTTGTTTTGTATTTTTCTTTGTTTACAGTAATTTCTACACCTTCACAAAGTTGCAGAATTGCTTCTTCTGTAATTATTCCATCTACTTGAACATAATATTCTTTTTCTACCTTTTTACTTCGAATATCATTGCTTATTTTTCCATCTGTTGTTAATAATAGTAATCCTTCCGAATCCTCATCTAAACGTCCGATTGCCATTGTTCCTTCTGGAAAATCATGTAATTCACCAAGTAATTTTTTCTTTCTTTTTAACTCGTATTTAAATTGACTTAAAAAGCCGTATGGTTTAAATATTTTAAAGTGTTTATGTTCTTTCATCATTCTATCTAAAAAAGACTGCGAATTTAAAAAACATATAATTCATCCCAAACTAAATTATTAGGTAAAAATTCTGTACAAAATTCTAAGTGAATCACTCTTCTTCGCTTATTTTCTTCCGATTTTAAAGAACTATGCAAAATTAAAGGTTTCATCAATTGAACTCCTCCAGCTTTTATTTTGCATTCATAAGGAATACTATTTTGTGTGATTGCTTTTACTTCAGCATCTTCCAAACGAGTTTTATGCGAACCTGGAATCACTTTTAAAACACCATTTGTTTCATCAACATCATCCAAATGAATTCGAATGGTAAAGGTATTTTGTAAAATATGTTCAGGCGGACAAACGCTGATTACATCACCTTTTTTTGTCCAACCAAAAAATCCATCGGTTTCTTTTTTAAATTTTAAATTAATCATCGCGTCCTGATGCCAAGGCACAATCCAATTGAATTTTTCCGATTTATCAAAATAAATTGCTTTGGTTAAAACTGCCCTTTCATCAATTCGTTCTAAAATATTTCTTAGATTTCTATTAAAAAGAATTCCTTTTAAATTTGGAACTTTTTGAAGTAATTTTCGCTCCGCATATACTTTTCGATGTTTGGTGATATTTTCTTTTTCTAAAACTCCAATAATTCTTCGAATTTCTTTCGTAGTATATACATTTTCTAAAATACTAAAACCTTTATGCTCTAATTGAAAATTTGCTTTTCTATAAGATTTTTCATGAATCATTCCTTGATAAGTTTCTACAGCATTTAGCAAACGATCTTTTATGTTTTTCCTTAATCTTTCTGGTTTAATCACACGAATTGCTTCTCCAAATGCAAGAATTTCTTTTTCTAATTCATAATTATGTTGCACATCTAAAGAAATCGTAATTCCAAAACGATCTTGATCAATCATTTTCTGTGAACTATGTAAAGGTTTTGTCAACACATATGGAGCATGTTTTCTTGTCACATAAAGAATCACTTTTTCCGCAGGTAAATTCGGACTAACAGTTACACCAATAACATCTTTAAAATGTTTTTCTGGATCAAAATTATGTGCTTCTCGAAAAGGCAAATCACTTTTAGAAATATTTAAAATTCTATCCAAAGCCAAATTTAAAACACCTTCTCTTTTTTTTCTTTGTCCAAGAATAAACCAACGATTTCTAAATTCTTTTAATAAATAAGGATAAATTGTAAATGTTTCTTCTTTTCTAGCTTTAAAAGATTTATAAGTAATATCAATTGATTGTTTTTGAATAATCGATTTATACAAAACATCTAAATATTTCAAACCACGTAAATTTTCATTTTTTTCAAAATCAATTACAGGTTTTTTCTGGGTTTTTGCTGCATAAATTTGATCTTCTAACTTTCGTACCATCGTACTTAAATCTTGAAAATGTGAAAAACCTTGAAACTGTTTCATAAATTCTACAGCTTCTGTCAGTTTATCTAAATCTTGATTTGAAATTGGAATATTTGTAATACTATAATCTTCTTCTTCATAAGTATAATATTTACGTTCTAAAACAACAATTGGCGCATTATATCCTAATTTATCACTTCGCATTGTCTGAATATCACCTTGCACTGTTCTTTTACTTACACCTTTATCGATTCCTTCATATTCATACAAAGCATCAGAACATGCATCTACCAAATCATCGATTGTCCACTTTCGAAATCTATTTTGTAAACACTGATCGATAGTTTTATATCGAATCAATGCATTTCTATTTACAGGCATTTTATTTTTTTTGCTACAATAATAGCAATTTATTAACTTAAAGTAACTTTTAGAGAAATAAAAATGGAAATTTTAGAGATTCTTGAACAGTTTAAAGCAAAAGCAAATCCGGAAATTGCAGCACAACAAAAAGCTTATATGAAAGATTTATTTACATTTTATGGTGTAAAATCTCCTGAAAGAAAAGAAATTCAAAAATATTTTTTTGCGAAAGAAAATTTACCAAGTAAAGAAAAAGCAGCAAAAATCACTTTAGAGCTTTGGAATAAACCAGAAAGAGAATTGCAATATTTTGCGCAAGAATTTTATTTAAAATATAAAAAGTTATTTTCTGTTGAAGACATTTTTATTTTTGAAAAATTAATCATTACAAAATCTTGGTGGGATACGGTTGATTTTGTTGCTTCAAATTTAATTGGTGATTATTTCTTAAAATTTCCTTCTAAAAAAGAAGAATTTATTCATAAATGGCTACAATCTGAAAATCTTTGGTTAAAAAGAACAGCACTTATATTCCAATTAAAATATAAAAGTAAAACAGATAAACAATTATTAAAAACTGCGATTATCAAGTGTAATGGAACTAAAGAATTTTTCTTAAACAAAGCCATTGGTTGGGCGTTGCGAAATTACAGCAAAACTAATCCAGATTGGGTTCGCAATTTTATCCAAAATCATTCACTTTCTAATTTAAGTGTGAAAGAAGGAAGTAAATATTTATAAGATTATTTTAATTTATCTAACCAAATTATAAAAATTATTCTTCAATTTCTTCATCAAAAACTCTTAAACTTTTAATAGAATTTACATGAGAAGACAATATAAAAAGCTCATCTCCTTCATCATAAAAAAATAAATAATTTTCTTTTAATTCTATCTTAGTAACAGGAAGTCTAAATCCTCTACCATCAAAATATGAAACATCACATTGTTTTTGTTTACTTGAAAAAATACTCTCTTTATAAATTATATTTGATTCTTTTTTATATAAAACTGCAATTATTATTAGTAAAAAAAGGATAACTAAATTTTTAATATTTAAATACTTTTTCATCATCAATTTATTTTGTTCAGTCATAGTTTTTGTTTAGCAATTTCTATTTTTTTATTTAATCACAAGAATACAAAAATTCTTTTAAGGAAATAAACTCTTTTTTAAAATTCTAGTTTTTTAAAAATAAGAATCAATCTTCTATCAATTTTTAAACATTCATTTTTATTTCATTTTTCAGCAATAATTATTCAAGAATATTAATTAATAATTTCAGATGTTAAAGTTAAAATTCCATCAAAATATTTGGTATATGAAAATATGTTCATATATTTGCTTCATGAATAGAGATAAAATCATAGAACCAGAAAAAGTTTTAAAAGTTGCGGAGATTTTAAAAACCATCGGACATCCAATTCGTTTACAAGTTTTGGAAGTTTTAGAGCGTGAAGAACCGCTGACGGTTTCTCAAATTCTTGAAAAAATAAATCTAGACGTTGAACAATCATTGCTCTCTCATCATTTAATTAAGATGAAAGACAAAGGAATTTTAAGTTCTGAAAAACAAGGAATGCATATGTATTATAGAGTTACAGATCGTAAAATTCTTTCCATTTTTGATTGTATGTCAAATTGCAGCATTGTATAATCCTCTACTTCCACTCTTTTTAGGGTGGAAGTAAAAAATATAAGTGATATGAATTTTTTAAAAAACATTTTCAAAGCAGATCCAAGTAGATTAACAGCAGTTGATTTTGCAGAAAAAATCAAAGAAAAAGGAATTCTTTTGGTTGATGTAAGAACTTCTGGTGAAGTAAAAGCTGGAAAAATCAATAAAGCACAAAATTTTGATGTAAATAACCCAAATTTCATCAATTCTTTTTCTTCAATCGCTAAAGACAGAGAAATTTTATTGTATTGTCAAGGTGGAATTAGAAGTCAAAAAGCAGCGAGAATTCTAAAGGAAAACGGATTTACAAATGTTTTCGATTTAAAAGGTGGTTACAATAACTGGATGATGCATAATTAAAGCTATTTTTTTGAATTACTATATGAATATATAACCATATATAACTTTATTTATTTAATATTTTAAAATGAAATAAGTTCGGTGATTAAACTAAATCGAAATTAAAAAATTTTACATTAAAACATGAATAAGTGTTCATATATTAATAATTAAATATAATGAAAAAATTTATAATAATTCTATTGATTGGTTTGCAAAGTTTATTTGCTCAAGAAAATCCAAAGCCAAATTTGGATTTAAAAGAGGCAATTCAAATGGCAATGCAGAACAATCATAAAATACAAATTGCTTCTAAAAATACAGCAGAAGCAAAAGCGATGTATAATCAAACAAATGCATTTTTACTTCCACATATAAATGCAGAATCAGCGTATTACTCTACGGATAATCCAATGCAATCTTTTGGTTTTACATTGTCGAAAAAAGAAATTACACAACAAGATTTTAATCCAATTTTGTTGAATAATCCAGAAGACACAAAATTATTTAATACAAAAATCAATGCAGGAATTTCCATTCTAAACACTTCTAATTTGTATCAACGAAAAGCTGCAAAAAAGAATTGGCAAATGCAACGATTTATTGAGCAAAGAACTGCGGAGCATATGGAGTTTTATGTTGCCAAATCTTATATCGATGCTCTACTTTCAAGAAAAATAATTGAAAACAATCAACACAGATTAAAAGTTGCGGAAGCAATCGAACAACTTGCTACAAATTTTAAAAACCAAGGAATTATTCTGGAAGCGGATGCTTTGGAAGCAAATATCTATAAAGAGCAAGTTCATTTGGAGTTAAAGCAATCTAAGAACCACGAAAAGCACCAACTTTTATTATTAAAACATTTGATTGGTTTTCAAGAAGAAGAATTGTTTTTAGAAGAAATTCACTTGCAGCCAACAAAGAGTTTATTTTCTAACAATTCTATAGAAAGTAGAGCAGATATAAGTGCGATTAAAACTGGAATTGAAGCTTTAAAAGCAACAAAAACAGCAACTACATTAAACTGGGTTCCTTCAGTTTCTGCGTTTGGTTTTTATGAATGGAATACGGAAGATGTTGGAAAATTTGATAATGAAAATTATTTCGCTGGTGTAAAACTTTCTTGGAATATTTTCTCTGGATCTCAAAATATTTTTAAGCAAAAGCAACAAAAAATAGCAATTGAGAAAAATGAAACTATTTTACAAGAAACTTTAGAAAAAACAACTATTGAAATTCAACATACAACAGATAATATTGAAATTGTAAAAAATGCAATTCAGGTTTACGAAACAGCACTTTTACAAGCTGAAAAAAGTTTTGAAATTAGAAGAAATCGATTTGAACAAGGTTTGGAAAAAGCATCTGACGTTTTACAATCAGAATCGATGGTAAGCACTTTAAAATTAAAACTTTTAGAAACAAAATACCAATTACAAACACTTCAGTTTTATCTAGAATTTTTAACAAAATAAGTCATGAAATTTAAATCAACTATATATACGATTGCATTTTCAAGTTTGCTGTTTATCAGTTGTGGAAATGACAAAGAAAATACTACAAAAACACAAAATATACATCCTGTTGTTGTTTCTGTGGAAAATCCAAAATTGCTTTCTAATAATGGATTTGTTTTAAGCGGAACTATTATACCTCAACAACAAGTTTCTTTACACCCTAGAATGAATGGATATGTGCAAAATATCTATGTAAAAGCAGGTGATAAAGTGCAAAAAGGAACTTTGTTAGCAAGCATTGAAAATAAAGATCAATTAGCCAAACTTTCACAATTAAAAGCAAGTTTGAAAGCAACACAAGCACAATTTAATGTTGCAGAAAAAAATTACAATCGTTTCCAAAAATTACATGAACAAAATTCGGTTACAGACAAAGAATGGGATGATGTAAAAGCAGGTTATGAAATGATGAAAGCAAAGTTGGAAGCGACAAAAGCACAAATTCAAGAATTAAATACAATCATATCATATAATAAAGTTATTGCTCCTTTTTCTGGAATTGTAACACAAAAAATGATTGAAAAGGGAGATTTGATTACACCGATGCAACCTATTTTTAAAATTGAAAATAACAAACAATTTAAAATCAAATCACAACTCCCAGAAAATCTTCTTGCAACTACTTCTATTGGAGATAAAATTACAGTGGAAATCCCTTCTATTTCGAAAAATTTTACGGCAAAAATAGATGAGATTGATAAATCTTCTGGAATGGGAAGTCGTCAATATCAATTTACAGCAGTTATTGAAAATCCAGAAAAAATTTCTCTTTTTTCAGATATGTATGCAACGATTTCTTTAAAAAATGATAGTAAAGAAGCGAACAAATCAGAAAATTCACAAGGTGTTTTTATTCCAATTTCAGCTATAGTAAAAAGAGGACAATTAACAGGAGTTTTCACGCCAAGCAATCAAAATACAGCCATTTTAAGATGGATTCAAACAGGAAATCAACAAGGAAATCAAATTGAAGTTGTTTCTGGGTTGAATAAAGATGAAAAAATTATTGTAAAACACGAAGGCAGATTAAAAGACGGAATGCCAATTCAGATGAAGTGATTTAAATTTTTAAGCCAAAACAAGAGCTTCATCTGATGTTTACTGATGATGACGATAAAATTTTTAAGCATAGCCTTAGCTACGGTTCAAAATTTTAGCAAGTCAACAGTGAACTTGCTTGAAGCGGGTTTTTAGTGTAAAAGTTTAAATCAGTTCAATAAAACATATTATTTATGAAATCAGGAATCGCAGCCAAAATAGCAAAACCATTCATCAATTCGAAGTTGACACTTTTGTTGATGATTGCATTTTTGAGCGTTGGTATTTATAGTTCTTTTTTGATTCCACGTGAAGAAGAACCACAGATTGAAGTACCAATTGCTGATATATTTTTACAATTTCCTGGAGCTTCTCCAAAACAAGTAGAAACGAAAGTTGTAAAACCTTTAGAAAAAATTATTTCCAATGTAAAAGGTGTAGAATATGTTTATTCTACTTCCCTTTCTGAGCAAGCAATGTTGGTTGTTCAATTTTATGTTGGAGAAGATATTGAGCGTTCGATTGTAAAATTATACAATGAAATTTATAAAAATTTAGATCAAATGCCTGTGGGTGTTTCCAATCCTTTGATTAAAACACGTTCAATTGATGATGTTCCGATTTTAGGATTGACACTTTGGAGTGATAAATATGATGATTTTCAATTAAGACAAGTTGCACAAGAACTTTCCAATGAAATTGAGCAAATCAATAATATTTCAACAACAAAGGTAATTGGAGGAAGATCTAGAGAAATTAAAATTGAAATTGATCCAGGAAAATTAGAAAAAAGTGGTATTGATATTTTAGAAATTCAACAATTATTACAAGCTGCAAATGCATCGAATAGTTCTGGAAAATCTTTACAAAATGACAAAGAAATATTAATTCATGCGGGTTCTTTTTTAAAAGGAAAAGAAGATATTTCTAATTTAATTATTGGATTTAAAAACCAAAAACCTATTTATCTTCATGAAGTTGCAAAAGTTATTGATGGACCTGAATCGGCAAAAAATTATGTGAGTTTTGCTTATGGAGGAGCTTCAAATAAAGATGTTGTAGGAGAATTTCCAGCTGTAACTTTAAGTGTTTCCAAGAAAAAAGGAGCAGACGCAATGTATTTAGCTGATTTTGCACAAAGTAAAATTGAGAAAATTGCTCCTACTCTATTACCAAAAGATGTGCATTTAGAAATTACAAGAAACTACGGTGAAACTGCTTCTAAAAAAGTTTCTGAATTACTAATGCATTTAATCGGAGCCATTGTTGCAGTAACAATTATTGTAATGTTTGCAATGGGTTGGCGTGGTGGATTGGTTGTTTTTCTTTCTGTGCCAATCACGTTTGCCTTGACTTTATTTAGTTATTATTTTTTAGATTATACCTTAAACCGTATTACACTTTTTGCTTTAGTTTTTGTAACTGGAATTGTCGTGGATGATTCGATTATTATTGCAGAAAACATGCATCGACATTTTAAAATGAAAAAGATGAATTTGTTTGATGCTGCATTGTATTCTATCAATGAAGTTGGAAACCCAACAATTCTTGCTACATTTACTGTAATAGCTTCTGTTTTACCAATGGCATTTGTGTCAGGATTAATGGGACCATACATGAGTCCAATGCCAATTGGAGCTTCGATAGCAATGATTCTATCTTTATTCGTAGCAATTACAATTACGCCATATTTAGCGTATCATATTCTACCAGAAAAGGGAGAAAAAGAAGAGCATAAAGAGGATACCTTTGTTTTAGAACAAACGGGCTTATACAAACTATACTACAAAATTGTAAATCCTCTTTTAGACTCTTCTGGAAAACGTTGGATGACTTTAGGAGTTACTTCTTTGATTCTGTTCGCAAGTTTGAGTATGTTTTATTTTAAAAGTGTTGCAGTAAAAATGCTTCCTTTTGACAATAAAAATGAATTTCAAGTAGTGATTGATATGCCAGAAGGTTCTACTTTAGAAAGAACTTCTCTAGTTGCAAAAGAAATTGGAAGTTATATTGCTACGCAGCCAATGGTTCTAAATTATCAAAGTTATATAGGAACTGCTTCACCGATTAATTTCAACGGATTAGTACGTCATTATGATATGCGTCAAAACAGTTATGAAGCGGATATTCAAGTAAATTTGATTGACAAAGGAGAGCGAAAAGCACAGAGTCATGATATTGCAAAAGGAATGCGAGAAAGTATTCAAGAGATTGCAAAAAAATACAATGCGAATGTAAAAATTGTAGAAATTCCACCAGGTCCACCAGTTCTATCAACGATTGTTGCAGAAATTTATGGACCAGATTATGATTCGCAAATTGATTTAGCTAATCAAGTAAAAGGTTTATTACACCAACAAGAAAATGTTGTAGATATTGATTGGTATGTAAATCATCCACAAGAGAAAGTTATATTAGAAGTTGATAAAGAAAAAGCGATGCTTTCAGGTGTTACGCAACATCAAATTGCACAAGCAATAAATGTTGCGATGACACCGAGAACTAATGTATTTTTAGTTGATGAAAATTCTTTTGAAAATGTACCAATTAATTTAACTTTTGAAGAAAAAGACAAACATTATTTACAAAAAATAAGACAGTTACACGTGAAATCGCAGAATGGAAACATGATTTCATTAGCAGATGTAACTAAAATTAAAAAAGCAACTCAAGAACCATATATTTATAGAAAAAATCAACGTCCGGTTGTGTATGTAACAGCAGACATGGCTGGAGATTTGGAAAGTCCTGCGTATGCTATTTTGGGAATTAGTGATGCAATTCAGGATTTAAAAATTCCACATGGTTTTTCTATAGATGAGTTATATATCAAACAACCTGATGTTTTAGAGGATTATACTGTTAAATGGGACGGTGAATGGCAAATTACTTTGGAAGTATTTAGAGATTTAGGAACAGCCTTTTTGGTAGTTATCATAGTCATTTATGTATTAATAGTAGGATGGTTTCAAAAATTCCGTTCGCCTCTTGTGATGATGGTTGCAATTCCACTTTCTATGATTGGAATTGTATTAGGGCATTGGGTGTTTGATGCTTATTTTACAGCGACTTCGATGATCGGAATGATTGCATTGGCAGGAATTATGGTACGGAATTCCGTGTTATTAATTGATTTTATTAATCTTCGATTAAATGAAGGAGCTGAATTAAAACAAGCTATAATAGAGGCTGGTGCTGTTCGAACAACACCGATTTTATTAACAGCTGGAACAGTAGTTATTGGAGCATTTGTAATTCTTTTCGATCCAATTTTCCAAGGTTTAGCAATTTCATTAATGGCAGGAACAATCGCTTCGACATTCTTAACATTGTTAATTGTTCCTATGGTTTATTTCATGATGGAAAAAAAGAAGCATAATGTAAATAAAGCTAAATCTTAATGTGTATAAATATTTGAGTTTTATACCAGAATTTTTTCTCTTAATTCCCCCTCAAATTTGAGTAGAGAAAGCGAGTTTTGTTCTGGATAAGTCTTACCGAATATAGATTACATTTGCTCAAAATCTCCCTTCTTTTGAAGGGAGATTTTAAAACAGAAAACCAACCATAATTTAGTATTATATGCAAAATAGAATTGTAAGAGGCTTTGCAGGAAGCATGATTCTGATAAGCATTATTTTATCTCACTATGTAAGTCCTGCATGGATTTATTTGGCCGTTTTTGTTGGATTAAATCTTTTACAAAACGCTTTTACAAAATGGTGTTTATTAGAAGTGATTTTGACAAAACTTAAAGTGGCTAAATAGTTTTTAGATGATTAAAGAACTTTCTTTACTTCTCATTTATTTGGGTTGTATTTTAAGTTCTTTTTTAATTTAAAATTGTCGGAGTGGTTCCTTCTACTTGCTCTTCCATTCCTTCGAGTGTCTAAGCTATCCCTTCTACTTACTCTTCCGTTCCTTCGAGTGTCTGGGCTGTTCCTTCTGCTTGCTCTTCTGTTCCTTCAAGCGTCTTAGTGGTTCCTTCCTCTTGCTTTTCTGTTCCTTCGAGTGGATTTGTCTTAAATATCACTGTCGGAGTGATAAAAACTAGAAAAGAGCATATTTTTATATGTAAAATCGATTTTTTAATAAGACTATCTTTTCAATATTTATTTTTATTAAACTAATGCTTAAAACCCTCAATATATTTATTTAAATATTCCGATTTTTATTTGTTAAAAAATTTAGATTCTAATATATTTGTTCGTCTGCTGCTATGAAATCTTTTTTTCAATAAATAATTTATAGTTACAGATATAATAGAAATAACAGGAGTTCTTGTTATAATTATGTTGTGCGTAATTAAAATAAACAGCAGTATATAATGACAGATTTTCAAATTCAAGAAATAAGAGAGACAACAAAAATGCTTGCAAGAACTGCCGATTTTGATGAATCTTATACGTTTTATTACGATGAGACAAATAATTTGAGAAAATTTTATGTCCGTGAAAATGACTTTAATTCTTCATTTACAGCAAATTTTGTTTTGGGAGGTTTGGTTCATAAAGGTAATGCTCCTGATGTTCGAGGATTAATTGAAAGTTTCAATTTACAAAAGACAACTAAAGAAGTAAAGTTTAAACATATTGCAAATGGTAATTTCATTGATTGTTTGAAATCAAAAAAGCTTCAACTTTTTTTACAGTTTCTAAATGACAATGATATTTTTGTTCATTACTCTAGCCTAAATGTTTTCTATTGGGCAATTGTAGATATTGTTGATTCTGCAATTGTCAACTCGGAAGCTGCTATGCAATTAGACCCTACTTTTGCCAATCACTTAAAAAATGATTTGTATAAACTTTCAAGATTAGAAATTGACTCTGTTATTGAATTATTTTACAATTATGAATATCCTAATATAAAGTCTGTTAAAGTAATTCAATTTATTGAAGATTTGACATCGTTATTTGGTGCCTACATTGATTCTCCTGAGTATCATTTTGGATTAGAGTCATTAAGACAGATTCTTAAAGAAGCAAAAAAAGCGGAAAGCTTGCCTTTTATTATGGAAGAGGAAGATTTTATCTTACTTAAAGATTTGTCGCATTTTTACTTAAGACCGATATATCTGTTTAAAAACTCAACTCACATATTAGATAATGAAGATTCTATTTCAGAGATTTTTCAAGATTATAGGATTTTAGATAGAGATGATGAAATAAAAAATTATTCATTCGTTGATTCACAATCTAATCTGATGGTTCAACTTTCTGACATATTTGTTGGCTTGATTGGCAAATTTAAAAACTACATAAATAGTAACCCTTCGACTCAAATACAAACAGACTTAGATTCATTATCTGAAATTCAGACGACAAACTTAAACTTATTAATTTCTATAATTGATAAATCAGAAAATGAAAATATTGGATTCTTGCATAATACAGATAGTTTTGAAGAGTTATCGAAAATGCAAGAAATATGGGACAAGATGAAGGAATAACTACGCACAACAATGTATAAAAATAATAGCCAAAACAGTAGTAAATTCAAGGGTTGTAGCCCGCTTCAATTTTCGTGTAACTTGACAGAAAAGTGCAACGCGGTCGGCTACTATTCTTATACTCACCGTTGGGCACAATTAAAGAAAAAGCTAAGAAAGAAACATAATGAATACAGTTAAGGTAGGAGATAAATTTGAAGATAAATCTTATCATTTAATTCAAAAAGCAATTGAAAACGATGAATTTGGTATTTCAAAAACATCTGCAAGAGTATTTAAAAAGAAAGGTTATTACTCTCAAAGAAGAGAAAAAGAAATAATTTTTGATTTATCAATTGAAATATGGCCTCCAAATGCTCATAGATTTTCATTATTATTTTTAATCGAGTGTAAAAGTTCTAACTCAAAAAAAGTTCCAGTTGACGATGTAGAAGAATTTTGGTCAAAAATAGATCAAGTGGCAGGAAAAAATGTGAAAGGAGTAATGATTTCAGATAATTCATTTCAAAAAGGCGGATTAAATTTTGCTAAAAATACAGGTATGATGCTGATTGAAGTGAATAAAGAAAATAAACATGAAATAATATTACATAGAACTGAAAAAGAGGATGAGAAAAAAAATGAAAATGATTTAATTTATAAGGAATTTATAAGCTTTATTAGAAATGTTTTTGGTTTAAATCAAATTAAAGGACTAAAAAAATTATCTTCAAATTATATTGAGAAAGAAGCCTTAAATATTCTTCGTAAATATAATAAAATAAAAAAATCAATTGATATAGATGAGTTTATCATATTTTTAAATGAAGAATATGATATATCATTTGATTTTACTAGAAGTATAGAAAGTGTAAATGGAAAAAAAATTGCAGGATACTATAATGTGTCAAAAAAAGAAATATTGATAGATTGTTCAATAGTAAATACAGAAAAGTTTCCTTTTGTTCTTGGACATGAACTTGGACATTTCTTTTTACATAGTAACCTTAAAATAAATCAAGAAGTTTATAATGACTTTGAAGATTCTAAATATAACTTTGAGTCAGATAAATATTTATTAACAAATGAAAAAAATTGGATTGAATGGCAAGCAAATAAATTTGCAATTTCTTTGTTTTTACCTAGAGAGTTATTTTTTATTCAATTTGTAGGTTTTAGAACAAGAATTGGAATAAGTAAACCTCAATATATATATTTAGATAAACAGAAAATAAATCAAGAAGATTATTATAAAACTATAGACTACCTATCTGATTATTTTGGAATAAGTAAAACTTCAGTTAAATATCGAATAGAAGATTTAAACTTAATAAAATATGCTGAACCTCAAAACAATTGGAGAACTATATTAAGAAAAGTAGTTTATGAATAAAACTGTGCCTAACAAAGAACTGATTTAAAATCAAGTAAAATAATCTTAATAAAATTTATACAATAATTATCTAAGCATATCAAAAAAATATTTTAATATGCTTTTTTGTTTTCAACTATTTAAATAAGTATTATTCATAAGCTTTTATTTAGTTGATTTAAATATTTATTTCCTTTACTTGTTAATAATATATAGATTCTTCTATATTTGTCCATCTGCTGCTATGAAAATTCAAAATTTACAGAAATTTTATAGTTATTGATATAATAGAAATAAACGGAATTCTATTTATTTCTAAGTTGTATTTAATGAAAAAAAATGAAAAAAGGATTAAGAAAAAGAATATTAATTCAATTATCAATATTTATAAGCATTTTAATAATTGATTTATATGTATTTAGAGGATATTTTTCATCTAGTGTAATAATCAGTCCTAATGAATGGAATTATGAAATAGATAGGTCAAGTAAATTATCCATAACAAAAAATAACAATAAATATCTCTTCAATTATAATAATAATTCACTTTCACCTAAATATGTACTCAATTATAGATCTGGAAAAAAACTGATGAAATTTAATGATACTATTTTTTTTTATTCATTAAGAAAAAACTTATTTCCGAATTATGACACAGACTATTCTAATAGCTTTGACTGTGGAACAGGCTTAGATTTAATCAGTATAAATCCATTTGACTCATACAAAATTGAAAAAACTTATCAAGAAATAATAAACGAATGTAGTTATTCAGATTATTTTAAAAAAACAGAATATTTTCAAAAGAAGTTTCCTAAACAATTTAAACATTTAAAATATCATCAAATCGATAGTTTAATAATTAAAGAAAAAGATTTTATTTCAAATAAAGATTCTGTAAAAGTTGAATATTTTATAGTAATGTATTCATATCTTTCAAAAGATAGATTGAGAACAGTATCTAATAAAATAAATGTAAGTTTAAAAGATTTATTTGAAAGTTATATTGAAAGAACTGATAAATATTAAATTACATACAACAAAGTGAAAATTTCATTTTCATTCACAGAAGAAAACATAAAACAAAACATATATAAACTGTTACAAAAAATTAAAAAAATATTATAATGGTAAGCATAGGAGTTTATTGGGGAGCAATACTAGTGTTAGTTGTTCCTTTTATTATTTGGGCAATAATTATCTTTAAATTAAAGGAAAGAATTGCTAAAATAGAATGTATAATGGCTGGAATAGCATGCATATCAGGTTTATTAAGTTATTCAATACCCGAAACAGGAGTAGTTAGTAATCCTAATGGAACTGCTGGGATTTGCATTGCTTTTGGTGTGATAGCTGGTATTGCTCTCTTAGTTGTTGGATTGATTGAAATAAAGAGATTTGAAATAAAAAACAAAGTATAAATTTTATTTTCTGCCACAAGCACAATACAAAAAGTAAAACTTACTCACATAAACGTTACACTACAAATAAATACATTTATAAAATGATTTCTAAAAAAAGTATTGGAATTTTAGCATTAATAATTTCTATTAGTTTAAGCTGTCAACAAATTAAAAGTCAAAGCACTGTAAACTCTAGTGTATCTGATGAATTATTTCATATTCCTTATGTTAGTTCAGGAGAATTAAATAATCCTAAATTAGTGCTGGTATTACATGGAGATGCGCCATTTAATAATCCTTCTTATCAATATGACATCGCAAAAAAAATAGCTGATGAGAATTCTAATATTGTTTCGGTAGGAGTTCTTAGACCTGGATATACGGACTTTAAAGGTAATCATTCAAAAGGTGATCGAGGGAAAGCTACAGGTGACAACTATACAGCAGAAGTTTTAGAAGCGATTTACAGCCTAACAAATCAGTTAAAGAAAAAATACAACCCCTCAGAAGTAATATTAGTCGGACATTCTGGTGGAGCTGCTATATCTGCAAACTTATTAACTCAATATTCAGAAACGTATTCTGGTGCAGTTCTTATTTCATGTCCATGTGATCTTCATCAATGGAGAAAATATATGAAAGAATTACAACCTAATACTACAATTTGGGATGAAAAGGTAAGTAGTCTTTCTCCAATAGAAAATGTAAAAAGCATTGATAGAGAAACGCAAATAACGGTAATACATGGAGATAATGACAAAATTGTTCCAATAACTATAGCTCAAAAATATGCAAAAGAGCTGGAAACAAATAATAAGAAAGTCAATTTCGTTATACTTGAAAACCAAGGTCATGAAGTAGCTCAGAACAAAAAGATATTTGAAATTATAAAAGAATCTATTGAGTAGTTTTTTTATACAGTTAATTACAACTGATATTTTATTTTAAAAAAATGAAATTCAATATTTAAAAGTTTTATCAGCTATAGAAATAATAAAAATTAACTATAAATTGAAAAATGATAAAAATTCGAAAAGCAACTAAAAAAGACGTTGAAACCTTATATAATTTAATTATTGAAATTGCTAAATATCATAATCAAGAAGAATTTATAATTACAGATACAAATAAAATGCTAAATGCAGGATTTGGTGATTATCCACGATTTGGAGCATTATTAGCAGAGTATGATAATAAAGTTGTTGGTTATCTTTCATACACTTGGAATTATTCTATTTGGGGCGGTTCTGAATATATGAATCTTGATGATTTATTTGTTTTAAAAGATTATAGAAGTCATAAAGTTGGTTTTTATTTAATGGAAAAAGCCAAGGAAATTTGCATTGAAAAAAACATAAATTTAATTTGTTGGGAAGTTGAAAGTGATAATCAAAAAGCTATTGATTTTTATAATAGAATTGGAGCAACAATGAAAGAAAAAGGATTATTTAAATGGAACTTTTAATTTATTAATGATTAAACTGTTCCCCTAAAACAAATAAATATTAAAAAATGAAAATTGAATTAGAAAAAACAATAATAGAAGTTTCATCTAAATTTGAAAAAACAAATAATGCATTTGTAATAAATATTTTAAAAGATCATGTGGAAGAACTTCAAATCTTTCATGGAGGATTAATCGAACAAATTAGTCCAGAATCTCAGGATTTTAATTTTTCTTTTAATCTAGCTTTTGACAATGAAAAAGAACGTTTAGAAAAGTTTAAATCTTTAAAAATAGCTGAAGAATTTACTTTTTATGAATGGGATGGAATTCCATTTTATGCTTTGAATGTTGGAAATAATCCTGAAAGGACAACAGAAATTGCAATCATAATTCTTTCAGAAGTATATGAATTTGATCTACATGAAAATTTTGAATTTGAAACTATTGATTTAGGACAAATACAACCTACACCTTATTCTCCTTTTTAAAACATTACAAACCAAGAGAAGCTAAAACTTCTCTTTTTTTATGTAATTTTCTGAATTAAAAAATTCTAATTTCTAAATGAACATGAAATATTTTTATTTAATTTTTATGTCTTTCTTATTAATAAGTTGTGCAAAATTTAAAAAATTACCCACAAATTATAAAAAAATAGATCGAACTAATATTGCTTCATTAAATGGTGAATATTCTATTTTCGCTAAAAATCAATTAGCAACAAAATCTCCTTATTTCCATAATGCGAATAATAAATTCTATAGAAAAGCTGGAAGAGGAATTTCTGATACAATACATTTTGATTCAATAAGTGGTGGCATATTTAAAATCAACGTTTTAAATAAAGAAAAAGTAAAATTTGAATTCATTAAAAAAGGAAAAATCGTCAGAAGTCAAACCTTAAAATATAAATTGAAAAAAGATGGTTTTATGCATATAAAAAATCGAAATACAATTTTAATAGGTGTTCCATATATTTTCGGCGGAGTTGATCATAGAAAAGTGAGAATAGCATTAGATACTAATAATAATTTGATTTTAAATGATATTTTCGATAGTTCAGGTAGTTTATTATTAATCTTTGGAGATGCTAAAGTTTGGGAAGAATTAAACATTTATGAAAAATTAAAAATACCACATTAAACTTTAGAGGTAAAAGATTAGAATATGTTAATATTTTCAATTAATACCATAATTATAAATAATATTTTATTTAATTTTGCATAAAATTAAATTTATTATGAAAATTATATCAAAAATTGCAAATTTAGCGAAACTTACTTTTATCCTTTTTTTATTGAATTCAACTCTAATATTCTCACAAACGGATGAATTAAACTTAGATACTATAAATTTAGAAGCTTGTGATGGTGACGGAGATGGTTATGCTTCTTTTGATCTAACTCCAATAAGTGACATGATTCAAAATAATAATCCTGATTTATCACTTGTCATCAAATTTTACAATTCTCAAAACGATGCAGAAAGTGATACTAATTCTATTCCAACAACTGTAACAAACCAAACAATGAACATTCATACGATTTGGGTTCGAATTGAAAAACCTAATGGATATAATGAATTCACTAATTTTAATCTTTTGGTTAGTCAAACTTATATCGGTTTAGATACAATCATTTCTCAATGTCAATTGACAATTACAGAAGATGATTACCCTGCTTTAGAAAGCGATTGTTATTCGTTTACTTCTGTTTCTACTACAGATTCTTTGGTATTTACTGATTTAGAAAATTATACAATTACTTGGACTTTCACTGATTCTGAAAATAATACTGTTGATGTTGAACAACAAATTAAAATCGTTGAAGATACAACACCTCCTACTATTGAAGGATATATTTCTGATCATGAATTGCTTTTAAATGAAAATTGTCAAACTTTTATGTCAGATTATATCACTTTAAACTTATTGAATAGTTTTGATAATTGCAGTGATGTAACAATAACACAATCTCCTGCATCAGGTGAAATTATTACTGAAAACACAAATGTTACATTAACATTCAAGGATGAAAATAATAATGAAAATACTTATTCTTTTTTAATAAATGTTGTAGATCAAAATGATCCAATTATTGAAAATTGTTTAGAAAATAGATCAGTTATTATTTCTGGAAATACACACATTTTAGAAGATTATACAACTGAAAACATCGGAATTACTGAATGTAGCCCATATACAATTACACAAACTCCTGCTCCACATACTGAATTAGAAACAGGAATTCATACTATTTCTTTAAAAGTGGAAGATGAATATGGAAATTCTAATACTTGCAGTTTTCAATTAAATGTTTCAAATGATCTTTCTTCGGAAGAATTTGATTTAAATTCATTTATTATTTATCCAAATCCAACTTCTGATTTCATTTCTTTACAAAATATTGGGAAAATTAGTTCTTTAGAAATTTTTGATATTTCTGGAAAATTAGTTTTAGAACAAAATCAAAATTTCACAGAGAAAATTAATGTTTCTTCTTTAGAAAAAGAAATTTATTTTATAAACATTAAAAGTAAAAATAAAACATTACAACAAAAATTGATAATTGAATAGTTAATATTCTTATTTGAACCAAAAAAGTCTTGATTTACGTCAAGGCTTTTTTTTATACAATTTTTTAAGAATAATCATTAAACATCTGTTAATAGTATTTTTTTATGAAATAATGGAATTGTGTTTGTGAAAATTGTGCTGAATTTATAATTCAACAACTCAACAAAAATGAAAAAAACAATCGTAGGATTATTTGTAATGGTAATTACATTAATCTCTTGTTCTAAAGATGAAAATTTAGTACAAACTACAACTTCTCAAAGAGAAATTAATTCTTTTTCTTCACAAAAAGCAATTACAATTACTGGTCATCGTGGAGCCGCAAATTTAGCTCCAGAAAACACAATTTCTGCTTTAAATGCTGGAATTTCTCATGGAGTTCAAAGAGTCGAAATCGACGTTCATGTTACAAGTGATGGAATTCCAATTGTTATGCATGACGATTCTGTCGATCGAACAACAAATGGAACTGGTTTGGTTAAAGATTTAACTTATGAATACATTAAAACACTCGACGCAGGAAGTCATTTTTCAGAAGAATTTAAAGGAGAAAAAGTTCCGACTTTAGACGAAGCTTTAAAAGCTGTAAATGGAAGAGCAACTCTACTAATTGAAATCAAAAATGACAAAGGTTATTATCCTGAAATCGAACAAAAAGTTGTTGATTTAATTCACCAAAACAACGCTTTAGAATGGTCTATTGTTCAATCTTTTGAAACTCCTACTTTAGAAAATGTTCATAATATTGACCCAACTATTGAATTACATAAATTATTTATGGCAAAAGTCAATTTCAATCAAAATGAAGCAGAAAATATAGATGCTAAAACAGAAAATTTTGATATTATGGAATATGAATATATTTCTGAATATAGTATTTTTTATCTTTTCGCTACAAAAAACGTAATAGATTCTGCGCATCAAGAAGGAAAAAAAGTAAATGCATGGACAGTAAACGATTCAATCACGGCTGGAATTTTAAAATTAAACGGTATTGATGGATTGATTACAGATAGTCCTGATAGAATAAAATAATTTCTATTTCTTTGTATTATTTTTATAGGGGAAAATCTCGAAATCTACTATTAGATTTCGAGATTTTTATTTTACTCATTAGATAAATAATCACGAATATCTTGAAATAAATCTTCAAAATCTGTAATCATTCTTTCATTTGCAATATCTTTATATAAAACTCCATTTAATTTTCCTTTTGTAAGTGTAATTCTATAAATTAATTCTCCTTCTTTTCTTTTTTCCCATTTTTTTTCTGAAGACTTTCCAAAAACATCTGCAATTTTCTCATATATTTCATTCGTTCTTTTTCTAGTAAAAGAAGCTCTTACTTTATAACGATCATCAGAATTATGAATAGAAATATCTAAATTATTTCTTCCATTAACCCTTGAATTTGATCTTGAAATACTTACTCTTGAACTTGTTGAAGAAGTATGAGTTTCAGATGAATGATTTGGAGGTGTTGGAGGTGTCGGAGGCGTTTGTGCTTTTAATTCCGTTACAAATAATGTTATTACACATACAATGGCGATTTTTAATACATTTTTCATCATAAATTCATTTTAAAAATTATATAATTATTTTACTGTTTTCTAATAGTTTACTTTTAATTTATCAACTTTAAAAAAGGCAATATTATCCCTGTTCCTTCTCTGAGGAATTTCATTTTTAAAGCCAAAAAATCAATTTTATTTTATTCTTTTATAGTAAAAGTTAATCCACGATTTCGGATACTTTTAATTTCAATAGTTTTATCTTTTTTAAAATATTTTCTTAATCTAGAGAGAAAAACATCCATGCTTCTTCCAGTAAAAAAATCTTCACTTCCCCAAACTTCTTTCAAGATAAATTCTCTTTGTAGTAATTGATTTTTATGTTGAAAAAGAAAATCAATTAATTCCGCTTCTTTTTCTGTCAAAATTTGTGTTTCAGTTTCAAATTTCAACTCAAACTTTTGCTTATCAAATTGGTATTTTCCAATGGAATAAGAATTCTTGTAATCTTTTTTATTTCGATGTAAAATATTCTCCATTTTTAATAAAAGAATATCCATATCGAAAGGTTTTGTGATATAATCTTCTGCTCCCATTTTCAAACCAAAAACAATATCTTCTTTTAAATTTTTAGCTGTTAAAAACAAAAATGGTTTTGAAATATCATGTTCTTTAATTAATGAAAATCCATCTAATTTTGGCATCATAACATCTAATAATATCAAATCGAAATCTTCTGATTCTTTGATAAACTCTAGTGCTTCTTCTCCATTTTTTTTCCAAATAACTTCATAATCTTCCACCATCAAATATTGCGCAAGCATATTTCCTAAATCAAGATCATCCTCAACTAATAATATTCTTTTATTTTTCATTTTCAATAGGCAATTTGATGTTAAACACAGTTCCTTTTCCTAATTCACTTTTTACAAATATTTCCCCATGATGCTGTTCGATAATTTGTTTTGTATAAAATAAACCCAATCCTAAACCTTTTACATTATGAATATTTCCAGAAGCAACACGATAGAATTTCTTAAAAATTTCTTTCTGTTTTTTAGAAGAAATTCCAATACCAGAATCTTTAATTTTTATATGATAAAAATTATCTTTTACATAAGAATTCACCTCAACTTTTATTTCATCTTTACTATATTTTATTGCATTATCTAATAAATTTTGAATTGCAATTGTCAGATGCACTTTATCTATAGAACAATTTACTTTTTCATCACTTATATTTTCTAAAAAATTAATTTCTTTTTGCGAGCAAGAAAGTTGAAAATCTTGATAAATTTCTTTTAAAAAATTAGACATTTCCACTTTTTCAAATTGGAGTTTTATTTGATTGTTTGGGCTAATTTCTACAATTTGATTTAACAATTTCTCCAATCTTATATTTTGTCTTTCAATTGTTGTTAATGTATTTTCTAAAAGTATCTCATTTGTAACTATTTTTTTATTTCTCAAACTTTTAGAAGCAATTTTTAAAGTTGCTAAAGGTGTTTTAAATTCATGAATGATATTATTGATAAAATCTGTTTTTAGAAGTAGTAAATCCTTTTGTTTAATCATACTTTTTACGGTGTAAAAAAATAGAGAGCAAATCAGAATAAATAGTAAGATGGAGAAAAAAAATGTAAAAGACATTCTTTGAAAGATAATCCATGTTTTATTTTTAATTTTCACATAATCTGCTGTAAAAAGCTCATAGGAAACCTTATTATTTTCAATATCTGTTTCGTCCGAGCTAGTTTCTACTTTCCAAATAGAATTATTTACTATCAAAGCATTTTTAGCTATAAATGAATTTCCAATATGAAATTTTTCAGGAAACCAAATAGAATCTTTTTTTTCTGGATGAATAAAAATTAGCAATGTTGGTTTCATTTGAAAATCAATATCATAATCTAAATTGATTTTCTTTTTTTCTTGGTCAAACAGTTTTACAAAAACTTTATTTTCTTTAGTTGTAAATTGATAAAGAGAATCTAAATATTCTTCTTTTGAAAATTTTCCGATTTGATATTTTTCAGAATAGAAACTAAATTTCCTCTTCCAACGTTCTTCAAAATTCTCCAAACTTTTAGCCTTATTAATTTTCGTCATTATTTTTTCAATTTCCGACTTAAAAATCTTCTGTTCTAAATTGAACGTGTTTTTAATCAATGAATATTGAATGATAGAAAGAGATAAAAAAACAATTATGGAAACAATAATTAATATTTGTAATTTTTTCTTCATGTTTGGTCATTTGAACAGTTCAAAAGTATTTTTAAAATTTGAAAAAAAAACTAAAAACAAGAAGCATTAACCTAGCGTTAACTTTAAAAATTAAAAACTACCCTTTTAAATTGTAAAAATTATTTTTTAACATTTAACATAACTATTTAAATAACAATTAAATACACAGCAAATCATTTCTAACATTTTTAAGAACTATTTTTATTTAATAAATAAAAACTATTTTTGCTGAAAAAAGAACTACGATGAACAAATATTTGTTTGCTATACTATCTATTACACTATTTTCAGCATTTTACACAATTTCAGATATTCAAAAACGAATTACAAAGGATGATCATTTTGTATATGAATTTCATATTGATACAGAAAAATCTCCATCAAAAATAAATTCAGACATTGAATATTATTGGTATCATAAAGGTAAATTACACAGTTCTATTGGAGATATTGGTGGCGCAATTTTAGCAGGAGATTATATAAAATATTTTAAAGAAACACATCAGTTGGCTGAAAAAGGTTTTTTCTATAAAGGAGTGAAACATAAATCTTGGAAAACTTGGTATGAAAATGGGCAATTAGCTTCTGAAATTGAATGGAGCAAAGGAGTAAAACATGGCTTTTTTAAATTGTATGATAAAACTGGTGAAGAAATAGAAAAGGGATATTACAAACATGGTTTAAAACATGGAAAATGGATTAATACTTATAAAAAAGATACATTAAACTTTAAAAAAGGAAATTTAATTCATGTAATAAAAAAGAAGAAAAATTCTAAAAAAGATAGTTTAAAGGCAATTGTAAAAAAACCGATTAAAGTAGAAAAAAAGCCAAAAGTTGATTCTACACATATCAAATTTAAAAATAATGGATTTGCTTATGATTTTTATATAGATAAGGAGTATAAAACTTCTAATTTAGAAATGCACAAACAATATTTTTGGTATGATGGAAACGAAATAAAATCTACTTATTTTGATATTGGAGGACCCGTTTTACAGAAGCAATTTATCAAATATCATCAGAATAATAAACAGTTAGCTGAAAAAGGTGAATTTGTAAATGGATTAAAAAATGGTGTTTGGAAATCTTGGTTTCAAAATGGACGATTATCTAATGTGAAGCATTGGAACCATGGAGAATTATCAGGTTTATATATTGAATTTGATGAAAATGGAAATGAAATTGTAAAAGGAAAATACAAATCTGATAAAAAAGAAGGAGAATGGATTCAGCATCAAAATGGAGATACTTTATTTTACAAAAAAGGAATTTTAATAGAAAAACCTGTAAAGACATCAGAAACTAAAGAAGGGAAAAAATCTGTTTTTTCTAAAATGAAAAATATTTTCAAAAAGAAAGAACAAAAAGAAGAAGAAACTAAAGAATAATGAAGCTAAAAGGAGGCGCTTTTTATTATGCTATTTTTTTAATGATAATCGTTGGAATATTACTTTCCATGCTTATTGTTATGAAATCTGCACACCAAAAAGTAAGAACTGTTAGTGAAGCTAATTTTCAATTAGTTCATGCAAATGAGCAAGGAATTAATTATGGATTGTATTATTTTGATGATTTAAGTTTTCAGGAAAAAAAGCTTGATTTTTTAGGAAATGAAATAGAATTAAGAGTTTCCAAAAGCAATTGGGGTTTTCTACAAATTTTAAATAGTAGAAGTATTTTTAAAAATGATACATTAACACAATCTTATTTTGTAACTAGAAAAAAACCTTTTCAAAGAGTTCTATATCTTTCAGAACAGCTGGAACCGTTAAAGATTTCAGGAAATACAGAAATTAACGGTGATTGTTCCTTGCCTAGTTTAGGTTATCGCTTTCATACATTTAGTAATTATGAAACGAACAATAGTTTTATCAATGGAAATGTATTTCAAGCAGGAACAGAATTACCAACTTTAAATATTGCAACATTAAAAAATACGGATTTTCCTATTTCTAAAACAATCGATGAGTATCCTCCGAAGTTAAATAATAGTTTTTCAAAAAACACTTTACACATTTTAGCTACTTCTGTTTCCATTTTGGATAATCTTGATTATGAAGGAAAAATTGAAATTGAAAGTAATGATACTTTATTTATACGAAATACTTGTAGGTTTAAAGACGTTATAATAAAAGCACCAAAAGTTGTGATTGAAAAAGGATTTGTTGGAAATATGCAAGTTTTTGCAACGAATGAAATTATTGTTGAAAATGATGTACAATTATTGTATCCATCTGTTCTATATGTCGATACGGAATCACAACAGAAATCTAAAATAGTTTTAAATCCTAATAGTTTGGTTATTGGAGCAGTAATTACAAACGGAAGCGTTTTATCTGATGCAACAATTTTTCTCGAACCAGAAAGCAGAATTGCGGGAGATGTTTATTCTATTAATAAGTTGAGTTTACAAGGAGAAGTTTCTGGATGTGTTACAACACATAAATTCTATTTAAAAACTCCTACTTCTGTTTATCATAATATAATCAGAAATGGAAAAATCAATAGAAATTTACCAGATGGATTTTATTCTATTTTAAATATTGGAGGAAATGCAACAAATCATAAATATGAAAAAATGAGAATTCTATGATAAAAGCATCTACTCTTTTAGAAACTGTTTTTGCAACAGCAATTATTACAATGGTTATCGTTTTAGGAACGATGATTTATACAAATATTGCATATTCTGGTTTGAATTATTCTTTTTACGAATTGGAAAATCATTTAAAAGGAATTTCTATTCAAATAGAAAATAAAGAAGGTTTTTTAGAAGAAGATGAATTTGATTTTAAAGATTATAAAGTTCTACAAACAATGGAATATTTTGATAATTCAGAAGAAGTTCGATTTTTAAAATTTCAAGTCATAAACAAAGGAAGAATTGTTAAAAATTATACTTATTTATTGAAACAATGAATCGAAAAATTAAAGCTTTTACGATTACTGATATCTTGTTTGCAATGGTGATTATAAGTTTTATCATTGTTGCTTTTACTTTGGGATTTCAATTTTTCCATCGACAATTATATTTAGATCAAAAACAATCTATGGATTTAACCAGAAATGTAATTTTTAAAAATCAATTTAAAAGAGATTTATATCAAGCATCTACTTTTAAAGAAATAGATAATTCATTTTGTATGCTTAAAAACGATTCTATTCGAGTTAGATATGTAATTGATTTACCAGAAATTTACAGATTTCAACAAGAATTAATTGATACATTTTCTATTGGAATTACAGATGTAAAAATACAAATCGATCCGAAATCAAATTGTATTAATTATATCAAATTTGAAAAACAAGAAGAAGTTTTTTATGAATTTTATAAAGAAGTTTTACCTGTAGACAATTTCAACATCTATTTTTTAAAAAATTAATCTATGAAAATTAAAATTGAAAAGCAGGAAATAAAAAAAGAAGAAAGTAATCTTTTAACTACTTCTTTATTCAAAACTACTTTTAAAGACAAACATAAAAAGAAGTTTTACAAAAACTTATTGCAATTATTAAGCTCAGGAGTAAATCTTAAAAAAGCAATTGATATTTTACAAGAACAATCTACGAATAAAAGTGAAAAGGAAGTTTTGGTTCTTTTAGGTGAATCTTTAACAAAAGGAAAAACTTTAGAATCTTCTATGAAGCAAACAGACAAGTTTACACCTTATGAATATTATAGTATCAAATTAGGAGAAGAAACCTCTTCATTAGATAAAGTTCTAGATCAATTGTATTTGTTTTTTGAGAGAAAAGAACAAATGAAAAAACAAATTACCACGGTTTTAACTTATCCTGTTTTTGTTTTATTGATTACGTTTGGAGTTTTAGCATTTATGATGTCAAGTGTCGTTCCGATGTTTGCTGATGTTTATAAACAATTTGGTGGAGACTTACCAAATCTTACTAAAAAAATCATTTATATTTCAGAAAATTTCAGAACGTATTTATTCATCTTTTTCGGAGTAATTTTAGTGATTTCAATCATTGTAGCAATGTATAAAAACACTACTACTTATCGAAAAATTGTTTCAGGATTTGTTTTAAAAATTCCCTTTTTTGGAACGATTGTAAAAACTATTTTTTTAACCCGATTTTGTCAATCAATGAGTTTATTACTTTCTGCCAAAACACCTTTAATAAGTGCTTTACAAATGGTAGAAAAAATGATTCGATATTATCCGATAGAAATAACAATTAAACCTATTTGCAAAGAAGTAATTGAAGGACAATCATTTGGGAATACAATTGAAAAATATAAAGTATATGATAGAAGCATGGTTTCTATTATAAAAGTAGCTGAAGAAATCAATGAGTTAGATACAATTTTCAAACAATTATCTGATCAATATGCTGATGAAGTTTCTCATAAAACAAAGATAATCGGTGTTGTTTTAGAGCCATTAATTATTACTTTTATAGGCTTAATCGTTGGAGTTATTCTTATTGCTATGTATATGCCAATGTTCAATTTAAGTAATATCATTAATAATGGTATGTAATTAAATAAAAATTAAGAAAGAAATTTATATTTGCACTATGAAAAAAAATAAAACATTTAAAAAGTTAAAAGCTTATTCATTAACTGAAATTTTAATAGTTCTTGCAATTATTGGAATTTTAATCATGTTAGTACTACCTAAACAAACTGGAGTTGTTGCACAAGCAAAAGCTATTGAAGCGCAAAATATGCTTTCACAACTATATGCTTTAGAAACTAATTATTTCTATAGATTTTCAAAATATTCAAATAATTTAGAGGAAGTTGGATTTGTTCATGAAAAAACAATCTCTGAAGGAGGACAAGCAGTGTATCAAATCACAATTGTAGAAGCTTCCACAAATTCATTTAGAGCAACTGCCACAGCTTTATCTGATTTTGATAATGATGGAGTTTTTAATCAATGGGAAATTGATCACAATAGAATAATGAAAGAAACAGTAAAAGACTAAATGATATTACTGATTTATTTAGTAATTGCAATTATTTCTGCTATTCTTATTTATCAAGATTTAAAATTTAGAGCAATTTCCGCTATTACAATTCCTATTTTATGGATTGTTTCGCTCCTGTATCGTTCTCAAATTTTAGGTTGGTTTTATATAGATTTAATTTGGAGTTATTGCATTTTTTTAGTGATTTTACTTTTACTTTTCTTTTATGTGAAATGGAAAAAAATCGAATCTGAATCAGGAGTTTTCTCAGGTTTAGGATATGGTGATATTTTATATTTTATAGCAATTATCCCACTATTCTATTCCAGAACTTTTTTATTATTCTTGGTTTCGGGTTTACTGTTTAGTTTACTTATCCATTCTTTTTTAAAAAGATTTCAAAAAAACAAATCAATTCCACTTGCTGGATATTTTAGTATGTATTTATTATGCTTATTGATTTTCTTAAAAAAAGGCTTTGGATATTATAATTGGTTAACGGAAATTTAAATGCAGATTGATAATTCACACATCGATTTACTAGAGAAAGAAATGGCTTGGCATTATAGGATTATTCCTTTTGACAAGCAAGAAAACACACTTTTTCTTTATAGTGATCAACCAGAAAATTTTGATACAATTTCTGAAGAAGTAGAGGCTTTAACTGGTTTCTTCATTCAAATGGAAATAATTCCAAATGAAGAAATAGAACAATTGCTAGCAATTCATTATCGAAAATCTAAAAACGATTTTATACAAAATACTAGCTCTCAAAAACCTTCTGCAACAAAAGGAGAAACACATTTAATTGAAAAAATTATTTTCGATGCAATTGCTGTTGGAAGTAGTGATATTCATCTTGAAATTTATAAAGATGAAGCAAGAGTTCGTATTCGAATTGATGGATTAATGGTGGAAAAATCAAAATTAGATAAAGAAGAATATTATGAAATTGTCAATCGTATTAAAATCCAATCTAATCTTGACATTACAGAGAAAAGATTACCACAAGATGGAAGAACACATCTAAATGGATTTGATATTCGTGTTTCGATTTTACCAACTTTACATGGAGAGAAAATCGTAATGCGTATCCTTGGTCAAGATGCTACAAATATTGATATTCATAAACTAGGATTACATGAAAAAGAAAAATATCATTATTTAGAAGCAACCAAAAAAAAACACGGAATTATTCTTATTTCAGGTCCAACAGGTTCTGGAAAAACAACTACTCTTTATGCAACTTTAAAAATTTTAAATGAAATAAAGAGAAATATCGTGACTGTTGAAGATCCGATTGAATATACTTTAGACGGAATAAATCAAGTACAATTAAAAGAAAATATAGGTCTAACGTTTACAAGTGTTTTACGTTCTTTTTTACGTCAAGATCCTGATGTAATTATGTTAGGAGAAATTCGAGATAGTGAAACCGCTGAAATGGCGATTCGTGCTTCTTTAACTGGGCATTTGGTTTTATCCACAATTCATACAAATTCTGCTTGGGGAACAATTACAAGATTAACTGATATGGGAATCCCTCCTTTTCTATTATCAGAAACTTTAAATATTTCTGTTGCACAAAGACTTGTTCGTAAACTTTGTCCACATTGTAAAAAAGAAGAAAAAATTGAAATTCAATCTCTACCTTTTAAATATCAAGATAAAATTATTGAAGAATCTCATTTTGTTGCAAAAGGATGCTCAAAATGTCATTTTACAGGATATCAAGGTCGAACTGCTATTTATGAAATCATCCCAATTGACCCAGAATTATCGAAATTAATTAAAGAGGAAGTTCCACAAATTGATGAAGTTTTGAAAAGAAAAGAAATTGTGAAACTATCCGATAAGGCTTTTGATTTATTCCAAAAAGGAGAAACTTCTTTAGAAGAGATATATGCTATATTAATACAATAAAAAAATGAGAAAAAGAATATTTTTAATAATCACTTTACTAATTTTTCAGTGGTCTTTTGGTCAGGAAAATTATACTGAAATTCAATCCAAATTGGATGAATTATCAAAAGTTCAAACTGGATTGAATGATAAAATTCAAATAAATGTTTCCCAACTTTCTTTGTTTGATTTTATTAATTCTATCAGTGTAGAACACAACTTAAATGTTAGCGCAGATGATCAATTAACAGAATTAGTTTATAACAACTTTTTTGACGTTTCTGTAAAAGAAGTTTTTATTTTCTTAGCTAAGAAATACGATTTAAAAATTAGTTTTATAGGAAATATCATTTCTATTTCAAAGAATAAAAAAGTAGAAGCTCCTAAAAAAACCTTTAAACGAAAAATTCCTATAGTTACTTATGATCCTCAAAATGATTTTCTAACTTTAAAATTACAAAACGACACACTTCAATATGTTGCAAAAGAAATAACTGAAAAATCTGGAAGGAATGTTGTTGTTTCTCCTGAAATAAAAAATGATAGAGTAACTGTTTATTCTAAAAATCAACCTTTTGATCAAATTATAAAAATGCTTACAAAAGGAAATGATTTAAACTATACAAAAGAAAAAGAAGGTTATTATTATATTTTTAAAACACCTAAAGAAACTGTCAATTCTTCTAATTCTAGAAAAAATAGGCCAAAAAATCAGCGAAAAATAAATACTAATTTTATTGAAAATTATGAATACTCTCTAGAAATTTTAGCAGATGATTTATTGACAATTCAAGCACATGACACACCTGTTTTACAAATCATAAAAGATGCTGCAACAAAAACGAAAACAAATTATTTCTTTTATTCTTTAATTGATGCCAACCTGAAAACTACTTTTTCAATGAAAAATATTACGTTTCAGGAACTTCTAACTCATTTATTAATTGGAACAAAATATACTTATAAATATAATGGTGATTATTATTTAATTGGAGAGAAAAAAGAGGAAGGAATTCGAAAAACAGAACTTGTACAAGTAGAAAACAGAACATTAGAATCTGTTTTACAAACCATTCCACAAAGCATCAAAAAGGAATTAACAATTGTTGAGTTTAAAGAGTTAAATGGTTTAATGGTAACTGGAGCAGAAAGTAATATTGAAGAACTTAAAGCTGTTGTTAGGAAAATTGATCAAACTGTTCCACTTGTTCAAATTGAAGTTTTAATTGTTCAATATAAAAAATCCTATGATTTTGAAACTGGATTACAGGCTGGAATTGGTAAAAAACCAGATGCTCCTCAAACAGTTTTTCCAAATCCAGATGTTTCTTTGAATTCTAAAAATGTAAATAATTTAATTGATGCATTTAATGGTTTTGGAATTTTCAATATTGGAAAAGTGACAAAAGACTTTTATTTAAATTTAAAAGCTTTAGAAAATAATTCGATTGTAAATATTAAATCTACACCAAAAATTGCAACATTAAGCGGACATGAAGCTTCACTTTCTATTGGTTCTACAGATTATTATTTTCAGCAAAACAATCGTCTAATTACACAAGGAGTAAATAATAATATTTTACAATCTGGAGACTGGAAACCTACAGAAGCAAACATGACTGTAACGATTAATCCAACAGTTTCAAAAGGAGAATACGTAACATTAGATATCACTGTTGAAAAAAGTGCATTTACAGGTCGTTCAGGAAAAGATGCGCCTCCTGGAAAAACAACACAAAAATTTCAATCACTTGTTCGTGTGAACAATTCCGATATGGTTTTACTTGGAGGATTAGACGAAGTAGAAAAAGAAAATTCAGGAACTGGAGTTCCGTTTTTGTCAAGAATTCCGATTATCAAATGGTTTTTTAGTTCAAGAAAAAAAGCCAAATCAAAATCGAAATTACACGTATTTATTCGCCCAATTATTCAATATCAGTAAACTATGAAATTTGATGTAAAAAATATAATCACTGGGGAAAGATTAATTGTATTACATGTTTTTTTCACTTCTAATTCTACAAAATATCGTTTTTTAGTTTTAGATAAAAAGAAAGAAAATATTGAAGTTGTTTCCGATGTTTTAGGAGGAGAAGAAATTTTGAATAAAATTCCTAAAAATTACCCAATCATTCTTCATATAAATGGACGTGGAGTTTTAAATAAAAAGTTTGATGACAATGCAACCCAAGCTATTTTCAGAAATTCTGATGAGATTTTTTTAAGTACAACTTATAAAGAAAAATTTATTTCCTTTATTCGAAAATCTGTCATTTTAGAATGGTTAGAAGCTCATTCCAGTTTAGAAAAAAGGATTATTGCTTGTCATGTTGGAGTTTTCATTTTTGGAATTGTATTAGAACATAAAATTGAATTATTTTCTAATAAGAAAGCATTTCAATATGAAATTACGGCAGAAAATGAAGAAATAATATCTTTTAATAAATCTGATTTTTCGGATGCTGAAAATGAAAAAGAATTATTATTTTCATCTGGAGTGCAATATTTTTTCCCAAGTAAATTTTTAGAATTTAGTTCAAAAGATGAATGGGATTTACCTTTTAAGAATAAAGAAGAATTTGTAGGAAAAAAACAAATTGAACAAATTTTAAAAATTGGAATTTTAGTGATTCTTTTATGTATTTTAGCAGACAAAATTGCTTATAATCATTATGGAACAAAACACCAGATTTTACAGTCTGAAATGGCTTTTTTACAAAAAAAAGAATCCCAATTAAAAACTTTAGAACAAACAATTCAACGCAAAAAAAACATGTTGAAAGAAGCTGGTTTTTTAAATTATAATATGCTTTCTTTTTATTATGATCAAATAATTCAGCTTTTACCAAAAACTATTAAGCTTACAAATATTGATGTATTTCCTTTAGAAAAAAAGATAAAACCATCGAAAAAAATCTTGATTAAAGGAAATGAAATTTCTGTAGAAGGTTGGGCAAGCGATGAAGCTTTATTTGATATTTGGGTTCAAAAAATTAGACTTTTAGAATGGAATAAAACCGTTGAAATTATACAATACAGCTGGAATTCAAAAAAGCAAAAAGCGAAATTTAAAATCAATATAAAATTGCAGTAAAATGGAGCAACAATTTAGTTTAAAACAAAAAAAAATATTGGTAATTGTTGTAATGATTTTACTTTTGCTTTTGTGTTATAAAAGAATTTTTTCTGACACAATTTCGATGATTACAAGTTATCAGAATTTATTAGAAAAAAAAGTAGATATAAATACTTTAAATCAAAAAGAAGTTCTCTTGGAAAACTCTCTTTATGAACTGAATGCTTTTACAGGAAATGAAGAAATTGCTGACGATTTGATTCAGCAAAAAATATTGAGTTTTACCTCGGATTTCAACGAAGAAAAAATTTCGATTGTAAATTTAAATTCCAGTCATATTTTTCATTCTAAAGACTTTAAAATTATTACTAATTCATTAGAAATTGAAGGAAATTATAAAGCATTAATTAGTTATTTATATTATTTAGAAAAGAATTTTAACGATTCACAATTAGTCAAAGTGACTTTTGAAGTTAAAAAAGATCATGTGCAAAAAAAAGAAAAGTTATATGCAACATTATTATTTCAAAATTATAAACCAATTTAAAATCATCTTCGCATTTTTTGCTTTTACAGCAGTTATTTCTTGTGATATGATTTTTGAAGAAGATATAGAAGATGATAAAATAATTCCAGGTTCGCCGATGATGAATGATACTATAAAAAATAATACTATTTTATTTTCTTGGGATGAATTGGAAGGTGCTGTGAATTATCATTTACAAGTTGTAGAACCAACTTTTACAAACAAAAAACGAATATTAATCGATTCATTAGTAACAGATTTCACGAATACATTTCAATTAAATCCTGGGGTTTATCAATGGAGAGTTC
This sequence comes from Aureivirga marina, assembly GCF_015767265.1. Classification (GTDB taxonomy): domain Bacteria; phylum Bacteroidota; class Bacteroidia; order Flavobacteriales; family Flavobacteriaceae; genus Aureivirga; species Aureivirga marina. The sequence goes on from NZ_JADPIB010000010.1 coordinate 88,743, forward strand.
GTGGTGTAAATAATGGATATGAAACAAAATATACAACTCCTATTGATTTTGTTGTAGATTCAATTCACGACTTAACAAACCAATCAATTGTTTTATTAAGTCCAAGAGAAAATGCTTACATCAATAATTTAAACACCTTATATCAATGGCAATCTCATTATGCTGCGGATAATTATAAATTTCAATTATTTGAAGTTTTAAACAGTTCAGAGAATTTAATTTCAGATGAAATTGTCGATGCATCAGAGATTTCAGTTTCTATCAATAATCCAAATGAAGGAAAATATAAATGGCAAGTTCAAGGAATTAATGAAACAAGTCAAACCACATATTTTTCAAATCATTTAATTTTTGATGAAACAATTCCTTTAATTCCAACACAGAATTTTCCAATTCATCAGCAGATTATTAGTTCAGATGATGAGCAAATATTTTCATGGAATTATTCTGGATCTGTAGGAATCGATGAAGCGCCTTTAAATTACAGAATCCAAATTTCTTCAGTAGAAAGTTTTTCATCATTACTTGTTGATGAAATTGTTGATGGATTAGAATATTCTTATTCATTTTCGGATACTGGAACATTTTATTGGAGAATAAATGCAGAAGATAGAGCTGGAAATATTGGAAGTTTTTCAAGTAAAAGACAAATAATTGTAGAATAATGAAAAAGTATTTTAATAAAATATTACTTGTTGTTGTTCTCGGAATTTGGGGAGGTGTGATTTATAAATATTTTTATAATTCGACGCCAAATTACGTTCCAAATTATAATACTCTTGGAGCTGTTTCTATTAAAAAATGGCAAAAAAATGATTTTAAAATAAGTATTCCTAAAAGAGATCCTTTTTTGGGAAATTTAACGATTAATACACAAATAAATAATGCAGAAAATGAAAAAAAGAAAGAGAATTTAACCCTAAAAAATGAAAAAGTAAAAGAAGAATTTAAATGGCCAAATATGCGTTATTTCGGCTTTGTAAAAAACAAACAAAATGAAAACGGAGCAGCTGCTCTGATAAAAATGAATCAAAGATTACACAGAGTTAAAGAAAAAGATTTTTTAAGTGATACTTATAAAATTTCCAAAATCTATCGTGATTCTGTTGTAATTACTTTTAAAAATAAATCAAAAACCCTTAAAAAACTATAAAGACTATGAACGTAAAATCTAATATTTTAACTTTTGTAAATTCAATTTGTATTGTCGGAATTATTATCGCATTTGTATTTTTCAATATGGAAGCAAAAAAGAGTAAAATTGCTTATATCGATAATATAAAAGTGTTTAACAGCTTTAAAATGACAGATGATATTGGAGTTCAAAATAAAAATAGATTTCAAGCACAAGCGCATGAGTTAGATAGTATTGTGGAAGTTTTAAAGAAAATGGAAAAAGAAATTACTACAGCTAAAAAAGTTTCAGATAAAACCCAAGAAACATATAGTGTAGAATTGCAAAAATTTAGAAATAAAGAAGCGATTTTCTTACAAGAAAAAGAAAAAGTAAATGCAGAATCTACGAATCAAATTTGGGGTAGAATTAATGCATTAGTTAAAACTTATGGAGAAGAAAATGGATATGAAATTATTTTTGGAACACAGGGTAATGGAAATATTATGTATGGAAAAGAAGCTCTTGATGTAACAGCTGATTTTACTTTATTTGCAAATCAAAAATACGAAGGAAACTAATGAAAAAATTAAAATTTATAAGCTTTATTTTCCTTTCGAGTTTCATTATTAGTTGTGGAAATGATAAAGTAAAACCAAGTTCTTTTCAACAACCAAAAACGAATAATCAGACAACTATTGACAATTCTGATGTAGAATTAAATGATTCCGAAGTTTCAGAAACTATTGTTGATGGAAAAAAGTTATTTGAAATAGAAGGAAAAAGTTATTGGGCAAATACAAGAAAACAAGTTGTGGATGATTTTACATTTACAGCAACCCAATTGCCGATGGAATATTATATTCGAAAAAACTTAGGTTTACACAAACAAGAAGCTATTGAAAAAGAATTTGAAAAAATAAAGAAAGGAAGAATTATTGATTTTAAAATTCAAAAAGAAGCTGCTACAGATATTTTAGAAGAAAAACATTCAAAATTACCTTATGAAGAAGCTGTAAAATACATGGCTTTTAAAATTCAAAATGACTTTTATGGGGTTACTTCAAGCGGAGATACAATTCCTTGTATTGGAGCGCATTTTGAGCGTACATTTAAGCTTTCTCCTTTTAAAAGAATTTTATTATTCTTTGACAACATAAATCCAGATGAAACAATTCAGGTAATTTATAACGATAAAATGTATCGAAAAGGAATTTTAAAATTTAATATGGTAAATTAATTTTTCACGATTTTTTATTAAATCAAAAGCCTCAGTTTTAATAAAACTGAGGCTTTTTTATGAGTTTATTCTAATTTTTAATTAAATCTCATATTTTTTTACATTGTATAAAATATTAACCCCCACAGCTATCTTCTTCACAGCTTTCACCATTTTGATTATCTCCTCTATTTGTCGATTTCAATGTAGGACCATCTCTATAGAAACCAATATTAAATTGAGTTTCATTATTCAGGCCACCGCCACCACCAATATCTTTATTCCATATTATAAATTGCAAAAATATTTTTGTTTCTTTTCTTGTTCCATCAGGATTAAATTTGGTTTCTAGTCTTAACCCTCCACCTAAACCAGGAGAAATCTCAACTGCTTGATCAAATGTACCATCACTATGTTGTTTAAACAATAATTTTGTTACTCCATAAAGTAAACTAACTCCTTCTCTTACTTCAACTTGTGGCAAAAGGCCTTTATTAACTCTATATTCTCCCTTAACAAAACCATTTTTTTGTTCTTTTGCACCATATTCATGTTTTAGATTTGGAACTGTTACTTTTACCCCTGCTTCTACACCAAGTGGAATACGTCTTTGAGGAGTTTCAATTGATATATCTGCATATGTTTCATTTGTATATTCCCAAAAGAATAAATACTCTTTTAATACCCTTAATGGATTCTTTACTTGTAGATCGTATTGTATTTTACCTTTTTTAACATAGATCTTTCTATAATCATAACCCTCTTCTATATCTGGACCTCCTCTAAATTCCCATATCATTCCTTCTCCATTTGCAGCCTGACCTAATCCCATTTTCCAAAGAGTCATTGTATAACCTTGAATTTTGTCATCCCATTCAAATCTTGTCAAAAATTCTTCTAAACCTTCTAATTCTATTGCATGAATAACTTTATTTCCTGAGAAAGAATATGGACTATAGTGAGGATATTTATCTGACAATGGGTCCACTGCAAAAAATCTTCCAACTCTAGGGTCATGCATTCTATATTTATAATTTATAGAATTACCTTCCCCTTTAATTTCATCATCTCTTTCCTGTCCTTGGAATCCATAACGATATGTATCCGAATTTCCAAATCTATTTGGTAATTGCATTCCAAATGGATAATAATCACTATATGAAAGAACTTTAGGTTTAAATGTAGTATTAATATCTGAATCTACTAATTTTCTATCTGAAACTGTACTAAGTACATTTCCTAGATGATTCATTAATTCATAATATTTATCTCCTGTTGCAGCAGCAAATAACTCTGTATCTATTGATTTTGGTACAATATTAATTCTACTTTGAAGTGTTGTTGTGAAAATATTACTATTGGTAAACTTAAAATTATATGCATCACCTGATGGGCGTCCTACATAATCTTTCATATTTTCTTTTACAACTTCAAATTCTCCAGAAATATTTCCTGGTAAAGTCTGTGTGATTGTAAGTCCGCCATTCTCTGTGGTAAACTCCTCACCATTTAAAATTAACTTTGCAATATAAAGTCCTGTAGATTCATGATTT
>NZ_JADPIB010000011.1 GCF_015767265.1 Aureivirga marina
TAAGCCTACCAGCGCAGATGGTACTGCCTTTGGTGGGAGAGTATGTCATCGCCTTTTTTTGAATCCTGATTCTTTTTTTGAATCAGGATTTTTTTTTGCTTTGAATTGAGATTTGACTTCGCTTAGTGAGTTGTGAATAGAAAAATATCTTTTACTACAAATAAATGTTTTGGCTTCGGCTGCGCTAAGCCACCGTTTTTTGTTTACCAATATTATGTATTGAGTGATTTTTGTAAATGTTAGCTTCGACTCCGCTCAGCTACCTTTAGATTTATATATAATAGATAGAATTTCATTTACGTTTGGATTTGGATTGGCTCAGTTACTTCGCTTTTCTTTTTTTTCTTGTTTTTTGTTTGAAAAACGGTTGCGTTAGGGATTGTAGCGGCATCCTTTTGCTGCTTGCAGATTTGCAGCAAAAGATATAGCGGAAAGCCCGACCCGAAGTTGTGACGAAGGGAAACGCCCAAATTATATTGAATAAATTATTAGAGATTCCAGTTGAAAAGTCCGCCTAAATCGGAAATGAATTGTCTATAGATATCTTCGTTGAACATTTCTATTATTAAATCTGTATCATTGAAAGGTTTTTGAGAATAACTTTTAGTTATAAGAGCATTATCTTCAAAAGTTAGAGCACGTTCATCACCTTTAAATTTTGCTGTTTTATTGATATGAGTTGTGTTTCCAGGAAAATTATGTCTTGATATTTCTTCATTTGTTTTGGAATCTTTCACGATTACAATCATATTTCCTGTAATATTTTTGATAGTTTCTGTATACGTTACAGTTGCGCTAACTGTTGTTTCTTTCCCATTGTCTTGGATAATTTTTGACCTTTTTATATCATAAGAATGTCTTTTTTCAGGAGAAATATTAATAGAATTCCAAGTCATATCTACTTCCCAATTGGTGTCAAAATCTTTTGATCTTTCGAATTTACTTCCAACATTATTTATTGTTAAGTTTTCAATAATTTTTTCAAGAATGTAATTGCTGGAGATACTTGAACCATCAGAACTAATTTCAAAATAGTTTCCTTGATTTTTATAGGTAACAGGAGCAAAATAGACATTCTTTTTTCCTTTTAAGATTGTTACATCTAATAAATCTTTTGTGTTTTTATAGTCAGGATTAATTTCTAGAACTTTTTTAAAATTTCGATAAGCAATGGCACTTCCAAAAGGATTATCAGTTTGATTAAGATATTTATTTCCTTCATCATATAGTTCTTTAGAAGCTTCTGAAGAGACACTATCTATGATTGCTTTATAATCTTTAGAATGAAGTGAAGCAGTTTCTTTTTGAGAAAGTACTAGATTATCTAGATAATATAAAGAATGTAATGTATTTAGAATTTCAATCCATGGTTTTTCCGAATATTCTGGACTGTTCAATTCGTCAAGTTGTTTATTGTATTTAGAAAGTGATTCGGTATAATGATTAAGAAAGATTTTTTTCAGTCGGCTTCTGTTAGGATGTTTAATATATTTTTGAAAAGCTTTTGTAGTAGCATGTTCTTTTTTTTGGATTTGACCAACAGTTAAAATGTGATCTTGACAGAATGAAAATTGTATTCCTGTGATAAAGAATACGAGAACTAATAACCTCATTTTTTTCTATTTTGAATTTAGAATTAAATTAATAAAAATGAGAAAGCTAGTCATTTTTTGAAGTCATAAGCTTTTGTTTAAAAAGTATCAATTTAATCATAAATTTTAATAGAAAATAGATAAGTCGATAATTGAAAACAGACTTGAAAATAGTTTTTAAAATGCTTAAAAACGATATAAATCAATAAAAAGCAGTAATATTTTTGCGAAATATTTGTTTCTTTTATAAATTACATAAGGATTTTGACTTAAAAAGAAAAAGTTAAATCTGCATTTATTCCTAATTTATAACAACAGATTTTTTAACTATGAAAATTGCAAAAATGATTTTTTTCATTCTTATAGCACTAATAATTGTGTTAGTGGTCTATAATTACCCGCGTTTAAATATTATAACTGGATTTGCAGCCAAAAATGTGTGTTCTTGTACTTTTGTTGCGGATAGAAAGTTGAAATCGATAGAATCAGAAGACAATGGTTTTTCTCCAATTAAAATGGCAAAAAATAAGATTGATTTTGAAGAAAAATCGGTTACTTCAACTGTATTTGGATTGAAGAAAAGAAAAGCAGTTTATAGGGAAGGATTAGGTTGTGTTTTATTACCAGAAAACAATCCGAAATCTAGAAAGATTGAAGAGCCGAATAGAAATTTAACACCAATTCAGAAACCATTTCCGTATGGGAATTTAGAGCCAAAAGATTCGGTTTTTGCAAATATTGATTATGATAAATTAAATCAGGCAATTGAAAATGCTTTTGATGAAGATATAGATTCGGCAAAGAAAAAAACAAAAGCAGTTTTAGTTGTTTATAAAGACCATATTATTGGAGAAAAATATATGGAAGGATATAATAAAGATACACGACTTTTGGGTTGGTCAATGACGAAAAGTTTGACGAATACAATGTTTGGAATTCTTCAAAAAGACTCCATTTTTGATATTCACAAACCTGCGCCAGTAGAGGAATGGAAAAAAGATGATAGAAGAAAAATTACAACAAAAGAATTATTGAAAATGAATAGTGGTTTAGAATGGGTTGAAGATTATAATTCGATTTCTGATGTTACAAAAATGCTTTTTCAAGCGAGTAATATGACTAAACCGCAAGCAGAAAAAAGAGAGAAGCATAAGCCAAATAAATTTTTTAATTATTCGTCTGGAACAACAAATTTGCTTTCAGGAATTTTAAGAGAACAATTTGAAACACATCAAGAATATTTAGATTTTCCATATAAATCATTTATTGATAAAATGGGAATGCATTCTATGTTGATTGAGACAGATTGTGCAGGAAATTATGTTTTATCCTCTTACGGTTGGGCAAATACAAGAGATTGGGCAAAATTTGGATTGTTATATCTTCATAAAGGAAATTGGGATGGAGAACAAATAATTAAAGAATCTTGGGTTGGTTATACGCATTCTCCAGCACCTAATTCGGATGATCGTTATGGAGAGCATTTTTGGATAAACAAAGGAGGATTTTATCCAAATTCACCAAGAGATATGTATTCTGCGAATGGATATCAAGGACAAAGAATTTTTATAATTCCGAGTAAAGATATGGTAATTGTTCGTCTTGGATATTCAGAAACAGATAGATTTGATTTTGATGGATTGGTAAGCAAAATTGTAGCATCTGTGAAATAGAGAAATTTTAACATGAAAATATAGGTTAAAGAGCTAAATAATTGCTTTAAATACTGTGATTTTAAAGCAATTATTTTTATTTTTAATGGCTCTAAATAATTTATATTTCATGCAACAAAAAGTAAAAAACTGGCTCAAAAAAATAGGACTTGTTGGGTTTTTATTTTTCTTTATCAAAGGCTTAATTTGGTTGGCAATCTTTTTTGGTTTAGGAAAATGGCTCAAAGATTTATTTTAATAAAAAAAAAGAAAAATTGTTTGTGAATGGAAGAAAAGAAATGTTTGAATTGCGGTGAGAGTTTTGTAGGTAGAATTGACAAAAAATACTGTTCAGATTATTGTCGAAATACCTATAATAATCGCTTGGACAAAGATGAAAAAAATTTGATTCGAAATATTAATAATCGACTTCGAAAGAATTATAAAATATTAACTGAATTAAATGTAAATGGAAAGACAAAAGTTTCAAAACATAAGCTTTTAAGTAATGGATTTGATTTTGATTATTTGACTTCTATTTATACTACTAAAAAAGGAACTGTGTATCATTTTTGTTATGATCAAGGGTATTTAGCTTTGGAAAATGATTTGTTTGTTTTGATAAAACGAGAATAGATTTTTATGTTACATTTGTCTTTTAAAAAGATGAATTACATGAAAAAATTGATTCTTTTCCTTGTTTTATTTACTTCGATTTTAACAATTCAAGCACAGGGAAAATCTGTTTATAAACTTTATAACGAAAAAGGAAAAAAGGTTCGTTATCAGAAAATGCTGCGAAAAATTAAGAAAGCAGATATTGTTTTGGTTGGAGAATTTCATAATAATCCGATTTCACATTGGATGGAATACATAATTTTAGAAGATGTTTCAAAAAAGAAAGATGTGAAAATTGGAATGGAAATGTTTGAAACAGATGTTCAGAAAGATTTAAATGCATTTTTAAATGATGAAATTACAAAAGAAGCTTTTGATACTTTGACAAGAACTTGGTCAAATTTTGATACAGATTATTTACAATTAATTGATTTTTCTAAGAAGCATAAAATTGCTGTTATTGCTTCAAATGTTCCACGAAAATATGCTAGAATTGTATATAAAAAAGGATTTGAAGGATTAGATGAATTATCAACTGAAGAGAAAAATTTTATTGCTCCTTTACCTATATTATATGATAAAAATTTACCAAGTTATCAGAAAATGATGAAAATGATGGGAGGACATGGTGGACCAAATTTGCCTAAAGCACAAGCAATAAAAGATGCAACAATGGCAAATTCTATTTTAAAAAATAGAAAAGAAGGAGAGGTTTTTATTCATTTTAATGGTTCTTATCATTCAGATGATTTTGAAGGAATTTATTGGTATTTAAAAAAGACAAATCCAGATTTAAATATTATTACAATTTCAATTGTTGAGCAAAAAGAAGTAGATTCATTTGAAAAAGAAAATAAAGGAAAAGCCGATTATATAATGGTTGTAGATGAGAAAGTAACTAAATCATATTAATTTAAAATATAAAAAAAGCAGCGAAAATAGACGCTGCTTTTTTATTTAAAATATATATTTTAAAACGTTTTAGCTCAACATCATTTTTGCTTTTTTCAAAGCTTCTACTAAAGCATCAATTTCTTCTTTTGTATTATAGAATGCGAAAGAAGCACGGATTGTTCCTGGAATTTTATAAAAATTCATAATTGGTTGTGTACAATGATGACCAGTTCGAACAGCAATTCCAAGTTTATCGATAATTGTTCCGATATCATAAGGATGAATTCCTTCAATATTAAAAGAAATTACACTTGTCTTATTAGGAGATGTTCCATAAATCTTTAAACCTTCAATTTCTAAAAGCTTTTCTGTTCCGTATTCTAATAATTCATGTTCGTATGCTTTAATATTTTCGATTCCAATTTCATTGATATAATCAATAGCAGTTCCGAAAACAATTCCAGCTTCGATATTTGGAGTTCCAGCTTCAAATTTATGAGGTAAATCAGCGTATGTTGTTTTTTCGAAAGTAACTTCTTTAATCATTTCCCCACCTCCATGATAAGGAGGAAGTTTATGAAGCCATTCTTCTTTACCGTATAAAAATCCGATTCCAGTTGGTCCATACATTTTATGAGCAGAACAAGTATAGAAATCGCAATCTAAAGCTTGTAAATCTACTTTTTCATGAGGAGTAGCTTGCGCACCATCAATAAGAACAGCAGCATTTACAGCATGAGCTTTTTCGATGATTTCTTCAATAGGATTGATTGTTCCTAAAGCATTTGAAATATGATTTACAGCAACAATTTTTGTTTTATCAGACAGAAGATTTGTAAAAGTTTCCATATCTAAACTTCCATCTTCGAACATTGGAATTACTTTTAAAATAGCTCCAGTTCTTTCACATAATAATTGCCAAGGAACGATATTCGAATGATGTTCAATTGCAGAAATAATGATTTCATCTTCTTTGTTAATTAAAGAAGTAAATGAACTTGCAACTAAATTAATTGCTTCTGTAGTTCCTCTTGTGAAAATAATCTCGTGAGCATGTTTTGCATTAAAATGTTGTTGGATTTTAAAACGAGATTCTTCATAAGCATCCGTTGCTAATTGGCTCAAAGTATGAACGCCACGATGAATATTAGAATTGATTGTTTCGTAATATTTTTCAATAGCATCAATAACAACTTTTGGTTTTTGACTTGAGGCTGCATTATCAAAATAAATTAATGGTTTTCCATTTACAGTTCTATGCAAAATAGGAAAATCATTTCGTACTTTATTTATATCAATCATATTGTATTCAATTTCAGTAATGCAAAGGTACTATATATTCTTTTACAAAATGTTAAAGTGTTATTTAGAAAATTTATAGACTTATAAATAAAAAAAGCGTTGAAAAAAATTCAACGCTTCCCAAACCAAAAACAACGTAGAAAACTTAAGATTTTCTACAATCTATAACTAAAATATATCGAAGATATTTAGTTTTATCTAGAAGGAAAAAGAACGTGTTTGTGGTACATTATCAATTAACACTTGTAATATTAGTTTTCATAATTCAGATATTCTTTTTTTCGTATTGAAAAGGAAGAATAAAATTGGTAATACAATTTAATTTATGATAATGTAACTTGATAAAACTAAATACTTCAATAACTAAAACAATTTGATATATGAATGAAATTTTTGAACCAAAATGTTGCATAGTTTTTTGGTTAGAATGAAGAAGTAGTTTTTAAATATTACTTCAATTAAAAATCAGAAATATATGGTTAGTTTTTTTACAAAAACTGAACTATGCAACATCGTTTGGTTTCCTTTATTATGGTCTTATTTTAATGATTTTGAATCTTCTGTTTGATATTTATATTTAAAAGTATAATGAGCTGATTCTGCCGTTTGGTCAATAGTAGTTGGACTATCTTTGTAATAACTTAAGATTTCCATTTTTGCATATTTTCCATTATCTGTTTTAACAACGATAACTTTTCCAGGAATTGGTGTAATTGTGTGGTATTGATTGTCGTAATTATACCATCCATTTCCTCCTCCTTTTTTAATCGCTAATTCTGTATCCGTATCCTCTCTAAATTCTGAATCTTCTGGAGCAGTTTTAATATCGTCAAAAGTTCCGTCAACAACTACTGACATTGCAGAACCATTTCCACTAACTCCTGAATTTGTAATAATTGTAGTTCCTTTAAAAGCAATGTCCCAACTTTCACTTTCATCTACTAATCCTCCTTCAGCAAAACTGAAATAATTAAAAGGATTCGCTTGAATAATATCTCCAGTAACATAATCAATTACATCATTTGGCATATGTAAATTTGTAATGTTTTTTAATTCTAACTCCACAGGCTCTGTAGGGTCAATTGTTTGTGTAGAATTATCATCATCATCTGAACAACTCACAAAAGAGAATGAAAGTAATGCTATAAATAAAAAGCTAAGGAATAAATTATTTTTTTTCATGATTTCTTTAGTTTATAAATTTAATTTTAGTGATGTGTATAAAATCCTTCCAGGAAGGGAAGTAATTGTATATTCATCTGTTTTATATGTGTAATCAAATAAGTTCTCTGCTCCAATGCTTAAAATCAATTTATTTTCAAAAAATGGTCTAGAAAAGTTAGTGTTTACAAGGGTGTATCCTTCCGTGTACTCATTATCTGAGTCTAAAATTCCGGATCCATTTAGATCTGCAAAACCATATTTTCCTTTATAAATAATTCTAAGATTTCCTGATATTTTTTTCCAAAAATTAGTTGCACTGATTTTAAAGTTTGCCGTATGTTTTGATCGATTGAAAAGTCCTCCATAATCCGATAATTTTAATTTAAAGGATTCACCAGTTTTTGGATTTCTTCCATATCGTTTTCCATCTTTAATTTCTTGTACAACATCTTTATCTTTTGCATCTAAATATTGATAACCTGCACTAAATTTTAATTTTTCATTCAGATGGTAAGAAACATCTACTGTAATACCTTGCGTATAGACTCTGCGAACATTCTTATAACTATAGACAAATTGATTGTTTGTTTTTAAAGCAATTGCAGTAGATTCAATTAGATTATCTAAGTCATTTCTAAAAAGATTTCCTTTGATAAACACGTTTTTGATTGGAGAATAATTGAATCCAAAGTTAATTCCAACAGATGTTTCAGGATCAATCTTACCATCATTATCTTTAATTTTATAATAATCATCATACAAAACAGGCTCTCCATTTTCGCCTAATTTTATCTGATTTTCTTGAATTAACTTCTCAACACCTTCCACAACATATGTAGTTCCGAAAACTGTATATCCTACAGAAGCGTTTGAGAAGTTTAAGTATAGCTGTTGGAAAGTTGGCTTTTTAAAACCAGTTCCAATACTAGCATTAATAGAGAAATTATCAGAGAAACGGTAAAAACCCGAAAATTTAGGATTGAATTGCGTGGTAAATGCATCGTGTTTATCAATTCTTGCACCTATTGTTATGTTTGCTTTTTTGTTGATATCCCATAAATATTGTGCATAAGTGAATAAATTATTTGCTTTAAATGTGATATCTTCAGCTAAACGTGACGTATTTACGGTTTCACGAATATATCCCAATCCTAAAGTGATTGTATGAGCGTTTTTAATTTTATATGTCGTTTTCGATTCTAATTGTTGAAAAGTTTCATTAAAAAATGATGCGTCATATGTTTCATTTGATGCTTCAAAAATAGATTCTGAATCGGTTTTATATTTTGTATAATACCATCTTAAATTTGTTTCTAAATCATCTGAAATCTCTATGTCAATTTTCGGAACAATAAAGAAATCTTTTATATTTCCTTCTGAATTAATGATTAAATCATTATTCAAATAATCATAATCTTGCTTTTCTTGAAAATAACGTCCACCAACTGTAAACTTGATTTTTTTAGTAAAATCATAACCAATATTTGTCAAAAATGTTTGATTATTAAATGGTGAAACTGTTTCTCCAAAAGTTTCTGGGAATAAATCATATCCATCTGTTTGATAATGATTAATTCCAAGATTTAATTTGAATTTATCCTTTACAAAATCCAATTCTGCATTTCCAGTAATTGTATTATTTGTCGCATATCTTCCTATAATAGAAGCTGAAGTCCTATCTGCTTTTTTTGTAATAATATTTATTACACCTCCCAAAGCTTCTGAACCATATAAACTGGAACTTGGTCCTTTTACAATTTCTATTTGTTCAATATCTCCAACATTAATTCTGGATAAATCAAATGTTCCAGAAACTCGACCTACAAGTGGATTTCCATCTACAAGAATTAAAATATAATCTGAATTTAATCCTTGTACTTGAACACCAGCTCCATGATCATAAACAATATCTAAACCTGTGACTTCTTGTAAAACATCTTTTAGATTTGTCACTCCCAGAGATTCTATATCTTTTGCTTTCAATAAAGTCACAGGAACCGAAATATTACTTAGTTGTCTTTTTGTCTTCGTTGCGGTAATCACGACTTCATCCAAATCGTTTATTGTATCCTTTTTTTGTGTTTGTTGCGCTGAAATTGTTTGGATGAACGCAAACACAAAAAATAAAGTTCCAATTGTATGCTTCATTTCTTCTAGTTTAGACAAAAATCATATGTCATTTCTGTTTCTAAATCTGCCTCTTTCTGTTCCTTCTTTTTCATAGAAAAAAGAGAAAACAATTCTTCTAATTCTCGCATGTTAAAAGAAATTTTTAAAGTCTCACTATTCGTTGGTAAAAGAATATTTTTTCCTAAAGAATGACATAATATTCCTTCTTCTAAATGTTTTTGATAAAGACTTTTAATGTAGTTTCTGAATCGATCATATCCTACAATCGAAAAAGTGAAATTCAAATTCTTATACTCAATCTGATAATGATTACACTCAAGACATTTGTAAATCACTCCATTTTCCGTTCTGCTTATTAATTGAATTTGATGACTCATATCCACATTTGTTTTCTGTTGATGGTACAAATATAGATATTATTTTTATTTAGACTTAATATAAATAAGAAAAAAATATAATTTTTTTTCAACATCTTTTTGTAGCCCCTGAAAACAAAAGGATTTCAGGTTTAAAAAAAATCTAGAAATAAAAAAACTGTCGAAACTAAATAGAATCGACAGTTTAAATTATGAATGAAAAAGAGTAATGGCGTTTTATAAAAGGTATTTCACTCCGAATAAAACATATCTTGGTTGAACATAATATGTCGTCGTTCTTTGGAAAGTTTGTGTAAATGAATTGTCTTCTACTGTTTTTGTATCCAACAAATTTGTCGCAGAAACTCGAAATTCCCATTTACTTCCTTCTTTTTGATAATACAGATTAGCGTCTAAAAATGCATAAGTATTTTTAATGGTTTCATCTGTATCTCTATAATTATAATAATCATAATTTGCATCAATTGTGAAGTTTTTCAGGAAACTATATTCCACACGAACAAAAGGTTTATCTGTGATATAAGTTGTTTTATTAGATGCTAATGTATAATCAGAAAAACTTTTTCTATATCCAAATTCAAAATTCGGAAACGTATCAAAATTCGTGTTTACTTTTACCTGATATGATTGCGTAAAAGATTCTGAAGTCTGATATTGACTATTAATTACATTGTAAAATTTTGAATAATTTCCATTAGCTGTAAATCCTAATTTATACTTTCCAAAATTCTTGTCAATACTTCCTCTTGCTGATAAAGTTTCATCTGTAAAATCAGAATTAATTGGTGTAGATTCTTGATCAATTCCAGAAATATCAACAAAATTTTTAATTGCATCTATTTTTCTAGAATAATTCACATTTGCAAAAATATTAGTGAATGAGAACATATTTATATTCGAATAACTCAAATTATAATTATGATACTGCGCACTTTCTAAATTTCTATTTCCTTTTTGTAAACTATTATAATTTGTAAAAATAGATCCTTCAGCAATATTATTTATGTCTGAAAATTCATTTGTTACATTATATTTAAAACGTAATGTTTCCGAACTTGTAAATTCATATTCTGCTAAGAAATCTCCTAAAAATCGAACTTGATCATCATTTTGTGTAATTCCTAATTGCTTATTTTGAACTAAATATTGATGAACACTAACTCCAGGTAAAAGCAAAAGCTTTCCAAATTTCACTTTATAATGTAGACTCAAAAAGATATCAGAAAATGTATATGAAACTTCATTATTTAAATTGTCTTCTGGAAAATTTATCGTTGTTCCATCACTTAATCTTTGCGAAATATCAGAAGTAAGTTTTTGAATATTTGTCGTATTTCCTAAAGTAAAATTCAAATTACTTTTATTGTTTAAAACATTATAATAATCAACTTTTACATCAATTTTATTCGTGTGAATATTCCTGTTTTGCTGAATATCATAAATATCTTGACTTACAAAAGGAATCGATTGAAATGGTGATTCATCTGTTGGACTGTCAATAATTGCTTCATAAATTGGTTTTTCTTTTGTGTATAAATGTTGTGCTGCAAGCGAAATAATATTCTTTTCATTTATCGTGTGATGATAACCAATATTTTGATTTAAAGAAACTGGTAAATCTTCTTGAATCGTACGAATATCTCCTTTGATAGATGAATTTAATCCTCCGTCTTCAGTTTGTTTTGCAATTTTAAATAAAGCATCATATTCAAAATGTGTATCTAAATTTGGCTTATGTGTTGCACTAAACTTTAAAAGTCCAAGCTGATTTTTTTGTAAAGCTGTATTGTCACTATCAATTTCTGTTTCATTTGTTTCAATGAAAGTTCGCATACTTTGCGATTTATTATCTGTTCTAGTTTCATTAAAAATAGCAAATCCATTAAAATCCCATTTGCTTTCTTTTGTTGAAAAACTAAAGTTTGCAGCACCGAATTTTGCTGTGATTTCTTGCACTTTTGTATCTTGAAAAAAGTTGAATCCAGCCAAGTTTGAAGATAAATTAATACTCGAACCTCCTTTACGCATTAAGTTTTTAAAACCACCAGAAAACTTGATATAATCTCGGAACGTGAACGGAACTTCCCCAGTATTGTTGATGTTACCAATCAAGTTTATGCTTTTTTCTGGACTATAATAGAAAAGTTTTGGATTAAAAGAATAGCGATCTTCAATTCCTCCAGCAGCATTTATTTCTCCAAACCAAAAATTCTTTTTCCCTTCTTTTAATAAAATATTCATTGCAATATTATCCGAATCATCTTCCAAACCACGAATCGGGGCAACATCATTATGATTTTTTAAAACTTCAATTTTTGAAATTGCATCTGCTGGAATATTTTTTGTGGCAAGTTTCGAATCTCCATCAAAGAAATCTTTTCCTTCTACCATCACTTTCGAAACAGTTTTTCCTTCTACTTCAATTTCTCCATCCTCATTAACTTCAATCCCTGGAAGTTTTTTCAAAACATCTTCCAACTTTTTTTCTTTTCCATTGGTAAAAGCATCTGTTGTATAAGATATTTTGTCTCCCTCAATTGTAATCGGAATTTCATAAGTAATTTCTACTTCATCTAAAGTGTTATCATCTTCATCTAAAACAACATTATAAGTTAATTTCTTTGGATTTCCTGATAAATCTAATGGAATTTCCTTCATTTGAAATCCTAAAAAACTAACTTGTAATACAATTGGTTCATCTGTTGGAACCGCCAATTTAAATTGTCCTTTTGTGTCGGTAATAGCAAATTTTTTGATTGCTTTCGTTTCTGGATTTACCGCTAAAACATTTGCAAGTTCCAACGCAACTCCAGTACTGTCTTTGACAGTTCCAGTTATTGTCGTTTTTTGTGCAAAACTAACAGCTGTTCCAAAAAGGAAAAAAACTATAAATATCTTTTTTAAATACATTTTTCTTGATTTTCTTTTGAATTATCGACCTCTTCCTCCTGGAATTCTTCCTCCAGATCTTCCACCACGACGGAAGTTTTTAGACATTTCTTGCATTTTCTTTTCTCTTGTTTCATCAAATTTTTCTTGTGAAACAACTTTTCCTCCTTTTGGCGGATTGATTTCTACTTTTTCAGAAGGATTTAAAGTAATTTGTGTACAAAGCAATTGTGTATTTCCAATATTTGCTTCTAAAATTAATCCTGGTAAACCACCAAATTTTTCTGGACCAACACTAATTGGTATTTGAGGCGTGTACCAAACCGTAATTTTTACTTCCTTAATTATTGGTTCAATTTTTTTATTTCCATTTCCTTTTTTACGCATATTTTCTCGCATCTGACGAGCTTCTGCTTGTAAATCTCTCATTTGTGTTGTGGCTGTCGCTTTGTAACAAGTATAATTTCCAATTTGTTTTGTTTCATTTTCTAAAGTCCACTCATATTCTGGAAGTTTGTCTTCAATCAAAAAGTTTTTTCCGAAAAGTTCTTGCTTATTTATATAGGTACGATTTTGAATATTCGTATAAAGAATTCCATTACTCACAGTTCCTCCAGACATAATATTTGCCATCATTTTAATTCTTCCTGCTCTCGGATTTGTAGCTCCAACATCTACTTTTGCTTCTTCTGTGTAAAGCGCAGCTTTTTGTGTGAAATCTAGAATATATCTCTTTTCAAGTTCTTGTTTCAACATATTTTCGAAAGCTTTTCTTCTTTCTTGTCGAATCTGATCTTGTTTTGTAGTGTCTTGTGGTCGATTAAGATTTAAAACTGTTTTTGATTGATAAATCGCTTTTCCTTGAAATTTTTGTGCAAAAAATAGTGTAGGAATCAAGAAAAATATTGCTAAGATTAAATTTTGTACTTTTTTCATTTTATGGTGCTGTTTTGTTTATAAAAACTTAGACATCCTTTTTTTTTGAAAGTTTAAATTATTGCCTAATGATTTTTACATTTGAATTTCCTCTGTTGTTTTTATGTTGATCTGAAAATGCTTTGACTTTCTTTTCTACAATTTTTTCAAATTGTTCTTGTTTCACTTTTTTTCCATTTTTTGGAATTTTAATCTCTATTTCTTTTTTAGGATTTAAAGTGATTTTTGTACAAAGAAATTGTCTTTTCCCATCGTTAATTTCTAGAATCATTCCTGGAAGTCCACTGTATAAATCTGGTCCGATACTCAATGGAATTTGCATTGTATACCAAGCTGTAACTGTTGATTCTTCTGTTTTTGCAATTGCTTTATGACAAGTATAATTTCCAATTTTCTTAGTTTCATTTGTCATTTCCCAATTATATTCTGGCATTTTATCTACAACTAAAAATCGCTTTCCAAAAAACTCTTTTTCTGCTTTATAATCTTTCTTTGCAATGTTTTTATATAAAACTCCTTGTTTTGTGGAAGTTCCTCCAAATACTTTTACTTGAACTGCTGGATTTTCAACTTCCAATTTTTCTTCTTCTATAAAATTTGCCTCTTTTGAAGTAAAATTTAAAAAGTATCTTTTTTCAAATTGCTTTTTTAATTGTTGTTGAATCATTTTTTTGATTTCAGGATTTTGCAAGGCAGTATTTGTAGAATCTTTATCTAAATCAACCTCCACATTTATCTTCGATTGATAAATTGCTGTTCCACTAAAATTTTGAGAAAAAACTAGTGTAGGAATAAAAAATAGAGCTAGAATAATAGGTAGAATTAATTTTGTTTTCATAATGGTCTAAAATTTATTTTCCAAAAGTATAGAGGGCTTCTTAAGATTTGAGTTAACAAACGTTAACGAGTGTTAACGATGAAAAATGAATGAAAATTAATTCTACTTTTGAGCTATGATTGGAAAAAATTATACGACAGGAATTATCTTTATTTGTATCACAATTTTGCTTGTAATTGGAACACAATTCTATTGGAATCAAAAGAATTACGTGTTGAAAAAGCATAATTTAAAACAACAAATTCAAAAGATTTTAGACAATTCAATTGAAAGTTATTATACAGATAAAACACAAAATTCATTTTTTACTTTTTCAAATAGCCAAGCTGCAACAATAGAGATTGATACGATTGTTTTGCCTTTTCGAAATTCTCCAATTTCTAAGAAAAGAGAATTTCATAAAATGTTAGTTGGAAAATATAAAAATGATAGTTTGAAAATGGGAGTTCCAAAGGAAATAGAATCTATCAATATACATACAGATAGTTTAAAAAAGAAATTTCCAATCCGTTTTGAATATCCAAGAAGATTTAATCTTAATAGAAAAGAGCATCCAAAAATTGATAGTTTACTTACTAAAATTCTTGTTTCTGTTTTTGAAAATTCTATTTCTGTAGATACACTTGGAAATAAAATCAAGAAAGAATTTGAAAAACAAGAAATCGATTTGGATTTCAAATTGTCTTTAAAAGAAAATCATTTTCAAGAACGAATATCAAAAAATTATTATTCTAATTTAAAAGATACAATTTCAAATTCTGAATTTAAACTTAAAGCAAGTCCACTTCTTTTTGCAAATGATACAGATTTAGAAATGACTTTAGAAAAAGATAGTTCCGAAGTTTTTAAAAAAATGTTTGGAAGTATTTTCCTGTCTTTAATTTTAACTTTAAGTGTAATTACTTGTTTGGTTTATTTGCTTAAAACAATCTATAAACAAAAGCAATTATCAGAGATTAAAAATGATTTGATTAGCAATATAACACATGAATTCAAAACACCAATTGCAACTACTTTTGCTGCAATTGAAGGAATGAAAAATTTCAATGTTTTAAATGATCAACAACGAACAGAAAATTATCTAAATATTTCTACAGAACAATTGAAAAAGTTAAATCTGATGGTTGAAAAACTTTTGGAAACAGCAACTTTAAAAAGTGAATCCATTGATTTAGATTTTAAGAAAATAAATTTAAGTGAATTGATTAAAAGCAGAGTGGAAAAATACCAAGAAAGATTTCCTACAAGAGAATTTATTTTACATAAAACAGAAAATATCGAATTACAAATAGATGCTTTTCATTTTGAAAATGCGGTGAATAATATTTTCGATAATGCAGTAAAATATGGAGGAAATGCAATTGAATGTTCAATTTATGAAAAATCAAATCAAATATTTATTGAAATTTCAGATGATGGAAAAGGAATTCCTAAATCTGAAAAAGACAAGATTTTCGAGCAATTTTATCGAATTTCAGACGGAGATAAACACGATGTAAAAGGTTTTGGAATTGGACTTTATTATACAAAGAAAATTATGGAAAAACACCACGGAAATATTCGTGTTATATATAAAAAAGGAAAAAGTATTTTTCAAATAGAATTACCAAAAAACAAATGAAAAAAATAAAAGTAATTTTAGCTGAAGATGAAGCAGCATTAGGTCAAATTATAAAAGAAAGTTTAGAAACGAGAGATTTTGAAGTGATTCATTGTTTGGATGGAGAAGAGGCTTTGGAAAAATTTACTTCTGGAAAACCAGATATTCTAGTTTTAGATGTGATGATGCCTTTAAAAGATGGATTTTCATTAGCTACAGAAATAAGAAATCTGGATGAGCAAATTCCGATTATTTTTC
The DNA here is from genome assembly GCF_015767265.1 of Aureivirga marina. Lineage (GTDB taxonomy): Bacteria > Bacteroidota > Bacteroidia > Flavobacteriales > Flavobacteriaceae > Aureivirga > Aureivirga marina. Next base: position 16,251 of record NZ_JADPIB010000011.1, read on the forward strand.
TTACATCAAAATCGCAAACAGCAGATGTTGTTAAAGGATTTTCGATTGGTGGAAATGATTATTTAAAGAAACCTTTTAGTATGGAAGAATTGATTGTCAGAATTCATGCACAATTAAGAAAAAACAACCAGAAAAAAGAAACTTCTAAATTAGGAAAATATGATTTCGATTATAAGAAGCAGCTTCTAACATTTGAAGAAGAAGAAATTCATTTGACACATCGTGAAGCAGAACTTTTGTATCATTTAATGTTGCATAAAAATGAAATTTTAGAACGAAGTGAAATTTTAAATAAACTTTGGGGTACAGATGATTTTTTTACGACAAGAAGTATGGATGTTTTTATTTCAAAACTTCGAAAGAAACTGAAAAAAGATACAACAATTCAAATAATCAATGTAAGAGGATTTGGATATAAATTGATTTTTTAAAATAGAAAAGTATAGAAAATAAAAAAGCCTGATAAAAATATCAGGCTTCAATTTTGCTCCCCCTCTTGGGCTCGAACCAAGGACCCTCTGATTAACAGTCAGATGCTCTAACCAACTGAGCTAAGGAGGAATTTATTTCTCTTTTGCGGTTGCAAATATATACGTTTTTTTTATTCTGCAAAAACTTTTTTTAGAAAAAATAAGAAAAAAGAAATATAGGTTTTTTAAGTTTCTGATTTAGATTAATTTAAATATTTGATAAAGTTTAAATAATTTTTCTATTATATTTTTAGATAAAAAGTAGAAGAGAAGTTAAGAAAAGAATTTGTCTATTGCGTAGTTTTCAAAAAAGATGACAAATGTTTTATAAAATTAATATTTTTTATCAAACGATTGTTGAAAAATAAATAGTAAAAACTTGATTTGATTGAAAAAAATGTAAACTTTAATTAAATTTAAATCATTTGTTAGAAAATAAATAAAATATTTATGAAAAATTGTAAATAAAATAAAATTGTAAAATAGGTGAGTTTATCACTGTTTTATTGGCAAAAATTGTATTTTTGCTCTTAGTTTTATCTAAAACACTGAGCATTAAACAAACTATGGACAAATTTTCGTTCTTAAACGCAGCACATACTGGTTATATAGCTGATTTATACGAGCAGTATTTACAAAACCCCGATGCGATAGAGCCAAGTTGGAGAAGTTTTTTTCAAGGTTATGATCTAGCAAATGAAAATTACTCTTTAACTGACGATTCTGAAACTGAAGTAAAAGTACCTGAAAATGTACAAAAAGAATTCAAGGTTTTAGATCTTATTCACGGTTATAGAACCAGAGGGCATTTATTCACAAAAACAAACCCTGTAAGAGATAGAAGAAATTATTCTCCTACTTTAGATATTGAAAATTTTGGACTTTCTAAAGATGATTTAGACAAAGAGTTCAAAGCTGGAAAAACATTAGGAATTGGTACAACAACATTAAGAAACATTATAGATCATTTACAAAAAATGTTCTGTAATTCAATCGGAGTTGAATATATGTACATTCGTAATCCAGAAGAAATCAAATGGTGGAATGAGAGATTAAATCAAAACTCAAATTTACCAAATTTTTCTACAGAAGCTAAGAAATACATTCTTACAAAACTAAATCAAGCAGTTTCTTTCGAGCAATTTTTACAAACAAAATATGTTGGGCAAAAGCGTTTCTCTTTAGAAGGAGGAGAATCTTTAATTCCAGCATTGAGTTCTGCAATAAGAGATGCTGCTGAGCAATATGATGTTGATGAGTTTGTATTAGGTATGGCACACAGAGGTCGTTTGAATACATTGACAAATATCTTTAGAAAACCAATTCGTGAAATGTTTAACGAATTTGAAGGAAAAGATTTTGAAGATGCAACAATCGATGGTGATGTAAAATACCATTTAGGTTCTACTACAACAAAAACGCTTAAAAACGACAAAACAGTAAAGATGAATTTGGTGCCAAATCCATCACACTTAGAAACTGTTGGAGCGGTTGTAGAAGGAATTGCTAGAGCTAAAACAGATAAAGAATACAATGAAAATTCTTCTAAAGTTTTACCAATTATTGTTCATGGGGATGCAGCGGTAGCAGGACAAGGTTTAGTGTATGAAATCATTCAAATGAGCAAGTTGAATGGATATAAAACAGGAGGAACATTACATTTAGTAGTAAATAATCAAGTTGGATTTACAACGAATTATTTAGATGCACGTTCTAGTACTTATTGTACAGATATTGCAAAAGTTACTCTTTCTCCAGTTTTACATGTGAATGCGGATGATGCAGAGGCTGTGGTGCACGCAATCGGAATAGCGATTGATTTTAGAATGAAGTTTGGAAGAGATGTATTTATCGATTTATTAGGATATCGTAAATACGGACATAATGAAGGGGATGAGCCAACGTTTACACAACCTAAATTATATAAAGCAATTAAAAAGCATAGCAATCCTAGAGATATTTATGCTGATAAATTGAAGAAAGAAGGAGTAATTGATGATGCTTATTTAAAAGAAATTACTGCGGAATTCAAGAATAAATTAGAGGAAGAATACCAAAAATCAAAACAAGATGAGGTTTCAGTTATTAAACCTTTTATGAATGATATTTGGGATGACTTTACTCGTAGAGGTATTGAAGCAATGTTAGCTTCTGAGGATACAACTTATCCAGAAGAAAACTTAAAGAATATTGCAAAAGTTGTTTCTACAACTCCAGAAAATGTAAAATTTGTAAGAAAAGCACAACGTATCCTAGATGGAAGAGCGAAAATGGTTTTTGAAACAGATAAGATCGACTGGGGAATGGGAGAAACTCTTGCTTACGGAAGTTTATTAGAAGAAGGATTTAATGTTCGTATTTCTGGACAAGATGTAGAAAGAGGAACATTTAGTCACCGTCATGCTGTTTTAAGAGATGAAGTTTCTGAAGAGAGAATTAATCTTTTAAATACATTAAGCGATAAGCAAGGAAAAATGTATATCTATAATTCTTTATTATCGGAATATGGAGTTTTAGGTTTTGATTATGGATATGCAATGGCAAGTCCAAATACATTAACAATTTGGGAAGCACAATTTGGAGATTTCAGTAATGGAGCACAAATTATGTTTGACCAATATATTTCTGCTGCGGAAGATAAATGGAAATTACAAAATGGAATTGTAGTTTTACTTCCACATGGATATGAAGGACAAGGAGCTGAACACTCTTCTGCAAGAATGGAACGTTATTTACAACTTTGTGCAGAAGACAATATGATTGTTGCAGATTGTACAACTCCAGCGAACTTCTTCCACTTGTTACGTCGTCAAATGAAACGTGACTTTAGAAAACCACTAGTAGTATTTACACCAAAGAGTTTATTACGTCACCCAGAAGCAGTTTCATCTATTAAAGATTTCTCTGAAGGAACATTCCAAGAAGTAATCGATGATACAATTGCGAAGGATAAAGTGAAAAAAGTAGTTCTTTGTACAGGTAAATTCTATTATGATTTATTAAAAGAAAGAAGAGATTTAGAGAGAGAAGATGTTGCTTTAGTAAGAATTGAGCAATTATTCCCTCTACATATAGATAGAATCAAAGAAATTTTAGAAAGTTATCCAAATGCTACTGAATATGTTTGGGCACAAGAAGAGCCAAAGAACATGGGAGCATGGAGCTTTATGATGCAACGTTTAGATTTCCTAAATTTAAAAGTAGCATCAAGACCTTATTTAGCTGTACCAGCAGCCGGATCAGGTTCAAGATTTAAGAAGAGACATCAAAAAGTAATCGATAGTGTTTTCAATACTATCAAAGAATAACAAAACAGCATAATTAAAATTAGTAACAATGATTTTAGAAATGAAAGTTCCCTCTCCGGGAGAATCAATAACTGAAGTAGAAATCGCAACTTGGTTGGTAGAAGATGGTGATTATGTAGAGAAAGATCAACCAATTGCTGAGGTAGATTCTGACAAAGCAACACTTGAATTACCAGCTGAAGAGAGTGGAATTATCACCTTAAAAGCTGAAGAAGGTGATGCTGTAGCCGTAGGTGAAGTAGTTTGTCTTATTGACATGAGCGCAGCAAAACCAGAAGGAAGTGCAAAAGAAGAAGCTCCTGCTAAAAAAGAGGAAGCTCCTGCACCAACTCCTGCTGCAACGGAAACAAAAGCTGCAACATATGCAACTGGAACACCATCACCAGCTGCAAAGAAAATCTTAGATGAAAAAGGAATTTCTTCTTCGGAAGTTTCTGGATCTGGAAGAGATGGAAGAATCACAAAAGAAGATGCAATAAAAGCCGTTCCATCTATGGGAACTCCAACAGGAGGAGCAAGAGGAAGCGAGCGCAAAAAATTATCAATGCTTCGTAGAAAAGTAGCACAACGTTTAGTTTCTGTAAAAAATGAAACTGCAATGTTAACTACTTTCAATGAAGTAGACATGAAGCCAATTTTTGACTTAAGAAATGAGTTCAAAGAAGAATTCAAAGCAAAGCACGGAGTTGGTTTAGGATTCATGAGTTTCTTTACATTAGCTTGTACAAGAGCTTTACAAATGTATCCTGATGTAAATGCAATGATTGATGGAGATTATAAAATCACACACGATTTCCAAGATATTTCAATTGCTGTTTCTGGACCAAAAGGATTAATGGTTCCAGTTATCAGAAATGCAGAAAATTTATCTTTCCGTGGAGTAGAAGCTGAGGTTAAGCGTTTAGCTTTAAGAGCACGTGATGGACAAATTACTGTTGATGAAATGACAGGAGGAACATTTACAATTACAAATGGAGGAGTATTTGGATCAATGTTATCAACACCAATTATCAATCCACCTCAAAGCGCTATTTTAGGAATGCACAACATCGTTGAGCGTCCAGTTGTAGTTAATGGAGGAATTGCTGTAAGACCAATTATGTACGTTGCTCTTTCTTATGATCATAGAATCATCGACGGAAGAGAATCAGTTGGATTCTTAGTAGCAGTAAAAGAAGCTTTAGAAAACCCAACAGAATTCTTAATGGGAGGAAATCCAAGAAAAGCTTTAGAATTATAATATTATCAAAATATATATTTAAAAAATCGAGGAAATGCTCCTCGATTTTTTTATTTCTAGGAATTTGTACTTTTTATTAAAATATCTTGAGTAAAAAACGCCTAAGTTTTAATACATTTGGTGCATTAGTTTCCTAAAAGCTATAATAAACTGTTTACTTTATGAAAGTGGTTTAAGAAATAGTGTAAAATCAATTAACAATTATCTTTAAAAACCAATTTTGTCCTTGACTTAAGCCACTTTTTACTATTATTTTTATATAAAGATAAATGGATAAATTGGGATTATGACAAAAGATAAACATCAAGCTTTAATTGAAAATTTTGAAAAAGAAGTTTCTTTAAATGAAGTAGAAAAAGAAATTATCAGAGATTATTTTCATTTTTTCACCATCCAAAAAAAGAAAGATTTACTTCGTTCTGGAGATATTTGTAATTATACTTTTTTTATTTTAAAAGGTTGTACTCGTTCATTTAATATTGATGAAAAAGGAATAGAACGAATTCAGAATTTTGGTTTTGAAAATTATTGGGTTGGTGACTTATTAAGCTTATTTACAGGAGAACCTTCTAGTTTAACAATTGAAACAATTGAACATTCTCAGATTTTAAAAATTCATAAAGACGATTTAGAAAATCTATATAATGAAGTTCCGCAATTGGAACGTTTTTTTAGGATTCTTTATCAAAAAGCTTATGTTTCCAGTTTAAAAAGATTGAATAAAATGGTGCAATTTTCTGCTTCAGAAAACTACAATCAATTGATAAAAGAGCAACCAAATTTACTTCAAAGAGTTCCGCTTGCATACATTGCTTCTTATCTTGGAATAGCTCCAGAAAGCTTAAGTCGCATCCGTAGAAATAGTTAATTCGATTTTCTTAACATAGGTTAAGTCAATTTCTTAACCTACATCATTCTGTAGGAAATTGATTCTTCTGAATTTTGTCTTTATAAATAATCAATAAAAGATCATTATGAACACGATGCATAAAAATTTAGAAGAAAATGTAAAAGAATTAAATGCAATGATTCTAGAAGGAAAAATTTTAGAAGCATTTGATAAATTTTACGCAAAAGACGTTACAATGCAAGAAAACGATAATGAAATTACAGTTGGAAAAGCAGCTTGTAGATTAAATGAAGAAGCATTTGTAAATGGAATTACAGAGTTTAGAGGAGCAAAAGTTTTAAATACTTTGGTTTCTGATGGAATTGTTGCTGTTGAATGGCATTTTGATTATACACATAAAGAATATGGAACTAGAAATTATACACAAGTTGCTGTTCAAAGATGGAATAATCAAGGACAAATTATCAGCGAAAAATTTTACTACAATAACTAATTCTTAAACTCAGAAATCATGAAAAAAATAGCAGTTTTATTTATATTTTTTATCTCATTAACTATTACAGCACAAAATAATTGGAAAGTTGATCCATATCATTCAAAAGTAAATTTCTCCGTAAGTCATTTAGTAATTTCTGAAGTAGATGGTTCTTTTAATGTTTATGATGGAAGTATTTCACAAAAGAATTCAAATGATTTTTCAAATGCAGTTTTTAAATTTGAAATTGATGCAAATTCTATTGATACTGACAATGAAAAAAGAGATGGACATCTAAAATCAGAAGATTTTTTCCATACTTCAAAATATCCTAAGATTTCTTTTGTAAGTACTTCTGTGAAGAAAAGAGGAGCAAATAAATATATTATCAAAGGAAAAATGACCATGCGTGGTGTAACCAAAATGGTAACATTAAATGCAAAACATGGTGGGACAATTGCGAATGATGGATATGGAAATACAAAAGCTGGTTTTATAATTACTGGTGAGATTGATAGAACAGATTTCGGTGTTGCTTGGAATGCAAAAACAGAACACGGAGGTTTGACAGTTGGTGAAGATGTAGCTTTTACTGTTAAATTAGAATATGTAAAAGGTTAATACATTATAAAAACAAAGAAGAATCTTCAATATTGAAGATTCTTCCTTTGAAAAATAGTATAAATAGTTAAACTGTTTAAGTTAAAACGAGGTAATGAATACTATATTGTTTTATTTTAAACGATTTATTGTTTGCTGAATTCTAATCCTTTAGAAGTATAAATCATTCCTTCGCTATCCAAAATTAAATATTTTGTTCCTTCTAGTTTATTAATAAGTTCCATTCCCTTTTGAATTCCCATAATATATACAGATGTTGCTAAAGCATCCGCCATTTCTGCATCCGCACAAAATATTGTTACACTTTGAATTCCTGAGATTAAAGAACCAGTTTTTGGATCTAAAATATGTGTATATTTCTTTCCATTTTTTCCGATAAAACTCTTATAATTTCCTGAAGTAACCATCGAAGAATTTTCTAAAGTAAACCAAAGAGTATTTCCATCATTTTCCGAATTTCCAATGAATGTTTTCCATTTTCCATTTTTTGGATGTATTCCCCATGAAGTTCTATCTCCAGCAGCATTGATAAATCCTGATTTTACTCCTAGCTTTTGTAATTTTCTTTTCGCAGATTCTACAGCATAACCTTTATCCACAGCTCCAAAACCGATTTTCATACCTTTTTCTCTTAAGTAAACCGTTTTTTTTGCTTCATCAATTTCAATATTTCTGTAATTAATTTTCTCTACTGAAGTTGTTAAAGATTCTGCATCTGGCATCGAATTCATTAAATCATCGAATTTCCATACTTTCTTTACAGAAGCAAATGAAATATCGAAATATCCATTTGTTAACTCTGAAATTTTGATACTTCTTTTGATAATATCAATCATTTCTTGTGAAACTTCTACAGGTTCAATTCCAGCAGAATTATTGATTTTTGAAGTTTCTGAATTTGAAATTTTTGAGGAAATTAGATTGTAAATTCTGTCAATTTCTTTTTGTGCAATTTGAATGTATTTTTCTCCTTCTTCTTTTGTCGCTGCTTCAATTGCATAATCGACAGTTGCACCCATTTGTTTTGTTGATTTGTTGTAAATGTTTTGGGCAGAAATAGAGTAAACAACAAAAAATAAAACAATGCTTAATGTTGTATTTAATTTCATTTTTTTAATAGGTAATTTGGTTTCAACGGTTTATTTTTCTGGCACAATAACCGTTTTTAAATAATTCTGTAATTAGGGTTTGATTTGAATTGAAAGTGTTTTAGAACGAAACATCTTTCTAATTTTTAAACATAAATTGTAACTGTTAATTTTTTATTTTTTTGGGTTGATTGATTTTAATTTAAAATTAAAAATTACGAATATGTTTTAGGTTTTTGAAGTTACCTGAAATTTGCAATAAATTCAGAAAAAAATTTAATTGTTCGCGCTTCATCTAATTGATTTTTTAAAAATGAGAGTGCGAAAATATACAATAAAATCAAATATAATTGCCTAATATTTAACTCTTTTGCTAATTATTGAAGATTTATTTTTGATTTAATAATTCGTTTGGATTTACTTAATTTTTTAAGAAATAAAATATATTTTTTGTAAAAAATACACTAATTAGAGTAAATTATTTAAAGAATTATTTTAAAAAAGAAGAATTTTAAGAAGAAATTTGTTTAAAAAAAGAAAAAACCCTCAAATTTGAAGGTTTTTTCAGTGCTTAAAAAATAATTTTGAGTAAAAACTATTTAAAATCTAAACGTTGTTCCTAAAGCAACATTGTCTGCCTTAAAACCATCATTACGTTTATAATTACTATAGCGAACTTCTAAATTGTGAAAACGGAATTGTCTTGATTTATTCAAACGAATATTGAAAATTCCTTTTGGTGGAGCCAATCGGATTCCTAAACCAATTTTTTCACTATTAAAAGTACTCAAATCAAAATCAGAAGTATAATACTCTTGATTTAGTTGGTGTTCTCCATAAGGTTTAAAATATTTAGAACCATTTTGGATATAATAGCGATAAAACGGATATAATGTTATCGATTTTGTTGCTTTTAATGGTAATTCAATACTAAAAGTATGTGCACTTAATCCAAAGTCATCAATATAAAAACGGTAGTAAAATCTTGAAATTACTTTTGGACTAATGAAATAATTAGTTCTAAATCCAATTGCAGTTTTAAAACGTTTTCTCGGAAGTTTTTCCACACGAACAGTTTTATATTTTTCCACAACAACACCATCGTCGAAATAAACTCTATGAAAAGGAGTAGATAATAATCCATTTTGATAGGTGAAATCTGTTAAAATAGCAGCATTCATTCTTTTGTTAATCACCATTTCATAGGAAAAACCAATATTGTAAGTATAACGGTTGTCTTTTTCAAAAGTTAATTCTTCAGAATTATTACCATATTCATCGTCATCGTCGTCATCATCATCCATTTCTCTTGCATTCACATGATTTCGATTCGTTGGATTTCCTAAACGATCATCGTCATCATCGTCATCGTCATCGTCGTCGTCGTCTTCATCATCGTCATCATCGTCATCGTCGTCATCGTCGTTATTGTTCCAATCATTGTCATCGTTATCGTCGTTATCGTCGTTATCGTCGTCATCATCGTCATCATCGTCATCATCGTCATCATCATCGTCATCGTCATCATCATCGTCATCGTCGTCATCATCATGATGTCCATTTCTTGAATCTTCTTCTCTTAATTCACCAGGATAAATTAAAAGCCATCTATCATAGAAGAAATTTGCTTTCACGGTAAAAACTCTATTATTATCTATAGAAGCTTTTGACCATTTTAATCCCATATTATAAGAAGTAACATCATATTCTTTAGAATAACCAAGAGAAAAACCGAAAGTTGAATTTTCTTCTAGATTTTTTTCTGAATATCCTAATTGAATATGTCTTCGAGTATCCGAACCAGAAACAGCCGAAGATCCAGAACTAGCCGAAGTTGTATATTTATCAATATTTGCACTAGAAGCAGAAGTATAATAGTCAATTCCACCAGAAATACTTAAACTTCCAGTTTTGCTAACTGGAGTTGTGATTACAATGATCGTTTCTCTGTTTTCCAGTTCTTCTGTTCCTAAACCACCTGTAACAGCAGAATGATTTCCATCTTGTTCATAATAATCAAAAAGAATATTTATTTCAGTTGGATCTGCTTGTTTTATTTCTTCTTGCGTAAAACCTTTTAAACTAAAAAGTAATACAATAATCCAAAGGAATTTTTTATTTAGTTGCAACCACATCCTCCTCCTGTTTTTCCTCCATTAGCACCAGAAGCTCCTTCTCGATAATTTTGAAAATTTACTTCAAATTGTTCCGTCGTTCTCGATGATAAAGCCATATCATCGTCATTTAAAAAAGTTTTTTGATAGGGTTTTACGCTAGAACAGGATGTAGCGATGCTTCCCAACAATAGTAAACCTATTGAGAGATAAGTAATTGTTAGTTTCATTGTTATTTGATTATTTTATTTTTTCTTGAAGTTTTAAGTTTTTTGAAGTGAAAATTTCTCCTTGGCTATCCAAGATTAAACATTCAATATTTTTAAGTTTATCAATCAATTTTAATCCTTCTTCTACTCCCATAACAAAAACGGAAGTTGCAAGTGCATCTGCTAATTCTGCATTTGGGCAAAAAATTGTAACACTTTGTACACCAAAAACTGGCCATCCAGTTTTTGGATTGATGATATGTGTATATTTTTTTCCATTAAATTCTACATAATTTTCATAATTACCAGAAGTAACAACAGAGGAATTGTTTAAAGGAAACCAACCTAAAGCATTGTTTTTATCATTTGGATTTGCAATTGCAACTTGCCATTTTTCGCTTTTTGGATTTTTCCCCCAGCAAATTAGATCTCCACTTGCATTGATTAAACCTGATTTTACACCTAATTTTTGTAGTTTTCTTTTTACAGCTTCTGCGGCAAAACCTTTTCCAATTGCTCCAAACCCAATTTTCATCCCTTTTTCTTTTAAGAAAACAGATTGTTTTTCTTTGTTAAGAATAATGTTTTTGTAGTTAATTTTAGAAACAGATTTTTGAACAGAAACACTATCTGGAATTTTCTCAATTGGTTTGTCGAAATACCAAATTTTATCAATGGAAGCAAAAGAGATATCAAAATGTCCATCTGTCAATTTTGATATTCGAATGCTTCTTTCAATCAAACCAAACAATTCTTTAGATACAGAAACAGCATTTTTCCCAGCAGAATTATTTATCATGGCAGTTTCCGAATTTGTTTTCCAAGAAGAAATCACATTTTCAATTCTGCGTACTTCTTCTTCTGCGATAGTTAAATATTTTTCTCCTTCTTTCTCGTTTTCAGCTTCAATTGTAAATACAAAAGATACTCCCATTTGTTTGGTTTTTCTTTCATATAAATTTTGAGAAAAAAGGTGAAAGTTGATTAAAAAGAATAAAAAACTAAGTGTAAAAGTTCTTTTCATTATTGAAAATATTTATCTAGAAAAACCGATGTTTTCTCTCCTTTATAACCGTTAATTTTCTTTTTTGTGTTTAAATTACTGTCTAAAATAACTACATAAGGAAAAAATCCTTGTGGATTGTATTTTTCAGCAATTGCTTCATTGTATTTGATTGTTTCTTTTGAAATTCCTTTCGGATTTCTTTTAAAATCAATATTTACAAAAACATATTTATTTCCAGCTTTTTCGATGAATTCCGATGATTCTAAAACTTCTGATTTTAATTGAATACATGGTTTGCACCAATCAGAACCTGAAAAAACCAAAATGATTTTTTTGTTCTCTTTTTTACTTATAGAAGTAGCTTCTTCTAAATTATGATGCCATTTAATTTCTTGGCAAAAAGAGGTAATAGAGATTAAACCAATAAACAAGAATAGTAATTTTTGTTTCATTTGTTAGTTAGTTGAAATTTATGAATGCAAATATATATTTTATTTAGACTTAATAAAAATAAAGATATTGATTTATAGAATAAAAAATCTATTTCATTGAAAAATTTAGGTGTTAATTAGCTTTTTTTTAAGGAGAAAATTTATTAAAAATGTTAAATTCGATATCCTTTTTTTGAAAAAGCTTAAAATATAAATAATTATAAATCAATTAATTAATTTGATTTTTTAACATTTTTAAGAAAAAAGGTAGGGGGAATTTGAAATACGTTGTTTTATTAGTGTTAACTAAAATCTATTAAAGATGAAATACTTAAAATCAAGTTTGACTTTTTTATTATTAACTGTATTTATGTTTACATCATGTAATAAAGATGATGAAACACAGATCCAACAACAGAATCCAGTAGAGATTCAAAAAAGTCAAGGATTAAGAACATTTTTGAATGTAATTAAAAACTTAAAAGTACAAACTAATGCTACAGCAAGAACTACAAATGATGAAGTATTATGTTTTGACTTTGTATATCCAATTACTTTAGGATATAACAATGGAACAACTGTAGAAGTTGGAAATTTAGATGCATTAATCGAAGTATTAATTTCTGAGAATGAGGAATTATACATCGAAGGAATTGTTTTCCCATTTGATATAGTATTTTCAGCTGATCAAAATGTGATGACAATTGAAAATGAAGAAGATATTTTAACTGCTTTAGATACTTGTGAATATAACGAAGGAGATGATCAATACGGATTCTGTGATTATATCGTTCAATTTCCAGTAGAAATTATCGTTGATGGAGAGACAATCGAAATCAATTCTATGGATGAATTTAACCAAGAAATCGAATTCGAAATCGTATTCCCTATTACTTTAATTGATGCTAACACTCAAGAAGAAATTGTTGTTGAAAGTGAAGATATGTTAGAGGAATTAATGTATGATTGTGAAGGAGATGATATTGATGATGAAATCTTAGATTTATTTGATTTTGATACTGTAAATGAGTGTTTCACTATGAACTACCCATTATCAATGACTTTTGGAAATGAAGTTGTTACTTTTAATTCTTATGAAGAAATTTCTACTCATTTTGAAAACTTAACTGAAGAATATGTTGAAGAAATTGATGGAATGATTGATTTTGTATTCCCATTCTCAGTTACATTATTAGATGACGAGCAAACTCAAGTTACAATTAACAATCATGGAGATTTTAGTGACTTATTAAACTTATGTTTTGGAGATACTATCGAAGAGGGAGATGATGATGTTTGGACTGACGAAGAAGAAAACGAAGAAGAAAACGAAGAAGAGTCAAACGACGACGAGCAAAACGAAGAGGAGTCAAATGACGATGAGCAAAACGAAGAAGAGTCAAATGACGATGAGCAAAATGAAGAAGAGTCAAATGACGATGAGCAAAATGAAGAAGAGTCAAATGATGACGAGCAAAACGAAGAAGAGTCAAATGACGATGAGCAAAACGAAGAAGAGTCAAATGATGACGAGCAAAATGAGGAAGAGTCAAATGACGATGAGCAAAATGATGAGTCTGATGATAACAATCAATCAGATGAGCAGCAATAAGCCAAATTAGATGATTTACAATGATGAAGAGCTGGGAGATTTATCTTTCGGCTTTTCATTTTAAAAATAAGCAATAAGAGGACATTTAGTTTTGCAAATATTTACCATTTATAATTTTACGGGGAATAAGATTATTTTAGTTTCATTGAACTCTTATTGCGAAGTATAAAAAAAGCCTAAGAAATTAATCTTAGGCTTTTTCTTTTTATGTTTTAAATCTTATTTAAATATCAGCTTGTAGATATCGTTTCCGTTTGCATAAAGTAGTAATGCTACTAAGATGATAAATCCAGTAATTTGAGCGTATTCTAAGAATTTTTCATTCGGTTTTCTTCCTGTGATCATCTCGAATAAAGTAAATACAACGTGTCCACCATCAAGAGCAGGAATTGGTAATAAATTCATAAATCCTAACATGATTGATAAGAAAGCTGTAATTTCCCAAAAACGCATCCAATCCCAAGAAGCAGGGAAAATTTTTCCGATAGAAATAAATCCACCTAAGCTTGTTGCGCCTTTTTTTGTAAATACATACTGAAATTGTGCAACATAATCATGTAATGTATGATAAGCTAATTCAGTTCCTCCTGAGACACTTTCACCAAATGTATAATCTTTATGTTGGATTGGGAAATTGATTACTGGAGAAACACCAATTTTATGATCTTCAGTAGGAGTTACTGTAATTTCTTTTTCTTGTCCATTTCTTGCAACTAAAATGGCTAAAGATTTAGATAAAGTATCTTTTGAAACCGTTTTTGTAAAATCTCCCCAAGAATTAATTTTAGTATTATTTACTTGTAGAATTTTATCATTCTTTTTAATCCCAGCTTTATATCCTGGATAATCAGTAAAAACCGAATCAATTACTGCTGGAACTAAAGGACTAATTGGCTCCATTTGTCCAGTTGTCCACATTGTTTTACCAAATCCTTCAGGAATGTTGATTGTTTCTACTTTTCCATTTTTATGTTCAACTTCGATAGTTTTTACATCTCTTAAGAAAAGTAATTTATTTACATCAAGAACATTTAATGGCATTTTTCCATCAATTTTCAAGATTTTATCTCCGTCCTGAAATCCAAGAGGCTTCATGATTTCTGAAACTGTAAATCCGTTTTTAATTTCATTTGCTGGAACATAATCTTTACCCCAAACAAATAAAATCATGACATAAATTAATAAACCTAAAATAAAGTTTACAATCACACCTCCAAGCATAATAATTAATCTTTGCCAAGCAGGTTTTGAACGAAATTCCCAAGGTTGTGGTTCCCCTTTCATTTGCTCCGTGTCCATACTTTCATCGATCATTCCTGCAATTTTCACATATCCACCAAGCGGTATCCAACCGATTCCGTAAACAGTATCTCCAATTTTCTTTTTAAATAATGAATATTTATAATCAAAGAAAAGGTAGAATTTTTCTACTCTTGTTCCGAATAATCTAGCCGGAATAAAATGTCCTAACTCATGTAGGACAATTAATAAAGATAAGCTCAGTATAAATTGTGAAGCTCTAATTAATATTTCCATATAATAGTTTGTTTCTTTTTCTTAAAACTGAACAAATGTAAGATTTTATAAAGTTTTCAAAAAATGAAATAGTTACAATGTGATTTCAAATTCCATAAAAATACTATTTTTTTAAAATAAATCTTTGAAATAGTGAGATTCACAAAACTTTTTGGACAATTTCGAGGATTCTTATTTTATGAAAAATAATAAGTTTTAAAATTTAACAGTTACGCTCAAAAAAAGTAAGATATTTGCACTTCATTTTATGGATAAATAATACCAATGAATTCAAGAAACCTCGCTTTGATTGCTGCTTTTCTTACAGCAGTCATTTATGGTGTTAGCTTTACAGTTGCTAAAGAAGTAATGCCGAAATATGTGCAACCTTATGGATTTATCACTTTGCGTGTTTTTGGCGCAATGTTGCTTTTTTGGTTTTCTAGTCTTTTTGTAAAACATCAAAAAATTGATAGACCAGATTTTTTTAGAATTATCGCAGCTGCTTTTTTTGGAGTAGCTTTAAATATGTTGACTTTTTTTAAAGGATTAAGCTATACAACACCAATTACTGCCGCAGCTATTATGGTTACAAGTCCAATTCTTGTAATGCTTTTAGCTTCTATTTTATTAAAAGAAAAACTACGAAAACAAAAGATTTTGGGAGTTCTAATCGGAATGATTGGGGCAATTGTTTTGATTTCTTATGGTCATGAAATTTCTGCCAATTCCAATGCAATTTTCGGAGATTTTTTAGTTTTTGTAAATGCTGCCTCTTATGCAATGTATCTTGTGATTGTTAAGAAATTAACACAAAAATACAATCCGTTTAATTTCGTAAAATGGCTTTATACTTTTGGATTTTTAATGGTTTTACCGTTTGGTTTTCAAGAAGTGGTAGATATTCGCTGGGATTTAATTCCAGAATTATCTTTGTGGAAAATTGCTTTTATTGTTGTGTTTACAACTTTTGTAACCTATTTATTTAATCTTTTAGCATTAACAAAATTAAAACCAACAACTGTAAGTATTTTCATGTATTTACAGCCTGTAATTGCAACAATTTACGCTTTATATGTAGGAAGTGATTCTTTAAATTTAATAAAAGTTGTAGCGACTTTAAGTATATTTTTAGGTGTATATTTAGTTACAAAACCAGTAAAAAATTAAGCCCAATCAATCAATTGGGCTTTTTTTAAGAATAAATTTTTACAAGACTAATCAGTGTGTTTGCATTTTGTTCACCTGATTGTCGCCATTTCATTTCTCCTTTTTTATAAATGATATAAGTTGGATATCCTTTGATACGTAAAGCATCTGAAAGAGCCTGATTTTTGTCGATATCAATCTTTATAACTTTTGCTCTATCTCCTAAAGCAGCAGCTACATCTCTCAAAATATCATCCTGTTCTTCTGTATAGTTTCCGAATTCTTTATAAAAATCTAAAAGTACGGGAACATTTGAATTAATCAACTCTCCAAATTTTGCCATGGCCTCTTTTTTAGGATTTAAAGTTTTTAATTTAAAAACAACTTTAAATTATTTCTGAAATTAAAAATACTAATTATAACTTATTCATACACAAAAAAATAGAAATTTTATAAACTTTTAAAACTGTTTGTAAAAACTTTTAAGAATTTAAATACGCTTTTAATGCTTCAATATTCTTTTTACTGTTTCCGATAAAAATTTTATCTCCAATGATAAAAACAGGGCGTTTTAAAAATGTGTATTCTTCTAAAATTAATTTTTTGTAATCATCTTCCTGCAAATTTTGTTCCTTCATCTTTTCTGCTGTATATTTTTTAGCTCTTTTATTGAAAAGACTTTCGTAAGAATCCGTTAAAGAACGCATTTTTTCTAATTGTTCTTCTGTGATTGGCGTCGATTTAATTTCAAATAATTCAAATCCCGTTGTATCTATTTCTTTTAATATTCTTTTGCAAGTATCACAAGTTTTTAAATAAAATGCTTGTTTTGTCATAATCTCAAATTTAAGTTTAAACAAAATTAATCAGCATATTTTAACTTTCGAAACAATCGCATAGAATCTTTATATTGTATGTATGGAATTTTGTTATCCAACGCTCTTAAATAACTTTTAGAAGATTCTAGTCGTTCTTTTGCTCCAAGGAAATTATTTAATGCACAAATTGTATATGTAATCGGAAATTTTTCCAAATCAGCTTTTTCTGATTTTTTGAGTTTAATTCCTTTTTGTAGTTTTTGTAAAATTGCGTTGTTCGTATTATAAATATGATGTAAAATTTGTTTATCAAAAGTAGGCGGTTCAAACAAGAATTCTTTGATAATATTTAGCTTTCCATTGTCTTTAAAATGTAAAATAGTTTTTTCAAATGGATAATAATCTAACTTATCATTAATTCCTAAAGTGATAAATTCCGTGATAATAAATGATTCTTTGCTGATAGAAAAAGTTACCAAATCTAACGCAGAATAAAACAAACGTACTTGCTCATTTATCAATTCTATATCAACTCTTGAATAATATTCTGTGTCATTTATTAGATTTTTTTTTCCAGCCCAACAAATCACAAATTGTTCTCTAAAAACTTTATATTTTGGTGAAAATTCTTCACTATGTTGGTTAATAAAATCGAAAACACCATCTAAGATTAATTCAATATTATTTCGTGCATTTTTCTCAATATTATCAACAATTGTTTTGTTATGCGTGACAATTTCTTTGCTTTCTTCAAAAATATTAGAGGTACTTCCAACTCGATAAAATTTAGTTCCAACTCTATATTTCCAAATATTTTTTTTGAAAGAAGAAGTTTGTTCATTTGGTCGAATAGTAATTAATCCAACAACTTTATGTTTCGGAAGTGTAGGAAAATTAATATTTTCATATTGAATTAAAGGAGGATTTTCTAAATAAGCATTTACTAAATTTTGAATTTTACTATCATCAAAAAAGTCAACACCTCGGATTTTATTTTCCTGATCTGTAATTCCAACAACGATATATGAATTGTTTAAAGGATTAGAATTGGAAAGTGCGCAAATATGCTTTAGAAATTTAGCTTTTCCTTCTCTAGAATCAATATTTAATCGTTCTTTTTTGTCGTAAAAACTATTTTCGTCTGTGTAGGTTAGAAGAGTTTTTATTAATAATCTTTTATTAATCATAGCCGAAAACGTTTAAAGAGTAATGAATTATTTATTACTAAGTTAAGAACTACGATTTCATTTTTCAATTTTTAAAACAGTTTTCTAAAAAATAAATCTGGAACCAAAAGCGATTCCAGATTTACAAAAAAATTCCCTATTAAATTCTACTTAATAAATTCGATGTTTAAATTTTCTCAATACTAGTAATTACAGCTTTTCCATTTAATGGTTTGTAAACTTGCATAATTACTAAATATGGTACAGCTCCAGGATATACAACTTGCGCTTCTGCACGGAATCTGTAATTCATTCCTTGAACAACTTGTGTTGCAACTTTAAAAGGTGTATAAACAACTCCTTCGATTCTTTCTGTAGCTTCTGCAAAAACAAATTTACTTTCTGCTGTTAATGGCTCATATGGAGACCATCCACCAGGAATTTGTCTGTTTTGCTCAGAATAAGAATCAACATTTTTGATAGATACTAATTTTGGTTCTCCTTCGATTGGTTTGTAGATTTCAACAATACAAAGTTCTTCTGTTGCTCCAGGATATACACCTTTTGCTTTGCATCTGAATCTATAATTTGTACCATTTACAATTTGCTTAGAAACTTCAAATGGTTCATAATCTACACCAACGTAGTTTTTCATTACTTCATTAAAAATTTCTTTATCTTCTGAAGTTAAAGGCTCGTATGGTGACCATCCTCCAACGAAAATAGTTTTCTCTGAAACTAAACCTGTTTTTTCTTTAAAATTTTCCATGTGACTGTTTAATTTTTTAATTAGTAATTGATTTAAAATTAGACTACTAGAGAAAATAAAAGGAAAGGTTTAGGTTATCAAAACTTGATTAAAGTATTAATAATGTGAAGTTTATGTTACTACATGAAATAAAAAAAACTAGAACATTTTTTGTTCTAGTTTTTTTGCAAAAATTAAATTATTAAAAAATATAATTAAGACCCACACATTACACAATCATCCGCATCATTTTTAGATTGCTCAATCATTGTTTTTAATTCTTGTGGGGTTAATGGCTCATCTTGCGTCTGCTTTTTCTCACTTTTAAGCGTAAACTTGATAGCATTTACAGCACTTTTCGTACGTAAATAATACATTCCAGTTTTTAATCCAGATTTCCAAGCATAGAAATGCATTGAAGTTAATTTACCATAATCTGGATTTTCCATAAATAAGTTTAGAGATTGTGATTGATCGATGAAATATCCTCTATGGCGAGCCATATCAATAATATCACGCATACTCATTTCCCAAACAGTGCGATATAATTCTTTTAAAGGTTTTGGAATTTTATCAATGTGTTGAATAGAACCATTTGCTCTCATGATTTCTTCACGCATTTCATTATCCCAAAGACCTAAATCAACAAGATCTTCTAATAAATGTTTATTTACGATAATAAACTCTCCAGAAAGAACTCTTCTTGTATAGATATTAGAAGTATAAGGTTCGAAAGCCTCGTTGTTTCCTAAAATTTGCGAAGTAGAAGCAGTTGGCATTGGTGCAACTAATAAAGAATTACGAACACCATGTTCTAAGACTTTTTTTCTTAAATCTTTCCAATTCCATCTTCCGCTTAATTCATCTTCAGAAATATTCCACATATTAAATTGGAATTCTCCTTTAGACATTGGTGAACCTTCAAAAGTGGAATAAGCTCCTTTTTCTTTTGCAATTTCCATAGAAGAAGTTACAGCAGCAAAGTAAATTGTTTCAAAAATTTCTTGGTTTAATACTTTTGCTTCTTCACTTGTAAAAGGTAATCTTAAATTGATAAAAGTATCTGCTAAACCTTGTACACCTAATCCAACTGGACGATGTCTAAAGTTTGAATTCTCTGCTTCTTTAACTGGATAATAATTTCTATCAATTACAGTATCTAAGTTTTTTGTTACTTTTCTTGTTACATCAAATAATTTTTGATGGTTGAAGAATTTCATTCCATTTTCATCTTCTTCTACAAACATTGGAAGTGCTAAAGACGCTAAGTTACAAACTGCAACTTCATCTTTTGCTGTATATTCCATGATTTCTGTACAAAGATTAGAAGAACGAATTGTACCTAAATTTTTCTGATTTGACTTTCTATTTGCTGCATCTTTATACAACATATAAGGAGTTCCAGTTTCAATTTGAGATTCTAAGATTTTCTCCCAAAGTTCTCTGGCTTTAATTACTTTTCTACCTTTTCCTTCTTGCTCATATTTTGTATATAAAGCTTCGAATTCATCACCATGAACATTGTAAAGATTTGGACATTCATTCGGACACATTAAAGTCCAATTTGCATCTTCTTCCACACGCTTCATGAATAAATCAGAAATCCACATTGCATAGAATAAATCTCTTGCACGCATTTCTTCTTTTCCATGATTTTTCTTTAAATCTAAAAATTCAAAAATATCCGCATGCCAAGGCTCTAAATAAACAGCGAAAGAACCTTTACGTTTTCCTCCACCTTGATCTACATATCTTGCAGTGTCATTGAATACACGTAACATTGGAACAATTCCATTAGAAGTTCCATTTGTCCCACGAATGTAAGAACCTGTTGCTCTAATATTATGAACAGAAAGACCAATTCCACCAGCAGATTGTGAAATGTTTGCTGTTTGTTTTAAAGTATCATAAATTCCTTCAATACTATCATCTTGCATTTGTAATAGGAAACAAGAAGACATTTGAGGTTTTGGTGTTCCAGAATTAAAAAGTGTTGGAGTAGCGTGCGTAAAATATTTTTTAGACATTAATTCATATGTCTCAATAGCAGCTTCAATATCTTCTTTATGAATTCCGATAGAAACACGCATTAACATATGTTGCGGACGCTCTACAATTTCTCCATTTATTTTTAAAAGATAAGAACGTTCTAATGTTTTAAATCCGAAATAATCATATCCAAAATCTCTATTATAAATTATTGTAGAATCTAAAATAGAAGCATTTTTTTGAATAATTTCATAAATATCATCTGCTAATAAAGGAGATTCTTGCTCTGTACGAGGATTTACATAAGTATATAAATCCGTCATGGTTTCAGAGAATGATTTTTTAGTGTTTTTATGTAAATTAGAAACAGCAATTCTAGCAGCTAATTTTGCATAATCAGGATGCGAAGTTGTCATTGTTGCTGCAACTTCTGCTGCAAGATTATCAAGTTCCGTTGTCAAAACTCCATCATACAATCCTTCAATAACACGCATGGCAACTTTTACAGGATCTACAAGATTATTTAATCCATAACAAAGTTTACGAATTCTTGAAGTAATTTTATCGAACATTACTGGCTCTTTTCTGCCATCTCTTTTTACTACGTACATAATTTTTTAGATTTAAGTATTTTACACACAGATATCTTGCCGAATAGGCATATAATTTTTTTGTATTTTTTCAATACAAGGCACTTCTACTGTTCGTCAGAACAATAGTTAAATGATTAAAATATGTTTTGTTTCGTCAGTTGATTTTAGAAGTCGGCATCAAAAGAAATACTTCCAGTTCCTCCACTTTTTACTCCTGCTTTTTGATATTCAGAAACTCTTTTCTCGAAGAAATTTGTTTTTCCTTCTAAAGAAATCATTTCCATAAAATCAAATGGATTTGTAGAGTTATAAACTTTATCACATCCAAATTCTACCAATAATCGATCCGCAACGAATTCTAAATATTGTGTCATTAATTTAGAGTTCATTCCAATTAAACTTACTGGTAAAGATTCTGTGATGAATCCTCTTTCGATGTCTAAAGCATTTGTAATAATTTCTGTAATTCTTTCTTTTGGCACTTTATTTATCACATGATGATTATGAAGGTGAACTGCGAAGTCACAATGTAATCCTTCATCTCTTGAGATTAATTCATTAGAGAAAGTTAAACCTGGCATTAATCCTCTTTTCTTTAACCAGAAAATTGAACAAAATGCTCCTGAAAAGAAAATACCTTCAACGGCAGCAAAAGCAATAAGTCTTTCAGCGAATGAATCTGATTCAATCCATTTTAAAGCCCATTCTGCTTTTAGTTTAATTGCAGGAAAAACTTCAATTGCTCTGAAAAGTTTGTCTTTTTCTACTTCGTTACTAACATAAGTATCGATTAATAATGAATAAACTTCTGAATGGATATTTTCCATCATAATTTGAAATCCATAGAAAAACTTAGCTTCTGAATATTGTACTTCATTAATAAAGTTTTCAGCTAAATTTTCATTTACGATTCCATCTGAAGCAGCGAAAAATGCAAGAATATGTTTGATGAAATAACGTTCATCATCATTTAATTTATTTTTCCAATCTACAATATCTTGATGTAAGTCTATTTCTTCGGCTGTCCAAAAACTTGCTTCTTGTTTTTTATACCATTCCCAAATATCATGGTGTTGAATAGGAAAAATTACAAATCTGTTATCGTTCGGCTGTAAAATAGGCTCCATTGTAGACTTCATATTGATCGATTTTTAAGTACGTTAATATTTTCTTTTTCTTTCTTACTTTATCTTAGAACAAAGTTTAAAAAAAAAGAAATACAAGGAAAGATGTACTTATTCACAAAAAGCGCAATTTATTCACAATGAAAAAAGAATAACAAAATTTTAGAGAAAAAAAATTTTTGTAAAAAAATGATAATCAGTATTTTATATATATCAAAAAAATCTGCAAATTATTTTTCCGAAACTTTTAAACAAAAATATTTCAGAAAAATTATGCAGATTTTAACCTATTT
Source organism: Aureivirga marina (assembly GCF_015767265.1). Taxonomy (GTDB): domain Bacteria; phylum Bacteroidota; class Bacteroidia; order Flavobacteriales; family Flavobacteriaceae; genus Aureivirga; species Aureivirga marina. The sequence goes on from NZ_JADPIB010000011.1 coordinate 39,070, forward strand.
TAAGAAAAATTTAATTTACGTTTTCCGCAATAAATTTTTCACTGAATTCTTTAATTTCTTGTCTTGTTTTTCTAAATGCAACAGCAATTTCTTCTTCACTTCCTACAACTTTTGAAGGATCTGTAAAATTATGATGAATTCTTGTTGCTTTTCCTGGAAAATATGGACAATTTTCATGCGCATGATCACAAACTGTTATAATGTAATCAAAAGGAATCTCTACAAATTCATTTACATTATTTGAAGTATGATTTGAAATATCAATTCCTTCTTCTGCCATAAATTTGATTGCTTTCGGATTTACGCCATGTGTTTCAATTCCTCCACTATAGATTTTTGCATTTTCTCCAGCATAATGTCTTAAAAAACCTTCTGCCATTTGACTTCTACAAGAATTACCTGTACAAAGAACTAATATGTTTTTCATTTTTTCGTGATTTATTTTTTAACAACAACCAGAACCTGGTGCGCAACTATTTTCTTCTTCAGGTGCTCCACATAATTCTGGTGCTTTACATTGTGTTTTTTCTGTCGCTAATTTTATCAAAACATATCTGTCTGTTTCTAAAATTCTTCGCACATTTAATTGTGTTGTATGAAAAACTTTATTTCCATATTCTACTTTTACTTCTGTTGCAAAATCAATTGGTCGAATTTTATCAACTTTATCCATGATAGATGCTGCTTTTGCGCAAGTCATATAAGATGTTTTTCCTAATTCTAAAGGATTTTCCCAAAGTTGTAAAACAGTTTCTTTCCAATTATGAGGAACTGCGCCACAATCTACAGATTCTACAAGAATGTTTTTTACTTCTGTAAGATGGTAATTTGCTCCAACTAAAACGTTTGTCGCATATTCAAAAAGTAATGGTTTTTCACCACTTCTTTTGATGATTTCATAGAATTCTCTTGTTTTCATAATTAAATACTACAGTTATTAGTTTGAATATTTTGTTTAAAAAATTGGTTGATAATACCTTGAATTGCTTCCCAACGTTCTTTATTAATACAATATGACATCTTCTTTCCTGAAATCGTTCCTTGAATGATTTCTATCTTCTTTAATTCTTTTAAATGTTGAGAAATTGTTGCTTGTGCTAAATCGATTTCTAACACAAAATCATTACAAATACATTTATCTTGTTTTGCAATTTGTTCTAAAATTGCCAAACGTGCCGGGTGTCCTAATACTTTCAAAATGTTTGCTAGTTCATTTTGCTTCTCCGTAAAAACTTGTGTTTTAGTTGTTCCCATGTCTTTAATAATTTATTATCGCAATATTACGATAATAGAAATTATAAAAAAAATGTTTTGTTATATTCTTGTGTTAAAAATTGTTAAATAAGGATTTTAAAAAGAAAATGCTAACAAATAACTTGCTAGCATTTAATATTATATGGTGAGTGAATTTGTTTTATTTTATGTTTAAATATTGTAAAACATCTTCGAAAGTATTTGGTTTTGCAACAATTTCTTTCTTTGAATTTAAAATAAAATAAGTTGGCGTAGCATGAATATCATAAGCATTCGCAAATTGATTTTCCCATTTTCCAACTCCGTAAACATTAATCCAATTTTTAAATTGCACTTTAAATTCTGAATATTTTTTGTCGTCATCTTCTAATGCAACCGCAATTATTTTTATGTCTTTTACATTTTTAGTTTTTTCATAAAGAACAGGAACTTCTTTTAAACAATGCGAGCAAGTTGTACTCCAAAAAACAATAACAAAATTTTTCTCTTCAGGAAGTTTTGTTAAACTGTTTTCTTTTCCATTTTCTTTCCAAAAAATATTTGGTGCAACATTTCCAAGAGCTGTTTTAAGTTTAGCTTCCATTTCTTGAATCACATTTTCATCCACATAAGCACTCGGAAGTTTTTTATAATAATCATCTAAAACCAATTTGATTAATTCATAATCTTCCAATTGTGCGAAAGCATAAAGAAGTGAAATTGTAATATATGTTTTAGCAGTTAGATTATCGCCAATTTTTGGCATTACATCTCGAATAGATTCTTCATACAGCTTGTTTTGTATCGCTTTATCTTCTGAAGAATTTACATAGAAAACATATTCAATTACTTTATCAATTAATAAGCTCGATTTGTTTAATTCTTGATTTGAAAAATCAACATAATCGAAATAATGCTTTTTAAATTCTTGTAAGAATTCATCTTGTGTTTTATATAAAGTTGGACTAAAATATCTTCTGCTAGATTTAATTAAATGATGTGCAAATGTGTTCTTCGATTCTTTTTCAAAAGATTTTTGTTTTTCCTCTAATGATTTAAAATCTTGTTTGTATTCATTTTCTAAATCTGTTTTTTCTTGCGTTGAAGAAGCTGAAAAATAAGCAATTTGTAATTGATCTAGTTTGGTTTGCTCAGAAACAATTGCTGTTTTATAAGCTTGAAAAAGTTTGTTTTCATCTGAATTTTCAAAAGAAATAGATTCAAAAGGATTTTCTGGATTAATTGTAAATGAAACATTTTTTCCGTCATAAATAAAGTCAATAACTCCAGTTTGTTTCATAGAATAAGCAACACGATAAACTCCTTTCGTAGCATTTTTGTCTAAATCAAAAGTGTATTTCGCATCTTTTAATTCTGTATTTTGAATAAATTCTTGTTGTCCATCAATTATTTTATATAAAATTGCCCATTCATAGCCTTCAGGATTTGTAAGTTTCATTGTAATTTTACTTTGTGCGAAAGTAAAAATGGTGAAACACGCAAAAAATAAAGTACTTAGTATATTTTTCATATTTTACTATTTAGTTTTTACAAAGGAAAGTTATGAAAAGTTTAGAATCAAAATTATTTTTAACAATTATTTGTTATTCTTCTGGACAAAGACTTGCTTTAATTTTATCCATTTGCTGAATTGCCGCATGATAACCAACTTCAAAAATTTCATCAATATTACTTTTCTTTAAAATACTATAATTAGAGATTTTTTTTGGTAAAAACATAAAATCACAATGCTTAAATTTCTGTTTATACTGTGCATCCAAAGCAATATGAAAAACTCTTCCAGTTAATTTTAAAGTAGAATTTACATCATTTTTATGTACACGATTTAAAGGATTCACATAACTTCCAATAATACATTTACAATTATCAAGTAATGGTTCTACAGGAAAATTATTTAAAATTCCACCATCAGAATAAAGAGAGTTGTTTAAAGAAACTGGTGAGAAAATAGGAGGTAAGGCAGAAGAAGCAATTAAATATTGAATTAGTCTTCCTTTGGAATAGAATTCTAATTTTCCACTTAAAATATTTGTTGTAGCAACAAATAAAGGAATATTTAATGCACCAAAACTATTCTTTGGAAAGTACTTTTCAAGAATATTTATGTATTTATTGGAATCTATAAATCCAACTTGACGCAAAGATCTTATAGAAAATTTTATAACAGGCGTCTCATGGAAAAACTCTAACATTTTGTCTGCACTATAGCCGGCAGCGTATAATGCTCCAACAACTGCGCCTCCACTTGTGCCTGAAATCACCTGAGGTTCAATGTTATGCTCCTTCAAAGCTTTCAATAAACCGATATGAGCAACTGCTCTATATCCACCACCTGATAAGACCAAACCTTTACTGTATTTCATAATCTCTTTCTTAATATCATAATTAAGTTACTATTTTTTTACGAATGTTAAAAAAAGGACATCTTAATAATCCATGATTTTTGTCATGTTCAAAAAAAAGACTAAAAGGTATTTTTACACTGTAATTAAAAATCAGAAATATTATGAGGTTTGTGAAAGAATTAGTATTAGCAGGGATTATGCTCTTTAGTTTAAGTGCAGCTGCGCAGTTTAAAGTGGATGCAGAGATTCGTCCAAGATTTGAATATAGACATGGATTTAAAACGTTATTTCCAAATGACACAGATCCAGCAGCATTCGTATCACAAAGAACTCGTTTGAAATTTAATTATAAAAATGATTATTTAGAAGCTTTTGTTAGTTTACAAGATGTAAGAGTTTGGGGAGATGTAAAGCAATTAAATATTGCAGATAAAAATGGAGTAGGAATTCACCAAGCTTGGGTAAACTTAACTTTAGATCCAACATTCTCTATAAAATTAGGTCGTCAAGAAATAGTTTATGATGATTCAAGAATTTTTGGAAATGTAGATTGGGCTACACAAGGAAGAAGCCATGACATTGCTGTTTTTAAATATAAAAAGAACAATTTTAGAACAGATGTAGGTTTTGCTTTCAATCAAGATGGAGAAAACTTAGTAAATACAACATATACAGTTCCAAATAATTATAAAGCAATGCAATATGCTTGGTTACATAATGATTGGAATAATTTAGGAGCAAGTTTCTTATTCTTAAACAATGGTTTACAATATATAGACGAACAAAATTCAGAAAATAATGAAGTTCGTTACAGTCAAACAGTAGGAACACACTTAAAATACAATAAAAATAAATTTTCTTTACTAGGAAACGCATATTATCAGTTCGGAAAAGACAAGATGAACAACGATTTAAGTGCTTACCTAGTTGGTTTGGAGACTAATTACAAATGGACGCAAAAGGTAAAGACAGGACTTGGTGTTGAGTTACAAAGTGGTAATGATAATGGAGCACCTTCAAATGGTGAGAATAAAGCATTCACTCCTTTCTATGGTACAAATCACAAGTTTAACGGTTTAATGGATTACTTCTATGTTGGAAATCATGCGAATAATGTGGGATTATTAGACCTTTATTTAAAAGCTAATTTTAAACTGAACACTAAGTCTAATTTACTGATTGCATTTCATAATTTCTCCGCTGCTGCTGAATTGGAAGGATATGACAAAAAAGACTTAGGAAATGAAATCGATTTAGTTTATGCATATAAATTTAAAAAAGATGTGATTTTCAAGGCTGGTTATTCTCAAATGTTTGCTTCAGAAGGAATGGAAGTGTTAAAAGGAAACTTTGACGGAAATACAAATAATTGGGGATGGGTTATGGTTGTAATTAAACCAACTCTTTTCACAAGTAAATAAAAGAAATCTCAAAACTAAGCCTATCAATTAGGATGGGTTTAGTTTCAAAATAAGTTTTAAACAAATAAACATTAAAAGATATGAAAAGGTTACTAAAATTTTTGAAGCCACCAAAGCAATGGCGAGTACCTGCCTTCATTCTTTTAGGTGCTTTTTGTGGACTTTCTTTATATGCAGTTATTGAGTCAAAAGCGGTTTCTTATCTATCAGATGATCCGAAAACTTGTGCAAACTGTCACGTAATGACACCTCAATATACTACTTGGACAAATAGTTCGCATAGAGAATGGGCAACTTGTAATGATTGCCACGTACCACAAGATAACGTTCTGAAAAAATATGCTTTCAAAGCTAAAGATGGATTTGGACATGCAAGCGCATTTCTTTTAAGAAACGAGCCTGAAGTAATCAGAATGAAAGATGCAGGAGTTGAAGTTGTTCAAGATAACTGTATCCGTTGTCACCAAGATCAAGTTACAGATGCTAAATTGAGTTCTTGGGTAGAGAGCCACAATGATAGTAGAAAAGACAGAAAATGTTGGGAATGTCATAAAGAAGTTCCACATGGAAAAGTACACAGTCTTTCTTCTACAAAATACTACGGAAAAATTCCGATGGAACACCAAAAAACATTACCAGATTGGTTGAAAAAACTAGTCGAAGAAAATAAAGAAGAAACTAAAGAAGAACAAAAAACCGAAGACAATGAGCAATAAGAGAAAACCCTGGATAAATTGGATACTATTCCTAGGATCCTTAGTGATAGTATTCTTACTTGGATTGTTGATTTCTTCAATCTCTGAGCGTAAAATGGAAGCAAAATTTGCTTATACGCCAATGACTGAAATAAATGATCTAGAACCAAGAAATGAAGTGTGGGGAGAAAATTTCCCAAGAGAATTTCAATCGTATTATAAAACAGCTGATACAACTTTCCGATCAAAATATAATGGAAATGCAGTGATTGATATGTTAGAAGTTGATCCAAGATTGGTAGTACTTTGGGCTGGATATGGATTCTCTAAAGATTATACACAAGGTAGAGGTCATTATTATGCAATCGAAGATTTACAAAACTCTTTAAGAACTGGAGCTCCAACAGGAGATCATGATGGACCAATGCCAGCAACTTGTTGGACTTGTAAATCACCAGATGTTCCAAGAGTAATGAATGAAGATGGAGTAGAAGAATTTTATAAAGGAAAATGGTCAAGATTAGGACCAGAAATCGTAAATCCAATTGGATGTGCTGATTGTCATGATTCTAAGACGATGAACTTGAAAATTACTCGTCCAGCTTTAATTGAAGCTTTCGAACGTCAAGGAAAAGATATTAATAAAGCTTCTCATAATGAAATGCGTTCTTTAGTTTGTGCACAATGTCACGTAGAATATTACTTTGATAAAAAAATTCCTGGAAAAGAAAAAACACCTTATTTGACTTTCCCATGGGATAAAGGACAAACAGTAGAAGACATGGAAGAATATTATGATAGTATTCAACATGTGGATTGGGTGCATAAATTAAGTAAAGCTCCAATGTTAAAAGCACAACATCCAGGATATGAAGTTCACCAAATGGGAATTCATGGAAAAAGAGGAGTTTCTTGTGCGGATTGTCATATGCCTTATAAAACAGAAGGTGGACAAAAATTCACAGATCACCATATTCAATCTCCTTTAAACAATGTGGCTAATTCTTGTCAAGTTTGTCACAGAGAAGAAGAGAAAGAATTAATCGCAAACGTTTTCTCAAACCAAGATAAGATCATTGAAAACAGAGATAAATTAGAAGAATTATTAGTACAAGCTCATGTAGAAGCTAAGCAATGTTGGGATTTAGGAGCAACAGAAGAGCAAATGAAAGATATCTTACAAGATATTCGTCATGGACAATGGCGTTGGGATTATGCTGCTGCATCTCACGGAGGTTCTTTCCACGCACCAGTTGAGTTAGGAAGAGTTATTTCTACAGGAATTGATGTTACACAAGAAGCTCGTATTAAATTATCAAGATTATTAATCAAACTTGGATTTGAAGGAGAAGTTCCTTATCCAGATATTGAAACAAAAGAAAAAGCTCAAAAATTCATTGGATTGCCGATGGAAAAATTAAAAGCTGATAAGGAAAGATTCAAAAAGGAATTACTGCCAAAATGGGAAGAAGAAGCAAAAAAACGTGAAGCTGCCTATAATTAATTTTTTGAATTATGCATTCTAGTTATTGAGCTTGTTTGTTGCAAGCAAGCTCAATTTCTTTTTAGCTCTTTTAAACAAAATATTACAAAAATCAACCCTCTTAATTAAACCAAACTGTTTAAAAGATTTATTAACTACTACTATAAAAAACATTAGGTATGAAACCCGACAGAGAAAAGCGAATGTTGTGGGAGAATCCATGGGGATATACCGAATCTTTCATCATTGGAATAGGTTTACTACTGACCGGATTCGCACTCGAAATGTTCGTTGGAAGACAAAGTGCATTTGAACTTGTTTTTCCTTACAACTTATACATATTTTTAGGATTTAACCTTATTTTGGTAATCCTTTACAAATGGTTTTCAAAAAATCAAATTGTACGATGGTTATTAAAAGTTCCTGCTTCTATTACAAGTATTGTTCTAGTTACATTTATGGTTCTTTTAATGGGAATTTTCCCTCAGATTAATTCTACAAATGCTCTTGTAAATACATTAGGATTAAACCATATTACAACTCATTGGGCTTTTTTACTGATTATTATTTTCTTTTTAACATGTCTAGGATTAGTGACAATTAAAAGAATTGCACAATTAAAATGGAAAAATTTCGGATTTGTTTTAAATCATTTAGGACTTTATTTAGCTCTTTTTGCTGGAATTGTTGGTTCAGGTGATTTACAAAGACTTTCTTTAGATACTTATGAAGGTTCGCCAAGTATTCATGCATTAGATATGAATAATCAAAAAGTTGAACTTCCTTTTGCGATTTATTTGAAAGATTTTAAAATTGAAGAATATAATCCAAAATTAGCTTTAGTTGATAATGAAAAAGGAGAATTAGTACACAATAATGGAAAAAATCTTTATTTAATTGATAGTGGAAAAGTGTACAATTTTGAAGAATATCATGTTCGCATTTTAAAATTCTTAGAATCATCTGGAAGAATTGAAAATGGATATGCTTTTGTAAATGAACAAGGTTCGCCACCTTCGGCTGAAATTGAAGTTATTAATACAAAAACGAAAGATACTGTAAAAGGTTGGATTTCTAGTGGAAGCTTTCGTCACCCATTTGAATCTTTAAAAATTGATGCTAAATATTCTATGGTAATGACAATTCCAGAAGCAAAAAAATTTAGTTCTGATATTTCTATTTTAAATATAGATGGTTCAAGAATTGAAACTACTTTGGAAGTTAATAAGCCTTACAGTTATAAAGGATATAAATTATACCAATTAAGTTATGACGACGCCATGGGAAAATGGTCAACTCTGAGTGTAATCGAGTTGGTTCGTGATCCGTGGTTACCTGTAATCTACACAGGAGTTTTTATGATGATAGCAGGAGCTGTCTATATGTTTTGGATGGGTAATAAATTTAAAAAAGAAACAAAATGACTTGGTTGGACTTCCCATTGTTTTCTATGAGTATTATAGGACTTTGGATTATCGGATTTATATTCTTAGGAATTTCATATAAAAAAGAACAATTTATAAAATGGAGTTTTGCATTCTTTTCAATAGGATGGTTTGTTTTAATTTATTTCATAAAAGATTTATGGATAGAATTAGATAGACCACCAATGCGAACTCTTGGTGAAACTCGACTTTGGTATGCAACATTTTTACCATTAGTTGGATTTCTAACATATTTTCGTTGGAAGTTTAAGTGGTTCTTAGCATATAGTATGGGAATGGCTGGAATGTTTTTAGTGATTAATTATTTAAATCCTGAAACCTATTCCAAGACATTAATGCCAGCTTTGCAAAGTCCATGGTTTATTCCACATGTTTTGGTTTATTTATTTTCATACGCTGTTTTGGCAGCATCAAGTTTTGTTGCAATTAAGGGTTTTATAGGAATTCGGAAGCAAAAATTTGACATTGCAACAATTCAATTAGCAGATAACTTAGTTTATATAGGATTTGCATTTTTGACGCTTGGACTTCTTTTCGGAGCTCTTTGGGCGAAAGAAGCATGGGGACATTATTGGACATGGGATCCAAAAGAAGTCTGGGCTTTCTTAACGTGGATGGGATATTTGATATATATCCATTACAGGTATTTTCATCCGCAAAAAAATAAACAAGCATTAACAATACTTGCTTTGGCTTTCGTGGTATTAATTGTGTGTTGGTTTGGTGTAAATTATTTACCCGTAGCACAAGCAAGTGTTCACACATATACACAAACGTAATATATATCTTTTAGTTATAGTTTAGATAGGTAGATTATTTTAGAAAGAAAAACCACAGTAATCCCAGTTGCTGTGGTTTTTTGTATTTATTTTTTTAAGTTTAATTTCTTCCTTTTTCATTTGGATATAAACTAGGTAAAGAATCACTTTGCCAAAATTCATTTGTATCAATATCCATGATGGATAATTTTCCATTAAAAGCAGCGCCAGTATCTGCATTCCAGACATTCATCGCATGCATTGGAGTAAAAACAGAAAATCTAGTTGTTGGTGTATGTCCAATAAAAATTTCCTTAAAAAGTTTTAAACGTTTTGGATAATAATAATGTTCTTCATCTAAATCTTTTTGTGTTGCTAAAGCTAATTCCCAAAGTGTTCTATCAAAATTTAGAGTTTCTATATTTTTTTCATGTTGAGGTCCATAAGTTGAGGTAAATCCAGCATGAATAAAAAGTCTATTTTCATCATCGATATAAAATTTGACCATTCGATTAAAAAAATCAAGATGTTCTTGTAATGAAATATTCATATTTACTCGATAACTTTTAATCGTTTCTTCCCCGCCATGCATTAACCAAACAAGGGGTTTTTCAGCTTTTTTTAACCAATTTTTACACCATAAATCATGATTTCCTTCAATAAAAATACAATGTTGTTTCTTTTCTAAATCAATTAAAAACTGAATTACTTCCGAAGACTCGCTCCAACCATCTACATAATCACCCAAAAAAATTAGCGTATCTTCTTTAGTAATCGGAGCTTTTTCTAAAACTTGTTTTAATGCTTTTAAACCTCCATGTATGTCACCAATGACAAAAGTTTTTTTCATATAATATTTTTTTAGACACAGGTTTCAAAATTGATTTGCTGTAAATTTTCGGTTTTTGGATGGGTTTTAAAACTATCTGTTGTAAAAATTGTATCATAATATTGAAACAATGTTTCAAATCCAGCACTGAAAATTCCATGACTTATTATCAAAATTAATTTTCCTGCATTTTTTCTTTTTAATTCTTTTGCAACTTCGATAAATGTAGTTCCTTTATCACAAATATCATCAATTACAACACAAGTTTTTTCTTCTAAATTCTCTTTAAAAACTTCTGTATGTGTGATTCTTCCTGTTTTTACATCTCTATTTTTATGACAAAAAACAATGTTTTCATTTTTTAATTCTCTCGCAACATTGTAAATTTTCTTTGAAGCTCCTAAATCTGGAGAAATTAAAAAATAATCATCGTTAAAATTCTCAAGGCATTTTTGCACAAATTTTATATTAGAAATAGAATTACAATTGTGTAATAATGTTGGTGTAATTTCCGAATGTACATCAAAAATAGAAACAGATTTAAAAGAAAGATTATTGATTAAATCTGCATAAATTTTAGCTGTAAAAGCTTCTCCTTTTTGCATGATTCTATCTTGCCTCGCTCCAGGAAAATATGGAATTAAAAGATGTATTTCCTGAATATTCAAACGTTTTAGCGCATCTACTGCTAAAAGTAATTTTCCAATATTATTAAATTCTTGAATTCGACATGTAATTGTAATTGGATTTGAAATATCAAAATTTTCTGAAATTAAAATACTAGGCTCACCACCAGAAAATGTAAAGTAATTATATTCAATACTTTTCTTAAAAGGATGGAATTTTGGATCTAAATGTAAATAGTTCATTTTTTTGCGTTCTTTTTACGCTAAATTAAAATATTTTTTAAAGAATCGCAATATTTACAAAAAAAAACTTGTAATTTGGAATAATATTTGGTTTGTTTGGCGGAAAATTATTAACTAAAAAAAATCTATCATGCAAAGAGTTTATAGTATACTTCTACTATTATTAATAACAATAAGTTGTACTAACAAAAAACAGGAATTAATTCTAGGTTCTTCAAATGGAAGTGCAAATCATATATTAATTGTAATGGATCCGGCAGAGTGGAAGGGAAGTGTTGGAGATTCTATTCGTGAAATTATAAAACAACCAGTTTTAGGTTTACCACAAGAGGAAAATCAGTTTAGAGTTTCACAAGTTTCTACAAAAGATTTTGATGAATTATTTAAAGCAAACCGTAATATTCTTTATATCGATTTAGGAAAAAAAGATACTTATGATGTTGCTTCAGATGTATATGCAACTCCACAAAAATTAGTGCAAATTATTGGAACTTCAGAAAACTCTTTGTTGCAACAAATTGCTAAACATAAAGAAGATATTGTTCAAGAGTTTAAAAAATCAGATATTAAAATTCTTCAAAATCAATTTAGAAAAGAAAGTCTTTGGAAAGATGATGAATTGAAAACGTTGAAAGATTTAAATATCAAATTAGAAATTCCAAGAAAATATAGATTAGTTGATGATACAGGAGATTTCCTTTGGATGCGTAAGCAATATTCAAAAGGAACAATGAATCTTTTAGTTTATAGTTATCCAATTTTAAATGACAAAGATTTATTAGGTGATAATATTACAAAGCAAAGAGATTCTATTGGAAAAGTTCATATTCCAGGCTCTTCTGAAGGAAGTTATATGATTACAGAAGCTGCATATACACCACATACTTTTGAAGTGATGATTGATGGTAAAAAAGCTTACGAAACTAAAGGAAAATGGGAATTATTCAATGATTTTTTAGCTGGACCTTTTATTAATTATACAATAGTTGACAAAGCAAATAACCGAATGATTGTTGTTGAAGGATTTACAGTTGCTCCGATGTCAGAGAAAAGAGATCAAATGTTTGAATTAGAAGCAATTTTGAAAACATTAAAAATTAACTAGTTTTTTTCTTTGGCTGAAAAAAGTTAAATTAGATAAGTGTCTAATTTAAAAGCAGCTAAATGAGAGGAATTGTAACAATTTTTTTATTGATATTCTCCAATACATTCATGACTCTTGCGTGGTATGGACATTTAAAATTGGTAGAATATAAATGGTTTCACAAATTAGGTTTATTTTCTATTATTGTTTTGAGTTGGGGAGTTGCCTTTTTTGAATATTGTTTAATGATTCCTGCAAACAGAATTGGATTTGAAGATAATGGAGGACCATTTTCTTTAGTACAATTAAAAGTAATTCAAGAAGTAATAACATTAGTTATGTTCACCATTTTTACAGTGATTTTCTTTAAAGATGAAAGATTAAAATGGAATCATATTGTAGGATTTATATTTCTTGTTTTAGCTGTTTATTTTATGTTTAAAAAATAAGCTTAATTAAAAATATATTTAAATAAAAACACCGAAAATCAAATTGACTTTCGGTGTTTTTTATGTTTTAAGAAAAGAATATTTATGAAATCATTTCTCCATTTCTTACATTATCTTCTTCCGCTTGAATGAAACTTAGTTTTCCATCTTGTGTTTCTGTCATTAAAATCATTCCTTGACTTTCCACACCTCTCAATTTTCTTGGAGCTAAATTCACTAAAACACTCACTTTTTTTCCAATAATATCTTCTGGTTTGAAGCTTTCAGCAATTCCAGAAACGATTGTTCTTGTATCAATTCCTGTATCTACTTTTAAAACCAAAAGTTTCTTTGCTTTTGGCATTTTTTCTGCTTCGATAATCGTTCCTGTACGAATATCCATTTTAGTAAAATCTTCGAAAGTAATTGTTTCTTTCTCTGCTTCTACGACTTTATTTGCTTGTTCGTTTGCCAATTTTGTTGCTTCTAATTTATCTAATTGTGCTTGTACATCTTTATCTTCTACTTTTGAAAATAAAACTTCTGGTTTTCCTGTTTGAATTTGATGACCAGCAGGAATTAAAACTTCTTTTTCTGAAATTTCATCCCAACCAAGAGTTTCAATCTTCAACATATCTTGAAGTTTTTTTGCTGTAAAAGGAATAAATGGTTCAGAAACCGTTGTAAGAGCAGCAGTAACTTGAAGCGCAACATACATGATTGTTTTTACTCTTTCAGGATTTTCTTTTACTTGTTTCCAAGGTTCTTCATCTGCCAAATATTTATTTCCTAATCTTGAAAGATTCATCATCTCTTGAGAAGCCTCTCTAAAACGATATCTTTCAATTGATTTACCAATAATTCCAGGATAGTTTTTGATTTCTTCTAAAACTTCTAAATCAACATCTGAAAATTCATTTGGAGAAGGAACAATTCCATCGTAATATTTGTTTGTTAAAACAATAACTCTATTTACAAAGTTCCCTAAATTTCCTACTAATTCACTGTTATTTCTAGCTTGGAAATCTGACCAAGTGAAATCATTATCTTTTGTTTCTGGAGCATTTGCTGTTAAAGCATAACGTAAAACATCTTGCTTTCCAGGAAATTCTTCTAAATATTCATGTAACCAAACAGCCCAATTTTTAGAAGTAGAAAGTTTATTTCCTTCTAAGTTTAAAAATTCATTTGCTGGTACATTTTCTGGTAAAATATATTCTCCATGCGCTTTTAACATACTTGGGAAAATAATACAGTGAAATACGATATTATCTTTTCCAATAAAGTGCACTAATTTTGTATTCTCATCTTTCCAATATGGTTCCCAATCTTTACCTTCTCTTTCTGCCCATTCTTTTGTTGCAGAAATATATCCGATTGGTGCATCAAACCAAACATACAGTACTTTTCCTTCTGCTCCTTCAACAGGAACAGGAATTCCCCAATCTAAATCTCTGGTTACAGCTCTTGGACGTAAACCATCTTCAATCCATGATTTTACTTGTCCAAGTACATTTGGTTTCCAATCATCTTTATGACCTTCTAAAATCCATTCTTTTAAGAATTCTTGGTGTTGATCTAATGGTAAATACCAATGTTTTGTTTCTTTTAAAGAAGGAACATTTCCAGTAATTGCAGATTTAGGATTTATTAAATCTGTTGCATTATGAGAAGTTCCACATTTTTCACATTGATCTCCGTAAGATTCTTCATTTCCACATTTTGGACAAGTTCCAATCACAAAACGATCTGCTAAAAATTGTTTTGCTTCTTCGTCGTAAAGTTGTTCTGTAACTTCTTCAACGAATTTTCCTTCTTCATATAATTTTGTAAAGAAATCAGAAGCTGTTTTGTGATGCATTTCCGCAGAAGTTCTTGAATAATTATCAAAAGAAATTCCGAAATCTTCGAAAGATTTTTTGATAATAGCATGGTATTTGTCTACAACATCTTGAGGAGAAACACCTTCTTTTTTTGCTTTAATTGTAATAGGAACTCCGTGTTCATCAGAACCACAAACAAAGACTACGTCTTGCTTCTTTTGACGTAAATATCTTGAGTAAATATCTGCTGGAACATACACTCCTGCCAAATGCCCGATATGAACAGGCCCATTTGTATAAGGAAGCGCTGCAGTAATTGTATATTTCTTTTGATTTGTCATATTCTAAATTTCTTGTCCTGCAAAAGTAAGAAAAAGCATAAACTTCTCACCGAACTGATTTAAACTTTTTAATTAAAATAAAAGCTAATTTACTTTGTCTCAGAGATGAATTTAAAATGCTTAGAAAACAAAAGCTTTGACAAGTAGTTTTCGATTAAATCTATCTTTTAGAAGAATTATTCATTTTTTGATTTAAAAGATTAAAACAGTTATTTATAAACTTTATTAAAAAAATGTATTTTTACGAAAACTTTTTTATGAGAATTTTTAAACTTCAAATTTTACTTATTTCACTAATTACTTTGTTGAGTTGCAATACAGCTACATCAAGTACAAAAAGCAATGAAAATTCAACAAAATCAGAAAAAAATATGTCGCAAAATTTAGTTAGACCTCCTTATTTAAAAGAGGGAGATACAATTATGATTATTGCTCCAGCTGGAGTGATAAAAACAAAAGCTTTTGTTGAAAGAGGAAAGAAATTAGCAGAAAGTTGGGGTTTAAAAGTAATTGTTGGAGATGCTGTTTTTAAAAAACATCATCATTTTGCAGCAACAGATGAAAATCGTTTAAAAGATTTACAAAGAGGTTTAGATAATCCATCTATTAAGGCTGTTTGGGCTGCTCGTGGAGGATATGGAACAGTTAGAATAGTTGATGATTTAGATTTTACAAAATTCAAGAAAAATCCGAAATGGATTGTTGGTTTTTCTGATTTAACAGTTCTACATAATAAGATTAATCAATTAGGTTTTGAAACGCTTCATGCGATGATGCCAGTAAATTTAATGGCGGAAGCTTCTAAAACAAAACATACTATTTCTACTTTCAAAAAAGCAATTTTTGGAGAAAATTTATCTTATTCTCTTCCAAGTTCTATTTATAATAAAGAAGGACAAGTTTCTGGAGAATTGGTAGGAGGAAATCTTTCTATTTTATATAGTTTAGTTGGAACACCTTTAAATATTGACACAAAAAATAAGATTGTTTTTATTGAAGAAGTAGGAGAATATTTATATCATATCGATCGAATGATGATTACTTTAGATAAAGCTGGATTTTTTAAAGATTGTAAAGGAATAATTGTAGGAGATATTTCAAGAGTTCGAAAAAACCATCCTGAATTTGGAAATAATTTAGAAGAAATCGTTTTAGAAATTGTTGGAAAATATAATATTCCTGTTTGTTTTGATTTTCCAGCTGGGCATGAACCAGACAATAGAGCAATTTTTATTGGAAGAACAATTGATATGAATATTACAAAACAAAATGTGAAGATTCAATTTTAAAAATATTGAAAAATTATATATAAAAACCTCCATTTATTTTAAAATGGAGGTTTTTTGATTCTACCTTTTGAACTCTACATTTTTTCTTTTTACATAACCAATTTTCGAATTTATCTTTACTTTTACTTTAATCCAATCTCCTTTTTTTCCCAAGTAGATAACTTCTTCACCATAATTTAAATTCATTTTTGAACTAGCATCATTACTCGGCTTTGATTGTAAACTGCAAAATTGTGCTGTTACATACATTATTTTTAAATAAGTATCTGATTTTTTTTGATCAGAAAAATGCAATCCAGTAGGTTTAGTTGGAGAAGCTTTTTTAGTTGTGCTATTTTTGGAATAAGATCTTCCTGCGCATACACCACAACTTCCACCATTTTGTTTACAATGTTTACATCGAGAGCAATTTTTACAAGCGGTACAATTTGATTTTCCAACACATCTTCCTCCATCTTCACCAACACAACACATGGCTATTTCTAGATTTTTTTCGATTGATTGTGCGGAAATATTACTGATTGAAATAGAGAAAAAAATACTGAAAAGGATAAAAGTAAAATTCTTCATTTTAGTTTATGATTTTAAATTTTGGTAAAATAAAAGAATCTTTCAGAATGAATTTTACGGTTTCCCGTAATTGAAGAAATAAGTTTATTTTCTATATTTATTTAAAAACAAAAAATGGCTACACATAATGAATTAGGAAAACAAGGAGAACAAATTGCTGTTGATTTTTTACTTAAGGAAGGATATAAAATTTTAGAGCGAAATTTTTATTACAGAAAAGCAGAAGTTGATATCATTGCTATTAAAGGAGAAACAATTTGTGCTGTAGAAGTAAAAACACGAAATTCTGCTTTTTTTGGAAATCCACAAGATTTTGTAAATACAAAAAAAATCAGATTACAGGTCTTAGCGATGGATTATTATTTGAATGAAAAAGAGATAGATTTTGAAGTTCGATTTGATATAATTGCAATTATTTTAAATAAATCAAAAATGGAAATTGAGCATTTAGAAGATGCATTTTTTTACTTTGAATAAGGGGGATTTTATAAAAAAAGAGAACGAATTTTCAACAATTTCACAAATAATATGTTAATAATCGATTCTAATTTAGAAAAAATATTATGTAATAAATAGCGTTATTTTTTAATTTTTATTCATAAAAAAATAAGAATACTGTTTTAAATAAATAAATTTTAAATGAAAAATTAAACATTATATAAAACACGTTAATTCTAGAAAATATATTTTTATAGTTTTTCCTTTTAAAAAAGAAAAATTATCGTATAGCACATTGAATTTTAGATGTATATTTGCATTCAAAATGTTGAAAACACAAAATAACATATACTAAATTATGGAATCTAAAATAAATGCTTTCATGGATTACGTTAAAGAGCGTAATTCAAATGAGCCAGAATTTTTACAGGCTGTAAAAGAAGTTGCTGAAACAATTATCCCATTTATAGAGAATAACCCTAAATATCAAGGTAAAAAGTTATTAGAGCGTATGGTAGAGCCAGAGCGTGTGATCATGTTCCGTGTGCCATGGGTTGATGATAGTGGAGAAGTTCAAGTAAATAGAGGATTCCGTGTTGAGTTCAATTCTGCAATTGGACCATACAAAGGAGGTTTACGTTTTCACCCAACTGTAAACCTAAGTGTTTTAAAATTCTTAGGATTCGAGCAAGTATTTAAAAATTCATTAACAACACTTCCAATGGGAGGTGGAAAAGGAGGTTCTGATTTCGATCCTAAAGGAAAATCAGATGCTGAAGTAATGCGTTTCACACAATCTTTCATGTCTGAATTATTCCGTCACATTGGGCCTAATACAGATATTCCAGCTGGAGATATCGGAGTTGGTGGACGTGAGATTGGATTCATGTTTGGACAATATAAAAGACTTAAAAACGAGTTTACAGGAGTATTAACAGGAAAAGCTATGCACTCAGGAGGTTCATTAATTCGTCCTGAAGCAACTGGATATGGAACTGTATACTTCGCTGAAAACATGTTAAAAACTAAAGGTGATTCTTTCGAAGGTAAAACAGTTGCTATTTCTGGATCAGGAAACGTAGCTCAGTTTGCTGCTGAAAAATCTATGGAATTAGGAGCTAAAGTTCTTACTTTCTCTGATTCTTCTGGATATATTTATGACGAAGAAGGAATTGATGCTGATAAATTAGCTTTCGTTATGGAATTAAAGAACGTGAAGAGAGGAAGAATCTCTGAGTACGTTGAGAAATATCCAAATGCTAAGTTCTTCGCAGGAGAAAGACCATGGGAAGTAAAAGCTGATATCGCTTTACCTTGTGCAACTCAAAATGAGTTAAACGGAGAAGAAGCTAAGAAATTAGTTGACAATGGAGTTTTATGTATTGCTGAAGGAGCAAACATGCCTACTACTCCAGAAGCGATTGCTATTTTCCAAGCTGCTAAAGTATTATTCTCACCTGGAAAAGCTTCTAACGCAGGAGGTGTTGCTACATCTGGATTAGAGATGTCTCAAAACTCTTTACGTTATAACTGGACTCGTGAAGAAGTTGATGCTAAATTATTCCAAATCATGAATGATATTCACGCTTCTTGTGTTCAATATGGAACATTAGAAAACGGATATGTTGATTATGTATTAGGAGCAAACATCGCTGGATTCGTAAAAGTTGCAGATGCAATGATTGACCAAGGAGTTGTTTAATCAAACATTTCGATAAAATATTGAAAAGCTATCTCATTTGAGGTAGCTTTTTTTGTTGATTTTTATGCATAAAAAAACCTCGATTACTAAAAGCAACCGAGGCATAAATAAATCAACCCCAAAGATTTACCTATTGTTTATTTTAATCTCTTAATTTTATTATAAAATATTAAACAACTAAACTTTAATACCTTATTTCTTACATTATCAAAGATAGTAAAATTGATAACGTATAAAGTCTATATTTAATAAATGAATAATATAAATTAATAAATGGTATAGTTTTATTAATAAACAGCAAATTCTACAGGAATATTCATAGTGACTTTTGTACCTCTTTTTCCGTAGATTTTAAGATCAGTGATGCTTACATCAATATCTTCGCCTTTAAAAAGTAGTTTTATTCGCTCTCTAGTGGCAAAAGTTCCAAAAGATTTTTTTCTATTTAAAGTTTCTCTTTTTAATTCTTTTGACTTTTCAATTCCAATTCCATTATCGATAATTTCAATAATGATATTTTCATCTCTTTTTTCAATATTCAAAATTATTTGTTTTTCATCATCCGCTTTTACAAGTCCATGCCAAATAGCATTTTCTATATAAGGTTGAAGAAAAAGAGGAGGAATATTGATTTTTGCTAAATCTATTTCAGGTGAAATATTTAAGATAAAATCAAATCCGCCTTTCACTCTAAGTTGCTCAATCTTAATACAAATATTGAGAATTTCAAGTTCCTCTTTTAATGAAACGATTAACTTAGAGGAATTATTGAGTATCTCCCTAATTAATCTTGAAAATTTTGTAATATAGTCAGAAGCTTTCTCTACATCATTTT
>NZ_JADPIB010000012.1 GCF_015767265.1 Aureivirga marina
TGATGCATCATAATATGTAATTGTTACTCCAGTGTCTGTTGTGATTAATCCATCTTGGACTGTTAGGTCGAAGGTTAAATTATCTGCACATTGAACAATATTTGGTGGTGTTGTTAATGTAGGAACTTGATTAATAAAAATTTCAAAAGTCGTTTGACTAATACAAGTTGTTATATCATCTTGAACTTGTGCTGTAATAGTACTAGCATTAGGTCCAACATATGAAGTTGGATTTGTAATTTCAGCACCTGAAGAATCAAAATAAGTAATTGTTACCCCAGCATCACTATTAATAATATTGTTTTGAGTTGTTAAATCAAATGCTAAAACATTTGAACAAATTGTCATATCACCAGGTTCATTTGCAACAACTTCAGGATATTCAATTATCTCAAAACTTTCAGTAGTAAAACACGTTGTTGAATTATTATTTTCTACACGAATCCAAATAGTTTGATTTGTAGTAGTTGTATGGTTACCCGTAATTTCATTTTCATTATTATTAGCATCGTCTTCAGTTAAATGATAAGTGACATCAAATATTGTAGCATCTAAGCCTGTTAAAACTTGTGTATCTAGTAAAGTATGAAAATCAAAATTAACAGCTGACAAATCACATTCTTGAATATCAGAAATAGTTGCAGTAATTACAGGTGTTTCATGAAAGGTAATTACAGCATCTTCAAAAGTTTCCGTATTTTGAACTGTATCTGTAATGGTAATTCCATAAGTTCCTGCTGTAGTAACAGTAAATAGTGGGTCTGTTTCTCCAACGATATCTTCGAAATCACCTGTAGTAGTATTTAATAAAGACCATTGGTAAGTTAAAGGATTTCCAAATGGGTTATATGAAGGAGTACCGTCTAATTCAACAGTTTCACCTTCACAGGCTTCTGTATCAGTAATCGCCGCAAGAACCTCACAATTCGTGTCACCTCCTCCTTTTGTTTGATTAACTTTGATATAACCGGCAGCTCCATTAAAATTTGTAATTGCAATTAAATAAAATTCCCCTACTTGAGCGGCTGGAATTTCAAAAACTTCTATTGGAGCAATAGAATAGCTGCAAGCAATTTCATTAGCAGAAACTAAATCTGCATCTGTAAAATTTAAATCTGTAAAAGGTCCCCAACAAATAAAGTCGACATCTAATCCTGTTCCATTAAAATCAGGACTTGTATTTTGTTCAATTGTTAATTCTATCAAACCAGAATTTCCTACTTGAAAAAAATACCAAGCGACATTTGGTTGTGTTCCTAAACAAGAATAATCAGGACCAGCTTGTGCTGTTGAACCATCGTGTACATTTGGGAAAAGCAATCCTTCATCAGCACAAAAAGGATTTGCATTTTCATAAGTTGAATTATCCTGAGCATTATTACTTTTTGGTACAAAAAAGAGTAATAATAATATAAAATAGGTTAGTTTGGTTATTTTCATCTTTGGTTAGAAATTTTTCACATGTATTCCTTATAATATTACAATAACGTAAAATGCTAAAAAAAAATTATATCTACATTTTAGTTAAGTAAAAAACATCGAGTAATTAATTAATTTTCAAAATTAATTAACTATCTATAATTTATATTTTCAAATACAAGTAACTTCGTATAACTGGCTTCGGTTATACTTTTTCTAAATATGAGCAGGATTGAAGTGTATTTTTTTTTCATAAATTATAGTTTAAACAAGATTTGGAGCGCAATATAAAAAAATATACCCTTATAAAAAATAGGAAATAAAAAAAAACCACCTCTAAAAGAGATGGTTTAGCTTTGTAGCGGGAACAGGACTCGAACCTGTGACCTTCGGGTTATGAGCCCGACGAGCTGCCTACTGCTCTATCCCGCGATGTTTGCGTTGCAAATATACAGCTTTTTTCTTGCCCTGCAAGGGCTTTAAATAAAAAAAGAGAACTTTTACAAATTCTCTTTTTATTTTTTATTTATTTTGAAGTTTTGAAAAAATCTTCGTACAACTGTAATAAATTTAATATTGCAGATGTTAAATCTTTTGTTTCTAATAAAATACTAAAATACAATGTTGTATTCTTTGGACTCGTTTCATCCGTACGAATTCTATCAACTTGCTTTTGAATTAATTTAGAAACGTTCTCTATTAAATCTCTTTTCTCACTTAAAACATCTGATAAATCTTGGAATGAACGATTTTCAAAAATTTTCTTAATATCCATCAACATTTCATTTAATTCATTATTGATGTTTTTTAAATCTTTTATTTGTCCTTTCTTTAAATCTTTATGATTATTATAAACATGTTTGAAGCTTATTCTGGAGATATAATCAATTGCTTGCGCAATATCTTGTAAATATCCAAGGACTAAAATATAGAATCTACTAGCTTCAACAGATGATTCATTTAATGACTTAATAAAATAGAAAACATCATCTTTTAATTCATCAATTTCATTATTCAATTTACGAACATGTTTTTCTGTTTTCTTTAATTTATTTAAATCTTGAAGTGCTAAATCGTCTACTACATTTGTGTAAAGCTTACTAACTCTTTGGACTACTTCCCCAATATGAGCAGAACTTTCATCAATCACTCCTTGAATAGAACTAATTTCTTCCTTCTTGATCATTTTCTTCTCTTTCTCCTCTTGTTCTTTCTTTTTATGTTTTACATAATTTCTTCCTAAAAGAGTGAAAACTAAAATTAATAATACAGCAACAGAAACAATTCCTCCTAATTGAATAAAATATAAAACAATTGCTCCTGTAATAAATGCCATCATTGCAGTTACAAACCATCCTCCGATTACATTTAAAACTCCAGCAACACGATATACAGCACTTTCCCTTCCCCAAGCTCTATCCGCTAAAGAAGTACCCATTGCTACCATAAATGTTACATAAGTTGTTGATAAAGGTAATTTTAAAGATGTACCTATAGATATTAAAATTGCAGCTACCACTAAATTAACAGATGCACGAACTAAATCGAACGCAGGCATTTCATATGTTTTATCTTTTGGTAAGCTAATTACAGGTTTTTCAAATTTTGAATCAATCCAGTTTCTTGTCTGTTTTGGTAAAATAAAAACAATTCCTTTATTAATATTTACAGCCGCTCTAACTAAAAAACGAGCTGGAGTATTTGGTTGGAATTTCTCATGTCCATCTCCTTGACGAGAAAGATTAATTCCTGTTTCAATTACAGCTTTTGCTTTTTTAGAGAACCATAAAGTTATAACCATCACAGTTCCAGCTATAAGTAATAAAATTGTTGGAGTTTCTACTTTCCCTTCTAAACTTTTCATTCCGAATTCGAAAGCAGGAATTCCAGATTCTAACCAAATATCATAAGAATTTAATGCTGCAATTGGAACTCCAATAAAGTTTACTAAATCATTCCCAGCAAACGCCATTGCTAAAGAAAATGTTCCAATTCCAATAATTAATTTTAGGATATTTATTTTAAAAACACTGATTAAAAGTTGTGAAATTGCTGTCCATAATATAAATCCTCCTAATAAAATTAAAAGTAAATTTCCATCGATAATTCCTTTAAAATCACCATAAAATTGTGTTCCTTTTAATCCTTTTATAATAATAAAATAAGTAATAGAAGTGATTGCGACACCTCCAAATACAGCGTTTACATAACTTTTTTTCTTTTCATAATTAAAAGAATAAATCAATCTTGAGACCAATTGAACAATGGCTCCAATAGAAAAAGCAACAACAACGGAAAGTAAAATTCCCATAATAATTTCTAATGCTTTTCCTGAATTGATGTATTTTCCTAAATGAGAAATCGTTTCTGAATCGCTAGCTAAAATCTTAATTAAAGCCATTGCTACAGACGCTCCTAATAACTCAAATACAATTGAAACGGTGGTAGATGTTGGCATTCCCAAGCTATTAAACACATCGAGCAGAATCACATCGGTTATCATTACTGCCATAAAGATGTACATAATTTCATTAAAGAAAAATTCACTTGGTACAAAAATTCCTTTTCGAGCTACTTCCATAAGTCCACTCGAAGTTAATGCTCCCATTGCAATACCAATACTTGCAATTATCATAATAGTTTTAATCGGGATAGCTTTTGATCCAATAGCCGAATTCAAAAAGTTCACAGCATCATTACTCACTCCTACCACTAAATCAACTAAAGCTAAAACAGCTAACGCTATAAGCATTAAAATATAAATATCTCCCATTGAGTTACTAAAAATTTATATTAATTGAGGTGCAAAATTAGTAAACCGCAAAAGAATTTATGTTATTAAAATGTTACTAACACATATTTTTTTGTGGTAATTTTACACAAATTCACATTCTTATTTTTAATTACTTTGTATCCAAAACTGAATACAATTGTTTATTTATTAAAATATTACCTATTTACAACAAAAAAGATTCAAGATAAATCTTAAATCCTTAACTTATTATTAGTTGCGTTAAATTTTAAAACTTTACAATGTCTCAAAAAAAACACACCAATATATTGGCTTCTGAAACAAGCCCTTACCTGCTCCAACACGCCCATAATCCGGTTGATTGGAAACCGTGGCAAGATACACATCTTCAAGAAGCTGACAAAGAAAATAAATTAATTATTATCTCAATTGGTTATGCTGCTTGTCATTGGTGTCATGTAATGGAAAAAGAATGTTTCGAAGATGAGGAAGTTGCAGAAATTATGAATCAAAATTTTATCAATATAAAAGTCGATCGAGAAGAGCGTCCAGATGTTGATCAAATTTATATGCAAGCACTTCAAATAATGACTGGTCAAGGTGGATGGCCTTTGAATGTTGTAACGCTTCCAAGCGGAAAACCAATTTGGGGAGCAACGTATGTTCCAAAGAAAAATTGGATAGAAACTTTACAGCAATTAGTTGATGTTTATAAAAATTCTCCTGAAAAAGTTATTGAATATGCAGAAAAACTAACAAAAGGAATTCAAGAAATAAATTTAATTAACATCAAAGATTCAAGTCCTGAATTTACTAGAGAAACACTTGTAAAAACTGTAAATAATTGGAAAAAATTTATGGATTTTGATTTAGGTGGAAAACAATCTGCACCCAAATTTCCTTTACCAAATAATTACCAATTTTTAATGCGTTATGCTTTTCAGACAAAAGATAAAGAATTGATGAAATATATAGAAACTTCTCTAAATCAAATGGCTTTTGGTGGAATTTATGATCAGATTGGTGGTGGGTTTTCTCGTTATGCTGTAGATACAAAATGGCATGTTCCACATTTTGAAAAGATGCTTTATGATAATGGACAATTAGTTAGTTTATATAGTGATGCTTATTCTTTAACTAAAAATGAATTGTATAAAGAAATTGTGTCGGAAACTACCAAATTCGTCGAAAGAGAATTAATGAGTGACGAAGGTGTTTTTTATTCTTCATTGGATGCTGATAGCTTAAATAAAGAAGGTGTTTTAGAAGAAGGTGCTTTTTATGGTTGGACAAAAAAAGAATTAAAATCACTTTTAGGTGATGAATTTATTTTTTTTGCAGATTATTATAATGTGAATAGTTATGGACTTTGGGAAAATGACACCTATGTTTTAATTCGAAAAGAAAGGGATGAAAATTTTGCTCTAAGACATAATTTATCTATTTCAGAATTAAAAAATAAAGTAAAAAATTGGAAATCTATCTTATATAAAGAAAGAGATAAAAGAAATCGCCCAAGATTAGATGATAAAACATTGACTTCATGGAATGCTTTAATGTTAAAAGGATATGTAGATGCTTATAAAGTTTTTCAAGAAGAACATTTTTTAAAAATTGCTCAAAAGAATGCAAATTTTATTCTTTCCAAACAAATAGATGAAAGTGGAAAACTTTATCACAATTATAAAAATGGAAAAAGGACAATTAATGGCTATTTGGAAGATTATGCTACAGTAATTGATTCTTTTATTTCACTTTATGAAGCAACTTTTGAAGAAAAATGGCTTTTTGAAGCAAAAAAATTAACTGATTATGCTTTTGTACATTTCTATAATTCTAAAAATAAAATGTTTTATTTCACTTCCGATTTAGACAAAGATTTAATCAGCAAAAAAATAGATTTGGAAGATAATGTGATTCCTTCTTCAAATTCTATCATGGCAAACAATCTTTTTAAACTTAGTCTTTTCTTTTCTAACACCTATTATTCTGATGTTTCCAAGCAAATGTTACACAATATTCAAGAACAAATGGAAAAGTATGGAAGTGGTTTTTCCAATTGGTTAAATTTAATGTGTAATTATGTAGGTGAATTTTATGAAATTGTGATATCAGGAAAAAATATTGAAGAAATTTCAAATAAATTCAAAAATTATTACATTCCGAACATCATTTTAGCGGGATGTGTAAAACCGAGCGAAATTTCTTTACTAAAAAATAGAGAAAGTCTAGAAACTAAAGTATATATTTGCAAAAATAATAGTTGCAATCTACCCCAAACTGATTTTCAAAAGAGTATAAACAATATAATTTTTAAACTATAATCAATGTACTATCAGACAAACGACTTAGAAAACAAAGCAAAAGATCTTACAGATAATTTATCTAGTAAGTGGAATGTGGTG
Source organism: Aureivirga marina (assembly GCF_015767265.1). Taxonomy (GTDB): domain Bacteria; phylum Bacteroidota; class Bacteroidia; order Flavobacteriales; family Flavobacteriaceae; genus Aureivirga; species Aureivirga marina. The sequence goes on from NZ_JADPIB010000012.1 coordinate 6,577, forward strand.
ACGGATGTGATTAGAGATGCTATTCCAAAAGTTGCTTTCGCTATTATCATTTTTATTTTAGGTATAATTATTATAAAATTGATTCGTAATGTGTTCAGTAAATTAATGAAGAAATCAAAAATGTCTGAAACACTTCAAAGATTCTTAGGAGATTTATTGAATTGGACATTAAAAGTTCTTTTATTTATTATGGTTGTAGAGGAATTAGGAGTTCCTACTTCTTCTTTTATTGCAATTCTTGGTACAGCAGGTTTAGCTGTTGGTTTGGCTTTAAAAGGTTCTCTTGCCAACTTTGCTGGAGGTGTAATGTTGATGATTTTCAAACCATTTAAAGTTGGAGAAGTAATCGAAGCACAAGGTCATATTGGAAAAGTAAAAGAAATTCAGATTTTCGTTACAAAACTTCTTACTCCAGATAATAAATTAGTTATCATTCCAAATGGCGCTTTATCAAATGGAAACATTGTAAACTATAGTGCAGAAGGAACAAGAAGAATTGATTTTACTTTTGGAATTAGTTATGATGCAGATATCAAACAAGCAAAAGATATTTTATTAAATATTGTAAATTCTAATGATAAAGTTTTAAAAGATACAGAAACAGAAGCTTTAGTAAATGAATTGGCTGATAACAGTGTAAACATCATCGTAAGATGTTGGGTAAATGGAGGGGATTATTTCCCTGTTTATTTTGATACAATGGAAAAAGCTAAATATGCTTTAGATAAAGCTGGAATTGGAATTCCTTATCCACAAAGAGATATTCACGTGTACAATCACGAAGCATAATAAGAAAAGTAAAAAAGCTGAATTTTAAAATTCAGCTTTTTTTATGTTTATATTTTTTTCTTTGGAGGAGTCACTACAAAATCTTTTAAGTAAAATGGCTCAAAATAAGCAACATCTTCAAATTCTTTATTTTTAAATTTTAATTCAGATAATTTCCCCATTTCTTTTGCAGAAGGAAATTTATTCTCATAAAAAATAGCATTTGGATGTTGAATTACTTCTTCACATTTTGAAACAGCATCTCCAACAAAATGAACTTTTAATTTCTCTAAATATTCTGAAAAAGAAGTTTCATCAATGATTTCAGCTTTAATTTCTCTTACTTGTTCTTTATCTAAATTATAAACCGAAGCATAAACTTCCATTCTTCTAGCATCTAACATCGGAATAATAACTCCTTCATCAATAGAAATACTATTTGCTAAAATCTCTAAAGTTGGAATTGAAATCATTGGAATATCTAAAGAATAAGCAAAACCTTTTGCAGCAGAAACACCAATTCTTAAACCTGTGTAAGAACCTGGGCCTTTACTAACAGCAACAGCATTTAAATCTGAAAAAGACAAATTTGCTTCTTCCAAAATTTCTTTAATAAAAGGATGCAACATTTCAGCATGTGAATAATTTCCATTATTCAATTCCTTCATCACAATTATTTCTCCATCCTTTGAAATACTAACAGAACAATTCTTTGTTGCAGTTTCAATATTTAAAATCAATCCCAAAATTTCTTTCTTTTTATGATTATCAATTAAAGGCAAAGATACTTCTTTTCAAAAAAAAAGCATTCTAACTTTCTTAAAAGTTAAAATGCTTCTCAGAGAAATAAAACCGTAAACTATTTACTCTGCTGTTATTGTCATTCCTTTATAGAATTCTAATACTTTTATTTTAAATACAAAATCGTATTTACTTCTTACTAATGTTGATTGAGCTTCAATTAATTCTTGTTTTACTTTATCAAAATCAAATGAAGTCATGCTTCCTAAATTATATTTAATCTGTGCATTTTCAAATGATTTTTGTTGTGCAACTAAAGAAATTTCTGAAGCTTCGTATGTTTTTAATGCAGCTTTTGCATCTAAATATGCAGATTGAATTGTTTGTTGTAAAGCTAATTTTTGACTTTCTAATTCGTATTCTGCAATTTGTGAATTCAACTTTGCTTTTGCAACATTTGTTTTCACCATTAAGTTGCTAAAGATAGGAATTGTAAGGGTAAATTGAAAAGATTTATTTAAATTATTACTTACTTGTTCTTTAAAACGATTATCTAGAAAAGTATTTGTCATCGGATTAAAAATAATTTCATTTCCTCCTTGTTGGTGTAAATAAAATGTACTTAATCCTGCTGAAAAAGATAAAGATGGATAATAATCTGCTCTTGCAATATCCGTTGCTAATTCTGCTCCTGTTAATGCTATTTCTGCTTTTTTAATTTCTGGTCTTAAAGCTAAAGATTCTTTATAAATTTGATTTGAAGATTCTAATAAAATAGATCCAGAAGGTAAAGTAACTTCAACTTCTGCAATTTCAAACCCTTGATAATCTACTTGAAGAATTTGAGCTAAAGTTAGTTTTGAAATTTCTAATTTATTTTCTTGTTCAACAACTTTTTGCTCATCTTTTGCTAAAGAAGCTTGCACATCATATAAATCAACTTTTGGTTTACTTCCTGCTTCAACTAATTCTCTAGTTCTTTCTAATTGTTCTTTTGTGATTTCTAATTTTGCAATCGCAATATTTAAATTTTCCTTATCAAATAAAATCGTCAAATAAGCATTTACAATATCTAAAGTAATATCATCTTCTGTTTTTTGAATATCAAAAAGTGAAGATTCATAATCAATTTTTGATTGTTTATAAGAATTTCTAAGTTTAAAACCATTGAAAACTGTTACAGAAGAATTTAAGCCAAAATTAGATTGTAGAACATCACTAGAAACCCTTTCATTTGTCTGATTAATACTCGAACCAAAAGAAAAAGATTGAGAAGCTTGCGCGCCTAAATTAGGTAACATAGCTCCGATTGCAGCTTCACGGTCTTGATCAGACATATCCGCAGTTAGCTGCATTTGTTTTATTGAAATATTATTATCAATTGCGTAATCTACGCATTCTTGTAAAGTCCATTTTTTCTGTTGAGAAAATGAATAAACTGATAAAAACAGTGCACAAAAAATAGCAATTTTAGCCTTCATTCGTTATTATTTTCTATTAGTAACGATTAAATATAAAATTTGTAACACAATTTTCTTAAATAATTTTGTTAATTTTTTTGTTTTTGCCTGTATTTATAAAAAGCATATAACAAGCCTCCAACTAAAATATATGGGAAAATCATCAGCCACATAATTCCAGTATTTAAACCTTCGGCTGCTTTTTCATTTCCACTATTCTCTACAACTGCTTTACACATAGCGCATTGTCCGTAAAAAGTGATAGAGAATAATGAAAATAGAAGTAAACTTATTTTTTTCTTCATAATATTAATGTACGTAATATGGAGAAATCATGATATAAACTACAACTCCAGTAACAGCTACATAAAACCACATTGGAAACGTGATTTTTGCAATCTTTCTGTGTAATTCTACATTATATGTAATTCCTCTTACATAAGTTATTAAAACAAATGGAATAATTATAATTGATAAAATAATATGCGTAATTAATATAAAGTAGTAGAAATATTTAATAAAACCTTCTCCACCAAAGACTGTTGAATCAGAAGTCATGTGATAAGCAACATACATTCCTAAAAAAGCAACAGAACAAGCTATTGCAATTTTTATCAATGTTTCATGAAGTTTAATATTCCCTTTTTTCACTGCCATTACTGCAAAAACTAATAAGAAAGCTGTAATTCCGTTAATTGTTGCATAAATCGGAGGTAAAAAAGATAATGGTGCAACATTAGGAATTTTCACTCCAAATAAAATTGCTACAACAACTGGAATGGCAACTGATAAAATTGTAATCCACTTGTTATATTTTTTCATATCTGTAGGTTGTCTCTTAATTGCTTCCATCTTTTTTCTCTTTTAATAATATTTCAATGTCTTCCTTTAACATCTGAATGTGCTTTTTATCTAATCCATCATAAAATTTAATTGGATTTTCAAAGCCACCTTCTTCTACTTTTCTAGAACGGATATTTCCATTTTTATCAATTAAAGCAAATAAACCTGAATGCTCAAAACCTCCTTCAGCATCTGGATTTTCATTTGCATATAATCTAAAACCTGTATTGGACAATTCATATACTTTCTCTTTTGGTCCAGTTAATAAATGCCAATCTTTATGTTCTATTTTATGATCTTTTGCATATTGTTTTAAAATTTCAGGAGTATCATGTTCAGGATTAATACTGATAGATACAATTCCGAAATCTTTATTTCCGTAGAATTTGTCTTGAATTAAAAGCATATTTTCATTCATAATCGGACAAATCGTAGGACAAGTTGTAAAGAAGAATTCTAAAACATAAACTTTTCCATCTAAATCTTTATTGGAAATCATTTTTCCATCTTGATTCATAAATGAAAAATCTGGAACTTTCTCAAAAGTCACTAATTTTTTACTTTCTTCTTTATTTTCTGTTCCATAAGTTTTTGAGAATTGATTCTTAAAATTATATGCAACATAAATTCCAAATACCAAGACGATAAATGAAATTCCTATATATGATTTTTTAATCATGATTCTTTATTTTCTTTACTTTTTTTCACCGTGATTTTACTCCACTTATAAAACAAAATATTGATATCATCAATCATTTTATCTTTTAATTCAGCTACAGATGTCATATCATATCCATATAATTTATGGTCATAATAATCTTCATCATCTGTTCTTCCTCTTAATTTTCCTTTTTGTCCAATAATGAAAGCATATTGTGTAAAATAATTTTCATCTAAACTATAAGGACTATCTAAGCTAGTAAAAAGTTCTGTGATTTCATTAGAACTGGCAGGAATAAAATGCCAACGTTTCGTATTTGAAAAAGCTCCCAATTCATTTTTCACTTTTTCAATTACAGCTTCACTTCCTTTTGGATAAATCGCAACAATCTGAAACAAGAATTTTCCTCCGCTCATTTTTTGATTATAACGCTTATAAATTGTTTGATTTAAATTAAAAACAGAAGCTTGAATTTGTGCGTAATCTGTTCCTAAGAAAGTTAAAACAGTAAATTTCTTACGATATGTTACACCATCTGTATTACCTTCTAATTCTTCGATATTTTTTACATTTTTTGTTAAAACAGGTAAAGATGACGATTGGTAATCTCCTGTTGAAAGAAAAATGTAAAACATTAACGGAAGTACAAAAATTCCAAATAAGACTGCAAATTTTTTCATTTCCTTATGTGTATTAGCAAAAAAAGGTGGTTTTTAACAACCACCCTCTTTTTTTTTATTCAAATATTATTAGTAATTCCATTTTACTAATGGACTTAAAACATCGTGTATATATGAACCTTCAATTAATAATAATGTTACTAAGTAAATTATTAAGAAAACTGTTGGCCAAACTACTGCTCTTCTGAAACTAGCTTTTTCATCTGCCATGTGCATGAAGTACCATGTAATAGCGTAAGCTTTCATAAGAGTTAAGATAATGAATATCCAGTTCAAAGGACTTGTTCCTAAAATTTGTCCTAAGTATAATGCATCTGGTTTCGCGATACCTAAAATTACCTCTACTGCTGTAATTAAAGATAATACTCCAAATACTTTCCAGATAAATGCTTTATGTGATTCTGCGTGTGCCATTTTAATTTTTTATTTTCAGATTAAACTAAATAGAAGAATGTGAATACAAATACCCATACTAAATCTACGAAGTGCCAGTATAAACCTACTTTCTCAACCATTTCGTAGTGTCCTCTTCTTTCATAAGTTCCTAAAAGAACATTGAAGAAGATGATGATATTTAATACAATTCCTGAGAATACGTGGAATCCGTGGAATCCTGTAATAAAGAAGAAGAAATCTCCAAATAATGTATTACCATATTCATTCTCTTTTAAATTCGCACCAACTACAACAGTTTTTGCTTCGTTTAAGAATCCAAAAGCTTCACTATGAGGAACAATTTGTTTCTCTCTAGTTTCGTGATTTATTTTTTCTGTAACAATGCTTAATTCTGGGTGAGCTTTAAATCCAGCAATTACTTGTTCTACAGTAAATTCTTTAAAATTATTATCTTCAACAAACCATAAACCTTTATCTCTTGTGTGTTGCTCTCTCACACCATAAGGTGTTGCAGCTACAAAATCTTCTAAAGCAACTTTGTGCCCATTAGAATCAACGAATTGGATCATTTTTCCATCGTTTAATTTTAAAGCACCATAAGAACCTTTAATGAACGTATTCCACTCCCAAGCTTGAGATCCTACGAATATAATACCTCCTAAAATTGTCAAGAACATGTAAAAAGCAACTGTTGCTTTCTTCATTTGTTTTCCTGCATCTACAGCTAATACCATAGTTACAGAAGAGAAGATTAACACAAATGACATAAATGCCACATAATACATTGGGTAATCTCCGTGTATAAATGGAATGTGAGTAAATACTTCATCTGCGATTGGCCAAGTATCGATAAATTTAAAACGCATTAAGCCATAAGCAGCTAAAAAACCAGAAAATGTAAGAGCATCAGACATGATGAAGAACCACATCATCATTTTACCATAGCTTGCTCCTAAAGGCTTGACACTTCCTCCATCCCAAGTTTTTCCTTCATCGTTTGTAGCAGCATAATTTGCTTCCATAAAAAGTATATTTATTTTTTAGTTATAGTTTATAGTTTCGCCAAAAGTACAATATTTTATTATCCTTTCAAATAGAAAAATAAAAACAGTGCAATCCATAGGATATCTAAAAAGTGCCAAAAGATACTACCAAGCTCAATTCCAAGCACTTCACTAGAGTTATATTTAAATCTAAAATGGTTAAAAATAACCACAGAAACAACAACAAGCCCTGCAATTATGTGTAATAAATGTGCAAATGAAATCACATAAAATAAAGAAGAAGAAATTCTACTTTCTGGACCTGTTAAATATAATCCTGAATTAATTAATTGATTATATCCAATAAATTGAAAAACAACAAAAGCAATTCCCAGTGCTAAAGTTGTTAATAATAATATTGAAGTTATTTGTCTATTGTCTTTTCTAATAAACTTTTTTGCCATGAAAAAAGTTGTACTACTTAGCAATATTAAAAGTGTACTTACATAAAAAGCATTTGGCATTTGAAAACTAACCCAGTCTTGACGTGCACTACTTACAATATAAGCACTTGTTAAACCTGCAAACATCATTATCATGCTTACGATAGCAATCCACAGCATTGGTTTTGCTGTTTTACGTTTTGCTTGTTTTAATTCTTTATCTAATGTAATTTCCATGTTTTATGATTGAATTAGTGTAGAAATTTATCTACAACATAAATGATTTGAATCAAAGTAATATAAATCAAGCTAGAAAACATTAATTGTTTTGCAACTTTATCGGTTTTTTCTTTATAAAGTTTAATTGCATAATAAAGCATCATTGCCCCTAACAAGAAAACTAAAATTCCTGAAACAATCGATAAATGTAATCTTCCTGTAACTCCAAAAGCTGGTAATACAGAAAAAACAATCATACAAATTGTATAAAGGATAATTTGAATTACTGCTCTTCCATCTTTTTTTCCCATTGGAAGCATATTATATCCTACTTTCTTGTATTCATCAAAAGCTAACCATCCAATTGCCCAAAAGTGTGGAAATTGCCAAAAAAACTGAATTAAAAATAAAGTTCCTGGTTCAATAGAAAATTCATTTGTTGCAGCTACCCAACCTAACATAAAAGGAATTGCTCCTGGAATTGCTCCCACAAAAACTGTTAATGGTGTAATTGCTTTTAAAGGAGTATAAACACTTACATAAATAAAAATAGAAATTGCTCCGAAAAGTGCAGTTCTAGGATTTATAGTATAAAGAATATAAATTCCTAATAATGTACAAATAATCCCAATAACTAATGCTGTATTGATAGTCATCCTTCCAGCAGGTAAAGGTCTATTTTTTGTACGTTTCATTTGTGCATCCACATCTTTCTCTATAATTTGATTGAAAGTGTTTGAAGCACCAACAGCTAAATAACCACCAATAGCTAAAAGAATAATAACAGAAATCTCAATAGTTTCTGCTGCTAATAAATATCCTATGATGGAAGAAAACACTACACTTAAAGATAAGCGCATTTTTGTGATCTCTTTGAAATCATCTAAAATTCTAACTAAACTCACTTTTTTTTCTATGGTACTAGATGTAGTTTGCATAAAAACCGATTAAAATCTGTGCAAAGATATTTTTTATTTATTTAATAACAACCTTTATAAGAGTTCTTTTCTAATTTTTTTTTATTTTTTTTTACTATTTACTTGCCAGATTAAAATTTTGTGTTACTTTTGCATCCGCAATGAAGCGATAACGGTCTTTTAAAGAATTGAATTGCGAAAATAGCTCAGCTGGTAGAGCACGACCTTGCCAAGGTCGGGGTCGCGGGTTCGAGCCCCGTTTTTCGCTCATTAGTGCACTGCTCGGGTGGTGGAATTGGTAGACACGCTGGACTTAAAATCCAGTGACCATTAGGTCGTATGGGTTCAAGTCCCATCCCGAGTACTTTTTTTAAAACTTTTTTAAAAAAAGTTTGGCAAATAAAAAATAAGTTTTATATTTGCACCCGCATTGATAAAGCAATGCAAGTTCTAAGAAATTAAAAAAACTCAAGAGCTAAAAAAACAACGGCTCGGGTGGTGGAATTGGTAGACACGCTGGACTTAAAATCCAGTGGACATTAGTCCGTATGGGTTCAAGTCCCATCCCGAGTACAAAAAAATCCTGATAAAATTATCAGGATTTTTTTTTGCAATTATTTATCTGTAATTATAAAAAAAGGAGAGAAACTTTTAATAGCTTCTCTCCTTTTTTATTTCTCCTAAACAAATCAAAATTCAATTTCATTTTTCTAAGTACTTTTGTAAAAATATTTAGTCATGGAAGATCAGTGCCCTTGTGGAAGAAAAAAACAACTCTCAGAATGTTGTTTACCATTAATTAAAGAGAAAAAAATAGCTTTAACAGCAGAAGATTTAATGCGTTCACGTTATACAGCTTACACTTTAGCAGAAATCGATTATATAATGAAAACACATCATAGTTCTTCAAGACCTTTAAGTGAGTATATGGAAATCAAAAAATGGGCAAAACGTGTAAAATGGTTAAAATTAGAAGTTTTAAATACAAAAGATGGATTAGAAAATGATGAAGAAGGTTTTGTAGAATTTAAAGCACATTTTAAAGAGTTATTTAAGAAAAAAATAATTCATGAGAATTCCTATTTTGTAAAAGAAAATGGGGAATGGTTTTATGTTTCAGGAACACATAATTAAAATTTATGAAAGTTTTTATTATTGGATATGTTTGGCCAGAACCAAAATCTTCGGCGGCAGGAACTAGAATGATGCAAATCATCAATCTATTTCTAGAACAAAATTGGGAAATTATTTTTGCAACTTCTGCACAAGAGACAGAAAATAAAGCTCCTTTAGAAGAACTTGGAATTAAACCTTTAAAAATTCAAGTTAATAATAGTTCTTTTGATGATTTAATTAAAAATATAAATCCTGAAATTGTTCTTTATGATCGTTTTATGATGGAAGAACAATATGGTTGGAGAGTTCGAGAAAATTGTCCTGAAGCTATTCAAATTTTAGATACAGAAGATTTACATTCTTTGAGAAATGCTAGATTACAAGCTAGAAAAAAACAAACTGAAGAAGCTGATGAACTTTTAAATTCAGACATTACTAAAAGAGAAATTGCAAGTATTTTTCGTTCCGATTTAACATTAATTATTTCAAAAAAAGAAATTGAACTTTTAAAAACTACTTTTCAAGTACCAGAACATATTTTATTTTATTTACCTTTTTTAGAAGAAAAATTAACTGAGAAGGGCATTCAAAATTGGAATTCATTTGAAGAAAGAAAAGATATTTGTTTTATAGGAAATTTTTATCACGAACCAAATTGGCAAACTGTGCAGATTTTGAAAAAAGAAATTTGGCCAAAACTTCGTAAAAAACTTCCAAATATTGAAATACATATTTATGGAGCGTATGCTTCACAAAAAGTGAAACAATTGCATAATCCTAAAGAAAGATTTTTAGTAAAAGGCTTTGCAGAAGATGTAAATGAAGTAATGAAAAATCACAGGATTTGTTTGGCTCCGATTCCATTTGGCGCAGGATTAAAGGGAAAGTTTATTGATGCTATGAAAAATGGATGTGTTAGTATTACAACAACAATTGGTGCAGAAGGAATGTTTGAAAATGATTTTTGGCCAGGAATAATTACTGATAATTATGAGAAAATGATTTCAGAAACAGAAAAAATATATTTAGAAAAAGAAGAATGGAATAAGTTTCAAGAAAGAGGAGTTTTTATAATTAATAAATTATTTAATGCAGAATTATTCAAGAAGAAATTTATTCAAGTAATTCAAAATATTAATCTTAAAAACCATCGAGAAAAGAATTTTATAGGTCAAATTTTACAACATCATTCATTGAAAAGTACCAAATATATGTCAAAATGGATTGAGGAAAAAAATAAAAATTAACAATATAAGTAACAATTATATAATTAATTCGTTGTATAGCTTGGTAATCAAAAAATTTACAACGATGAGAAAACTAAAATTATCATTAATTGCAATTACTCTTTCATTTTTTGCAGCTTGTAGTAGTGATGACGATTCAACAACTACAACCCAACAACAGCAACAAGAGCAAAATGATGAAAATCAAGATGAATCCAATACGAGTGATGACAACAATCAAAATCAACAATCTCTTTCGGAACAAATAATTGGAGTTTGGAATGTTACTTCTATTGATTTAACAGGAGATGTAGCAACAGGAGGAGTTGCTTTAGGGGATATTTCTGGAATTGGAAAAAATATCACTTTAAAGTTTGATATCACAGATAATCCAAAAAATGTAGTATCAACAGGTGATTTTGATTTACATGCAACCATTAATATGAATGGAAATACACAAGATATTAGTGAGGAAAATGTAGATTATAATTTCGATAGCGCATGGATTATCGATGAAAATGCTGAAACAATAACTATTCAAGAACCAGAAACAGGTGAAGATATTGTTTTACAAATAACAGAAATAAGTGATACAGAATTAACTTTAACAATGAGTGATACACAAAGTGATGATTCCACAGGAGTTGCTTTAGATATTACAACAAATTTTGTTTTTAAGTGTATAAAAAACTAAAAATAATAAAAGAAAAAAAGTCGCAAACAGCGACTTTTTTTAACTATAAAATGAAAATTAACTATTCGGGGTTTAAAATATCATGTATTTTGTATGTGAATCTACTGCAAAAATAAAGTGATTTATTTTTTTGAAATATGAGCGATATCATGAATTTCAAAATTTAATATTCTTCTTTTATTTTTTCTGCAATTTTTTCTAATTCCATATACCAATCTTCACCAAACTTTCTTACAAGAGCTTCTTTTGTGAATTTATAAATAGGAACCTGTAATTCTTTTCCAAGAGAACAGGCATCATCACAAATTTGCCATCTATGATAATTCACAGCAGCAAATCCGGAGTAATCTTGTACACGTATTGGATATAAATGACATGATATTGGTTTTTTCCATGAAATTAAACCTTGATTGTAAGCTTGTTCAAAAGCACACATTGCCGTGTTTTTTTCATCGAAAATCACATAAGCACACTCTTTTCCTTCAATCAAAGTTGTTTCATGTTCTCCAAACTCATTTGTTGTATATAATCCTTGCTCCTCAACAGCTTTAATTCCTTCTTCTCTTAAAAAAGGTTTAACAGCTGGATAAGCATCTTGCATAATTTGCAATTCATTTTCTTCTAATGGAGCGCCAGCATCACCGTCAATACAGCATTCTCCTTTACACTTTGAGATATTACAAACAAAATCTTTCTCTATAATATCTTCAGAAACGATGGTTTTACCTAATTGAAACATAAGGCAAAAATACATCATTTTTTAATTAAAAAAATGCTAATTTAATTTAACGTTAATTTTACTTTGATTATTGAATTAATAAAATATATTTGCAAAAAAATTAAATATTAAAAATATGGTACTTGATTTTAAGGAAATCGTAACTTGTACAATGGTATTATTTGCCGTAATTGATATTATTGGTAGTATTCCAATAATTATAGAGTTAAGAAACAAGGTTGGGCATATTCAATCTGAAAAGGCTTCAATTGTTGCCACCATTATCATGATTACCTTTTTATTCGTGGGAGAGAAAATCTTAAAATTAATTGGTATTGATGTAAATTCATTTGCTGTTGCAGGTTCTTTTGTAATCTTTTTCTTAGCAATTGAAATGGTTTTAGGTATTTCTGTATTTAAAGACGATCACCCTGAAACTGCAAGTGTAGTTCCTTTAGCATTTCCTTTAATTGCTGGAGCAGGTACAATGACATCTATTCTTTCTTTAGAAGCAGAGTATCATACCGTGAATATTATTTTAGCAATTATAATTAATATGGTTTTTGTTTTTATTGTATTAAAATCTTCCAAAAAGATTGAAAATGTAATTGGAAAATCAGGAATTAATGTAATTCGTAAAATCTTTGGAGTAGTTCTTTTAGCAATTGCTGTAAAACTTTTTGCTTCAAATATTCAAGGTTTATTTCAATAAAAATATCAAAGCATTCTATATTATAAGTTAATCTAAAAAGCAGACAATAATTATTGTCTGCTTTTTTAATTCACAAAAAAACCATCTTCAAAACAAAGATGGTTGTGAAAAAAAGATATTTTTAGTTAGTAACCCACATTTCAAAGTTACTATATTAAGATTCAATTTTTTAATACGATTTTATTAAAAGTTTATACTTTTTATACAATTTTATAATCTTCCTTCAAATCCAGAATTATGTTGAATTTTCTTGTTCTTAAATTTCTTTTTACTTGAGAAAGTATATTTAAAATGAACTACAAAAGATCTAGTTAAACTTTTGGAGTGACTATATTGAGAAAAAGTTCCATAGTCTGCATTTGTTTCTGTTCTAAACGTATCAAATACATCATAAAGTGTTAAAGTTAAAACGCCTTTATTTTTAAACATTTTTCTTTTTAATCCAATTGAAAATCTATCAAAAGCTGATTCTAACAATATTCCTGTTCTATATTTTGATGCAAATTTATTAGTAATATAAAATGTCGTTTTCTTATTCATAAAATAATAAACTAATAAATTACTAGTAATTCCAGGAGTTTCATATAGTTCATTACCTATTTCTTGTTCTGTATAGAAGAAATTATTTTTAAAATTCACAAAAATCTTTGGATGAATTTTTCCTGAAAAAGTATAATTTAAAGTATAAGTTCGATTCGTATTTAAATTTTCAGGTCTTGTTACTATAATATCTTCTCCAACATTTCTTGAAAATGGAGCAATAATATCATCTATGTTTTTAAAATAAAAAGAAAAAGAGTGTTTTTTATAATTATAACTCAAGTTTAAAGTATAATTATAAGAAGGTCTAAGATTTGGATTTCCTTCTAAATAATTTTTATCATTTATTTTAATTACATAGGGATTTAAATCAAAAAAGGAAGCACGTTGAATTCCTCTTGAAGCACCAAAGGATAAATTTTTATAATTAGAAATTTGGTAAGAGTAATTTAAAGTTGGAAAGAAATCCGTATATTTTTGTTTAATTTCATTATTTTGAATTTTATCAATTCCTTTAATATCTGTTGATTCTATTCTTAATCCTAAATCGAAATAATGTTTTTTATGTGTTTTATTTATTGTAAAATAATTTGCTAAAATTGTTTCTTTATTTTCATAGTCTTCATTTTCATCATTAAAAAAGATATGATTATCATATGAAACATTTACATCTAATAAATTAAACCTATCAATATTCGAATAATTACTTCCCAAAGAAAATTCAAAATTATTTTTTAATTTTTGATTCCAATCTAAACGAAATTCAGAAAATTTCGAATCAGAATTAGAATTCGTAATATTTTTTTCAGAATACTCATTTACAACATCATTAATATCTAGAATATTGTGATTATCGTATTTTTTATCTCCAATTTCTCCAACAAATTTTACTTTACTTCCTAAAGTATCTAAATCATAAGAAATATCAATAGTTGCATTCCAATAATCATACTTGTCTTCTGAATTTAAAATATTAGAGGAAACTGATTCTTGTGAATTTTGAAATAAATTAATCAATCCGTTATCATTATTATTTGATCTATAATTTGAGTAAAAACCATCTATCCCAAAAGTTAGTTTTTTAGAAGGATAAAATAATAATCCTGATTTAAAACGAATAAAATCACTATTAATATTAGCAATTGATTTATTATTCAAAATATCTCCTGAGTCATATTCATTTATCAAAGTATTTTTAGTCTCATTAAAAGATTTTCCATAATCTGAAATCAAATATCCATTCCATTTTTTTGAACCAAAAAGGGTAGAATTTCCAATATATTTATCTATATTATTTTCATCTTTATACCAAAGCCTCCCTTGAAATGTTGAACTAATTCCAACTGGGAATTCCTTTAAAACTATGTTAATCGTTCCATTATTTCCTGTTGCAGCATTTTTTGCAGAACTATTTACATCAACCTCAACTCTAACAATATTTTTTGAATCAATTGCTGCTAAATAATTTGCCAAATCTTTTCCTGAAAGTTTCACTTCTCTTCCATTAATAAACACTTTTGGAGTTCCTTGTGGTAAAGAAATATTTCCTTCAATATCTACTAATACTTGTGGTGAAATTCGCAAAATATCTATTGCTTCATACCCTTCTTTAAAAGGACTATCTTTTACATTAAAATGAATTTTACCCTCTTTTCTTTTAACCAAATTTCGATATGAAGTAATCTCTACTTGATCTAATTTTTCACTATTTTCTTTTAAAGAAATTATTCCTAAATCTGTATTTTTAGATATTTCTAAGTGTCTTTCCCAAGTATCAAATCCAACATAAGTTATCTTTATAATATAAACACCATTCTTAACAGTTATTTCGAAATAACCATTATCATCTGTTACATCATGTGTAATTATTTTCCCTTCTGTATCTGTTAATACAACATTCGCATAGGAAACATTACTTGACATGTCTCTCACGACACCAAACAACTTACTTTGGGTAAAAGCTAGAAAAGGGGCTAATAAGAAAATTAATAATAATACTCTCTTCATAGATATAAGTATAAGTTGCTTGCAACAATTGCAATTATAATGTTAGTTTAAGCAATTTAAAGTAAAAGTAATCTGTTAATTTTTATATAATTGATAATAAGATTATACTAAAATTATATTTTTAATTTTTACTTATATACAATATTAACATTATTTCTATAAATACACAACTAATACTTGGTAATTATTTATCAATTTTTCATTCTTTGTTTACATTTTTTTCATCAATTTTTCTTTTTTGATAATAATATTTTATTTGAAGTTTAGGCTTGTCTTTTTTATTTTCAGTTTCTTCTTCTTGATTTTCTTCTTTTTCCTCTTCAACAACTGGTGGAGAAAAATTTCCTTCGTCATCAAACCAAGAATCAAATTCTGTTTTTGAAAATTTAAAAGGAATTGGTTTTGGACCTTGTGCTCTATAATAAATTGCAAATGCCAAACCAACTAATAAACCTGATAAATGACCTTCCCATGAAATTTTATCTTCTATTGGAAAAATATACCAAAACATACTTCCATAAAGAAAAATCACCATAAATGATAAAGCTGTTAAACGAAAATATCTTCTAATAATTCCACTAAAAAATATAAAACCAAATAACATATAAACTATTCCACTAGCTCCAATATGATAGGAATCTTTTGCGATAATCCATGTTAGTATTCCCGTTAAGAAAAAACCATAGAAAAATACTTTATTCGCAATCTTTCTATAGAAAAAAAACAAAACTGTTGTTAAAACTAAAATTGGAATTGTATTATTAAATAAATGTTTTAAATCTCCATGTAAAAATGGACTAAACAACACTCCTCTCAATCCAAAAAATTCTTTTGGATAAATTCCTAAATGATTAAAATTTTTATTTAAAACAATTTCTATTATATATACAATCCACATTGGCAATACAAAAAATATTGCTTTATGAATCTGTGGTCCTAATTTTACATTTTCATCCATTTTTTATCCTTTTGCTACTTAGTCACAAAAACATATCCAAAATAACAAATCAAACAATTTGACATACTAAATCTGCCAGATTATCACGATTTTATGAAAATATTTCATATAAATTGTTAAAACTCTATCTTTGCGCTTTCTTGGAGAATATGAAAAAATTAACCCTATTTTTAATTTACCTCAACTGCTTTTTTGTTTTTTCGCAAAGGTCTAAGCTTAAAAGTTCAAAATATTTTATAGATGTTTCAACTTACTATGGTTCCATCATAAAACATAAACCATCTATAAGTCATTTAACCCAAAATCACCCAACTGGTTTTATTTTCAGTTTTAATCAAAGATCTATTGGAAAGAAAGAATGGGAACGTATTTATAATTATCCAGATTATGGTTTTACATTCTACACACAAGATTATCACAATGAAAAACTTGGAAAATTATATGCAATTAATGGTCATTATAGTTTTTATTTAAGACATTTTAAAGAAAGAAATCAGGTTGTTTTAAAAGTTGGAACTGGACTTTCTTATGTTACAAAACCATATGACCGTTATGAAAACAAGAAGAATAACATTTTCGGTTCTCATGTAAATGCAAGTATTTTCTTTAATTTATATTATCAAAGACTTTTATTAATTAAAAATTTTGGAATTAAAGCTGGAATTTCGATCATTCATAATTCAAATGGAAGTTCAAAATCTCCAAATTCTGGTTCTAATGTCTTTTCTACTTTTGTTGGGATAAATTATTCTCTTGGAAAAAAGCAAAAACGTTCTACACGAAGATTAAAAAGTACGATTCCTAAAAAAGAACGAATAAAAGTGAATCTTTTGTTCTTAACAGGAAAAAACCAATCTGATGTCATCGGAAGTGATCGTTATCCTTTTTATCATATAAGTTTATATGCAGACAAACGTATTTCTAAAAAATCTGCTTTTCAAGCTGGATTCGAGTATTTCAATTCTAAATTTTTAAAAGAACATATTTATTATAAATCTCTTTCTTATTATCCTGATATTCCTGAAAAATTACCCGATTACAAAAGAGTTTCTGTTATTGTTGGACACGAATTATTTATCAATAAAGTTTCCGCTATTGTTCAATTAGGTTATTACATTTATTCTCCTTTTAAAATAGAAGGAAGTATTTATGAAAATATCGGAATCAAGTATTATTTAACTAAACACATTTATTCTCAAATTCAACTAAAAGCACATTCTGCAAAAGCAGAATCTTTTGGTTTTGGATTAGGAATTCGAATTTAATCATGACAAAAAATATTTATTTTCTCTTTCTTATAACATTATTTTCTTCTTGTGCTGCGGAAGATATTGGCGAATGTTTTTATAATAGTAGCGACATTAGAGAATATGATTTTGATTTAACATCTTTTGATGAAGTTATAGTAAATGAAAATATTTCTTTAGAAGTAAAATTTGGTTTTGAGAAAAAATTAATTGTTAAAACCAGTGAAAACCGAATTGAAAACTTTACTCATTTTATTGAAGATGGTAAATTAGTTTTAAATATGGAAGAAACTTGTAATTTGACACGAAATTTAAAAGCGACAAATATTACTTTAATCACAGATCATTTAACTAAAATTGAAAATAACACACAATATAAAATTTATTCAACTCAGATTTTATTTTTTCCTAATTTAACACTTTCTACTTTGGAAGAAGGAAATTCTGGTTTGGCTGTTGGAACTTTTGATTTAAAAGTAAATTGTTTGAGTTTAAATATTTTTGGAGTTGAATTTGCTGATTTTTCCATAGAAGGCAGAACCGAAAATTTAAATATTGCTTTCTTTTCTGGAGCTCCATTTTTGGATGGAAAAAATTTAATTTCTAAAAACACTTCTATTCGACAAGAAAGTACAAATGATATATTACTTCATCCAATAGATAAAATATCAGGAACAATTCATTCTTTAGGAAATATTATTTTGTATAATACACCTGAGGAAATAGATATATTAGAATTATATAAAGGAAAAGTTATTATTAATAATTAAGCTATGATTTACGCATTTGACACTTATTATAAAGAAAAAACTGCAAAAACAGTTTGTGTAAAATTTAGAAATTGGGAATCTGAATCTATCTTAGAAATTTTTCAAGAAGAAATCACTATTCCTGGAAATTATGAAAGTGGTTCTTTTTATAAAAGAGAATTACCTTGTCTTTTAAGTTTATTAGAAAAAATAAATTTAGAAGAAGATGCTATTTTAATCGTAGATGGATATGTTACTTTAACAAAAACCAAAGATGGATTAGGTGGATATTTGTATCATGCTTTAAACGAAAAATATCCAATTATTGGTGTTGCAAAAAACGATTTTTCAGATGAAAATCCGAATAAAAGAGAAGTTTTTAGAGGAGAAAGTAAAAAGCCATTATTTGTCACTTCTAAAGGAATTGATGTCGATTTTTGTGAAAATATGATAAAAATCATGCACGGTAAGTATAGAATACCTACAATTTTAAAAAAATTGGACCAATTTAGTAGAGAATAATCAGTTAAGCGCTTTTTTTTCTCTAAATTTGTGTTTTCTAACAATTAAGAAGTTTTACTTCTACGGTAATTTAAAAAGATGAATAAGCTGATTGATAAATATGGAAGACAAATTACCTATTTGAGGCTTGCTGTTACAGACAGATGTAATCTAAGATGTAAATATTGTATGCCAGCTGAAGGTATTAAAATTGTTCCTCGTAAAGAGTTACTTTCCTATAAAGAAATTTACAGAATTACTAGAGCATTAACAGAACTTGGTGTCAATAAAATTCGACTTACAGGTGGAGAGCCTTTTGTTAGAAAAGATTTTATGCAACTTTTAGAAATGCTTTCTTATAATGATTTACTAAAGAAAATTAATATTACAACAAATGGAGCTTTAGTAAAACATAATATTCCAAAACTAGAAGAATTAAACATTAATACGATTAATTTAAGTATTGATAGTTTAAAACCTGAACGCTTTTTTGAAATTACCAGAAGAAATAATTTCCATGATGTTTTTGACACATTAAATCTTTTAGAAAAAAGTAAAATCAATTTAAAACTAAATATTGTTGTTCAACCTGGAGTTAATACAGACGAAATAGGCGATTTTGTCGCACTTTCTCAAGAAAGAAATCTTTCTGTTCGTTTTATTGAAGAAATGCCATTTAATGGAACAGGACAAAGAACAATCGATGAAGTTTGGAATTATAACAGGATTTTAGAAGAAATTCGTAAATCACATCCTGAATTTGAAATTTTAGATCATGAAAAATCTTCTACTTCTAAAAATTTTAAACTTCCAGATTCTACAGGAAATTTTGGAATTATTCCAGCATATACAAGAACTATTTGTCATGATTGTAATCGTGTTCGAATTACTGCAACAGGAATGATTAAAAATTGTCTTTTTGATGATGGTGTTTTTAATTTAAAAGAAGTTTTAAATAAAGATATTAGTAATGAAGATTTAAAAGATTTATTCTTAGAAATTATTCCTCAAAAACCTAAAAATGGATTTGTCGCAGAAGAAAATAGACGAAAAAATCCAAATGTTTCTGAAAGTATGTCAACTATTGGAGGTTAAAAAAGACATTATTTTCATAATGCCTTTTAGTATTTTTATACAATTGTCTTAATCGCTTTATTATTTTTGTATTCAAGCCATTTTTGACCTTGAATTTTTCGCATTAGATTGTCAAAATTTCGCATATAAATGATATTATATAATGCGATACTCAAACTTTTGATATTTCTTGGATATGCTCTTAAAGTCATTGAAAAACCAGCTGTTTTATAAAACATATGATGCCAATATCCTTCTGGAATATATACAGCTTCTCCATGATTTAAATGTACTTTAAATCCTTTTGCTTTGGCTAAATTGGGCCATTTTTCAAAATTTGGATTATTAAAATCAATATCTTCTCTACTTATTAAAGAATAAGGAATTTTATATAAATATTTGGTTTCGCTTGGTGGAAATAAAATACATTCTTTTTCTCCATGAAAATGAAAATGCATCAAATTACTATAATCAATATCATAATGCATAAAAACTCTAGATTCTTGACCTCCAAAAAATAACATTGGCATTTGTTTGATAAAATTTATACCAATTTCTGGAAATTCAAAATCATCTCGAAGTTCAGGAACTTCTTTTAAAATATTAAATAAGAAAATTCTTAAATCTGTTGGCTCTTTTTTAAGAAGTTTAATATAATCTTTGAAAGACATTTTCGCCACAGGTTCGTTAAACTTCTTAGAATAATCAACTGGACTATTATCGTATAACGGAACAATTTTGTCTCCTACTTTCTCTGCAATATACTCGAAACTCCATTTATTTTTAGCATTCCAACTATCTGTTAGATTTTCAATTATAACAGGCTTTTGTGGCTTATAATATTTTGCTATAAACTCTTCCTTAGAGATTGATGAAACTCGTTCAACATCTTGTAAATTTAACTTCATATAGTTGTTATTTAGAGGTATAACAATCCAAGGGTTGAAAGTTAAATTTACTAATTTATTGAATATGAGAATCTATTTTACTCTTTTTTAAGTAATCTAGAAGATATTTTAGGTTTTATTTTAGAAGGTTTTTTGGTTTTAGAAGTATCATTTGTTTTCTTTTGCTTTTTTATAACTTCCGTTGTGTCCTTTAAACTTTTTAAATCTTTTAAGAATAAAGAATCCATTGCATTCATTTGAGGATTGCTTTGAAGATCTTTTAAATAATATACTGAATTAATACGATTATTAATTCCAGAAAATGTCTCTACAATTTTTTGAATTTCATTGTTTGCTTGGCTATCCAAACTGATTCCTTGAATTGTTGATAAATCTTTTAATTTTAAAGCTTCATTATTTAATAAATTAAGACGAATTCTAATTTCAGGAATATCTAAATCATCTACAGAAATCGAATCTTTTAAAGACCTTGTCAAAAAAGTTAATTCATCTGCATTACTAAAAGCTTCAGCAACAGACATTGTTTTTAAACGTTCTACAAGTTCATTTAATTGATTATAATACTTCCATTCTTCTATATTTTTTTTCGCTTCATTTGTCAAAGGAGCAATTTCCTCCACTTTTCTCTGTGAAGTTAAAGTTGAATCATTTTGTAAAATTTCTTCTTTTTGTTCTGTCTCTTTTTTATCTGAAGAACAATTATAGAATAACGGAATTAAAACTGCAACCAATAAAATGTTTAATCTCATAATACTTTTTGAAAAATAATTTTGATTTATCTAAATCATTGACCAAAAATAAATAAAATATCTCTTTCAAAAGTTTCTTTTATTTTTTTTAATAAAAATAGAACACAGAAATTAGAGATAAAAAAAGGAGAACTTGAAGCTCTCCTTTTAATTTTTAATATGTATTAAGATTTTTTAGTACCAGAAAGTACATAAATCTGAATTTTTGTTACATAAGAAACTATAACCTAAAGAAATGAAGTGAGAACCTGTATTTGTTCTTTGAATTTTCGTTAAACTCAACTGGTAACCATAAGCTAAATAAAATTTCTCATATCTCATACCAGCCATTGGAGCAAAAGAAATTGGTTTTGGACTTTGTTCCGCAGCCATTCTATACGTTGCTCCTAACCAAAAATAATTCTCATCTCTATTATTCTTTAAGAATTTCATATTAATATCCATCTCTGCTCTTCCATCACCAAAATAATAGTGATATAAAAGAGATGGCTCAAAAAATAAATCTTCTCCAGCTTCAAATTTATAACCTGTATATAAATAAGTACTTCTAATATTTTCAGGCTCAGAATCTGCAAAAGCTTTTGTTTCTTTATTTAACAAATTTGTTGCAGTTAAGTTGATATAAAATCTTTTATATCTATATAAACCAGCGATATCAAAATTTGCTTGTGTAAAAGATCTATTATTTTCAACACCTGGATCTTCATGTGCATCGATAAAATTCGAAATATCAACTTTAGAATGAGCTAATTTAGCACTCATACCAAAAGATAAAAACTGATCAGAATAATAATCAATCACCAAATGATAAGCATATGTTGCTGCAAAATGTGTTTGAGATGTATTTCCATTTTTATCATTTGTCAATATCATTCCGACACCCATTTGCTTCCCAACAGTTCCATCTACTGATAAAACTTGAGTTCTTGGTGCATCTTTTAAACCTATCCATTGGGCAACACCATTTAATCTAATTTTGAAACAATCTCCAATACCTGCCCAAGCTGGAGATATTTCGTACGGATTATCCGATAAATATTGATTCTGTCTAGGAATCTCCTGTGCATTAATATTATAAGCTGACAGAAGGGCAATAACTATAAATATGTATTTTTTCATTTTCAGTTTTTACTTGTGTATTATCTATAAAGTGTGAAATTACCTTTGAAATGTCGGTTTTCTTCATCTGATAGTTCTAAAGTAAACCAGTAATCATCAGAAGGTAAAGCTTTACCATCATATTCACCATTCCATCCTTCTCTTTCTCCTTGATAGTATCCTAATCTTCTTCCGTATCTATCAAAGATTGAAACTTTAGCATCTGGATAATATTCTAATCCTTCTGGGTACCAGAAATCTTTGATTCCATCACCATTTGGAGTAAAGAAATTAGGTATATTAATATCTATATAATCAAACTCTATCGATTGTGTTACAGAACAACCATTTGCATCTGTAACAGTAATTTCATACACACCTGATTCGCTTACTTCATAAACCTGTGGAGAAATCTCTGTCATATATTCCTCTGGATTTATTGTGTAAGTTAATGGTGGAATACCTCCACTTGCAGAGAATGTCAGTTCATTTATAAAAGTTCTTTCTATTGATAAACTTAATTCTTCTACAGTTTCCACTTCTATATTTTCTATGAAATAATTACATCCTGTATCATTGTGAACTACTTCCATAGAATAAGTTCCTTCAGCTAAATCTGTAATTACATTTGTATTATAATAATCATCTCCATTTAAGATATAAGTATAATCTTCTGGTACACCTTCAGTCACTGAAATGATGATATCATTTTGTGTATAACAATTGCTATAATCTGGAGCGTAAGTTGCTGCAAAATCAAATGGTGCATCAAATGTAATAGCAGTTCCCGCTTCACATCCATTAGCATCTTTAATATAAACAACATACATCTGTCCTCCTTCAAGATTATCAAAAATGAATTGGTTTTCTACATATTCACCATCATATTCTAAGCTTGTTGAATATGGTTCTTGACCTCCAGTAATATGAACTTCGAAAGCAGCATTTGAATCTCCTTCACAAATTTCTTGTTGTAATATTTCACCTGTTACACCTAGAACTTCTTTACCAATAATTTCGATTTCATCCGTTACAATAATACAACCAAGAGCATCTGTAATTTCTAATTGATATACTCCAGCTTCTAAATTATCAAATACATTATCAGAAGTAAAGTTTAAAGTTCCATCTACAATATCATAAACATAAGGCGCTTGACCTCCTTGCACATCCACTGTAAAGCTTCCTGTTAAGTTATTACAGTTATCAATATGAACAATATCTTGGAAAGTATATGATAATGGTAATGGCTCTTCAATTGTAAATTCATCACTGAATACAAAACAGTCATTGTTACTTACAACTTTTATTCTATAAGTTCCTGCTCCTAAATTATCAAAGAAATAATCTGTAGTTGGACCAGCAACAACATTGTTTCCTTGGTATAAGAAATATTCTAAGTTACCTTGTCCTGGACTTGTTGTAAATGTCACGAAAGCATTTTCTTCACCTGGACAGTTAATTACTGCATTTGTTAAAATTAAGTTTACAGATAATTCTGGAACTGGATCAATTTCAATTGTTGTTGGTAATGACACACATCCTGTATCTAAATCTTGAACGTAGAAAGTATATTCTCCTGGCTCAGTAATTAAGAAAATTGGATTTGGATTAAATGATAAACCATTATTACTATAGTAGTAATTTCCTGATCCATTTAATCCTGAAACTTCAACTTGACCTGGAACATCACATCCTAATTGCTCATGAACATTTACAGCTGCTAATAATGGGTCTGGACTTCCTAATTGTACAGTATTCGTTGTAAATGTACATCCGTATTGATCTGCAATTTCAACATAATACTCTCCAGTGATTAATCCATCAAATACGGTATCATATTCTGTAATTAAGAATTGTCCATCTCTATAAATTGAGAATGAGAATAATCCTTCACCACCAACTAAATTTGTAATTTCCATAATTCCTGTAGCATCACCACTACAAGTAATATCTTGAACTAATACTAAATCAGCATTAATATCTTCATAAGTATCAATTGTAAATGGTAAATCAATTTGACAACCTAAATCATCTGTAATTTGAATTACATAGTTCCCTGGATTTAAGTTTTCAAAAATACCAGTTAAATTGTTTCCTAATTCCGTTGTTCCTTGGAATAAAGCATAAGAATAATTATCCCATCCTCCATTACCTAAAGCTTTCACTGCAGCTGTAGTAGCACAAGTAAATGGTGTTGTAACAATTACATTTCCTTCTAAAGCTTCTAATGGTCCTCCAACTGTAAATGCGTCAGATACGATTGTACAACTTGGATTTACATCTTGTGTAATGTTTAATATATAATTTCCATTTGGAATATTATCAATTTCAAATGTTGCAACATCTGGATTTGTTCCTGTAATAACTGGTGTTGAAGTTCCAATTGGAACAATTTCATAAGAAATACTTCCTGTATAAATTCCTCCTTGAAGCTCAACATTGATTTTTCCATCGCTTCCTCCATAACAAGAAACTTGAGCTACAACTTGAACATTAATATCAAATACATTTGGATCTTCTACTAAATAACTTGTTGCAAAAGTACATCCAGTTGTTAAATCTGTAACTTGTAATAAGTGACTTCCAATTTCTAAATCGAAAATTCCTGTATTATTAATTACACTTGGAGTTTGGATTAATTCATATTCATAAATTCCCGAACCTCCAATAACATTTAATTGAACCGTTTCAGGGTTTGTACATGTTATATCTGTTATTGTTGTAAAATCAATTGAAGTAATTTCTTGGAATACTTCGATAAAGATAGGAGCACTTGTTTCGATACATCCTTGTGAATCTCTCACATTTACAATATAGTTTCCTGAAGTTGCAATGTCAATTATATTATCCGAATTATAACCAGCATAAATTGAATTATCAGCAGCATTCAACACTTCATATTCATATGGAGCTGTACCATTTTGAGCATTCACTTCAATCTTCGCTGAAATTGGTAAATTATCAGCATTACAAGAGAATCCTATAACATTTGTAGTAAATGTTAACTCTAATGGCTCTGTAATCGTTACATCTTGACTTACTTTACATTCTTTAGAAGAACGAACAAATACAGTATAAGTTCCAGCTGCTAAATTCTCAAACACATTTTCTGTTTGATAAATAACATCATTTAAACTATATTCATAAGGAATATCTCCATTATTATTAATGTTAACAATAATTTTTCCATCTGTTAATCCATTACAAGAAATATTTTCAACATCAATGTTGTTAATTTCAACTGGATTTGGATTGTCAAAATGTACTGTAATTTCTTTTTCACATCCATTGATATTATCTTCTACTTTAAAGATATAATCTCCTTCTGTTGTTATATTGGCAGTAAATAAACCAAATAATCCATTATTGTATTCTGTTCCGTCAGGAGCTGTAACATAATATGTAAAATCTCCCGTTCCACCAGTTGCATTAATTGTAACTGTTGCACTTGGATTTGCAGAACAATCTATTTGTTTATTTACAGTATAATCTAATTCAATCTCTGGATGAATTTCAATTGTTTCTGTAACAGAACAACCATTTACATCTGTAATTTTCACTGTATGAATTCCTACAGTTCCAACTTCAAATTGATAAGTTGTATTAGGTACAACTGCTGCAATTGTTCCATTTAATTCATAAACAAATAAACTAGAACCAGCTAAATCAGTAATCGTAGCATCAATTGTAAATACTCCGTCAGTTGTACAATTATTCTTCGTTAAAGCTAAAGTTGGCTCTGGAATTTTAATTACTTCTTTTGTATCAACTAATACATCACAACCAGCATTATCTTTGATATAGAAATCATACATTCCTTCTGTAGAAATATGTAAAACTTGGTTATTTGAATAGTCAGCATCTGTTGGTGTTCCTCCTTGTGGAACATATGCATATTGGTAAGGAGTAAATCCTCCATTTCCTGCCATTACAACAGTAGTTTCTGAACTACATTTGATTCCTGCTGGATCAGAAACTGTTCCTGTTAAATCAAATTCAGGAGTAAAGATATCGAAGTCAGGAGTTCCTCCTAAACAGAAATTAGGACCTTGTTCGTATGCTTCAATTCTATAAATACCTGCTGGAATTCCAGTAAATGAATATGGATTTTCATTTGTATTTGCAATAAAATCTGCGATATAAGTTTGTGTTTCAATATCAAATAATTTTACTTCAACTTGAGTATCTACAGTATTATTAATTGTAAACTCAACTTCTCCATTTGTATCACCAAAACAAGTATTTTTTGTATTAATAATATCAACATGTACTGCATCTGTATTATCAATTTCATAAGGTTCATGTAAATATTTACATCCAGCCTTATCTTGAACTCCAAAATAGTAAGTCACACCAGGAACAAGACCTGTATATGTATAATCCTCTTCCATTTGCGTAGGTGTCCAAGTTAATCCTCCATCTAATGTAAACTGATATTCAGGATTACCTGTTAGAGGTGGCGGAGCATTTAATACTGTTAATTTAACAGTTGCACCACTACTACATGTAGCTTCAGTAACATTTGTTACATCTAAACTAATTTCTGTAGGTGGTGAATAAATATATACAGAATCAAATGTTACAATACATCCATTTGCATCTTGAATTTCTGGATAATAAATTAATCCAGCTGGTAAATCAGTATAACTCATTACAGTAATACCAACATAATCCATTGACCAAACTTCATAAGCATTTGTAGTTGATTCATCATTATCAATAATTCTAAACTTATATGGAGGTGTTCCTCCTGCAATATTTAAGAAGTGAATTTGCCCTTTTGATTCTCCTGCAACACATGATAATTCTTCAATAGATTCCACATTTGCATTTAATTCATCAGGTTGTGTAATTTCATATGATTGTGAAACTTGACAATTTTTGCTATCTCTTACAACTACATCGTATGTTCCAGCAGTTAATCCAGAGAAAACATTTCCTGTTTGCCAAGTTAAACCTCCATTAATACTATATTCATATGGGAAAGTTCCATTTGTAGCATCAATTTCAATATAAGTTAAATCACCAAAACATAAAATTGGATCTGGTTGATTAATTGTCATTAAAGGTGGTAAGTTTGGAGTAACAACTACTTCGTTTGTCTCTAATGTACATCCATTAGCATCTTTAACAATAAAAGTATAAGTAGCTCCAAAATTAACTTCATGAATATCATTATTTGAAGTTGGTGTAACACCATCTGATAAGTAATATTCATATGGTGGATTTCCTCCAGCTACTTCAATTTTCATAACTGCATTTTCAAAACAAACTAAATCTTCCTCTAATGTTGCTCCTACAATTAATTGTGGGAAAATAGTCACTGTATTTGAAGTTGACATACACCCATAAGCATCTCTTACTTGAACAGTATAAGTTCCGTCTGTTAAAGAGTTGAATGTATTTGAAGCTTGGAATGCACCTCCATTTAAACTATATTCATAAGGAGCAATTCCTCCAGTTACAGTTGCAATCACCTGTGCATTATTATCTCCATCATAACATAAAGTTGGAGTTGTAATAGCTACTGTTGGAACTTCAGCACTTGTGATTTCAAATTGTGCTGATGTTACTGTACAACCATTTGCATCTCTAACTTCAACAAAATATGTGTTTGGAGTTAAACCTCCAATAATATTTGAATTTTGGAAATCAACAATTGTATTATTAGCAAAATCTAATAATTTATATTCATAAGTAGGTGTTCCACCTGTTGCTGTAACTTGAATTTCAGCTGCTGGATTCGCACACGTACTAGGGTTTAAAATATCAACAGTTACTGTAATATCTGTTGGTTCAGAAATTTCAATATTATTTGTAGTAACCTCACATAATGCATTTGTTGGACTTTTTACAATCACATTATAAGTTCCATCTTCTAAATTTCCAATAGTTACTTCATCTGTTGAAGCGTCTATAAATGTTGCTCCACCATCAATTGAATATTGATAATTTGTATAATAATTAGAAACAAGAAGTTTAACTATTCCGTCGTTACTATCTTTACAAGTATTATTTTGAACAAATAATAATTCTGCTCCTAATTGATTTCCATCTTCAACTTGGAAAGTATATTCGACAATACAGTTAGAACCATAATCAACTTCAACAGTATAATTTCCTACGGCTAAATCAGCAAAAATATTTGATGTTTGCCAAGCTGAAACCGTTGGGTTTGTAATTCTATACGAATAAGTTCCTGTTGGATTTGTTGTTAATTCAACAGTTCCATTTCCAGTACAATCATAAACAATTAAAGAAGTAACAACTGGTTCTTCTGGTAAATCATTAATTGTTAATTCATCTAAAACAACTGTACAACCATTTGCATCTTGAATTGCAATTTGGTTATAAATCCCATTTACTAATCCAGTAAATTGATTTGAAGCTTGGAAATTCACTCCATCAATTGAATATTGATAAGGAGCAACTCCACCTGTTACATTTTGAACTTCAATAATTCCTTCAGTTGTACAAGTAAAATCTTGTGTAAGAACAACATCAGCAGCAATTCCTACAGCTGGTTCAGAAATAATAATTTCTTGTGAACTTGTACATTCATATTTATCTCTTACAGTAACATTATAAGTTCCTGCTGGTAAATTTGTATAAGTAGTTTGTGTACTATAATTTGTAGTTACTGGACCTGAAATTTTAAAATCTAATGGAGAAGCACCTCCAGAAACATTGATTGTTAATTGTCCATCATCAGAACCAAAACAATTAATATCTACAGTATCTACATCAAATTCTATTTCAACAGGTTCATTAATTGTAAAAATTGGACTATCTATTTCACAAGCGAAAGTTGCGTCATAAACAGTTACTATATAATCTCCCGAAGAAGTAACATCAAATTCAGGATTATCAAATTGAGGAATTACAGTTGTACTCCCTACTTTTTTAAGTAAATAATAGTAAGGAGCAACTCCACCATTTACAATAACATTAATTTTCGCAGGTCCACAGTGTAAATCTTCTAAAACTTCCACATGAACGTCAATTTCTGCGTCATTTTCTATTTCATTTACAACAACAACTTCTTGACATCCATAAAAATCCGTTATTGTTATTGTATAAGCTCCATTATTTTGTAAGTTCGATAATTGAACAAAATTTGTAGTATGTCCACTTGTTTCACCTGAATAAAGTAACCCCTCTACTTTAATAGTATAAGGAATTGCGGCATTTACAATTTGTAAATCAATATTAATTGGTGAACCAGGACAAGTAGTTGCTAACTCAGCAGTTGCATTAAGTACAATATCTGCAGGTTCTAAAATTGTTATTGCAGCAGTATAAATACAAGACTCTTCAATAGCCGTTCCTGATTTTACATAAATTTCATAGTATCCTCCTGTATCGAATTCAAATACTGGATCATTTTGCCAGTTAATTTGATCTAATGAAAATAAATAATTTGAAGGTACATTATTAACTTTTACGACAGCACTTTCTCCTGTACATGTAATAGGGCTTAATTCTGTTGCAATTGGAATAATCACATTTCTATGAACTGTAAAATATGCTTCATTAGCACAAGTTGCATTTTGATAATATAATTTATAATCTCCTTCTGCGTCGTCCCCTGTTAATAAATAAAAATAGTCGGTAGATTTAACTTCTTCAGTTCCATCTTCTAGAATTTTAATCCATTCTACAGTAGAAGGTGTTCCAAAATCAGGATCCAATTGAATTTCATCAACAAATCCACATAACATGATATTTACTATCTCATTTCCAGTACTTGGATCGATAGTAATTACACCATAATCTGCCAAAGGATGATCTGTAATTTCAGGTTCTTCAATTACTGTAAAAGTGTGTGTAATAGTTCCACAAGGATTATCTTTAACTACCTGATAAACTCCAGGCTCTGTTACTAACACATTTGAAGGATCTGATGGATCATTATCAACAAGAGGGGCACCAGATGAATCTGTCCATACATACGAATTATACCCATCTCCTGCTTCTAAAATTGCAGCATCTACTGAACCCTCACATAAAATTACTTCTTCATCTAAAGTATTACTTACTGAATCTAAAGTAATTTTTACATCTTTAATTGAATGGTTGTCTGTATAAGCTCCTGTTGAAGCTGTAAAACCTAAAAATCCACTATAGTTATAATTAAACTGAAGTGGTGTTGGTCCTAATATTTCTTGTAAATTTCCATCTTGGTTTACATCAATATAAACTGTTATATTTCCATTAACATATTCAATTCTAGCTTTAGAATATGCGTCATGTCTTAAGATGTTTTTATTATTATAGAAGTTTCCTTGTCCTAATTTAATCGTTGTTGGAGAACTAACTTTTGGTGGTAAACCTACATATTCTTCATAACTAACATTTGCAGCAACATTTACTTCTCGTAATTGAATTTCAGGATTATCATGATTACTACCTGTTCCAGTAGATTCATTATTATAAATATCAAATCCAATAACTAATCCTCTTGTATTTGGTGAATTAGGCACCCCTAAGCCTTGCCCAGTAATAAATCCCGTTGGAATTTCTTCTAAAAAACTAAAAGCAATACCATCAGCAGGTATATAACTTCCATCATAGATTCTAAACTTAAAATCAACTGTCCATTTAGAACATGCAGTCAAATTCAATGGCTCTTTATAATAAATATAACCATTTCTTCCAGGTATATTTGGACAAATGGTTAACTCATCTAAAAATCCATTATTATCAAAGTCGTTACTAACAGAAGCGCTTCCTCCCACATCCCATTCACTAGCGTCAATTGGAAATGTTAAATTTACTTCTGTTTGTGCTTGAATAATACCAGTCGCTAGTATTATAAGCAGCATACAAAAATTTTTTATTTTCATTATTTACGGGGGTATAAATTTTTATTTAACAAGTAATATCCATATTTCATCAAAGTAAGTTCCATCAACACTAGAATGGTAAAGTTTTAAAGCTTCTGATCTCGAATCTACCCTTCTTAGATATACGTAATAGAAATTATTTAATGGTCTTATAAAATAGTTTGCATCTAGATTATTTTGTTGTAATTTTTTCATAAACTGCATAGCATTCTTCTCACTTGAAAATACATTAGCAATTATATAGTAACCAGGATCAATATTATGAGTTCTTTTGATTTCTACTTTGATAATTTCCTCCTCAGTTTTTGCTTTAGGAGTATTATTAGCAAATTCTTCTTCATATCCATCTTCATTCTCATTTTCATAATCTTCTCCATCAAAATTATCTTCTTCAGAATTTTCATTTTCATCATTTGAATCTTCTTCTGAATCTCCTAAAGATTTATTTTCATTTATAATTCTTAAAATCCATAAA
Organism: Aureivirga marina; assembly: GCF_015767265.1. GTDB lineage: Bacteria > Bacteroidota > Bacteroidia > Flavobacteriales > Flavobacteriaceae > Aureivirga > Aureivirga marina. Next base: position 38,309 of record NZ_JADPIB010000012.1, read on the forward strand.
CCATCAAAATCATCATCTGCTAATTGATAATATTCATCAAGAGCTTCTTTTTTCGATTTATAAACATTTAAGTAACTATAATATTCTCTTTTATATGGATTAAATATTACTCTACTTCCTGAAATATTTCTACTCTGATTAATTTGAGTTGAAAACTCTTCTGCATCTTCCTCTAAATCTGAGTTATATGCAACCAAATAATATCCTTCTACTTCTGAATCTAAAATTATCGTTTTAATTTTAGGAATTAAAGAACTTCCATTTCTAGATTTAGTTTTCCTATTATTATTTTCTGAATTATTATTATTTAGTTTATCTAATTTTTCTTCTAAAGATGTAATCTTATCGTTTAACTCTTTATCTCTTTCTTCTCGGTCTTTAAGTATTTCATCCAAGCGATCTCCTTCAGATTTTTCAACATCTAAAGGTGGTAAATTAATTTCACTTGCTTTCAAGAAATTATAACTAAAGTAAATATCATGAGTTGCCCCAAAATATTGTAATTCATTACTCAATCCTTTTTCAATAGTGTAACCTAATGATAAAGCTCCTCCAGCAAAATTAACTCCGATTCCTGCAGATACTCCATAAAAACTATTATAACCTGCATTAATCCATACTCTTGGAATTTCTAAAATTGCATTTCCTCCATAGCTAGGATCTGCTTGTCCTTCTTTCTCAGCTTGAGCAAGAACACTTAATCTTCCGTTTTTTAACAATTTTCCAGAATCAAATCTTTTAGTATACATTAAATGTCCTGAGAACGTCTTATCATCAAATTTTGTTAATTCTTTTTTTGTTCTAAAATTATAATCAACTAAATTATTTGAATAAACACCTACATCAAAACTTCCAAAAGTAAGATTCAACCCTGGAGCAAATGTAACTAAAGATTCATTTCCTATCTCTTCTAATAATGGATCATAAACACCTGATGTTTGAATATCAGCCAAATTTAATCCACTCTTAAAATAATTTAAATTAAACCCTAATGATAACATTATCTTTTCAGACAATCTAATACCATATGCATAATTTGCCAATCCTCCAAAGTTTTTAATTACACCTGTAGTATGTTGGTAAATTCCAAGCCCAATTCCACTTCGATCATTTATACTACCAGCATAATTAATCATTAGAATTTCAGGTGAATTTTCAAAATCAACCCATTGTGTTCTGCTATATAAAGTCGCTGCTCTATTTTTTTGAACAATAAATGAGAAAGTTGGATTCAACAAAAAACTATTATATTTAACAAAAGTGTGAGTTGGAATATTAATAGAAACACCTATTCTAGTCGGATCCTGAGGCTCCTCATTACTTTGAGCATAAGTGTTCTGAATGTTAAATAATCCTATAAATACAATTAATGTTAATATAATAGTTTTTTTATTCGGCATTCTAAGGGGGTTAAGTTATTTTTAAAAATTACTATCTAATAATAGTAATAGTTCCTTTAGCCTTGATAGAATTATCTGTTTTAATAATATAATAAAAAACTGGTGTGTTTTTTGAATTATTAGCTTTGCTTAGATCATTCTGAGTTGGCCATGTATTTTGATAGTTAACAGCAGAAAATACTGTTTTACCTCTTGTATCTAAAATTTGAACTTTCGTTTGACTATTCGTATACTCAACAGGTAATTCCCATTTATCATTATATCCATCGTTATTTGGAGTTACAACATTTGGAATTTCTTGTTTTGTATTATCATTCATTTCTACAGTAATTTCTTTAATCACTTCACATTCATTAGACATTGCTTTTACTGTAAAAACTCCTGCTTCATTTACTGAATAAATAGATGAACTTGATAATAAATTACCATCTGTATCATACCATTCGTAAAATTCAGCTCCTTCAACGATGATATCTTGGAACTCTCCTCTATTAATTACAATATTTGTAGAAGGAGAAACTGTAACACTTGATTCGTTAAACGTTTCAATTTCTAAAGATTCACTTCCAATAACACATCCATTTAATTCAACTTCTACATAATATGTTCCAGCATTTCCTACTTGAATCATATATGAATTTGAATCTGCGATTGGAGAATTATCTCTATACCATTTATATGTTAATGATTCATTTTGATAAGTAGATAAGTTTACTTCACTACCTTCGCAAAGTTTATCATGACTTGCAATAATTTCTAATTCTGGTAATAATACAGCTGGAACTGAATTTGATAATGCTTCATAATCCCCAAAAGAAGCATTAATTCTATAATTTCCACTGTCTTCATATGATTCTAAAGCAAATACAGTTCCTGTATTTTGAATAGATTCATTATTTCTATACCACTCAATATCTAATTCATAAATTTGATCACTTGTCAATGAAACTTTCTCTCCATTAGATAATACAAATTTTGCATTTGATAATTGAATTAAAACTTCTGATTGACTACAAGGATCTTGTTCTTCTTCATCTTGTTCAATATCAATTCCTACCTCAATGTTTGTAGGTGTTAATACTAAAACATCGTGAGATTCAACTGTTGCATCACAGTTATCTGAAGAAGTTATTGCAACTTTATATGTTCCTTGTTCAGAAATAGTAATTGTACTTTCAACTTCACCTGTAATAAGTTCCCCATCTTTGAACCATCTGTAAATTACATTGTCTGAATTTGCATTAGCAGAAATAATTTTTGTTTGATTATCTAATAGAACAACTGTTTCATCTACATTCAAATCTACAGTCAAGACTCCATAAGAAACAGCAATTTCTTCTGATTCATTTTCACAATTGAAAGTATTCTTAACAGTATATCTATAATTTCCGATTGGATCATCATCTGCGGCTACAGTTAAAGTATGTTTACCTTGTCCTTCTAATACAACCTCATTTCCTTTAAACCATTTATAAGTAAAATATGGTTTAGCATCAATTGCTTTTAGAACTAAATCATTTCCTTCACATAAGCTAACTTGTGGTCCTCCAAGAATTTCTGCTTGCATAATTGGAGATAAACTAATATTTAACTTTAATGTTCTTGGAACATAACTATTATCTTGTGAACAAATACCATAATCAACTTCTGCATAATATTCTCCTTCTTCTTCAACATAAATAGAAGGTGAATACGAAGTATTAGGAATCAATTGTCCATTTCTATACCAGTTATATGAACAAGTATTTAAAGCAGTTCCATCTGTAAGGTGTAATGATAATTCAACACTACCACATCTAATTAATGAAGTAGACATCATCACCTGACCATCTGCTTTTAATTCTAAGTTCGCATCAAGAATCTTATAAGCTCCAAAAGGATCTGACTCACCTCCTATAATTTGAGGTTGTGTAGACACCAATCTAACTCTATAGTTTTCACCATGAGTGTTTTCTGGAACTTGAAAAGTAATGTTGTGATTAATCATGTTATTTTGACCAGAAATTTCCTTAACAACTGTTGGATTATTGAAATTTCCTTCTGCATCAGACAGTTGAAGTCTAAAAACGTTACTGGATGCAAAACCCGGTGTTGTGTGAACTTTTACCGTAAAATTTTCATGATTTGCTGAAGAGCACGCATTATCAAACATCAGTTGTGGAACTGAAATTGTCTGAGAGTGAGTTACATATGTGCTAATGAAAAATATTAACACAAATACTTTTAGAAATAATTTTTGTGGGGACATAATTAATTAATATTTAAAAAATTAATACAATTTTTCAACATGCTAAAATTACATAAAATATTTTTATCTAACTAAATAAATATCAAAAAAAAAACCTGCCAACTTCTTGACAGGTTTTTTAGTCGATATTGTATAACTCTACCTTACATTATTTTGTCTTAAAAAATCGGTACTGTAGATATTGATATGCATCTCTCGGTAATATCTTTATCCATTTTTTGTATTTTAAAAACCATTTCACTTGTATGGATATGATTCCTTGCTTTAAATATGCAGCAACAAATGGATGTACGTTTAATGTTATCTTTTTATAATTACTATCTGTAATTATTTTTTCTAAAGTTCCTTCTATTTTGTCTATTACGACAATTGGTGCATCAATTTCTCCTCCTCCATTTGGATTTGGTTCTTTTGTATTAATGCTCATTTCTGGTCTAACACGTTGCCTCGTTATTTGTACTAAACCAAATTTACTAGGAGGTAAAATTTTATGTTTTGTTCTATCAAATTGCATTTCAGCTCGCAAATGTTCATAAAGCTTCTGCCTATGTTCAGCTGAATGCATATCTATAAAGTCAATTACAATGATTCCCCCCATGTCTCTTAATTGTAATTGTCTTGCAATTTCTGTTGCAGCGATTAAATTCACCTCTAATGCAGTATCTGCCTGTGATTCAGACTTGTTAGAACGATTTCCAGAGTTTACATCTATAACATGTAACGCTTCAGTATGTTCAATTACCAAATAAGCACCTTTGCTCATCGATACTGTTTTTCCAAAGGAAGTTTTAATTTGTCGTTCAATTCCAAATTTTTCAAAAATTGGAACATTCGATTGATGTAGTCTAACAATAGTTTCTTTACCTGGGGCTATTTCCTTTAAATATTCTATTATTTCTTGATGTAACACTACATCATCTGTTACTATATTAGTAAAAGAATCATTAAAAACATCTCTTAGAATTGAAGAAGCTCGATTTAATTCACTTAATATTTTTGTCGGTGTCTGTGTACATCTATGAATTCGTTCACACATTTTCACCCATCGTTCTAAAGAATTTTGTAAATCTTTATCCAACTCAGCTACTTTTTTATCTTTTGCAACTGTACGAATAATTACTCCAAATCCCTTAGGCTTAATGCTTTTGACCAATCTTTTTAGTCGTTCTTTTTCGGCTGAATTGCCGATTTTCTGAGAAACAGATACTCTGTTTGAAAAAGGTACTAAAACTAAATACCTTCCTGCAATGGAAAGCTCTGAACTAATACGAGGACCTTTTGTAGATATTGGTTCTTTTACAATCTGAACCAAAATATTCTGTCCAGGCTTTAAAACTTCCGTGATGCTTCCGTTTTTATCAATATCTTTTTCAGGTTGAAAGTTTTTTAATGCATAATCTTTCTCTTTACCTGAAACTACTCCTTTAAGAAACTTATTTAATGATAATAATTGAGCTCCTAAATCATGATAATGTAAAAATCCATCTTTCTGATATCCTACATCAACAAATGAGGCGTTTAAACCTTTTAATACTTTTCCTGTTTTTGCTAAAAATATATCTCCAACAGAAATTTTATTATCATTTGTTTCTTTATTTAACTCAATTAATTTACCATCTTTTAATAAGGCAAAGTCAATATCAGAGGAACTTGATCTAATGATTAACTCTGTTTTCACTCTGAATTGTTTTTATAAACCTAATTGAAATTCTCAATAGGTTTGGTTAAAGTAAATTAATATCTAATTGAAAATAATTTCAAAGAACATTCTCTCAATCAGAAAAAGTAAGCAAAAGCTTACTTCTTCTTCTTGTGTCTGTTTTGTCTCGCTCTTTTCTTACGTTTGTGCGTAGAGATTTTTGATCTCTTTCTTTTTTTACCACTTGGCATAATCTTAAATGTTTTAAGTTAATAAATTTATTTGAACTTTTTAGTCTTCTACAACTTCTACTTTAGACTTTACTCCTTCAATGAATACTTTCGCTGGTTTGAAAGCAGGTATATTGTGAGCAGGTATTTTTATCGTTGTGTTTTTTGATATATTTCTTCCAGTTTTCTCAGCTCTTTTCTTGATGATAAAACTTCCAAATCCACGTAAATATACGTTATTACCGTTTTCTAGAGACTCTTTTACTTCTGCCATGAAAGCCTCAACAGTAGCTAATACATCAGCTTTTTCAATTCCAGATTTTTCTGAAATGTTCGATACGATATCTGCTTTAGTCATTTTGTATGTATTTTTTTTATAATAAAATTAAAGGCTGCAAATATAAGCTTTTTAATCAACTTCAAAAAGCTAAATGATTAAAATTTAATGATATAAAAGTATTAATATTGCATTTTCAAATTTTAGAGCTTTATGTTTCATAAAATACTGTTAAAGTGGTACTTAGAAAATAAAAGATTTCTTCCGTGGCGCGAAACTTCAAATCCATATTACATTTGGATTTCAGAAATTATACTTCAACAAACAAAAATAGAGCAAGGTTTGTCCTATTATGAGAAATTTGTTTCGTCATTTCCTGAGGTAGAAAATCTGGCAAATGCAGATGAAGAAACAATCTTAAAAATGTGGCAAGGTTTAGGATATTATTCTCGAGCTAGAAATCTTCATTTTTCTGCTAAATATATCGTAAATGAACTAAATAGCAATTTTCCAAACACTTATAAAGAAATCATCAAATTAAAAGGTGTTGGTGATTATACTGCTTCGGCTATTGCTTCTATTTGTTTTGATGAAAAAACTGCTGTTGTTGATGGAAATGTTTATCGTGTTTTAGCTCGATATCTTGGAATTTATACACCTATTAATAGTACAAAAGGAATAAAATATTTTAAAGAAGTTGCACAATCTTTATTATGTAAAGAGAATCCAGGAACTTATAATCAAGCAATTATGGATTTTGGTGCAATTCAATGTAAACCTAAAAACCCACTTTGTGATTCTTGTCCTTTTAATGATAGTTGTGTCGCCTTAGCTGAAAACAAAATTTCTGTTTTACCTGTTAAAGAAAAGAAAACAAAAATTTCAAAAAAACACTTTAATTATATCATACCTATTAATCCTAAAAATCAAACTATTTTTGAAAAAAGAACTTCTAAAGGTATTTGGTTAAATATGTATCAATTTCCTCTTTGGGAATCAAAAAATGAAATTTTTGAAGATACTTTTGAGCCAAAATCGATTTTAGAAAACTATAATTTGACAATTGATTCTGTTTCTTTATTTAACCAAGAACCAATTGTTCATAAATTATCCCATCAACATATTTACACAAAATTCTGGATTTTAAACACTTACGATTCAAATAAGAATTTTCAAAATTGGGACGAAATTCATCAATATCCAGTTCCAATCTTAATCCATAATTTTATAAAAGAATTCGAACAAAAAAGAATTTTTAGTACATTTGATACTAAATAAATTACAATCGCTATGGCAGGAACTCTTAATAAAGTAATGTTGATTGGACATCTAGGTGATGATGTAAAAATGCATTATTTTGAAGAAGGAAATTCTTTGGGAAGATTTCCTCTTGCAACAAATGAAACTTATGTCAACAAAAAAACTGGTGAACGAATCACAAGTACAGAATGGCACAATATTGTTGTTCGAAATAAATTAGCTGAAATTTGTGAAAAATATTTATCCAAAGGAGATAAAGTTTATTGTGAAGGTCGAATAAAATCTAGACAATGGGAACAAGACGGTGTGACAAAATACACTACCGAAATTCACGTTACAGATATGACATTCTTGACAACTAAAAAAGATTTAAATCAACCTAACGAAGAAGGATCTCAAAATGTGCCAGAAGACAATTCAGTTTTGAAACCTTCTCCTAAAAAGGAAGAAGACGATTTACCATTTTAATAACTTAAAACTATAATTAATTGGACTCAGGACCCGCCAGTATTATTACATTATTCTTTAATTTTGATTGGATTGCTTTTATCGATCTAATCGCATTATTATTACTTTTAATTCTTTCTGCTTTAGTCTCTGGAGCTGAAGTTGCATTTTTTTCACTTTCTAGAGAAGACTTAGATGAAGCAGGAAATTCTAATTCTACACAACAAAAACTTGTTGTAAAATTACTTGAAAAACCAAAAAAATTATTAGGTACCATTCTTATATTTAATAATTTTATCAATATTTTAATTGTATTACTTCTTTCTTTTATTAGTTCTGTAATTTTTGCAGGAGAAGAAACTACTTTTACTATTTTATCTTGGAAAATTAGCTTTAAAACTATATTTGATATTGTTATCGCTACTTTTTTAATTTTACTTTTTGGAGAAGTTCTTCCTAAAGTTTATGCAAATAGAAATTCTCTAAAATTCGCCACAATGATGGCAATTCCTCTTAATTATCTAAATTGGATTTTACATTTTGTAACAAGCATTCTTCTTGCAATAACTAAAATCATTGAAAAAGGTTTACAAAAAAATAAATCTGATATTTCTGTGGAAAGACTTTCTGAAGCTTTAGAACTTACTTCTAATAATGCAACAACTGAAGACGAACAACGAATTTTAGAAGGAATTGTTACTTTCGGAAATACAGATACAAGTCAAATTATGACTCCAAGAATCGATATTTGTGCAATTTCTGATGAAGATTCTTTTGAAAATGTTGTAGATAATATTACTAAAAACGGATTCTCAAGAAACCCTGTTTATCATGAAAATATTGACGAAATTGTTGGTGTTCTTTATGCAAAAGATTTAATTCCTCACCTTCATAAAAAACAATTCGATTGGAAAACTTTACTTCGAACTCCTTATTTCGTTCCAGAAAATAAAAAATTAGATGATTTATTAAGTGATTTCCAAGAAATGAAAAATCATTTAGCTATTGTTGTAGATGAATATGGAGGAACTTCTGGAATTATTTCTTTAGAAGATGTAATCGAAGAGATTGTCGGAGATATTACAGATGAATTCGATAATGATGATTTATCTTATTCTAAACTTGATAGCAATAATTATGTTTTTGAAGGAAAAATTACTTTAAAAGATTTTTATAAAGTAATTGAAATTGACGATACACCTTTTGAAGAAGCAAAAGGAGAAGCAGAATCTCTTGCTGGATTCATTTTAGAAGTTTCAGGTAGATTTCCTAAAAAGAACGAAAAAATAAATTTTGAAAATTATACGTTTACTATTGAAAGCGTCGATAGAACTCGTATTAAACAAATCAAAGTAACAATCAAAAATGAAAAAAATACAACTGAATAAAATCTTTTCTTTTTTTATTCTAACTCTTTTCTTCATCAGTTGTAAAAACGATGAAGTTATTCCAAAACCAAATGGTTATTTAAGACTTTCTTATCCAAAACCTGATTATGTTTCTTTCGATGAGAATTGTCCTTATATCTTTGAATATTCTGACGAAGCTAGTTTCCGAATTAATCAAAGATGTTGGGGAGAAATTAAATACCCAAAGCTAAAAGCAACTATACATATTACCTATCGTCCTGTTCATAATAATTTGGATGATATTCTTCTTGATGTTGAAAAATTAACTTGGGAACATACACAAAAAGCAGACGCAATTAATACTCCTAAAGTTTTCGAAAATGCAGAAGAAAATGTTTATGGTAGTTTGATGAAAATCGATGGAAATGTTGCTTCAAATCTTCAATTTCATGTGACAGATAGCGTAAATCATGTTCTTTCTGGAGCTTTGTATTTTGAGGTTCGACCAAATTATGATTCTATTGTTCCAGCTGTGGATTATATCCAAAAAGATATCCAACACCTTATGGAATCTGTACGCTGGAAAAATTAAATAACGAAAAGGCTTGGAGAATGGGGATGATCTGAGCCTTTTTAATTTCTTTTTTACTTCTTTAAATTCCTCGTTACAAATCTTGTAGTTATTCGTTAAAATAGAAATATTAAATCTAATTCTATGAAAACGAAATCTTTACTTTTTTTACTTTTTATCACTTTTTCAGTTTTTTCTCAAAATGGAAAAATTCAATCTAAAAAACATCTAGATCTTTCTAAATTTAAATTTTGGAAAACTTTTACCAAAGAAGATGGGACTTTAAAAGAAAAATACAAACATCTTGATAAAATTGATTTCCATGTAATTTCTTATAAAAGTGATGAGCATATAGTGAGTGGAATTATTGCTGAACCAAAAAAAGAAGGAAAATTTCCTGTAATTATTTTTAATCGTGGAGGAAATAAAGAAATTGGAAATCGAGCAAAAATGAAAACACTTTTTTCCATGATTCATGCTTCTTCTAAACTTGTCCAAGAAGGTTATATCGTCATTGCAAGTTGTTACAGAGAACAAGATGAATTTGGAGGAAATGATATTAATGATGTTCTTTATCTTACAGAAACAGTTAAAGAAATTGACAAAGCAGATTCTGATAAAATTGGAATGTTTGGTTGGTCTCGAGGTGGAATGATGACGTATCTTTCTTTGAAAATGTCTGATAAAATTAAAACTGCTGTTGTTGGAAATGGTGTTTCTGATTTAAAAGAAACCATACAAGAAAGACCAATGATGGAAGCTAAAGTTTATGCTTTATTAATTCCTGATTATTTTAAAAATAAAGAACAAGAATTGAAAAATCGTTCTGTGATTCATTGGACAGAAGAATTAAATAAAGAAAGTAATTTATTGATCTTATATGGAACAAAAGATAAAAGGGTAAATCCAAAACAAGCGGAAATTCTTGCTGAAAAATTAAGAGAAATTAATTATAATTTTGAAATTAAAAAATTCGATACAGACCATAAATTTTCTGGAAAAGATGAAGAATTAAATACCATTTTAATTCAATGGTTTAAAGAAAATCTATAAATAAAAAAGGCTACAACATCTAAATTGTAGCCTTTTTTTACTAAAAATTTATTAAGATTATGCGTTCAACTTTGCTAATACATTGTTGAAAGTTTCACTTGGACGCATTGCTTTTGCAGCTAATTCTTTGTTTGGCTCATAGTATCCTCCGATATTCATCACAACACCTTGAGCACCGTTTAATTCATTTACGATTACTTCTTCATTAGCTTTTAATTCTTCTGCTATTCCAGCAAAATGAGCTTTTAAATCAGCATCTTTATCTTGCTTTGCTAATTCTTCTGCCCAATATAAAGCTAAATAGAAATGAGAACCTCTATTATCTAACTCATTTACTTTTCTTGAAGGTGATTTATCATTTTCTAAGAAAGTACTTGTTGCATTATCTAAAGTTTCAGATAAAACTAAAGCTTTTGCATTGTCAGTAGTAGTTCCTAAATGCTCAAAAGAAACAGCTAATGCTAAGAATTCTCCTAAAGAATCCCATCTTAAATGGTTTTCTTCTTCAAATTGTTGTACGTGTTTTGGTGCAGAACCTCCTGCTCCTGTTTCAAATAATCCTCCTCCATTCATCAATGGAACGATTGATAACATTTTTGCTGAAGTTCCTAATTCTAAAATTGGGAATAAATCTGTTAAATAATCTCTCAATACATTTCCAGTAACTGAAATCGTATCTTTTCCATCTTTTAATCTAGCTAATGTATAACGAGTAGCTTCTGCTGGAGCAAGAACTAATATTTCTAATCCTTCTGTATCATGTTGTGGTAAGTAAGCATTTACTTTCTTGATTAATTCTGCATCATGAGCTCTTGTTTCATCTAACCAGAAAACTGCTGGTGTATTTGTTGCTCTTGCACGATTTACAGCTAATTTAACCCAGTCTTGAATTGGTAAATCTTTCGTTTGACACATTCTCCAGATATCACCTTCTTCAACATTGTGTGTCATTAATACATTTCCTTTTGCATCAATCACTTTTACTACTCCTTCTCCAGGAATTTCAAAAGTTTTATCATGAGAACCATATTCTTCAGCTTTTTGAGCCATTAATCCTACATTAGGAACTGTTCCCATTGTAGTCGGATCAAATGCTCCATTTTCTTTACAGAAATCAATTGTTTCTTGATAAACCGCAGCATAACTACTATCTGGAATTACTGCTTTTGTATCTTGTTGTTTTCCTTCTGCATTCCACATTTGTCCTGAAGTACGAATCATTGCAGGCATTGAAGCATCAATAATTACATCACTAGGAACATGTAAATTTGTAATTCCTTTATCTGAATTTACCATAGCTAATGCTGGACGTTCTGCCATACATGCTTTGATATCTTCTTTAATTTCATTTTTCTTAGCCTCGTCTAAACTTTCAATTTTAGAAACTAAATCTCCGAATCCATTTCTAACATTAACTCCTAATGCTTTGAAAGTATCATTATGTTTCTCAAAAACTGGCTTGAAGAAAGCTTCAACAGCATGTCCAAAAATAATTGGATCTGAAACTTTCATCATTGTTGCTTTCATGTGTAAAGAAAATAAAATATCTTCCTTTTTTGCATCTTCAATTTGTGCTTCTAGGAAAGCTATTAATGCCTTTTTACTCATTCTTGTAGCATCAATTACTTCACCATCTAATAAAGAAACTTTTGGTTTTAATACTTTTTCTTCTCCATTTGCTCCTTCAAAAACAATTTTTACATCTGTTGCTTTTTCTACAGTAACTGATTGCTCACTTGATCTAAAATCATTTGCATCCATACTTGCAACATGTGATTTTGAATCTGCTGACCAAGCTCCCATACTATGTGGATGCTTTCTTGCATAATTCTTCACTGCTTTTGGTGCTCTTCTGTCTGAATTTCCTTCACGTAAAACTGGATTTACAGCAGAACCTTTAATCTTATCATAACGAGCTTTGATTGCTTCTTCTTCATCATTTGCTGGAGAAGTTGGGTAATCTGGTAAAGCATATCCAAGAGCTTGTAATTCTTTGATTGCAGCAGTTAACTGAGGAATAGAAGCACTAATATTTGGTAATTTAATAATATTAGCTTCTGGAGTTTTTGCTAATTCTCCTAAATATTTTAAATCATCGCTAATTCTTTGTTCTTCTGTTAAAAACTCTGGGAAAGTTGCAATAATTCTTCCTGCTAAAGAAATATCCCTTGTTTCCATTTCAATTCCTGAAGAAGCTGCAAATGCTTCAACGATTGGTAAAAATGAATAAGTAGCTAAAGCAGGTGCTTCATCTGTTTTTGTATAAATAATCTTGGATGCTTTTGTTGTCATGATCAAAATTCAGTTTAAAAAGTATATTTATATAGCTTAAAAGTGTAGCTATTTTTTTTCGACGTAAATTTAACAAACAATTTTCTTTTATTAAAGAAATTAGCGGTTGTCTTATCGATAACAAACAGAATATTGAAATGACATTTATTTCTTTTAAAAAAATGAATTTAAATAAATTTATCTATTCATTTTTTCAAAAAAATAAAATTTTAATCGTAATTATTTAGTTCTACATTTATATTTCTGAAAGATTAAACTAATTTTTTATAAAAAATTTAACCTTTGCGGTAATTTTTAAAGAATAAAAAAATGATGAATCGTTTATAATTTAAACAATTCAATCATTTTTTATACTCCTAATTCTAATTGATTTTTTACAAGATTGAAATAATCACTTTTACTTTCAACAAGAGATTGATGATTTCCTTTTTCTACTATTTGACCATTTTTAAGAACGATTATTTGGTCAGCAGATTTTACTGTTGAAAGTCTATGTGCAATAATTACTACTGTTTTCCCTTGGAAAAACTCTTGTAAATTATTTTGTATTTGTTTCTCATTTTCAGCATCTAATGCACTTGTTGCTTCATCTAAGAAAATAAATTCTGGATCTTTATATACTGCTCTTGCAATTAAAATTCTTTGTTTTTGTCCACCGCTCAATTGAATTCCTGAATTTCCAATTTTAGTGTCAAATCCCATTGGAAGTGTTTTAATAAAATCTAAAATACAAGCAATTTCACAGGAATGCACAAGTTTATCATAATCTACTTCTTTGGATGAGATTGCAATATTATCAGCTATAGTTCCACTAAAAATATTTCCATCTTGCATCACAATTCCGCATTTTTTCCTCCAAGAATTTGGGAGAATTCTATTGATATCAACGGAATCAATATTTATAGAGTCAAACTCTACATCATAAAAGGCTAAAAGCAGTTTTAATAAGGTAGTTTTTCCACTTCCGCTTGCACCTACAATAGCAGTTACAGAATCTTTTTGTATACTAAAGTTTATTTCATTTAATACATAAGGACTAAATTTCCCTGGATATTTAAAAGATAAGTTTTTTATATCGATTTCCTTTATTTCATTTTGTGATACATCAACTTCTTTCTCTATATTTTCCTCTTTTGTTGAATAAACTTCATTGATTCTATCATTTGCTATTTTAGCATCTTGAGCTTCTCTTATGAATCCAATCATATTATTCATCGGACCAACTAATTGTCCGACCACATAGGAAATACTTAAAAGTACACCCAGTGACATTTGATTTCCAATGATGAAATAGGCACAAATACCTATTGCTGTAATTTCTTTTATTTTGGTTAAAAAGTTAACTCCAATTACTTGATAAGTATTTAAATAAAGAGATTTTAATTCTAATTCGTTCAGTTTATGTTGAATTTGAATAATCTTAGAAATAAAATTATTTTGAGCATTATTAATTTTAATTTCTGGCATACTCATAATAAATTCATACACTTTATTTGAGTTTTCAGATTGTCTTAAAAACATTGCGTATTCAAGAATTGCTCTCTTATTTAAAAAGAAAATAACCCAAATAAATGAAAGTGCACTTAAAACTAAATAAACAGCAAAAACGGTATAATTATAATACATTAAAATTCCACCGAAAATTAAAATATTTAAACTATTTACTACAAGTTCCATCCCTTTCCACGTAACAAAGCTTTGAATTTTATTTTGATCACCAATTCTTTGTAAAGTTTCTGTATTCAATCTCGTATCAAAATAATTAATTGGTAGCTTTATCAATTTGAAAAGCATATTTTCCTTTAAATTCACACTCAAAGAAAAATTAAATTTTGTCAATATCAGTCTACTGAAAAAATCGGATAAAAAATAGGAAATAAACAATACAACTTGTGCTAATAAGAAGTAAAATACAATATGTAAATTTTTAGCTATAACTCCCTGATCAATGATATTTTGAAAAATAAATGGAATTAACCAGTTTGCTACCAAACTTATCATCAGTAATCCAAATGCAATTAAATATCTAAATTTATTTTGCTTCGTAAATTTTTTAACTTCTGAAAAAATTGGACTATTAAATAGTTTTTCCTTTTTTTCTTTCTCAATAATTATTTTATCAAAATCAGCTTCAGGTTGTAATATAATTGCAATTCCTTTTTCACTATTTCCTTTCCAATTATTTTCAAATATATCTTCTTCAATTTTAATTTCACCATAAGCTGGATCTGCCAAAATGAAGATTTTTGATTTCTTTTTGGTTTTATAATCTCTGTAAACAACAAAATGTTCTTGTTTCCAATATAAAATTACTGGAAAAGGAATAGTTTCAAGTTCTTCTGTTGTTAACTTAGTCACGACAGCTGAAAAACCAACTTTTTTAGCAACATCTACAATATCATTTATAGATACACCAACTCTTGTAAATTCAAAAAATTTCTTTAAACTATTCAATTCTGTTTTTTTACCAAAATAGTTTGCAATCATGCACAAACAAGCTGCTCCACAATCTGTACTTGTAAGCTGATGGTAAAAAGTAAATTTGTTTTTTTTATTAAACTGTTTGAATAATTTCATCAATTTTTGCTTTAATTACTTTGTCTTTTTGAGCGTCATCAAATGAATAAACACAATAACCGTATTCACTATCTAAATTTTCCATTGCATGTTGTGTACAACCTCCATTACAGATTGCTAATAATCGACAATCTAAACATGGTTTATTTTTAAATTTAGAAGTCATTCTAGTTTCCATATAATTGTCATTCCAAATCAATACTCCTTCTTCATTAATAAATCCAGCTCTATCTTTTGATTTAAAATCTCTAGCCGTACATTTGAATAAATCACCATTATAGTTAATCACAGCGCTATTTCTTTTATCTGCATAACATGAATCAACAACATTATTTGCACTAAAAGAACCTCTTGCAACAAACCCTTTTTTCCTCATGATATCCATATTTCGATTCAATGTAATATCAAGATTGTCTACTTGTTCATTTTGCCAAACTCTATGAAAGTCTATCAATAAATATTTTTTTACAATTTCTGGATCTAAATCGCTTAAATCATCAACAATCTTGTAAGTATCTTCTAAATTTTTGTCTGTGTAATTAATTCTAAGTCTTATGTGAAACTCATTTACAAGTAATTTTTTAATATTTTGAATTATTTCATCATAAGAACCTTTTGTTTTATTCACAAATCGAACTTTATCATGTTCTTCTCTATAACCGTCTAAAGTAATTTGAAGACTACAAGTAATTTCTTGTTCTTTAAAATAGTTGATAAAATCATCATCAATCAAATAACCATTTGTTGTAAAACTTATACTATAAATTTTATCATATTTGATTCCTTCATATTTTAAATGAGTCATAATTGGAATCACATTTCTCTTAAAATATAATAAAGGTTCTCCTCCAAAAAAGGAAAGCGAAAAATATTTCAGTTCTTCTTCTTGTAAAGTTCTTGTGATGAATTTATTAATTTTTTCAACCATACTAGATCCAAGTCTAGAACTTTTAATATGATCTTCATAGCAATACCAACATTTAAAATTACAATTCATCGTTGGATTTATTGTTAAATTGAATCGCTCTAGATTTTCATCGGTTTTTACTGAAAGCGCCTTTACCTTAGCAACTTCATCAATAGAAGTATCTATCACAAATTTATTTTCAACTAAATAATCATAAAATGTTGGATGAATTTCTTGTAAATTTTCAATTCCTTCTTCAACGCCTGCATTTAATATTTCTTTTAAATCATTCTCTAAAAAAATCACTTTATTTTCAAATGAATTGTATAAAGCATATTTCTCTTGAAACGGTATTATCGAATTAAACTGACTGTATTTCATAGTAAACTAATTAAGGTGGTTTGGGAAATTTTTCACTATATCAATCAGCATTTCATACATTAATCTTTAATGTAACATCTAAATTTTCAACATTAAATAAGTGAAATATTATTAATTAGAAATAAAAGAACATACCTAATAGGTATGTTCTTTCTTATTAAAGCTTATTAAGCCTCAGATGGTAAGCTTGGGCTATCTGATCCACATCCTGAAGCACAGTTTCCACCATGGCAGTTATTTGTACTACAGTTAGATAAAACGTTTTTAGCTTCTTTAAAAGCAGCATCTAATCCTGCTCCAGTATAAGCTGTTGAAAATCCTCCTTTTAAAACTTCATTTGAAGTTTCTAAAACCTCAAATTTTTTAATATCAAATTGTTTTTTCATAATTTGTTAATTTTTAAGTTACTTAAAACTCGTTAATAATTTGTTTTTTAATCCTTACAAGTCAGACAAAACAACCCCCCATGAAATATTTAAGTTTAAATATTCCCGTTTAATTATTTTAATCTAAGTTCGAAGTAAACTTCTTAATTGTTGCAACATTAACTTAAAACCAAATCATATTGCGCACTATAATTAGGCTTTAAATTATTTTATTTAAAAACTAGTTCTGTTCTTTTCGGTGCTATTTGTTACACGCCTTTTGTTTGATCGTATTTTCTTACTTCCAAAACTATAAGTCAATGATAATTTAAAAAACCTCGTATCATAATATCCATCATACATCGTTTTTATACCATTTCTATAATTTTCAGTATTAAAATTATATTCTTTGAAAATGTTATTCACTTTCATCGAAACTTCTAATTTTTTCTTTAAGAATAACAACTTCACAAACACATTAAACAAATACCTTTCAAAATTATGAGATAAATCGTTGGAGTTTAAAGGTGTTCTATATGTAAAATCAAATCCTACATATGAATTGCTTTTTGTATCAATTGTAAAATAATTTGTTAGATTAAATATCCCTCCAAAACCTGAAGTACTTTTAGGTGTTAAAGGATATATTTTAGAATTTGAATGGTTGTAAAATAAATTTACTCTAAAAATACTTTCTAACCATTTTACTTTATTTAATAAATAGTTTTCTCTAATTCCAATAGAGTAACTATCAAAATAATTTAATCTTGTTACTGCTTGCGTTAAATTATCTGGACTTAATAATACTACTTGTCCAAAATTATCTTCTTCATAAACAAAATAAAGAGAAAAATAATTTTTTCCATCATACAAAGATTCTAATTCAATATTAGTTGCAATTACAGGAACTAAATTCGGATTTCCCTCTGAATATGTGTATGGTGTTGTATAAATTCTAAATGGATTTAAAGATCGAAATCCTGGTCTATAAATTCTTTTTCCATAATTCAATGAAAGATTATGCTTTTTAGTTGGAGAATAATTTACATATAGAGTTGGAAAAAGTTTTAAATATGAATTTGTACTTTTATTAGACAAAGTAATATTGTCAATTACTATTTCTGTATTTTCAGCTCGTAATCCTGCTTTAAAACTCCAGTTTTTTAATCCAAAGTTATTACTTGCAGAAACATATAATGCTTGAATATCTTCTTTGTATTCAAAAACATCAAATTGATCATTTACATCTTGAATTCCTAATAAGGATAAATCGTTTTTTGTTTTGGAAAATGATGCTTTTCCTCCAAAATTAATATTGTAATTTTTATATGGATATGTAACATCAATTTTTGATGATATATTTGTAATATCTTGTGTTATATCAGATATAATCTCACTTTCTTCAAAAATTGAATCTGGACTATCAAACAATGGAAAACGTGTAGAAGTAACCGTTCTATCATCGTAAGATGTATATTTAAAATAATCTAGATCAAAATTTAAATTTCTGTTCTTATTTAAATCAAATACGGAATGAAAATTAATTGAATTTAAATCTCTTTTACGTCTCTGATTTCCATTATTCGTTATTTGTTCTCTATCAAATCCAAAAGAATCTTCAATAAATACAATACTTTCATCATTTTGATCTGGTTTATTATAATTTCCAATAAATTGACCTCCAATACTCCATTTCTTTGTTATTTCATAATCAATAGAAAATCTAGTTGATAAGAAATTTTTAGCAAACTTATAATCTGTCGTCTGTTTCCACTTTCTTTCTGGATAAAAAATAGTGCTGTTCTCCTCTCCTCCATAATTTCCTTTTGTGTAGAAAAATCCAGCTGAAAAAGATAATTTATCTTTCATATAATTAAAAGCTCCAAGATATTCTCCAAAAGCATATTCTCCTTGTCTATAAGAAGCTGTCACATTCGAACTCCAATAATTTATTTCTCTTTTTCTTGTAATTATATTAACAATTCCTACATTTCCTTCTGCATCATATTTTGCAGGTGGATTTGACATCACTTCTATACTTTCTATCTCTGATGCTTTCATTGTTTTTAATAAAGAAGATAAATTTACACCTGTCAAATTTGTATCTCTTCCATTTATCAATACAATTACTTTTTCTTTTCCAAAAATATTTATGGATTCATCTTCTATTATTACACTCGGAGTTATACTTAATATATCAACTGCATCTCCATTAAACTTGTCAACAATCGTATTACGTACGTCAAAAACTAATCTATCTACTTTTTTAATAATTTTATTTTTATTAGATGTGATAATTACCTCTCCTAATAAATTATTTGTTTCTCTTAAAATTATATCTTCAAATAAAATTAATTCATCTTTTACAGCAATTTCTCTTTTCCATTCTTTATATCCAAAATAACTTACTTGTAATATAAATTCTTCCTTTCCTGACTTTAATTGAAATTTCCCATTCTGATCTGTTGTCGTTCCTGAAATAATTCTACCATCTAACTTCTTTAAAACTACATTTGCAAATTCGATTGGTTGATTTAAAGTATCTTTTACAAGACCTTTGATTTCTACCTGTGAATAAACAATGTTAATTCCAAATAAAAAGATAAATAATATTCTTAATTTCATGTTTTATGGTATGTATTTCTTCGATATGTTAAATTAAAACATTATAATTCAATATCTTATCATTATAAACCATACAAATGGTAAGGTTAAACCTTACTTATATAAAAATTTTTATTCTTTTTAAGGCGTTCCCTTTCTCCTAACTCCACCCAAACTAAAGGTCGGGCTTTTCACTACAAGTTTAGTTTTTGTAAAAAAGAATTTCTATGTCATCCGTGGGCTTCTTCTAGTCGCCTCCGTTTCCTAGAATTCTATTTTTACAAAACCAAAAGCTTTTCATTTCAATCCCTAACGCAACCGTTTTTCAAACAAAAACAAGAAAATGAAGAAATGCGAGGTAGCTGAGCGTAACCAAAGCCAAACATAAATGAAATTCCATCTATTATATATAAATCAAAAG
>NZ_JADPIB010000013.1 GCF_015767265.1 Aureivirga marina
GATGTTAGAATTTTGAAAAAGTCATATCATATTTTAAAACAGGTTATGTATGATAGAAGAGTAGTTTCGTTTAGCGGTACTACTGATTTGTCTGATTTGAGTATTCCGAGAGTAGAGATTTTATACACGAATTATAAGACGTTTCCTCGCGGAACATTTAAAGATCGATTTTTATTATCGAATTATATAAAGAAGACACAAGCGAAACTGGAAGTTTCAGATTCTTATAAAGACTATGAATTAATAATGCAAAATATTAGAAATTAAAATATTGCAATGAAAGATAAATTTTATTTTAAAAAAGTCGGCATTTTATATTTATTAATTTGCTTTCTTTCTTTGGGTTCATATGCTCAAATAAATGTAGATTCATCGGAGGTAGTTTATACTTGGGATGAGTTAGTAAATGATATAGGAGATCAAACGATTTCTATAGAAAATAAAACGATTATTGGAGGATATCAAAATATGGATCAGTTTGGTTCTACTTTGTTATTACATTTTTATTTAGAAGATATTGCATCTGTAAAATCTCCAATTCAAGCGACGATTAATTTTGAGACATCGACTTTTACTCATTTATTTGGGGAGAATGTTTCACAAGATTATACACCAGAACCTTTTGAATTAGTTTATGATCCTACCAATACAGAAGCAGAGCAAAAAGAGGAGATTGTTCTTCGCTTTGAAGATGTATTTGGCTTGGAGTTAAACTTAGGAGATTTAGTAACAACCACGGAATATTCGGATAGGTTACGATTAAAGATTTCGTTTACAAGTAAAGGATACTCAGAAGTTCCTTTAGATTTAAACACAAGTTCTTATGGATCAATAAGTGTTGTATATCCTTCAGTTTCAGTTACAGAAGGAGCTTTAGTTTCAGAGAATAAAATAGGGTTTTATTTCAAAGAAATAGCAGGAGCAAAATCATATGAAATAGAATGGACTTATGTAGATAATTACAAGATTGATGATGTAGATTATAACTCTAGTTATTCAGCTTCTACAATTGATTTTACGAAAGATGATTTTAATAGAAACAGTACAAGAGTTTCAGTAGATAGGTCTTATTTAAGAAAAAATGGAACATCTTCATCAAGTAGATTGGTATATCAAATTCCGATGACTTTCAAAAGAGGATATATTATTGCAAGATATCGTGGAGTTGGAATTTGGGAAGAGAATCCAGATAAGCTAAAATATACAGATTGGATTTCATTAAGTGGAAATACAAATCCACAACATGTGTCAGATTGGGGGAAATTATATATTTCAGAAGCAATGGCACATGAGAATCGTAAGAACTGGCAATCTCAAACATCATTTGCAGAAGATGGAAAACAGAAGACAGTTGTAAAATATGCAGATGGATCGATGCGATCTCGTCAAACAGTCACAAGAATTAATACCTCTAATAATATTGTTGTAGGAGAGACAATTTATGATGTGGAAGGACGTCCGGCAGTCTCAATTTTGCCAGTTCCTGTAAATGATTCACAGATTAAGTATCAGAATAATTTTAATAAAAATTCTAATGAAAAATCTTTTAGTTATAAAGATTTTGAACAAGTTGATACATCGAGTGAAGATTGTGAAGTAGAGATCTCAGGATTATATACCGATTCAGGAGCCGCAAAATATTATTCACCAAATAATGATATGGATCCTTCTAAGGAGTATAATAAGATGATTCCAGATTCAAGAAAAGATGGTACTGGGAAAGAAGGATATCCTTTTATTCAAACGAAATATACATCTGATAATACAGGAAGAATTGATAAAAGAGGAGGTGTAGGGTATACTTATCAATTAGGAAATGAGCATGAGACTGTATATTTATATGGAGTTCCTACAAAAGAAGAATTAACAAGATTATTTGGAGTATCTGAGGTAGGAAATATTAAAAGATATCAAAAAAATTCTGTAATTGATCCAAATGGACAAATCAGTGTAACTTATGTAGATCCTTATGGAAGAACTATTGCTACAGCATTGTCAGGAGTTCCTAGTAATCAGAATTTATTACCTTTAGAAGATACGAGTAATATCGGAGCAATCGAGCATAATTTATTAGGAAAAGAGCATCCGGATGACACAGATACAGCATTGGATTTAAATGAGAAATATACTTCGGGATATTTTGGGAATTTAGTAGATGGATTAAATCATAATTCAGTAAAGATTGTTACTGTAAAAGGAGAGTCTCAAGGATTGGGTTATGAGTTTAGAAATTCATTTTATACAGATGATTGTGCCGTTGGAGTTAAATATCCTTTTGTATATGATTTAAGAATTTCTGTTCTTGATGATTGTGGTGTAGAACAAACAGGTACAGATTCTGGATTTACAACACAAATTGGAGATGTAAATCAAGCATCCGAAGTATCTTATTCTAAGAGTTTTGAATTTGAATTACCAGTTGGAGAATATAATATTTCAAAGACATTAAAGGTCAATGAGGTAGCTTTAGAGCAATTAGCAGATAAATATATTGCGTATTTAAAGGAGAATGAGGGGAGTGAGGAATTCGGACCATTTTGTGTTTTTAGAGAGCCAGATTTTGGCTTTGCAGATTGTTTTACTTCTTGTGAAGAATGTGTGGATGCTCTAGGAGGTGAGTCTGATTATATTCAAGCTGAATTGTCGGAGTATACAGATTTGACAAGTGCAGAGCAGACGTATTTGGTAGAGCAATTAAAGGATGAATATTTACTTTTAATAGAAGCTTGTAATAAACCATGTGAGGAGAGCGATTCTGTTTTTTCAAATGATATAGATGTTTCACAAGGAGGAGCAGTAAGTACGATTGCATGTGAATTAAGCTTAGAGAGTTTAACCTCAGATATGAGTCCTTCGGGGAAATATGGATTATTTGAGACTAATTCAACGATTTTTGATGTTTCAGATATTGAAGATCAAGCTTCTAATCCAACAGGTCCAGATGTTGCTGATTCTGCGGAAGATACAGAGCAGATATTTTTAAATATTTTTAGAGACCGAGCAGAGAGTCAGTTTCCAGATTTAAGAGGATATGGAGAGGATATAAGTTGGCGTTATCCAAGATGGTATGAAGCAGATGATAATACAACAACAGAGAATCATTATTATGATTTAGATCAGAGTACTATTTCTAAAGTTCGAATTAAGAAGAATGCAGATGGGAGTTATACTCCAGCAATTTTAGCTCAAGATGGTGAATTAGGAAGTTTCACAATTGAGCCAGATCCATATGATTCAGCATATTATTTTATAGAGCCACAATTTTTAGCTAATGTGGATGATTTCTTATCGGAGTGGAAAAGTTCGTGGAGTTTGTCTTTAATTAAATACCATCCAGAGTTTAGATTTTTTGAATTTGAATTAGGATTATGTGGATTGAGAAAAGAAGTAACAATTGGAGAAGCTACATATGATTATAGTCCATCAAGTTATTTGAATTTTCTGAATACAGTAAATACTTATGAAGATGCATTGAGTTATGGATTATTATCTTCACCATTTAAATTAATGGAGCAAGATCCATTTTTCTCAGGAACTTTACCAAATATTCCAGCAGGATTAGAGTTAAATCATATAAATTTAATCAAAGAAGGATACAATGATCCGAGTGTAAATGGAAACGGATACCAAGGAACAGAGGTTTCTATGTTATGGCAAGCTTATCAGTTAGCTACATGTAATAATATAGACTGTGATTTTAGTACTCAAAGTTTATCAAATGCTCAGATTTTAGCAGATATTCAAACGGGAGATTATACCGAAGAGCAAAAAGATGCTTTCTGGCATCATTATCGAGGAAATTATGCTTCTTTAAGAAATACAATTCAAACGATTGCCACACATTTATATGCTTATTCATTTGATGGACATAATAGATGTATTGGAGAGCTTCCAGAGTCGACAGATTTGACAAGTCCTTTATCAAAATATGCGAATAAGTATCCACTTCCAAGTATTACTAACGAGAATGGAATTACTCCACTTTGTAATTTACCACAAGATATTAAAGATGCTTTAGCAACCAAAGATAAGGTATACCATCAGATAGATAATTTATATGATTCTTCAGAGGATAGTGAGAATCCGAATGCGGATAGTGAATTATATCAAGAGATAAAAGATCAGGCGGATTATGCTTATTTTCAAGAGACCGGGAAGTGTCCTAAATCAAGAGATTTAGAAGTATTTTTAAATGGATTTTTTGATTGGAAAAGTCCAAATATAAATGAGAATACAAAATATACAGGAAACTATTTAACACCTGATTTATTAATTGATTTTATCACATCTTCAATAGGAAATAACGATAATAGTTCTTTAGAGAATTATGAAGATTTAGCAGGTTTTGTAACACCTTTATGGTTGAATAGTACAGTTGTTGATTTAAATAATAGAGTTTTAGATTTAGAGTTTTTTAAAGGTTCTATTATCAATTCAAATATTGAACCAGTTAGATTAATTCTACCAGAAGGAGGAGATGGTCTTACTTGGGATACTTATGGAAGTGTTTGGACAATTGATAGTTTTAAACATTTATATTATGATGGATTTGAGTATGTGTCAGGAGTTCCTGCAGCGAAGCCATTTCATTTTAAAGTAATTGCAGTTATCACCATTAATGGAGTTAGTACAGAGGTTTTATTAGAAGGGGCGACAAAAGGAAAGATTGGAGAATGTCATGGAAGTTCTACTGATTCAGAGGTTATAACTCATGGAGATGATTTAAGCGATGGAGGAGTTTCTTATTATGATTGTGAAGAAAATCCAGATGATTGTCCTTGTTTAGCAGAGGATAATGATTTAGATGTGTGGGATGGAGAAGAAGTTAAGACATATAGATATGTATGTAAAACAGGAATACTTGAAACAGAAGGATTTCCGACATCAACGCATAAGATGTTACAAGAGATCTTTAATAATTATCAAAATAATGTTCCAATCATTTATAATAATTATCCTGAGATTAAAGCCTTTGAGATAGAGAATAATATAATAGATATTATTCAATCTAAGATTGAATCAACAATTAATAGTGTAATTACAACAGATTATACGGTTAGTTTTGATTTTGATATTATTGTAACTAGCAGTTCAGTGAAAGTTGTAAGAAATGCTACTATTACGACAAATAATGATACTTGGACTATCCCTTTTAGTTATAATTTATTAGAATCAGATGGAGTATCTTTCCCATCGATAGATTTAACTGATGTGACAGGTTTAGATGGAAATCATGTAGTTTTATATACAGCAGGAGATAATTATGAGGTTTATCAAGTAATTGATTTTATAATCGATGGAGAAGTTGTTACAAATGATGAGTTTAAAACATCAATTACAATCACAGAGGATGTAGGTATTTGTATTGAAGATGGAGAAATTATTCGATTTAATCCAAATGTATATGGAACAAAGACGAAACTTAGAGATTGTGTTTCTATAGGTCAATTTTATTATTTATCTACACAAACCGAAGGATATTTTACTTTCCATCAAGATTGTGAGGCTGTGTATCATGAGAATATTTCCACTTTAGCAAGAACTAGTTCTAGTCGATTAGCAATTCCTGATCCAGCAGACGAAGAAGAGGAAGAGGATTGTGATTGTTTACCTGTCGCAACAGAGCCAATTGCATGTAGCGAAGAAGTTTATAAGACTTATCTAAATATTTATACGGATTTTATCAGATATAATCCAGATAATGCACCATATGAGCCTTATTCATATGAACATTTTTGTTCTAATAATTTTGCTTATAATTTATTGAGTTATAAAAATTATATTGAATCATTTAATATTGATTCTATTGATCATCCGTTGTTTATTTCAATTTCTGAATTCTCAGCAACTGCATTAGGAGTTGGTTATGTGGAACTTGTAAATGGAGAGTTAATAACACTTCAGACAAAAGTTGATGAGTATACTTCACTGACAAAAGGAATTCTTTATAATGAAGGAATTTTAGCGTTTACTTTAGGAGAATTTCCACAAGAATATCAATCTTGGCATAATTTCATTTCTTCTTATGTTAGTGATCAAAGTGAGATTAGAGATATGTGTATTTCAGGGATTAAAGTTAGTGTTGATCCAGAGATAGAAGTTGAGATGGAAGTTCCTTGTTATAATTTAAAATACGAACTTTCACAAACATATACGCAACTTGCAAAAGATAGATTCTATGAAGAAAAACGTTTTGAGTTTATTCAAAATTATTTAGAAGCAGCAGTTGATAATTCTGTAGAGAATTTTATTTTTAAAGCAGGAGATCAGGAGTATCAATATACGTTATATCACTATGATAGAGCAGGAAATCTTGTAAGAACAACGCCACCAGAAGGAGTGAAACTTCGTGAGCAGCCATATAATTTAGAGACAACTTATAAATATAATTCTTTAAATCAATTAGTATGGCAAAGTACTCCAGATGGAGG
>NZ_JADPIB010000014.1:1601-5084 GCF_015767265.1 Aureivirga marina
AATAATAAAGACTTAACTATAAAGTCTCGTAGCTCAGCTGGTTAGAGCGCTACACTGATAATGTAGAGGTCGGCAGTTCGAGCCTGCCCGAGACTACTAGTTTTTATTATGGGAGAGTTAAGGTTAAGTAAATTGACCACGGAACCTAAACACTCAAAGCCATGGGGGATTAGCTCAGCTGGCTAGAGCGCTTGCCTTGCACGCAAGAGGTCATCGGTTCGACTCCGATATTCTCCACATGATCTGTAAAGATTAAAACGTTCATTGACATATTGAAATAATTGATATCGTAAGATAGATAATCGAGAAAAATATAATAAAAAAGTAAATCTTGTTTCGTAAGGAATAAGATGCAAAAAGTACAATAAGCTAAATAAGGGCGTATGGCGGATGCCTAGGCTCTCAGAGGCGATGAAGGACGTGATAAGCTGCGATAAGCTGCGGGGATTGGCACGTACGAAGTGATCCGCAGATTTCCGAATGAGGCAACTCACTATGCTGAAGGCATAGTATCCGAAAGGAGGCAAACCCGGCGAACTGAAACATCTAAGTAACCGGAGGAAGAGAAAACAATAGTGATTCCGTTAGTAGTGGCGAGCGAACGCGGATTAGCCCAAACCAATGTTGTTACGGCAATATTGGGGTTGTAGGACCACGATATTTGATGCGGAGCGAATAAGAATCAACTGGAAAGTTGAACCGAAGAGGGTGATAGTCCCGTATTGGTAAGCGAAGATATTGATAGTGGTATCCTGAGTAGCGCGGGACACGAGTAATCCTGTGTGAATCTACCAGGCCCATCTGGTAAGGCTAAATACTCCTGAGAGACCGATAGTGAACAAGTACCGTGAGGGAAAGGTGAAAAGAACCCTAAGAAAGGGAGTGAAAGAGATCCTGAAACCGTACGCCTACAAGCGGTCGGAGCTAAAATTCGTTTTAGTGACGGCGTGCCTTTTGCATAATGAGCCTACGAGTTACTGTTATTAGCAAGGTTAATTGATTCAGTCAAGGAGCCGAAGCGAAAGCGAGTCTGAATAGGGCGTATAGTTAGTAGTAGTAGACGCGAAACCGAGTGATCTACCCATGGGCAGGTTGAAGCTGTGGTAACACACAGTGGAGGACCGAACCAGTTGACGTTGAAAAGTCTTTGGATGACCTGTGGGTAGGGGTGAAAGGCCAATCAAACTCGGAAATAGCTCGTACTCCCCGAAATGCATTTAGGTGCAGCGATATGTATAGTTTTATAGAGGTAGAGCTACTGATTGGATGCGGGGGCTTCACCGCCTACCAATTCCTGACAAACTCCGAATGCTATAAAATGTTTCATATCAGTGAGGGCATGGGTGCTAAGGTCCATGTCCGAGAGGGAAAGAACCCAGACCATCAGCTAAGGTCCCCAAATGTATGCTAAGTTGAATAAACGAGGTTTGACTACCTAGACAGCTAGGATGTTGGCTTGGAAGCAGCCATTCATTTAAAGAGTGCGTAACAGCTCACTAGTCGAGTGGTCAAGCATGGATAATAATCGGGCATAAGTATACTACCGAAGCTATGGACTTATTAATAAGTGGTAGGGGAGCATTGTAGCGGCGCCGAAGGTGAACTGTGAGGTTTGCTGGAGCTTCTACAAAAGAAAATGTAGGCATAAGTAACGATAATGCGGGCGAGAAACCCGCACACCGAAAGACTAAGGTTTCCACAGCGATGCTAATCAGCTGTGGGTTAGTCGGGTCCTAAGGCGCACCCGAAAGGGGAAGTCGATGGCTAACAGGTTAATATTCCTGTACTTCTTATAATTGCGATGGAGGGACGGAGTACTGAAAGTGTCGCGAACTGACGGAATAGTTCGTTGAATCGTTTAGGTATTGGTTTGGTAGTTAAATGCGCCGAACTAGCTAAGACGAGATAGTACTGCAATGCTTCGGCTGCGCAGATAGTGCACGTAAGGACTTCCAAGAAAATCTTCTAAGCTTCAGATTATAAGAACCCGTACCGTAAACCGACACAGGTAGTTGGGATGAGAATTCTAAGGTGCTCGAGAGATTCATGGCTAAGGAACTAGGCAAAATCGACCTGTAACTTCGGGAGAAAGGTCGCCAGCAGCGATGCTGGCCGCAGTGAAAAGGTCCAGGCGACTGTTTATCAAAAACACAGGGCTCTGCTAAATAGAAATATGATGTATAGGGCCTGACACCTGCCCGGTGCTGGAAGGTTAAGTGGAGGGTTTAGCCTTTGGCGAAGATCTGAAATGAAGCCCCAGTAAACGGCGGCCGTAACTATAACGGTCCTAAGGTAGCGAAATTCCTTGTCGGGTAAGTTCCGACCTGCACGAATGGTGCAACGATCTGGACACTGTCTCAGCCATGAGCTCGGTGAAATTGTAGTATCGGTGAAGATGCCGATTACCCGCTACGGGACGAAAAGACCCCGTGAACCTTTACTATAGCTTAGTATTGACTTTGGATAAGTAATGTGTAGGATAGGTGGGAGACATTGAAGCGGCGTCGCTAGGCGTTGTGGAGTCATTGTTGAAATACCACCCTTTGCTTATCTGAAGCCTAACTCAGAGATGAGAACAGTGCTTGGTGGGTAGTTTGACTGGGGTGGTCGCCTCCAAAAGAGTAACGGAGGCTTCTAAAGGTACCCTCAACACGCTTGGTAACCGTGTGTAGAGTGCAATGGCATAAGGGTGCTTGACTGAGAGACCTACAAGTCGATCAGGTAGGAAACTAGAGCATAGTGATCCGGTGGTTCCGCATGGAAGGGCCATCGCTCAAAGGATAAAAGGTACTCCGGGGATAACAGGCTGATCTCCCCCAAGAGCTCACATCGACGGGGGGGTTTGGCACCTCGATGTCGGCTCGTCACATCCTGGGGCTGGAGAAGGTCCCAAGGGTTGGGCTGTTCGCCCATTAAAGTGGCACGCGAGCTGGGTTCAGAACGTCGTGAGACAGTTCGGTCTCTATCTGTAGCGGGCGTTAGAAATTTGCGTGGATCTGACTCTAGTACGAGAGGACCGAGTTGGACGAACCTCTGGTGTATCAGTTGTTCCGCCAGGAGCACTGCTGAGTAGCTACGTTCGGAAGGGATAAGCGCTGAAAGCATATAAGCGCGAAACCCACCACAAGATGAGATTTCTTTATAAGGGTCGTGGGAGACTACCACGTTGATAGGCTATAGGTGTAAAGGCAGTAATGTCATAGCCAAGTAGTACTAATAACCCGTAGGCTTATGTACTAGCCGCTTTTTTATAAATGATCAAGATTAACTATATACACGATAAAAATTATTTCAATATGTTACCTTTTTAAGGTGATTATTGCGGTAGGGCTCACCTCTTTCCATTCCGAACAGAGAAGTTAAGCCTACCAGCGCAGATGGTACTGCCTTTGGTGGGAGAGTATGTCATCGCCTTTTTTTGAATCCTGATTCTTTTTTTGAATCAGGATTTTTTTTTGCTTTGAATTGAGATTTGACTTCGCT
>NZ_JADPIB010000015.1 GCF_015767265.1 Aureivirga marina
GCATAATATTTCCCATTTAACTTCTTTACATTGATTTTCTTAGTCTTATCAATATCAAAATATCCTTGTACATAATCATAAAATCCTGCCTTTTTACTCATATTAAGTAAAAACTTAAAGAAAATAGGCTTATCATAATGCTCTCCTAAATAATTATTCTTGAAATATGCTATCTTATCACTCTGATTCTCAATATTTGAATAATCATAATCTGGTAGTTTTACATAAAGATAATTTGTAGGTCCTGTTTGACTGTTGAATAAATTAGTATTTGTCAACTCATTCGAAGTTGGATCAAAACTCCTTCCTGCTCCAATTACTTTAAACATTTGCATCGCTTTCTTATCTTGTACAAATTGATAATCATCCGATTCAAATGTTAAATCTATCTCTCCTCCTGATGGTAATTTAATTTTTGACAAAGTCCAAACTCCTGCATATCGATCTTGTAATGCTCTGCTTTCCTGTTGTACATAAGGAAATTCCTGTGGTGTTGGCTCATCTGTAATACCAATCCCACTATTCCCTGAATAAGGCCTGTAATTACCCCAAATGTCATATGCTTTTAAATTGTAATTTGGATTTTCTGTAGCACCACTCTTATATTCAAAATGATAAGGAGTATAAGCTCCCATTTCTGATGTCCCATAAGTAAAATAAAGCTTGTCTAAAGTTAATTTCCCTTTAGTTCCTGGCGCTACTGAATTTGGAACATTTCCACTTAATTCATATACATATTTAAAATGTGCTTTTTTAATCAAATAAGCATCTAATCCATTCTTTTCGTAATCTTTTCTATTGTAAAGACTAATTGATTTTAATGCATAAGAATTCTCTCCTAATGCTCCTTTTGCATCAAATCTTGGCTCTAAATCAAAAATTGCTACATGAGTCTTTGTTTCAATCTTTTTTAAGTACTCTATTTGTTTTTTCCCTGAAACATAGTTTCCTTTCTCATCCAAATGATTCGATTTAAACCCTTCATTAAAAGAAGCTTTTTTATTTCCAAAAGGAACTTTCCAATTGTAATTCTCATACTTTTTCTCATAAGTAAATTTGGTATACGTTCCTAAATCATCTGGTGTAGGACCATTCATTGTTCTGTCCTCATAATCTGGAGATAAAACCTCTGTCAATAAATAACTATAAGCATAAGGATCTGTTTTTTCTTTATTGTAGAAATTATCTCTTCCTTCTCGATTATCAACCGAATCTTCTGTATCTGTATAAACTACTGTTCCTGGCTCTGAAGAACTCTCATTCCCTTTAACATTAAAACTAGATTCTATCTTCTCTGTATTATACAATGTTTTCCCAAAAATATAAGTAGCACCTCCGTCTTTTAATACTCTTATCTCTCCAATATGATGGTCTTGAGAATTTTGATTTATAAATTCTGTCTTTCCTAAAGCCTTTAAATCACCAACTGTTAATTTCGAAATAGAACTATTTCTTTTCTCTCTATGCTCTCTTTTTATTTTATCGGTAATTAAAAGTGATTCTGTAGATTCTCCATTTTCAGTATAAACCTTTTTCTCAAACCTTGAAACTGCACGAATCCCATCAAAAACACCAACTGTCTTTAATGCGATTGGTGAATATCCTCCTAATTCATCATGCAGAATATTAGATTCTCTATCCATCGTTAATTCTCCAATCTGCTTGAAATAACTTGGCTCATAATCTATTGAATTCGTATTATTATTCTCTAAAAAGTTTCCTGTTGCACTTGTATTCCAAACTCCTGTTGTACTCTCATTTACACTAATTCTATAGTCATATCCCATATGAGCTCCAAATCCTGCCTCAAACTCTCCTCCAAACTCTTGACTAATTGACTCGTCTTGAACTTTTGGATCTCGAACAAAATTAACCTGTCCTTTAAAAGGTCTAAATGTCCCTCCAATTCCTTGTCCTTGAATTGAGTAAATATCATATGTCTGATTTGTAACTGGCATCACATTAATATCCGGAGTGATTACTTTTTCATTCTCCCTATTAAAATCCAATAAATCATTAGATCCTGCATCTTTTGAATAATCATATCCATATGCAGCAGTTACTTGTCTCTCATTCTTTATTGTTTGGACTGTTCCATATCCTGACAAACCTAACTCTCCATCAATACCTGCTACTGAAACTCCAGTTGAAGCTGAAAATGTTACAGCATTAGTCTTAAAAGCTGTTCGCTTAGAAGGTGTGTAGGTATTATCTATAAAAGAAATCGACCCATAAGCTCCATCTTTATTCCCTCCATTAAATGGACGTTTTTTATTTCCTTTTCTTCTTTCTAAACTCGCAGATAAATTGGTGCTTATTAGTCCTTGTCTGGAATTTAATCTAACTCCAAAACCTACTGAACCTCCTGCTACTCCATTCTTCTCAAAATTTAAATTCCTCGTCTGTACTCCTGAAAAACTTTGGGAAATATTTGAAGCAACTGTAACTCCTTCTGTACTTGAAGAAGTTAAATCCATACCAACAGAAGTTTTTGTACTAATATCATAAGACAATCCTAATGCCGTTCCTAAAGTAGGCTTAAAACTAATTCCTTTATAATTATTATATTCTGCAATGATTCCTAACTTTAAATTAACATGTAAAGAATCTGCTTCTTGAACCCCTGAATTACCAGATCCTCCTGAACCACCGCTTCCACTACCACTAGTAGATTGATTTTTATTCCCTAATTCAAATCCTAATAATTGCAAATTCAAATCTGCTATAGCTCCAACTGTTACATTAGGCTTTAAATAGTTCTCCGTCTCTATTTTATCTCCCTTAAAATCATCGGGAAGACCTCGAACTTGTCGATTGATTTGTCCTACATTTAAATTCCATCCTAAACCAACCCAAGAAGCTTCTTGGTCCATAGAAATCCCCGATTGATAAGCTAAATTTAGGGGATAACCTCCAACATCCATAACTGGAATATTATAATTGAAATCTCCAGAAGATAAATTCACCATATCTGAAGTCCCAATTGGTGTAAAAGACGCAAACTCTGGCTGACCAGGACCTCCTGTCAAAGCGAAAGCTTTACGATATAATACGTCCTGAAAAAGAATACTCATTGCCATATAGACACTAAGAACTTTCAGAACAAAACTTTTTCGAAAAGTGTTCATTATATTTTTATTAATAAGTTGTATAAATTTTATAAAATATCGTATGATATTAGCTTGAAAGATTTTATTTTTGAGACTTCTCTAATCTCTTTTTCAGCTCTTTTAATTCTTTTTCTTGTGCTTCTATTTTCTTATTTTGTTCAATCACATAAAGTGTGAGCTCTTCTACTTTTCTAAGTAAAATATTACTCATATCTCCTACTTGAACTCCTTCTTTTTCTACTTTCTCTGCTGATGGAACATTCTCTAAATGTCCGTTTTCTTCAATGTACTTCTCAACCTCTTGTAATGGCTTTAAATCATAACCTTTTTTAAATACATAATCAGGCCAGTTAATCGTCTCTACCAAAACTTCTTTTGCTCTGATCTGTCCATTAACTTCTAATAAATCATTTAAATCTTGACCATTCATTCCGATTCCAACCTTTCCGTTTGTGTCAATCTCAAAGCGAGGTGTCCAAACAG
>NZ_JADPIB010000016.1 GCF_015767265.1 Aureivirga marina
AAATGTAGATGAGATTACAGGAGCAGATATCGTAAACTACCAAAATGCTACGGAGAACGTACACCAAGTTTGGGTAAGAGTTTATTATGCAGTGGATGATTGTTTTGCAATTACAAGTTTCTATGTAATTGTTCATCCAAAACCACTGATCAATCCAGTGAGCAACATCGAGATGTGTGATGATGGAGATGGAGCCGTAACTTTTAATCTTACAAATGGCGCTACAACAGCAGAGATTTTAAATGGTCAAAACGGAATTTCAATCACATATTTCACAGATTTAAACGAAGCAAATCAAGCAGTGATTGATGAAGTTGGCGGAAACACAGGTTCTTTTGCATACATCGCAGCTCCTGATGCTTTTGAAAACACAATCACACCGATTCAAACAATTTATGCAGTGCTTAAAAATGATGTTACAGGATGTGGAACTGTAACGCCATTCAACATTGAAGTTTTACCACAACCAACACTTCCAGAGGTATTGGATTTTGAGGTTTGTGATGATGATATTAACGATGGAATTACAACAGTGCAATTAGACGAAGCAGATGGATATTATACATTTGACACGCCAGGATTCACAGTAACTTACCATCACACGCAGGCAGAAGCAATTGCAGGAACAGGAGCAATTTCTTCGCCATATATTAATAATGCTACGCCAAATAACTTCACTGTTTTTGTAAGAGTGGAAAATAATGTAACGCATTGTTATGACACAACAGAGATGAATGTGATTATCAACGAATCACCAGAATCTACAATTCCTACACCACTGGAGGTTTGTGATCAGAACAATGATGGATTTGCAATCTTTAATTTAACACTTAAAGAAACAGAAATTACTTATGCTTTAGGGCAAGTAGAAGTTACTTATTTCGAGGAATTAATCGATGCACAAGAGCAAGTTTACTCAAATGCAATTGATGATCCATCACAATATGCAAATGTGGATATTCACAATCAAGTGATTTATGTTTTAGTGAAAAATGTAATCACAGGATGTACAGATATCGTTGCATTAGAATTAATCGTAAACCCAACACCAACGGCTATCGAAGCAGATGCGATTGAGCTTTGTGATGATGATGTTGTGGACGGATTTACAACATTCGATCTAACAATTCGTGAGGGAGATATCGTAGCAGAGACAGGAATTACTTTTGAATATTACTATACTGAAGAAGCTGCCATTGCAGGAGATGTTACAGATGTAACACCAGGAGTTGGATATATTGTAAATCCAACAGGATTTGTAAATGATGTAAACCCACAAACTGTTTGGGTTCGTGCAGAATATAGTTCTACAAATTGTGCAAATGTAGTTCCGCTTACAGTACAAGTAAATGCTACGCCAGTTCTTGTGCAACCAGAGCCATATGAGCTTTGTGATAATGATGAAGATGGAGACTCAACAAACGGATTTGTAGAAGGGTTCTTATTATATGAGAAAGATGCAGAGATTTTAGGAGGAACAACAGGAGTTGTAACGTATCATGAAGGAGCTGTAGATGGACCAGTGATTGATAAATTAAGTGTATATACAAACATCACAGCAGGATCTCAGGCGGTGTATGCCGTGGTTACAAACACAGAGACAGGATGTAATGCTTATGTTGTTTTAGATTTAATTGTAAATCCACTACCAGCAGTAGAGGAGTTAACTATTTTCGAGGCTTGTGATGATGATTATGATGGATATGCAATCTTTGATTTAAATGAGGTTTCAACGATTTTAGATCCATTTGAAGAATATGATATTTCTTACCATTATACACAACAAAATGCAGATGAAGGAACACCGATGCTTCCAGATTTATATTATTCAGTAGCTTCAACAATTTATGTAAGAATAGAGAATTTAGATACAGGATGTTTTATCACACAACCATTACAACTTGTATTATCAGAAAAACCATCAATATCTCCATTAGAAGATTTTGTTTTATGTGATGATGATACAGATGGATTTGCAATATTTGATTTATCTGTGATTCGAGATGGAATTTTATCAGATAATCCACTTCTAACAATCACGATGTATCTATCAGAAGAAGATGCAGAAGCAATTGAAGATCCGATAGATATTGATTCGCCATTTTTAAATACAATCGCAAACCAACAAACAATTTGGATTCGTGTAGAAAACGGAGGAGGATGTTATATTGTGGAGAGCATTGAGCTGATCATTGAGCAAATGCCAAATATTGGAGATCCAAATAATGAGCTGATTATTTGTGATGATGATTATGATGGAATCGCAAGTTTTGACTTAACACAAAGAAATGATCATTATCTAGTAGGACAATTAGGAATGGTTGTAACTTATCATACAACACAAGAGAATGCAGAGGGAGACATCGTGGATATTCCAGATTTCACAAACTTTGTAAACACAACAGCAAATGCACAGGAGCTTTATGTTCGTGTGGAGAATCAAACAACAGGATGTTATGCGATTTCTTCGCTGACATTAGTTGTGGAGCCACTTCCAAAACCAAACTTAACTCCAGAGCCG
>NZ_JADPIB010000017.1 GCF_015767265.1 Aureivirga marina
AACTGTAGCTGTGATTACTTCTGCGTCTGCTCCTGTATAAGCTGTTGGAGTTGTGATTTCTGCTCCTGATGCATCATAATATGTAATTGTTACTCCAGTGTCTGTTGTGATTAATCCATCTTGAACTGTTAGGTCGAAGGTTCCGTCATTAATACAAGAACCCAAATTTGGAGGATTTAAAAGTGTTGGTAATGGGTTTAAAATAATTTCAAAAGATGTTTGAACAAAACACATCCCATTTTTAATCACTTTTACATGAATTATTTGATTTGGAGAATTGGCTTCAAAATTATTTATATCTATTATTAAATTAGAAAGATTTACATCTAAATAATATTCAATATCTAAAGTAACATCAGTAGTTATATCTGAATTTTGAGTTTCTAAATCAATAAATTCTGTACCTGAATCACTACAAATAATAATATTTTCTGGTGTATTGATAATTGGTAATTCTATAACTTGAATATTGAAACTAGTCGTAGTTTGACAATTTCCATCTCCTAATTTTACA
This sequence comes from Aureivirga marina, assembly GCF_015767265.1. GTDB lineage: Bacteria > Bacteroidota > Bacteroidia > Flavobacteriales > Flavobacteriaceae > Aureivirga > Aureivirga marina. The sequence goes on from NZ_JADPIB010000017.1 coordinate 515, forward strand.
AAAACAGTTTGATCACTCGTAGGAGAAAAATTAGATGGATTCAAAATTGGGCTAGTCAAGCTTAAATCATTAAAATATGCAATTGGAACTGTAGAATCAGTAACAAAATCATCATTTAATTCTAATAAATCAATAGAATCCCCTTCACAAATAGTGATATCAGGCTGTTCAGAAAAAATTGGAGCGTCTAATACTTCTATCTCGAAAGAATTTGTATAAAAATCACCGCATTCATCTTCAATACTTACTGTATATAAAGTTGTTTCAGTTGGAGTAAATTCAGGATTAGGTAATGACGGATCACTTACACCAGTAATTGGCGACCAAGAATAAGAATATGCATTTGGAAAAGAAACATCAATATCATCTACAACTTCTCCATTACAAATAGTTTTATCTTCAATTTCAGCAATTTCTGCAAAAGAAATATATTCAAAACATACTTTATGAAGATTTGTAGCACCACCTGTCGAACCTGTAAATCCAAAATAAACGATTTCATTTCCACCAAAAATTTCATTTATAATATCACCATCATAATAAGTTCTTAATTTACAATCGAAAAAAACTTTCATTATATGAGTAGAAGCTGTCCATTCAATTTTAATTGTATGTTCTTGTCCATCTTCAATATTTCCACTTGTAAAACTTGCTTGAACTGGCCCAGCTAAATTTCCATTTGCAGCGCCTGGTTGTGTAGCATCAATATTATGATTATTATTTCCATTTTTAATGATCGCAATATGATCATAATTTGGATCACCTTTTCCACCATTTTTCCATGTATCAAATTCAATACCTAATGCTGGAAAAATTCCTTGAAATCCTACTCCACCTCCCAAACTTCCAATTTCTGGAGTAGATGTTGATTTAAAAACTAATGCCATTCCATCAGCTCCATTGGAATCATTACTTCCAAAATTGGCAGAATAAAGTAAGACAAAGTTTTTTGTCAAATCTATCTGATTTTCATACCAAATTGCTCCTGATTGAGAATATGTATTTGGGGTAACAATAAAGCAATTGTCACCTTCATCACTAGCGTCACCAATTAGATTATAACTTAATTGTGCCAATACATTTGAGGAACTAAAAAGTAACACAAATAATATTGTCGAAAAATACCATTTTTGTTTAATCATAGATGTTATTATTTTAAGATGTAAGTTTTATTTTTTGCGTGCGTTACCTTCTAATTAAACTAAAGTGTCCTTTTCTTGTAAATCTTCTATTCACTGCGCTTCCATCATCTAATCTTCCTACTTTTTTTACAATATCCAACGTAAACCAATAATCAGTTGATGGTAGCGGATTTCCTCTTAAAGACAAACCATTCCATCCTGTTTGTGGATCTAATTTCGTTATCACCTTTCCATACCTGTCAAAAATGTAGATTTCTATACTCTCGTAATCTCCACTCTCCAATCCTTGAATCTTCCATACATCATGGATTCCATCATTGTTTGGTGTAAAGTATTTTGGGAAATCAATCACTCCAAATGCAAGCACTGGATTCTCACATCCTCCTCCT
>NZ_JADPIB010000018.1 GCF_015767265.1 Aureivirga marina
TTTCTTTAAGTTTTTACTTAATATGAGTAAAAAGGCAGGATTTTATGATTATGTACAAGGATATTTTGATATTGATAAGACTAAGAAAATCAATGTAAAGAAGTTAAATGGGAAATATTATGCAATGCTTCCAATGTCTTTACACCGAATGGGTGGTGGAAGTAATGGAGATGATAAAGTGAATCCGATTTCAAAAGCTGGATGGTATTTTGGTAGAGAATATTTACCAGAAGTTGTAGCAGGTGTTACAATTGGAAACGATACTAGCATTGGTTCTATCGCACAAGAGTTGGTACAATCTTTTAATGGATATGGAGAGTTGTTTGCTGGTCCAAATCAACCATTACGAAAAAATGGGATTGCAAATAATTTTAGACCGAAGAAGTCATGGATAAGGCTTCAATATCCAGGAACTTCAAAATTAGGAGGAGGATTACGAGTAAAACAATTAAAGCTGTCAGATCAGTGGGATAAGATGTTTGAATCATCTTCACAATCGAATGTATTCCAAAAGTTTTACGGTCAAAAATTTGATTATGAATTAGTGGATGAGAAAGGTAATTTAAAAGAAGGAGAGAGTAGTGGAGTTGCTTCTTTTGAACCGATGGGGAGTATGGAAAATCCATTGATTATGCCAATTTATCCAGATGCAGGAAAACTGTTGGCACCAATAGAATTTAACTATACTAATGCGCCAATTGGTATGTCATTTTATCCATCAGCAGGGATTACTTATAGCACTGTAACAGTGAGTAGTTTGACAACAGATGATGTTGAGAGTTCTACTTCTTTTAAAGTTTTAGAATCACATAGAACAGGAAAAGTTGTAAATAAATTTTTCACTACGAAAGATTATCCTACGACTTCCGATATGACGCATTTAAAATCTATAAATAACTCTTATCCAGGAGTGACTAATATATTTGATAATCTTTTAAGAGGGATTTTTAAATTACGAGTAAAGACAGATAATTATTTATCGATGACACAAGGATTTTCTGTTCATACAAATGATATGGATGGGAAGCCAAAGTCTTCAGATATTTATAATGAATTTGGAGCTTTTATCTCAGGTACAGAGCAAATTTATAGTGTTGATGAGCAAGATTCTAGAAAATTAAATAATAAACTACCAATTATTGATTCAGATGGATCGATAATTCGAGATGAAGTAATTGGAGAGCATTATGATGTTGTAGCGGATTTTAAAGAGAATGAAGCAGTTTCTTATACAGGAGGGATAAATACCAATGGAGCTTTCATTCCTTTAGTGGTTTATGTATTAACAATTCCTGTTCCTTTACCTTCTTCAGGAGTTCATACAAATGTTTATAGAGGAACAACGATGACCAAAGTAGTTCATACAACAGGTATTTTAAAAGAGGTGATTGCAAAAGAGAATGGAGCAGAAGTTTCTACAAAGAATCTTGCATGGGATGCAAACACAGGAAGTGTTCTTTTAACAGAGACTACAAATGAGTTTGATGAATCGATTTATAGCTTTAATTATCCTGCTTATTGGAATTACAATAATATGGGATTGGCAACAAATAATATTGGAATTGAAGGAGAGTTAAGAACAAATAGTTCTTATTCAACAAAGAAATCATTTGAATTGGTTGGAGTTAATGATGCCTCTTTATATTTAACTCCAGGAGATGAATTATTAATTTATGAGGAATCATTACGAAATGCAGATCAAACAGGACTTGATTTTACTCCACTTTCAGAAAACCAACGTCATAAAAAGCTTTGGGTTTATAAAGTTAGAATAGAAAATGGTCAAAATCGAGTTTATTTGATGGATAAAGATGGAGAAGTTTTAAACTGGTGTAAAAATGATGCTTTTTATACCAAAATTAAATTTAAAATTTTAAGATCTGGATATAGAAATATGCAA
>NZ_JADPIB010000019.1 GCF_015767265.1 Aureivirga marina
AAATCTTGTAAGAACAACGCCACCAGAAGGAGTGAAACTTCGTGAGCAGCCATATAATTTAGAGACAACTTATAAATATAATTCTTTAAATCAATTAGTATGGCAAAGTACTCCAGATGGAGGAATTACAAAATTTGCTTATGATGGATTAGGAAGAATTATCGCTTCTCAAAATGCAAAACAAGCTTCAGAGAATAAATTTAGTTATTCACAATTTGATGGTTTAGGAAGAGTAATTGAGGCAGGACAGATGCAGCTTCATTCTAATTATTCTATTAATGATATTGGAAAATTAGTAAATGTATCTACAGGAGAGATTGTTGGAGAAAATGTGACAAGTTCTCAGATTGATATTTTATTGAATAACCCAGAAAATAACAATACAAAAGAAGAGGTTACTAAAACATTTTATAATGATCCAACAACAAATGGACTTGTTTCTTATTTAACACAAGAGAATTTAAGAAATAGGATTGGAGCAGTTGCTTATTATCCAAGTTTAAATGCTGGAGCAAACGTGAATGGTTATGATAATATTCTTTTCTATAGTTATGATATTCATGGAAGAGTGATAGAAATAGCAACATATATTAAGCATCAAGAGCTTATAGATAAAGGTCAAGCTTTAAAGAAATTAGAATATGAATATGATTTAATCAGTGGAAATGTTAAGCTAGTTACTTACCAAAAAGGTGAATTAGATCAGTTTATTCATAGATATGCATATGATGCGGATAATAGAATCGTAAATGTTCAAACTTCTAAAGATGGTGTAATTTGGGAACAAGATGCATCTTATGAATATTATGAACATGGTCCTTTAGCAAGAACCGTTCTTGGAGATAAAGAAGTACAAGGAATGGATTATGCTTATACACTACAAGGATGGCTTAAAGGAGTGAATAGTGAGTATTTAGATCCAAACAATGATATTGGAAAGGATGGATTAAAAAATACTTTCTTTGATTCTTCTACAGCAAAAGATGCCTTTGGTTATTCTTTAAGTTATTTTAGAGGGGATTATAAAGCTATCAATGGAGATACCAAAGATATTGGAGGTACTACAGTGACAAATGCTTTTAGTATGGAGCAGTTTGCATCTTCAAAAGATTTGTTTAATGGAAACATTAAAACAATGACAACTGGTCTTTTAGATCTAGATGGAAATTCTTTAGGAACTACAGTAAGTACTTATGAATATGATTTATTAGATAGAATCATCAGTTATAATGGTGCGAAATATACTTCTGAGAATTATGTTCCATTTGATGTTGAGCATCATTTCTTAGCAAGAACTAAATACAGATATGATAGAAATGGAAATTTAGAAGGATTGTTAAGATATAGTGGTGTTAAAGATGGTACATATCGATTAATGGATGATTTAAGGTATACTTATGCAGCTGATAGAAATCAATTAAAGCAAGTAAGAGATGCTGTGACAACAACAAGTGATATAGCATCTGATTTTGAAAACACACATGATTATACATATGATGCAATCGGACAATTAACATCGGATATTGCAGAGAATATAGAATTGATTGATTGGCGAGTTGACGGAAAAGTATCTGAAATTTCTAAGACAACAGGTCAGAAAATTAGATTTGGATATAGTCCTTTAGGAAATAGATTATATAAATCTAAT
>NZ_JADPIB010000002.1:0-247687 GCF_015767265.1 Aureivirga marina
TCCAGTTTGATTTAAAGCAGTAATCGTCTCATCATTATCTGCTGCCGTTTCTGGATCATCCGAAAGTGTATCTTCCACAACTGTTGTTCCATCAGGAAGCATTGATGTAACCGAAGATTGTACCGAGTAACTTCCACTATCAATATCTGCTTGTGTTAAAACATAAGTTCCTGTAAAAGTCTCTGTTTCTCCTACATTTAGATTCGCTGAAGTTGTTGGGTTTGTTCCAAAATCAATTCCTGAATCCGTTACTGAAATATTACTAAGTGTTGTATTTCCTGTGTTTGTTACTTCAATTGTATAAGTAATAACATCGCCAGCATTTAAAACACCATCTGCGCCTAAATCTAATGAATCATTTGTTGTTAATTCAATTGTTCCATTTTGATTTAAAGAAGTAATCGTCTCATCATTATCTACTGCCGTTTCTGGATCATCCGAAAGTGTATCTTCCACAACGGTTGTTCCATCAGGTAGTGTTGATGTAACCGATGATTGCACCGAGTAACTTCCACTATCAATATCTGCTTGTGTTAAAACATAAGTTCCTGTGAAAGTCTCTGTTTCTCCTACATTTAATGAAGAAGCTGTTGTTGGGTTTGTTCCAAAATCAATTCCTGAATCCGTTACTGAAATATTGCTAAGTGTTGTATTTCCTGTGTTTGTAACTTCAATTGTATAAGTAATGACATCACCTGCATTTAAAATTCCATCTGCTCCTAAATCTAAAGAATCATTTGTTGTAAGTTCAATTGTTCCATTATGTATAATAACTGTGTCTGTCGAGTCATCTTCCGAATTTCCATCCGTATCATCTCCATCATCACTTGTATCTGAAACATCAATATCTTTCTGTGTTTTTCCATCAACTTCAACACTATTTCCGAATCCACCAGCATCAACATCTGATTGAGTAATTGTATAATTTGCAGTATATGTTGCTGTTTCTCCAACTAATAAATTCCCTTCAGTACTTCCAGAAGAAGCAGAGTCAAAAGTGGTTGTAAGTGTTTGCGTATTTCCTTCTAAATCTGTTAAAGTATCTGTTACTGAAATATCATTTAAAATTAAATTCCCATTATTTGTAACAAGAATTTCATAATTAACTATATCTCCTACTCCTAGAACTCCATCACCATTATCTGTTACTCCAGAAATTGTTTTAACAACATCTAAACTTGGATTTGGTGTAATTTCAGTTGTTGTAACATCGTCTTCTGAATTTCCATCCGAATCATCTCCATCATCACTTGTATCTGAAACCACAAAATTATTTGGTGAATTCCCAGAAGCTGTAGCACTATTTTGAACACCTCCAGCTTCCACATCATCTTGTGTAATTGTATAATTTACAACATATGTCGCTATTTCTCCTACAAGTAAACTTCCTTCAGCACTTCCTAAAGAAGCAGAATCGAAAACAGGTGTTAAATTTTGTGTATTTCCATCTAAATCTTCTAAAATATCTATTACAGAAATTGTATTTAAAGTAACATCTCCAGTATTTGAAACAAGAATTTGATAATTAATAATATCTCCAACTCCTGTTATTCCATCTCCATTTTCTGTAATACTGTTTACTGTTTTTTGTACTTCAATTCCTGCATTCTGTGAGAAATTTGTATCTGTCGTATCATCTTCCGAATTTCCATCAGAATCATCTCCATCATCACTTGTATCTGAAACATTTGAACCAGACGGTGAAGTAGAACTAGCTGTAGCACTATTTCTAAGTCCTCCTGCATCAATATTTGCTTGTGTTATTGTATAATTAACTGTATAAGTAGCAATTTCACCAACCATTAAAGTTCCTTCAGCACTTCCTAAAGTTGAAGAATTAAAGCTTAAAGTTAAAGGAATAGAAGTTCCATTAAAATCTTCAAAATTATCCACAACATTTACATTGGTCAATGTCACATTTCCTGTATTTGCAACAACTACAGAATAATTTAAAATATCTCCAACACCTAAAGCTCCATCTCCATTGTCCGTAACAGTAACTGTTTTTTCAACATCTATATTTGGATTATGTGGGAAATTTGTTTCTGTAGGATCATCTGTATAATTTCCATCTGTATCATCATTGTCATCACTTTCATCTGAAACATCATAACCTCCAGCACTGATTCCATCTACAGAAATTATATTTGAAATCCCTCCTGAATCAATATCATTTTGTGTAATTAAATAATACATCTTAAACGTTACAGATTCATCTACATCTAAACTTGCAATATCTACATTATCATCTGTAATTTCATCATTTGAATATGCAGAAGAAAAAGTATCTCCAGGATTATAATAGAAAACTAATGTATTTCCATTTTCATCTTGAAATACATCTTTTAATTTAATGTCATTTATAACTACATCACTATTATTCGCAATTGAAATTGTATATTCAATACGATCTCCTGCATCAATTCCATTACCATCAATATCAATAATAGAGTACGTTTTTTTCGCTTCTAATTCTAATTTACAAACAAGCTCATCAAAGTTGATTATCACAGTAGTAATCGTACCAACATTTCCACTTGTCGCTCCATTAGCTTTAAATCTATTTCTAATTGGATTTGAATTTGTAGTTCCATTTGCTCCTCCAGAAACATCTTTTACTGAAAAATCTGAAGCTGCAGAAATGGAAATAACTCCACCTCCTCCTCCACCTCCAGGTCCTTCGGCTTCTGGTCCAGTAATATATTGATCTCCTCCATCACCACCAACTGCAATAATTGAAATTGTATTTGAGATAGTAGCAGCTTGAACTAAAATTGTTCCTCCACCTCCACCACCTCCAGGAGCATCATTTCCTCCTGTGATAGTTCGGTATCCTTCTTGTCCGTTTGATGTTATTTCTCCATTTCCTGTAATTCCGTTTTTAATGGTCAAAAGAACAATTCCTCCTCCATCTCCACCATCATTATTGGCATTATTATTTCCATCTCCGGCTCCTCCACCTCCTCCTAAGAAGATTTGGTTTTGATAACTTGCTGTAACAACTGGTCTTCCTCCAAGTCCACCAATTGCTTTTCTATGATTTCCTCCCCATCCAGATTGATTTAAATTGGATGCTGGAACTCCTGTACTTATATAATTTGCTGGATATGAAGGTCCAGTTGTACAAGGATTTGCAGAATTTGAACTCGAATAAGTATATCCACCACGACCTCCTCCAGAAGAATTTGTTAAAGCATTTCCATTTGCAATATATTCTGGATCATGAATCCAAGCTCCAGGATTTCCACATGGTGAAGTATCTCCTGAAAAATCATTCATTACTCCTGCTCCACGAAACCAATTTGTAGGGATACCTCCATTGGCTCCACCACCACCTCCAGCGTTATGAGAATTTCCTCCTCCACCAGCATTGGCAGCAGCTCCACGACCATATCTTCCACCATATAAATTATCATAATCATTACGATAACCTGCAATTCCTTCTCCTTTTTCAGCAGAAACATAAGAATCTGTAGTTCTAAAACTCATTTGAAAAGCTGCTCCACTTCCGTTAGAATTATTTTCTCTAGTTCCTCCACGGAAACCTGCAAAATCTGCATGAATTTTTCCGTTATTTTCTAAATTTTCAGCTAAAAAAGCAACAATTCCTCCTTTTCTTCTTTCAATCGCTGAAGGATCAACTCCACCAAAATTTGGACTTCCCCATTGATTTGCAGCTACGGAAGCTCCAGTATTTATCACCATGTTGTTATATTGAGGAATACGAATTATCTGTGTATAATTCGCTGCAAAGAATGAATTAATTAAATTACAACTTAAAATAATTGTATTCCCGCTTACTTCATAAACATAAGCAAACTCATAAGTTCCTGAATTGTTATAATTTGTTACTTCACCATAACTCCATGTATTTGAGCTATCAATTATTGCTCCCTGTGCTTGATAAAGTAAAACTAAATCACCAGGTTCTAAATCATTCGAACTAAAAGTATTTGTTTGAAATCTTCTTGTTTCATTTGTTCCACTTGTAAGTGGATCATCATCAGATAAAAAATCGTGATAACTATCATCAAGTTGATTGATATCTTCAACTGTCACTTGATTTGTTCCAGCTGGAACATCTGAAATCACTCTAGTATAGCGATTTAAACAGACATTTTCTTGCGTAATAGTTATGTCCCCATCTTTCTTTTGCTGGGAATAACCTACAATTACGCAGAATAAAAAGAATAATAGTAATTTTCTTTTCATACACGAGGGCTTTAAATTGATACCTAAAAAATTATTGAATTATGTTGTTTTTATTACTGATAACCTAATTTGTCGAGACTGCAAATCTATTCTATTTTAATATTCAAAAAAATATTCAAACTTTTATATATTTAATTTAAATTAATTATTAATAAATAGAAATATCTTTTATTTTTTCACATTCTTTAACAAATCTAACTCACCAAAAATAGTAAAGAAGTCATTATTTTAGCAATATTTTATTCTATCTTTCTAAAACACAGGGATTTTCCTATTTTTGATATAAGATTTTTTTATATTAATTATTTCATATATTCACAACAATATTTTGATTTTATAACATAATTATTATTTTTTTTAGAAATTTTTTAAGATTAAAATATTTTTCAAACTTTACTAATTTTCAACCTTTTATCTATTTAATTGCTTAAATTTGACATTATTTTTATTTTAGATTATTCTAATTCTATCTTAGAATAGGCTGTTTTATTTATAAATCGTATTTATTTTAGATACATGAACTCAAAAATTATTTCAAATGGAATTCTTAGATCTCTAGGAATTATTATAGGAAGTGCACTTTTTCTTTATTTTTTATATCGAATTCAAAGTGTCATAATTTATATTGCTATTGCCGCTGTTTTATCTTTAATCGGATTTCCAATTGTTCGTTTCTTGAAAAAAAGATTAAAATTTCCAAACACAATTGCAGTAATCTGTACAATTCTTCTCTTTCTTGTCATCATTTCAGGTTTAATTAGCATGTTTATTCCTTTAATCGTAAAACAAGGAAAAAATCTTTCACTTTTAGACATTAACCAATTTGAAAATAATTTAGAAGATTTATTAAAACAAATCAATGAATATTTTCTTTCTATCAATGTTAATTTGCTTAATGAAATTCATAATAATGTAGATATTGTTGACAATATTAAATTCATCCCTGGTCTTGTAAATTCCATTCTTGGAACAATTGGAAATTTTAGTATTGGACTTTTTTCTGTAATTTTTATCGCATTTTTCTTTATGAAAGATAGTTCTATCATGACTGAATCTATTTATATTTTAGTGAATGATAAAAGTGAAAGTCGTCTTCGAAAATCTTTAGGAACTATTAAAAATCTACTTTCTAGATATTTTATCGGTTTGGTATTTCAGATTTCAATTTTGTTTGTAATTTATACTACAACATTGTTAATTTTTGGTGTAGAAAATGCTTTCGTAATTGCTGTTCTTTGTGCAATTTTAAATTTAGTTCCATATATAGGACCTTTAATTGGAGGTATTTTAATGGTATTTTTAACTATGAGTAGTTTTATTGGTTTAGATTTCAACACCGTAATTTTACCAAAAACACTATATGTTTTAGGAGGCTATCTTTTAGCACAATTAATTGATAATTTCTTAAGTCAACCTTTAATTTTCTCAAATAGTGTACGTTCACATCCGCTTGAAATTTTCTTAATTATTATTATTGGCGGAATTTTATTTGGTGTTGTAGGAATGGTCGTTGCTGTTCCAACTTATACGGCAATCAAAGTTATTTTAAAAGAATTTTTATCCGAAAACAAAATCGTAAAATCACTTACGAAAAATTTATAAAAACATAAACTCTCCTATTCTTAGGAGAGTTTTTTTATAAAAATTACTTCACTTCTATTTAACTTAATATTTTCATTCTATTTTTGTATTTCAAAACTTTTTAATTACGACTATTGAAAACAACATTTTTACAACCTGAAATTCAACAATTCATTTCAGAAAACTTAAATACAGATACAAAACAATTAATCTTCAAAAAAAGTCCTTTTGAAAACGTTTCCATGCAAGAGATTGTAAATCAAATAATTTGCAAGAAAAAAGCGAAAACAAAAATTCCAATTTGGTTTGAGAAAGAAAATATAATTTTTCCAAATAAATTAAATTTAGAGCAAAGTTCTTCTGAAAAAACAGCTGAATATAAAGCTAATTTAGTTTCAGGAAATTCAATAATTGATTTAACTGGTGGATTTGGAATTGATTGTTTTTATTTTTCAAAGAGATGTAAAAATGTATTTCATTGTGAATTAAATTCAGAGCTTTCAGAAATTGTCACACATAATTTTAAAGTTTTAGAAGCAACAAATATTAAAACTGTAAATCAAGATAGTTTAGAATACTTAAAAAATGCTGAAAAATTTGACTGGATTTATATCGATCCTTCTAGAAGAAATGATGCAAAAGGAAAAGTATTTTTATTGGCAGATTGTTTGCCAAATGTTCCAGAAAATTTAGATTTATTATTTGAACATTCAGATAAAGTTTTAATCAAAACTTCACCAATTCTAGATATACAAAGTGCAATAAATGAACTTCAGTTTGTGACAGAAATTCATATTGTAGCACTAGAAAATGAAGTTAAAGAATTACTTTTTATTTTAGAAAAGAAAGAAAGTTTTTTAGAAATTAAAACTATAAACATTACAAAAAAAGGAAATGAATATTTCAATTTTAATTGGGAAGAAGAAACAATTCCAACATTTGAATTGCCTAAAAAATATTTATATGAACCGAATGCTGCAATTTTAAAAGCGGGAGGTTTTAAGCAAATTAGCGAACAACTTTCTTTGGATAAACTACATCAAAATAGTCATTTATATACTTCAGATGAATTGATTGATTTTCCAGGAAGGAAATTTGAAATTTCGCAAATTGTTCCTTACCAAAAGAAAATTTTAAAGAAACTTTTACCAGAAAAAAAAGCGAATATTACAACTAGAAATTTCCCTGAAACAGTTGCACAGATTCGTAAAAAAACAGGAATAAAAGATGGTGGAAATACTTATTTATTTTTCACAACAGACATAAATGATAAGCCTTGTATTTTGGTTTGTAAAAAAATAAGCTAGAGAAAAAACCTCTAGCTTATCCAGTAAAACGATATGGGGCCGTTTACTTATACCTCACGGTATTATTATGTATTGGGAGAACTAAATTACTTCATTATCAGGAGCTTTACCTACTGTTTAGCAAAAGATTAACCTAATATATTGTTATATTTTACCTTAACTTTTAATTATAAAAAAGCCCCGTTAAAATTCACTTTATTTATTGTTAATAATGAAGTAGAATTATCATTTTATTAAATAAAATTCGTCATTTTATACTAGAGGAATTTGTTATAAGATTTTTTTTAAATTTACGCGCTAAAATAAGTTTACATGCAAACTTCAACTTACGAAGGAATAAAAGTCACGACAAAAGGCAATAAACTTGTTCAAGATAATTTGGTCATTGAGGCTGCACTTCAAATTAATATAAACGGAGAACCTTATACTGTTGTAATGCGAACGCCAGATCATGATGAAGACTTGATTCGAGGTTTATTGTATGCCGAAGACATTTATAAAAAGAAAGAGAAATTGGAAATTCGTTTAGTTTCTGAAGAAGAAAACGGATTTGCAGTTTATGATGTTCTAGTTCCAAAAGAAAAATTAGGTAAAGGTTATTTAAACAAACGAACTTTACTTTCTGTTTCTTCTTGTGGAATTTGTGGCAAACAAAAACTAGATGATATCACTTTAAAAGGAGCTTCCTTAAACGTTAAACAAACTCTTAATGCGTCCAAAATTCAAGAGATGTTTGCGAAAATGGGAGAAAAACAAACATTATTTAAAAATACTGGAGGAAGTCACGCTGCTTCGATTTTTGATAAAGATAAAGAGTTAATCACAATTCGTGAAGACATTGGAAGACACAATGCTGTTGACAAAGCAATTGGTTCTCTGATTGAAAATCAAAATTTAAAAGAAGCAAATTATTTACTAGTTAGTGGAAGAGTTTCTTATGAAATTATTTCAAAAGCTTTTATTGCAAAAATTCCTGTAATCATTGCTGTTTCTGCTTGTTCTTCTCTTGCTGTTGATTATGCAAAAGAATTCGGAATTTGTTTAATCGGATTTACAAGAGATGAAAAACTAACTATTTACGCAACTCCAAACCATATAAAATTTTAACCCCAAGAATGAGCGATAAAAATAAACCGCATGCGCAACCTCCTGTAGAATATACAGGAATTACTACTACTAAAGTTCCAAAAACTGCTGCTGGAGTAAAAGCAGTAAAATCAGCTTTAACACATATCAAAGAAGAAGTTGGAGTTGTAAAAGGAATTGAGCTATTAGCAAAATTAAATCAAAAAGACGGATTTGATTGTCCAGGATGTGCTTGGCCAGATCCAGATGAAAAAAGAGCCTTTTTAGCTGAATATTGTGAAAATGGAGCAAAAGCTGTAGCTGAAGAAGCTACAAAAGAACGAGTAACTCCGATGTTTTTCGCTACACATAGTGTAGAGTATTTATCTGAATTATCAGATTATGAATTAGGAAAAAAAGGAAGAATTACGCATCCAATGTATTTAAAAGAAGGTTCTACTAATTATGAAGAAATCTCTTGGAAGGATGCTTTTCAATTAATTGGAAAAGAATTAAACAGTTTAAACTCTCCAGATGAAGCTATTTTCTACACTTCTGGAAGAACAAGTAATGAAGCTGCCTTTTTATACCAATTATTTGTTCGTCAATTTGGAACAAATAATCTCCCTGATTGTTCAAATATGTGTCATGAATCTAGTGGAGCTGGACTTTCTGAAACTTTAGGAATTGGAAAAGGTTCGGTTACTTTAGATGATTTCAATCATGCAGATTTAGTAATTGTAATGGGACAAAATCCTGGAACAAATCACCCAAGAATGCTTAGTGCTTTAAAAGAAACTAAGAAAAATGGTGGAAAAATTATGTCTGTAAATCCATTGGAGGAAGTTGGGTTAATCAATTTTACGGATCCTCAAAATCCATTAAATTGGTTTGGAGAAGGAACACATTTGACAGATTTATATTTACAAGTAAAAATTAATGGAGATGTTGCTTTATTAAAAGCAATCATGCTTTTACTTTTAGAGGAAGAAGAAAAAAATCCTGGAACTGTTTTCGATCATAAATTTATTGAAGAACATACAAAAGGATATAACGATTTCATTTCAGACTTAAAAAAATATTCTTTTGAAGAATTAGTTCCACAAACTGGAATTGAGGAAGCAAAAATCCGTGAAGCTGCACAAATGGTTTTAGAAAATAAAAATATCATCATTTGTTGGGCAATGGGATTAACACAACACAAAAACGGTGTAGATAACATTCGAGAGGTTGTGAATTTACTTTTATTAAAAGGAAGTATTGGGAAAAAAGGAGCTGGAACTTGTCCTGTTCGTGGTCATTCAAATGTACAAGGAGACAGAACAATGGGAATTTGGGAAAAACCAAAGGAAGGATTCTTGGCAAATTTAGATAAAGAATTTGGTTTTACAGCACCAAGAAAACATGGATATGATGTTGTCGAAGCAATTGAAGCCATGCATGAAAACAAAGCAAAAGTTTTCTTTGGAATGGGTGGAAACTTTATTTCTGCAACGCCAGATACAGAATTTACAGGTGATGCTTTAAGAAATTGTAATTTAACTGTTCATGTTTCTACGAAATTGAATCGATCGCATTTAATTCATGGAAAACAAGCATTAATTTTACCTTGTATTGGAAGAACAGAAAAAGATTTACAAAAAAGTGGAGAACAATTTGTTTCAGTAGAAAATTCGATGGGAGTTGTTCACCAATCGCATGGAGATTTAAAACCACTTTCAGAACATTTATTAAGTGAACCTGCAATTGTCGCTGGATTAGCGGAAGCTACATTAAAAAATTCAAAAGTAGAATGGAGTAAACTAGTTTCTAATTATGATTTAATTCGAAATAAAATTGAAGCTACAATTCCTGGTTTCGATAATTATAATGAGAGAGTTCGAGTAAAAGGTGGATTCTATTTACCAAACAATGCGAGAGCAAAAGATTTCAAACCAACTCATTCAGGGAAAGCAAACTTTACCATCAATAGACCATCAGATATTGTTTTGGAAAAAGAGCAATTTTTAATGATGACAATTAGAACACATGATCAATACAATACGACAATTTATGGATTAGATGATCGTTATCGTGGAGTTTTACATGAAAGACGTGTGGTTTTCATGAATATAGAAGATATGCAAGAAATGGGATTAAAGAAATTAGATGAAGTAGATTTAAAAAGTCACTTCCACGGAGAAGTTCGTGAAGCACACAAATTCTTAGTAATTCCTTGTTCAATTCCTAGAAGATGTACAGCAACTTATTTCCCTGAAACAAATGTTTTAGTTCCAATTAGAAGTAAAGCGGATATCAGTAATACTCCTACTTCAAAAACAATTATTATGACAATTCACAAAACTGGAAATAATAAATATGCTTAGTATTTTAGGAATTATAAACATTCTTTTAGGTGGAATTTTTCTTTTAATTGCTTTTAAAGTGATTAATCCATTTAAGAAAAGAAAAGATAAAAAGTTGGAAGAAGAATGGTATCAACAAAACGGAAAATTGATGAAAATTTTAGGAATTGTCATCATTCTTTTTGGTTTACTGAATACATTTTAAACTTTTAAAAATATTTGAAAAAGGCTATTTCTTTATTGAGATAGTCTTTTTTATTATTTTTAGAACCAATTTTTTAAGCTATGAAAAAAATATACATATGTCTTTTAATTATTTTCTTTTTTTCATGTGAAAAAGAGGAATCTACAACTGTAAACACTTGTGAAAATCCCATTGAAATTGCAGAAGAAAAAATCAAAGGTGGTTCTATTTTACAAACTTGGCAATTAGCAGAAGAATTTAAAAATTTACATTTACATGAAAAAACAAATGCAAATTGGATTGCGCTTGCTCCTTTAATTAGTATTAATAAAATAAATGAAGAACCTGTTAGACCTTTTAAATTCCCTGTAAATGAGGAAATTTATAAAATGCATCGAATTATTAAAAATGTTCGTTTAAACGGAATTCAACAAATTATGATTAAACCTTTGACAAGTTTTTGGTCAGTAAATGGTGGACATTATTGGGTAGATTTCTATGTGGAAACAGAAGAAGAATGGGAAGAAATTGAAATAGCATATGAAGAATTTTATTATGCAATTGCACAACTTTCACTTTTTTATCCAGAATTTAAAATTTTATCAATTGGAAATGAATTAAAAGCATTTTCTTTAAGAAGGCCTCATTTTTTTTCAAGATTGGCAAAGCAGCTTAAAAATGATTTTCCAAATTTAAAACTTACTTATAGTTCTAATTGGGATGAATTTTCAAACATTACTTTTTGGGAAGATTTAGATTATATTGGCGTAAATTCTTATTTTCCTTTAATTAATAAAAAAACACCTTCCGTAAAGGAAATTGAAACAGCTTTTCAACCAATCAAAGAAATATTACAAGATTTTAGTTGTACCAATCAGAAACCTGTCCTTTTTACAGAATATGGATTTCGAAGTATTGATTATGCAGCTTGGAAACATTGGGAACTTCCAGAAACTTCTTCCAATGTAAATTTTGATGCACAAAATAATGGTTATCAAGGATTTTATAATACTTTTTGGAAAGAAGATTGGATATATGGTGGATTTTTTTGGGAATGGTATTTTGATGAAATTCCAGAACCTAATAATACACGTTGGATAGTAAATAATAAACCTGTAGAAAAAATTATTCAAGAAGTTTATTCTAAATAAATACAAGGATTTACGGTTTCCCGTAATTGATAATTCAACGGTTTAATTATATTTGGCTACAAAAATTAACATAAACAAAAAAATATGGGACTATTTGACTCAATTAAAAAAGCAGCAAATTTTATTACAGGAAATGGAGCTGATGTAAAAGTATTTTTAAATCCAGAAGTGGATACAAAAATTAATGGAAGTTTACCATTAATTATTAAAGTAAGAGTGAAAGATAGTGAAATCGAAATGGATCATCTATATTTAAAAGTTCGTGCACACGAAACGGTAGATGTTTCTAAAGTAGAATATGAAATTGAAGATGGAGAATTTGAAAGAGATGTAGAGCATATTAAAAAAACTTCGGAAACTTATAGTGCTTCTTATGAAGTATCGGGACCACAAAATTTGGAAGCAGAAACAGAATATACTTTCGAATTTGATTGTCCAATTCCACAAGATGTTCCTTTAACTTATCACGGAGTTCATGCTTGGCATGAGTGGGAATTCTATGCGGGAGTAGATTGTTCAGGAAACGATCCAGATTCTGGTTGGAATGCGATTGTAATTCGATAAAAAATAAAAAAGGTTGTATCTAGTAATGGATTCAACCTTTTTTATAATTACTTATAATATATTTTTTATTCAAAAAAGTAAAAAAGGATGTACCTATAGAAGAATACACCCTTTAATTATGAAAAAAAAATTACTCTCAAATTTTTGTATTAGGACTGCTTTTGATTTCGATGATGATCATCTTTCATTTTCTTAAGTTCTAATCCCCAAATCATATTTGCAAAACCAAAAATGATTGCAAAAGCTCCGATTAACACTGTTAATGTTAAAGATTCTTTTAATGGATTTGCAATAATAACTAAAGCCACAAAACAGGTTAAAACTCCAGCAAGGAACATGATTAACCAATTAAATCGACTTTCTTTTCGAAAACGAAATGCATTCCAAATCAAAGTTATTGCACCAAATAAAGCCCAAACTCCGATAAAAATTGTAAACAATGAGGCTGTTGCAACTGTTGTTGCGTATGGGTAAGAAAGCACCATAATACCAAATAAAATATCGATGATACTTATAAAAAGTGTCCAAGTCCAATACTTTCTTCTAGTGTTTGATAAAGACATTACAATAAGAAAAATTCCCGATGTCAACGCTACCAAACCTGCATAAAGTACTAAAACTAAAACTGCTTCTTGAGGATTTGCTACTGCAAACATTCCGAACAGAATTAAAATCAATCCTCGCAAGGTCACCATCCACCAGTTTTTAAAAAAACTATCCATATCTGATTGATTATAAGAACTTTAATAAAAATAACACTTTTGATTTTTAATTAAAAATAGAAATACTGTTAAATTTTAGTTTTAACAATTATTTTCACATTTCAGTTCTTTAAAAAAGCTTTCTATTTTCTTTCTATTCATCTTTTTGATTTCTCTATATTTGCAAAAATTTTAAAAGAACAAGAATGATTTCAATTGATGCTCTTGCAGTAGAATTTAGTGGAACAACACTTTTTAATAATGTTTCTTTTGTTGTAAATGAAACAGATAAAATCGCCTTAATGGGAAAAAACGGGGCTGGAAAATCAACTTTAATGAAAATTATTGCTGGAATCCAGAAACCAACAAAAGGAAATGTTTCCTATCCAAAAGACACTGTAATTGCATATTTACCTCAGCATCTTTTAACGGAAGATAATTGTACTGTTCGAGAAGAAGCTGCAAAAGCTTTTAGTTCAATTTTTGCAATGCGAGATGAAATTGAAGCTTTAAATAAAGAATTAGAAACAAGAACAGATTATGAATCGGATAGCTATATGAAAGTTATTGAGCGTGTTTCTGATTTAAGTGAAAAATTTTATGCAATTGAAGAAATCAATTACGATGCAGAAGTAGAAAAAGCACTTGCAGGTTTAGGTTTTGAAAGAGAAGATTATGATAAACCAACAAGTGAATTTAGTGGAGGATGGAGAATGCGTATTGAATTAGCGAAAATTCTTCTTCAAAAACCAGATTTAATTTTAATGGATGAGCCAACAAACCATTTAGATATCGAATCGGTTCATTGGTTGGAAGATTTCTTAGTAAATCATGCAAATGCTGTTATTGTAATTTCTCACGACAGAGCTTTTGTGGATAATATTACAAATAGAACAATTGAAGTTACTATGGGAAGAATTTACGATTATAAAGTAAATTATTCTCATTATTTAGAATTAAGACAAGAAAGAAGAGAACAACAGCAAAAAGCATACGAAGAACAACAAAAATTTATTGCTGATACACAAGCTTTCATCGATCGTTTCAAAGGAACTTATTCTAAAACGTTACAAGTTCAATCTAGAGTTAAAATGCTGGAGAAATTAGATATTATTGAAGTAGATGAAGTAGATTCTTCTGCTTTACGATTGAAATTTCCTCCTGCACCACGTTCAGGAAAATATCCTGTAACAGCTTCTGATGTTGCTAAAAAATATGAAGATCATTTGGTTTTCTCTGATGCTACTGTTACGATTGAAAGAGGACAAAAAGTTGCTTTTGTTGGTAAAAATGGAGCTGGAAAATCTACGATGGTGAAAGCAATCATGAATGAAATTCCTGTGGAAGGAAATTTAGAGATTGGACATAATGTGAAAATCGGATATTTCGCACAAAATCAAGCCTCACTTTTAGATGAAAGTTTGACTATCTTCCAAACAATTGATCAAATCGCGGAAGGAGATATTCGAAATCAAATTAAAAATCTTCTTGGAGCTTTTATGTTTGGTGGAGATGTTTCTCAAAAGAAGGTAAAAGTACTTTCTGGAGGAGAAAAAACTCGTTTGGCTTTACTGAAGCTTTTATTAGAACCTGTAAATCTTTTAATTCTGGATGAGCCAACCAATCATTTAGATTTAAGAACTAAAGATATTTTAAAACAAGCTTTATTAGATTTTGATGGAACGCTTATTTTAGTTTCGCATGATCGTGATTTCTTGAGTGGATTAGCTGATAAAGTTTTTGAATTTGGAAATCAAAAAATTAAAGAGCATTTCGAAGGAATTGACGCTTTCTTAGAAGCAAAGAAAATGGAAAATCTGAGAGAAATTGAAAAATAATATTACAAAAAGGAAGTCGATTTTGACTTCCTTTTTTTTATTATACTTATTTTTCTTGTGAATCTCTTACATTTTTCTGTACCGCAATTGCTGCAAATAAACTTAAAATAAAAGCCATTCCAAAGAATCCTTTTTCACTTAATAATAAAGTTGCATTCCATAATCCTACAACTAATAAAATTAAAGATATAATTGCTCCTCCCCAAATAATTCCATAATACAAATCGGAAACTTTTATTCCTTCCATTTTATCTCTCACATTTTTCTGAACAGAGATTGCAGAGAATAATCCAAATAATAAAATTGTAAAATAATATCCTTTTTCATTTAATTGCATTTCAGCATTCCATAATCCAATATTATAAGAAACAACGCCAATTAATAATGCAAACCATGAAGCTCCAATAAATGCATTTGTAGGTTTATATTTACTTTCTTTTTCTCTTTTTAAAATTATTTTTTCTTCTTTCATTTTTTTGTTTTTTCTAGTTTTTCAATCTTTTTTATGTTGCTAATAAAAGTAATTCATTTTATAACAAAACTAAATTTTAATATTTTAACAAATCTATAACATAGCTAAATTCAACTTAAATACATTTGTTTTAACTACTCTCCTCTAAAATATTGGATTGCTTCTTTCATGGAATCTTTCACATCAGAAATCGTTGGTGTAAAACCTATTTTTCTTAATTTTTCATCGTTGACGTCCATATCAAAACACATCATATCAATTGCTAAAGGCGGGAAAATTTCGGAATTAAATAATGAAATAAAATTTGCTAAAAACAATCCAAAATTTCTATGCATATTAATTTCTTTTGCTTGTTTCTTTCTAATTTTGTCCAATTCTCTTTTTAATTCTAGCCATGTTAAAGTATATCCTTTCAACAAAAAAGTTTCGTTTTTAATTTCAGAATATTCTGCAAAAAACACAAAAGCTTTTCCAATATCTCTGGTATCAACGAGAGCTACTTTTGCTTTTCCTTTATTTATTAAAAGACTAAATCCTTTTTTATGCATTTCGTACATTGGTTTAAAAAAAGAAGTGTTTGTTTCCCATTTTCCAATTGTGCTTGCAGGTTGAAGAATGATATAATCTACAGTTGATTTTTCACATATTTCTTTAAAAATCTTCTCTTTTTCAATATGTGTTCTCTGAAAATCATACGTTGGTTTATACTCTAAAGTTTCTTTCTTTATCGGGTGCTTTATAAACCCATAAACTTCAACAGTACTCAACAAAAAGAATCGCTTCACTCCTACTTTTATAGCAGCCTTTGTTATTTTTCTAATTAAATCAACCGAAGTTTTATTCAATTCTTTTAAAGAAGCTCCAATTTTGACAGAAGCAATGCAATTCACCAATAAATCTTGATTTTCAAAAGCATTTTCCAATTCTTTTTCATTAGAAAAATCAGTCGTGAGGATTTCATCACAGAATTGTTCAATTCTCTTATAATTACTTTCTTTTCTTACAACAATTTTCACTTTATAGTCTGCTAAAAAAAATTGTTCCACAACATGGCTTCCAATAAATCCGGTTGCTCCAACAATTATTACTTTTTTAGTTTTCATTTGATTTCCTTTTAATGTTTTATAAATATAAAAGGATTTCAAAAATTTTGGGATTGTTATATATGATTAAATCTTAAAGTATTTAATTTCAATTCTTTCTTTAATATAAGAAGCAATATTTTTTATTATTACTAATAGCATTTGCACAAAACTACTCTGCATTCGCATAAAACTACTCTGCATTCGCATAAAACTGCTCTGCATTTGCACAAAACTGCTCTGCATTTGCATAAAACTACTCTGCATTCGCACAAAACTACTCTGCATTCGCATAAAACTGCTCTGCATTTGCACAAAACTGCTCTGCATTTGCATAAAACTACTCTGCATTCGCACAAAACTACTCTGCATTCGCATAAAACTGCTCTGCATTTGCACAAAACTGCTCTGCATTTGCACAAAACTGCTCTGCATTTGCACAAAACTGGTCTATAATAGCATAAAACAATAAATGCTATGAATCATTCATTTTTTTCTTAATAAAAAAACAGCACTCTGCATACACAAAGCACTGTTTTGAACTATTTTTTAAGAATCTTAAAAAGATAAAACGTTTTGATTATAAAACGTTACCTTAATTTTATTTATCTAATTTAATTGCTATTGAATTAATACAAAACCTTGTACCAGTTTCGGTTGGACCATCGTTAAACATATGTCCAAGATGTCCACCACAATTCGCACAAAGAACTTCTGTTCTCAGCATTCCATGTGATTTATCTAATTTATATTCAATAGCACCTTTGATTGCTTCATCAAAAGAAGGCCAACCACAGCTAGAAGAAAATTTACTATCAGATTCGAATAATTTTGAATGACAAGCAGCACAACAATATGTACCATCATCGAATACTAAATTATATTCTCCTGTATGTGGATATTCTGTTCCTTTTTCTCTAAGAATTCTAAATTCTTCTGGAGAAAGGATTTCTTTCCACTCTTCTTCTGATTTACCTTTTGGATAGTTTTTCATTATTTTTTATCTAATACACTTTCTTGATCTGCTGGAATAAAAGTAAGCGCACCTGAATTGATACAATACCTGATTCCTGTAGTATTCGTTGGACCATCAGGAAAAACATGACCTAAATGTCCACCACAAGTTGCACAAAGTACCTCATCTCTGCTCAAACCATAACTATTATCTTTTGCGATATAAATATCTTTTCGAATTGCCGTATCAAAAGCAGGCCATCCGCTTCCAGAATCATATTTATGCTCTGATGTAAAAAGTTTTGTACTATCGGCAGCACAAACATAGATTCCATCGCCATAAAATTTATAATATTTATTTTTGAAAGGTCTTTCTGTTCCCTTTTCTCTTAAAATATAATATTGTTCTGGTGTTAGTATTTTTTTCCATTCAGCATTTGTTTTCTGAAGTGGAAATGTTGGTTTTTCTTCTTCTTTTTTCTCTTGTGCTTTCCCTGAACACCCAACCAACATAATCATTGCAAAAAGAACTACTATTTTTCTCATTATTTTCAAATTTTAATGTTAAACAAGAATCCTAGTAAGCTCTCAAACAATTCATTTACATCTGATTTACAAAAACTTACTAATCTTCTAAAATAAATTTACTAATTCTTTCAATAACTTTTTTATCTCTTAAGATTTTTCGGTGACCTAGGTTATTTGTTATTAAAAGTTCTCCATTTTCCAAATTCTGTCGAATGTCGTAGGCACAACTTACAGGAACATCATTATCTTCTGTATCATGAACAATTAATGTAGGGATTTTCACTTGTTTAGCAGAAACATTACTTGAATAATCATCTAAATCCACCTGATATTTTTTATCAATTGCTTTCTTCATTAGAGGAGCAATTTTGTTTTTTAGTTGCAATCTTCCGACATACATTTCAATGATATCTGATATAACATCTCCACTTCCTACAGTCACTAATTTTTTAATTTTTAATCCTTCTCTCACATTGTATAATAAAGACATTCCACCTAAAGAATGACCAACTGCGGCATCAAATGAACCAAGTTTAGATTCTAAATGTGCGATACATTCGATAAATTCTGCCATCATTGTATGATTTCCAGGAGATTTTCCATGCGCAGGAGCATCAAATGTGTACACCATATATCCGTTTTCTAAAAGTTTATCAGCAATTGCATAAAGTTGTGTTCCTCTTCCGGACCAACCATGAACTAAGAGAACTTTCTTTTTAGAATATCCATAGGTATAAACAGCGATTTCTTTTTGAATGCTTGGCACTAAAATTGTTTCCATTTTTGCACTTTTTCGCATCATTTTTTCTCTATCAGGAGTTTTAAAGCGAATTGGTGTAAAGAATATTTTTATTGCAAATTTTACGGCTGCTCTTGTGGAAATAAATTGTAATAATTTTCCAGTATTTATAATGCTTTTAGGAATATCAAAAACATTTTTAGCTGGATTTTCTATTTTTGTCTCCATTCTTTATCTAAAAATTAATTTATAAGAATGTAAAGATAGAATTTGTAAATTTAAACTTTCAAATATTAGCGAAAATAATGATAAAGAAAAGATTACTTTTTTCAATAGTTGCCTTAGGTTTAGCTATTGGATGTTCGACCGTACCAATCACAAATAGAAAGCGAATAAACATCGTTAGTGATGAAGAAGTTTTACCGATGAGTTTTAAACAATATGATGAGTTTTTAGCATCGAATAAAAAATCTAAAGATGCTGCAAAGACAAATGAAATTAAAGAAGTTGGTAAACGAATCTCAAAAGCTGTGGATAAATTCATGCGTGCAAACGGGATGTCAAAAGAAGCAGATAGTTACAAATGGGAATTCAATTTAATTGAAGATGAGACAATCAATGCTTGGTGTATGCCAGGAGGAAAAGTTGTTTTTTACACGGGAATTCTACCAATTGCAAAAAACACAGATGGAATTGCTGCAATTATGGGACATGAGGTTGCACATGCTTTTGCTAAACATGGACAAGAAAGAATGACAACTGGACAACTTCAACAATATGGAGGAACAGCTGTTGCTTTGGCTACATCAGGACAAACAGAAAAGAGTCAGCAAATTTGGAACATGGCTTATGGAGTTGGTTCAAATCTTGGGGTGTTAAAATACAGTCGAGTTCATGAAGATGAAGCAGATAAACTTGGAATGGTATTTATGATTATGGCAGGATATGAACCAGAAGAAGCTGTACAAGTTTGGGTTCGAATGAAAGAAAAAACTGGCGGAAGTAGTACACCAGAATTTATGAGTACTCACCCATCGAATGATTCGAGGATTAAAGCTTTAAAGGCATATTTACCAGAAGCAAAAAGATTGGCAAATCAGTATAAATAGTATAAAAAAAAGAGATTCAAATTGAATCTCTTTTTTTATGTAATTAAAATATATTATTTGACATATTTTGTTCGTTTCATAAAAGTTAAAGCTATAAATCCGAAAATAAAGAACGCTCCAAGTAAAAGGATGAATAGTTTTAGAGAATTCGTTGTTGCTACAATAATTCCAGAAAGCGACATTCCGATTACAATTGCAATTTTTTCAGTTACATCATAAAAACTAAAATAAGTTGCATGATCTTCAGTATCTTCAGGAAGTAATTTTGAGTAAGTTGAACGAGAAAGTGTTTGAATTGCTCCTAATACAAAACCTAAAAATGCACCCAACATATAGAATTTCTTCGTTACATTCGGATCTCCTTTTTCTAAAAGATATGCACCAAAACAAGCAATTGCCCAAATGATAATTGTAATCTTTAAAGATTTAATATTTCCTATTCTTTCTGATAATCTAGAAAAAATAAATGCTCCAATTACTCCAACAATTTGTACTAATATAATAGTGATGATTAAATCAGAAGTTTCCAAACCTAAATCTTTCCCAAATACACTTGAAAGAAGAATAATAGTTTGCACACCAACACTATATAAAAAGAAAGAAATCAATAAAATTTTCAATTCACGAAGGTTTTTTAATTCTTTCCAAACATTCCCAAGTTCTCTAAAACCTTTAAAGATAAAATCGTTTTTAGGTTTCTTTTGATAGACATTATTTTTTAATCTAGAGAAAGTAATTTGAGAAAAACCAAACCACCAAATACCAACACTTACAAAAGAAATTCTAGCAGGAAGAGAGCTATCTGTGATTCCATAAAGTTCTGGCATCATTACCATAGATAAATTAAAAACTAATAAAAGAACTGATCCTATATATCCAAGCATAAATCCTTTTGCACTTGCCCTATCTTGTTGTTCAGGGAATGCAACTTCTGGTAAAAAGGCATTATAGAATACAATACTTCCCCAAAAACCAATACTTGCTAGAATGGTTCCAAAAATTCCAATCCATAAATTTTCTTGACCTGTAAAAAAGTATAAAGATGTAACGGAGAAAGCTCCTAGATAACAAAAGAATTGCATAAACTTTTTCTTATTTCCTGTGTAATCAGCGATTCCAGATAAAATTGGAGAAAGAAAAGCAACAATTAAAAATGAAAAAGAAAGTGCATAAGAATATAATGCTGTATTGTGAATTTCCATTCCTAAAAAGTTCACTAAATTATCTGTTCCATTTTCTGTGACTGTTTCATAGTAAATTGGAAAAACTGCTGTACCAATCACTAAAGAGTATACAGAATTTGCCCAATCATAAAAAGCCCAAGAGTTTATTAGCTTTTTATCTCCTTTTTTTAATAATGTTTTCAAATCGTATGTAATTTTTATTTTTTTGGGCAATATACTAACATATTTTGAATTTAATAATTTGAACTTACTTATGTTAATGTTATGTTAAAATTTAACAATTATTTTAACCTTTTTTTATGAATTTATCCATATTTAACAACGATTAATGAATATATATATGCAAATTATAATCACAAAATATTAATAATTTACCAAAAATATTTCCGACAAAATAAATTATATACTATATTTGGCAATACTTAATGAAAAATTAATTTTGTTTTAACTTTTAATATATAGATTTATGATTAAAAAAATTACTACTCTTTTTGCCTTCTCTTTAATGTTATCACAGGCTGCAGATGCACAACAAATTTGGAGTGACGACTTCGAATCAGGAATGGGTAACTGGACTTTAACAGATAGCGATGGTGATTCTAACAACTGGGAAGAATTTACTTTACAAACAGCTAATGCTACTTTAGGGTCAAAACTTGCAAGTTCTTATTCTTGGAATGATGCAGTTTTAACTCCAGATAACTTAATGACTTCTGAAGCTATTGATTTATCAACTGCAAGTGCTACAGGATTAGTTTTAAAATTTAATTATTTAGCACTTAATCAAAACTATTTCGCAGAGACTTTTTCAGTTTATGTATCAACTTCAAGTGATCCAGCTACTATTTTAGCAGGAGATGCGTTGTTTGTAAAAACAGTTGCAGCAGGAGGACTTATTTACACAGGTGGTGTAGATATTTCTGATTTTGCTGGAGAAAGTACTGTTTATGTTTCATTCCGTCACCACGATTCTACAGACGTTCACGTTTTAGGGATTGACAATGTAGGAATTGAAAACTTAGACAATACTTTAGATGCAGAATTAGCAGAAGTAAGCTTCGAGAAATATATCGAGCAAAATACAGATACAGAATTACGTTATGCAATTGTAAACAACGGTTCTTCTAACATTGAAACAGTTGAATTAAAATGGACTGATGACAATGGAGAAAACACACAAACAATTACATTAGACAATCCAATTGCTCCATTTGATTTTGGAACTGTTGCTCACCCAACAATGTTAAACGTAGCTGGAGTTGCTGAAAGTGACATTGATTTCGAAATTTCTGCAGTAAACGGAGGAACTGATGAAGATACTACTAACAACTCAATCTCAAATAAATACCACACAATTAGTGAAAAAATCGCTAGACCAGTAATCGTTGAGGAAGGAACTGGAACTTGGTGTGGATGGTGTCCACGTGGTGCTGTAGCAATGGATTATATGACGGAAACTTATCCAGATCAATTCATTGGTATTGCTGTTCATAATAATGATCCAATGACTGTGGATGAATATGATTCAAATGCTGATTTCTCTGGATATCCTTCAATGAATGTTAATAGAAGATTCTTAGGTGAAGGGGTTTCTCAACCTGCAATGGAGCAAGCTTATAACTTATTAAAAGATTTATTAGCTGTTGCTGATGTACAAGCTGAAACTTCTTTTGTTGAAAATGGAGAAGTAACAATTTCTGTTAGTGCAACATTTAAAACAGTAGTTTCTGAGCACAACTTTAGATTAGGAGTTATTGTAACTGAAGATAATGTAACAGGAACTGGAAGTGGATACAACCAAGCAAATTATTATGCTGGTGGTGGAAATGGAGATATGGGAGGTTACGAAAGTTTAGCTGATCCTGTTCCTGCTGCTGACATGGTTTATGACCACGTAGGTAGAGCTTTATTAGGAGGATATAATGGACAAGAAGGTTCTATTGCTGCTGATGCTGTTACAGATGGAAATACTATTACTTATGACTTTACATATTCTGTTCCTGATGGATCTGACATCCAAAAAATGCATGTAATTCCAGTAATCATTGATAATGATTCAGGAGAATTCTTAGGAGGAACTCAAATTTATTTAGACAGATGGTTAGATACTGAAGAAGTTGCTATTGATAATTCTAAATTCAACATCTTCCCTAACCCAGTTTCTGATAAATTAACTGTTTCTTTCGAAGCAAAAGGAAACTATAAAGTTCAAATCTTTGACATGTTAGGAAAAGTTGTATTATCAAAAGATTATAACAACTTAAAAGGAGCTCAAAATATTGAAATTCCTGTAAGTGGAATTGAAAAAGGAAACTATATGATTAATGTAGCTTCTGAGAAAGGATCTTATAACAAGACAATTGTTATAAAATAATTTCATATATTTGATAAAATTTTAATAAAAAAAGAGAATACTTTACAGTATTCTCTTTTTTGAATTTTATATTATTAAAAAATTTAAATCTTAATTCAAATGAAAAAACAACTACTTTTTTTAAACCTTTTTTTACTTATTTCTACATTAAGTTTTGCTCAAATTTCAATCACTAAAAAAGATGGAACTCCTATCAATGACGGTGATGTATTTACATATAATTCTATTGAAGAAGCAAACGCAAAACTTGTATTTTATGTAGATAACAATACATCAAATCCAGTAAACTTAAAAGTTACTTTTAATGATATTACGAATGCAGATGGAAATGACATGCAATTTTGTTATGGAACTACTTGTTATTTCAATGTAACAGAAGGTACTCAATATCCTGCTGTTGGTGATGATGACGTAATCATTGCTGCTAATTCAAATTTACAAAGTAATGGAAACTACTTTTGGAATAAAGTAGATGGAAGTGATGTAATCGATTACGCTATTGAGTTTACAGATGCTAATAGTGATTTCTCTTTATCAATTACTTATAGATTTGATCAGAATTTCATTAATGTAAATGAATTTAATCAAATTCCTGTTGATGTTTTCCCATCAGTTGCTAATGAAACAATTAATGTTCGTGTTAAAGAAAATGTTGATTTAAACATTTTTGATTTATCAGGAAGATTAATCAGAACGGAAGCAATTTCTGCTGGAGTAGAAACTTTAAATGTATCAGATTTAACCCCACAAACTTACATCTTAAAGTTATCTAACAAAGAAGGAAAAGTTTCAACTCGTAAAGTTGTAATCAAATAATTTATCTCAAATTATTATAAAATATAAAAGCGACCAAT
The DNA here is from genome assembly GCF_015767265.1 of Aureivirga marina. Classification (GTDB taxonomy): domain Bacteria; phylum Bacteroidota; class Bacteroidia; order Flavobacteriales; family Flavobacteriaceae; genus Aureivirga; species Aureivirga marina. The sequence continues at coordinate 24,245 of NZ_JADPIB010000002.1, forward strand.
TTAGGTCGCTTTTTTTATATTTATTTTTTGATTTTCTATTTCTAGAATTTATTTTCTTTGTGAATTATAAATATTGCTGGTCGCTTATGTAAATCTGGAGTTTTAGATTTCCATTCTTTTACTGTATACGTTTTAATATATTCAGAAGGTAAAGTTATATCACAAGCAATACAAAGTTTTGTAGCTGGAGATAATGTTGCTTTTAAATCAGCCAACATTTTATCATTCCTATAAGGAGTTTCAATAAAAATCTGTGATTGATCAAAATCAAAAGAAAGTTTTTCCAATTGTTTAATTTTCTTTTTTCTTTCCGATTTATCAATTGGTAAATAACCATTAAAAGCAAAACTTTGCCCATTCATTCCAGAACCCATCATCGACATTATAATAGATGAAGGCCCAACTAAAGGTACTACTTGAATTCCTTTTTTATGTGCTAATTTTACAACTTCAGCTCCAGGATCTGCAATCGCTGGAACTCCAGCTTCAGATAACAATCCGACTGATTTACCTTCCATACAAATATCTAAATAATGTTGTACCTCTAAAGGATCCGCATATTTTCCTAAAGACATCATTACTAAAGAAGGTTGTGATTTATTTGGAGTAATTTTTTTTATAAATTTCCTTGCCGTTTTTTCATTTTCTACAATAAAATGATTCAAAGTTGAAATCACTTTTTTTACAGAAAGAGGTAAAACTTCTAAAGGTTCAGTAGTTTCTCCAAGAGTAGTTGGTATTAAATAAAGTTTACCAATATTATTCATAAGTATTTAATTTAGAAGCTATTATTTCACAAGATTTATCTAACATTTCAAAAACGTTATCAAAACCTGATTTCCCACCATAATATGGATCTGGAACTTCTTTATTTTCAAAAGGATAAAGTTCATTTAAAATCAAATGAACTTTATCTCTTTGCTCTTTATTCTTTGCTAAAGATATTACATTATGATAATTAGATTCATCCATTACATAGATTAAATCGAAATTATCAAAGTCGTCAGAAACAAATTTTCTTGATCTTTGATTTGTAATATCTATATTGTTTTTCTTTGCTACAGCTATGGAACGGCTATCTGGTAACTCTCCAGCATGATATCCACTTGTTCCTGCCGAATCAACAAATATTTTAGATTCTTCTACTTTAGATTCTAAAATTCCGTGTGCTAAAGGAGACCTACAAATGTTTCCTAAGCAAACCATCAACACTCGAATCATTTTTTAATACGAAAGTTTTTTAGTTAATTCATCTACATATTTACGGAATTGCTTATCAGTTTCCATTAGATTATCTACAGTTTTACATGCGTGCAAAACTGTTGCATGATCTCTTTTACCGATTTGAGCTCCGATACTTGCTAAAGAAGATTTTGTCATTCTTTTTGCAAAATACATCGCTAGTTGTCTAGCTTGAACTATTTGACGTTTTCGTGTTTTAGATTGTAATGTTGTTACATCAATATCAAAATAATTTGATACTACTTTTTGAATATATTCTATTGATATTTCTCTTTTCGTACTTCTAACGAATTTCTCAACAATATTTTTTGCTAATGAAAGTGAAAATTCTTTTTTATTGAAAGAGGCTTGGGCAATCATAGATATTAAAACTCCTTCCAATTCACGAACGTTAGATTTTACATGTTTTGCTACATATTCAATTACTTCCATTGGCATTTCCACACCATCTCTAAATAATTTATTTTGTAGTATTGAAATTCTAGTTTCATAATTCGGAACTTGTAATTCCGCAGATAATCCCCATTTAAATCTAGACAACAAACGTTGTTCGATATCTTGCATATCAACTGGAGCTTTATCTGAAGTTAAAATTACTTGCTTTCCATTTTGATGAAGATGATTAAAAATATGGAAGAAAACATCCTGAGTACCTGTTTTTCCTGATAAGAATTGAACATCATCAATAATCAAAACATCAATCATCTGATAAAAATGAATAAAATCATTTCTAGTATTTCCTTTTACAGAATCAATATATTGTTGTGTAAATTTTTCAGATGATAAATAAAGTACTGTTTTATCTGGATATTTATCTTTGATATCCACACCAATGGCATGAACTAAATGCGTTTTTCCTAATCCTACACCACCATAAACTAATAGTGGGTTAAACGACGTTCCTCCAGGTTTATTTGATACAGCTAAACCTGCAGATCTTGCTAATCTATTTGACTCTCCTTCTATAAAACTATCAAAGTTGTAGTTCGGATTTAGTTGAGATTCTATTTTTACTTTTTGGATCCCTGGTATAATGAAAGGATTTTTCAGTTCTCTTTTATCTGAAGAAGTTTGCATAGTACTACTTTTCACTTCTAAAGGAACTGTTACTCCTTGTTGTCTATTAAGAGGATTTCTATTCGCGCTTGGAATCTTTACTGTATGTGGATTGTTACTACTATACACATTCTCCATCTTAACGTCATAAACCAATTTTGCATCCTTACCAAGTTCTCGAACTAATGCTACCCTTAATAGTTTTATATAATGCTCTTCTAACCATTCATAGAAAAACTTACTAGGTACCTGTATTGTTAAAGCTACACCAGAAAGTTTAATCGGCCTGATTGGTTCAAACCATGTCTTGTAGGCTTGAGGTTTGATGTTATCTTGAATGAAAGATAAACACTTTTCCCAAACTGAAGAAGCAGTTTTAGTCATTCTATCTGTACTGGTATTTTGAGTTAAATTTAATTGCAACTTAATAAGTTTTTTACCAAAGATTTAAGGCTACAAAAGTGCTAATATATTTTAGGATAAAAAAATCAAATTGCTATTGCTTCTTAATTTTTTTTTCCGTAAACTGATACTGAAGCTACTGAAACTCTTGGAATTTTCAGCCCCATTCTTTTTCAATTATTAAATCATTTTTTTTAGGATATTCTGTTCGATAATTTAAGCCTCTATTTTCAAAAACTAAGAGATTAATTTATTATTGTGTATTTCAAAAAAATGAAATATTCAAGTAGGAATTTTTTGCATTAAATTGTTTCTAATGTGTTTTATCTTACTTTATTTTTTATTTCTTCAATTTTTCCACTTACAACAAATTTTATATTAAGTTTCGTTTCTTAAAAATTTAAATTATTTCTTTCTATCACAAAAAAATCATTTCATTTAATAACTAAATTTTCAATAAAGCTATTTACTTTTGTTGGGAGTTTTAGACTTCTCTAAATAACATTCATATTTGAAACAAACATGATTACACATCAAACACAGATACGCGTTCGCTATGGCGAAACTGATCAAATGAGCTACGTTTATCACGGCAATTATGCCGAGTATTTTGAAATAGGTAGAATCGAATGGCTTCGAAATTTAGGAATTTCCTATAAAGCCATGGAGGAATCTGGGGTAATGCTTCCTGTCCTTGATTTAAATATTAAATATCTTAAGCCGGCTAGATATGATGATCTGCTCACTTTAAAAACAACTTTAGCAAAATTACCTACTGCTAAAATTGAATATAAATATGAACTATTCAACGAAAATAAGGAACTTTTGACTACGGGAAGTACTACTTTGGTTTTCATTGATATGAAAAAAAATAGACCTATAAAAGCTCCTGATTATTTCTTAAATAAAGTTAAAAATTTTTTTAATTAAATCTCAATAATTTTTAAACATCTTAGCTCTTCAAACTGAACTTTAACATTTGGAGCATCTTTTTTGCGAACAGAAATCACATACTCACATTGTAATTCCATCTTTTGACTTACAATGTCGAGTTTTCTGTCTTTGATAATTCGCATTACTTTATTCATATGTGGATAATCAAAAGTCAATTGAAAATGAATATCAATCGTTCTTTGTACAATTTCCGATGCTTCTAAAGCCATTTGGGCTCCAGTTCGATATGCATTTATCAATCCGCCAACACCAAGTTTTGTTCCACCAAAATAACGAACTACAACTACTAAAACATTTGTAATTTCTTTAGAAAGAATCTGTCCGTAAATTGGTTGTCCAGCACTATTACTCGGTTCTCCATCATCGTTTGCGCGAAAACGAATTTTATCCGTTCCCAATTGCCAAGCATAACACCAATGTCTTGCAGTATGATGTTGTTTTTTTAAATTTTGAATGTGTTCTTTAATTTCTTCTTCTGTAGAAACAGGAAATGCATAACCAAAAAATTTGCTTCCTCTATCTTTAAATAATGTTTCTTCTGAAGCAGAAACAATCGTTCTATATGTATCTTTTACTTCCAATTTTTTAACCAAGTTTTAATGTCACTAAAATAATTGCAATTATGGAAAGTGCAACTCCAATCCAATTTCTAACATTCAATTTTTCTTTAAATATCAAAATTCCTAAAAGTGTAGAAAACGAAACAATTGCAACATTGTTAATCGTAAATACTGTAGATGTTTCAAAATGATCCATCTCTAATGCTTTTAATAAATAGAAAATGGTATAATAGTTTGGAATTCCTAACACAATTCCTCCAATGATATTTTTAAATTGAAATTTTACTTTTCCTAAAAAAGAAAGCACCGAAATGTATAAAACTCCTATTAATCCTGCAACAAAAAAAATAGATGCAGAATATAATTCTAATCCACCATCGGAAACATAATTATTTTCTATATATTTTAATGTCGTATCTAAAATTCCTGAACCAATAAAAAGTATAATTGGTAAATAAAGATATTTGGAATCAAAATTAGAACTGTCTTTTTTAGAAGTTAAATACACAGAAATTAAAGCTAATAAAATTCCTAGAATTTTTACAATTCCATAGGATTCATTATACATAATAATTCCAAAAGTAATAGGAATTATTACACTCATTTTTCCTGCAACAGAAACCACAGACATTCCTGCTTTCTGCGCTGTCAAAGCCATGACATTAAATAAAAAAATGAATAAAAAACCTAAAAATAATACACCATAAAACCAAGGCTGTGCAGGAATTTCAGTAAAATGAACATTTTCTGTCGTTGTTCCATATCCTATCGAAAAAGCTACAAAATAGTTTACAACAATTGCTTGTAAATTATCTATTCTGAATTTTTCAAAATATTTAAATATTACAAATAAAAAACTACTAAGAACAATGCTAAGTAATAAGTGTATCATTTATTATAATAAATTTTAAGGTTATCTTCTTCAATCATTCTCTCTTTCATCAATTTTCCTTTAATTTCAATTTCTTTTACACCGTTGAAAAACTGAATTTTTCCATGAAACACTCTTGCTTCATCCCAAAGATTTTCTTCTACAAAAGTTTCTAAAGTTTGTTTTCCGCCTTCTACAATCAATGATTGCAAATGATGTTTATAAAGAATATCACAAATTTGTTTTGCAATTGGTTTTGTAAAATCTATCTTTTCAAAACAAAGCATCTCATCTGATTCTTGCTCTTTTTCAGTTAAAATAATTGTCTTTACTTCCCTGTTATAAACTTGAAAATCTTGTGGAATTTTTAAACTTCTATCTAAAACTATTCGAACTGGATTATTTCCTTTCCAGTCTCTTGAAGTTAACGATGGATTATCTTTTAAAACAGTTGTTGTTCCTACCAAAATTGCTTGCTCTTCTGTACGCCATTTATGTACTAATTGACGTGAATATACATTTGTAATCCAATTTGGCTTTGCTTCTTCTTTCAAATTTACCTCTCTGTTTTGATCTAAAAATCCATCTTCAGAAGCTGCCCATTTAAGAATTATATACGGACGCTTTTTATTTTGAAAAGTGAAAAATCGTTTGTTTAAATCATAACATTCTTCTTGCAAAGAACCAAAAAAAACTTCATGACCATTTTTTTCTAAAATTGAAACTCCTCTTCCACTGACCAAACTATTCGAATCAATAATTCCTATCACAACTTTCTTAATTCCTTGTTCTACAATTAAATTCGCACAAGGTGGTGTTTTCCCAAAATGTGAACAAGGTTCTAAACTGACATAAATTGTAGATTCTTTCAATAAATGTCTGTCTTCTTCTTTTACAGATTTTACAGCATTTACTTCCGCATGTGGTTCGCCTGCTTTCCTATGCCATCCTTCTCCAATAATTCTATCTTTATAAACAATGACACTTCCAACCATTGGATTTGGATAAGTTTTTCCTAAACCATTTTTTGCAAGCTCAATGCAGCGTTTGATGTATTTTTCTTGATTTTTCACGAGGCAAAAGTACTTATATTATGAAAAACAATAAAATTATTTTTTTCGATAAATATTTCTTATTCAAATCTGATTTTAAATGATTGTATTAAGAAGTTATTTAAAATTATAATTTGAATTTTAGTGTTTCACATTATTCATTTTTTTCTTGATAAAAAAACGAATCAAAAAAATCAAGACTTGTATTTTTTTAATCTAAAATCTACAAAACTTGAAAAAGACTCAAAAAACTCACTAGCGTTCAAACAGTTTCTCGTCTATTTTTTTTCAAATTTCTTGATTTTTACGATTTAAAAAATAGGTCAACTAAATTTTTCAAACAAAATGACAATTATAATTTATTGCATAAATGTTTCTTATTATTTAGAAACAATTTCAAAATCACTTCGATTTATTTTCAATCATTAATTAAATCTCGAATATTAAAACTAATTTTGTGTTTTAAATAAAAATACAATTAATTAAGCATGGAAATTTCTGTTTTTAAAAAATATTTTTTTGATGAATTAAAATCTGTTTACCCTGAAACAGAAATACAATCTTTTTTTTATTTATTGACAGAACATTTTTTACAACTTCGTAGAATTGACATAGCTTTAGAGCCAAATTTTGAAATTTCTGAAGAAAAATTAGATGTATTAAAACAAAGTATCGATAAGCTAAAAACGGAATTTCCAATTCAATATATTATTGAAGAAACATCTTTTTTTGGATTAGATTTTTTTGTAAATAAAAATACATTAATTCCTCGTCCAGAAACAGAAGAATTAGTACAATGGATTTTAGATGATTTTCAAAATTCCATGAAAAAACTCAAAATTTTAGACATCGGAACTGGAACTGGTTGTATTCCAATTTCTTTAGCAAAAAATCTTCCAAATGCTGAAATTCATGCTTATGATATTTCTGAAGAAGCTTTAAAAATCGCTAAGAAAAATGCAGAAAGAAATAAAGTAACAATACATTTTCAAAAAATAAATATTCTAGAAACTGAAAAATTGGATGCTGATTTTGATATCATCATTAGTAATCCTCCTTATGTTCGAAATCTTGAAAAAGTGGAAATTAAAAAGAATGTATTAGATTATGAACCACATTTAGCTTTGTTTGTTTCGGATAATGATCCATTAATTTTTTATAGAAAAATAGCAGAATTAGCAAAATATAATTTGAAAGAAAATGGTTTTTTATATTATGAAATTAATCAATATTTAGGAAAAGAAACCATAGAATTAGTTGAAAAATTAGGATTTAAAAATGTCGAATTACGAAAAGATATTTTTCAGAATGATCGAATACTGAAAGCGGAAAAAAATTAGAAAAAGTAAAATGGGAACATACGAAGAAACGTTTAGAACTTGGAATAAAATCGCTTCTGCATATGAAGATTTATTTATGGATTTAGATTTATACAATGATACGTATGACTCTTTTTTAGATTTAATTTCAAATCAAAATGCTAAAATTTTAGAATTAGGTTGTGGTCCTGGAAATGTGACAAAATATCTTTTAAATAAAAATTCTAAGCTTAAAATTTTAGCAACTGACATTTCTCAAAATATGTTAGATTTAGCCAAGAAAAATAATCCAAATGCAAATTTTCAAATTTTAGATTGTCGAAATTTAAATCAATTAAACAAAAAATTTGATGCTCTAATTTTAGGTTTTTGTATTCCTTATATATCCAAAGAAGATTGTATCAAATTGCTAAATGATATTTCAAATTTTTTAAATAATTCTGGAGTCTTATACTTTAGTTTTGTGGAAGGAAATTATAAAAATTCAGGTTTTCAAACTGGAAGTTCTGGAGATCGACTTTTCTTTTATTTTCACGATTTAAATTTTCTAAAAAACGAATTAACTCTAAATAATTTCATTGTTAAAGAAGAAATCCGAAAAGATTTTAAAAGAGCTTCCGGAAAAACAGAAGTCCATACTATTTTAATTGCAAAAAAAATATAAAATTTCTCACATATTAAAATTACTATCCATAAAAAATGCTAAACTTATTTAATAGAAAGAAAATTCAAATTGATACAATTTCATTTCCAACTTTTGAATTCACATCAGAAAATAACCAACCTGACTATAAAAGTTGGTTAAGTGAAGATAATCCAATGCGCTTATCAATTAATTTTTTTGAAATGCAACCTGATATTCCAACAATTAATGATGTTCAAGAATTAAGAAATTTTTATCGAGAACAAATTATTGAAGCAAATGGAGGAATAATTGAAGTAGAAATTGTGGATTTAAAAGGTTTTAAAGCCATCAAAACAATTTTCAAATTCCCAATGGAACCTTCAGGAATAATGTATTTAGGTTCTTATACAATTCCTTTTAAAAGATATAGTTTTGTAATCAAAATTCAAGCAAATGAAGCTGGAATTACAGGAATGAGAGATGCTACTATCATGAATAATCTTTTAGCTGAAAATAAAACTTCAAATGATGAATTCATCCCTAAAAATTGGCTTAATGATCCATATGATAAAAATTGCAAAAAAGGAACAATGATGAATCTTTCAGAAGATCAAAAATATGATTCAGATTTTCCAAATCATCCTTTAAGTTTGACACGAAAAATGCTGAAAAAAATTGCCGAAGAAATCAAATTTGATTCCAAATTAGAAAATATTGGAAAATTCAATATTTAAACAATTTAGAATCTTAAATAACTATTTAATTATAATTTTTCAATTTTTAAAAGCAGATTCTTTCAAAATCAATATCTTTGCGCCATGATGAGAATTGACATTATTACGGTTTCACCAGAATTGATTCAGAGTCCTTTTGATCATTCAATTATCAAAAGAGCTAGAGATAAAGGCTTTGTAGAAGTTCATTTTCATAATTTAAGAGATTATGCTTTAAATAATTATGGAAAAATAGATGATTATCAATTTGGTGGTGGTGCAGGAATGGTTCTGATGATTGAGCCAATTGATGCTATTATTTCAAAGTTAAAAGCAGAAAGAGAATATGATGAAATTATTTATATGACTCCAGATGCGCCAACTTTGACACAACAAACAGCAAATACACTTTCTTTAAAGAAAAATATCATGATTTTAACTGGGCACTATAAAGGTGTTGATCAGCGTGTTCGTGATGCGTATGTTACCAAAGAAATTTCTATTGGAGATTATGTTTTAAGCGGAGGAGAATTGGCTGCTGCTGTATTAAGTGATAGTATTATTCGTTTGATTCCTGGAGTTTTAGGAGATGAGACTTCTGCTTTGACAGATTCTTTTCAAGATGGGTTACTTTCACCTCCTGTGTATACAAGACCTTCAGAATTTAATGGAATGAAAGTTCCAGAAGTTTTACTTTCAGGAAACTTTCCAAAAATCGATGAATGGAGAAGTGAAAAAGCTTACGAAATCACTAAAAGAGTTCGTCCAGATTTACTTGATGAAGAATAAAAAAATTATTTTTTATAAAATTAAAAACTCCATTTGCAAATTAAGTAAATGGAGTTTTTTTATTTAAGTTTTGCTATTGACTTTATTAAGTCAACTGATTTCTTTATTGTAAAATTAATTAACTTTTTAAATAATTATCTACATTTGTTTGAATCCTATTTTCAATATTTTGAACATCCGCTTTGACAAATTTCTCTCCTGTAATTTGCTCATAAAGCTCAATATATCTTTCTGAAATTTCAGTTACTTTTTCATCTGACATTTCTGGAATTGTTTGTCCTTCTAATCCTTGAAAACCATTTTCAATAAGCCACTGACGAACAAATTCTTTAGAAAGTTGTTTTTGCTTCTCCCCTTTTTCTTGTCTTTCCTGATATCCTTCTTCATAAAAATATCTTGAAGAATCTGGCGTATGAATTTCATCAATTAAAACAATTTCCCCTTTTGTATTTTTTCCGAATTCATATTTTGTATCAACTAAAATCAATCCTCTTTTCGCTGCGATTTCTGTTCCTCTTTGAAAAAGTGCTCTTGTGTATTTTTCTAATTGTACATAATCTTCTTCTGATACAATTCCTTTTGAAATAATATCTTCTCTAGAAATATCCTCGTCATGTTCTCCTTCTTCTGCTTTTGTTGCTGGAGTAATAATTGGCTCAGGAAATTTATCATTTTCTTTCATTCCTTCTGGCATTGGAACACCGCAAAGCATTCTTTTTCCAATTTTATATTCTCTAGCAGCATGACCTGAAAGATAACCTCGAATTACCATTTCTACTTTAAAAGGTTCACATAATTCACCAACCGCAACATTCGGATCTGGGATCGCTTGAATCCAATTTGGGACAATATCCTTCGTGTCTTCCATCATTTTAGAAGCAATTTGATTTAAGATTTGTCCTTTAAATGGAATTTGTTTTGGCATGATTACATCAAAAGCAGATAATCTGTCCGTTGCAATCATCAATAATTTTTCATCGTCAATTTTATAAACCTCTCTTACTTTTCCTCTATAAACTTCTTGATTTTCAGAAAATTTATAGTTTGTATTATTAATTGTGTTGTTCATTTTTTGTTTGTTGTGTTGTTCCGCAAATGTACTATTTTCGATAAAAAAGTTTCAAACAATTTTAAAGAAAATGAAACTATTTATAAACAAAAAACACACAAATTGAAAAAATCAAAATTGTGTGTCTTTAAAATATTGTAGTAAAACTATTATATCGTTTCTTTTATTTTATATCTCGTTTCATGTGGTTTATTTCGAACTACTAATTCGCCAATAAATCCAGCTAAAAATAATTGAGTTCCAATTACCATGGTTGTTAAAGCAATATAAAACCAAGGATTTTCTGTAATTAAAATTGCTTTTGCTCCAATAAAAAGTTTATACAATTTCATCGCTCCTATAAGACCTGTTGCTAAAAAACCAACGATAAACATAATTGTTCCCATCAATCCAAAAAGATGCATTGGTCTTTTTCCAAACTTTGCTAAAAACCATATGGAAATCAAATCTAAAAACCCATTGATAAATCGATCCATTCCAAATTTTGAAACTCCATATTTTCTAGCTTGATGAATTACAACTTTTTCTCCAATTTTAGAAAAACCTGCATTTTTAGCTAAAACAGGAATATAACGGTGCATTTCTCCATAAACTTCCACATTTTTGACCACATCTTTATGATAAGATTTTAAGCCACAATTAAAATCATTTAATTCAACACCAGAAGTTTTTCTTGCTGCCCAATTAAATAATTTCGAAGGAAGATTTTTACGAATCACAGAATCATAACGTTTCTTTTTCCAACCAGAAACCAAATCAAATCCATCTTTTACAATCATTTCATAAAGTTCTGGAATTTCATCTGGACTATCCTGTAAATCAGCATCCATTGTAATTATTACATCTCCTTTTGTTTCTTTAAAAGCAGCATGTAAAGCTTGTGATTTCCCAAAATTTTTTAAAAAACGAATTGCTCGAACATTCGGATTTTTCTCTTTTAATTTCGTAATTACATCCCACGAAGCATCTGTACTTCCATCATCAATAAAAATAATTTCATAGGAATATTTATTGGCTTGCATCACTTTTACAATCCAATCATGCAATTCCTTTAAAGATTCATCTTCATTCAGAAGAGGAATAACAATTGATAAATTCATAGAAAACAATTATTTTTTTCTTGGAAGAACTTGTAAAATTCCTGTTCCTATTAAAGAAACCACAAAACCGATGAATAAATTCCAAATAATAATTCCTCCAATCATCACAGGAACAACTGAATTTCTCGCATTTTCAAGATTTAATTTCATTTCATCATCTGATAAACCTTGCTCTATATATGCTTTTCTAGTTGTTTCAATAATTTTGTTTACTGTATCTGGTTCGATAGAAGTAATAAAAATATAGTTATAAATTGCAACAAAAAGAGCTCCAATAAAAGCAACTGCTACACCAGTTTTTAAACCTTGACTAAACCCTATTGAGTTTCCTTTTTCATCTACAATCTGATTTTTTAAATTTGCTCTCTTTTGCATATAAATTGCAAGAACAATTAAAATAATAGATGATAAAATACTAATGATAGACGCTGTTCTTTGCGCTTGCCCACCTTGATCTAAATGATGTCCAGTTTTATATAATACAATTTGTGTAATTACTCCAATTGCCCCTAATATTGTTCCAAAAATTATTATGATTGACTTATTTGGATTTTCTTTTTTCTGTGTCATATTTATCCTAAAATTTACACAAAAATAGGTATTTCCTTTTTTATGCTATAATTATTCTAGATTTTAATTCTATGAAATTCAAATTTGATTTAAATTCTAAAAAAATCTCTTTTTTCTGTAAGCATTAATTTATTGATTTTTAAAAATATAGAATTTAACTTTAAAAAAAGATTAAAAATTATTGCTTAAACGCTTGCAAAAAACAAATTCCTACGTATATTTGCAGCGGCAAGTCTTACACAACTAGCTCCCTTTGAATCCCCCAGGGCAGGAATGCAGCAAGGGTATTAGGTTGTAGCAGTGTGATGTGAGTCGCTTGCCATTTTTTGTTTCTATACTTCACTAAAAAAGAAAACCAATCTTTCGACTGGTTTTTATAATTCTAATAATTTTTGTTGCTGTTTTATCAAAGTTAATTTTTCTCGTGAAAATGGAATTACATCTGTCATGAATTGATGAAAATCATTTTCTAAAAAAGAATAATTCTCTCTTAAATCTACAATTGCATCTTCCATTTTGGAATCATGTTTTGTTCGATGACTCATACCAATCAAAACTTTCTCAATACTCTTTACATTTTCATAATTATAAAGCATATTTTCTCTTTTTAAATACACAAAAAACTGCAATGCTTTTTCTGGCATTATGCTCGCATGTTTTTCTAAAAGTGTATACACACGTTCTGCATAAACATTTAAATCTGTTGAAGAATATAATTCCCAATTTTTAGCTAAAAAATGATCGTAAAAAATATCAATAATTACTCCCGAATAATGTCTATATTTTTCGTCTAATCGCTTCTTGCTTCTTTTAAAAATGGGATTTGAATCTGTAAATTCATCAATTGCTCTATGCAATAAAATTCCTTGTTGAATTTCCGAATTATAATCCAAATATTGTTTTCCTTTTACAGCATCAGCAATAAAATTTCCAATGCAAATATTTTCATTGTTAAAAGACAAAAATGTATGTGCTAAGTAATTCATTTAATATTTTCTAAATTTCAGATGTTTTTCTAATTAAAAAATGGATTTCTTCCTTTTAAATTTACCAAGTTTAAAATGTTCAAAAGTGAAGCGAACTAAAGTTATAAAAACTTTAATCAAAAAACGAATTTCCTTATTTTTTATCTTTAATTTAAATTCTTTCTTGCCGTTTATTTAGAATTTTAAAACTAATTCTATCTAATTTTTATTTGATTTTTTTCACGTTTATTTTCAAAAAATGTTAGTTTTTTCTAAAAAAGAATACTCGCTATTTTCTTCCATTTTTTTAATGCGTAATTTCATAATACCTAAAGAAAAAAGTCATGCGAAAATTGTTATTGTTCAGTTGTTTTTTATTCTATTTTTCTATCTTAAATGCTCAAAATAATGAGAAAGATATTATAATTTCTTCTCAAAAAGATGTAGATAATTTTTCTCAAAAAATTGTGGAAGGAAATCTTTCTATTTCTGGAAAAGATATTAAAAACTTAAAAAAACTAGAACTTTTAGAATTAGTTCGAGGTTATATTTTAATCAATAATAATGACAGTTTGCAAACTTTAAATGGATTACAAAATCTTAAGAAAGTTGGAGGATTTTTAGACATTTATCATAATCCTAATTTAATATCTCTTCAAGGATTAGACAGCTTGGATTCTATTGGAAATTATCTTTATGTTGGCTTAAATAGAAAATTAAAAACATTAAAAGGAATTCCGAATTTAACTTCTTTAAAAGGTTATTTATACATAGAAAAAAATCCAAAATTAGATTCAATTTATAGCTTTCAAAAGCTCGATACTATTTTTGGAGATATTACAATTTTTGATAATAGAAATTTAAAAAACTTACATGGTTTTGACAATTTAAAATATATCAAAGGTTCTCTAACAATCAATCAAAATAGCTCTCTAAAAACTTTAAAAGGATTGAATCATTTAACGGAAATTCAAGGAAATTTAAAGCTCACTGTTTTAGATAGCATCAAAAATTTACAAGGAATTTCAAACTTAAAAAAAGTAGATAAATCCGTTATTATTTCTTATAATAATGAATTAAAAAACTTGAAAGGATTGGATAATCTAAATTATATTGGAACGGAACTTTTAATTCAGACAAATCCGAGTTTAAAAAATATTCAAAGCATAGGAAATTTAGATGGAAAAGGAATTAAAATTATTCTTTCTTACAATTCTGCTTTAACATTTTGCAAGGTTTTATGCATTTTAGAAAAGAAAAAAACAGATGAAATTGTTTTGCTTAGAAACAATGAAAATTGTCAAATTTTAGATAGTATTTGTAAATAAGAGTTTCTTCATCAACTAAAGAAACTCTTATTCAGACAAATAATTCTAATTTACTAATCAGAAGAATAACTTCCTACATAATACACTAAATCACCACCGTTATTTTCTGCATAAGCGATTGCAACTGGAAATTGTATATTTCCCGTAATACTAGGTGTATCCGAACCATATAAAATTCGTTGAGCAACTCTTCCTGAGGAAATCCACCAAAACGTATTTCCTGAAATTTGCGCATATCGAATTGCATATCCATTTGGAACACCAAATTCTTTGAAAATCAACATAAATTTATCATCACCAATTGCCTGAATATCTCCATTTAAGGCATTTTCAATAGTGATTTTTGATTTCCAATTAATATCTCTCACATTTCTATCTAATGTTCCTGTTTGAACTGTAATTTCATAATTACTTTGTGTGTATACCAAAACTACATTATCATTATAAATAGAAATTCTTGGTTTAGAGATATAATCTTCAATTCGTTTAGAGAAAAAATAATTAATTTGATTGTTTTCAATTTTTCCAAGTCTATAAAATACATTTTGACTTGAAAAAGGATTTCTAGATTCGTGAGCTTCGACAACCCAACCATCATTATTAACAGAAATACTCGGATTTTGTGCATAGGATTCATATTTACCTGACCAAAGCCAGTTAATAGAATTATCATCATTTAAAATCCCAACCTGATTGTAAAGTCTTTCTATATATTCATGAGCTTCAACAACCAAATTATTATCATTTAAATCGATTGAACCATTAATTCCATCCAAATATTTTTGTTGTGTGTGATGAAAATCAATTTGATTTCCATTTACCGTCCCAGCACGATAATACATATTATTTGCTGGTGAACTATTGTGAATCGTAACAATACGATTTTTATTGTTAATAGCAGAGTTAGGATGTCTTCCTCGGTCAAACATTACTCCCATTTCTGGGAAAAAAATACCGCCAGAAGCTGTAAATTCATCTTTCTTTTGTAGATTTAATTCAGCTTCTGTGTCTAGGATTTCTTTTGTACATGTAAGAAATATTAGACTTACAATTGTAATCCAAAAAGCTTTCATAACTCAACTTATTAAAATTAATACAAGTTACTTATTCCAACTTTTTAATATTGATAAAGGTTTTCTAATTTTTGACTTAAAATAGGCATCTAAAAAATCATTTTTTAAGTTTTTATTATAAAAAATAAATAGTTCGATAGAATTTTATCATAAGGTTATATAAAAGAAAAAACTCTCTTGAATTTCATCATAAAATTCCAAAAGAGTTTTCAAATTTATTAGATATTTTTTAATAACTCATTTCTACAATTTTCTCAACATCAGAAGGTTTTAAAGCCTGATGTTCTCCAAGTCCTAGCCATCCTCTTTCTTCAAATTTCTTTGAAATATGTTGTGCTGTTCCATCAAATTCTTCTGTATATTCAGAAAGTTTAGTCTTAATTCCTAAAGATTCAAAAAACTCTTTTGTTTTCTCAATAGCTATTAAAGCTTTTTCTTCTTCCGTTCCAAATTTCACTTCAAAAACTCTTTCTGCATATTGAGCTAATTTCTCTTTTTTGGAATCTAAATTATATGTATAATGACTTGCAGTTACAATTGCTAAAGTTCTTGCATGATCAATTCCATATAAAGCTGTTAATTCATGTCCCATTGCATGAATTGCCCAATCTGTCGGAACACCTTGATTAATCAATCCATTTAAAGCCATTGTACAACTCCACATAAAATTAGATGCAGCCTCATAATCAGAAGTATCTTCCATGATTTTTGGAGCAACTTCAATTAATGTTTGTAAAATACTTTCTGCAAAACGATCTTGTAATTTCGCTCCAACAGAATAAGTCATATATTGTTCTAAAACATGTGTAAAAGCATCTGCAATTCCATTGGCAATTTGTCTTTTTGGAATTGATTGAATTACTGTTGGATCTAAAACAGAAAATTGCGGAAACAAAGCTGGTCCTCCAACTGCTAATTTCTCTTGAATTTCTCTTCTTGAAATTACACAACCTGCATTCATTTCAGAACCTGTTGCTGGTAAAGTTAAAACTGTTCCAAGTGGTAAAGCATTTAAAACTGGTTCTCTTTTTACTAAAATATCCCAAGGTTCATTTCCTTCATATTTTGATGCAGCAGCTAAAAATTTTGTACCATCAATTACAGAGCCTCCTCCAACTGCTAAAAGAAAATCTATTTTTTCTTCTTTAATCACTTTTAAAGCTTCCATTAAAGTTTCGTATTCCGGATTAGCAGGAATTCCTCCAAATTCAACTAAAGAAACATCTTTTAAAGCTTCTTTTACTTGCTCATAAATGCCGTTTTTTTTGATACTTCCACCTCCAAAAGTCATTAACACTTTTGCTCCAGAAGGAATTTCATTTTTAATATTTGCAATTTGCTCTTTTCCAAACAAAATTTTTGTTGGATTTTTATATTGAAAATTATTCATTGTTTTTTAATATTTGTTCTTGATTATTTTTCTTTGATTGCATCCCAAACTGTTTCAAACATATCTTCCAACATTTTTTCATCCATTTCAAAATTTTCTCGTTCGCTAATTTTAATCAAAAACGAAATCGGTTGAAGGGAATATGCATATAAAATATAAAGGGAAACTTTTTTGATAATTCCTTGATTTTGCCCTTTTTCCCAAAGTTTTAAAAGAGGTTCAATATGTTTTAAACCTTCCATTCTACTTTCTTTGTCAATCATTGGTGAATTATCACATTGTGCTAAAAAATTTGCTTGCTCTCGGAAAGTCATTTTATATTGAACAATATTTTTCCAGATTAAAGCAAAACCTTCTTTCACAGACATTTTTTCAGAATAACCATCAAAAGCGTAAGAACTCAAATTTGCTTTCATTTCTAAATACAACTTATTTACCAAATCTTGTTTATTTTCAAAATAGATATAAGTTGTTCCAACAGAAACTCCTGCTAGCTTTGCAATTTTCGACATTGGAGCATCATGAAAACCTTGATTATTGATAAGTTGTAAAGTTGCATTTAAAAGTGCTTCTCTTTTCTTCTCACATTTTTCTCTTTTAGCCATTCTAATTAATATTTATAGAACAAAACTAAATATTTTTTAAAAATGAATGAATATTCATTTTGTTAAATAAAAACT
Source organism: Aureivirga marina (assembly GCF_015767265.1). Taxonomy (GTDB): domain Bacteria; phylum Bacteroidota; class Bacteroidia; order Flavobacteriales; family Flavobacteriaceae; genus Aureivirga; species Aureivirga marina. The sequence goes on from NZ_JADPIB010000002.1 coordinate 42,003, forward strand.
AAAATTTAGAGGTTTTTCATAAAAAAAGCACTCAACATAAATTGAATGCTTCTATTTATTATTTTATTTCTTTCAAGATCTAATCACATTCACAAGCTCCTATAAATTCAAAATTATTACTTTCTGAAGGGTTTTTCTGTGAACTCATTGTGGTCGTTTTTACTGCATATACTCCTTTATCAAAAGTAACTTTTGTATCTGCAACATAACTTTCTCCGTTTTCCCATTTTAGATACGAGCTACAAAGTTCATTTGTTAAAGGAATTTCTACAGTTCCTGGCAAACCAACTTTATCCCAAGAAGTACTATTTGTTGGAGGAAAATAACTTGTAATTTCCATTTTCGCTTTGTAAATAGTTCCATTGTATTCAACAATATCATTTGTATAATATCTCTTCTCTTGATGCCATTTTGGGACACCTGTTGTACATTCACAAACGGATGGATCCGTAATTTTAGAACAATCATATTCTACATCTAATTTTCCGAAGTTATAACGTATCTTTTTATTAACTCCATTTCCTTTTAAAGGAATACTATTGTAAAATAAATCATAATCTGCAATTGTATTATTTGTAGAAACTGGAAAAATATAAATCGTAAACTCATAATCTTGGTATGCTCCCAAATCGTCTAAATTAAAAGTTCCTTTGGTAGCATTTTTTCCTACATTATCCACATAATAAAGAATTCCATTTCCAGTTTGCGCATCATAATCTTTATTTCCAAAAACTATTTGAAAACCTTTTTCATCAGGTCGAGTTGTTTCAGAACTAAATTCGACCACAAGATTATTTCCATCATAAACATAATAGATACTTTTTAAATCAATTCTTGTATAAAAATAATTTGCAGAAGCCAATCGTCCAATCTCCATTTTAGGAGCTTTCATAATAATTGTTGGCATATTTAAAGAATCATCATCACTAGAACAAGCAATAAAAAATAAAGACAGAATTAACAATCGTAAAAATACTTTCATGGTGTTGGTTTTTGATGTATTTATAAAAAAAGCTGAAAATGCTTTCAAACACTTTCAACTCTTATTTAAATTTACAAAATCATAAAACCTTATTTTCTCAAAGAAATATTAAAAACTTATCGTTAAAGACTCCAAATATTTTAACGAAACTTTAATAGTTAAACAATCTAAAAAAATCTTTTGCTTTTTAAAAAATGTAAATTTGCATATCTCAATTTTATTTAAAAAATGAAAATTAAAACAACACTATTATTTAGCTTTATCGCTATAACTATTTCTGTTTTTGCTTGTAATAAAGACGATGGAAATACAAATTCTGTAACTCCACCAGATACAACAAACCCACCTTCAACTTCTTCCAAACAACATGTTATTTTAGTTTCTGTAGATGGATTTAGACATGATTATACAGAAATGATAAACACTCCAAATTTTGATAGAATTGTAAATGAAGGATTAAAAGCAGAAAATTTAGTTCCAGTTTTTCCTTCAAAAACTTTCCCTAATCATCTTTCTCTAGTTACTGGTTTACATCCAGAAAATCATGGAATCATCATGAACACTTTTTACAATGAAGAAGGAGATAAATATAGCATTTCTTCAGATGCTGTAAAAGATGCAAAATGGTATCAAGGAGAGCCAATTTGGGTTACAGCAGAAAAGCAAAATGTGAAAACAGCAACGTATTTTTGGCCAGGTTCTGAAGCGCCAATTCAAGGAGTTCGTCCTTCCATTTGGAAACCTTATAATGGAAATATTGCAAATACAACTAGAGTTGATACAGCTTTAAATTGGTTGGATTTACCAGAAGCTGAACGTCCACAATTCATCAGTTTATATTTTAGTATTGTTGACAGTGCTGGACATCGTTACGGACCTGTTTCTGATGAAGTTAAAAATACTATTGGTCACATTGATTTTCTTTTAGGAAGATTATATGATGGAATTAAAAACCATGACTTAGCAGAAAATATCCAATTAATCATTGTTTCAGATCATGGAATGGCGCAACTTTCTCGTGATAAGATGGTTTTTTATGACGATTATATTGACGAAAATGAAGTTTCTTTTAATGGAAATTATTCGCCAGTTGGAACAATTACAGTAAATGATTCTTCTAAAAAAATGGAAATTTACAATCAATTAAAAGATGTTAATCCACATATGAAAGTGTATTTGAAGGAAGAAGTTCCTGCAGAATTACATTATTCAAATCATCCTTTTATTGCGGACATTATCACTGTTGCAGAATCTGGTTGGTCTATGACAACAAGAGATTTTTTTGAGGATAGACCTTATAGTTTTACAGGAGGAACACATGGATATGATCCTTTCGATGGTGAAGATATGCATGGAATTTTTATTGTAAACGGAAGTAAATTTAAAAAAGAAATTATTCCTTCTTATAACACAGTTGATTTATATGAATTGATGTGTTCAATTCTTGAAATTGAGCCAGCAAACAATGATGGAAATCAAGAAAAAGCTCTACAAATTTTAAAGCAAACAACTGAAAATTAATTCTTTTCTAAATATATCATCTAAAAAATCCTGTTCAAATGAATGGGATTTTTTTATTTCATTTTCTTTAAAAATTTAAATGCTACAAAAACTGTGTTTTGATTTATTACTAATTATATAATTATTAATATATTTTTAAAACTAAAAAAACATTATAAACATTATTTTAACACTTTAAATTGCTTTTTAATATTTTTTTGTTAAATTACATCAAAATTTTTAATATTATGAGACAAATTTTATTACTAGCAACATTAATCACTTCTACTTCATTATTTGCTCAAGGCTTATTAAATGAAATCACACCAAATCAACTTACTTTCAATGAAACAGGTACCATGCGATCTGTAAAAACAATTAATGTAACCAAAAAATACAATCCTTTTCTTTTTGAAAACTGGTCAAATGGATACATTAGAATAAATGACGGAACTTTAATTCATCGAGACAAACTTCATTATAATTTAGAAAATAGCACTATTAATTTAGAATCGTCACCTGGAAATCTTAAAGAATTTTATCAATTAGACAATCAAACTTTAAAAGGTTTCGGGATTTATGATTTGAAGACAAGAAGTGTTAGAGAGTTTTTCAAAATTCAAAAATCACAATTTGAAAACCCTGAAGATCTTCATGCTGAATATTTTGAAATCATTTCAGATCAACAATCAGATCAACCTTTAATTTTAAAAGAACTTTATAAAAAAGAAATTAAAATTAATGTGGACAGAAAAGGACTTGGAGGTTATGCAGGTGCAACTCCAGTTGGATCTGGAAGTAGATTAAAACAATTTGAAGCTTATTATGTTTTGAAGAATGGAAAATATGTGAAAACTAAACTTTCAAAATCTAAATTATTAAAAACATTTAGTGATCAAAAAAATCAAGTGAACAAATTTATTAGAGAAAACAGACTTGATTGTAAAAATCCATACGAAGTTTTAAGGCTTGTTCGCTTTTACAATAGTTTATAAATCTCAAAACTTGAATGAAAGAAAAGCACTCAATTATTGGGTGCTTTTTTTATTCCTAAAATTAAAATCCTTTTTATCCATTGATTTTGTTGACTTTGACATAAATGTCATATAAATGTCGCATAAAAACCGTTATAAATACTATGGAATGTATTGTAATTTTGAATAGAAATTTAAAATAAATCAACGATGAAAGAAATTGGTCAGAAAATCCGAAAAATAAGAAAGCGAAAAGGAATGTCTCAAGAAGATTTAGCGGAAGAAGCAGGCGTAAATTTACGAACAATTCAACGAATTGAAAATAATGAAACAGAGCCTAGAAGTAAAACACTACAATTAATTTGTGATGTTTTGGAAATAAATTTGGAAACAATTCTTGATTACGGAAAACAAGAAAATAAAAATTATTTAATGTTTATGCATCTTTCTGTGTTGAGTTCTTTATTAATTCCAATCGGAAATATTATTATTCCTCTAGTTTTATGGTTAAATAAAAAAGATAAAGTAATAAGCTCAAATGAAATTGGTAAAAATATTCTAAATTTTCAGATTTCTTGGACGATACTTAGTTCTTTACTTATTGTTTGTCTAATTCTATTCACATTTATTCCACTAGGAAATTGGAGAATCATTTTTTTAATCTTCCTTTTGATAAAATCAATTAATGTAATTCTTCCAGTAATCTTTGCTATTTTAACAAAAAAAAGAGAAACAACTGTTTTTTATCCAAGCTTGATAAAATTCATCAGTTAATAGAAAATCAAGTTCTTAAATATTCAATAATATTTAAATAAATTAAGTTAAAATCTATATTTATTATAAAATTTTATTTTTTGGCACAACAATTGTTAATACATTAACAAGTTAGTTATTTAAAATAATAGATTTTCACTTTGTCAAGTGATTTAGATATAGATAGTGAGTTAGTTTAAAAAAGGGAAGCAATTTAATTACTTCCCTTTTTTTATTCAGATTCAATACTTTTATATGCTTTAATAATTTCCTTAACCAAACGGTGTCTTACCACATCTTTATCATCTAAATACATCATTGCGATTCCCTTCACTTCTTTTAAACTAAGTAAAGCTTCTTTTAAACCAGAAACTTGTTTTCTAGGCAAATCAATTTGTCCAGGATCACCAGTAATGATAAATTTTGCGTTTTTCCCCATTCTTGTTAAAAACATTTTCATTTGTGCATGTGTCGTATTTTGAGCTTCATCCAAAATTACAAATGCATTATCCAATGTTCTTCCTCTCATAAATGCTAAAGGAGCAATTTGAATAACACCTTTCTCAATATAAGCATCCAATTTTTCAAAAGGAATCATATCTCGCAAAGCATCGTAAAGAGGTTGCATATAAGGATCTAATTTTTCTTTTAAATCACCAGGAAGGAAACCTAAATTTTCACCAGATTCAACAGCAGGCCTTGTTAAAATAATTCTACGAACTGTTTTTTCTTTTAAGGCTTTTACCGCTAATGCAACAGCAGTATATGTTTTTCCTGTTCCAGCAGGACCAGTTGCGAAAAGCATATCATTTTTTTGCATTAATTTCACCATCAAACGTTGATTTTCTGTCTGAGGTTTAATTTGTCGACCTCCAACACCATGAACTAAGATTTCAGAATTTAGATTTAGTCCTTTTTCTTCTTTTCCTGTAGATGTTAGAATTCTTTCTATACTATTTTCATCTAGCTTATTATATTTATTTAAGTATTTGATAAGCATTGTAATACGTTTTTCAAACTCATCTAAAATTTCAGGTGAGCCATACGCTTTTAGCTTATTTCCTCTAGCAATTATTTTTAATTTTGGAAAATATGTTTTTAATAAAACAATGTTAGAATTTTCCGTTCCAAATAAATCAATCGGATTTATTTCAAGAAGTTCAATTATTCTTTCGTTCAAATGTTTAAGAAATTTAAGTTATTAATCTAAAATTCAGTTTAAAAGTACTAAATTATAATGTATAATTATATACCTTTGTGAATGGTTTATCAATTTAATAACAAAAAGAAGTAATAATCAATTATTTATAAGTTAAAAATTGCCAATGTCGCTGATTACACTGACTACTGATTTTGGAATAAAAGACCACTATGTTGGAGCTTTAAAAGGAATAATATTCAAGGAGTTACCTGATGCAAATATTGTAGATATTTCACATCATGTTTCCCCTTTTAATATTACGGAAGCTGCTTATGTACTAAAAAATGCATACAAACATTTTCCAGAAGGAAGTGTGCATATGATTGGTGTAGATTGTGAGCCAAATCCAGAAAATAAACATATTGCATTAAAATTAGATGGACATTTTTTTGTTTGTCCTGATAATGGTGTGATTTCAATGATTGTTTCCGATATAAATCCAGAACAAATCGTTGAAATTAACGTTCCTCAATTTCAAAAAAACTCTAATCATATGCTTGCTGATTTTGTACAAGTTGCTTGTCATATTTTGCGAGGTGGAAAGTTAGAAGTTGTAGGAAAACCATTAGAAAATTATAAAGAATTAACAGAGTTCCAACCTGTTGTTCAAAAAGGAAATAATCAAATCACTGGAAGTGTTATTTATATTGATAATTACGGAAATGTTGTAACAAATATTAGTAAAAAACTTTTCAAGGATATAGGAAAAGGAAGAAAATACGAAATTGTTGCAAAAAAATATGTGTTCAAAAAAGTCTATTCTAAATATAGTGATATTGTTGACTTTACACTTCCTCCAGATCAAAGATATAAGGACGGAAGTCGTCTTGCGATATTTAATTCTGGAAATTTTTTGGAACTTGCCATCTATAAAAGTAATTTAGCGACCGTCGGAGGAGCAAATAGTCTGTTAGGACTTCGTTACCGAGATCATATAGTCGTTAATTTTTTAGATAAATAAAACATGTTCGTACGTATTGTAAAAATGACTTTTCAGGAAGAAAAGATTGAAGAATTTTTATCAAGATTCGAAAAAAACAGAAATAAAATACGAAATTCAGAAGGTTGTCGTTTTTTAGAATTGTATAGAGATAAGAAAAATCCTAATATATTTTTCACTTATAGCTATTGGGAAAGTGAACTTTACTTAGAACAATATCGAAATTCTGACCTTTTCAAATCAGTTTGGGCAAATGTAAAACCTCTTTTTGATGCCAAACCAGAAGCTTGGAGTGTAGATAAAGTGTATAGTTCTGAACCTATTTTTGTTTAATCAATTTTTTTATTCTTTTATGGTTGCAATTTTAAAAAAGGAAATAAATTCTTTTTTTTCTAGCCCAATCGGATATTTAGTAATCGCTGTTTTTCTGATTATAAATGGACTTTTTCTGTGGGTTTTCAATGATAATTTTAATATTCTAAACGGAGGATTTGCCGACTTAACAAGCTATTTCTTTTTAGCTCCTTGGTTTTTAATTTTCTTAATTCCTGCCATTACAATGCGTAGTTTTTCTGATGAATATAATCAAGGAACTATTGAAATTTTAAAAACAAAACCAATTTCTGATTGGGGAATTATTCTTGGGAAATATTTCGCTTCTTTAGTTTTAATTATCGCTGCAATTCTCCCAACAACAGTTTATATTTATAGTATTTACGAATTAAGTAATCCTGTTGGTAATATTGATTTTGGAAGTATTTTAGGTTCTTATATTGGACTTTTATTTCTGGCAAGTGCATTTTCTGCTATTGGAATTTATACTTCTACTTTGACAAAAAATCAAATTGTTTCTTTCATTATTAGCATCTTTATTTCTTTCTTTTTGTATTATGGATTTGAGGGTTTAGCTAATTATAATATTTTTGGAAACGCTGATTATATCATTCAACAAATAGGTATGAATGAGCATTTTAAAAGTATTAGTCGTGGTGTGATTGATTCTCGTGATTTAATTTATTTTATCAGTATCACACTTTTCTTTTTAGTATTAACAAACTTTAGATTGAAAAATGAATAAGAAACAAACCCCAATAAAAATTGTCGTTTTATTAGCTGTTGTGATTCTTATCAATGTGCTAGGAAGTAAAATTTATGAAAGATGGGATCTAACGCACGACAATCGATATACACTTTCAGAAGCTTCTGAAAAAATTATAAAAAACATCAAAGATCCAATTCAAATTAATGTTTATCTACAAGGAGATTTTCCTTCAGAATTTAAACGTTTACAATTGGAATCAAAGCAACTTTTAGAAGAATTCAAATCGGATAACTCTAAAATTCATTTTCGTTTTATCAATCCAACGGGGCATGAAAAAGATTTAATTCAAAAAGGTTTAGAGCCAAGTAGATTACAAGTTCAAGAAGATGGAAAAATTTCGCAAGCAATTATTTTTCCATGGGCAATTATAAAATATGGTGATAAATCTGAAAATGTAAACTTACTTCAAACTGCTGTTATCAATGCAGAAGATGATCAAATTGAAAATTCTGTTCAAGCTTTAGAATATAATTTTCTAAATGCAATTCATAAAATTACAAATACAAAATCTAAAAAAATCGCAATTCTTAAAGGAAATGGAGAATTAAACGATCTTTATATTGCGGATATGCTTCGTAAAGTAAAAAACTATTATCATTTAGGTGTTTTCACTTTAGATTCTGTACAAAGAAATCCTCAAAAAACTGCAAAAGATATTCAAGGTTATGATTTAGCAATTATCGCAAAACCTACAGAAAAATTCACGGAAGCAGAAAAATATACAATGGATCAATTCATCATGAATGGTGGAAAAACACTTTGGATGGTGGATAATGCCTATGCAGAATTGGATAGCTTAATGCAAACTGGAGAAGCACTTTTATATCCAAGAGATTTAGGTTTAACAGATTTATTTTTCAATTATGGAGTTCGAATTAATTCGGACGTTGTAAAAGATTTATATGGTTCAAAAATTCTTTTACAAACAGGAAATACTGGAAATAAACCACAATTTAGTCAGTTTATTTGGCCTTATCATCCTTTGGTTTTACCAAATGGAAAAAATTCTTTATCCAAAAATACAGAACCAGTCCGTCTTCGTTTTCCAAATAGCATGGATACTTTGAAGAATAAAGATGTGACTAAAAAAATATTATTACAAAGCTCTAAACTTTCACAAATTGTAGGTTTACCAAAAATCATTTCTTTAGATGAATTAACTGAAAAACCTGATCCGAAAAAATTTGCAGATGAAAAGGAAAAATTCTTTGGAGTTTTATTAGAAGGAAAATTTACTTCAGCTTATAATAATAGAGTAAAACCTTTTTCTTTAGAAAATGCAAAAGACAAAGGAATTGAAAATAAAATGGTTGTAATTTCAGATGGAGATTTCATCCGAAATCAAGTTCAAAACAACCAACCACTTTCTTTAGATTCGGACAAATGGACACAAGAAAGGTTTGGGAATAAAGAGTTTTTAATGAATGCTATTAATTATTTATTAGACGATTCTGGCTTAATTAATATTCGTTCAAAAACAGTAGATTTAAAAATTCTAGATAAAGAAAAAGCATTTAAAGAACGTTCAAAATGGCAAATTATTAATATAGTTTTACCATTAATTCTTTTAGCAATTTTCGGATTTATTTTCACTTTTATACGAAAGAAAAAATATCAATAAAATAATATACTTTATTTATCAAAAGCACTTATTGAAAAATAGGTGCTTTTTCTATTTTTATTAAACATGTCAATTTTATTATTTCAATATTAAAAATAAAGACATAAAAAAAAGCCTCTTCAAAACTGAAAAGGCTTTTAATATTTTTAATTAAAGAATTAAGCTAACATAGTAACTGGATTCTCTAAATATTGTTTGAATGTTTGTAAGAATGCAGCTCCTGTTGCTCCATCCACAGTTCTATGGTCACAAGCTAAAGTAACTGTCATTACATTTCCAACAACGATTTCACCATTTTTCACAACTGGTTTTTGAACAATTGCTCCAACAGATAAAATTGCTGAATTTGGTTGGTTGATAATAGATGTAAACTCACGGATTCCGAACATTCCTAAGTTAGAAACTGTAAATGTACTTCCTTCCATTTCAGCTGGAGTTAATTTCTTAGATTTTGCTCTTACAGCTTTATCTTTAACCTCAGCTCCAATCTGAGTCATACTCATATTATCCGTAAATTTCAACACAGGAACAACTAATCCATCTGCAACAGCAACAGCAACACCAATATTAATGTGTTTGTTATAAACTGTAGCAGCATCTGTCCATTGTGTATTTACTTGTGGATGTTTTCTTAATGCCATTGCACTAGCTTTTACAACCATATCGTTGAATGATACTTTTGTATCAGGAATTGCATTGATTGCTTTTCTTGATGTAATCGCATTATCCATATCGATATCAATTGTTAAATAATAGTGAGGAGCAGTAAATTTAGATTCACTTAATCTACGTGCGATAGTCTTACGCATTTGTGAATTCTTCACTTCTTCTTGTTGCTCTTCTCCTGTTGGAACATAAACTGGTGCAGCTGGTTTTGATGCAGCAGCTGGTGCAGCAGTTTTTGGAACTTCTTGTACTGGAGCAGCTGTTACTACTTCTGTATAATTTTCAACGTCTCTTCTTACAATACGTCCTCCTTCTCCTGTTCCACTTACTTTTGCTAAGTTAATTCCCTTTTCTTTAGCAATCTTTTTAGCTAAAGGTGAAGCTTTTAACCTTCCATTACTTTCAACTACAACAGTATCAACTATTACAGTTTCTTCTTTTTTAGAGTGATCAGCTTTTGGTTTATCAGCTTCTTTAATATCTGTATGATGAGGAGTAGATTCTAAAGCTTCTCCTTTGTTAAATCTCTCAACAATTTCTGAAATATCAGTTCCTTCTTCTCCAATAACAGCTAAAAGACTATCCACTGAAGCAGATTCTCCAGCTTTTAATCCAACATATAAAAGAGTTCCTTCATAGAAAGATTCGAATTCCATCGTAGCTTTATCTGTTTCGATTTCTGCTAAGATATCACCCTCTTCTACTTTATCTCCAACTTCTTTTAACCAATTAGCAACCGTTCCTTCTGTCATCGTATCACTTAATCTTGGCATTGTGATAAACTCAACATTTGCAGGAATTTCAACAGGAGCTTCTTTTTTCTCCTCTACTTTTGGTTCTTCTTTTACTTCTGTTTCTTTTTCTTCTGACTTCTCTGTGTTTCCTTCTCCATTAATTAAGTTAGAAACATCTTCTCCTTCATTTCCAATAATAGCTAATAAAGAATCTACAGGAGCTCCTTCACCTTCTGGTACACCAATGTATAAAAGAGTCCCTTCATAGAATGATTCGAATTCCATCGTAGCTTTATCTGTTTCGATTTCTGCTAAGATATCACCCTCTTCTACTTTATCCCCTACTTTTTTCAACCATTGAGCAACAACTCCTTCTGTCATTGTATCACTCAATCGAGGCATTTTGATAATTTCAGCCATAATTTTATCTATGTTTTAAGAATGGATAATCTTCTTGTTCGTAAACTACATCGTATAATAATTGCTTATCTGGGTACGGAGATTCTAATGCGAATTTCTCACATTCAGCAACTTTTGCTTTTACTCCAGCATTCATTTCTGCAATTTCATCTTCTGTCGCATATCCATTTTCTCTGATTACCGTAAGAACTTGTAAGATTGGATCAATTTTTTGATATTCTTTAACTTCTTCCTTCGTTCTATAGTGTTGCGCATCTGACATAGAGTGCCCTCTATAGCGATACGTTTTCATCTCTAAGAATGTTGGTCCTTCTCCTCTACGTGCTCTATCGATAGCTTCTTGCATTGCTTCTGCAACTTTCACAGGATTCATTCCGTCAACAGGTCCACAAGGCATTTCATAACCTAAACCTAATTTCCAGATATCTGTATGATTTGCAGTTCTTTCTACAGAAGTTCCCATAGCATATTGATTATTCTCAACGATAAATACAACTGGTAATTTCCAGTTCATAGCCATATTGAAAGTCTCATGTAAAGAACCTTGACGAGCAGCTCCATCTCCAAAATATGTTAATGTTACTCCTGGTCTTTTATAATATTTATCTGCAAATGCAATTCCTGCTCCTAAAGGGATTTGACCACCAACAATTCCGTGTCCTCCATAAAACCCTTTTTCTTTTGCAAAAATATGCATTGAACCTCCAAATCCTTGAGACGTTCCAGTAGCTTTACCTAAAAGCTCAGCCATTACTTTCTTTGGATCTACACCCATTCCAATAGGCTGAACGTGGTTACGATAAGCAGTAATCATCTTATCATGCTCTAAATCCATAGCGTGTAAAGCTCCAGCTAATACAGCCTCTTGTCCATTGTATAAATGAAGGAATCCTCTAACTTTTTGTTGAATGTATAATGAAGCTAATTTATCTTCAAATTTTCTCCAAAAAAGCATATCCTTATACCAATTTATATAAGTTTCTTTGGTGATGTTTTTCATAATTAAAAATCTAATTAAAACAAGTGTATTCGCAAAAATACTATTTTCATTTTAAAGCAAAACGAAAATAGTATTTTATTTATTCAATTAATATGTTTGACCTTATTTGATTCTGTATAAAGATAGTAAAATTTACACATACGCCTCAATAGGCGCACAAGAACAAACTAAATTTCTATCACCATAAGCATCATCTACACGACGAACTGTTGGCCAGAACTTATTTTCCTCTACAAATGGTAGTGGGAAAGCAGCTTGTTGTCTTGTATAAGGTAAGTCCCATTGATCTGCTGTCAACATCGCTTGTGTATGAGGCGCATTCTTCAATGGAGTGTTTGTATTCTCTTTTGTTGAATTTTCAATTTCTTCACGAATAGAAACTAAAGCATCACAAAATCTATCTAATTCTGCTTTATTTTCACTTTCTGTAGGTTCAATCATTAAAGTTCCTGCAACTGGGAAAGAAACTGTTGGTGCATGATATCCATAATCCATTAAACGTTTTGCGATATCTGTAACCTCAACTCCTTTTACTTTAAATGGTCTAAAATCAACAATCATCTCGTGTGCACAGAATCCATTTTCTCCTGTATAAAGAATTTCATATTCTTTTTCTAAACGAGTCTTCATGTAATTCGCATTTAAAATTGCATTTACAGTAGAATCTTTTAAACCTTTAGCTCCTAACATTTTAATATAACCATAAGAAATTAAAAGAACTAAAGCAGACCCCCAAGGTGCAGCAGAAACTGCTGTAATTGGTGTTTCTCCTCCTGTGGCAATAATTGGATTTGATGGTAAGAAAGGTGCTAAATGTGCTGCAACACAAATTGGTCCAACTCCTGGCCCACCTCCTCCATGAGGAATTGCAAAAGTTTTATGTAAGTTTAAGTGACAAACATCTGCTCCAATTGTTGCTGGATTTGTCAATCCAACTTGTGCATTCATGTTTGCTCCATCCATATAAACTTGTCCTCCATGTTCATGAACAATTGAAGTAATTTCTTTAATAGTACTTTCAAAAACTCCGTGAGTTGAAGGATAAGTAACCATTAATCCAGCTAAATCATCTTTATGTAATTCTGCTTTTTCTCTTAAATCAGCAACATCTATATTTCCTTCTTCTGTAGATTTCGTTACAACTACTTTCATTCCAGCCATAATTGCTGATGCAGGATTTGTTCCGTGTGCAGAAGATGGAATTAAAATCACATTTCTATGATGATCTCCTCTTGATTCATGATAAGCTTTAATTGTTAATAATCCAGCATATTCTCCTTGTGCTCCAGAATTTGGTTGTACAGAAGTAGCTGCAAATCCAGTAATAACATTTAATGCTTTTTCTAATTCTTCAAAAACAATGTGATAACCTTTTGCTTGGTCAACAGGTGCAAATGGGTGGATGCTATTCCAGTTACTCCAGCTTAATGGAAGCATTTCAGAAGCAGCATTTAATTTCATCGTACAAGAACCTAAAGAAATCATTGAGTGATTTAATGATAAATCTTTACGTTCTAATTTTTTGATATAACGCATCATTTCTGATTCAGAATGGTATGTATTGAATACTTCATTCGTTAAGAAATCAGAAGTTCTTTCTAGAGAAACTGGTAATTCTTCTGAAGCAATTACTTCATTCATAACTACAGTATCTTTTCCAGCTAATTGTGCAAAAATGTTTAAAATTTCATTTACATCTTTTAAAGAAGTAGTTTCATTTAATGAAATTGTTACAATACTTTCAGAAGTATAATTAAAGTTAATTTCAGCAGCTTCAGCTAATTCTTTTAATTTCGCTTTATCTTCAATTTCTATAGCTAAAGTATCAAAGATAGTTTCATTTGTCTGAACAAATCCTAAATCTTTTAATCCTTTATTTAAAGTGTTTGTTAAGTTTCTAACAGAATTTGCAATGTAAGATAAACCTTGTGGTCCATGATACACAGCATACATTCCAGCCATTACAGCTAAAAGAACTTGGGCAGTACAAATATTTGAAGTTGCTTTTTCTCTTTTAATATGTTGCTCTCTAGTTTGAAGCGCCATACGTAAAGCTCTACCTCCATTGGCATCTTGGGTTACACCAATAATTCTTCCTGGAATATTTCTTTTATATTTTTCTTTTGTTGCGAAATAAGCAGCATGTGGTCCACCATACCCCATTGGAATTCCGAAACGTTGTGTTGTTCCAACAACAACATCCGCTCCCCATTCCCCTGGAGGTGTTAATAATGTTAAGCTTAATAAATCTGCTGCAACAGCAATTCTTGCTTCTACATCATTTGCTTTCTCAACAAAGTTTTTATAATCAACAATTTTTCCGTCTTTCCCTGGGTATTGAACTAAAGCTCCGAATACGTTTTCTGTAAACTCAAAAGTATCTGGGTTACCTATGATTAACTCAATTCCTAGTGGAGTTGCTCTAGTAACTAATACGTCTATTGTTTGAGGTAAAACATCTTCAGCAACAAAGAACTGTAAAGCATTTGCTTTCTTTTGAGTTCTAGATCTTGTTGCGTATAACATAATCATTGCTTCCGCTGCTGCAGTACCTTCATCAAGTAAAGAAGCATTTGCAAGTTCCATTCCTGTTAAATCAACAAGCATTGTTTGATAGTTCAATAAAGCCTCTAGTCTTCCTTGTGCAATCTCTGCTTGGTAAGGAGTATAAGCCGTGTACCATCCTGGGTTTTCTAAAATATTTCTTTGAATAACTCCAGGTAAAATTGTTGGATGATATCCTAATCCAATATAAGTTTTGAAAGTTTTATTTTGCTTTGCTAATTCATGAATATGTGCCATATACTCATATTCACTCATCGCTGCATCCAAATCTAAATCACCATTTAATCTTATATCTTCAGGGACAGTTTTATTTATTAATTCATCTAACGAATCAACTCCGATTGTAGCTAGCATGTCTTGCACTTCATTCTCACGAGGCCCAACATGTCTTAAAACGAAAGAATCTGTTTTCATTCTAAATAATTTAGTTGTTTTGAGGTTCCAAAAGTACTGAAAAATGTATTACAAATTCAAGATTATTATCATGATTTTCATACGTTTTTTTGTTAATTTCAAATACGAATCTTTTTTAAAATTTTATATAAAAAATTAAGGTATTTTTTCAGTTCTTTTTTCTTTTTTTAAAGGACTTTCCTAAAAAAATATATTCTTTGTTATAAACTTGATTTTACTCTCATAAAAGTGTAACTTAAAGTAGCTTAACCAAATTATATCAAAGGATGAAATCTTACTTATATTTTATTGCAGCTGCAACATTTTGGGGATTGAACTTTTTCTTTGCAAAAATCATGCTGAAAGAGGTAAATTTTGTAGAAGCTGGTTTTTGGAGATATATTTTTGGTGTAATTGCTCTTGCAATCCTGTGTATCAGAAGTTTTCCAACATTAAAAGAAATTCGACAGAACATGATGGGAACTTTCCTTGTTGGAGTAATTGGTTTGTTCGGATTTAATTTTTTCTATTTTTTAAGTTTAGTAGAAGGTTCTGCAATTACGGCTGCTTTAATTTTGAGTTTAAACCCAACTTTTACGCTTCTTTTTTCTTTTTTAATTTATAAATCTAAATTATTTCCAAAACAAATCATCGGTGTGGTTTTATCTTTTATTGGTGTTTTTTATTTAATTCTAAAAGGAAAATTTTTAAACATTGAAAATATGGAAATTAGTATGTCTGATTTTTATATTCTTCTTGGAAGTTGCTTTTTTGCTTTTCATCACATTTGGGTAAAAAAATATTCGGTTGATATTTCCAATAGAACATTTACTTTATTAACTGCAATTATGTGTTTGATTTGTTATGCAGTAATTTTACCATTATTTGGAATTGCAAACTTAGAAGTTCACTCACAGAGTTTTTGGATTTCAAGTGTTGGAATCGGAATTTTAGGAACTGCGGTTGCTTATTTTTTATGGAATCAAGGAATTAAAATTAAAGGTGCAAATCAAGGAGCTGTTTTTATGAATTTTATTCCTATTTCTGCTGCAATTTTTGGAGAATTCTTCTTTCATGAAAAACTTCATGAATATCATTTAGTTAGTGGATTATTAATTATTTCTGGGTTAATTATTACAAATATTAAATTTAAAAAATTTGCTTTAAAAAAAGTTCAAAACGATTAAATTCTCATTCTTTTTTCATTCTACATTCTATTTAGCAATGTTTTCTTTCATTGTTTGATTAAAAAATAAATTAACAATAGATTATGCTAACATTTTTATTTTTAGTAAATTAAAACAACTGTTGTTGTTTTGTTAACATCTATTATTTTTATAACTAACAAATAATTGTATTTTTACTTTTACTATAAATGAAACTTATTAAATGGGAAAAATTATTGCTATCGCCAATCAAAAAGGTGGAGTTGGAAAAACAACAACTTCCGTGAATTTGGCAGCAGCTTTAGGAGTTTTAGAGAAGAAAGTATTATTAATCGACGCTGATCCACAAGCAAATGCTTCGTCTGGATTAGGAGTCGCTGTTGATGAAGTGGAAAGCGGAACTTATGAACTGCTTGAAAATTCATTACTTGCTTCTGAAATTATTACAGAAACTACTTCTCCAAACGTTGATATAATTCCTGCACATATAGATTTAGTTGGTATAGAAATCGAATTGATTGACAAACCACAACGTGAATATATGCTTAAAAATGCATTAGCAAAAATCAAAAAAGAATACGATTATATTTTAATTGATTGTGCACCTTCTTTGGGTTTAATTACCTTAAATGCTCTAGTTTCGGCAGAATCTGTAATTATTCCAATTCAATGTGAATATTTCGCTTTAGAAGGTTTAGGAAAATTATTAAACACGATAAAAAGTGTCCAAAAAATCCATAATAAAAAATTAGATATTGAAGGGTTACTTTTAACAATGTATGATTCGAGATTACGACTTTCAAATCAGGTTGTTGATGAAGTTCGAACACATTTTAGTACGATGGTTTTTGATACGATAATTCAAAGAAATATTCGTTTAGGAGAAGCACCAAGTTTTGGTGAAAGTATTATTGCTTATGATGCAACTAGCAAAGGAGCAATAAATTACTTAAATTTAGCCCACGAAATTTTAAAAAAGAATGAGAACTAATGGCAAAAGCAACTAGAAAACAAGCATTAGGAAGAGGATTATCAGCATTATTAAAAGATCCTGCGGCAGATATTAAATCTGCAAAAGATCAAAATGCTGAAAAAGTTGTTGGAAATATTATTGATATTGATTTAGATGCGATTGAAGTTAACCCATTTCAGCCAAGAACTTATTTTAACGAAGAAGAACTAAAAGAACTTGCAAGTTCTATCAGAGAATTAGGTGTAATTCAGCCAATCACTGTAAGAAAATTAGAAGGAAATAAATTTCAATTAGTTTCAGGAGAAAGAAGATTTAGAGCTTCAAAACTTGTTGGATTAGTTACAATTCCTGCATATGTGAGAATTGCAAACGATCAAGAAATGCTTGAAATGGCATTGGTTGAAAATATTCAACGTAAGGATTTAGATCCGATTGAAATTGCTTTAACTTATCAAAGATTAATTGATGAAATTGAATTAACACAAGAAGAAATGAGTAAACGTGTAGGAAAAAAACGTTCTACAGTTACGAATTACCTTCGATTATTGAAGCTTGATCCGATTATTCAGACAGGAATGCGTGACGGATTTTTATCTATGGGACATGGGCGAGCGCTTGTAAATGTGGATGATATCGATCTTCAATTAAAAATCTATGAAAAAATTATTAAAGACAAATTATCTGTTAGACAAACAGAAAATCTTGTTAAAAACCTAAAAGAAGGGAATACTTCTGTAAAAAGTAAGAAAGAAAGCGAGGAATTACCTAAATTTGTGCGAGATAACGTTGACAGTTTTAACAAATATTTTGGAAACAAAATTAATGTTAGGTTGACTGGTAAAGACAAAGGTAAAATTATTGTTCCCTTCGAATCTGAAGCGGACTTTAATAGAATTAAAAATTTATTAAAGTAGTGAAATTAGGTAAATTGTACTTTCTTTTCTTTGTGTTTTTAGGAATCACTATTAATTCTTATGCACAAAAAAAGAATAATGACGACATTAAAGTAAAAGGAAATTTAGAAGTAGAATCATATACTTACAGACCATTAGCACCAGCAAAGGCTGCTTTCTATTCTGCAATTCTTCCAGGTTTAGGACAAGCTTACAACAAAAAATATTGGAAAGTTCCGATTGTTTATGCTGCACTTGGAACAACAATTTATCTTTATGCTGATAATAATGATTCTTATAAAAGATATCGCGAAGCTTATAAATTGAGAATCGCAGGAAAAAGAGATGAGTTTACAGACGCAAACGGTAACGCACTTTTGAGTTTGGAAACTTTAGAGCAAGGACAAAAAACGTTCAAAAAGAATAGAGATTTAGCACTTTTATCTACGATTGGGATTTATTTACTTCAAATCGTAGAAGCTAGTATCAATGCGCATTTACTACAATTTGATACAAGTAGAAATTTAAGTGTAAAACCAAATGTTCAATTTGATCAGTTCAACTACAAGCCAGTTGTAGGCGCAACAATAAATTTAAAATTTTAACAATGAAGATTGCATTACTAGGTTATGGTCGTATGGGAAAAGTTATTGAAAGAATAGCTTTAGAAAGAGGTCATGACATTGTTTTAAAAATAGGTAGAAATTCGGAAAATGCAGATTTATCAATTGCGGATATTGCAATAGATTTTAGTATTCCTTCAGCTGCTTTTGATAATATTTCAATGGCGATAAATGCAGGAATTCCTGTGATTTCTGGAACTACTGGTTGGTTAGAAAGATACGATGAAATTATAGAATTGTGTGAAGCAAAAAATGGAGCTTTTATTTATGGTTCTAATTTTAGTTTAGGTGTAAATATCTTTTTTGAATTAAATGAACATTTAGCAAAAATGATGAAAACACTTTCGCAATATCATGTTTCTATGGAAGAAATTCATCACATGAAAAAATTAGATGCTCCTAGTGGAACAGCAATTTCTCTGGCAGAAGGAATTTTAAAGCATACAGAAAAAACAACTTGGGAATTAAACAATCAATCTACAAATGATACAATTCCAATTTATGCAAAAAGGATCCCAAATGTTCCAGGAACACACGCAATCTCTTATGTATCTGATGTAGATACAATTGAAATAAAACATACAGCACATTCTCGTGAAGGTTTTGCTCTTGGAGCAGTTATTGCAGCAGAATGGCTTGTGGATAAAAAAGGTGTTTACACCATGAAAGACGTTTTAGGAATTTAAAAAATACACGAATAAAAGAAAATAAATATGAGTTTAGTACAAATGTGGTTTCTATTTATGTTACTTGTTCAAGTAATACATTTTTTAGGAACATGGAAATTATATAAAAAAGCAGGTAGAAAACCTTGGGAAGCATTAGTTCCAATATACAATGCAATTGTTTTAATGAAAATTATAAACAGACCTTGGTGGTGGACATTTTTACTTTTTGTTCCTATTGTTAATTTATTAATGTTCCCTGTAATTTGGGTAGAAACTATCCGAAGTTTTGGAAAAAACTCAACTTTAGATACTGTTTTAGTAATTGTTACTCTTGGACTTTATATTTATTATGTAAACTATGCTCTAGATGTAAAATATATTGAAGACAGAAGTTTAAAACCAGGAACAGAAGTTGGTGAATGGATTAGTTCTATTTTGTTTGCAATTATCGCAGCAACAATGGTACACACATATTTTATTCAACCTTTTACAATTCCAACTTCTTCTTTAGAAAAAACGCTTTTAATTGGAGACTTTCTTTTTGTAAGTAAAGTTCATTATGGAGCTAGAACACCTATCACAACAGTTGCTGCTCCAATGGTTCATGACTCTTTACCAATTGTAAAATCGGCTTCATATTTAAAAAAGCCACAACTTCCATATTTCAGACTTCCAGGAATTGAAGATATTGAAAGAAATGATATCGTTGTTTTTAACTGGCCTACAGATACTTTAAAAACAATGTGGGGAGATAATTCTGGTGAATTTACGTATAAACCAATTGATAAAAAAACAAACTATGTAAAGCGTTGTGTTGGTCTTCCAGGTGATTCTTTAGAAGTAAAAGGTGGGTTTGTTTATATTAATGGAAAGAAAAACAAACTTCCAAGTAGAGCGAAAATTCAATTTTTCTATAATGTAGAATTAAATCCAAATGGAAATATTCCAAATGACATTCTTCAAAATGTTAGAGAAGGAAGAAGACTATCTAATACAAAATTATTATTAAACTTAACATTAGCTGATGCTGCTAGACTAAAAAATAGTCCTGGTGTAAAAAGCATTACAAGACAAGTTCAACCTGAAGGAAAATATGATAAAAATATCTTTCCTCACAGTCCTGACTTTCCATTTAATAATGATAATTTAGGTCCAATTTATATTCCAGAAGCAGGAAAAACTGTAAAATTAGATACTCGTGTTTTACCACTTTATAAAGAAATAATTGAGCTATACGAAAACAATGAATTAGTTGTAGAAGCAGATAAAATCTTTATTAATGGAGAAGAAGTAGATTCTTATACTTTTAAACAAAACTATTTCTGGATGATGGGAGATAATAGAGACAATTCTCTTGATGCTCGTGCTTGGGGATATGTTCCTTTTGATCACATTGTTGGAAAACCTGTTTTTGTATGGATGAGCTGGGATGCTAACGGAAAAGGAATTAACAAAATTCGTTGGGAAAGAATGTTTACAACAGTTCATGGTGAAGGAAAACCAGTTTCTTATTTCTACTATTTCTTAAGTGCTTTATTGGTTTATATTGCAGTTAGAAAGTATTTGAAAAAGAAAAAAGCCAATCAATAAAAAAAATAATTAGATAACAATAAAAAAAGCTACTTTGTATAAAGTAGCTTTTTTAGTTTCTAATATTTTGAAATTAATTCTAATATTTTTCTACTTCGAAAATCTACAATAATTCGTATTTTTGCGCTTCGATTTAAAAATAATTTGTTCTTCAAACCGAAAAACAACATCATAAACAAGAAAGAATGAAAACGATTTTACACCCTTCCTATTTTGGTTCTATTGCAGAATATGCTGTTATTGCACAATCTGAGAAAGTGATTTTTGAAAATTTCGATAATTACCAAAAACAAACTTACAGAAACAGATGCTACATTTATGGTGCAAATGGAAAATTAAATCTTAATATTCCTATAAAACATACCAAAACAGATGGTAAAAAATTGACAAAAGATATCAAAATCGATAATTCTTTTCATTGGAATAAACAACATGTAAAATCCTTACAAATTGCTTATAGAACTTCACCTTTTTTTGAATATTATGAGGATGATTTATTAGCAATTTTAGAAAAAGAACATGAATTTTTAATGGATTTGAACTTGGAAACAAATGCATTCGTACAAGATGCTTTACAAATCGAAATTCCAACAGAAAAATCTTCAGAATTCTTTCTTTCTTATGAAGATTCTGATATCATAGATTTTAGAAATTTAGTAAATGCTAAAAAAACACCGAATTTTAAATTCGATTCATATGTTCAAGTTTTTGACGATAAACATGGTTTTATTCCAAATCTTAGTATTCTAGATTTACTTTTTATGGAAGGACCAAATTCTATTTCTTTCTTGGAAAAAATGAATATCACTAAATAATTTTATTTGGAGCTTCCCTTTTTTCCTTCGACAAAAACTTAGGAAAAAGGTCGGGCTTTCCGCTATATCTTTTGCTGCAAATCTGCAAGCAGCAAAAGGATGTCGCTGCAATCCCTAAGCCATTTCAAAACATAAAAAAAAGCGATTCCAATTGAAGAATCGCTTTTTTTACACTAATATATTTTGAAATTATTAGAACTCAGCATTTACATCCCAAGATTCTAAAATTTCCTTAATTCTCTTGATAAACATTCCTCCTAAAGCTCCGTTTACAACTCTGTGGTCATAAGAGTGAGAAATGAACATTTTATGACGGATTCCGATGAAATCACCTTCTGGAGTTTCAATTACAGCAGGAACTTTACGAATTGCTCCTAATGCTAAAATTGCAACTTGTGGTTGGTTGATAATTGGTGTTCCAAATACAGAACCAAAACTTCCAACGTTTGTTACTGTATAAGTTCCTCCTTGAATATCATCTGGTTTTAAAGCTCCTTTTCTTGCTCTTACTGCTAAATCATTTACAGTTTTAGTCATTCCAACTAAATTTAAACGATCCGCATTTTTGATTACAGGAACAATTAAGTTTCCATCAGGTAAAGCAGCAGCCATTCCTAAATTGATATTTCCTCTTTTGATAATTTTATCACCATCTACAGAAATATTAATTAATGGGAATTCTTTGATTGCTTTTGCTACAGCTTCCATAAAAATTGGAGTGAAAGTAATTTTTTCTCCTTCTCTTGCGAAGAATTGATTTTTCACTTTATTTCTCCAGTTTACGATATTTGTAACATCTACTTCGATAAATGACTGAACGTGTGCAGAAGTTTGCACTGAAGCAGTCATATGGTGAGAAATCATTTTCCCCATACGAGACATTTCAATGATTTCGTCATTTCCATTTACAGAAATTGGTGTTGCAGCTGGTTTTGATGCTTCTGCTTTTGGTGCAGTTGCAACAGCTGGTTTTGCAGCAGGCTTAGGAGCTTCTGCTTTTGGTGCGTTATTTCTGTTTTTAATATATGCTAAAATATCGTTTTTTGTAACTCTTTGGTCTTTTCCAGTTCCAACAATTGCTTCTAATTCATCCATTGAAACACCTTCCTCAGAAGCGATATTTCTTACTAATGGAGAAAAGAATTTTCCTGAAGCTGATGTTTTGTCAATTGTAGTTTTTGTTTCAACAGCTTTCTCAATTGTTTTTTCCACTTCAGCAACAGCAGCTGGAGCTTCTTCTTTTGTTTCTGTTGTTGTAGCTTCACCACCTTCTGTCTCAATGATAGCGATTGTTTGACCTACAGCAACTACATCATCTGCTTCAAATAGTCTTTCAACTAATACTCCTTCAACTTCACTAGGCACTTCCGAATCAACTTTATCTGTTGCAATTTCTACAATTGCTTCATCTAATTCAATAGTATCTCCTACTTCTTTTAACCAAGATGTAATTGTTGCTTCTGCAACACTTTCGCCCATTTTAGGCAATTTAAGTTCAAATCTAGCCATAATTATAAGTTGTTTTCTGCTGCGAATTTAATGAAAAAGATATGATTTTTTAAATAAGGTCTTGTTAAAACTATTCTTTAAAAAGAATTATAATTAAATATTATGAAACAAAAATCGTTTTTTATTAATTATTATTCAAAAATAAACAACAAATTATTATTATAATATATTTTAAAAAATAATAAATTAAACATTTAATAAATCCTGTTTTTTATTTTAAAATATTCGCAATCACTTTAACAGTTAGCATACTTTTTTTATTGAATTTATAAAATAAACCAATTTTACTGTTTTTTTGATTTCAAAAAGTCAATATTATAAACTATTTTTTATTCATATTGTATTTTTTGACATTTTAATTCGAGACGTAATTATTTTAACATTTATATTTAAAATAAAACAAATCATTCCAAAACAAATACAAATAAACCTGTACAAAATGAATTTATACAGGTTTACTCTTGTTCAAAAATACTCTCAAAAAAATTTATATAGTCATCGAAAAAATTCTAGTTTCTGGTTTATTTTCGATTAATCTTAAATCGAAAGCCATACAGATATTTCGGATAAACATTCTTCCTTCTTCGTGAACTTTTAAACCATTTTCATGAATTTCTAAAAGTCCATCTTCTTTCATTTCTTGTAATAAATCCAAACACATTGGAAGTTCCTCAAATTGTAATTTCTCATCTTCCCAAGAAGTTTCCAAATTACACATGATATTCAAGATATGTTTTCTTACAATCAAATCTTTTTCTGTCAATAAATGTCCTCTATACACAGGGAATTTGCCTTCATTTACAATTCTTTGATAATCTTCTACTTTCTTTTCATTTTGCGCAAAACTATACCAAGAATCCGCAATTGATGAAACTCCTAGTCCAATCATCAATTGTGTTTTTCCTGCTGTATATCCCATAAAATTTCTATGTAATTTGTGATTTTCCATCGCTTTATACATAGAATCCGTTGGTAAAGCAAAATGATCCATTCCTATTTCTTCATATCCATTATCAAAAAATAATTGCTTTCCTAACTCATACAAATGTCTTTTTTCAGAATCTTTAGGCAAATCATTTTCATCAAAACCTCTTTGTCCAACACCTTTTACCCAAGGAACATGTGCATAACTATAGTAAGCAATTCTATCTGGTTTTAATTCAATTGTCTTTTTAATTGTCTCACGAATACTTTCTTCCGTTTGAAAAGGTAAACCAAAAATCAAATCATGACTTACAGATTCATAACCAATTTCTCTTGACCAATCCGTGATTTTTTTCACCTCTTCAAAAGTTTGAATTCGATGAATTGCTTTTTGTACTTTTGGATCATAATCTTGAATTCCAAAACTATTTCTTTTAAACCCTAAATCGAATAACCCTTGAAGTTGTTCTTTTGAAGTGTGATTTGGATGTCCTTCAAAACTATAATCAAAAGTTTCCGTTCTTTCTGCTCTTTCAAAAATTCCATCAATTAATTTTTTCAAATTTTCCATAGAAAAGAAAGTTGGTGTTCCTCCTCCAAGGTGAATTTCACGGATTTTTGGTCTTTCTTCAAACAAATCACAATACAGATTCCACTCTTTTAAAACCGTATCAATATATGGTTCTTCTACTTCATGTCTTTTTGTAATTCGCTTATGACAAGCACAAAACGTACATAAACTTTCACAAAATGGTAAATGAATGTAAAGGGAAATTCCTTCTGTATCATTACTTTCTTGGAAAGATTTTTTAACTGTTTTTTTCCAATCCTCCAAGGCAATTCCTTCTTTATCCCAAAAAGGAACAGTTGGATAACTCGTATATCGAGGTCCTGGAATGTTATACTTTTGAATTAATTTTGAGTTCATCATCACTTTTTTCTACTTCGATATTTTGAATATTTTTAATTAAAAACATCCAAAATTAAATTCACTTTTCTAATGCAAATTTACACAAATTAAAACCTGTAAAATCATGATTAAAATCATATTTCAAGAAGAATGGTTTTTCGTAAGCTTAATTAGATTCACTTTAAATAAAAAAGTCTTTAAACTAAAAAAACGAGTTTACTTTGCTTAAAAAACAAAACAAACTCGCTTCTTGATTAAAAAAAATACTACGACTAAAGTAATTCCATTTTTGGGAAAAGCACTTTGTTTTCGAGTTGTAAATATTCTTTGAAATTCTTGACAAAACAATTTAGAATTTTAAGTGTACTTTGATATTTCTCTTTAAGAGCATTCATTTCGACCAATTCTTCGATTCTATTTAAAATTGCTTTGATAAAATTTTGTTCTTCTTTAAATAAAACAAAAATCTTTTGAAGATCCTGTTCAGGAGAAGTTTCTTCCAAAATAGTTTCTTTTCGGGCATTTGGGAAAAGGAAATATTTTTCTTTGTGTAAGTGTAGTTTAAAATTCGCTTCAAGAGCTGTTAAAAGTTCAAAAACTTCGATAAAATCTTTATAAAACTCTGCATCATTTGCCATATTACTTGAGAAAATATAACGCAAATTAGATAAGGAATTATTCAGATATTTGTTTCTAGATTTTTCCATATAATCGATTAAAAAATCTAAATCAATTTCTTCATTATTGAATTCTATATTTGCTTGCGACAAATCGATTAGCAAATTATTCCCATCAATTTTGGTGTTTTTACAAACATCCTCCACAGTGCTTTTGGATTCATCAAAAAAATTAATGTTATGTTTTTTTAAAATCCATGCAGAACTAAAATTCTCATTCGCTAATTCTGCCAATGTTTTTTCTTTCATAAAATGAATTGGGGTTTAAAAAATTGGACAAAAAAATTAAAAAACAACCCTACAAAGTTACACAACAAATTGCTTTTCAAAACTTTATAAAAGCTTAATATTTTTAAATTAACAGAAACTTTAACAATGGCTTAAAGTTGTTTTAAAGTTTCTACTATTTTTATTCATTTTAAGAATAAAAAAACTTGAAAACTCTAAAATATTTGAAGAGAATTAAATCTAAAAATTTAAACAAAAAAACACCAATCAAATTGATTGGTGTTTTCCTTAATATATAAAAATAGTTCGCTTATTCTTTATGTAATTTTTCTTTAAATAAAACTTTA
Source organism: Aureivirga marina (assembly GCF_015767265.1). Taxonomy (GTDB): domain Bacteria; phylum Bacteroidota; class Bacteroidia; order Flavobacteriales; family Flavobacteriaceae; genus Aureivirga; species Aureivirga marina. The sequence continues at coordinate 68,177 of NZ_JADPIB010000002.1, forward strand.
CCATTTTCTTTTACAATCACAAAATACAATCCTGAAGCATAAGAATTCATATTCCATTCTATCACACCATCATTTTCTTTAACAACTTCTCTCTTCACTTTATTTCCTCTCATATCATAAATTTCAAATTCTTTTTGAGAATTATTTCCTTCAGCAAAATTGAATTTAATATTTACAAAATCTTTAGTTGGGTTTGGAGCTAAAATTATATTTGTTTCTTTATCAAGTGATATAAATTCATCATTAGCAACTTCTCTACCCCAAGTACATTTTTGCATTTCTAATTTAAGTAATCTACTACACTTAATTGTTTTGTCTTTATCTTGAATTTCTCCTTCAATATAAAGAACAACATATCCTCCTGGGAATGATTGACCTGCATTTATATATAAATTTTGGTTTATAGAACCTCCAGGAGCAATTCCGAATGCACTAGGACTTATTGTTACATTTCCAGAAACAACAGTTACTGTTGCATTCATAAATGCTGGCATTGGATTAGAAATAAAGAAATCATAAATAAATATACATTCATCAAACTCATTTAATTCAATATTTTTCAATTTACTTCCAACTTCAAGCTTACATTCACATGATTCAATTTCTAAATTCATAGTACCATAATCTTTTGTACAATATCCATTACTTAATTTAATTGCATATTCTCCTGGTTCTTCTAAAGGTAAATTAGACATATACCCTGAACCTGTCATTGTAACATTTCCATCATGTATCCAGCTCCAGTTTGTAAAACTTGTATTTGGTCCAATTAAATATGGATCTCCTGGATAGTTTCCATAAATATAATCTTTACAAAATGAGTAACATCCTTTTGGGAAAATCCAGAAAAACTCTTCAGGATCTTTTGGAACCTTAATAGTGTTTGTTACTTCACAACCTGAGCTATTTCTAAATCTAACTTGGTATGGTCCTCCTCTGGTTACAGTAATTGCACTTCCACTTTGTCCATCACTCCAAGTATATGTTCCAGGAGTAGTTGGTCCTGAAGCATAAATTTCAACAACATAAGGTGTACAGCTAATAACATTAAAACTTAAATTAACTGGTGCTGGTTTTGGGTTTACAGTTACAATATGACTTTTTTGAGACTCACAATAACCTCCTGTTCCATTTGGAATTTTAGCTTTAAGAGTATAAGTAACTGTAAAAGGAGAAGTTCCTATATTTATTTCTTGAAATGATAAATTAGTTTCATCATCAAATGCTGTTAAATGAGCACCATTTCGATACCATTCATACAAGATTCCCGGGTCTGAACCAGCAGAACCATTTAAATAAACAAAATCATAAGAACATACATCTGTAGATCCACTAATTTTAATGTCTGGCTTATTTATTATTGTTAAGTTTTTAGAAGGAATATCTTTTCTTTTACACCCAAAATCATCTGTAACCTCAACCCAATAATTTCCAGAACTTAGATTTGCTGTATATGTATTTGTAGTAGTCATTGCTAGCAATTGATCTTCAGACATCCAATAATAATTTGAAGGAACTGTTGTACCTGTATTTATATATGCTAATGTTACAGAATTTCCTTCACATGTAGAATTTGGCATAATATGTAAATCTCCATCTAAACCATTTTCATCTACATCTATTGTTTGTGTAAAAGTAGCAGAACATCCTAAAGGATTTGTAACAGTTAAAGTAATACTCTTCATTCCAAAATTTTCAAATTCAACAATAGGATCTGGAACATTTACACTAAAATTATCACCGCTTCCACTAAAATCCCATGCATATTGAAAATTAGGATTAAAAGAAGAAACATTAAATGCAATTGGTTCTCCTTGACAAACTGAAGTATCCGAAGAAAAGTTTGCAACTGGATATGGATCTAAATCAATTGTTACGCTAGCAGTACAAGAAGGAAAAATTGTTGTTCCATCTGTTCCTGTAATTGATAAATCAAATGTGTGACTTCCTGCTCCTCTTAATATAGTTACAGAATTATTCGTTCCACTTGATAGAATTGTTCCACTCTCAGAAAAAGTATAATTCGTTAAATTTACCGCAGAAAAATAACTTGAATCATCTAATAATTCTATTTCATACATTCCTGGTGTTGTACTACAAGTTACTTTATATTTTAAATCTGCTACATAAGGAATTAAAATGGATTTAAATTCTTCTATTTTACAATAAGGAGAAGGATAATTAGCTATTATATGTGTTGTATAGATTCCTGGTTCTGTAAATGTATAATTTGCTGTTGCAGAAGTTGAACTTCCAACAATATTCATTTTTGAATCGGTAGTTACCCACTGCGTGCTTACAGGAGTTAATCCTGTAAAAGTTGCACTAGAGCTTCCTGTTAAACACCCTGTATTAGAAGTTGTTATATTTACTGTACTTGGATTAGGTGTACACCCACCTCCAGGCGACGTACAATTTGAAATATTCACCTCATCTGTTTGTGTAGAACATCCATAAGAGTTTTCAATAATTGCATAATAATTTCCTACTGCATTTATTTCTGAAGTTATAGATGTAACATTTGTTGCAATTAAAACATTTCCGTTATTTGGATTTGTATCATTATCTCTATACCATTTTATCGTAGTTGTTGTTCCAAATCCACTCTGAATATTAGCTGTTAATGTATAGGTGAATGTACTCCAGTCACTAACTGTCACATGATTATATGGAGAGATATTAACATTTGGTGTTGGACTTACAATAACAGGATGTACTTCTGTAATTACAGCATCACAGCCATTTGGATTAATAATTGTCACAACAACATCTCTTGTTATATTTCCACCAGCAATATTAGCAAAATCATGTGTAACAGAAGCACCTGATGCAAATGACCCATCATCAAAATCCCATTCTATAGAATCAAAACTTGACAACCCTGATACAGAAAAGCTATTTATATCTTCAGCACATGTTGAACTTGGTGCACTAACAGTGAATGTTGGACTTCCTTGTATTATTATTTCTTTTTCAAATTCAAATATTTTCCCACATTTATTTACTTCTAAAATTAATTCAACTGTTTGATTTACTGCTCCAATTTGATTCCATAAAACTGTTATCTCATTAGTTCCATTACCCAAAGAAACTCCTCCAAGCGAAGAATCATCAACATACCAATTAAAACTATCAACATCTGTCAACATGCTTCCAAATAAATCTTGTGCTTTATAAACTTCATAAGTACTTGGACATACAAGACTACTTCCTGAAATATTTGCGTTAACTTCTTTTACAGTTAATGTTTTTGTAAATACAGCTGATTCACAATATGGTTGTTCTATAGATACATATTTACACTGTATTTCATAGCTACCACCAGTGTAAGAAGAATCAAAAATTGCCGTTACTTCATCTCCTGAAGTTGAACCTACTATTACTCCACCAGTAATTGACCACTCTCCTGTTGCTTCACTATTAGATGGTATTGAAAATTCATGTGGAACATCTAAGCAAATTTCATCTTCTCCTGTAATTGATGTTGGCGGCTCTGGTGATTCTTTAACTTTAACTCGCAAAGGACTTGTAGAACAAGCATCTCCTGCAACATCAATTACATACGTTCCTTCTTGTGTAAAAGTATAATTAATTGATGATTGATTTGAAATCACAGTTGTCGTATAATCTGGTTTTTTAATAATCCAGTTTTCTGTACTTCCTCCCAAAATATTAAAAGTTCCAGTTTGCCCAATACAAAAAGAATCATCTCCTGTTATTGTTACTGGAGCTTCAATTTTAATTTTTTTAATCGCTTCACCACCACATCCTAAAAGTGTATTTTTATATTTAGCTTTTAAGTAAATTGTTCCTGGAGTACCATATGATTGTAAAACTATTTCATTACGTTGATCTGTTTGTAACATATTCACCATTCCTGGCGCTCCAATTATTGACCATTCTACTTCTGTTGTTGGCCATTGAGGTAATGAATATACATTGTCTTCATTAGGACATATCAAATCTTTTCCTTCAATATCTCCTTTTACTTTAATAACTGGAACTTTCACTGAAATATGAGCATCACAAGCAATATCACAGCTAGAAAGATCTAATGCTAAATTACCAAATCCTGTTTCATCAACATTATTCCAAATTACTTGAACCATATTGAAATCTTGATTTACAATATCTCCTCCAAATGCTTTCCAATTTAAATATCCACCGCATAAATCAGCAATATAATCTGGAACTGTATATGTAGCTATTTCTCCTTCACAAACAACACTTGGACAATCAATAGGAATTTCATCCTTCATTACTATAATTGTTGCTTTATGATATGCTTTACATCCACACTCATTTGTAACTTCTAACGTAACTATATATTCTCCTGGCTCTGGATAAGAAAATACTGGTTCATAAGCATATGAAACAGAATTTGGAATTCCATTTGTAGGATCTCCATCTCCAAAATCCCATTTATACGAATATAATTCTGAACCTCCGTTTGTTGAAGATAAATTCTTGAAATAAATATCAGAATTTATACAAGCCGTATAATCTTTTAATGGTTCAGGAAAAGGACTGATTGTAAATAATGCTTCTGGAGAAATTTTAATTGAAATACAAACATTCTCTGTGATTATTTCTCCATTTGATAATTTTATTTCTGCACTAATAGAACCAGAACCATCTCCCCCCCAAGAAACAGTTGCTGATGTTCCACTAGCCGATGTTAAATCTCCTCCTGTAACTGACCAGTCTACACTAACAATACCTGAATAGTTATCAGCTAAAATAGAATAGTTCACTTCACTACCTGAGCAAACTCCAATACATTCTGAATCTAAAATTTCTTCTTCAGAATCTTTTTCATCTTGTCTATAATCTATACAACTTACCTCTGTATCCCATGTTATGGCATAATTGGTTTGTGCATAAATTAAACTTGGAAAAAATATGCTAAACGAGAGTAGCATTAATAGTATTCTTTTTCTTAAAAGAAATACTTGTTTTAATAGGTTAATACGTTTCATTTATATATTACTTAAATTTCATTACCGAATTTAAACGGTAAAAACATATTTTTCAATAGAAATATTAAATTTTTATGAAAAACATAATTAAGTAAAATATAAAAAATAGTTATATATTTAACAGCTAATATCCGTAACTGATAGATTTTCAGTTAACTATAAAATATATCTTATTTTTTAAAAATCCAAGAAACCCCTCAGTACTTTTTCCGTGATTTTAAAAAATCACCCTGTATCAAATTTAACAATGGATTTTTTCACTTTTTTTTCAACATTGTGAATTTTATCAAAAAGTTGCCTAAAAACGATTTTTTTCTAAAAAATATTATCATTTTAATTGATAATAAAATATTAACAATCAATAATTTGAACACAAATTAAACATTAAAAACAGTAAGTTATTTATTTGTTTTAATTATTATTAATAAAGAAATATAAGGAAAGAAATAACTAATTAATACTTAGCACGAAAAATTGAAAATGATAAAAAAATGAAAGGATTTTAACTTTATTTGATATTTTACAAAAAGAAGGAAAATTCATTGCTTTATTTCCTTTTTAAAAAAGAGAAGAAACAATTAAAAAAAGCTACTTTTCAGTAGCTTTCTATTCGCATTTTATTTTTTTATTTCCAATGTTTCTCCGATTTTTAATAAATGTAAATCTCGGTGTGCATCAATAAACTTTCGAACTGCTGCATCATGGTCAATTTTGATATAACCAAATGTATCATAATGATACCCTAAAATATTTGTACATTCTAAGAAATCTGCCGCAATAATAGCATCCTCTACTCCCATTGTAAAATTATCTCCAATTGGTAAAATAGCTAAATCTAAATCATGACGCATTGGAATCAACTTCATATCCATTGTTAATGCAGTATCTCCAGCAATATAAATTGTCGCATCATCATTTGCGATGATAAAACCTCCTGGTTGTCCTCCATAACTTCCATCAGGGAAAGAACTTGTATGCACTGCATTTGTATAAGTTACTTTTCCAAAATCAAATTCCCAAGAACCTCCATGATTTAATGGATGACCATCAATTCCTTTTTCTCCAAAATAGTTTACAATTTCATAATTAGAAACTACTTTTGCTCCAGTTCTTTTTGCAATCGCTTCTACATCTAAAATATGGTCTTGATGCGCATGTGTGATTAAAATATAATCTGCTTCTAAAGTATTTATATCAATATCTTTTGCCAATTCATTTGCAGTAATAAATGGATCTACAATGATATGTTTTCCGTTTGTTTCTATAGATAAGGATGCGTGTCCTAAAAATGTAACTTTCATAATTTTTGTTTTTCTGTATTAAACCGTCAGATTTAAAACTAAGAAATATTTTAACATCATGAAAAGTAGATTTGATTTAAAATAGAACTTTCTTGAGTGTATATTTTATACAAATGATTTTAAAGAATCTACAGTTGCATTTTTACACAATGTTTTTCTATTTCTACACTCTGTTTTTGCATTTTTCCTCACTGCAATTGCATTTTTTCACAATGCTTTCTTATTTCTGCAAACTGCTTTTGCATTTTTCATCACTGCAATTGTATTTTTTCACAACGTTTTCTTATTTCCGCACACTGCTTTTGTATTTTTTATCGCTGTAATTGCATTTTTAAACAACGTTTTCCTATTTACACACAATGTTTTATGTTTTTATTTTCTCTTAATAATTAATTCTTTTCCACACTATTTATTGAGAATATTTACGGATATTTATATAACCTAAATAATAAGTTTATGATAAAAATTGATACTCTAAAAGAGGTAAATTGCTCTATTGAAGAAGGCGGCATTGTGATAAATGATTCTTTAAATGCCACAAATCTAAATTTTGACGCTGATTCCATCGCTATTTATGATGAAAATCTAGCTACTTTTTGGTCTTTAGACCTAGAACAATGTAAATTATATCGATTAAAAAAAGATTTAATTAAGCGTAAAGACATAAAGAAAATAATTATTTCTAAAAGTTTAAATCATATTTACATTAGATGTTTTGCTAAGAAAACTATAGACGTATTTGACTTAACCAACTTAAAAAAAATTGCTAGTTTTAAGCATAATGATTGGGTAAAAGACATGGATTTTTGTGAATCTACAAAAATATTGGTTTCTTCAGATGGAAAAGGTTTTTGGTACCAATGGAATTTGGAAGAATTAGATTTAGAAAAAAAAGGTAAAGCAAAAAAGTCAAAAAAAGTTTTTGCTAGAATTAAAATAGCACAAAATGGAAAATTTATCCTTACGAATTCTTATAATTACTCTGTAAATCAATTTATAATTTGGGATTTAGAAACCGGAAATCCAATTTATGAATCTGATGAAAGTAATAATGCAGATAACCAATTTAAAGTAAATACATATACTGGTGAATTTGAAATTGGTGGATTTATAGATGATGAAACTGTATTATTATATAGTAATTATAATATCAAAAGTTATATTCCTGCAAATGAAAAAAAATATTTTGAATTATTTGAATATAATTTTAAAACGAATCAATTAAAAAAATCGGAATTTGATGGAACCATTGCTGATATTTCTTCTTCATGCCAACATCTTGTCATTAAAAATCCAATGAATCCTCCGACAATTTTAACTACCGAAAATAAAACTATTACAACTATTCCTTTTAAATGGGATTTAAAAAATGCTGTATTTTCAACAGATGATATGCAAGTAATTTTAACTCCAAATGTTGGAACAAGTTTTATTTATACAATAGATAATTAATAGCATTTATTTTTTCATTTTTTACGATAATAAAAAAAACTAGCTCCAAAAGAGCTAGTTTTTCAAATGTAAAAACAAGTTTAATTATTAAAATCTATATTTTAAACCAGCAGATAAATCGTTGTTATTAAAATCTGGGATTACATTTTTGTTGTCTGAATTTATTCTATTATAATTTGCATTAATAGATAGATTTTCCAGCATAAACCATTCAGCATTTACACCATAACGAAAAGAACTGATTTCACTTCCAGTTGTAAATGTTCCAACAAGTCCTAAACCAAAAGCTTTTGTGAAATAATATGTGGTTTCTAAATTAAATTCAAATGCATTTTTAAAATCTTCAAAATCAATAAAACTAATAGCAATTCCACCATCAAAATAACTTCCATTTCCTAAATCTTGTGCATGAAAATTAGAAAGTGTAAATGTATTTGAACTTCTAAAATCTGCATCTACTTTTTTATACCCTAAATTCAAAGTAGAATTTTCGGCAATGTATTTTCCAGCAGTAATTGCATATGTATTTGTAGTAGTTTCAGGATTCGATTTTACTTTTGTTTTAGTGTAATAAGCATTTGCTAACCAACCTGAAGATTTATGTACATAATTTCCTGCAAAATTTATAGTATTTAAATCTAATTTTTCTCCAGAAGATTCAAATTTTCCTAATCCAAAAGAAGCATGAATTCCAGATGCTCGATCAAAAAAAGTTGCCAAAGCTAATGGTCCTTTAGAATTATCTACTTTTCCAAAATAATAAGTCAAACCTACCATTCCGTGCTTTGTTTTTGAATTTGGCGTGAATGCATCACTATATTTTGTGTCTGTAAAAAAATAATCTGCATTTGCTTCAAAATTAAAACCTTTTGCAGAAGATTCTTCTTTTTGCTGTGCAAAACTATTTTGGCTTAAAAAGGCGAAAATCACGATTGCAAGACTAGCTAAAAATTTCTTTTTATTGCAGTTCATCTTTATTTGTTTTTAGTATTTAATTCTTTTGTATCATACACAATTTTACCATCAACAATTGTCATAATACTTTTAGTTTCTACAATTTTTTCTACAGGAATTGTAAGAATATCTTGAGATAAAACAGCAATATCCGCTAACATTCCTTTTTTAATTTGTCCTTTATGGTGCTCTTCAAATTCCGCATATGCAGAACCTTTTGTAAATCCATCAATCACTTCTTCCCTTGTCAAAGATTCATTCGAATCTAATGGATGATTTAAAGCGAAAGCAAAAGCAGAAAAAGGTCCTTCCACTCCTTCAGTACCAAATGCTAAAGGAATATTTGCATTTAATAATGATTTCATTTTAAAGAAATGTGTTTCATGTCCAAATCTTGATTTCACAATATCTGCTAAAACTAAATGATGTGGTTGTTGAACGACAATTGCTCCAAGATTAGCTGCTCTAGGAATTAAATCTTCTACAACCCCATCTCCATGTTCCATACGTACACGTTTAGATTTCCAATCTACACCTTTCATCGATTCCATCGTGTTAATAATTATCTCTGCTGAACGATCTCCATGTGTGTGAAATAAAACTTGCCCTCTCCACTCTGTATCAGGATTTGCAAGAATTTCTTTGATTTCTGAATTTGTAAAAGACATTTTTCCTTTCCAATTTGGTTTATCAGCATATTCTTTTCTAATAGCTGCAACACGCTCCATTGGTGTTCCATCTAAAAACCATTTTGTTCCAGTAGCTTTTACCAATTTATTTTCAATTGGATATGTTGGAAGATTTTTAGATTCTTCTGTATCTCTTCCTGTTGGAGTAGTATTTGGCATACGAATATATCGCACACGAATCGGAATTTTTGAATCTTCTAAAACTTTCAAATATCTATCTGGAGCTAAAATTGGCATATCTTGGATAGAAGTAACTCCATTACTTAAAAGTTCTTCTGTTTGTGCTTTCATCGCTTCTGTCAATTGTTGGTCATTTAAATTAAAATCCATCAACTGACGACGTAAAGGCCATTGTGCATATTCATGAAATTTTCCTGTGATAACATCTGAACCTTCTTTACGAATAAACCAACCACCAAGTGGATCTTTTACTTTTTCATCCAATCCAAAAAGCTTCATTGCTTTTGTATTAATAATTTCTCCATGACTAAACCAAGTAGAAATATAAACAGGATGATTTGGAGCAATTTTATCTAAAGAAAAACGATCTGATTTTTCATCATCAATTACTTTTACTCCAGCCAAACCTGTAATCCACGTTCCTTCTGGAACTTCTTTTACTGCTTTTTTAACAGCTTCTAAAACTTGCTCCCAACTTGGCTCCCATGGCAACTTAATTTGATGTCCAACTGGTGCATTCGAAAACGAGTGGAAATGTGCATCATTAAATCCAGGAATTACCAAATGATTTTGCAAATCAATTTTCTCTGTATCTTCTGCTGCTAATTTTAAAACCTCTTCTGTTGTACCAACTGAAATAATTTTATTACCCTTTATAGCGATTGCTTCCACTATTGGATTTTCAGTATCTGCGGTATAAACTTTTCCATTAATCAATACTTTATCCGCGATTATCATCTCTGAATCAGGATTGCTTCTTCTACTTTTACAAGAAGAAAATAGAAAAAGCATGCACAATACGGTAAGCGAAAATACTTGCTTTAATTTTTTCATCACTACTATTTTTTTAGTTACTATTAAATTGTATTGTGCAAAATTACTTGTAGCAAGTATTGTTTTAGATATTAATAGTGAGGTAATAATTATGAAAAATTAGGAATTGCAGATTTTTAAAAAGTTGTAGTTTAGAAATAAAAAACAAATATTAACTGGCATGCTTTTGTAATGAATGTCAATTATCTCTTACAATTTTTATAATTACAAGTTTCTATTTCGTTCAGTCATTTATAAAAAACTACTATTAAAGCTTTTTTAATCCAACCGAACTTCCACTTTTACAATCTTCGAAACTTCATCAAAATCTTTTACCCAAGCAAGAAACAATTCTCTATCTGATTTTTTGGTTATAACTGGATAACGATTAAATCCTTTTATATCAGAAATTGGAATTATATCTGACGTTCCATTGTTATAAATAATATGTAAAACAATTCGTTGTTGTCCGTCTTCCGTGATTTCTTCGTAAGTAATCAAATAATTTCCATCAGTGTCAGCAATCATTTGTGGATGTTTCCCGATAGAAGTCACAATATTTGATTGTGAAAAATCAAAAGATTCATTCACTTTTTCTACAAATGTAATTCCTTGCTTTCCATCTGCTCCTGTATACCAAACAATCCCTGTTGTTTTTCCGTTGAAAGCAATGGAAGGCCCAGTGTGTGGACAACCTTTTAATTTCCAATTATCAGGAGAAATTCGTTTTGCAACAGAAAAATTTTCTCCATTATCTTCGGAAGTAATATTATAAATATCTCGATATTTTCCTGCGACAATATTTCGAAAAGCAATGTCAATTTTTCCATTGTGATTTACAAATAAATCTGTTCGACAACACTGACAAGTTCCTGTTGAAAGTACTTTTTCATTTTTAAATTCCCCTTTTTTATTAGATTTTGCAAAATACAAACTACTTCCTTCCTTCACTTTTTTTGGTTTTCGATTGTCTAACCAAATGATTCCAATGGTTCCATTTTTTAAAAGAGCTACATCATAAAAGCTTTGACTTCCAGAAGCTTTATCTTTTACTAATTTCTGTTTTTCAGTCCACGTTTTTCCTTTGTCTTTTGAAATTGAATAATAAATAAATCCACCATATTTATTTTGTTTTGTAGCAGCTTTTATTCTAAATATTGCAATTGTATTTCCAAAAGAATCTTCTATAATTTTCGCCATACTTTCTGCATGAATTTGCATTTCTTTGGAAGTCGAAACTGTTTGAATTTCACTTTGTTTTAAATCTTTATACTTTAAAATTGAAGTATGGTTTGAGTCAATTTCTTCCGACCAATTTAATATCAATTTATTCTGATTTTTAGAAAAATATGGTCCAGAAGCAGAATATTTATTTTTAGAAATAATTTCTTTTCCTGAAAGTTTTACTTCAAAATTGGAAGTTTTTCGTACTGTTTTTTTCTCTTTTGAACAAGAAATAATAAAAAGTAAAAAGATGATTGGGATTATTTTTTTGAACATATATTTTGTTGTTTATAAGGTAAAGGAGTGTGTAGAAACACACTCCTAATTTTTGAATTGATTTTGGATTCTAACTTCGGCTTCGCTCAGTCTTCATGACAATACAAACTCTAGAAACAATGGACACACTTTACAAAAGTGCGCCAGAGTTATTTTTGGCTTTTGAGTTTAGTTTTGACTTCGGCTTCGCTCAGTCACCACAATCAATATTTAAAATTGATATTTAATTCCTAAATCAACTGTTGCTGGAGCTCCTGGAGTAAAAGAAGTTCTTCCCCATCTTGTTGCAGTTCTTGTCGAATATAATTTATCAAACACATTGATAAAATTCGCCCAAACCTTTACATTTTTAAATGAATAACTTGTTCTTAAATTGAATAAATCATATCCAGCATATTCTGTCGTATTCGCTTCATCTGTGTAATAATGATTAATATGTTGCCATTCCATTGCAATACGAAAACCTTTTAAATAATTTGGTGTATAAGCAATTTCTGTGTTTGAAATCCAACTTGGAGCAGTTGGCATTGTTTTTCCGCTATAATCTTTTGCAGCTTCACCATTTTGAATTTGCGTTACATAATCGACAAATTCATGTTGTGAAAAAGCTCCACTCGTTCTAAAATGAATTTGCTTAGATGGTGCAAATCGGAAAGAATATTCTAAACCATAATGTTTCGTTTCTCCAGCATTTCGATTTTCAAAAATCTTTCTATCTCCATCTTTTACTGTAACAGAAACGATTTCATCTTTTCCTTTTAAATAATAAGCAGCAATATCTATGTAAACTTTTTCATTGAAAAATGTTTTCCATAAACCAATTTCATAATTTGTAAATTTCGCAGGATCCAGCTCTGGAACAAAAGATCTTTTGTATAATTCCCCAACACTTGGCGGCACAAATCCTTTACTGAAATTCCCATAAATATTGAAGTTATTTTTTAAATTAAGTACAGAACCAATTCTTGGCGTCATTGTATTAAAAGTTGTAACAGTACTTGGAGCTTTAAAATTTGCAGCATCTTCCAAACGATTTGTAAAATCATAATTAAAAGAATCAAAACGCAATCCTCCATTAATAATTAAATTCTCTAAAAGCGCATATTCTACAGTAATGTAACTTCCAATATTGATTAAATCAACAGCATAATTTGAACGGAAATTTCCTGTTTGTGTATAAGAAGTAAATTTTCCAACAGCATTTCTATAAACTTCAATTTCTTCTGCTTTAAAAGTATTTGGGCTAAAATCTAAACTGGCTCCAATATTAAATTTCAATCTTGCAGAAGGAATGCTTAAATTATGCTGAAAAATTGCGCCATAGCTATTAAAACCATTTTCATTTAATTCTCCGAAAGTAAAAGAATCATTCTCCGTTCCGTTGTCAATTCTATAAGAAGGATTTTGCGCAATTGAATTTTCTCTATAAATAAAAGTAAAAGAAGTTAAGTTATTTTCATTCCATTGATTTGTTAAAGTAGAACGCAAACGAAATGCTAAAACATCACGAAAAGTAAATGTATGGTTTGAAGAAAAATCTTTATTATAAAACTTTTCTTCACCAATACTTCCACTCATATCACTATGATATTTTATATGAGAAAAAGTAGTTGTCCATTTTAATTTATCTGAAAATTCATGATTAATTTTTCCAGATAAAGCAGTTTTATTAAAATCTCCATATTCTCTGTAACCATCTGTAATTCTTGCTCTATAACCTCCAAGATAAACACCTGTTTTTCCGAAAGTTTTTGAAATATTCATATCCGCTCTTTCATATCCATTTGAATTTCCTCGAATAGAAATTGCACCAGATAAATCAGTTGTCGGATTTGCAGTTAAAAAATTAATTGCTCCACCAACAGCTTCACTTCCGTAAAGCGAAGAATAAGGTCCACGAATTACTTCAATTTGTCTTGTTGCAGCAAGATTCATTTCTAAAAGTGCATTATGATTGAAAACTCCAGTTGGTCGAATCGGAATTCCATCTTCTAAATACAAGAATAAACTTTTTGTAGAAATTGGTTGACGAATCGACATCATATGTTGTTCATTTCCTAAATCAACCATATTTACACCAGCAATTTGATTTAAAACTTGATCTGCTGTGTTTGGTTCTTCTTCTTCAATTGTTTTTGCTGAAATCGCTGAAATTGCAATCGGAACTTTATTTCTATTTTGTGTAGTTCTTGAAGCAGAAACTACTACAGTTTCCAATTCTAAAGTAGATTCTTTTAATTTAATTTCTAAAAAAGAGTTTGTGATTTGTACTTTTTTAGAAATAAAACCAATCATTGAAACTTCTATAAATTGATTTTCTTTTACAATTTCTAAAGTAAATTCTCCAAATTCATTTGTTGTTGTCCATTCTTCAGAATTTTCAACAATTAAAGTAACACCAAGCAAAGGAGTTCCATTTTTTTCATTTAAAACTTTTCCTTTTATTGTATTATTTTGGGCATATGTTGTTAATCCCATTAGTAATATAATTACTAGAGATAAAATTATTTTTCTCATTTTCGAGTACGATTGATTGTATTGAAAAGCTGTTTGTTTTCAATAGTTTATTTAAAATTTCTTATTGTTTTTTTTGGGAAATTAAAGCTGTTTTTAGTGAACTAATTTTCCCAAAGTATGTAAATAATAGATTTCATTTCAAGACATAACTTTTCTCAAAAGCAAAAAATACTTTTGTAAAAGATTAGAAATCAAATCTATTTTGAATTAAGAAATTGGAGGTTTATCTAAATCGTAAATAAGATTAAAATAGGGAAGTTCTCTTGCAAAGTTTGGATTTTGAAGAGATATTTTTGGTTTTTTAATTTGAACAGAGGAAAAATCTAACAAACTAACAGGATATTTCGACATATCAATTTTTGGCAATGTAGAATGCCGATGTTCCTCTTCGTGATTATCTTCTTGATATGTTTTTTCTAATTGCTTTTTTAAATAACATTTTCCATTACAAGCAAGCGAAGGCTTATTTCGGTTTTCACACAAAACAGAAACAATATATTCTTTGTTCACATGATACTCTAAAACAGGCACAATTGGTCGAACCATTGCGACAAAATAAAGAATATAAAAAAAGATTCCTGCAACTTGTGATTTCATTATTTATTCAAAATAAAAGCAGGCAAATGTAGTATGAATTTAAAAAATAGACAAAATTTAAATCAGAAAAACTAGATATTATTATTACTTGTAAGTTTTTTAAATTGGTAGAAAACTCTTTCAAAAAGACGCAAATCATCTGTAATAATTTCAGCAGTTCCTTTCATTTCTTGTTGAAAAGGAATTTCTTTTTTATAATTTGTAATTAATTTATCGTTTGCAATTACAACATCAATATGATAATTTCCTTCATTATCAGGAATTTTAGAAATCGATTGTACATTTCCAATTAACATTCCATATTCATTGTAAGGAAAGTTGTCTAATTTTAGAATTACTTTTTGACCAATTTTAATTTTACCAGAATTTCTTCGTGGAATTTTTATTTTAGTTATATAAACAGATTTTTCAATTGGTAAAATATGAAAAACCAAATCACCTTGTTTTAAATTTTGATTTTCATGCCAAATATTTAAGAAAGAAATTTCTCCTTTAATGGAAGATTTTAAAACATATTTTAATTCCCAATCTTTAATTGATTTTTTTAAATTATTAAAAGATTGACGTACTTTTTTCAACAACTGTGTATCATCTTGAATCTTTTTAATTTCTGTAGATTTTGATGTTTTATCAATAGTTGCTAAACGTTGTTTTACATTTGCAATTTCATTATTGATTGCTTTAAATTGCTTTTCAATATTTAAAAACGCTAATTGCTTTTTCTCATATTCTTGCGTAGAAATAATTCCTTTATCGTATAATTTTTTATTTCTATCTAATTCTTTTTTCTGAAATTCAAATTCTCTTTCTTGTAATTTTTTCTGTGTATAAAAAGTATTTAATTTCTGGTTTGCTTGAAAAATTTCTTCTTTAATTGCTAAAAAATCTCCATCATAAGGATGTAATTTCTGATGAAGAATATAATTTGTATAATTCGTTTCAAAAACTTCAAAAGCATTTGTTACATCACCTAAAAGCATTGGATCTAATTTTTCAAAAGGAAAATAAAAATGATTATCTCGTGTCTGAATTGTATCCATTATTGATTTTAAAAAGAAAATATCATGATAATCTGCGCTATTTTCAAGAACAGCAAGAATATTATTTTTCTCTACGATACTATTATTCGAAGTAAAAATTGTATCGATATTTGCTGTAATTTTAGTGTAAATTTTTTCAGGAGGAATTTCAGTTGTAAGTGTAGCTTCTCCCGCAATTTTATCAGGATATTTAATAAACCAAGTTAAAGAAATTAATAAAAAAACTACACCAAAAATCACTGTATTTCCCCAACGAAACACAATATTCGGCACATCTTCTAAAATTTCTCGAACTTCTTCACTTCTTAAATCTATGTCGTCTTCGTGTAATGGCATCTAACTTCCTAATTCTAATTGATTCTTAACTAAATGATAATAATTTCCTTCTGCATATACTAATTCATCATGTGTTCCAACTTCCACAATTTTTCCTTTTTCCAACACAACAATTTGATCTGCATTTTTCACCGTACTTAATCGATGTGCAATTACAATTACAGTTTTATTTTCAAAAAACTGATTTAAATTTTCCATAATTACACGTTCATTATTTGCATCTAAAGCAGAAGTTGCCTCGTCAAAAAATAAAAACTTTGGATCTTTATAAACAGCTCTTGCAATTAAAATTCGTTGTTTTTGTCCTGTACTTAAATTACTTCCTTCACGTCCTAAAGTTGTATTATAATTTAAAGGTAAACTTTCTACATATTCACGAATATTTGCAACAGTTGCAGCATGAATTAATTTCTTTTTATCAATATAATCTTCACCAACAGCAATATTTTTTGCAATTGTATCATTAAAAATATAACCTTCTTGCATCACTACACCACAGTTGTCTCTCCAAACTCTAGGTTCAATACTTTCTAAATTTGCGCCACCAATTTTAATTTTCCCATAATCTAATTTGTAGAAATTTAATAGTAATTTCAATAAAGTAGTTTTTCCACTTCCACTTGTTCCTACGATTGCTGTGATTTTATTTGGAGGAATTGTTAAAGTTAAATCTTCTAAAACTGGATTAAAATTATTCGGATATTGAAAATTGATATTTTCTAAACAAATTTCTGAATTATCTGGAATTACAATATTTTCTTCAAAACCAATAGAAGATTCATTTTTGGCGTTATAAATTTCTAAAAGTCGTTCAATTGCAATTTTGGCATCTTGTGCATCTTTTATGAATTTAATTAGATTTAAAACAGGAACATTTAATTGTCCTACAATTCCTGCAATTGCAACCATCATCCCCAAAGTTAATTCTCCATCAATAACTAAAGTTGCCGAAACAACAGTGATTAACATATTTTTTAATTCATTGATAAAAGAAGAACCTGTACTTTGTGTTTGCTCTAGCACAAGACTTTTCATTGCATATTTATAGAGAATTGCTTGTTGAAATTCCCATTTCCAACGCATTTTTGTCTCAGCATTATGCAATTTAATTTCTTGCATTCCATAAAGAATTTCATGAATTCTTTCTTGTTCAACACTTCTTTGAGAAAAAAGTAAATAATCAATTTTCTTCCTTTTTTTCAAGAAAAATATCACCCAAATGAAATACAAAATACTTCCAACCATAAAAATGGCGAAAATTTTCATACTATAATATGCAAGGATAAAACTAAAAATAAGAAGATTAAATCCAGATAAAACTAGATCAAGAAAAGAAGTTGTAATTAATTTTTTAATTCGATCGTGATCACTAATTTTCATTAATAAATCACCTATTGCAGCTCTTTGAAAATAAGAAACAGGTAATTTCATTAATTTGTAGAAAAAGTCAGAAATCATGGAAATATTGATTCTTGAACCAATATTTAATAAAAGCCAACTTCGAATAATTTCAATAGAACTTCTTCCTACAAAAATTGCTAATTGTGCAATTAAAACCAAATAAACAAAACTGATATCTTGATTTTGAATTCCAATATCTACAATACTTTGCGTTAAAAAAGGAAGAATTACTTGCAGAATACTTGCAGCAATTAAACCTAATAAAAGTTGTAATAAATATTTTTTATATCGGATAGTATATTTTGCAACAAAAGAAAAATCACTAGTTCTTTCTTTCTCTTCTTCTTCGTGTTCTCTTCTATAAAATTCATCAGTTGGTTCTAGAAGAAGAGCAATTCCATCTTTTGTATTTTCATTGGCATTAGAAGCAATCCATTTTCGGATAAATTCCTTTTTTCCTAAAGTATATTTTCCAATTGCAGGATCCGAAATAAAAATTTTATAATCATTTCGAGTCTTTTTAATGTTATAAACAACAACATAATGATTATTTTCCCAATGAATTATGTATGGAAAAGGAGCTTCTAAAAGTGTATTGAAATCTAATTGGTAAACAATGCTTCGAAATCCTAATTTTTCAGCAGCTTCACTTAAACCATATAATAAACTCCCGTCCGTAGTATTTGTATTTGAATAATCACGAAGTTTTTCAATAGAAAAAGTTTTTCCAAAATGTTTGCTTATAATTTTTAAACAAGTTGGACCACAATCTTTTTGTTCTTTCTGTGTATAATGAGGGAATTTCTTTAACAATATTCAAAAGTTTTAAACCTATAAACACAAATATATAATCATATTTCAATTTTTAACAATTTTATGAAATAAAATATTATTTATTTAAGTGTTTATGCTAGCATTTCCTCTTTTTCTTCTATTAATTCATCAATAAAATAAAGGATATCTTCATATTCGAATTTATCAGGGAATTTTTTTCCGTCAACCAAAACAAGTGGCGTAAAAGTAATTCCATTTTGTTTACACCAACTTTCTTCTTGTTTTAAAATTTCTAAAAAGTTTTCATTATCAGTTGCTCCCCATTTTTGTAACCAATTTTTAGGATTTGAACCTTCACTATAAATTTCATGCATTGGTTCTAAAACTGATTCTTTATTTTGATGGTACAATTCTAAAAGTCGTAATGGAATTTTATTTCCATCATGAATTTCATTAGTATTTACATTAAAACGAATTACAATTCGGATGTTTTCATTTTTTTTATTTAAAACTTTTTCAATTGCAGCATGAGTTTTTTTACAAAATCCACATAAAGGATTTGTAACAACTAAAATTTCTAAAAGTCCATTTTCATTTCCTAAAACAATTTCGTTTTCTATTTTATTTACTGGATAGTTAACTTCTTTTTCAGATAATAATTTAAATAGTTCAAAATCTCTTTTGAATTTTGTAAATGAAATTTGTGTTTTCTGTAATTCTTGTGATTTCTTCAACAAATTTTTAATTGGATACCAAATAATCATTGATAAAATTCCAATTACTGAATAAATTAGCAATGAATTATAAAAAGAAGAATTTATTAATATTTCATCCGAAAACGATAGAAAAATCACTGCTTGAATTACTAAAATAGAAATGATTCCTAAACAAAGTTTACACCATTGTTTTAAAACAATTTTCTGTGAATAAATGGAATAAAAAGCTATTGGGAAACTAAGTAAACTAATTAGAAATAATAAAGTGAAATTTTGAATATTAAGTAAAGAAAAAGCAATCCATGAAATTAATGAAGTTGAAAAATACAGAATTGTTAAATCACTCATCTTAAATCCTAAAATTTTCATTCCAGATTTTATTACTGAATTACAACCTGTATTATTTTCCGAATTACAGATTTTACTACCTAAAGTAGAATTGATTTCAAGTTCTTGAAAAAGAATTAAAATAGAGAATGTTAATCCAATTAATGATAAGCTAAATTGAGAATATTCTAAAATGGAGTTTAAGCCAAAAATAAAGAAGAAAATTAATCCTGTAATTAAAAAAAAATATTTTGAATATTCTACAATTTTATTTTGAGAATTAGTAGAAGATTCAAAGTTCACTTCTTCAATCACCATACAAATTCCTGTCCATATCTTTAAAAATTCAGGTTTTTCAATTTTTTCAAATTTCTTTCCATCAGTTGAAATCTCCCAAATTTCACCATTAATTTTTATGATAGCAATTTCTTCCTCTTTTTCTTTTTTTATTTGGGCTAAAAATGAATTTTCAAAGTAATCCAATGTATTTTCTTCCACAGGAACTTCATACACACTAGAATTTATAGAAAAGTGGTTAAAAAGCTCTGTAATTGAAAATAGGGATGGAAAATCAGGATGACTTTCCAATTGTAATTTCATTTCTTCTTTTTCAACTTGAGTGTTGTGAAGTTTTAGGAAGTTATAGATAAGGTCAAAGATAGAATTGTACATAGAAATAAATGTAAAAGCAGAAATTTAATTTCTGCTTTTTTTAAAGTTTAATATTTATTAACCGTATGATTCATCGCCTGGAACACAAGAATTAAATCGACAAATTTCCCCAGGAGGACATCCTCCTGGACAACCTATCCTATTCCCTCCATTAATGTTTTTTTGAGCTTCTTTGTTTAATTTTTTTGCTTCTGCTAATTTCTTCATAATTAAAATTAATTTTTTGATTAAGCTTCTATTTATTTTAAGACACAGAAACTATGATGTCTTTTCTAGAAAAGGATTAACCCTTATTCATTAAAAATTGCAATTTTAATATCGTTCTTCTTTAACAAATATATCTTTTTATGTTTAAAAAAGCAAATGATTTTTATCATAAAATCATAATTTTAACATTTAATTAAAGATATAATATTAATGTTAACTTCAATATATAACTTCCTAAATTAAATATTTATTGTGTAAATCAACGGATTAAATAAATATTTTAACAGAACTCGTATATCTTAAAATTAATAAATTATTTTTAAAATATCTAATTATAATTATATAATTGAAATTATATATACTAAAATTATGCCAGAATTATAAAATCTTTTTAATTACTCGAAGTTTATGTGTATGTTTCCTTAAATCAGTATTATAAATCCCACTATGGTCCAATCTATCGATACGAACTTTACCATGTGCATGAATGATATAATTATCTTTCATGATAATTCCCACATGTGTAATTTTTCCATCTTTATTATCAAAAAATGCTAAATCTCCTGGATCGCTTTCTTCAATAAAACTCAATGCTTCTCCCTGTGTAGCTTGTTGTGAAGCATCTCTTAATAATTTACATCCACATAATTTATAAACCATTTGTGTAAAACCAGAGCAGTCAATTCCAAATGGCGATTTCCCTCCCCATAAATAAGGAGTATTTAAATATAAAAAAGCAGTTTCAACCAATTTATCTCTTAAAACTTCTGTATTACATCTTACTTTTCCTTCATAAATATAAGATGTCTCATTTATAGATAATTGATTATTTTCAAAATTAGGCAAAGTCGCACCTAAAGGTATTGTAGTTAAATTTTGCTCTTTATCATAAACAAAATCAACCAATTCACTAGCAGAGTGAATTGGTGATTTTTCTAAATTATTATAAATTTCCTTAGAAATTATTTCATATTGCTTATTATCAATCCATCCTTCGTAATTATCATATGCTGAACGAACCTTACTCCACTTTTTACGTTGTTCTAAGATTTTAAAATGTTCACCAAAAAGAATTTGAGACACCATTTCACTCTTATCATCAGGCTTGTCTCTCATCGGGATAATACTCAAATTACAAATAGCGTATTGCATATATTTTTCGGATTGATTTATTTAAAGATATTACATTCTTTCTAAAACGATAGCACTTGCTCCACCACCACCGTTACAAATTCCGGCAGCTCCAATTTTAGCATCATTTTGTTCAAGAACACTTAATAAAGTTACAACAATTCTAGCACCTGAACATCCAAGTGGGTGTCCTAAAGAAACTGCACCTCCATTAACATTTACCTTTGATGCATCTAATCCTAAAATCTTCATATTTGCTAATCCAACAACACTAAATGCCTCATTGAATTCAAAATAATCAACATCATCAATAGAAATTCCTGCTTTATCTAAAGCTTTTGGCATTGCTTTAGCTGGCGCTGTTGTAAACCATTCTGGCTCTTGAGCAGCATCAGCATATCCAGTCACTTTTGCTAAAGGTTTTAACCCTAATTCAGCAGCTTTATCAGCACTCATTAAAATTACAGCAGCAGCTCCATCATTTAAAGTCGAAGCATTTGCAGCAGTTACAGTTCCATCTTTAGAGAAAGCTGGACGTAAAGCTGGAATTTTTTCCATTTTTACATTTGTATACTCCTCATCTTTTGAAACCACAACAGGTTCTCCTCTTCTTTGAGGTACCTCAACTGGAACAACTTCATTATCAAATTTTCCTGCTTCCCATGCAGCAGCAGATCTATTATAAGATTCAACAGCAAATGCATCTTGCTCTTCTCTTGAAAATTCATGCTCTGTTGCACATAAATCAGCACAAACTCCCATTAATTTTTGAGAATAAACATCTGTTAATCCATCTTTAATTAATCCATCAACAGCATTGAAGTTTCCAAATTTATGTCCATTTCTTCCATCAATATAATGTGGAACCATTGACATATTTTCCATTCCTCCTGCCACAATAACTTCAGCATCTCCAGCTTTAATAGCTTGAGCGGCTTGCATAATTGTTTTCATTCCAGAAGAACATACTTTATTTACAGTTGTACAAGGAACATCTTGAGAAATTCCAGCATAAATTGCAGCTTGACGAGCTGGAGCTTGCCCTACGTTTGCTTGTAATACATTCCCAAAAATTACTTCATCAACTAATTTTGCATCTAAATTTATTTTATTTAAAGCACCTTTGATTGCTACTGCTCCTAACTGTGGCGCTGATACAGAAGATAATCCTCCTAAAAACTTTCCAAGTGGCGTTCTTGCAGCTGATACTATTACTACATCCTTCATTTTTATATAATTTTGTGGTTTTATTTTTTGATACTGCGAAAATAAGATTTTTTTTAGAGATTATCAGTAGCATTCTCCTTTTACTCTTATTTAATTAATAGAAATTTTAATTTTATTTCTCAAAAAGAATGAATTCTCCTTTCTTCTTCTCTTCAATTTAATTTCAACTTTTGGCATCCACCTTCTTTTAATTGCATTTTTCAAAACGTTTAAAGCTATGATTTTTACATTTTTTTTAAGTTAATCTAACTTCTTTTTTTTAACATTTAAAAACAACTGTATATATGAGTAAAATATTTAACATTTAAAAACTTACATCTTATATTTAATCTTTTTTTTTAAGATAATATTTAGTGATTTTATAATAAAAACGCATTAAGATTTTTTTAACGTTTCACACCTATTTTTTGGAACAGTTCTTTCCTTATATGCCTCCGAAACTGAAACTAAATACAAAACATTATGATAAAAATTTCAAACAAACTTTTAGTAGTATTAGGAATCGTTGGTTTAACATTAGGATTTCAAGCTTGTTCAGATGATGATACAACGGATGATCCAGTAGTTGAAAATCCAGATAACCCAGATGAAGAAGATCCAAACGGTGAAGATCCAGATAATGAAAATCCTGACGAAGAAGATCCAAATGGAGAAGACCCAAATGGAGAAGATCCAGATGATGGAGATGACAATACAGATCCAGATGATCCTGATACAGATCCAATTCCAGGAGACAATGGACAATTAGTAGAAAATGGTCCAAATACTTTCTCACAAACTCCTTGGAGTGAAAATTATAGCGCTGGTGGATTAAGTTCTCCTGCCGCAGATTATTCTTTAGACACACCAAATCCAATTTTATCAGAAACTCCAAATGGTGTTTACATGTCTAATGTTCCTTTAACGCTTGAAGTTGAAGATAGAAAACAATCAGATTGGTTTGCACATCGAGTTTTAAAATTCACAAACCGTTCTAACAAAAATTTACATATTGATTCTGGTTTCTTAATAGTAAAAGCTCCTTCTGGGTCACCACTTTCACACTCTTTCTGGAATAGCCGTTCTCCTTTTGGACATCCACAACAAGATTATGTAGAAGTAAATATTCCTAATTCAACTAATTCATACTACATTGCTAGACTTGTTTTCCACGATGTAGGTGAAAGCCAAAGAACTGCTTATCCAAACGAGCCTTTCGAATATCGTTTAGGAATTCCAATTGATCCAAATAACGGATACCTTTCTGAAGAAGAAACTAAAAACTCTATAATCTTTATTGCTGATTTAAATGGTGAGAAAAACCAAGATTTAGTAGAAAAATACGGATTAAAGAGATTCACTGACTAAGAAAAATAGTTTAGGTTCATATTCATTTCATTTGTGAAAAAAGAGGCTAAATCATTAATGATTTAGCCTCTTTTACTTACCCTATATAAATTTACCTACTGTATTTTCTAACATTAGAAAAAGAAGAGACAGACTTTGTTTTCGAAACACCTTTATTTCTGTAGAATATTTTTGCTGTCCCCTCTTTTAAAACACACGAAACAATATTTTTGTTTATTACATTATTTTCTAAATTCCCACTGACTATTTTGTAATTTCCAGCTTGAATTTTTGTAGTATTTAATATTGTTTTTTCTTGTTTTAAATTAAATTCAAGTTTACCACACATTCCAGCTAAATTCACATAAATACTGTCAATTTCTATTTCTTTTTTTGTTGTTATATCAATCTCAATTCTTTTATAAGGTGAAATAGATTCTATCCCTGGAAAAATTTGCTGCATTTCTGCCAAATCAACTTTTATACTTCCACAAGAAATCATTGAAAACACTAAAAAAAACAACAAATATTTCTTCATTTTCATGTTTTTATTCAATTACTAATTTTTGAGTTTTTTCTCTACCTTCTGAACTAATTTTCACTAAATATAAACCTGTAGCAACATTTTCTAAATTAATAGAAACTTGCTCTTTTTTTGTTTCAGAATGATAAACTACTCCTCCAATTCTATTATAAATAATTATACTTTTTTCTTTAAATTCTGGTGGAAAATTAATTACAAAATTACCACTTGATGGATTCGGATAAACCGAAAATAAATTATCTTCAAATTCTGGTGTATTTATAGAAGAGTTAATTACAATATCCCAAATTCCTCTTCCAAAAGTTGCTATACGAAGTCGATTTACTTCACCATAAAAAATCTCCATATCATTTACAATTACATTTGGTAATCCATTTCCAAAAATCTCCCAATCACCTTCTACATCTTGCTGATTTAAACGAAAAACTTTTACATCTGTTCCTAAATATAAATTACCATTTCCTCCTGTTTCATATAGAATTTTATGCATTGGAATATTTGGTAAAGAACCAGAAATATTTGTCCAACTTCCACCGCTGTTTGTTGATTTATAGACTTTTTCCCCAGCTGTATATCCGCTATATGTAATATAAACTTCATTTGGATTTGTAGAATTTACAGCGATACTTGTAATTCTGTTATCAGAAGGTTGCGTTATTGTTTGCCATGAGCTTCCTCCATTTGTAGTTCTATATAAATTTGTATTACTAGCAATGTAAATTATATTCGGATTTGAAGGTGCAATTGTAAGAACTTTTACACCAAAAGTTGGCGAAGATAAATTTGTCCATGATGTTCCACTATTTGTAGATTTATAAATATTTGAAAATCCTCCAAAAAGAATTGTCGGAATTGTTGGATGTATTTCCAATGGCCAAACAAAACTATTTCCAAATGGTGTATTTAAAACTTGTGGATCTGTAGCCCAACCATTTGTAGTTCTTTCAACATATCCAAATTGAGAACACGTCCAAGCAACATTTGAATTGGAATAATTCCAAACTGCTTCCACACCATCTGTTCCATAATTTCTATTTATCCAATCATTTCCGTTGTATTGTGTCACATCATTATCTTGCGCTCCAGCCAAAATAAAATCTTTGTTTTGTGGCGTTACAGCTAATTTATAATATTGTGTAATTGCTAATCCTCCTGACAAATCTACCCAAGGTGTAGAACTTGTAATGTCTCCTTTATTTAAACCTCCATCATTTGCTGAAAAAACAGTTGTATTACTTCCCGGTAAAAACTTTAAATCATGATGATCTGAATGCACATAAAAAAACGGATCACTTGGCGTCCAATATCCATTTAAATAAACTTCCCAATTTGCTCCACCATCCATAGAACGATGTCCATTTACACCTCCAACTAAAATTAAATTTTTGTTATTTGGTGCAATCGTTACTGTTTGATTATAATTCCCTTGTGTATTAAATTCATCTGGTGGGTTTACAGTAGACCAGCTAACTCCTCCATTGGAAGATTTATAAAAATCATTTGAAGTAATTGCAAAAATAAAATTTGAATCATTTTCTGTAAGTGCGATATCTAATCTTCCTGATCCAAAATTTTGTGTTGATTCATCCCAAGTTTCACCTGAATCTGCCGAACTATAAAAAGAACCAGAATTACTAGTTGCAAACATTATAGAAGCATCTCCTTTTTTAAATAAAATATCATTAAATCCTCCTGATGTTGTTTCTTTAGAAGTCCAATTCGCTCCAGCATCTGTAGATTTGTAAATTGCTGTATTTGTAGTAGCAAAAAGTATATTTGAATTATTTGGATCAATTACAATATGCGCAACTAAAAAATCTTGAGTTACATCAAAATTTAAACCTGTTAAATTCCAAGTTTCTCCTCCATCAGTTGATTTTAAAACTCCAAAAGATCTATTTTGCATTCCATCAAAATCTCCTGTTGCTACATATATGATATCTGAATTATTTGGATCAACTGCAATATCTGAAACTCCCAAATTTGTAACAGTATCACCTTTTGAAATCCAAGTTGCTCCTTGATCTTCTGATTTCCAAATACCTCCTCCTGGCGAACCAACCCAAAGTACATTTGCATTACTAGGATCAAATGTCACAACATTTAATCGTCCTAATCCTGCATAAAAAGTTACAGTTGATTCTGGGATTTCATTTGGACCTAAAGAAACCCAATCATTATCTTCATTTACTTCTCTTTTATTTGCTTTATTTTGTATATATAAATTCCATTCTTTGTAGTTTTTTAATGGATTTACAAAATTATTTGAAGCATCAACTCTAGTTTCCCAGAAATATTTCCAACGTTCAAATTGCTTAACTTTCTTTAAATTTTTTCTATTTAAACTTCGGACATTTTCTAAGTAATTAGATAGCTCTTTTTCTCCATCTTTATGAATGCTTTCAAAGTTTTTTTCTTGAGTAAGCATTTCAAATCTCCAATTTTCTTGTCCAAATGAAAAAATAGAGAAAATAAACAATAGTAAAGTAATTTTTTTCATGAATATAATCTATTTAATATTCTGTAAATATAATCATTAAATAAATTATAATCATTTGATTTTTAGTTAATTAACAATTTGAAAATCAACTAATTAGCATAAAAAAACCTCTAAAAAGAGGTTGTTGTTATTTTGCTTGATTCCAATAAAAATCCATTTCTTCTAATGTCATTTCGGTGAGATCTAAATTATTTTCTCTTGCTTTTTCTTCCAAATATTGAAATCTGTGAATAAACTTTTTATTTGTTCTTTCCAAAGCATTTTCAGGATTGATATTTAAGAACCTTGCATAATTAATAATAGAAAATAAAACATCGCCAAGCTCTGATTCCATCTGGTCTTTATCTTCTTTTTTAATTTCTACTTGCAATTCATCCAATTCTTCTTGCACTTTTTCCCAAACTTGTTCTTTGTTCTCCCAATCAAATCCAACACCTCTTGCCTTTTCCTGAATTCTACTTGCTTTTACCATCGCAGGAAGTGATTTTGGAACTCCTTCTAAAACAGATTTTTTTCCTTTGCCTTCTTTTAGTTTTAGTTTTTCCCAATTTTTCTTTACTTCTTCTTCATTTTCTACTTTGATATCTCCGTAAATATGAGGATGACGATAAATCAGTTTTTCTGAAATTTGGTTTGCAACATCTGCTATATCAAAAGCATTTTTCTCTTGACCGATTTTTGAATAAAAAACAATATGAAGCAATAAATCTCCCAATTCTTTTTTAATTTCTTCCAAATCATTTTCTATAATTGCATCTCCAAGTTCGTATGTTTCCTCAATTGTCAAATGTCGCAAAGATTCTAAAGTTTGCTTTTTATCCCAAGGACACTTCTCTCTTAAATCGTCCATTATATCTAACAAACGACCAAATGCTTTTAGTTTTTCTTCTTTAGAATTCATTTTAAAAAGATTTAAAAAATTTATGATTTGCGATTCTTAAAATTCCTTTATCACCTGAACTGTCACCGTATGCATAAATATCTTTAAAAGAATTTAAATCTACTTCTTCTGATAATCTATGTACTTTTTCTTCACCGTAACAGTTTCTTGTTTTTAATTTTCCTTTAAAAACAGAATTTTCAAACTCAAATTCTGTTGCAATTAATTTTACTCCGTAATATTCAGCAAAAGGTTTTACCCAGATAGAAATAGAAGCGGAAACAATATAGATTTCATGATTTTCTTTCTGATGCCATATTAATTTATCCACAGCCTCTTTTCGCATCATTTCCAATCCTTTTTCTTTAAAAAATAATTCCGATTGTGTATCTAGCCATTCTTTTGTTTTTCCTTCAAAAAAATAAGCCATCATAATTTCTTTTAATTTTTCATTAGAAATAATCTTCAAAAAATATAGTTTGACGTAAAAAGAGCGTAATAAAAACCCAACATACATTTTTGTACTTCCATGTGTGAATTTGATGAATTCAAACATTGTGTCTTTTGTAGTTAAAGTTCCATCAAAATCAAAAATCGCTAACGTTTTTTTCATCTTTTATATTTAAGAATTATCAAATCATCTTCCACATGTACCACAGAATAATCATCTGTTTCTTTTAAATCTGATTCTTGAACATCAAAAGCTTTTTTAAACTCATTGTCTAAAATAATGTATTCATAATCACGATCCATCGTGTTTTCAATTAATTCTTTAAAATTATATTTTGGCATTCCTTTTACTTCTCTGAAAAAAGAAAATTGATTAATGTTTGCGATTTTTTCTTGTGTTTTAATCTGTTCAAAAATCAAATTACCATTAGATAAAACTTTATTTCCAGATCCAATTATCGATTCTACTTTTTCTCCATAAGCTTCCCAATCTTTTGATTTATAAATATTCGAAACCGTTAATTGCACCATAAAACCAACGGAACTTACTAAACAAATTAACACAAAAATCGAGCTAAATTTCTGTTTCCATTTTACATCACTTTGCAAGATTTTAAACGATTCTCCAAAAAGCAAAAGTAACATTGGATAGAAAAGTAAAATATACTTTGTTGTTTTTGTATAAGCATATAATCCGAACAAAATCATTGCTAAAAAAGTATATGTTAGCAAAAATGGATTTTGTTTTTTAAGTCTTTTAAAAGTTAAAATGATAAATAACGTTAATGGAACAGTGAAAACAAGCCAAAATCCTTCAGAATAATATCTTTCATGTTCTCCAATTAACTTTGTGATTGGTGAATACCAATAAAAATTTGAATGCCCTAAAGAAGGATCATTAGAAAATTGGTTTAAGAAGTAAGGAATATCGGCATAAATTAAAATATCGGCAAAATAAAGAGAGAAAACTGCCGAAGAAATCAAACCGTAAATTACAGCTCGGATATATTCTTTTTTAAAGAAAAATAAATAAATCGTAGCAGCTCCAATATAAACAACTCCATTTAAATGCGTTAAAAATGCCAAACCAGCAAAAATTGCAGATAAAAGGAAAGGTAAGTTTTTCTTTGTATTGATAAATTTTTCAAGAAAGATAAATGATATAAATCCGATAGTCATTTGCATTATTTCAGGTCTAAAACTTGAAACAAATTCCTGAAATTCATTTGTTAAAAACAATACACTTAAAGGCAATAAAATCATTGCATCATTCCATTTCACTTGATATTTCTTTTTAATATAATAAAAGAAAACACCAATAAATAAAAGAGAATATAGAAGACCATTTAAGTGTAAAGTAAACAAAGACCAACCGAAAATTTTCGTTACGAAATATCCGCTATAAATTAAAAGTTTATGAAAAACTGTTTGGTATTCATCGATCCCAATATTTCCAAATTCACCAATTAAATTTGAATGAACTTTTCCATCTTTTAAAAGCCAAAAAACTTGTTCTCCAATATAATCATCGTCTAAACGAGCATTTTGGTTAAAATTTATCAAAAGAAAAAATAGAATTCCGATGATTAGAAATACCTGTAAATATGTTTTTTTTAGCGGAGTAATCATTTTTAAAAATAAATTATATAACAGAAAAATAGAATCCAAAGAATTAAAGAACTTTGAATTACACCATCTTTATAAATCACTTTTGTTGGTGACTCTGTATTATTAAAAATTATAGTTTGTTGTAAATAGCGTAAGATTCCAAGTAACACAAAAAGTGCGGAAATAAAAATATAATCTGATTTGAATTGAGCGATTACATCATCCGAAGTTACATACATAATATAAGAGACGAATGTAATACTGCTCATCATTGTGATTAAAATATCAATAAAAGGTAAAGAATATCCTTTTAATGCAGCTCTAGATTTGTCTCCAGAACTGTTGATTTCTCCTCGTCTTTTTGCTAAAGCTAAAATTAAAG
This sequence comes from Aureivirga marina, assembly GCF_015767265.1. Taxonomy (GTDB): domain Bacteria; phylum Bacteroidota; class Bacteroidia; order Flavobacteriales; family Flavobacteriaceae; genus Aureivirga; species Aureivirga marina. The sequence continues at coordinate 98,680 of NZ_JADPIB010000002.1, forward strand.
AAAGGAAAAATGTTAGTAATATTAACCATTTTGAAATTTCGATTCCAGTAGCAAAACCACCTGCAAAAACTCGCATTACAAATCCAGTTGCAATTACTAAAATATCGATGATTGCAATTTGTTTTAATTTAAAGCTATAAGCAATATTTAAAACAATATATCCTAAAATTATGTATTTTACTGTAGGAACAATTACAAATAAAAATAATGCTAAAATCGAAAGTAAAACTACTAGGATTATCTTTGCTTGTAATTTAGAAATAGTTCCACTTGCTAAAGGACGAAAACGCTTCTTTGGATGCATTTTATCCTTCTCAATATCAACATAGTCATTTAGAATATATATACTACTAGAAGCAATACAAAAACTTAAAAATGCGTAAATTGAATTTAAATAAATCTCTTTTTCAAAAAAAGAGCCTGCAAAAAATGCAGGCATAAATATAAAAAGATTCTTTATCCACTGTTTTACGCGAATTAGCTTAATTATTTCAGTGAAAAATTTCATTTTTTTATTAATTTTCTTCAGAGGCTGTTTCTTCTGTTTCTACTTCTTCTTCCTCATTATTAATAGAAGAAAAATCTAAACCTGCTGATACTAAAAGATTATACCATTGAATTACCTTACGAATATTTGATACATAAACTCTTTCTTCATCATATTCTGGTAAAACTTCACGGAATAAAGTTACGATTTCTTTTTCATCTGCTTTGTGACTTACTGTTGATTTCCCATCAAACTTCTCCGCCAAATCTTTAAAGATATTTCTTAAAGGTATCTCTTCAGTATAAGAATATATTGCGATATCGTTTAATGCACTTACGTTGTGAGCAGCATTAATAGGGAAACGTTTTTTATCTACGATATTTCCTACGATAAAACCTCCTTTTGATTGCGCAATAATTTCGTATAATCCAGGTTTACCTGCAATTGAAATAATTTTTTCTAAAGTCATATTTTTAATATTTTATTTTCTTTTTAATTTCGGAAAACGCATTCTATATTCAGGCGTAATTTTTCCTTTTGCTATATTTTCAAGTTTTTTCTTGATAAGTCTTTTCTTTAATGAAGTAAGGTGATCTGTAAATAAAATTCCATCGATATGATCATACTCATGTTGGAAAACTCTTGCAGCTAATCCTGTTAACTTTTCTGTATGTTTTTCGAAATTCTCATCATAATATTCTACAACAATTGATTCTTTTCTAAACACATCCTCACGCACATTAGGAATACTCAAACAACCTTCACTAAAAGCCCATTCTTCTCCTGTTTCTTCTAAAATTCTTGCGTTAATAAATACTTTATTATAATTTGCCAGAAAAGCTCTTTCTCCTTCTTCTAAATCCTCATCTTCTGCAAAAGGTCTTGCATCTACAAGAAAAAGACGAATTGAAAGACCTATTTGAGGAGCTGCTAAACCTACACCATGCGCATTTGCCATTGTTTCACGCATATTTTCGATAAGTTTCTCTAAGTTTGGATAGTTTTCGTCAATATCAACTCCTACTTTTTTCAATACGGGATCACCGTATGCTACAATTGGTAAAATCATTTTCTTTTGTTTACTTCAAGGCTGCAAAAATACAAAGTTAAGCCGATTTTTCAACTTTAAGGACAAAGTTTTTCTAAATCAACTAGGTAGTAATTATAAATTATGAAGATAATCTTGTAGAATAATTGTTGCACTAATTTCATCTATAAGTGCTTTATTTCTACGTTGTTTTTTTCCCAAACCACTATCAATCATCGTTTGAAATGCCATTTTTGAAGTAAATCTTTCATCTACCCTTTTTAACGGAATTTTAGGAAAAGTTTTCTGAAATTTCTCTGCAAATTCATTAATTAAAACTGCACTTTCACTTGCTGTATTATCCATTTGTTTTGGATCTCCTAAAACTACTTCTTCTACATTTTCCTTTGCAAAATAATCCATTAAAAAAGAGAACAATTCCTTGGTATCTACTGTTGTCAAACCAGATGCAATAATTTTCATTTCATCTGTTACAGCAATTCCCGTACGTTTCATTCCATAATCTAAAGCTAAAATTCTTCCCATATTTCCTGTTTTCTCTATTTTGCAAAGATAACTAGATTTTAGAAACCTTCTTAAACTTTGCTTTTTTTATATCTTTGCTTCAAATTTTAAAATTAATGGAAAACTTACAAAACATTATTGAAAACGCTTGGGAAAACAGAGAATTATTAAGTAATTCTGAAACTCAAGATGCAATCAGAAAAGTTATTGATTTATTAGATAGTGGTGAACTAAGAGTAGCAGAACCAAAAGGAGATGATTGGCAAGTAAATGAATGGGTAAAAAAAGCCGTAGTTCTTTATTTCCCAATTCAAAAAATGGAAACTTTAGAAGCTGGAATATTCGAATACCACGATAAAATTCCATTAAAGAAAAATCATAAAGAAAGAGGAATCCGTGTAGTTCCTAATGCTGTTGCAAGACATGGAGCTTATATTTCTTCTGGTACTATTTTAATGCCAAGTTATGTAAATATCGGTGCATATGTGGAAGAAGGAACAATGGTTGATACATGGGCAACTGTAGGAAGTTGTGCACAAATTGGTAAAAACGTTCACTTAAGTGGTGGTGTCGGAATTGGTGGCGTTTTAGAACCTTTACAAGCTGCTCCTGTAATTATTGAAGATGATGCGTTTATCGGTTCTAGATGTATTGTAGTTGAAGGTGTTCGTGTAGGAAAAGAAGCTGTTCTTGGAGCAAATGTTGTATTAACTGCAAGTACAAAAATTATTGATGTAACTGGAGAAGAGCCTGTGGAAATGAAAGGATTTGTTCCTGCAAGAAGTGTTGTAATTCCAGGAAGTTATACTAAAAAATTCCCTGCTGGAGAATATAATGTACCTTGTGCTTTAATTATTGGAACTCGTAAAGAGTCTACAAATAAAAAAACATCGCTAAATGATGCTCTTCGTGAGTATGATGTAGCTGTATAAAACTAATAACCAAAAAACTCAATTACTGGTTTGTTTCGTTTTAAGCAAACCAGTAATTAACTTAACCAAAGAAACCGACTCACAATGAATTTAATGTTCTTAACTTTTGGAGATAATCTGAAAAATCATGCGCAAGCTTGCTTTTCTATTTTATCTTTCCTTTCCCAAGATGATGGAAATATCAACAATATTTACATCTTTACGGATAGACCTGATTTTTATAACTTTTTCGGGGATAAAGTAAAATGTATCAATATTACCAAAGATATCTTAACAGAATGGGAAGGAAAATATCAATTTTTCTGGAGAGTAAAGATAAAAGCAGTACAACATTTGATCGAATTAAATCCGAATGATCATATTTTGTATTTAGACTCTGATACTTTTCAATATAAATCCATTTCAAATCTTAAAGAAATTTTAGATAACAATAATGGAATTATGCATAAAAAAGAAGGAGCACTTTCTGATTTAACTACAAAAACAGAAAAGTTGATGCTAAAGCAGATGAATAATAAAACATTTGCTGGAATTACAATTAATGGAAAAAGCGAAATGTGGAATGCAGGAACAATCGGTGTTCCAAAAGGAAAGAATAAAGAAATCATTGAAAAAGCATTGAATCTTTGTGATGAAATGTGTGCAGCTGATGTAACTAGAAGATTGATTGAACAATTTTCTTTTTCTGTTGCAACAAAGGAAATTTGTGGTTTGACTTCTGCGGAAAATGAAATCGGACATTATTGGGGAAATAAACCAGAATGGAATGAAATGATTAGTGGATTTTTCACAAACGTAGTTTTAAGTAATCTTTCTTTTGAAGAAACTTTAACTCGTTTTAGAGAAATTCAGTTAACAGAAATTCCAATTATTAAACAACGAAAAAATACTCAAATAAGGCTAGAAAAATTACTTTCGAAAATCTTCAAATACAGAAATTTTGAAAAAATTGAAGCTTAATCGCTTCAATTATTAAAAAGATATTTTACACATGAAAATTGGCTTTGACGCAAAACGCATTTTTCACAATGCAACAGGATTAGGAAATTATAGTAGAGATGCAATTCGAATACTGAGCGATTTCTATCCAGATAATCAATACGTTCTTTACAATCCTAAAGAAGGAAAAGTAAATCGTTTTAAACAAAATCATAAAAACACAGAAGTTAAATTTCCTGATTCTACTCTTTGGAAAAAATTCTCTTCTATCTGGCGTCAAGGTCCGATTGTAAAGCAACTTTTAAATGATAATATTGAGATTTTTCATGGTCTTTCAAATGAAATTCCAAAAGGATTGGAAAATACTTCCATTAAATCTGTTGTAACAATTCATGATTTAATTTTCATTCGATATCCACATTTATATAAATATTTTGATCGAAAAATTCATTATAAAAAATTTAAATATGCTGCTGAAAACGCAGATATTGTCATTGCGATAAGCGAACAAACGAAACAAGATATTATCACTTATTTCAAGATTCCTGAAGAAAAAATTGAAATTGTTTATCAAGGTTGTAGTAATGTTTTTAAAGAAGATTTTTCTAAAAATGAAAAAGATGAAATTCGTAAAAAATACCATCTTCCAGAACAATTTATACTTTCTGTTGGAACTATTGAAGAACGAAAAAATTTACTTACAGTTGCAAAGGCTTTAAAAGGAACAAATATTCCTTTGGTTGTTGTTGGAAAACAAACCTCTTATTACGATAAAGTTGTTTCTTTTATTCAAGAAAATCAAATGCAAAATCAAGTTATTTTCTTAAAAGATTTGACTTTAAAAACGATAGCAGGTTTGTATCAAATGGCTACAATTTTTGTGTATCCTAGTATTTTTGAAGGATTTGGAATTCCTGTTATTGAAGCACTTTATAGCAAAACTCCAGTAATAACAAGTAATGTAAGTTGTCTTCCTGAAGCTGCTGGTCCTCATTCTATTTTAATTGATCCAACAAGTGAAATTCAGATGAAAGAAGCAATTTTAAGTTTATGGAATGATGAAGATAAAAGAAAAGAAATCGTAGAAAAAAGTCATGTTTTTGTACAAAAATTCAACGACGAAGAAGTAGCGAAAAATTTGTTTAATGTATATCAAAAATTAAAATAAAAAAATGAAAACAATCTGTTTTTTTAATTCGACAAAAGCTTGGGGAGGTGGTGAAAAATGGCATTTTGATATTGCATTAGAATTACATAAAAATAATTTTCCTGTTCTTGTTGTTGTAAGAAATCAAAGTGCTTTACATCAACGATTACAAAAAACTTCTGTTCCTGTAGAAACGATCAAAGTAGAGAATTTAAGTTATTTAAATCCTTTAAAAGTTTCAAATGCAGCAAAACTTTTTGAAAAGCATGAATTATCTGCAATTATTATGAATTCTTCGGAAGACATGAAATTTGCTGGATTAGCTGCAAAAAAAGCAGGAATTAAACATATAATTTATAGAAGAGGAAGTGCAATTCCAATTAAAAATACTTTTATCAATCGTTATTTTTTTGGAAATGTGTTGACTTCTATTTTAGCAAATTCACATGCTACAAAGAAAACAATTGTTCAAAATAATGCGCATATGTTTCCTCTGGAGAAAATTACTGTAATTCCGAATGGAATTGAAACGAAAACTTTCTTAGAAACTCCTTTCAAACCCATTTATTCAAAAACAGATTCTGATGAATTTGTCATAGGAAATTTAGGTCGATTGGTTTATCAAAAAAATCAATCTTTTTTAATTGATGTTGCAAAAGAATTAAAAAACCGCCAATTTAATTTTAAATTGGTTATTGGAGGAAGTGGAAAACTTTTAAAAGAACTTCAAGAAAAAACACAAAAATTAGATGTTGCTGATAAAGTAGTTTTTGCTGGTTTTATTAAAAATCCAAAAGACCTTTTCAGTTCAATTGACGTATTTATGCTTTCTTCTTTTTGGGAAGGATTTGGTTATGTAATTGCGGAATCTATGCTTTGTGAAAAACCTGTAGTTGCTTTTGATGTAAGTAGTAATCCTGAATTGGTAAAAGATTCTATAAATGGATATTTAACAAAAGAAAATGATGTAAATGCTGTTTGTGATAAAATTATTTCTTTAAAAGAAAATCCAAAAACATATGAAGATTTCAGCAAAAATGGAAAACAAATGATTGTTGAAGAGTTTGATATTCGAATTACTGTAAATCGTGTAAAAGATTATTTAGTTTCACTTATAAACGAAAAATAATGTCTCATAAATTATCCGTTCTTATTATTACTAAAAATGAAGAAGAACATATGAAACCTTTACTTTCATCTCTTAATTTCGCAGATGAAATTGTAGTTTTAGATTCATATAGTACAGATAAAACTACAGAAATTGCTGAAGAAATGGGAGCTAAAGTTTTGTTTCGAAAATTTGATTATCATGCTGCACAAAAAAATTGGGGATTAGAACAATTAGAAAATGATTGGGTTTTAATTGTCGATGCAGATGAAAGAATACCAGAAAATTTAAAGTCAGAAATTAAATCTATTTTAAATCAAAATGAAATAAATGAAAAAGCATTTTGGATTAAAAGAATTAATTATTTAATGGATTGTAAAGTTCAATATTCTGGTTGGCAAAATGATAAAGTGATTCGTCTTTTTGATAGAAATTTCTGTAAATACAATGACAAATTAGTTCATGAAGAAATTGAAACAAGAGAAAACATTGGCGTTTTAAAACAAAAATTGGAACATTATACATATAAAGATTTTAAAACTTATTTCGATAAATTTCAAAAATATAGTACACAAAAAGCTCTGATTAAATTTAAAAAAGGAAAAAAAGCTGGATTATTTGAGCTTTTAATTAAACCTGGATTTAAGTTTTTCCAAAGATATATTTTAAAACTAGGAATTTTAGATGGAAAAATTGGTGTTGTTGTTTGTTCTATGGCTGCGTTTCATGATTTTTTAGTATACCTTAAAATGTGGCGAATGCAAAATGGTGAAAAGTTAGATTAACAAAAACGGATGAAAAAATGAAGCGAGAAATTCAGAATACAATAGAAGCATTAAAAAAAGAGGAAGTAATTCTTTATCCAACAGATACAATTTGGGGAATTGGTTGTGATGCTACTTGTGAAAAAGCTGTGCAACGTATCTATGAAATTAAAAATCGTGTGGCAACAAAAAGCATGATCATTTTGGTTTCTGATATAGAAATGTTACAAGATTATGTAGAAAAAGTACCTGAAAAAGCAATTGAAATCATCAAAAATCAAACAAGACCAACTACAATTATTTATGAAGGAGCAAAAAATTTAGCTAAAAATGTTATTTCATCTGATGGTACGATTGCAATCCGAGTTGTTGATAATGAATTTTGTAAGGAATTAATCAAAAATTATAAAAAACCAATTGTTTCTACCTCAGCAAACCTAAGTGGAGAGCCTTCTCCAAGTTCTTTTAAAGAAATTTCCAAACCAATTTTGGATAACGTTGACTATATAGTAAATTTGCAGCGAGAAAAAATTTCCTCTATTGCTTCAAGAATCATTATGATTAGTGGAGAGGAAATTAAGGTAATTCGTGAATAACACTAGATGGAAGAAAGAAAAAATTATAAAGAAGCTTTAAAAGCTCCTATTTTTGAATATATTACGCAAGCTGCGGAAGAATTAAATCTTAACACGTATGTAATAGGAGGATTTGTTCGTGATTTTATTTTAAAAAGAGGAAATGCTAAAGATATTGATGTTGTAGCTGTCGGAAGCGGAATTGATTTAGCGAAGAAAGTAGCTTCTTTACTACCAAATAAACCAAAAGTTCAAGTTTTTAAAACTTATGGAACTGCAATGTTGCGTTTTCAGGAAGTGGAAATTGAATTTGTTGGTGCAAGAAAAGAATCTTATACAGAAGATAGTAGAAATCCAAAAGTAGAATCTGGAAGTTTGGAAGATGATCAAAACAGAAGAGATTTTACAATTAATGCTTTAGCTTTAAGTTTAAATAAAAATAATTTTGGAGATTTATTAGATCCATTTGATGGAATTAAAGATTTAGAATCAAAAATTATTCGCACACCTTTAGATCCAGATATTACATATTCGGATGATCCTTTACGTATGATGCGTGCAATTCGTTTTGCCACACAATTAGGATTTACAATTGAACAAAATTCTTTAGATGCGATTACAAAAAATGCAGAAAGAATTGATATTATTACAAAAGAAAGAATTATTGTTGAAATCAATAAAATAATGCTTTCTCCTGTTCCTTCTCTTGGTTTTAAACTTTTGTATAAAACTTTACTTTTACAAAGAATTATGCCTGAACTTACTGCGCTTCATGGTGTAGAAGATGTAGAAGGTCAAAAACATAAAGATAATTTTTATCACACTTTAGAAGTTGTTGATAATATTTCTGAAAACACAGAAGATTTATGGCTTCGTTGGGCTGCTTTACTTCATGATATTGGGAAAGCTCCTACGAAAAAATTCAGCAAAAAAGTTGGATGGACTTTTCATGGACATGAATTTGTTGGTTCAAAAATGGTTTACAAATTATTTAAAAGATTACGTATGCCATTAAATCATAAAATGAAATTAGTTCAAAAATTGGTTTTATTAAGTTCAAGACCAATTGTTTTAGCACAAGAAGTAACTGATTCTGCAGTTCGTAGATTAGTTTTTGATGCTGGAGAAGATATTGATAGTTTAATGCTTTTATGTGAAGCGGATATCACAACTAAAAATCCAAAAAAATTCAAGAAATATCATAATAATTTCAAGATTGTTCGTGAGAAAATTAAAGAAGTAGAAGAAAGAGATCGAATTCGAAACTTTCAACCTCCTATTTCTGGTGAATTAATTATGGAAACTTTTGACTTAAAACCATGTAGAGAAATTGGTTTGATAAAAGATAGAATTAAAGAAGCAATTCTAGAAGGAGAAATTCCTAATGAATATGAAAAAGCATATCATTTTATGCTAGAACTTGGGAAAGAATATAATTTAGAATTAAAGAAATAAAACAAAAAATCCAGAATTTAAATTCTGGATTTTTCGTTTACATATATGTTGTAAAATATTTTTTATTCTTGGATTCTCTGATATACTGTATAAATTTCTAAATTTTGAGTAGATTCCACTCCATTTTCATTTATAGTAGTATCTTCAATTGTTTTAACTTTAAAAGTTGTTTCAGTTAATTCTAAAATCGTTACTGTTCCTGCACCTTCTGACTGTGATTCTCCATTTGTCAATGAAGTCATTCCTTCCATAGATAATATATTATCTTCTAATAACTCCCAATTTCCAGAAGCTTCAAAAGAAGCAGAAGAATTCTGAATAAATGGTGTACCTCCACTTAAAGAAGTCGACAATTGGATTAAAACTGTACCAGAACTTTCGTAATTATTAGGGTTTTCTGTCATTGTTAAAGTTACATCTGTTTCCACTGTTTCTCCTACATATGAAAAATTCTGTGTAATTCCAGCAACTGTAGAAGTCCCTGTACCAGTATAATCAATGGAAACTAATTCCCAATTTCCAACTAATAATGATGTATCTACTTCAGAAGTTTCACTTCCATCATTATTATTTTGATTATTGTTATCATCATTTTGATTTTGTTGGTTATTAGATATGTTAACTCCATCATCATCTGTATTAGTACATGACACAAAACCTACAATTAAAATAATTGCGAAAAGTAAATTAATTTTTTTCATCTCTATTTTTTTTATTTGCTGCAATTATACAAAAATTTATTAAAAAAGTCCAATAACCTAAAAGATTATTGGACTTCTCGTTTTAAAGATATGTCAATGTTTATGCGTTTTTCTCTTTATTTTCAGTAAAAGTTAATTCCACTGGACTTTTCACTTTTTCATCCAAAACTGCAATATCAATAACTTCTTTCATTTCTTTCACATAATGGAAAGTTAAACCTTTTAAATATTCTTTTTTAATCTCTTGAATATCTTTTTTATTTGCTTCAGAAAGAATTATTTCTTTAATATTTGCTCTTTTCGCTGCAAGAATCTTTTCTTTAATTCCTCCAACAGGAAGTACTTTTCCTCTTAAAGTAATTTCCCCAGTCATTGCAATATGCGCTTTCACTTTTTTCTGCGTAAATACAGAAACAAGAGAAGTCAACATTGTAATTCCTGCACTTGGTCCATCTTTTGGAGTTGCACCTTCAGGAACGTGAATATGAACTTTATAATTATCAAAAACTTTATAGTCAATTCCGAAATCTGCTGCATTTGCTTTGATATATTCCATCGCAATTGTTGCAGATTCTTTCATTACTTTTCCTAAATTCCCTGTAATAGTAAGTGCTCCTTTTCCTTTAGAAAGAATCGATTCGATAAATAAAATATCTCCTCCAACACTTGTCCAAGCTAAACCTGTAACAACTCCAGCAACATCATTATTCTCATATTTATCTCTATCTAAATGAGAAACTCCAAGAACATCAGAAATATCTTGGTTTGTTACTTTAATATTATATTCATCTTCCATTGCAATAGATTTCGCAGCATGACGAACCATTTTTGCAATTTGTTTTTCTAAAGTACGAACTCCAGATTCTCTTGTATACCCAGAAACTATTTTCTCTAATTGTGGTTTTCCAATTTTTAATTGATCTTGGTTTAAACCATGTTCTTTTAATTGTTTTGGTAATAAATGTTTCTTTGCAATTTCTACTTTTTCTTCTACAGTATAACCTGTAACATTAATGATTTCCATTCTGTCACGAAGTGGTGCAGGAATTGCTCCTAAATTATTTGCAGTAGCAATGAAAAGAACTTTCGATAAATCATAACCTACTTCTAAGAAATTATCATAGAAGGTTGTGTTTTGTTCAGGATCTAAAACTTCTAACATCGCAGAAGAAGGATCCCCTTGATTTGCTGAAGCCAATTTATCAATCTCATCTAAAACGAAAACTGGATTAGACGTTCCACTTTTTTTGATACCTTGAATAATTCTTCCAGGCATTGCACCAATATAAGTTTTTCTATGTCCACGAATTTCTGCTTCATCACGTAAACCACCTAAAGACATACGAACATATTTTCTTCCTACTGCTTCTGCAATAGATTTTCCAAGAGATGTTTTTCCAACTCCAGGAGGTCCATATAAACAAATAATTGGCGACTTCATATCACCTTTTAATTTTAAAACGGCTAAATACTCAATAATTCTTTCTTTAACTTTATCTAAACCAAAATGATCTCTATCTAAAATCTTTTGCGCTTTCTTTAAATCAAATTTATCTTGTGAATATTCTCCCCAAGGTAATTCTAACATTAAATCTAAATAATTTCTTTGTACAGAATATTCTGCCATTTGAGGATTCATTCTTTGAAGTCTTCCAATTTCTTTTTCAAAAACTTTTTTCACTTCATCAGACCATTTTTTCTTTTTGGCCTTCTCTTTCATTTCATCTAATTCTTCCTCAAAAGAAACTCCACCTAATTCTTCTTGAATCGTTTTTAATTGTTGGTGAAGATAATATTCTCTTTGTTGCTGATCCATATCCGTACGAGTTTTCGATTGGATATCATTACGCAACTCTAAACGTTGCAACTCTAAGTCCATTTTACTTAAAGTTTGTAACGCTCTATCTTTTAAATCATCAATTTTTAATAAATTCTGTTTTTCTTCCACACTTAAATTCATGTTAGAAGAAACAAAATTGATTAAGAATGAATTACTTTCAATATTTTTAATTGCAAAACTAGCTTCTGAAGGTAAATTCGGATTTTCACGAATAATTTTTAAAGCTAAATCTCGAATAGACTCTATAATTGCTTCAAATTCTCTATCCCCAATTTCTGGACGATTTTCAGGAACAGGAACCGTTGTAGCTTTCATAAAAGGTTCTTCTTGAATCACTTCTTTTACTTCAAACCTTTTCTTTCCTTGAATTATTACAGTTGTATTTCCATCAGGCATTTTTAACACTCTTAAAATACGTGCTACAGTTCCTACTCTATGGATATCATCAACTGAAGGATTTTCTACATTTTCATTTTTTTGAGCTACTACTCCTATTACTTTATTTCCTTTATTTGCTTCTTTAATTAAAGCAATAGATTTATCTCTTCCTGCTGTAATAGGAATTACAACACCAGGAAAAAGAACCGTATTTCGAAGTGGTAAAATTGGAAGAACATCTGGCAATTCCTCATTATTGATTCTCTCTTCATCTTCAGGAGTCATCAATGGGATTAATTCAGCATCTTCATCAAATATATTTTCTAGTGACAATTTGTCAAATCTTATAAATTTCGAATCACTCATAGTGTATTTTTAGTCATTTTGTCATGTAAATATTTTGTATTGATAAAATCGCAATTGAATTTAACCTTAAAAGCATTGATTTTTAAATATTTACACAAATTCCATTTGAATTTCTATACAATTATTTCAATTGTTATGCCAAATGATTTTTAGGTATTTAGACGTAATTTTTATGTAAAGTTATCATTTTGATTCCAAATGCAAGATTGAATTTTATTTTTTTGGGAAAAACTTATCTTAAATAGACATTTATTATTAATGTTTCGTAAAATTCTTTAATTATCTGAAATAAAAATTAATGAAATCAAGTAACTTTTTAACGAATAAATATTTAAAAACCTACTTAACAATCATTTAGAACATTCCATAAATCAATTTCATTTTAAAAGGATATTGTATCTTTGCAAAATTATGGATACGAAGACAAAAGAGTTAATAGAAAAAGGTAGAATGCTACCAATGATGGAAGAATTTTATACCATTCAAGGAGAAGGTGGTTTTACAGGAACAGCTGCTTATTTCGTAAGAATTGGTGGATGTGATGTTGGTTGTCATTGGTGTGATGTGAAGGAAAGTTGGAATGCAGAACTTCATCCACCTACAGATGTAGATCAAATTATTGCAAATTGTGTAAAATATTCTGATACAGTTGTAATCACTGGAGGAGAACCTTTGATGTGGGATTTAACGTATCTTACTGAAAATTTACAAAAACAAAATATTCGTACGCACATTGAAACTTCTGGAGCCTATCCTCTTTCTGGTGTTTGGAATTGGATTTGTCTTTCTCCTAAAAAAACAAAATTGCCTCTTGATGAAGTTGCTTTAAAAGCAAATGAATTAAAAGTAATTATTTATAATAATAATGACTTTAAATTTGCAGAAGAACAAGCGAAAAGAGTTGGGAAAGATTGTAAACTTTATTTACAACCTGAATGGAGTAATCGAGAAAAAATGACACCTAAAATTATCGATTATGTAATGGAAAACCCTAAATGGAAAATATCTTTACAAACTCACAAATATTTAAACATTCCTTAACCTTTTTGCATTTTTTTTATATATTGCAGCATCATTAATACAAAATTTATAATTTACTCTTATGAAAAAAATATTACTATTATTTGTATTTGCATGCTTGTCAATTACACAAATAAATGCACAGAACTCAAAGTCATTTGAAGACGATATTAATACATTATTAAGCTTAAAAGGAGGAACTGATTTTTTCCAAAAAGGAATTAATTCTCTTCAAAAGGATATTAAAAATGATGCAAATTTTACAGCTGCAAAAGCTGAATTAAATGCATCAAAAACTCAAATCATGAGTTCTGCTGTTGAATATGTAAAAGCAACTTTTTCTCATTCTGATGTAAAAGCAATGATTTCAAATTTCAATTCTGGAAATAAATTAACTCAAAATTCTTTAGATTTTTCAAGAAGATGGAGAGCTTTAAGATCTAATTATGATAGAAAAGTAAAACAAGTTTATAAAACTTACGTACAATAAAAAAAGCATTTTTTTAATAATAAAATTAAAGAGGTTAAGTTGAAATTTTCAATTTAACCTTTTTTATTTTACATTTTTTAACTAACTTAAATAACAGATTTACAGTTAAATACAAATAAAAAATATTTTTTCAGTAAATTTTGTAAAGTTTTTAATGATACACGTCTACTTTAAAAATTTTAAGAAACAAATAATCATTTATACATTATGAACAAATATCTTTCACTTTTATTTAGAATTGTTGTCGCTGTTATTTTAGTGCAAACATTAAGATTCAAATTCACAGCACATCCGGATAGTGTATATATTTTTACAAAAGTAGGCATGGAACCATTCGGAAGAATTGGTGTTGGAGTTTCTGAATTAATTGCAGCTGTTTTAATTCTTATTCCTCAAACAATTTGGTTAGGTTCTCTTTTAACTGTTGGAATTATTGGTGGAGCAATTTTATTACACCTTACAGTTTTAGGAATCGAAATAAACGGAGATGGAGGAACTGTTTTTTATATGGCTCTTGTAACTTTCATTTTAAGTTTAATCTTATTATGGAGCGAAAGAAAAAAGATTCCAATCATTGGTAAAAAACTTTAACAAATCTATAAGAAAAAATTCATCTTTTATTACCCATATTTGACTGTTGTAAATTATTTATTAATTAATTAACAAATTTTTATTATTATGGGGAGACCAGCTACTAAACCAGGAAAATTAAGAGACGGATTTTACATTGAAGTAAGAAACAGAGGAGAGAAGACAGGAATTAAGCTGAGAAGAGAAACAAGAAAAGCAATGGATGCTGCTATTGAACAATACAGCAGAATTAAAGAAATTGTAATTCTTGGTGAATCTAAAAACGGAAAATGGGTTGATCAGAAGAATAGTAAAATTTATAGTATCTCCTAAATTTTCCAGTTATGACTCCAAAGAAACTTAGATATAATTCTATAACTTAAAGCGTCTAAAATTCAAAATGAACTTTAGACGCTTTCTTATTTATATTAATTAATCTTTTCTAAAAATTCATCTTCTGTTAAAATATCTACAGTTCCAAGTGCTTCCGCCTTTTTCAATTTTGATCCAGCCTTTTCTCCAACAACTAAGAAATTCAATTTAGAACTTACTCCACTTACTGTTTTTCCTCCAAATTTTTCTACCATATCTTTCGCTTCATCTCTTGTGAACTTGGTTAATTTTCCAGTAAATAAAAATGTTTTTCCTTCTAGTAAATCATTTTCAACAACATTTTGTGGTGCATCCATTTCTAATTGCACACCATCTTTTCGAAGTTTTTCAATAATTTCTAAATTTCTTTCTTCAGCAAAAAATGCTAAAACACTATCTGCAATCTTATCTCCAATTTCATCTACATTAATCAATTCATCTCTTGTTGCTTTTGCTAAATTATCTATTGATAAATAATGTCTTGCTAACTTTTTTGCAACAGTTTCTCCAACAAATCGAATTCCTAATCCAAATAAAACTTTTTCAAAAGAAACATTTTTTGAAGCTTCAATTCCTTTTACAATATTTTTTGCAGATTTTTCAGCCATTCTTTCTAAAGGCATGATTTGCTCTACTTTTAAATCATATAAATCTGCATACGTTTTTACCAAGCCTTCTTTTACAAAAAGTGAAACCGTTTCTCCTCCTATTCCATCAATATTTAAGGCTTTTCTTGAAATATAATGTTGAATTCTTCCAACAATCTGTGGAGGACATCCTAATTCATTCGGACAATAATGCTTTGCATCACCTTCTTTTCGAACTAACTCCGTTCCACATTCCGGACAATTTGTAATGTATTTTACAACTTCTGAATTCGGTTTTCTTTTCGAAATATCTACGCTAACAATCTTTGGAATAATTTCTCCTCCTTTTTCAACAAAAACAGTATCTTTTAAATGTAAATCTAATTTCTCTATCTGATCTGCATTATGTAAAGAAGCTCTTTTTACAGTAGTTCCTGCAAGTTGTACAGGCTTTAAATTCGCAACTGGCGTAATCGCTCCAGTTCTACCAACTTGATATGTAACTTCCTCTAAAATTGTACTTTCCTGTTCTGCCTTAAATTTATAAGCAATTGCCCAACGTGGAAATTTTGATGTAAAACCAAGATTTTTTTGCAATTCTAAACTATTTACTTTAATTACAACACCATCTGTTTCATAAGGTAAATCATGTCTTTTTGTATCCCATTTTTCTACAAAAGCCAAAACTTCTTTTACATTCTTACAAACTTCAATTGTTTCTGGAACTTTAAAACCAACTGCTTTAGCAGCTTCTAAAATCTCAAAATGTGTTTTATATTTTTCTTGTTCTGCAACAACTTGATATAAAAGACAATCTAAAGGTCGCTTTGCTGTTTCCGAACTATCTTGCAATTTTAAACTTCCACTTGCCGTATTTCTCGGATTTGCATATGGATCTTCACCTGCTTCCATTCGCTCTTTATTCATCTTCTCAAATCCATCAAATGGCAAAATAATTTCTCCACGAATATCAAAATTCTCTAAAAAATCTTCTCCATTTATCTTCAAAGGAATCGATTTAATTGTTTTTACATTCGTCGAAACATTATCTCCTTGAAAACCATCTCCTCTTGTTACAGCCGTCGAAAAATTTCCATTCTCAAAAGTTAAATTAATAGAAGCTCCATCATACTTCAATTCACACGTATATTCAATGTTTTCTGCACCTGTCAATTTATGCAAACGCTTCTCCCAATCCATTACATCTTCCTTCGAATATGAATTGTCCAAAGAATACATTCTTTCTTTATGTGTAACTGTTTCAAAATTTTTCGTGATTTGCCCACCAACTCTTTGGCTTGGCGAATTTGGATCAAAAAATTCTGGATGTTCCTCTTCTAATTTTTCAAGTTCTTTTAATTTAATATCAAACTCATAATCAGAGATTTCTGACGCATCCAAAACATAATATTTATAATTATGTTCATTTAATTCCTTACGTAATTTTTCTATTTTTTGTTGAATTTCTTTACTCATAATTTTTATCTGTGAAAGCATAAAAATAAGAAACTTCTTCGGATTGAAATCAAACATTTTCACTTAATTTGGGCACTTCATTCCTTTCTTTTTTTTTAGAAAAAAGAAAAAATATCGGGCTTTCGGCAGTCGCTTTTTGGCTGCAAAAATGCAGGCATCCAAAAGAGCTTCAACAATTGCCTCTATCCCTAGTGCGATTTTCAGATAAATTGTAACTTTAAGTTTAAAACTAAAAAAATGAAAAATCAACAAATTGCAATCATCGGAGCAAACCAAGATTTATGTAATCAAGATCTTTATGATTTCGTATATCAAGTAGGAAAAATACTTTCTAAATTTGACATAACTGTTTTAAATGGAGGAAAAGGTGGCGTTATGGAAGCTGTTTCAAAAGGAATTTTTGAAAATAAAAACAGAAAAGCAAAAATCGTCGGAATTTTACCAGAAAAAGATACAAGTCTTGGAAATAATTTTTTAGATATAACTATTTGTACAGGTTTAGGAGAAATGCGAAATTCTTTAATTGTAAGTTCTGCTGATTTTGTAATTGCTTTTGGAGGCGGTTCAGGAACTTTAATTGAACTTGGTTTTTGTGCAAAATACCAAAAGAAAACATTTTGTTATAAAACCGAAACTGGTTGGAGTAGTTATTTTTCAGAACATAATATTGATGAAAGAAATTCAGGTTTATTAGTTTGTTTTTCTAATATTGAAGAACTAGAATCTCTAATAAATTTAGAACTAAAAAAATCCTCTTAAGTTTAAACAAAAGAGGATTTTACATATTTTTTTTATAAAACTTATCCTTTTATTACATCTTCAAACATATAGAAAAACTCTTCAAATTTTTCCATATTTTCATTTAGAAACACCATTGTTTCTTGCCATGTTTTTTTATTGTGAATACAAACTTTGTCTTTCTGAATATAAATTCTTGAAATTTCTTTTCCATTTTCTAAAACATAACAATCTTCGAAAATTAATCCTTGAATATAATCTTCTTCCAAAATTTTCTTGAAAGATTCAAATTTCTCATAATAATGAATTCTCGATTCCAAATCTCTACATTCAATATCTAAAGCAACCATCGCAGATTTTCTATCAAAATAAAATTTGAATGCTACATCTTTAATTTTTGTATTGTATAAAATCCACTTTCTTGGAAATGATTTTCCAAATGAAGTCCAAAATTCTTGTTTTAATCTTCTTGATTCTTCTTTGCTGAACATATAATTGATTTTAAAAAGCGGGCAAATTTCTTAAAAATTATTCATTTTAAAAAACAAATTTATTTCCCTTCCACAACAGGTAAATCACTCGGAATTCCCCATTCGCTCCAAGAACCATCATAAACTGTAATATCTTCATAACCTAAAATCGTTGCTGCAAGAGCTAAAATGCAAGCAGTCACACCAGATCCACATGAAAAAATCAATTCATGAGTTTTAGAAATTCCTGCAAAAGCTTTTTCTAATTCTTCTTTAGAAACAATTTTTCCATCTTTAATAATTGAAGTAAAAGGAATATTTACAGAATTTGGAATATGTCCACCTCTTAAGCCTGGTCTTGGTTCTGGAGTTGTTCCACAGAAACGACCTTCAGGACGAGCATCACAAGTTGTAATCATTAATTCATCAATTGTATCTTTTACATATTTTTTATCACAAAAAGCATTATAATGATATTTCGCTTCAAAATTTCCTAAAGAATATTCCTTTTTCTCTATTTCTTCCACTTCTCCACCTGAATTTTTCCACGCTGGATAACCACCATCTAAAACAGCAATATTTTGAAATCCCATTGCCTTAAACATCCACCAAACTCTTGGAGAAGAAAAAATTCCAAGTTTATCATAAACAACAATAATACTATCTTGATTAATTCCAAGTTTTCTAACTTCTTCCTGAAAAACTTCAGGAGTTACCATCGTATGAGGCAAACCAGAAGAAGTATCTGAGAAATTATTTCCTAAATCAAAAAACCTGCTGCCTTTAATTTGCAAATTATCTTCTTCTACTCCTTTTGCATTAGGGTTTGAAATTGTTGCATTTAATAATATTAACTTGTCATTATTTAAGTTTTCTTTTAGCCAATCAACTGAGACAATTGGACTTGAAAAAAATGTATTTTCCATTGGTATATTTTTTTGATTGCTTTCTTTTAAAATTACAAAACAATAATCCTACTTTTTAGTCTTTAAAAAATATTTTTACTTACCCTATCAAATTATTTTTTAAAAATTATATTTGTTGAAAAATAAAGAGAACCTATTAGATTCACTATTTTTTAATTCAAATTCTTTTTTAAAGCTAATTATATGGTATTCTTTTAAAAGAATTCTAATTATTAAATACTATTTCTTTTATTTTTCGTTTAATAAACAAATACCTTTTACACGATAGTCATATATGAAGAAAATACTATTACTTCTTTGTCTTTATTCTACTTTTGCAACAGCGCAAACTGGAGGAGAAAATGTTTATCAATTTTTAAATATTACTACTTCTGCTAGACAAGCAGCTTTAGGAGGAGAAATTTATACATTAAGAGATGATGTAAATCAGGCACTTTGGAATCCTGCAACCATCAATGAGAAAATGCATAATAATATTGGAATTAATTACATCAATTATCTTGCTGGAATTTCATTTGGTTCTGCTTCATATGCTTATAAAGTGAATGATAAAATCGGAACTTTTCATGCTGGAGTGACCTATGTTGGATATGGTGAATTAATTGGTGCAGATGCGCAAGGAAATGAGACAGGAACTTTCAAAGCTAACGATTTTTCTGTATCTTTGGGATACGCATATCAGATACCAAATTCGCACTTTATTTTAGGTGCAAATCTAAAAATGATTAATTCAGTAATTGACAGTTATTCTTCGTTTGGACTTGCGACAGATTTAGGTATTTTATATCATAATCCAGACAAACAATATTCCTTTACTTTAGTAGTAAAAAACTTAGGAACTCAGATTACTAAATTCGATAATACAAAAGAAGATTTGCCACTTGAGATTGCTTTGAGTGCTGACTATCAACTAGAAAATGTTCCATTAAAATGGTATGTTACATTAGATAATCTTCAACAATGGCAAGTTGCTTATGAAAACCCTTCTAATGCAACAACAGATATTGAAGGAAACAGAACAGAAGAAGACATTACTTTCTTTGACAATGCTTTCAGACATTTAATTATTGGAGCAGAACTTTTTCCTCAAAAAGCATTCAATATTCGTGTTGGATATAATGTTCGAAGAGGAAAAGAATTAAGTCTAGCTGACTCAAGAACTTTTGCAGGAATTTCTGCAGGATTTGGACTGAAATTAAACCGTATAAAGTTTAGTTATGCGTTTACAAAGTACCATCCAGCAGATAATGCGAGTACTTTTAGTTTATTAATTAATTTAAATTAGAGGATTTGAGTATGGAGAGTAAAAAAATAACAATTGCAATAGATGGTTTTTCATCAACTGGAAAAAGTACCATCGCAAAAGAATTAGCTAAAAAATTAGGATATGTTTATGTAGATACAGGTGCAATGTATCGCGCAGTAACTTATTTTGCTATGATTAATGATTATGTTTCTGATGAAACATTAAATAAAGAAGGATTAATTGCTCAATTAAATAATATTAAACTGAAATTTGTCTTTAACCCTGATGCAGGTTTTTCTGAAATTCATCTAAATGGTGAAAATATTGAAAAACAAATCAGAGGGTTAGAAGTTTCTCAATTAGTAAGTAAGGTTGCCGCAATTACAGAAGTTCGTAAAGTTCTTGTAAGTCAACAACAAGAAATGGGGAAAGACAAAGGTGTAGTAATGGATGGAAGAGATATTGGAACTGTTGTTTTTCCAGATGCAGAACTAAAGTTATTTATGACAGCTTCTCCTGATAAAAGAGCAAAAAGGAGATATAAAGAACTTTTAGACAAAGGTGAAGATATTAAGTTTGAAGATGTATTAAAGAATGTTCAAACACGAGATCATATTGATACTACAAGAACAGATTCTCCATTAAAAAGAGCTGATGATGCTATCGAATTTGATAATTCTGATATGGGGTTAAAAGAACAATTTGAAAGAGTTTATAACATCACTCAAAGAACAATCCAAGGAATAAAATAAAAATCTAAATAAATTCACATTGAAAGAATCTCAATATTTTTAACGAAATATTGAGATTTTTTTATATTTCTCTTCACATTTTATCTATAAAAAAGGACTCAAAAGTCTTTTATATAATGCGTATTTGTTAAATTTATCAACTTAAAAACCTAACAAACATATATTTACATATTTAAATCTTTTTTCTTCTACTAGATATTCAAGCTTTTGCGTTAGATTTACCTGATTTTAAAACATAACAGGAAATCATCATGAAAAAAATTTTATTAACATTAGTTCTTATGCTAAATATCTGTTTTGCATTTGCACAAAGCCATATTGGTAAAGCAAAAGTTGTAAACGGATTAGAAGTATATGTCTTTATGGAACCTCTAAGAAGTTATGAAACTGTATTAACTTCAGACATTACTTCAAATATTAATGCAAAATCTCTAATTTCAAGTGGATTAAGCAATGAAAAACCTGACGAAAAAATGAGTCAGTATATCAACAATATCAAAAGACAAGCTTCAAAACAAGGAGCAGAAATTGACGCTGTTATTTATAGCGAGGGAAAAAGCGCTATAGGAATTAAATTTACTGAAGATAAAACAGATGAAAATTACCGCTTAGGAGAACTTCAAAAAGTAGACAATTTAGCAGTGTATTTTTTCTCTGAACCAATCAAAGAGTATGAAGAATTAAAAACAATCAAAGCTGGTTCTGGTTCAATGGCTTCATTGGGAACTGCTGGAATTGTAAACTCTTCAATAAAAGAAGATATTATTGACTTTGTAAGAAAAGCCAAACGTAAAACTAGAAAGAACAAGGCAGATTTTATCATCTATTCTGGTGGAAAAAGAGCTGTTGCTTGTAAATTCAAATCATAACTAAAAATCAACTTATCTTATTTTATTTTTGAGTGCCACTTTTATAAGTGGCATTTTTTTTGGATTTTATTTTGAAAAAAATCTATTACATTTGAAAAATACACTCTAAAATTTCACAAAATGAAAAAGACTATTCTTTTAATTTTTAGTATTCTATTTCTGGTTTCTTTTCAAAAGAAAGATACTTTACCTAATGGTTTTTCTTATGTCGATAATAAACTACCAACAATAATTACTGAAATTCGATACCATTCAAAAGATAATTTTGTTGGAAAAAAAATTGATGGCTATGAAAAATCTATCTGTATTCTTACAAATGAAGCTATTGCTGCTTTAGATAAAATTCAAAAGGAATTAATTACAAAAAATTTAGGATTAAAAATCTATGATGGTTATCGTCCGCAACAAGCTGTAAATGAATTCGTTCGTTGGGCAAGAGTTTTAAATGACACAATAATGAAACAAAAATATTATCCAAATGTCAAGAAGAAAAATCTTTTTAGAGATGGATATATCGCTTCAAAATCGGGACATTCTCGCGGAAGTACTGTGGATGTTACTTTAGTTAATTTTGAAACTGGTGAAGAGCTTGATATGGGAAGTCCTTGGGATTTTTTCGGTAAAGAATCATGGGTTAAGAACCCGAACTTAACTCCAAAACAAAAGAAAAATAGACAAACTTTACAAAAAATAATGAATAAACACGGATTTCGATCTTATAGTAAAGAATGGTGGCATTTTACATTAAAAAATGAACCTTATCCAAAAACATATTTTAATTTCCCTGTAAAATAAGTCAATTCATCTTGGCTTATTTTTTTGCTTTTATAAATATTTCATAAGGATATTCTTGGTAATTTTCCCAAAATTCCTTTCCATATTTTTTTATTCCTATTGGTGAAATTTTTGTTTTAATCCATTCAACAGAAGAAAATCCAACTTTTTTAAAAGCTTCTTCATATATTTTTGGAAATAAAAAACTATTTGTTATTTCAATTGTTTGCTCTTTTTCCACAAACATTTTCACAAAAACAGGTTTTCCATTTTCATATTCTGGAATCGTAATTTTTATTCCATAATTTTTATAAAAATCTTCTGAATATTTCTGATGATGAAAATTTGAACTACAGCCTACATAAAATCCATCTTTATTTAAACTTCGATAAATTGTTTCACAAAATTTCAAAACTTCTTCTTTTGTTTTCATGTGATTAAAAACAAAAGCAGAAATAACAATATCAAATTTTTCTTCGGATTTAAATTTAGATAGATCTTCAACTAAAAATTCTACATTTTCTAACTTTAATAATTTAGCTTTTTCATTAGCTACTTTTATCATTTCATCAGAAATATCAATTCCAACAATTCTTTTAGCACCAAGTTTTTGCAACAAAAATGAATAATAACCAGAACCACAACCTAAATCCAACAATGTTTTATTCTTTAATTCTCCAATTTCTTTTAAAAAAGTAAATTCTTCACCATATTTTCTTGTTGGAAGCTTGTGAGATAAATCATATGTTCTTGCCATTTTGTTGTAATCTTTCTCTAGCATAACATTTATTTTTAGGTTATTAAAAAGAATTTAAAATTATTCATCTTTTGATACTTAAATTTAATCCAAAAAAAAATCGTGAACAATAATTCACGATTTCTATTTTTTTAAACCCAAGATTTTGGATTTTTCAATATTTCTTCTAATTCTGCTTCTTTAGAACCTGTTTCTGGATGATAATCATATCTCCATTGTACTTTCGGCGGTAAACTCATCAAAATACTTTCAATTCGTCCATTTGTTTTTAATCCGAAAAGTGTTCCTCTATCGTGAACTAAATTAAATTCTACATAACGTCCTCTTCTGATTTCTTGCCAATCTCTTTGCTCTTTTGTATACTCAAAATTCTTTCTTTTTTCTACAATTGGAGCATAACATTCTAAGAAAGAATTCCCAATTTCAGTTACAAAATCAAATCTATCTTGTAATGAAAACTCTTCAGTTTCTTTTAAATAATCAAAGAAAAGTCCACCAATTCCTCTTGCTTCATTTCTGTGTGTATTCCAAAAATAATCATCACAAGCTTTTTTATATTTTGGATAAAAATCTTTATGATGTTTGTCACAAGCAGTTTTACAAACTTCATGAAAATGTTTTGCATCTTCTTCGAAAACGTAATATGGAGTTAAATCTTGACCTCCTCCAAACCAACAATCTTTTACATTTCCATTCTCATCATACATTTCAAAATAACGCCAATTTGCATGTACAGTAGGAACCATCGGATTTTTAGGATGAATAACTAAAGAAAGCCCACATGCGAAAAATTTTGCTTGTGCAACACCAAAATTCTTACGTAAAACTTCTGGTAATTCTCCATGAACATAAGAAATATTCACACCTCCTTTTTCAAAAACGTTTCCATTTTCAATTACACGAGTTCTTCCTCCTCCTCCTTCAGGACGATCCCAAAGATCTTGCTGAAAAGTAGCAACTCCATCTAAAGATTCAATTTTTTCACAAATTTGATCTTGTAAATTATGTATATATTCAAGAAATTTTTCTTTCAAACCTTTCGTTTTTTAATTTTCAGAAACAAAGATACAATTTGATTAATTAGTAAAAACATATTCTAAAATGTTTGCACCCATTTTTAAAGCTTTCAATCTAGTTTCATCGTCATCATTATGAATTTCTTTATCTTCCCAACCATCACTTAAATCCGATTCATAATCATAAAAACAAACCAATCTTCCATCGATAAAAAGTCCAAATCCTTGTGGTCTTTTTTTATCATGTTCATGAATTTTAGGAACTCCTTTTGAGAAATCAAATGTTTGGTGGTAAATTGGATGATTATATGGAATTTCCTTAAATTCTGCATCTGGAAATAATCTTTTCATTTCTCTTCGAATATATTTGTCCATTCCATAATTATCTGAAATATGTAAAAACCCTCCAGATTTCAAGTAATTTCGCATGTTTTCTAATGCATTTTCAGAGAAAATCACATTTCCATGCCCTGTCATAAACACAATTGGATAATTAAAAATCTCCACATTATCTGCTGAAACTGTCGCTGGATTTTTATCTATTTTTGTAGAAATATTTCTATTTGAAAATTGAATCAAATTCGGAATTGCTGTTGGATTTGCATACCAATCTCCTCCTCCTTCATATTTTAAAATTGCAACTTGTTGTGCTTCAGAAGTATTCCAATTTAAAAAGCTACTTAGAAACAGCAAAAAAGTGATGATTTTAATATTCATAGTTTCGTGTTTTATTTCGTAAAAATAAGATATTTTTTAAACCTTTTCAGAATCATATCTTCTTCTATTTTAACAGCAAATTCACTTTCAAAATTTTAATCAAGTATAATTTTTGCTATAAAAAAATTAATTTAATTTAAATAGTTGGTTATGAAATGTTTTATCATTGCATTGATTGGTTTTTTAACTTTTTCTAGTTGTTCAAAAGAAACAATTTTAAAAGTTGAAGCAAATCAAAACCTTTCGGAAAATCCATTTCGAAATTCCAACTCTACTAGTGCTCCTACACAAATTGAACTTGAAAATATTGTCTATTATGATGGATTTGGTCCTGAAAATATGACTTTAAAAGTTCAATTTCGTTTTAATCCTGTTGGTTATAGTGATTTTAATATTATTCACTATTTAATCATCTTCGGTAATGAAAATTATGATGTAAATACTGGTTCTGGTAAAATTTATAATGCTTTTCAAATAGAGCATGATGAAAACGCTGAAATTCAAGAACTTTTTTTAAGTCATTATGATGAGTTTGGCTTTCAACTTGATTTGGTAAAATGTAATGTATATATCCTTCCTATTACAGATGGAAATGGTATTTTGCCATATACTTGCTTTTACGATAACGTTCGACAAGTAAAAGATTATTTTCGATTTAACAATGCAAATTTAATTTCTGTTACAAATCCAAATAATTTAGAACCGCCAATAGTAATTCCTTGGAATCCACTTGAGCCGCCACAAACAACACCAGCAATCCCTTTAGATCCTGCTAAAAAGAAGAAAAAACATTGGTGGGATTGGATTCCTTGGGATGATTGGTTTCCTTGGTGGCCTTGGCAAGAACAAACAACCTAATATGTATAACAAAAAAATCCTGTTCAAAATTGGAACAGGATTTTTTTATCAAAAGAAAAATAAAATTATCTTCTTCTTTCTTTAATTCTTGCTTTCTTACCTGTAAGGTTTCTAAAGTAGAAGATACGAGCTCTACGTACTTTACCTCTTTTGTTAACTTCGATTTTCTCGATAGCTGGTAAGTTTACTGGGAAGATACGCTCTACTCCAACAGTTCCTGACATTTTACGAATAGTAAAAGTCTCAGTTAATCCTGTTCCTCTTCTTTGGATTACTACTCCTCTAAAGAACTGAGTACGAGTCTTAGATCCCTCTACAATTTTGTAATAAACAGTGATTGTATCACCTGCTGCAAACTCTGGTAATTCGTTTTTTGTAACAAATTCGTCTTGTACAAACTTTACTAAAGATTCCATTTTATATCTTTTATATATGGTTTAATAAAAATCAACATACACGGTTTTCGTCAGAGGTTAATTTTGAGTTGGCAAATTTATAAAAAAACTATATAAATTCACACACCTATCTGTTAAATATTTTTATTTAATGATTTTTTAATGTAAGAACTCATTTTCAAAGCATTACTGAATTGCATCTACAATTATTTGTTGAATTTTAGTACGAATATTCTCTTTTACTAAACCTCGATTTTTAGCATTAGGATAAATTCTGTTCGAAAGAAACACATAAATTAATTGTGTCTGTGGATCTGCCCAAACATAAGTTCCTGTAAATCCACTATGTCCAAAACTCGATTCTGAAACACAACCACAAGTAACTGAAATTGTAGAATCTAATTGTGGTTTATCAAATCCAACTCCTTTTCTTACACCATTTTTTTCGAAATATCGATGGTTAAATTTGTGAAATGTTTCTGGTGAAATGTATTGTTTTCCTCCATAATATCCTTCTTGAAGATACATTTGCATTATTTTCGCAATATCATTTGCATTCGCAAAAATCCCAGCATGTCCACCAATTCCGCCTTGCATTGCAGCTCCCATATCATGTACATAACCATGTACTAGAGTATTTCGATAATAATCGTCTATTTCTGTTGGAACAATTTCATCTTTTTTCATTCCAGCTTGAATCGGATTATAAGTTGTTCTATAAGCTCCTAATGGTTTATAAAAGTATTTTTTTGTCAAATAATTTAAATCTTTTCGATATTGTTCTTCAATGTATTTTTTAAATAAGAAATATGGTAAATCACTGTATTTATAACCAACTTTCTTTCGTTGATCTGCATCAATTACCCTTGAATAAATTGTGTCTTTATAATCATTTCTTAAATATAAATTCGGTGCAACTTTTACATTATATTTTCCTTTGCTATAAATTCTATAATATTTAGAGTCTGGCTTTTTAGTTTTAGAATTTAATGTTTTCACATAAAAAGGAATCCAAGCTTTCAACCTTCCATAATGCGACAAAACTTCTTTTACTGTTAAAGTATCTTTATTAGAATCTTTTAAAAAAGGCATAAATGTTCCTAATTCACTATCTAAAGAAAACTTTCCTTCTTCTTCCATTCGCATGACAATTGGCAAAGTAGCTAGAATTTTAGTTAGAGAAGCGACATCAAAAACATCTGTATTTTTAATCTTTTGTTTCTTTTTTGCCGTTTGAAAACCAAAACTTTTTTCATACACTACATTTCCGTCTTTTGCAACTAAGACTTGCATAGCTGGAGCCATTTTTTCATCTAAAACAATACTAGCAATGGAATCAATTTTAGATAAATATATTGAATTCATTCCAACAGTTTCAGGAGAAGCATAACCTAATCTTTCTAATCTTTTTGTTTTAATTCCTGTTCCAGCAGGAAAATCAGATAAAATAGAAACTGGTAATTTTCCTTTTGCTTGTAATGCTCCAAAAATAATTTGTGCAGAAACACTTTGTGCCATTTTACTATTTTGATAAGACACTAAAATACTTTCAATATTTGCAAACATTTTTAAATCCAATAAACTATAAGGACTTGTAAAAACATCTAGAATAACTTTCTTTTTTCTTGAAATTTCTTGAATCCAAACGATTTCTGGATTTGTTAATTTATAGCTTTTCCAAGGATGTGCATTTGACTTATGAAAACCTAAAATCACAACATCATATGCTTTTAATTTTTCTAGAACAACATCAACTGTTTTCCCTCTAATCACATCTACTTTTGCATATTTTTGAAGTGTTTCTACAAAAGTTTTATTTTCAGCATCTCCAAGTTTTACATAAGCAATCTTTTGTTGTTCTAAATTACGAATCGGAATTAGATTTTCTTCATTTTTAATGACAGTCATTGCATTTTCAATCAATTTCCTGTGCAAAACCTTATTTTCTTTCGTATGTAAATCTTCTATAATATTTGTTTCCTTAATTGGTTTAAAATGTTCTAATCCTGCCCAATATTTCGCTTCTAATATTTTTCTAACAGAATAATCTAAACGTTCTTCTGTAAGTGTTCCTTTTTCTAATGCTTTTTTAAATGTTTTTATCGTATTTGGAATATCTTGAGGAAATAACAAAATATCATTTCCTGCCAAAAAAGCATCATAATCCAATCTTCCTTTTTCAGAAAAATCTGCTGCTCCTTTCATGTTTAATGCATCTGTGATAATCAAACCTTCAAATCCCATTTTATTTTTTAAATAATCCGTCACAACATCTTTACTTAAAGAAGTTGGAATATTTGCATTTAATTGCATACTTGGAACACTTAAATGTGCCACCATTACGCTTGCAACATTATGATTAAAAAGTTGATAATATGGATATAATTCTACATTTTCTATTCTATTTTCATCAAATAAAACACTTGGCAATGTCTTATGAGAATCTGTAGAAGTATCTCCATGACCTGGGAAATGTTTCGCACATGCCAAAACATGTTCTTTTTGCATTCCTTCTGTAAAAGCAATTGCTTTTTCTGCAACATTAAATTTATTTTCACCAAAAGATCGATTTCCAATAATTGGATTATTAGGATTTGTATTTATATCTACAACAGGCGCAAAATTCATTGTAATTCCAACACGATTACAATGTTTTCCTACTTGTTCTCCAAATTGACGAATCAGCGTTGTATCTTGAATTGCTCCTAAAGTCATATTCCAAGGAAATTTATACGTATTATTTAAACGCATATTTAATCCCCATTCTCCATCAAAACCAATTAATAAAGGAATATTTGCAATTTTCTGATATTCATTTGTAAGTTTTACTTGACGAATTGGCTCTCCTTTCATGAAAATCAACCCACCAATTTTATATTTTTTTATTGTCTCTTTTAATTTTTTTTCTTCTTTTACATCTCCTGTTGAATAGGCAGGAATCATAAAAAGTTGACCAATTTTCTCTTCAATAGTTAATTTTTGCAAAACACTATCCACCCATTTCTGTTGTTTTTCCCAATCTTTAGTGATTAAAGGATTATTCTGTTGTGAAATCATATTTGTAACAAACAACATAAACAACAATAATGACAGTATTTTTTTCATAAGTATTTGGGTATATATTATTAAAACTTAAATAAATTTAGTGTTTCGGTTTCTAATCAGAAATTTATTTATTTTTTTGATTAAAAAGTTTAAAATTTTTCATAAAAAACGATCTGACAGGTTTCGTATTTTTTGTCTAATATACTTATTAAATACAGAAAAGACAAGGTATAATCACACCTTGTCTCTTCCATTTTTTTCAAATAAATTTATTCTAAGAAAAAAGAATAAGAAACGAATTAAGATACTTTTGATGGAATAAATCGTTGGTGCCAACTCTTTGACGCTTCGATTTCCCATTCTGTTTCAAATGCTTTTTTTGTTTGTACCATGTTGTTGAAAACTATTGTTTCAGAAGTAATTTTTCCTTCTTTTGCATAATTTTGAAAATCTGCTAAAGAAAGTAAATTGATATTTTCTCCAACTTTAAAAGTAATATTCATTTTATTCATTAAATCTACTTGGAAAGCTTGCTCAATTTGCTTCATTGCATTCACAGACGAATCGATAGAACAACCTGAAACATTATTAAAAGATTCATCTACAGCTAAAACAATAAATTGATTATATTTTATCGTATAACTTCCTTTTAAATCATCTCCATGACGAACCCATTTTGTAACAAATTCTTCTAATTTTGTTTCAATTTCAGAAATCTCAGCTTCTGTGAATTCTCTATTTGCTTGATAAATCCAAACTCTTGAAGAATCTGGCATTTCATTAAAATCTACAAACATATTCTTTCTTCTTTTTAACTTAATTTATTATTTAAAGCTCTTAATTTAATCGCTGTCAATATTTTCTTTGTATAAAGAGGGAAATCCGACTTTTGAATCCAAGAATAATATCCTTGATCTTTTTGTAAAACTTCCTCTACTTTCTGTCCTTTATATTTTCCAAAAGTGAAAATTTCTTCACCTTCTTTATCAAAAACGATAAATCCAGCAAAATCTGCTCTTTCACTATGCGTAGAAAATTTATTTAAGAACTTAACGTCATTTTCTAAATCTTCGTATTTTTCAATTTGAGCTTTTAAAATTTCATACGTTGCTAAAGTGTCTGCTTCAGCAGAATGTGCATTTTCTAATGTTTTATCACAATAGAATTCGTAAGCTGCACTTAAAGTTCTTTGTTCTTTTTTATGGTAAATTACTTGCACATCTACAGCAACACGATTTTTCATATCAAAATCAACATCTGCACGTAACATTTCTTCTGCCAAAAGTGGAATATCAAATCGATTTGAATTAAATCCAGCCAAATCACAATCTTTAATCATTGTGTTTACTTGTGGCGCTAATTCTTTAAAAGTTGGTTCATTTGCAACTTTTTCGTTTGTGATTCCGTGAATCTCTGTAGATTCTTTCGGGATTTTTACTTCTGGATTTACCAACCAAGTTTTGCTTTCTTTATTTCCGTTTGGATAAATTTTTAAAATAGAAATTTCAACAATTCTATCTTTTGCAATATTGATTCCTGTAGTTTCTAAATCAAAAAATATGATTGGTCTATGTAATTTAAGTTCCATAAATATTTTTCTAGTTTTTCAAATGTAAAAGTACAATAATTTAGACTAAATTTAATCAAAAATATGATGGAAACTATGAATATTCCATAAACTTCAGAAACTTTAGAACTTAATTTTTTTAAACTTAAAAAGCTAGCCCAATTAAGAACTAGCTTTCTAAAATATTTTGATTCTATTTCTAATTAAATTCTCTTTATTTAGAAATTAAAAGTGTTTTTGAAACTTTTTGATTTTTATCATTGATTAACTTTATGATATAAAATCCGTTATCATATTCGACTAAAGAAACTTGATTATTTTTTACTTTAAATTTCTCTAAAAATTGTCCTGTATAATTATACAATTCTATTTCTTTAATTCCGTTTGGAACCGTTAAGACATCACGAACTGGATTTGGATAATAAGTAAAATTTTCCAAAGAATTTTCTGTAATATCTAAACTACAATTATCCAAAATATCTTGCTTACTTTCACATCCATCATCATTATTTGAAATAGTTATCACTCCTCCAACACCATCATTTTCTAATAAATCACACAAAGCTGTACAAGTTGCTAAAACGGCATTATCTTGCATAAATAAATCTCCTGTAACTGTAGTGATATTATTTAATCCTTCTAAAGTTTCTAAATTCATATTTTCTTGAATAGAAAGATGTCCTCCAATAGAAGTAATATTTGATAAAGCAGTTACATCCGTCAAATTTGAATTGGTAAAAAATCGTAAGTTTCCGTTGATTTCTGTTAGATTTTCAAATCCTAAAATAGATTCTAAAGCGTCATTTCCTCCAAAATATAAATCACCTTCCACAGAATTTAAACCAGAAAAACCAGTAAGAGAAGTTAAAGTATTATTATTATCAATAATAACATTTGTTCCAACATAAATGATATTTTCCAAACCAGAAGTTCCTGTTAAAGAATGGTTGCTATCTAATTCTAAATAATCTCCTACAGAAATAATTTTAGATAAAATTGATAAATCAGAAATATCACTTTCTTGAATTTTTAAATATCCTGTGATTTTCGAGCAATTTGTTGTAAAATTATCTAATTCTGCTTGTGATGTAAACAAATAATTTCCATCGTTATTTGGAAAACCTGGACATTCTGCACATTTTTCCTCAATTGCTTCTTTAGAATCACAATCTTCTTCATTATTAGAAATTAAAATTGCACCTGAAACACCATTATTTTCAAACAAAGCACAAAAAGCTGTACAAGTTTCTAGAAAGAAATTATTTTGAACTTCTAGATTTCCTCCAATTGATGTAATCGATGAAAGTCCTTCTAAAGTTTCTAAAATAATATTCCCATTAATTTTTACATCATCTCCTACTGTTGTAACAGAAGAAAGAGCATCTAAAGAAATTAAACTTGCATTATCTAAAATTTCTAATTTATCTGCAATAGAAGTGATATTTTCAAATCCTGTAATATTTTCCAAACTTGCATTATCTGAAATCAATAATTTATCATCAATTGAATTTAAACCAGAAAAACCAGTTAAAGAAGTTAATAATTCATTATCATCGATATAAATTCCTTGTGAAATTGTAGTAACATTCTCCAAACCTGATGTGGTTATCAATAAGTCATTATTAAAAATTTCAACACCGCCTTCAATCTCTGTAATTTTAGTTAAAATGGATAAATCTGTAATATCACTTTCTTCCAAATTAGAAGCACCAATAATTAAATTTCCAGTGATTTTTGTACAGTTTGTGGTAAAAGCATCCAATTCTGCTTGTGAAGTAAAACGATAATTTCCATTATCAATAGGAAAACCTGGACAATTATCACATTCTGTTTCGATTGCTCCTTGACTTTCACAACCTGTTGCATTTCCAGATATAAAAATATTCCCTCCAATTCCATTTCCATCTAAAAGTTCACAAATTGCAGTACAACTTGTCAAAAGTGTATTATCTTGAATTAATAAATCTCCAGTAATTGTTGTGATATTTTCAAATCCAGCCAGTGAAGGAATTGCTATATTATCTTCAATATATAAATCTTCTCCAATAGTAGTAACATTTGAAAAAGCTTCGAAGGAAATTAAATTTGGATTATTAAAAACATCTATATCTCCACTAACGGATTGAACATTATCAAAACCTGAAACATTTTGCAAATTTGCATTATCATTAATTTGAAGTTTCCCTCCAATAGCAGTTAATCCTGAAAAACCAGATAATGAAGTCAACATATCGTTATCATCAATCAAAACACCATTAACAGATGTCAAATTTTCCAATCCATTTGTATTTGTTATCAAATCATTATCATATAATTCAATGTATTCTCCAACTGTAGTAATTTTAGATAAAATGGATAAATCTGTAATATTACTTCCATCTAAAACCAATCTTCCAGTAATTGTCGTACAATCTTCCGTAAAAGCATCTAATTGCGCTTGTGAAGTAAAAGTATAGTTTGGATCAGAACAGTTCTGCGAATTCACTGTTGTCAAACCAAAAATTAAAAAAAGAAAAAGTAAAGTTCGTCTCATATCATTGTCATTTTCATTAAAATCACATCTAAATTACTTAAATACAAATATTTAACCAATTAAACTTATGTATTTTCATGTTAATTTTTAAAAATTGTATCTTTAAGATAAATTCTCAAAATCTTATCTTTTTATGAAACAAATTGTACTTTTTTCTTTAATTATTCTCCTATTTTCACAGTGTGATACAAAGGAAAAAAATGTAAAACAAATCAATTTAAAACCTGCTAATTCAAAAATTAAAATTGATGCAAAATTGATGATGACTTTTGCCGCAATTGCAGATGAAATGAATGAACATGAACATGATGAAAAAAATACAATTGAAGGTTATTTAAACAGAAAAGATTTAGAAACAAATGCACAATGGGAATTGATTTGGTTTGCTAGAAATTATGAAAATAGTATTTCCACGTATATTGCAAAAAATAAATCAGATAGTTCTAAATATATCATCGCTTTTTCAGGAACTGATTTGTTCAATATTTTTGAAGTTTCTAAAATTTTAGATTTAAAAGATTTAGTTCCTCTTTTTGAAGAAAAACCAGAAGAGAAAATCTCTAAAGGTTCCAAAAATTTATATGAAGTTTTATTCAAATTGCGCTATCAAGGAAAAACCATTTTTGAAGTAATTGACCATGAAAGAAAAGAAAATCCAAATGCAAATTTTTATTTTTGTGGACATAGTTTGGGTTCAACTTTGGCGATTTATTATAGCTATTTTATCAAAGAAAGATGCCGAAAAAATCATATGAAAATTAATATGCATCTATGGGTTTTTGCAAATCCGAGTTTTTATAATCGTGCATTTGTAAATGGATTTTTAAAAACAAATTTCGACAAACATTTTTATGCAATTACCAATGATCAAGTTCATAAAAATTACTTTTGGAATATGGAAAATTTAGCTAAAATTCCATATCCAATGACTTCTAAATTAAAAAAAGAAATTACTAATTTTGGTGAAAAATTTGCAGAAAAACTACCAAAAGGTGATGATAAATATATTTCTTTTCCTGCGATTAAAATTAAAAATACATTTCCAATTCATGAAAGTATAAAAGAAAAGGAATTAAAAACTAGGATTGAGTTTTTAAAATATGCTGCTTACAATCACAATCGAAATCATTACTTATATAGTTTGGGCGCAAATTGTGTTCCGAAAGATTATAAAGCTCCTGAAGGAAATCACTGTGAAATCAAATAATTTTTAGGAAAATATTACATTTCTAAAATTCGAATTGTTTGTAATTTTAATAGAATTTCAAAATTTTTATGATGAAATCTATTATATACGCTACTGTTTTATTTTTGAGTTTTTCTTTTATAAGTTGTGAAGATTCAACTTCCGATTATGATACTTTAATTCCTAAAAATTCAAATGAAAATCTTCTTGGTTCAGAAGATAATTCACCAAATATTGACATCAAATTAATGATGACTTTTGCTGCAATTGGAGATTTTGTAAATCAACATAAATTCAATGAAAAAACTTCAGTTATAAATTATTTAAAAAGAACTGATTTAGAAACAAACAATGAATGGAATCTGAAATGGTTTGCTACAAATAGATTGCATGGAATTTCTGCATATATCACACAAAATAAAAACGATTCAGATATTTACACTTTAACTTTTTCTGGTACAGATTTAACTAATATTATTGAGCTTCAACAAGTTTTAAAACTCGATCAACAAGTTGCTTTTTCTACTAAAAACCCAGAATTAAAAATCTCAAAAGGTTCTTATGATTTATTTCAATATGCTTTGCATTTAAAAGATAAAAACAAGACAATCATTAATTATATTCAAGAAGTTTATCAAGAAAATCCAGATGCAAAATTTTATTTTTGTGGACATAGTTTAGGAACAACATTTTTGACTTATATGTCTGCTACGCTTTACGAATTATTTTCTTCAGAAAACCAAAATATTTCTATAGAAATCTGGCTTTTTGGCGCACCAACTTTCTACACTTCTAATTTTGTAAATTATTTTCTGAATTTACCTTTTACAAAAAACTTTTATTCTATTGAAGATGATCAAATACACACAAAATACGTTTGGGATTTTACGAAAGTATATGAAATTAGCTATCCTATTTCTACTCATTTAGAAAATGAATTATTAACAATCGGAACAAATTTGGCTGATGGAATTCCAACAGGAAATGAAAAATATGTGCCGCTTCCAAGTACTTTAATGGAAAATAAAGTTCCTATTGCTGAAATTTTTTCCGATATGGTTTTAAACAATTTTATTGATTATTTAAAATATGTAGAATACAATCACAATCGAAATCATTATTTATATAGTATTGGCGCAAATTGTGTTCCGCAAGAATACGATGCTCCTCTAGGTAATCATTGTGATTATTGATTTTTTTATTTAGAAATATTCATTAAAATTATAATGATTAATTCTTATATTTTACAAAAAAATGAATTCATTAAAAGAAGCTTCTTTTCAAAATTATGTAAAGAAAATCAATCGAGTTTTCAAATATATTGATACACATTTAGAGGAAAATTTAACTTTGGAAAAACTTGCAGAAATTGCACATTTTTCTCCTTTTCATTTTCATCGAATTTTTAAATTCATAACGAATGAAACTTTAAATCAATTTATCACAAGAAAACGAATTGAAAAAGCTGCTTCACTTTTAATTCATCAAAAAGAAAAATCTATCGCAAACATTTTTTTAGAAGTTGGTTTTGAAAATAACACAACCTTCACCAGAACATTTAAGAAGTTCTACAATAGCAATCCAACACAATTTAGAAAAGAAAATCAACATACTTTTCATAAAATAAAACAACAAAATAGCAAGAATGGTAAAGTCTATCCTTCTACAGAAGAATACATTTGTATCATTAAAAACTTAAAAAAATGGTTTGATATGAATGCAAAAATAGAAATAAAAAATGTAGATAAGATGCATCTTGCTTATAGAACAATTATTGGAGAAGAAAATATTCAAAAAGCTTATCAGCAATTAATTCATTGGGCAAAAGAAAATAATCTTTATTCTGAAAAAAGTAAAATGCTCACAATGTATCATGATAGTTTTAAAATTACAAAACCTGAAAAAGTTCGAATGAGTGCGTGTATGATTTTACAGCAAGAAATTTCTGAACAAAATTCAGTGGATTTTACAACTTTAGAAATACAAAAATGTATCATTGGAAGTTTTGAAATTCAGCCACAAGATTTTGAAAAAGCTTGGACAAGTCTTTTTATTTGGATGCAGGAAAATAATTATAAAAAAGCTACTAAAAATCCATTTGAAATTTATCATAACAATTTTGAAGAACATCCTGAAAAGAAATGTATTGTTGATTTTTATATTCCAATTTTATAAAAAACGATTTGGTTCATCAAATATGGTAAAAGTGATACAGTTTTTTTCAATTTCAGCAAAATGAATTACATTTTTCGGAACAAAATAAAAATCTCCTTTTTCTAATAAATGTATTTTAGTATTTATTGTTATTTTCATTTTTCCTTCTAAAACAATTCCCCATTGTGCACTGTGTTTGTGTGGTTTTTCGATATATTTTTCATAAAAATACATCAAAGTAAATTGTTGGTTTAAAGTTGAAATTACATAAATATCTAAGTCTGAAGTTGCTTTAATTTTAGTAAAACTTCTTAAAATTTCCTTGTTCAAAAACATCGTTTGCATAAATTTAAAAAATCCCTTTTCCAAGGGATTTTTTATTTATTTTTCTACTAATTCTTCTTCATATCTATCTTTTTGATCAAAAAAAGTTAAATCTTTATAGCCTGCTTTAATTTTTGCAGAATGAATCACATCTTTTTCGATAAAATAATGATCTCCTTTTTTAAAATTATGTACTTTTCCAGCTATTGTAATTTCCATTTCTCCTTCTAAAATAATTCCCCATTGCGCATTATGGGAATGTGGTGGAACTTCCACATCTTCATCAAATTCCATAAAAATAAATTGTTGATTTCCTGCTTGAATTAAACGAGAATCTAATCCATTTAATGGAATTTTTGCTTTTGGATGTCTTGTAATTATTTCTGGTAAAAATTTCTTTAAATCAGCCATATTCTTTTAATTTTTTAAATATTATGAATGCAAAATTGCAAAATATCACTTCTAAAAAATTGTATATTCTTGCTGTTTTATCGAATTGCTAATTGGTATTTTTTTGGTGTAATTCCAATAAAATTTTTAAAATTTCGAGTAAAATGACTTTGATCAAAAAAACCAACTTCCAATCCGATTTCTGTCACATTTTTAGAAGTTTTCAATAATTTTCTTGCTTTATTTAATCTTAAATTTATTAAAAATTGATGTGGGGGAATTCCTTTTTCTTTTGCAAAAATTCGATTTAAATGATATGGACTTAAATTGGCAATTTCAACCAAATCTTGCAATTCAATTTTTTGATGATAATGTACTCTTAAAAAATCTTCAACTTTAGAAACGATATTTTTAGAATGATTGAGTTTTAACTGATTTTCTTTTCCAATGATTGTATGATTTTTCACCATATACGTAAGAATTTCATACAGGTAATTTTGTTTTTGAAGTAATGTATAAGAATCTTGAAATAGAATTTTATGTAATTGAATTAAGTTTTTTTCTAAATAAACATCTCGTATTGCAAATTCCTGAAATTGCGGAAGTATTTCTTTTCCAAAAACTTCTTGAGAAACTTTTAAAAAAAGTTCAGAATCAATATAAAACATTCGATATTGAAATCCTTTTATATCCAAATTTTCACTTTTATGTAATGTAAACGGATTTACAACAGGAATATCTCCTGAAATCATAAATGCATCTTTAGCTTTTTTTGGTGAATATCCTTGAATTCCCATTTTCCATCACACCAATTGCAAATTCTTCATGAACATGCGCCATGGTTTTTTGTGAAGTAATCGAAGCTTTCATCAATTCTACTCCAGAAATCTCTTTATCTATATGAAAATCAACAGAATTCATTTCTTTAATTTATAAGGCAAAATTAAAGAAAAACTTTTTCATGAAATGAAATTTAACTAAACAGCCAAATCTTCTTTTTTGTGTCTTTTTTCCTCTTCTTCTTTTCGTTTTAAAAGTGCAAAACCAAAAGTCAAAACTCCAACACGTCCAATAAACATTAAAAGAATTAATAATAATTTTCCAAGGGTTGAAAGACTAGAAGTTATTCCTGTACTTAATCCGACAGTTCCTAAAGCAGAAGCTGTTTCAAAAAGTAAATCTTGTAAATTAAATTTCTCTGTGTAAGTCAATAAAAACGTAAATAAGAAAATTAAACTTGTGTAAAGTATAAAAGTAGAAGTTGCGACATAAAGTCTTTCAAATGGAATTTTTCTTCGCAAAAAAGTAATCGTTTCTTGTCCAAAAAGTCGACTTTTTAAAATTGCAATCATTGCAAAAAGCGTTGTAATTTTTAATCCACCAGCGGTTCCAGAAGGTGAAGCTCCAATATACATTAACATGGTTAATAATAATAAAATCGGCATTGAAAGTTGACTAATAGAAACTGTATTAAATCCAACTGTTGTCATTGCAGACATTGCTTGAAAAAATGCAATTAACAATCCATCTTCGTTTCCGTTTTGCATGCTTGGTTCACTAAAATATATCATTACAGTTCCGAAAAATAATAAACCAATAAAACCAAGAACAATCAGTTTTGTTGTGTATGTAAGTTTTTTTGCTTTCCTAGAAATCAGATACCAAAGATCTGTAACTACAATAAAACCTAGAGAACCAGCAATTGAAAGAAAAGAAATTACACCATTGAAATAAATATCATTTTGAAATTCAATAAAACTATTGTTAAGTAAACTAAATCCAGCGGTACAAAAAGCAGAAATACTATGAAAAATACTATACCAAGCAGCTTGAATCCCACTCATTCCTTCGTCTTTAAAACAGAGATAAAGCGCAATTGTTCCAATAATTTCCATAGAAACAGTAAAATAAAAAGCACTTTTTAGAAAATCTTTAATTTTCATTGTTCTAGGTGTTGTAAATTCCGCATTCATAATTTTTGCATGCCAATTCGTAATTTTATTGGAAGTCAAAAGAAGCACATAAGTGGTTAAAGTCATATAACCAATTCCTCCAATTTGAATCATAATTAAAATTAAAATCTGTCCGACTAAAGTATAAGAATCAATAATGCTAAGTGTTGTCAATCCTGTTGTAGAAACAGCAGAAGTCGATGTAAATAAGTTATCAATAACAGAAATATCTGTTTTATGAAACAAAGGAATAGAAAGCAACAAAAAGCCAATTAACGTATACAGAAAAAATCCCCAAACTAAATTTACTTGAGGAGTTTTTTTGACACGTAATCTTCTATATTTTCTGATTAATTTGGCTAAAAATGTTGATTTCATATATCTTTTTTTTAAAAAATTAACTGGTCATTCGTTGGTATAAATTGGAAGTTCCCCAATGTTCACGAATTTTTCCATCTTCAATTTTAAAAATATTAAAGGAATCGTAAATTACTTTTTCATTGAAAGCAGGAACACCAAAAAGCGGATTTCCATCATGAATTCCTTCTCCTTCAAAACGTAAACAAACACGATCATTATCACCGAAAACATCTTTTATTTCTATTTTAAAATCAGAAAAAGCATTATGAATTTTTTCAATATAACTTCGCATTTCAATCACAGTATTTACATCATCTACACCAAGACAAGTACCATGACTAACACAATCAGGATAAAGAAGTTCCGTTAGTTTATGATGTTTTTCCGAATCTACAATACATTCGATAAAATCGTCTACTATTTTCTTGTTCTTTTTGCTTAGCATACTTTCCTATTTTTTTGTTAGTCATTTAAAATTAATCAGAAAAAAAAAGATTTAAAAGAAATTAACCTTTTGTAAACTTTTTTACAGCGAAATTTTAGCTAAAAAAGACAAATTTCTTTTCATTTTTAAGAAGTGAAAAATTATTTAAAACTATATTATTTTAGCGTTCAAATGGTTACATTTTTTTTATAAAAAAAGCTTGTGGAATAAAAAAATGTTTCTATATTTGCAACCGCAATCAGGAAATGATAGCGACTCGGAGAAATGGCAGAGTGGTCGAATGCGGTGGTCTTGAAAACCATTGACTGTAACAGGTCCGGGGGTTCGAATCCCTCTTTCTCCGCGACCATGGAAGAATGGCAGAGTGGTCGAATGCGGTGGTCTTGAAAACCATTGACTGTAACAGGTCCGGGGGTTCGAATCCCTCTTCTTCCGCAAAAAAGAGCTCGTATTTTTTACGAGCTTTTTTTATGTGATATTATTTACAATATTTTCCACATTTTATTAGTTTTCATAATTCAATTTAAACCTATCTTTTTAATTAAAGATAGGTTTTCTTGTTTTTATAAAAGTTTGGAATCTTAATTCTAATCATGTTGATAAAAAAACTAAAATTTTCTTGAGATATTATTTTTTATTTACATCTAAATAGTACTATTTTAGCAAACAAATTAATTGAATTCGGATTCAATATTTTCTAAGATAACACGTTTAGAATTTATTTAAGTAACTTATAAAACTAAAAAACCTTGAGAAAGTTTATTTTAATCTTATTTTTAAGTGTATCTATAATTAGTTGTACTAAGAATAATACATTCATTATTGAGAAAGGAAAAGTAGGAAATTTCACAGCTCAAAATAAGGCAGAAGATATCAAAACAATTTTCGCTAAAGACTCTATTGTTGAGAATGTTAATACAAATAAAAGTATTACGAATAATTCATTTTTAAATTCAGATGAAGATGAATATTTGATTTATGAAAAAGACGGAAAACATCTGTTAACAATAGTTCCTCAGGTTTCAAACGATTCTGTTTCTAAAATTAAATATGTAGAAATAAATAGTCCAAAATATAAAACAAAGAAAGGTTTATCTTTAAATTCTTCTTTTAAAGACATCAAAGCAAATTATCAAATCAATAAGATTGAAACGACTTTATTTAATGTTACTTTATTCATTGATGAGT
Organism: Aureivirga marina; assembly: GCF_015767265.1. Classification (GTDB taxonomy): domain Bacteria; phylum Bacteroidota; class Bacteroidia; order Flavobacteriales; family Flavobacteriaceae; genus Aureivirga; species Aureivirga marina. The sequence goes on from NZ_JADPIB010000002.1 coordinate 140,101, forward strand.
TAAATGCAACTATTGCTTTGGATAAAAAAGAAATCGGTGTTACTTCTTTCAGAGAAAAAGAAGTTTCAGAAAATCAAATTCCAGATCATGCAAAAATCAAATTTTTTACAATTTGGTTTAACTAATAAAACATTGAAAAAGGCTTAAATATTTAAGCCTTTTTTTTATATCATTGCTTTGATTTCGTTGTACATCATTTCAGGATTAAATACTCCTTCACACAATTTGTGAATCTCTTTTTCATCTTCTAGTAATAAAGAAGGAAAACCTGAAACTAAACTTCTTGCGTAATTAAATTCTTCATAAACTTTTGCAGAAATTGAAGCATCATTCCACATTTGTTCAAATTTTGAAGTTTCTAAGTGCATTTCTTTTAAAATTTCTTTATACACTTTTATCTCCGATAGTTTTTTACCGTGAACAAACTGAGCTTCTTGAACTTTTTTAATAAAAAATGCAGTATATTCTGGATATAGTTTTTTAATAATTTCCATCGCAATACTTGGCTTTTCACTACTAAATATGTAAGAAGTGTCTTTACATAACTCGTAAAATTCTTTTCCAAACTTTACACCTGTTATCGATTCAACTAAAGGAACATTTGTTTCAATAAATGACGACAAATTTTCTCCTCCTCTTGGGGCATCTTCTCCTATCCACATTCCTCCACTGATGAATTCCCATTTAAATTCTTTGGCAGTTTTTTTATACAAAGCTTCCAAATTTTCAGAATTTCCAAAGCACCATCCGCATTGAGGATCTAATATATAAATTAACTTCATTCTCTATAAGTTTTACGAAATATGTATTCGCAATTTAACTTGTTTTAAAGAGAATTAATTCTTATAAAAAGTTAATTTTTAATTCATTACAATTTAAAACTTAAACTTTATTTCTTAAAAAATGATTCATTTTTTCCAATATTAAAATCCAAATTCTCCATATTTTATTACATTTTTGAGAGAATTATATTTTAATTTTTTGAGTTAATTTTGAAAAAAATAAAAGTAAAATTTTAGCATTTTTTTAAACCTTTTTAAGAAACACTATTTTTTATTTTTCATGAATATATTTTATTCCTTTATTTATCATAATTTGAAAATCCTCATTTTGTGATAATTCTTCTAATTTATCTTTTACTATTTTTTCTAAATCGGTTTTTGAACCATAAATTAATTCATACAATTCAAATAAAATCAGCCAATCTTCAGGAAAGTTTTTAGTGGAAAAATCAAAAATAGTTTGCAAAAGTGTAAAATCTATCTCATTTGTTTTTCGAAAATCTCGAATGTTTTTATAATAAGAATATAATTGTTTTTCATTTTTAGTTGGATTGTATTTTATTTCATAAAAAGTTGGTTCTTCAAAATCTTCAAAAGAATCTTTGTCTGCAACTCCAGAATATGCAGAAATTATTTTCTCTCCAAAAACAATAGTATTTTTCTTTACATGAATTAAATGGTTTATGTTTTCCAATGTACAATTTTCTAATTCTAGAAAAAGTATTTCCTTATTCTCCTTAAAATAAAAGTCTGAAATATTTCCACTTACCTCCCATTTTGAAAAATAATTTATTTGAATTTTTTCCCCTTTTTTCAACAGTTCTCTCTTTATTTCATGAAAAGACAGCGATTTTTCTCCAGTTTTAAAATATTCAATTTTCCCAAAAGGTGTAATCAAATTTGTACATTTTCTAATTGCTTTTGAATCTTTAGCCAATACAATATTTTTCTTCATTTCAATAAAAGTAATTTGATTTTCTGAATAAAAAGCATTTTTAAAAATTCCTGAAATTTGTAAAGAATTTTCTAATTCAATCGTTCCAATATCTTCCGAATCAATCAGTTTTTCCATACCATGTTTTCCTCCAACAGAAATGCTCATTTTCTTTACATAACTATCTACAATATTTTTTAATGTATCAAAATCTTTTACAACTCGTAATTCTTTTTGATGGTTTGTAATATCTAATTCCGAATCAAAAGCATTCAAACTATATTCTTTTTTTTGAACTAAATCTGTCAAACAAAGTGTACTTTCATGAATAGAAGAAAGTAAACCAGCTCCGTAAATAATAGGTTTTTCGAGATTTCCCATCAATCCATATTCCACAGAATGCCAATGAAGTTTGCGAATTTTCTCCATTTCTGAAATTTCAGGAATTTTATTTTCTAAAGCATCAATTTCTTTTTGCTTCTCTGCAACTTTTTCCCAATCAGGCTTTTTTTGTTCTTTCAAAATCGACAAATCATTTAAAGCTTCATGAATTTTCACATCACTTTTAGAAGAGATTGCTCTTTTACCAATTTTCCCAAAATAATTTAAAACCTCTGCATATTCAGGTGAAACTATGCAAGGAACGTGACCTAAAATATCATGAATTAAATCTGGATAAGGTGTATAACGCAAATATTTTAAACTTCGAATATTGGAAGCAACAACCAAGAATTTTTCTGCATGAAACTCCATAAAAACTTTTGGAGTAATAAAACCATTAACAGCGACAATATGCCAACCAAAAGGTTTAACCAATTTATTTAATTCTTCAATTGTTGGAATTTTTTCTGTTGGTAAATGAATTTTATGCAAACTTTTTAAATAAAAATCATGTGCAAATTCTTTTGCATATTTTAAATTCATCAACATTACATATCGCCATTTTGCATGATCTTGTTCTGTGTAAATTTCATAAGGAAGACGAACAATAAACTTATGTAAATGCTTTGGTAATCGTTCTTTTATTTCTGGATTTATCTGAAACATATACTCATTTTTTGCTATTTAAATTTAACTTATAAAAAGTAATTATCTAAATATCAATATTTTAAATTCAAACATAAATATTTATTTAAAATAATTCTAAATAATTTTCACAAACACAAATTTTGACATACATTTGTCGAAATTTATTTTTAATTAGTCTTAATAAATATAATAATGAACAAAAAACTACCTATTTTTTTATTTTTAATTCTTATAGCTTTTAGTAGTAAAGCTCAAATATTAGAAGAAAATTTTGAAAGTGGAAGTTCAATTTTCACTTTAAATGAAGATTGGGTTGAAAACACCGAATTTTACAAAAATGGTACAAAATCTATTAAAAATATTCATGATGATGCAAATACAACATATATTTTAGAACTTACAAATAGTATTGATTTATCTGCTACAGAAACACCTGTTTTGAGTTTTTGGCAAATAGCGAAAACAGAAGGAACATACGATAAATGTTATGTAGAAATTTCATCAGATGGAGGAGCAAATTATGAAACTTTAATTGCTTCACATTATTTAGGAGAAAATGCAGATTTTATTGAAAATGGTTATTTCCATGAAGATTCTTATGAAGAATGGGGAACATATGATTCAGACCCAATTGACAATACAATGTGGAAAAAAGAATCATTTTCTTTAGTTGATTTTAAAGAAAATAATGTAAAAATTCGTTTTCGTTCTACAACAGATTATTCTGGTTATAGACAAGGTTGGTTTTTGGATGATATTTTAATAGAAAATGTAAGTTGTTTTTATCCAACAACAATCGAAACTTCAAGTATTTTAGATACTTCTGTAACTCTTTCTTGGAATGATTCTGGAGCGACTTCTTATGTTGTTGAATATGGAGTTTCAGGATTTACTTTAGGAACTGGGACACAAATTACTACTAATGAAACTTTAAAAATTATAGAAGGATTATCGGGTTCTACTGATTATGATTTTTATGTAAAATCGATTTGTAGTGATTCGGAAGAAAGTGATTTTTCAAATAATGTTTCTATTCGTACTTTATGTTCTATTCTTTATCCAGAAAATTTACCTTGGTCAAATGGGTTTGAAGATATTCCTGTAATAGGTTCTGGAAAAGTTGGTGAATGTATGGAAGAAATTGGAAGTTGGTATTCAGCTGGTCAAGATTTATCATTCGGAAGAACAGCTAGAAATGGTGAAAATTATGTGTATACAAGTTACACATCAGATGATTGGTTATTAACTCCTTATTTAAATTTAGAGGAAAATAAAACGTATCGCTTTTCTTTTTGGTATACGACGGACGGAACAGGATCTTGGGATATTTCTATTAAAAAAGGTGAAAATGACGATCCTACAACTTGGACAGAAACAATTTATTCAAATGAAGAAAATGCTTCTGAATACACAAAAATTGAAGGTGAATTTACAATTACAAACGATGTGAATTTCCGTTTAGGAATTCATGTAGAAGCAGACAATTCTCCTTGGTATTTTTCTGTAGATGATTTATTAATTGAAGAAATTACAACAGATGTTGTTTGTGAACTTCCAACAGCAATTTCAGTTCAAGAAATCACTCAAACAACTGCAAAAGTTTCTTGGGAAAATACAACAAATGTTGAAATCATTTATGGGGAAGCTGGATTTGATATTACTTCTGATGGAACAACAATTTCTGCAACAGGAAATGAAAAAGTAATTGAAAACCTTAATGCAAATACTTCTTATGATATTTATGTAAAAAATGTGTGTTCTGATTCTAATAAAAGTGATTGGACAACAGTTGAAAACTTTTCAACTTTAGAAGAAGTTATTGTTACTTGCGAACTTCCAACAGCAATTTCAATTCAAGAAATCACTCAAACAACTGCTAAAATTTCTTGGGAAAATACAACAAATGTTGAAATCATTTATGGGGAAGCTGGATTTGATATTACTTCAGAAGGAACAACAATTTCTGCAACAGGAAATGAAAAAGTAATTGAAAACCTTATTGCAAATACTTCTTATGATATTTATGTAAAAAATGTGTGTTCTGATTCGAATAAAAGTGATTGGACAATAGTTGAAAACTTTTCAACTTTAGAAGAAGTTATTGTTACTTGTGAAAAACCAGAAGATATAGAAATAGAAGATATTGAAACTACAACTGCAAAAGTGAAATGGGATTCAGAAATTGAAAATACAGAAATTCTTTATGGAGAAACTGGATTTGATATTACTTCTGAAGGAACTAATTTTATTGTTTTAGAAGATGATGATTATGAACTAGAAAATTTGTCAAGTAATACAACTTATGATGTGTATTTAAGAACAATTTGTAGTGATTCTTCAAAAAGTGAATGGACAATTAAAACAAGCTTTACAACAAAAGAAAACTTATCTGTTTCCACATTTGAAAAGGAATTAATTTCAATTTATCCTAATCCAGCAAAAGAAACGATTTATATTAAATCAGCTATTTCTATTAAAAATATTGAGGTTGTAAATTCTTTAGGAAAAATAGTAATTCAAAAGAAAAATCATATAGAAAAACTTCAGGTTAACAATTTAAATCCTGGAATATACTTTATCAATATTTATACAGAAAAAGGAACAAACAGTTTTAAGTTACATAAAATGTAATTTCCAATTATAGATTTTGTTTTAGTTATTTGAAAAAAAAAGAGGATGCTCATTTGAACATCCTCTTTATATTTTTGTATCAACTTTTCTTAGTTATTTAGCATTACAGGCATTACTAACATTGTAATAATTTCTCCCTCTTCTACTCCATCGATTGGAGTTAAAATTCCTGCTCTATTTGGTAAAGACATTTCGATTAAAATCTGATCTGAATTTAAATTACTCAACATTTCAGTTAAGAATCTTGAATTAAATCCGATTTGCATATCATCTCCTTGATATTCACAATTTAATCTTTCATCTGCCTTATTTGCATAATCAATATCTTCCGCAGAAATATTTAATTCTGTTCCTGCCATTTTTAAACGAATCTGGTGTGTTGTTTTACTTGAGAAAATAGACACACGTTTTACAGAGTTTAAGAAAGTAGCACGATCTACAGTTAATTTATTAGGATTTTCTTGAGGAATTACTGCATTATAATTTGGATATTTTCCATCAATTAAACGACAAATTAATACAACATTATCAAAAATAAATTTTGCATTTGTTTCATTATATTCAATCGTTACATCTGTATCATCACTTCCTAAAATTCCTTTCAATAAATTTAAAGGTTTCTTAGGCATAATAAACTCCGCTACTTCATTTGCAGTAACATCTGTTCTTGTATATTTTACTAATTTATGCGCATCTGTTGCAACAAAAGTTAAATTTTCTGGACTAAATTGGAAAAATACTCCGCTCATCACAGGACGTAAATCATCATTTCCTGTTGCGAAAATTGTTTTTGAAATTGCTGTTGCTAAAATTTCACCAGAAATAACTGTTTTGCTTGGAGATTCTAAAGTTACAGATTTTGGAAATTCTTCTCCATCAAAATAAGCTAATTCATATTTTCCATGATTTGAACTAATCTCAACAGTGTTATTCACATCTGTTTTGAAAGTTAAAGGTTGATCAGGGAAAGTTTTTAACGTATCTAATAATAAACGAGCAGAAATAGCTACAGTACCTTCAGAATCTGATTCAACTTCAATTGTAGAACTCATCGTAGTTTCTAAATCTGAAGCAGAAATTTTTAGTTCATTTGAATTTAATTCAAACAGAAAATTATCTAAAATAGGTAATGTATTATTACTATTTATAACGCCTCCAAGTATTTGAAGTTGTTTCAAAAGTTGAGAACTTGATACTATAAATTTCATCTATAACTGATTTTAATAAGACTACAAATATATTTTAAATAAATGTGATTAAAAAGCAAAATTTCATTCTATTTATTTAATTTTTTTGGAATCATATTTTTATTTTTTTCACTAATTTCTTAGCAAAAATATTTTTCTACAACACCATCCTTCATCACATTAACCATTATTAAAAATAACCATATTTATTTGACAATCAATATTTTAAACTTATTTTTTATTAAAAAGTTTTTAAGATAATGTTTATATTTATTAAGAAAATTTAATTTTCAAATATATGCATTGGATTGATTGGACTTTAATGATTCTCATAAGCATTGTTATTTTAGGACAAGGCATCTGGCTTACATGGAAAGAAAATCAGAAAAATAAATCCAAAAAAAAGTACTCTTTAAAAAAAATTAATATTTCTGTTCTTGCTGCACAGTTTACAATTACTTCACTTATTTTCATCCCAAGTCACGCATATCATGTTGGAATGGGATTTATTCAATATTATTTCGGAATTCCAATTGCTATCGTCATTGTTTGTTTAATTTTTGTTCCAATCTACAATCGCTATTTTTATAAATATAACATCCAAACTGCATATGGCTTTTTAGAAAAAAGATTTGACGATAAAACGCGTGTTTTAGTTTCTATTTTATTTTTAATTCAAAAAGGACTTGCAACAGGAATGATTATCATCGCTCCAGCAATTATCATCGCTTCCATTCTAGATGTAAATCTTTATTGGACAAATGTCATTATTGGTTCAATTGTAATTCTCTTTATCATTTTTATTAATATGAATGCAATTGTTACGATGAAAAAATATCAAATGTATTCAATTATCACTTTGATGATAGTTACTTTTATCATTCTGATTTTAAAACTTCCATCACATGTAAGTGTAAAAGATGCAATTGATTTAGCTGGATATTCTGATAAAATTAATTTGATAAATTATAATTTAGACTTTAAGAGCAAATACAATATTTGGACAGCTTTTTTTGGAAGTTCGATTTTATTTCTTTCTACATATTCTTCTAATCAAGGAAATGTTTCTAGTTATCTTTCTGATACACCTGTTCGGTTTATTCGTTGGAAACTTGTCATGAAAGCAATTACAAAAATTCCTGTGATGTTTCTAATTCTTTCCATCGCTGCAATGTTGTATGTTTTTTATATTTTTAATCAAGCTCCTCTTCATTTTAATCGAAGTAATGTAAACCAGATTGAGCATTCTCCTTATAAAGAAAAATACAACGCTTTAAAAACAAAACTTTCTTCTGTTTTTAGTGAAAAAAAAGCAGCAGCATTAATGCTTTTAGAAGAAAAAGAAATGCGTGACATTTATGATGATGGAAAAAATTCTTTAAGGGAAATTGAAAAAAAAGAAGATCAAATTCGAGATGAAGGAAGACAACTTATCGCAGATTATGCAGAAAAATACAACCTCAACATGAAAAAAAGAGATAAAGATTATGTTTTTGTTTCTTTTATTCGTGATTATCTCCCAATCGGCTTGGTTGGAATTGTACTTGGAATGCTCTTTTTTGCTTCCATTTTTTTAGTGCTTTTAAGTATTAATAATCTTGCAAAAACAACAATGCATGATATTTATTTTCATTTTTCTAAAAAAGAATTAAAAGATGAAAAATACATTCAATTAGAAAAGATTTTTAAATATATTTGGCTTGTTTTAGGAATTATTTTTGCAACATTTGTCACTTCTTTTGCAAATCTTATTGAAGCTTTAATTATCATCGCTTCTTTATTTTACGGAACTGCTTTTGGACTTTTTACTCTTGGTTTTTTCTTTAAATATATTAAACAAAATGCTGCTTTTTGGGGATTTCTAATTTCTGAACTTTGTGTAATCACTTTATTCTTTTTAGAAAGACTTCATATCATAAAGCTTTCTTTTCTATGGCTTAATTTATTTGGTTGTGTTTTAGTTTATTTCTTTAGCTTTATTCTACAATGGTTTTTTAATGGATTCCGATTTAAATCAAATAATAAAATCAAACTTCATTAAAAAAATTTCTTTAAAAATCTGTCTATTTTAATAAAAAACCATCTTCTTTTTTTCACATATATTCAGTATATTTAAAAGTAAATCAACTAATTACAAATAAAATATGCATTGGATAGACTGGGCATTTCTTATTTTTATTTGTTTGTTTATTATCGGACAAGGAATCTATCTAACTTGGAAAGAAAAACAAAGACAAGAAGATAATCCTTATTCGTTTAAACAGATAAATTTATCTGTGGTTACTTCTCAGTTTTCCATTACTTCCTTGATTTTTATCCCAAGTCATGCGTATCATGTTGGAATGGGATTTATACAATATTATTTCGGTGTTCCAATTGCAATTATCTTAATTACAATCATTTTTATGCCGATTTATAATCGCTATGCAAGAGAACATAAAATCAAAACTGCTTATGGTTTTCTAGAAAAACGTTTTGACAAAAGAACTCGCTTGATGATGTCAATTTTTGTATTGCTTCAAAATGGTCTTGCAACAGGAATGATTATTATTGCGCCTTCAATTATTATTAGTTCTGTTTTACACTTAAATATATATTGGACAAATGCCATCATTGCTGGGATTATCGTCATGTTTTTACTTTATATTGATATCGCAGTTCTTTCAACAATTCGGAAATATCAAATGTATATTATCATTACTTTGATAATCGTTACTTTCATTATTCTAGTTTTCAAACTTCCGGAAAGTGTTTCGTTTAAAGATGCTGTAAACTTAGCTGGATATTCTAATAAATTAAGCTTAATCAATTACAATCTCGATTTAGAACAAAAATATAATATTTGGACAGCTATTTTTGGAAGTTCCATTCTATTTCTTTCCATTTATTCTGTAAATCAACGAAGTGTTCGAAGTTATCTTTCTGACAAACCAATTCACTTTATTCGCTATAAACTTGTTTTAAAAGCTTTGACTAAAATTCCTGTAATGTTTCTGATTTTATTCATGGCTGTGATGATTTATGTTTTTCATATTTTTTATAAAACTCCACTTCATTTTAATCGAAGTAATGTAAATCAAATCGTAAATTCTGGTTATGCAGAAAAATACAATGATATTGAAGATAGATTAGAAACTGCTTTTGATCAAAAGAAAGCGATTGCTTATTTAATTCTTGATCAATATGATAGAGGTGATAAAATCACTGAAGATTTAAAAGCAGATTTAGTTGAAATGGAAGACAGAGAAGAAAAAATTCGACAAGAAGGTCGGAATCTAATTATCGATTATGAAGAAAAAATGGGAATTCATGTAAATGAATATGATAAAGATTATGTATTCATTTCTTTTATTCGTGATTATTTACCAAAAGGTCTTGTTGGAATTGTACTTGGTTTGCTTTTTTTCACTTCTATTTTTATTGTTATTTATAGTGTTGGAAATCTTTCTAAAAATAGTTTATACGATGTTTTTTATCATTTTTACAAAAAACAAGTTAGTGATGAAATGCATGAAAACTTAAAAGATTATTTCAAATATTTATGGCTGATTTTCGGAATTTTATTTGCCACTTTTGTAAATCCAAAAACCAATCTTATTGAAGCTTTAATCATTGTTGCTTCTTTGTTTTATGGATCGGCTTTTGGACTTTTTGCTATAGGATTCTTTATTAAATTTATTAAGAAAAAGGCTGCTTTCTGGGGATTTGTAATTTCAGAAATTTGTGTAATTACAATTTTTATTCTGGAAAAAACTGGAGTTTTTACTTTTTCTTATTTATGGTTAAATCTTTTAGGTTTAGGTTTTATTTTATTCTTCAGTTTCTTGTTCCAAATTATCAATACAAATTTCAATCTCGATGATCCAGAAGAAATAATGGAAAAAACAGAAGATGACGAAAATCTAGAAAATTCAAGTGAAACAGTTCCTTCAGAATCTTAATTTATTTTTGTTTTTTTCAAGAAAAATATTTTTCCCTTTATTGATCTAAAAAAGCAATCTTATTTTCAAGAAAAATCTCCATAATTTCTAAATGTTTTTCATCTTGATATAATCGAACAATATTATCTTTATAGCAATATTTAATAAAATCTTCTATTTTATGTTCTGGAATTTCCAAACGATTTACAAACATTGATTTTCCATAATTTTTCACTAAAACCTCTGGTAAAGTTTTTAATAATTCTTGATATTCTCTTCTTCTTCGTTCCTCTTTTTGTAAAACTCTAGAATGTAAATCACTCGGACCAACTGCATCAATAATTGGTGTTAACATAAAAGCAGCCAATCCCAACATATTTACGCCACTTACCCTTTTTGTCGGATCTGTTTCCGCTTTTGGTGGTCCTTGAGAATTATTTATTTCATATCCTAAATCCATGTAAGCAGAAGAAAAATCTAAAGCAATTGGATTAATTTTCGACAAATCACTCTCAGGAACATTACTTGCATCTTCCGAAAGATTCCCTGTCAAACCGTGATTTCGAATTTCAACTTCTTCCAATTCAATCGTATTATCTAAAGTGATGTAATGAATTTGATAAGTATTAAACTCTTCTCCTACTTTTATTTCTTTCAATCGATAATTTACAGCTGAAAAAACTAAAATATCTCCAACATCACACAAGATTTTAAAATATCCTTCTTCATTTGATAAAGTCACTCTTTTCTTTGTTTTATTTACAATATGGATATTTGAAAGAAATGTTTCTCCATCTTTTACATAACCTTGATAAAAATCTTGAGAAATATCTTGTGGAATTTCTTGCGAAATCATATTACCAATTCCAGCAAAAAATAAAATGAAAAGTAACTTTATCTTCATAATTATCAATTTTTAAAATTATTTAAACATTTTTTTAACTAAATATTTATAAACCAAATAAATAAATTATCTCGTTTCTGAGCGTTATCATTTCTTCTAAAGTTTTGTTAAAGATTTAGAATCCCTAAATTTGTTGAAAATCAATTTTTGATGAAAAATATTATCATTGCAAGTACTTCAACAGTACACGGACAGACGTATCTAGAATATATTTTACCAACGCTTAAAGAATTTTATAAAGGAATTGAAGAAATTCTATTTATTCCTTATGCAAGACCTGGAGGAATTTCACATGATGCATACACAGAAATTGCAGGAAAAGGATTTCAGAAAATCGGAATTAATGTAAAAGGAATTCACACATTTGACAACCCAATAGAAGCAATCCAAAATGCTAAGGGAATTTTTACAGGTGGAGGAAATACTTTTGTTTTGGTAAATGGTTTATATGAAAATAATATCATTAAAGCTTTACAAGAAGCTGTAAACAATGGAACTCCTTATTTAGGAACAAGTGCAGGAAGTAATATTTGTGGGCAAACAATAAACACAACGAATGATATGCCGATTGTATACCCTCCAAGTTTTAAAACTTTAGGATTTATACATTTTAATATTAATCCACATTATTTAGATCCAAATCCAGATTCAACACATATGGGTGAAACTCGAGAAACAAGAATCAAAGAATTCCATACTTATAATTCTTTACCAGTTTTAGGACTTCGAGAGGGAAGCTGGTTAGAAGTAAAAGGTGAAGAAATTATCTTACGAGGAGCACATTCTGCAAGATTATTTTTACAAGGACAAGAACCTAAAGAATTAAATACAAATACATTAGTTAGTATTTAATTTTAACAATTTTTAAAATCTTAAATTATTTATAAAATCTACTTGTTTTCTTAGGAAAACATTGTATATTTGCACTCGGCAAGTCCTACACAACTAGCTCCCTTTGAATCCCCCAGGGCGGGAACGCAGCAAGGGTATTAGGTCGTAGCAGTGTGATGTGGGTCGCTTGCCGTTTTTTGTTTATATACTTCACATAAGCTATGGCAAAAACAATCTTAATTACTGGAGGTTCCTCTGGAATCGGAAAAGCAATCGGAGAATATCTTTCCTCAAAAAACTACAAAGTTTACGGTACTAGTAGAAATCCAAAACAAGAAAAATTTAACGACAATTTTCATTTAGTAGCATTAGATGTTTCTGATGTTAATTCTATTGAAAAAGCGGTAAATTTTATCCTAGAAAAAGAAGGAAAAATTGATATTTTAATCAATAATGCAGGAATTGGAATTACGGGTCCTGTAGAAGAAACTCCAATAGAAGAAATCAAAAAAGCCTTTGACACTAATTTCTTTGGATTATTAAATGTTTGTAAAGGAGTTTTACCAAGCATGCGAAAGCAACGAGATGGAATTATCATCAATGTAAGTTCAATTGCTGGTTATATGGGACTTCCTTATCGTGGTGTTTATTCTGCTACAAAAGGTGCAGTTTCTTTAATCACAGAAGCGATGAGTATGGAAGTAAAGCAATTTGGAATTAAAATGGTAGATGTTGCTCCAGGTGATTTTGTTACAAATATCGCTGCTGGGCGTTATCATACTCCTGTCTTTAAAGGTTCAGATTATGAACAAAAATACGGAGAAGTTTTACGCCAAATTGATGAAGAAGTTGATACTGGTTCGGATCCAATTTTAATGGCAAAAGCAGTACATCAAATTATTGAAAACAAGAATCCTAAAATTCATTATAAAGTAGGTGTTTTTATGCAGAAATTTTCTATCGTTTTAAAGAGAATTTTACCAGATAGAATGTATGAAAAATTACTAATGAATCATTATAAATTGTAATTTTACCAAAATTTAAAAACAACACAAATGAAATTTTTTATTGACACAGCAAACTTAGAGCAAATTAAAGAAGCGCAAGCTCTAGGAATTTTAGATGGTGTAACAACAAACCCATCATTAATGGCTAAAGAAGGAATCACTGGTGAAGAAAATATCTTAAAACATTATGTAGATATTTGTAACGAAGTGGACGGAGATGTAAGTGCGGAAGTTATTTCTACAGATTTTGAAGGAATGATTAAAGAAGGAGAAGCTTTAGCTGCTTTACACCCTCAAATTGTTGTGAAAGTTCCAATGATTAAAGAAGGAATCAAAGCGATAAAATATTTTTCTGACAAAGGAATCCGTACAAACTGTACATTAATTTTCTCTCCTGGTCAAGCACTTTTAGCTGCAAAAGCTGGAGCTACTTATGTTTCTCCATTTATCGGAAGATTAGATGATATTTCTACAGATGGATTAAACTTAATCCAAGAAATTCGTATGATTTTTGATAACTACGGATTTGATACACAAATTTTAGCTGCTTCTGTTCGTCACACAATGCATATTATTGATTGTGCAAAAATTGGTGCTGATGTGATGACTGGTCCTTTAAGTGCAATCGAAGGTTTATTAAAGCATCCTTTAACTGACATTGGTTTAGCAAAATTCTTGGCAGATTATAAAAAAGGAAACTAATATTTTTGTTAAAAAGCCAAATATTATTAAAAGAAATATAAAATCCTGATACTATCAGGATTTTTTTTATATATTTAAATGCTTAAATCTATTATAAAATATGCAATCACACGCTGAAAAACTTAGCCTATTATCACAATTAATTCAGTTCGCAAAAAGTGATGCTCCACTAAATGCAGATGAATATAATTTTATCGTAAATATTGCAGAGCAATTAGGTGTAGAAAAATCTGAATTAAACTCGCTTTTGGTAAAAAAGGTTGCTATTGAAATACCTAAAGAAGAAAGCGATCGAATTGTACAATTTCATCGATTGGTTTTGTTGATGAATATTGATGACACCAATAAAGATACAGAATTAGAAATGATTCGTAATATTGGTTTAAAAATGGGACTTAGTCCAATTGCTACAGACAAAGTATTGGAAACAATGCATCGCTATGAAGATAAAATTGTTCCTACGGATGTTTTAATCTCTATTTTCCAAAGACATTATAATTAATTTCTTAATATCTCTCTTTCTTTTTTGAAACTTTCCTTTTCCTTCGATTTTTCTAAGGAATAAGTCGAGATTTTTGTTATATCTTTTTGTTCCATTCTTCTACAAAAGGATGACGTTATAATCCTTAAATCAATAAAATCATTCCATATATTCTTACAACTGGAATTCCAAAAAACTTTCTATTTAACCTTCTAGATTCTTTCTTAATATTATAATTAGTATTGAATATTTTAAATACGCTTTATTAAATTTTATTTCAATAAAAAAACTCCTAATAATATTCAAAATTAGGAGTTCTTATTTATATGAATTTCAATTTATTCTTTAATCCATTTAATTAATTTATTACCATCGATTGTAGAAATCGAGATAAAATAAATTCCAGATTTTAATTCATTTACGTTCAAAGAATATTCAGTGGTTTCTTTTTCAAATTCTTTAACATAAACTAATTCTCCAAGCAAATTAAAAAGCTCTAATTTTACTAAATCAAATTCACTTTTTACTTGAATCAAATTTTTTCCAGGATTTGGGTATAATTCAAATTCTTGATTTTGTTCAAATGCATTATCATTGTTATTATTATCTGCTTCAATAATTCCAACTTGAGTTTTTTCTGTATTGGTTACAATTGCTTCGTTGAAATCAAAAAATATTTCTGCTGTATTTTCGATTACATCTTCCAATTCTAAAGTGTCTAAAGTTTTGATTTTAAAAACTACATATCCATCATTATTTTCATCATCAAATGGTAAAAATATATTTTGAAATATAAATGTAGCTTTATTCCCTTTCACTCTTACTTCACAAGAATGACTATAATCAACCAATTGTAATGTTGAAACATCAAACATTTCTGGGTTTAAATTATCTTCTACAACAACATTTACGGCACTTGCTGTTCCTTCATTTTCAAAACGAATTCTATAGTGAATATAATCCCCTATTAACTCTTCATCTATTGCTTTTCCTTCCAAACAAGTTTTGTCATTTGGATCATAAGAATTTACAACTACTTGTTCTATTTTATGAGAAACAGTTTGTGGTGACTCTGAATCTAAAGCAAAACTTCCTGTTACTGTAAAAGGTAATTTTGAATCTGAATCTAATGCTGGATCTTCCTGGGGAGAATTTAAATTTAATGTAACAAAAATTTCTCCTTTCTCAAAAGGTTGTAAATTTTCATATGACCAAGTTAAATTTCCTGTAGAATTTGATTCATACATTGGATTAGCATTTACAAAATCTAAAACTAAATCGTCATACAAGAAATCTATATTACCAGAAAGTACTGTATTTCCTTTATTTTTATAAATAATTTTATATTCAGCATCAAAACCTGGACGAGCACTACCAATTGGAAATACTGTAATTTCTAAATTATTTTTTACTCCATTAGGTCTTAAGCAAAAATTATGAATAAATGTTGTTAAATTATTTTGATTTGGAAAAGAAACTTCTATACTTTCAGGTGTAAATGTAAAATATTCGGGATGTTCATTTGTAGGTGTAATTGTATAAGTACCTTCATCTAAATAAATAGAATAATTACCATCTTCATCAGAAACATATGCTCCTGATTCTATACCATCTGTGATTTGAAATTTGACATTTGGAGTTATTTCAGAATCATCTATACAATATTCATTTAAGGAATAATTAACAACACCTTTTACTTTATAAGAAGATTCTAATGGATTATAAGAACAAAGAGAATCTACAATACAAGTTAAATTCCCATTATATTCTAACCTATTTTTATAAGATTCTACTTTTTCAGAATTTACACATAAATATTCTAAAAGACCGAATCTAAAACTAAAATTAGAATATGAGCTATAATCATCATTTTTTAAATACAAATATTTTAATTTCACATGGCAAGTTAAAATAAATAGGTTTTTATTTTGACGTAAATCTAAACTTGTTAAATTTATTTTACTCAATGCCAAATGACGTAATAATATATTTTGAGTTAAATCTAATTCTGTCGTACTCTCAATAAAATATAAAATTAAAACTTCTAATAATGTATTTTGAGTTAAATCTAAAGCTGTTATATTATTAGCGCTAAATATATTTAATCCTCTTAGTAATGTATTTTGAGTTAAATCTAAAGCTGTTATATAATCAAAATAGGATAAATTTAAATTAGTTAACAATGTGTTTTGAGTTAAGTCTAAATTTAATATATCTAGACCTACTAAATTTAATATATTTAACAATGTATTTTGAGTTAAATCTAATTCTGTTATATCTAAATACTCTAAGGCTAAAGTTTGTAATAATATATTTTGGGTTAAATCCAATTCTGTTATATCTAAAACCTCTAAAATCAAAGTATTTAATAATGTGTTTTGGGTTAGATCCAAAGATGTTAGAGAAGGTATAGAAAAAGAAGAATTCCATATTTTTAAATCCTTTAATAATGTATTTTGGGTTAAATCCAAAGATGTTAAATACGTATTATGTAATTTTATATTCTCTAATAATATGTTTTGTGTTAAATCTAAAGTTGTTAAATGCAATTTGTATAAACCTAAAGAATCTAACAATGTATTTTGAGTTAAATCTAAAGTTGTTAAATCTAATTCACCTAATTTTAAAGTATTTAATAATACATTTTGGGTTAAATCCAGAGATGTAATTGAAATCTGAGCATCATCCCTTGATATTTCTAATTTCTTTAATAATGTATTTTGTGTTAAATCTAAGGATGTAATATTCAACTTAGATATAACTAAATTTTCCAATAAAGTATTTTGTGTTAGATCTAAGCTGTTTAAATTATCTAGAGAACTTAAATCTAAAGTTTTCAAAAATAAATTTTGAGACAAATTAATATTTTGTACTTTGAGACGATTAAGTTTAAGATTTTCAATATTTTTAAAATAAATTAATTCTTCAAAGGAAAAGACATCATAATGAATAGCATTAATTCTAAGCCCCTTAACAGCTTCAGCTTCTTCAATAGATATCTCTCCATCATCATTAGTGTCAACTGCAGAATTATACTCACCATCTCCTGTTAAATCAGCTATAGGTCTATTAACCAATACAAATTTTACATCATTATCTTCAAATTCAATGTTTTGTGCATATAAGAATGTATTAACTAATAAAAATAAAAGTAAAAGGTATTTTTTTTTCATATAATATTTATTTTAAATCAAAATGATTTAATTTTTGCAAAATTATAAAATATTTAATTAAATTAAATATATGATTTAAACCTATTTTTTAAAATTCAATAACATTTAATCATTTCTTTTTTTTATTTTTAAATAAACTAAACAATATGTTTTTCTTTAAAAAAAGCTATCATTTTCCAACTTTCAATATGCTAAAAATCCGTACCTTTGAAATCGATTAAAAACATAAGAAATACACAAATGAGTGCAGAAATAAGAAACTTAGAGCCAAAAGCTTTATGGAACAATTTTGCAGATTTAAATGCTGTTCCTAGACCTTCGAAAAAAGAAGAAAAAGTAATCAACTTTATGGTAGAATTTGGTGAGAAATTAGGATTAAAAACAGTGGTTGATCCTGTTGGAAATGTAATTATCAAAAAACCTGCTACAGAAGGAATGGAAAATCGTAAAAAAATTGTGATGCAATCACATTTAGATATGGTTTGCCAAAAAAATGCAGATACAGAATTTGATTTCGAAACAGAAGGAATTAAAATGTATGTGGATAATGGTTGGGTTACTGCAAAAGGAACAACTTTAGGAGCTGACAATGGTTTAGGTGTTGCTGCAATTATGAGTGTTTTAGAA
This sequence comes from Aureivirga marina, assembly GCF_015767265.1. Taxonomy (GTDB): domain Bacteria; phylum Bacteroidota; class Bacteroidia; order Flavobacteriales; family Flavobacteriaceae; genus Aureivirga; species Aureivirga marina. The sequence continues at coordinate 158,309 of NZ_JADPIB010000002.1, forward strand.
TCTACAGATATTGCACACCCTGCAATTGAAGCACTTTTCACAATCGATGAGGAAACTGGAATGACTGGAGCAATGGGATTACAAGCTGGTTATTTAACTGGAGAAATCTTATTGAATCTAGACACAGAAGAAGATGATGAAATCGATATGGGATGTGCAGGTGGAATTGATATTACTGCTACAAAATCATATACAGAAGAAGCTGCAAATGGAACAACTTTCGAAATTGCTGTTCGTGGTTTAAACGGAGGACATTCAGGAATGGATATCATCAAAGGTTTAGGAAATGCAAACAAAATCATGAATCGTATTTTATATGCGACAATGGAAGAAATGCAAATTTCAGAAATCAATGGAGGAAGTTTGAGAAATGCAATTCCAAGAGAGAGTTTTGCAAAAGTTGTTGTTAATAACAAAGAAAATTTCTTGGCTAAAGGAACCGAGATTGCAAATACAATCAAAGAAGAATACAAAACTTTAGAAGAGAATTTAGAAATTACTTTCGTAGAAACAGAAGCTTCTGAAAAAGTAATGACTAAAGAAGAACAAAAATTTGTAATCCAAGCAATTTATGCAGCACATAATGGAGTTTACAGAATGAGTCCTGATATGGAAGATTTAGTGGAAACTTCAAATAATATTGCAAGAGTAATCGTAAAAGATGGTTCTATAAAAATTGGATGTTTAACACGTTCTTCAGTAGAGTCTACAAAAATGGATTTAGCTTATGATTTAAAAGCCGTTTTTGAATTAGCTAAATTTGAAGTAGAATTTTCTGGTTCTTACCCAGGTTGGAAACCAAATGTTAATTCACCAATCTTAAAAGTGATGACAAAATTATATGAGGATTTATTCGATAGCAAACCAAATGTAGTTGCTTGTCATGCTGGATTAGAATGTGGAATTTTAGGAACAAATTATCCAGAAATGGATATGATTTCTTTTGGACCAAACATTCGTGGAGCGCATTCACCAGATGAGAGAGCAGAAGTAAAATCAGCACAAAAATTCTGGAAATATTTAATTGAAATTTTAAAAAATATTCCAGTTAAAGCATAAATCAAGAAAGAAAGCTATCAAAATTTGATAGCTTTTTTTATTTAATGTAACATTTCTCTAAAAAAAGCTTCTAATAAATCAAAAAAAGTACTGAGAATCACTTAATTGAAAAACCAACATAAAATGCTAATTAATCATTCTATTTTATGTACCTTTGCACCGATTTTTCACTTAATTAAGTGATTTCGATTTTTGAAATTTAATATTAAAAAATGGAGGAAAAAAAATTTGACGTAAAGTCCTTATTAGGGATGACATTGCTGTTTGGGCTAATGTTAGTATTCTTTTATTTGAATCAACCATCAGAGGAAGAACTAGCGGCGCAAGAAAAAGCAGCAAAAGTAAATGATTCAATTGCAGCAGCGCAAAAAGAAATTACAAGTCCAAAAACGGCATCTTACACAGATATGCCAGATTCATTGGCATTAGAAAAAGCAAAAGGAGAATTAGGACATTTTGCTTATAGTGCAGCAAAAGCACAAGACAAAACTACAGAATTAAAAAATGATTTAGTTAAGTTTGAAATTTCGAATAAAGGAGGGTTTATTCATCAAGCAGAGCTTTTAACTTATAAAACTTATGATTCATTACCATTATATTTAATCAAAGATGGTAGTGCGAAATTCAACTTATCTTTTCAAACATCAGATAATAGAACATTAAATTCAGAAGATTTATTCTTCGAGCCTAACCTAACTAAAAACGGAGAGAATCAAGTTCTTTCTATGAAACTTAAAGTTTCTGAAACACAATTTTTAGAATATCGATATGAGATGAAACCAAATGATTATATGGTTGATTTCTCTATTCGTTCACAAGGTTTAGGAAATGTATTTAATTCATCACAGCCAATTCAATTAACTTGGAAAGCAGAAGGATTACGTCATGAAAAAAGCATGAAGTATGAAAACCAACACACTGCTTTATATTACGAGTTAGATGGAGATAAAGTAGATTATTTATCTGTTGGTGGTGATGATGATGAAAAAGAAGAAAATGTAACTTGGGTTGGATTTAAACAACACTTCTTCTCTTCTATTTTAATTACAGACAAAGCTTTCAAAACTGCAGAATTAAATAGTAAAAACATTTTTAAAGATGTTGAAACAGACACTACTATTACAAAAGATTTTGCAATGGTTACTCCTTTAGAATTAAATGGAGGAGAATTAAATTATAACATGAAATGGTTTTATGGACCAAATGATTATAATTTATTAAAAGATAAATATAGTAACTATAATCTTTATGAAATTGTTGATTTAGGTTGGGGAATTTTTGGTGTAATTAACCAATATATTTTCTATCCTATTTTTGATTTATTACAAGGGTTTGGATTAAACTACGGAATCTTAATTATCTTAATGACAATTGTTGTTCGTATTATCATGTCTCCACTAGTTTATAAATCATATTTATCTAGTGCGAAAATGAAAGTTCTACGTCCAGAAATTACTGAGATTAATGATAGACTTCCTGGAAAAGAAAACGCAATGAAGCGTCAACAAGAAACGATGAAATTATATGGTAAAGCTGGTGTAAGTCCAATGGCGGGATGTATTCCTGCATTGTTACAAATGCCTATTTTCTTTGCTTTATTCCGCTTCTTCCCATCGAATATCGATTTGAGACAAAAAGGATTCTTATGGGCGACAGATTTATCTTCTTATGATTCTATTTTAACTTTACCGTTTAATATTCCAATTTACGGTGATCACGTAGGTTTATTCCCAATCTTAGCTGCAATTGCTATTTTCTTTTACATGAGAATGAGTCAAAGTCAGCAAATGAATATGCAACAACCTACACAAGAAGGAATGCCAGATATGCAAAAAATGATGAAGATGATGATGTATTTCTCTCCTATCATGATGTTGGTATTCTTTAACTTGTATGCTAGTTCGTTAAGTTTATACTATTTTGTATCTAACTTATTAACAATCATCATTATGTTTGTAATTAAAAATTACATTATTAATGAAGATAAAATTCATGCACAAATTCAAGAAAACAAGCAAAAACCTAAGAAACAATCTAAGTTTAAGCAACGTTTAGAAGATGCAATGAAACAAGCACAAGAGCAACAAGAAAAGCAAAAAAGAAAGTAAATTTTACTTAATTTTATAAAATTAAAAGCCATCTTAAGTTATTTTAAGATGGCTTTTTTTATATCATTTTTTTTCTTTCAAAGAGAAAACTTCCCTTTATATAAAATGTATTCATTCTAGTTATTTATTAAATATTTATTGAAATATCTGGCTTTTTAATTATTATATAAACTACACCAAAAAAACATTTTATTTAAAAGAACTCTTTATACAGTTTAAATTTCACAACTTTTCTAAAATCCTTTATTGATTAGTGAATAATTACCACTTTTCTTAGAAGAAAATGTATGTTTTCAATATAATTTTAAAATTAAATAATTATCAAATTACACTTCTAACTGTGAATCATAAGCTTATATTTTATATTATATTTAAAATTTCTCGTATTTACAATGTTATATATTAAATTTAACCTAATAATTTAATTTATAAATAAAAAATTAACGTTTTATTAAAATTATTATTTTATAATAAAAAATATACATATTTTTAGCCAATAAATATTTAAGAATCCTAAAACGAATAATTTTTATGAAAAAAATTACTTTATTATTTTTTCTGCTCACACTCCCTTTGCTTAGTTGGAAAGCTCAAGCACAGTGTCCAGATGGTGAAACTACTGTTCACCTGAGTGTATACGGCGGAAGTGGTTTTGGTGAAGAATGGGTAAGTATTACTTCTGAAGAAAATGGTGAAGGTGACGTTATCTGGCAACAAGGTGATGAAATCGGAGAAAATTCTGGAACTATTGAAGTTGATATTTGTATCCCTACTGGTCAAACACTATATATAAACGCTTACGATAAATTCGATGGTGGTTGGGAAGGAGTAAAATATAAACTTACAGACCCTTCTGGTACCATTGTAATTGCTGACAACGGAGATGTTTCTCCTGATGATGGAAATGAGGATGGTAGTTCAGCTGCTTGGACAGATGATGACATCGAAGTTTCTGAAGAATTTATGTATACACCTCCTACATGTCCAGCACCATCAAATATTGATGTAACTGCGATGGCTACTACAGCTGATATTACTTGGGCTACAGGAAGTGCAACTGCTTGGGAAATTATCGTACAAGAAGAAGGTGAAGCTGCTCCTGGAGATGATACTACAGGAACAGATGTTGATACTACTCCATCTTATTCTGCAACAAGTTTAACTGAAAATACTTCTTATACTATATATGTTAGAGATGTATGTGCAGCAGACGATAAAAGTTCTTGGACTTCAATGACTTTTACAACTCCTTATGCATGTCCATTCCCAACAGAATTAAATGTTTCTGGAATTACTGGTGAAGGAGCAACAGTAACTTGGGTTACTGGTGGTTCTACTACTTGGGAAATCATTATTCAAACTGCTGGAAATGATGCTCCAACTGAAACTTCTACAGGAACAGAGGTTACAACAACTTCTTCTTATGAAGCATCTGATTTAAATGGTGTAACACAATACGAAGTTTATGTAAGAGATATCTGTTCTGATGATGAGAAAAGTTTATGGACTGGTCCATTTTCATTTGAAACTCTTTGTGCTACTGTAATTCCTTATTATAATCAAAATTTTGCTTCTTACATCCCTAATTGTTGGGAAGAAGCAACTGGTGGAACAGTAACTACAGGACCTGCTACTTTTACAGGAAATTCTTGGATTCAAGATGATTTTGGTAATGACACTGGTCATATCAATGGAAAATCTGCAAGATATGAGTTATGGCAATCAGGGGCAATGGATTGGTTAGTTTCTCCAACTTTCGAAATCCCAGCAGATGAAGCTCACGAATTGAATTTCGATATTGCTTTAACAAAATGGAATAACACAGATAGTGAACCACTTGGTGGAGAACACTATGTTCACTTATTATATACAAATGATGGTGGAACAACTTGGAATACTATCCAAACTTGGGATAGTGACTCTGTTGTTTCAAACACTGGAGATAACATTAATATCTCATTAGAAACTATTACTGGTACAGTAAGATTTGCTTTCTTAGCTCAAGAAATCGCTGAAGGAGGAGATGCTAATTTTTATGTTGATAACTTCTCTGTAAGAACTCCACCAACTTGTCCTGTTCCTTCTGAATTAACTTTAGGTAATATATCTGATACTACAGCTGAAATTAGCTGGACTACTGGAGGTGCAACTTCATGGGATGTAATTTATTTAACAGCAGGTTCTCCTTTTCCTTCTGAAGATGCTACAACTAACGTTTCTACAACAACAGTTAATACTAATTATGAAGTTACTGGATTATCTCCTGTTACTGAATATGATGTTTATGTAAGAGATATTTGTGCAGATGATGACAAAAGTTATTGGGTAGGACCTATTACTTTCACAACAGAATGTGCAGCTTTTGATATTACTTATGTTGAAAACTATGATGAATATATCCCTAATTGCTGGGAAGAAGCAACTGCTGGAACTTTAACTGATGGTCCAGAAAATTTTGGAAGTTCAGTTTGGACACAAGATGATTTCGGAAATAATACTACAGGAGCTAATGGAGAATCTGCAAGAACAAACTTATTTGGTTCTGGTAGTTTACAATGGTTAATATCTCCACTAATTATTGTTCCAAATGATGGTTCTACTTATCAAGTAAACTATGATGCTGCTTTAACTGGTTTCTCAAATCAAAATGAAGCTGAAATTGGAGCAGGTCATGCAGTTTATGTTTTATATAAATTACAATCTGAAACAGAATGGACTACGATTGCTACATATAACTCAACTACTACTGTTTCTAATACTGGTCAAAATGATAGTGCATATTTAGAAGGTATCTCTGGTACTGTACAAATCGCTTTTGTTTCTGAAGAACTTGCTTCAGGAGGTGATACTAATTTTTATATTGATAATTTCAAAATTGAACAAGCACCAACTTGTTTAACTCCAAATGGATTAATTGCTGGAAGTATTACCGCTAACACAGCTGAATTAGAGTGGAATGGTGGAAATGGTGAATCATGGGATATTGTAATTCAAGAAGAAGGTGCTGGAGCTCCAGATGATACAACAGTTCCAACTGTTGAAGCTCACACTGAACAAACTTACACTGTTACAGCATTAACTTCAAATACAACTTACGAGTATTATATTCAATCAAATTGTGCTGGAGATGATGAATCTATTTGGGTTGGACCTTTTGTATTCTCAACTCCTTGTGATAACTTAATGCCAGCTTATAATCAAGATTTTACAACTTATCTTCCTGATTGTTGGTCAGAAGGAAATGGAGGATCTATCGCTGATGGACCATCAAATACAAATGATAATGATGATTGGGAACAAGATTCTTTTGGAAATGATGATACAAATGCTTTTGGACAATCTGCAAAAGTTCAATTATCAGGATCAGGTGGAAAAGGATGGTTAATCTCTCCAAATTTTGATATCCCTGACACAGATTTACATGAAGTAAGATTTGATATAGCTTTAACTAACTTCTCTACTGGATCTACTACAATGGATTCTGATCACTCTGTAACATTACTTTATACTAATGACTTAGGAGCAACTTGGAATACATTAGTAACTTGGAATGGTGATTCTGTAATTTCTAATACTGGTCAAGAAGAATTTGCTTATTTAAATGGAGTTAGTGGAACTGTACAATTTGCTTTCTTCGCTGATGAATCAGCTTGGGGAAGTACTTCTAATTTCTTTATTGATAACTTTAAAGTACAATTAGCTCCTTCTTGTCAACAACCAACAGAATTAGAAGGAACTGTTCTTTCAGGTACTGAAGCTACTTTAGTTTGGAATGGTGGAAATGGAACATCTTGGGATATCGTAATTCAAGATGCTGGAACTGGAACTCCTACTGAAACTACAACAATTACTGTTGAAGATCATGATGCAACAACATATGATGCAACAACTTTAACTCCTTTAACAGATTATGAGTATTATGTAAGAAGCACTTGTTCTGATACAGAAGATAGTTTCTGGTCTGGACCATTTACTTTCTCTACTCCATGTGCAAACTATACTCCTGAATATTTAGAGCAATTCGAAACATTCTTAGCTGAATGTTGGGAAGAAGGTACTGCTGGAACTTTAACAGAAGGACCTGACTCTATAGGAAGTGCATCTTGGACTGGTGATGATTTCGTAAATGATACATCTCACATGAACGTAAGATCTGCTAAAATCAATATTTTTGGTTCTTCAGGATCTTATAACTGGTTAATTTCTCCAAACATTGATATTCCAGATACAGAAACTCATGAAGTTTCTTTCGACTTAGGATTAACTTCTTGGAATAATACAAATGAAGCTACATTAGGAGAATCTCAAACTGTAAATTTATTGTATACAAATGATGGTGGTACTACTTGGAACACTTTAAAAACTTGGGACAATACTACTCCAATTTCTAATACAGGACAATTCGAATTTGTAACATTAGATGGAATTTCTGGTGTTGTTAAATTTGCAATGGTTACACTTTCTCAAAGTTCTGGTGATGTTGATTTCTTCATGGATAACTTTAGAGTAAGAATTGCTCCTTCTTGTATTCAACCTACTAACTTAATTGTAGATAATATTTTAGCAACAAGTGCTGATATTGAATGGACTGCAGGTAGTGGTTCTTCTTGGGATATCATCATTCAAACTGCTAACTTTGATGATCCTAATGCTGATTCTACTCCAACTGTTGCTCAACATGATGCTACATCATATGAAGCTACTGGATTAGAACCAAGTACTTTATATGAAGTTTATGTAAGAGATTACTGTTCTGCTGATGATCAAAGTTTCTGGACTGGTCCATATACATTCACAACACCATGTGCTGACTTTAATGAAATTCCATATTTAGAAGGATTTAATTCATTTACAGCTTCTGAAGAATGTTGGACTGTTTTAAATGCAAATACTGATTCTGATGAATGGGATTTAGATTTTGATGGAACTTTCTCTGAAGGAGATCAATCTGCAAGTTTAAAAACTGACTTAAACAATGGAAATAACAATGATTTCTTAGTTTCTCCAGGAATTAACTTAACAGGTGATGATATTTTAAGATTCAAATTTAAAGTTGGTTCTGAAATTCAAGGAGATAAATTCCAAATTTTAGTTTCAGAAGAAAATAATTTTGATTTATATACTCCTGACGCTGATGGAAATGATGCAACAAATGGAATTACAGTATTATTAGCTGCTCCAAATGATGTTTATTCTAATATTGAATTTGAGCAAGTAGAAATTGATTTATCTTCAATGTCTGGAGTTCATTTCTTCGCATGGCATGTACCAAATACTCCAGGTGAAGATGGAACTAGCATCACAATTGATGATGTGAAGTTTATCCCAACTCCTAACTGTACTGCTCCAACAAATATCATGACTTCTGATATTACAGATACTTCTGCTACATTAAGCTGGGATGATCCAGGAAATGTTGGAAACTTTGATGTTGCTGCTGTTCCTTTTGGAGCTGGATTACCAACAACTTGGACTGAAGTTACTGCAACTTCTTATAACTTTACAGGATTAGATCCAAATACTAAATATGACTTATATGTAAGATCTGTTTGTGAGGATAACATTAACGAAAGTGAGTGGAGTGACCCTCAACACATCAAAACTGCATGTGGTGTAATTGATAGTTTACCTTGGATTGAAGATTTCGAAGCTATGGAAGAAGTAGGTGTAGATATCTTACCAGAATGTATGGAAGGTGAAGGTGTTTATTACATGTCATTAGATCAACCTGCTACATTTAACAGATCTGCTTATAGTGGTGATAATTATGTTGCAATTGATTTTAATTCTGATGCTTGGATTAAAACTCCATATTTTAACTTAGACAAAGACAAAAACTATAAATTAAAATTCAAATATAGCACAAGTGGATTCGCTGGATTCCAATTCTCAGCTTGGTTTGGAACTTCAAGAGATGTATCTAGTTATGAAGGACATCCAATTGGATTTACAATGGGTGATGATGCTGGAGAACAACTTGTAAATGAAGAATATGTTGAGTATAGTGCTGTATTCTCTCCTTTAGAAAGTGGAAATCACTCAATTGGATTACACTTTGTATCTGATAACATTGCTTTCTTCTTAAATATTGATGATATCGAATTAGAAGAAACTACAGATGAAGTAACAAATCCAATTAATATCGGAGTTGATGACTTTGCTTTAGAAGGATTAAACTTATATCCAAACCCAACTTCAGATATCTTGAATGTTGAGTATCAAAAATCTATTGATGCAATTTCAATTGTAAACTTATTAGGACAAGAAGTAATTAACATTGCTCCTAACACTAATAAGCAAAGAATTGATTTAAGCGAATTAGCTACTGGTACTTATATCGTAAAAGTTGTTTCTGGAAACGATTTTGGAACATATAAGATTATGAAAAACTAGGTTTTTTTAAATATTTTAAATTAAAAGCTCTCATTTTATGAGAGCTTTTTTTTTATATGTACTTTTGGTGAAAATATCTTAATTTCATTTAAGCTAAAAATTTATTGGCTTAGGGATTGAAGAGAAAAGCTTTTCTTTTTGAAAATTAAAAATCCTTAACAAAAAGTAGCGACCAGCGGATGCTCACGGATTGTTTTAGGAGTTTTTATTTGAAAAAAGAAAACTTACAACGAAAAGCCCGACCTTTTTTGACTTTATTCAAAAAAGGAAAGCTCCAAAATATTTAAATAAAGAAACATTGAAATTTTCACTTGTAATACCAGTTTATAACCGACCTGAAGAAATAAATGAACTGCTGGATAGTTTGACAAAGCAGCAGAAATTTGAAGATGATTTTGAAATAATTATCGTGGAAGATGGTTCTGATAAAACTTCAAAAAATATCGTAGAGAAATATAACAATTCTCTAAATATTCATTATTATTTTAAAGAAAATTCGGGTGCTGGACAAAGTAGAAATTACGGAATGGAAAGAGCCAATGGTGATTATTTTATCATTTTAGATTCTGATTGTATTATTCCTGAATTTTATTTATTTAATGTTTCAGAAGCTTTAAAAAAACAATATACAGATGCTTTTGGCGGACCAGATGCTGCACATGATTCGTTTACGATAACACAAAAAGCAATTAATTATTCGATGACTTCCTTATTGACAACTGGAGGAATTCGAGGAAAAAAAAATGGAATTGGGAAGTTTCAATTGCGAAGTTTCAATATGGGAATTTCAAAAAAAGCTTTTGAAAAAACGAATGGATTTAGCAAAATGAAATATGGAGAAGATATTGATATGACATTTCGACTTTGGGAAAATAGATTTGAAACACAATTAATTCCATCAGCATTTGTCTATCATAAAAGAAGAGCTACATTAAAAGCATTCTTCAAACAAACATATAATTTCGGTACTGCGCGACCTATTTTAAATAGAAAATATCCAGAATCTAGAAAACTTACTTTCTGGTTTCCTTCTTTATTTGTATTGTTTTTCATATTTGCAATTATTTGTAGTTTCTTTCAATTTTATATTCCATTTTATTTTATCGGAGTTTATTTAGCTTTAAATTTCTTTGCATCTACCCTTTTAAATAAAAATGCTATTGTCGGACTTTTATCTATAATTACAACAATTGTTCAATTTTTTGGATATGGTTTAGGATTTTTAAAGAGTAAATTATTTTAAATATTTTTGAAGTATGAATTTTGAAAAAACAACTGAAAAAGACTCGAATTACAATCATTTAGAAAAAATGAGTGTACATGAGCTTCTTTTAAATATAAATAATGAAGATCAAAAAGTTGCAAATGCAGTTTTAGAAGCAATTCCTATGATTGAAAAATTTGTAGAAGAATTGGTTTTAAAATTAAAAAAAGGAGGAAGACTTTTTTACATCGGAGCTGGCACAAGTGGGCGATTAGGAATTTTAGATGCTTCAGAATGTCCACCAACATTTGGAGTTTCACATGATGTCGTAATAGGATTAATTGCAGGTGGAGATACAGCAATTAGAAAAGCTGTTGAAAATGCAGAAGACGACAAAGAACAAGCTTGGAAAGACTTAAATCAATATCAAATTACTGAAAATGATTCAGTTGTTGGAATTGCTGCTTCAGGTACAACACCATATGTGATTGGAGGAATTGAGCAAGCAACAAAATTTGGCTGCACAACAGCTTGTATAACTTGTAATGAAAAGAGTCCATTATCGACAGTTGCTACATATCCTATAGAAGTCATTGTTGGACCAGAATTTGTGACAGGTAGTTCTAGAATGAAAGCGGGAACTGCGCAAAAGATGGTTTTAAACATGATTTCTACTTCAGCAATGATTCAATTGGGAAGAATCAAAGGGAATAAAATGGTAGATATGCAGCTTTCGAATGATAAATTAGTCAATCGTGGAACTCGAATGTTAATGGAAGAATTACAGATTGAAGAATCAGAAGCAAAACAACTTTTAGAAAAATATAAAGGCGTTCGAAATGCATTAAATAATTATAAAAAATGAGCACAGACAAAACTAAACTTGCAAGAGGAATAAAATACGAAGCTGGTGCATTACCATTAATTCTACTTGCTCCTTTCTTAATAAATATTGGCTTTAAAGCTATTAAAAGAAACGATAATTACTTATTTTTAATAGTAGGAATCATTGTAGCTATTATTGCTGTCGTTTTAGGAGTGATAGGTATACGAATTATTTTAAGTGCATTGTTTGACAAAAATGAAGAAAGTAAGTAATTTCAAAAAAATTTTTCAATGGGAATATTGGCCATCTTATATGTTTTATGTTCCTATAATCCCTTACGCAGTTTATTTAGCTTTAAAAAGTAGAAATTTTGTGTTTTTTTCTGCCACAAATCCAGCAATAAAGCATTCTGGAAATGGAGCAGAATCAAAATATAAAACGATACAATTAATTCCAGAAGAATTTCGTCCAAAAACAATTCTTGTAAAAAAGAAACATACGTTTAAAGAAACGCTTAAACAACTTGAAGAAGCTGGAATTAATTTTCCTTTAATCGCAAAACCAGATATTGGTTTTAGAGGATTATTGGTTAAAAAAATTGATACACCAGAGGTTTTAAAAACATATTTAAAACAATATAAAATTCCAATTATCATTCAAGAATTTGTTGCACATCCAAATGAATGTGGAATATTTTATTATCGAATTCCAGGAGAGAAAAAAGGTCAAATTTCTTCGATTACAATTAAAAAGTATTTGACTGTTTTAGGTAACGGAAAAAATACATTAGAAGAATTAATTGTAAATGATGAAAGAGCGCAATTTTATTTAGAATTAATGAGAGAAATTCATGGAGAAGATTTAAAAATCATTCCTAAAAAAGAAGAATCTGTTCTTTTAAATGTCATTGGAAATCATGCAAAAGGAACACAATTTTTCGATGGAAATCATTTAATTGATGAAAAATTAATTGCTAGTTTCGATAGTTTAAATGAGCAAATAAATGGTTGGTATTATGGACGTTTAGATATCAAATATGATAATTTTGAAGATTTAAAAAAAGGAAAAAACTTTAAAATCCTTGAAATTAATGGAATTATAGCAGAGCCAACACATATTTATGATGCTACAAATCAGAGTTATTTAAATTCTTTAAAAACCATCACAGAACATTGGAAAGTGATTCAGCAAATTGCTACCAAAAACCATGAAAATCATGGAATTCCTTATGCAAAAGCATCTAATTTTATAAAGGATATTAAAGAATTATTGGCTTATACAAAAAAAATAAAGGAGCTAACTAATTCTTAGCTCCTACCATTTGTTTTTCTTTAGGTGTAGATGGATTAAATCCAAAATCTTCATCAGGTAATTCAATATTAAGCTGTGAAATAATGTATCCAATACTTGCATAATGGTGTATTGCATGGCTATGTGCTTGAATTAATGCACTTGCTAATGTATAATTTACACTCACTTCTCCTAATCCTAAATCATCTGATACTGTAATTATTTTATTGAAATCTGAATCGGCTAATTCAAGAAGTCTTTCTTTAGTTTTCTCAAAATATGCAATCCCTTCTGAAGTCTTTGTTTCAGCTAATGGGTTTCTTTTTCTCGCTACTAAATTTACTCTCTCCTCCGGCAAACCATCAAAAATACAATCAAATACATCTAAAATATGTCGCATGTGACCTCCTATACTAGAATAATAAGGAGCAACAGATTTATCGCTGTATTGTTCATCAGTGATTGATTCCAATAATTTGATACCTCGATCCAAATTTTTTTCAATAGCTTTTATCATCTTAAAAATTAATTTGTTATTACCCTGTCTGACGTAAATATATGAATAATATTACGCCATTCTTTTATTTTATTAATAAATATCCATTTTTTTTCCTTGACGCATTCCAAATTATTTCGGCACGTTGTTTGAATACATCAAAAATATAGTTAAAAAATAATTATTAATTTAAACTAAAAGAATTATGAAAACAAGAATACTTATCATTATCGGTTTAGTTTTCAGTAGTTTTCAAATGATGGGATTTGAAAATGCTGAACAATATAGGAAAGTAAGAGCATTTGAAGAACCAATTTATTTTGTAGAAAACAATATTGAATTCTATGTTTTCTCAAATGGAGATTTTGACTTTAATGCTTTACCAGAATCAGAATGTTATTATAAAAATGGTGTAAAATATGAAGTAATTCATGATGCTTATTCGATACCAATTCGCAAAGATTATTATGGACGAATTACTTCTATTGGAAATGTACCTATCAAATATTTAAGAAATGGAAAAGTTTCTAGAATTGGAGAGGTTCGAATTAGATATCAAAACCATAATATTTGTCAAATTGGTCATTTAACAATTTCTGTAAATCCTTTCGGACATTACCATTACAAAGGATATGTAAATAGACCTCATCATCATTATTATAAAAAACATTACAAACATCACCATAAGCCTAAAAAGCATAAAAAATATTATCATAAATCTAAAAAATACGATAAACATAAAAAACACTACTATAAAAAAGAACAAAAAGATAAAAGTAGAAGAAGTCCAAACTATTCTAATTATCGAGTGTAAAAACAAAAAGCCTTATGAATTTCATAAGGCCTTTTTATATCAAAAATTTTAATTCTATTTTAAAGAGTTCTCTAAAGATGCTTTTACAAAAGCTACAAAAAGAGGATGAGGATTTAAAACTGTACTCTTATATTCTGGATGATATTGTACACCAACAAACCATGGATGTTCCGTAATTTCAACAATCTCTACAAGATTTGTATCTGGATTTTTTCCTGTTGCAGCCATTCCTGCATTTTCAATTTGCTCCAAATATTCATTATTGAATTCATAGCGATGTCTATGTCTTTCATCAATAATTTCTTCTTTATAAACATCTTTTGCAATCGAACCATCTTTTAAGGCACATTTCCAAGCTCCAAGACGCATTGTTCCTCCTTTATGCGTAATCGATTTTTGCTCTTCCATAATATTAATTACTGGATGTGGCGTTTTGCGATTCATTTCTGTAGAATTTGCTTTGTCTAATCCTAAAACATTTCTTGAATATTCAATTACAGCCATTTGCATTCCAAGACAGATTCCTAAAAATGGTATTTTCTGCTCTCTTGCATATTGCACCGCAGCTATTTTCCCTTCTATTCCTCGTTCTCCAAATCCTGGTGCAACCAAAATTCCATCTAAGTTTTTTAGTTTTTCCGCAGCATTTTCTTCTGTAAATTCTTCTGAATGTAACCAATTTACATTTACTTTCGTTTCATTTGTTGCTCCTGCATGAATTAAAGCTTCTGTAATTGATTTATAAGAATCATGTAATTCTACATATTTTCCTATTAATCCAATTTCAATTTTAGATTTTGGATTTTTATGTTTATTTACAAACGTATTCCAATCTTCTAATAATGGATTTTGTTTTGAAGTCAGATTTAAATTCTTAAGCACAACACTATCTAAACCTTCTTGAAGCATCAAATTCGGAACATCATAAATTGTTTCTGCATCTAATGAAGAAATAATTGCTTCTTCTTCTACATTACAAAATAATGCTAACTTCCCTTTAATACTCTCTGAAAGTTTATGTTCTGAACGACAAACTAATACATCAGGACTCACTCCGCTTTGCATCAACATTTTAACAGAATGTTGCGTAGGTTTTGTTTTCAACTCTCCTGCCGCAGCTAAATAAGGAACTAACGTTAAATGAATAACCACAGAATTATTCTTTCCTAAATCCCAACGTAATTGACGAACAGCTTCCACATAAGGAAGAGATTCAATATCTCCAATTGTTCCTCCAATTTCAGTAATTACAATGTCATATTCTCCAGTATTACCTAAAATCTGAATTCTATTCTTAATTTCATCTGTAATATGCGGAATTACTTGTACCGTTTTCCCAAGGAATTCACCTTTTCTCTCTTTCTCAATAACAGATTGGTAAATTCTTCCTGTAGTAACATTGTTTGCTTGTGAAGTTGGAATATTTAGGAATCTTTCATAGTGTCCTAAATCTAAATCGGTCTCTGCTCCATCATCCGTCACAAAACATTCTCCATGCTCATATGGATTTAAAGTTCCTGGATCAATATTAATATATGGATCCAATTTTTGAATGGTAACAGAATATCCTCTCTCTTGTAATAATTTGGCCAATGACGCGGCTATAATACCTTTTCCAAGAGATGAAGTTACACCTCCTGTAACAAAAACGTATTTCGTATTTTTCATGGTTGTGTTAGGTTTTGCCAAAAGTACGAACTCTATTTAAGTTGACAAACAATTATTCTTAACTATTTGAATTTATTGTTTTTACAAAAATATATAATAATTTACTAATTAACTGAATTGCAACATTTTACAATTAATTTTTATCGTAATATTAAGATATCAACCTAAAGATTTAACATTCTATGAAAATTAAATGTAACCCTATCGTTTTATTCTTTTTTTTGAATATCTTCTTTTCTTGTACAAATGACGAAATTGATACAAACCTAATCGATCCCGTTCGTCCTTATCCTGCAATTGATATTACAGGAATTAATGAACCAACCGAAATTCAAACACTTGCAACTATTTCACAATGGATGGCTCGACCTCAAGATATAACGGATGCTCATTTGTATTATGAAAACAAAAAACTAGACATCCAAGGAAACTGGAAAATGGTTTGGTATGCTAATGAACTGAAATCGGAAAAAGAAATTGGAGCAATTATTTCTAAACATAAAATCAATCGAAATACATTTAATATTTCACCTTCTTCTAAGAAAATTGCAAATTCAATAAATGAATTGCTTTCTATTTCTACATGGAACGATTTTTCTCTTCCTAATAATCATAAAAATGCACTTGAAAATATTCTTTCTTTAGAAGCTGTAAATTATCTTTCTGCAAAAAAAGAAACCATTATTGATGTTTTAGCAAATTATATTAAAAAAGATCCAAGTTTACATCTCCCTATAAAAATTTATGTTTCTGGAATTAGCAATTCAGGTAATCTGAGTTTATATTTATCTACAGCAATTTATCAAGAATTAAATACACAACTTCAAGATGTAAAATTACTCCCTAATGATGTTCGAATTGAATGTTTCACTTATAATCCAATTAATTTTACTTCTTCTAATTTTGTAAATTATTTTAATAGTTTACCTGAAAAACAAGGGAATCAACAAGAATTTATCACAATTGATTTTACTAATTTCTCTAATAATTCAGATGTTTTAAGTAATTTTTCTCTTTCGGAAAATTTTATTTCTTCTTTTTCCTATCCAATGTCTAACAATCTACAAAATCAAATTCAAAATGAATTTCAGAGTATAGCTTTAAATTCTGAAATCACAGGAATTTTTAATAATATTCGAGGAAATCATCAGGTTATTTCTGAAAATAAATTGAATAAAAATAGTTACCACGTTCCTACAACTATTTCTACTTTAGAAGAATTTAAATCTTATCTTCTTTGGAAACACGATACCAAGAATATTTTAATTACAAACAATGGAATTTGCATTCCTGTAAATCCACGAAAACATATAGATTGTCCAAATCCTGAAGATATTTTTGTTCCTCTGAAAAATCCAATTATTGATTCCTATTTGCAGTTAATTTTTAATATGCAAACTGAAAATTAATGAAAAAAATACATCAAATTTTAATTCCTTATTTTTGTGGAAAATTAGCTTCATGAGTATATATAAAGAATTAAAGTCAACAGCATTCACATCTTTAAAATTGGTTGCAATCATTTGGGTTGTATATATTTTAGATGTCATTTTATCAGGAATTTTCAATTATCCTTTAACACAGTTCGGAATTTACCCAAGATCTATCAGAGGTTTGATGGGAATTTTCGCCGCTCCATTTTTACATGGTGGATTGTATCACATTGTAAGTAATACATTACCTCTATTCTTTTTATTTACCATTTTTCTAACTATTTACAAGAAAAATGCAATAAAAATTATTCCGATTGCTATTATTTTTGTTGGTTTAATCACATGGATTATTGGTCGTAAAGCAATGCATATTGGCGCAAGTGGATTCATCTATTTCTTAGCAAGTTTTTTATTTTTTGCTGGAATTTTTGAGAAAAAAATGATTGCTATTCTAACTTCTATTTTAGTTTTCATTTTTTACGGAGGAATGTTTTGGGGAATTTTCCCAAGTCATCCATATATTTCATGGGAAGGACATTTAGCAGGTTTTATAAGTGGAATTATTCTCGCTTTTATGTTTAAACCAAAAAATGAACTTCCTGACAATGAATATCATAACGTTAAATTTTAGCCAAACTTAATTGTTTCTTGTTAAAGATTATATAATTAAAAAGCAAAAAAATTAAGCAATTTGTAACTTTAAGTAAAACCATTGCAATTTACTTTTTACAAAATGCTTAATTATGAAACGTATTTTACTTTTATTTCTTGTTTTAATTTCAATTGGTAATTTTATTTCTTGTTCAGATGATGATAATGATTATGTTATTAAAACTGTAACTATTAAAGATTCCAGTGATCCAAATAATTTAGGAGAAGAACCAAAAGACACAACAATCAATGAATTGTTGGAAATGGAAACGATTGGAACTATTGCAGAATGGATGATTCGTTCGCAAACTCGCGAAGATGCAAATGAATATTATCAAAATGAAATGCTAGACACCAAAGGAAATTGGGAAATGCTTTGGTATAACAATAAAGTTTATGAGCCTCTTTCCGTTGGAGGAATCATTTCCAAACATAAATATATTCCAAATACATTTTCTTTTGCTTCTTCAGGAATTGTAATTAATTCTGAACAAGCAGATTTAATCATTGCTGATATTTTTAGTTATGGTGAATTAAATGGAAAAAATATTGCGAAAGGTGCTGAAACTGCTTTTAATAACATTAAAAGTTTAACGGATAAAGGATATCAATCAGAAACGGAAGTTGATTTTGTCACCTTTTTTGTAGATTATATCAAAGAAAATCCAGAAAAAAATCTTCCAATAACAATTTATCTTCCAGGTGTAAGTCAAGCTGGTTCGATGGCACTTTTAACAAGTGCAGATTTATATGAAGAATTTAAAACACAACTTTCTGGAATTGATTTAAAAGCAAATGATATCATTTTAAAAGTATATGCTTTTAATTCGCCAAATTATATCACACAAGAATTTGCAGATTATTATAATTCTCTTCCAAGGTTTAAAGATGGAAGTGATGAATCTATCAAAGTTTTCTTTGAAGAATATACAGTAGATTTGGATCAAGTTTCTGCAAAATTTGCAAATAATTTTCAAGCAAAAACTACAGATATTACTTATCCAATGACACAAGAATTAAGAGATTTATTGGATATCGCATATGAAGCAATTTATGATTTAGAACAGCTAGAAAATGTTTCTTATGTTTCTATGCAAGATGCTATTAATGGAAATCATCATGTTTTAACAGGAAATTTCCAACCGAAATCGAATTTCAATGTTCCTGATACTTTAAAAACTTTTTCTGATTTTGAAGGATTTGTTACTTGGTATCATGATCACGCAAATATAATCATTCAAACTGGTGGAAAATGTTTACCAAGTGTTCCAACTGGAACGCCAATGTGTCCAGATGGAGATGGTCCAATAATTCCAGTTCATCGAGGTTTGGTAACAAATTATTTAGATCTTTTAGAAGAAAATTTACCAGAATAAACTGAAATTTACCTTGTAAACCCTGTTTTAAACCAATATAATTAAGTTTTATATTGGTTTTTTATTTTTCTAATTCTATAACTTTTTTTAAACGATAAAAAACTTTTTGAATTTTCTCTAAAGAAGTTCCAATATTCATTCGCATAAAATTCACGTAAGATTCTCCGTACCATTTCCCTGGAGTTAAACCAATTTTTGCTTTTCTAAAAATTGTTTCTTCTAAATCTTCTGGTTTTAATTCTAAATCTGAAAAATCAATCCAAATTTGATATGTTCCTTCTAGTTTAAAAACTTTAATTTCTGGACTTTCTTTCTCTAAAAAAGTGACAATCCATTGATAATTATTTTCAACATATTCTAACATTGCTTGCAACCATTCTTCTCCTTTGCTAAAAGCCGCAATTGTTGCATACATACTTAAAGAATTCACATGATTTAAAAACAAAGATTCTGTAAATGTTTTAATTTTTTCATGTAAATTTTCTTCTTCTACATAAATAAATCCATTTGAAATCCCTTGTAATCCAAAAGTTTTAGAAGGCGATCCAACCAAAGTAATATGTTTATTATTTGAAAAAGAAGCAAAACTTTTAAATTTCTCTTTGGTATAAATTATATCAGAATGAATCTCATCGCTTATCACAGTGATAGTATATTTTTCTGCCAAAGAATATATTTTTTCTACATCTTCTTTTTTCCAAACTCGACCAATCGGATTATGAGGATTACAAAACAAAAAATAACGAACATCTTCTCTTTTCATTTTTTGTTCTAAATCTTCAAAATCAATTTCATATTCATTTTTAACAATTTTAAGTGGATTTCTTAAAACATTTCTTTGATGAGATAAAATAATTTGCTCAAAAGGTGGATAAACTGGCGTTTGAATAAGAATAGATTCCTTTTCTTTAGTAAGAATTTTCACTAAAATGGAAATTGCAGTCAATAAATTATTGACTATAATAAAATTCTCTTGTTTTAAATCTATATCTTGTTTTTTCTTATACCATTGAGAAATTACATGAAAAACTTCTGAATGTACATCTTCATAAGCATAATTCTCTCTTGCAACAATTTTAGATAATTCTTTTGTAATAGGTTTTGCAATTTTAAAATCCATATCTGCAATCCAAAAAGAATCTAAATCCGAAACTCCAAAGTGTTCTTTCAAAATTTTCGGATTATTCTTTACAAAATAGGAATTCAGAATAGTATCAGAGATTTCAATCAAACTCATATAAAAGGAATATTATTTCTTTTTAGCACGAATCATTTGTTCTAACATATCCCACATTTCTTCTGGAATTTGCTCTAAGAAATTAAATTCTCCTGCTCCTTGTAACCATTCTCCTCCATCAATTGTAATTACTTCTCCATTGATATACGCAGAAAAATCAGAAAGTAAATAAGCAACTAAATTTGCTAATTCTTGATGTTCTCCAACTCTTTTTAAAGGAATTTTATTTTTTAAATCAAATTTCTCTTTTAAATCTCCTGGAAGCAGACGATCCCAAGCTCCTTTTGTTGGAAATGGTCCTGGTGCAATTGCATTCATTCGGATTCCATATTTTGCCCATTCAACCGCTAAAGAACGAGTTAACGCTAAAACACCTGCTTTAGCACATGCAGAAGGAACAACATATGCAGAACCTGTCCAAGCATAAGTTGTCACAATGTTTAAAAAAGTTCCTTGTTGCTTTTCTTTAATCCAATGTTTTCCTAAAGCAAGTGTACAATTTTTAGTTCCTTTTAAAACAATATCTAAAATTGTATCAAAAGCATTTGCAGAAAGTCTTTCTGTTGGAGAAATAAAATTTCCCGCTGCATTATTGATTAAAGCATCAATTTTTCCAAATTTTTCATTAGCGATTGTAATCATTTTTTCTACTTGCTCATAATCCCTAACGTCACATGCTATTGGTTCTATTTTTTTATCTATTTCAGCTTCAATTTCTTCTGCTGTATTTTGTAGTTTTTCAAAATTTCTTGAAGTAATAATAACATTCGCTCCTAGCTTAGCTAAATATTTGGCCATAGATTTTCCTAAACCACTTCCACCGCCAGTAATTACAATTGTTTGATTGAAAAAACTGTTCTCCTTAAACATTCCTTGTTTGTAGTTCATTTATCATTTTTTATCTAATGTATTAATTTTTTTGCAATTAGCTAGATGAAATATTTTTAAATTTTTTTGCAAATTCTGTTTGCGAACTATAAAAGTAATTGTATATTTGCCCACGCTTTTATAAAAGGAATTCGCAAAAGTAATCTAATAGATAAATAACAGAAAATACGATACTTTAAAAGATATTTACAATGAAAAGGACTTATCAACCATCGAAAAGAAAAAGAAGAAATAAACACGGTTTTAGAGAAAGAATGGCTTCTGCTACTGGAAGAAAAGTTCTTGCTAGAAGACGTGCAAAGGGTAGAAAAAGAATTTCTGTTTCTTCAGCTCCAAGACCGAAGAAATAATGATTTATTTTTTATAATATATGAGGTGTTACTTTTTTTTAGTAACACCTTTTTTTATATCTTTTTGAGTTCCAAACTATAAAATAAACAAAACAACAACACAACAAAACTAAATATCATGCCTAGAAACAAAAACATTAAGTCGATTTTAATAATTGGTTCTGGACCTATTATTATTGGACAAGCGTGTGAGTTCGATTATTCGGGCTCTCAAGCTATTCGCTCATTAAAAGAAGAAGGAATTGAAGTAGTTTTAATCAATTCTAACCCAGCTACGATTATGACAGATCCATCTTTGGCTGATCATATCTACCTGAAACCTTTGACTACTAAATCTATTCGTGAAATCTTGGAAATTCATAATGTAGATGCAGTTTTACCAACAATGGGAGGACAAACAGCCTTAAATTTATGTATCGAAGCTGATGAAAAAGGAATCTGGGAAGAGCATGGAGTTGAATTGATTGGTGTGGATATTGACGCAATTAATATCACAGAAGATCGTGAAAAATTCCGTGAATTAATGTTAGAAATCGGAATTCCAATGGCACCTCAGGCTACAGCGACTTCTTTCTTAAAAGGAAAAGAAATTGCTCAAGAATTTGGTTTTCCATTGGTAATTAGAGCTTCTTATACACTTGGTGGAGCTGGTGCTTCTATTGTTTATAAAGAAGAAGATTTCGACGAATTATTAAGAAGAGGTCTTGAAATTTCTCCTATCCATGAAGTAATGATTGACAAAGCTTTAATGGGTTGGAAAGAGTACGAATTAGAGTTATTACGTGATAAAAACGATAACGTGGTAATTATCTGTACTATTGAAAATATGGATCCTATGGGAATCCATACAGGAGATTCTATCACTGTTGCACCAGCAATGACTTTAAGTGACAGAACTTTCCAAAAAATGCGTGATATGGCAATTCATATGATGCGTTCAATCGGTGACTTCGCTGGTGGATGTAATGTTCAGTTTGCTGTAAGTCCTGATGACAAAGAAGAAATTATCGCAATTGAGATTAATCCACGTGTTTCTCGTTCTTCTGCTTTAGCTTCAAAAGCAACTGGTTACCCAATTGCAAAAATCGCATCTAAATTAGCTTTAGGTTATCATTTAGATGAATTAGATAATCAAATTACAAAAACAACTTCTGCTTTATTCGAGCCAACTTTAGATTATGTTATCGTAAAAATTCCTCGTTGGAATTTTGATAAATTCGAAGGTTCTGATAGAACTTTAGGATTACAAATGAAATCTGTTGGAGAAGTAATGGGAATCGGACGTTCGTTCCAAGAAGCATTACACAAAGCCACACAATCATTAGAAATTAAACGTAATGGTTTAGGAGCTGACGGAAAAGGAGAAAAAGATTATGAAACTATCTTACATAAATTAAAATATGCAAGCTGGGATAGAGTTTTTGTGATTTATGATGCTATCCAAATGGGAATTCCATTAAGTAGAATTCATGAGATTACAAAAATCGATATGTGGTTCTTAAAACAATATGAAGAATTACATATTTTAGAGAAAGAAATTTCTTCACACAATTTACAAACTTTACCACAAGATTTACTTCTTTTAGCAAAACAAAAAGGATTTGCAGATAGACAAATCGCTCACATGTTAGGATGTTGGGAAAGTGAAGTTTATAAGAAAAGAGATGAATTACAAATTAATAGAGTTTATAAATTAGTAGATACTTGTGCAGCAGAATTCGAAGCACAAACTCCTTACTACTACTCTACTTTTGAAAATAAAATGATTGTTAATGACGAAGCTTTCTCTGAAAATGAAAGTATCGTTACAGACAAAAAGAAAATTGTTGTTTTAGGTTCTGGACCAAATAGAATTGGACAAGGAATTGAGTTTGATTATTCTTGTGTTCATGGAGTTTTAGCTGCAAAAGAAGCTGGATATGAAACAATTATGATCAATTGTAACCCTGAAACGGTTTCTACAGATTTTGATACAGCAGATAAACTTTATTTCGAACCTGTTTTCTGGGAACATATTTACGATATTATTCGTCATGAAAAACCAGAAGGTGTAATTGTTCAGCTTGGAGGTCAAACAGCTTTAAAACTTGCTGAAAAATTAGATAAATACGGAATTAAAATTATTGGAACTAGCTTTGAAGCTTTAGATTTAGCAGAAGATAGAGGTCGTTTCTCTACTTTATTAGAATCTATGGATATTCCTTTCCCTAAATTCGGAACTGCAACTACTGCTGATGAAGCTTTAGCAATCGCTGATTCTTTAGATTTCCCAATCTTAGTTCGTCCTTCTTATGTATTAGGTGGTCAAGGAATGAAGATTGTAATCAACAAACAAGAATTAGAAGAGCACGTTGTAGATTTATTACGTAAGATTCCAAATAACACATTACTTCTAGATCATTATTTAGATGGAGCAATCGAAGCAGAAGCAGATGCAATTTGTGATGGTGAAGATGTGTATATTATCGGAATCATGGAACACATCGAACCTTGTGGAGTTCACTCTGGAGATTCAAATGCAACACTTCCTCCATTTAACTTAGGAGAATTTGTAATGCAACAAATTAAAGATCATACTTTAAAAATTGCAAAAGCATTAAAAACTGTAGGATTAATTAATATTCAGTTTGCGATTAAAGATGATAAAGTTTATATCATTGAAGCAAATCCTAGAGCATCTAGAACTGTTCCGTTTATTGCTAAAGCATACCAAGAGCCTTATGTAAATTATGCTACAAAAGTAATGCTTGGAGATAAAAAAGTGAAAGACTTTACTTTTAATCCAAGATTAAGCGGATATGCAATTAAGCAACCTGTTTTCTCTTTCAATAAATTCCCGAAAGTAGATAAAAGATTAGGACCTGAAATGAAGAGTACTGGAGAAAGTATTTTATTCATCGACAGTTTAAAAGATGATGCTTTCTACGAATTATATTCAAGAAGAAAAATGTATTTAAGTAAATAATTTACTTTTCTATAAAATTAAAAGCCAAACTATTATTTAAATAGTTTGGCTTTTTTTATTAGATCGAAATAAAACTATAATCTACGATGACTGAGCGAAGTCGAAGTCAATATTTTATTTTTCAATATATAAAATCGCTTTTCCATTTTCTAAAACTAATTTCTCACTATCTAAAATCACTTTTACGTTTTCTAAAAACACTTTTTTCATTAACTTAAAGACATAAACTTTGACTTAAATGAAAGAACATCAAGAACATTCGTTATTTAGTTTACCTGTTTTAATTGCCATGTTTGGTTATTTAGTAGATGTCTACGATATCGCAATATTCGGTATTCTTCGCGTAGAAAGTCTTCAAGATTTAGGTTTAAATGCCGAAGAAATTTCTGTTCAAGGAACATGGATTATCAATCTACAACTAATTGGAATGATTCTCGGTGGTTTTGTCTTTGGAATTCTTGGTGATAAATGGGGACGAAAAAACATTCTTTTTACTTCCATTTTTATTTATTCAACCGCAACACTTCTAAATGCGTTTGTTCATCATATCGAAATGTATATGATTCTTCGTTTTATCGCAGGTTTTGGTCTTGCAGGAGAACTTGGTGCAGGAATCACTTTAATGGCAGAAACTGTAAAGAAAAAACATCGAAGTTACGCTACTTCTCTAATCACTGGAATTGGTCTTCTCGGAGGTTCTTTAGCTTTTCTTGTTTACGATTTTACCACTTGGCGAACAGCTCTTTTCATTGGTGGTGTTCTAGGTTTCATTCTTCTTTTTGCTAGAGCAAAATTTTTAGATTCACATTTATTTGAAAAAACAAAAAACACTATAAAAGAAACACATTTAGGAAGTTTAAAACTCTTATTTTTTAGAAAAGAAATTTTAAAGAAATACTTATTCTGTCTCGGAGTTGCTGTCCCTATTCAATTTTTCTATGGAATGTTTATTTTCTTAGCAAATGAAATGACCAAAGCTTTAGGTTTTGAACAACCTGTGGAAGTTGGCGTTTGTGTCTTATGGTATTTTGTAGGAAATGCTATTGGTGATTTATTCAGTGGACCTTTGAGTTTTTACTTTAAATCTAGAAAAAAAGTAATTCGACTTCTAACTACAGGATTATTTATTTTAATGATTTTAACTTTAAGTGATGTCTTTAATACAACAAATCTTTATTATGCTTTATCATTAATCAGTGGAATTATCGCAGGATATTGGGCATTATTCTTAATTACAACTTCTGAAAATTTTGGAACAAATTTAAGAGCAACTGCAACAGTTTCAGCTCCAAATATTGTACGAGGAATTTTAATCTTTTTCTTTATTACTTATCAAACTTTAAAACCAATATATGGAGTTATTCATACAGTAATTATTTTAGCAATTATTTGTTTAATTATCTCTATCATTTCAAATTGGAAATTAAAAGAAAGCTTCGGAAAAGATTTGGATTATCATGATATTTAATTATTCATTTTATTAATTTCTTCTTTATTTAAACTTAACAATCGTGAATTTCAAATCTCAATTTTCTCAATAAAAAGAAACAAAAAAACTCAGACTAAAAAGCCTGAGTTTCTATTATATTTTTAAAGCAAATTAAACCTGAATCACACCTAAATTAAATTTCTTTTCAATCGGTGAATGATTTGCAGCTTCAATTCCCATACTAATCCATTTTCTTGTATCTAAAGGATTGATAACTCCATCTGTCCATAAACGAGCCGCAGCATAATATGGCGTAGTTTGATTATCGTATTTTGCTTGAATTGTCTTTAAAATTTCTTGCTCTTTTTCTGGAGAAATTTCTTCACCACGAGCTTTCATCGAAGCAGTTTCGATTTGTAATAAAACTTTTGCAGCTTGTGCTCCTCCCATTACAGCTAATCTCGCACTTGGCCAAGCGAAAATTAATCTTGGATCATATGCTTTTCCACACATTGCATAATTTCCTGCTCCATAAGAATTTCCTATAACTACACTAAATTTAGGAACAACAGAATTCGAAACAGCATTTACCATTTTTGCGCCATCTTTGATAATTCCTCCGTGCTCACTCTTACTTCCAACCATGAAACCAGTTACATCATGCAAGAATACTAAAGGAATTTTCTTCTGATTACAATTTGCAATAAAACGCGTTGCTTTATCAGCACTATCCGAATAAATTACACCTCCGAATTGCATTTCTTTTTTTGCATTTTTCACTACTTTTCTTTGATTTGCAACAATTCCTACTGCCCAACCATCAATTCTTGCATATCCACAAAGAATTGTCTTTCCATAGTCTTCTTTATATTGCTCAAATTCTGAATTATCAACCAAACGCTCAATAATCTCAATCATGTTATATTGATCTGCTCTTGATTTTGGTAAAATTCCGAAAATTTCATCCTGGTTTTTTGCTGGTTCTTTTGACTCTACACGATTAAATCCTGCTTTGTCATAATCCCCAATTTTATCCATGATATTTTTGATCGTATCTAAAGCATCTTTATCATCTTCAGCTTTATAATCTGTAACTCCAGAAACTTCACAATGCGTTGTTGCACCCCCTAAAGTTTCGTTGTCAATACTTTCTCCAATTGCAGCTTTTACTAAATAACTTCCTGCTAAGAAAATACTTCCAGTTTTGTTTACAATTAAAGCTTCATCACTCATGATTGGTAAATAAGCTCCTCCAGCAACACAACTTCCCATTACAGCAGCAATTTGTGTAATTCCCATAGAACTCATAATCGCATTATTACGGAAAATTCTTCCAAAATGCTCTTTATCTGGGAAAATCTCATCTTGCATCGGTAAATAAACTCCTGCAGAATCTACCAAATAAATAATTGGTAATTTATTTTCCATTGCAATTTCTTGCGCTCTTAAATTTTTCTTTCCAGTAATTGGAAACCAAGCTCCAGCTTTTACAGTTGCATCATTTGCAACAACAATACATTGCTTTCCTCTTACATAACCCATTTTCACAACAACTCCACCAGATGGACATCCTCCATGCTCTTCGTACATTCCATCTCCAACAAAAGCTCCAATTTCGATACTATCCTTATCATCATCTAATAAATATTCGATTCTTTCTCTTGCTGTCAATTTGCCTTTAGCATGTAGTTTTGCAATTCTTTTTTCTCCTCCTCCTAAATAAACTTTTTGTAATTTTCTCTTTAAATCTGATAATTCTAGTTTATTAAAGTCTTCGTTTTTATTAAATTGTATATCCATGTTTTTTGGTTTCATTTTTTGTTGTCGCTAATGTACAAAATCGATTCAAAATATTTCATTTCCATTCCTTGGAATTATTTTCCTTGGAAAATATATTTTATTTCTATACATTTGTCAAGAACTTTAAAACTAATATGATGAAAAAATTAAAAATCGCTTTTTGGATTTCAACGGTTTTACTTTGTATTATTCCGTTGTTTTCAGCAAGTATGTATTTTACTAAATATGAAATGATTGCTGGATTTTTTGAGTTATTAGGATATCCTACATATATTATTTATCCATTAGCAATTTTGAAAATTATTGCCGTTATTGTTTTATTAATTAATAAAGGAATTCGATTAAAAGAATGGGTTTATGCTGGATTATTTTTTAACTTCACACTTGCATTTTTTGCTCATGTAATGATTAATGATGGCGCACAAGGAACTGCATTAATCGGATTATTACTTTTAGCGAGTACATATATTTTAAATAGATTTATAGATAAAAAGAAATTCAACATATGAAAAAAATAGCAGTTTTGGGTGGAAGTAGTAGTAAAGCTTCAATTAATAAAAAATTGGCAGTTTATGCATCTACTTTTTTAAATGGATATGAAATTGATATTTTAGACTTAAATGATTATCCGCTTCCGATTTATAGTTTTGATACGGAAGAAGCAAATGGAATTCCACAAATAGCAAAAGAATTAAGTGATAAATTAAAAACATACGACGGTTTTATTATTTCTTTAGCAGAGCATAATGGAACTTATACAGTTGTTTTTAAAAATACTTTGGATTGGTTAAGCAGAACAGATTATAATATTTGGAATAAAAAACCAATGTTATTAATGAGTACTTCTCCGGGAGAAAGAGGAGCGGCAAATGTGATGCAATTAGGACAAACATTTTTCCCTAGAGTTGGTGCTGAAATTTGTGGATCTTTTATTTTTCCTTCTTTCCATGATCATTTTAATGAAGAAAGAATTATTCATGAAGAACTTTTAAAAGTATTAGAGGAAGAAATTCGTAACTTTGAAAATTCTTTATAAAAATTAATATGGGAGATATTTCTAAAGACATACAATCTAAATTTCCTTCTGAAAAAGTAAAAGCTCTAATTAATATTGCATATACAGCAAATTGGATTAATACAAAATCAAATGAGCATTTAAAGCCTTTTCAAATTACTTCTCAACAATACAATATTTTAAGAATATTAAGAGGAGCAGGAAAACCAATTACTGTTCAAACGATTAAAGATAGAATGGTTGTTCGAGCACCGAACGCAACAAGATTAATGGATAAGCTTTTTACAAAAGAATTAATTACAAGATCTCGGTGTGATAAAGATCGAAGAATTGTTTATGTAGAAATTACGGAGAAAGGTGCAGAAATGGTAGATAAATGTAAAATGGATGAAAATGATTCTCTCTTAATGAATATTACAGACGAAGAAGCAAAAATATTGAATACAATTCTTGATAAATTAAGATAAAAAAAGCTACTCAAATGAGTAGCTTTTATATTTTTTAGAAATTTGGCTTTAAACTATATTTCTTATAGAAATCATTAATTACATCTAAAACTTCTTTTTCTGTATCTACGATTTTAATTAAATCTAAATCTTTTTCACTAATATTTCCGTATTCTTCCAATAATGTAGATTTCACCCAGTCCATCATTCCTGACCAGAAACTAGAATCCACTAAAATAATTGGAAAAGCGCCAATTTTCTTTGTTTGAATTAAAGTAATCGCTTCAAAAACCTCATCTAAAGTTCCGAATCCACCAGGCATTACAACAAATCCTTGCGAATATTTAACAAACATTACTTTACGCACAAAGAAATAATCAAATTCTAAGTTTTTATCTCTATCAATATATGGATTATCGTGTTGTTCAAAAGGAAGTTCAATATTTAATCCTACAGAAACTCCTTCTCCACGATGCGCTCCTTTATTTCCAGCTTCCATAATTCCAGGTCCTCCACCTGTAATTACTCCATATCCATTTTTAGAAAGTTCGTATCCAATTTTCTCAGCTAACTCATAATGTTTAGTTCCTTCTTTTGTTCTAGCAGAACCGAAAATACTAACACAAGGACCGATTTTACTTAATTTTTCGTATCCATCTACAAATTCAGACATAATCTTAAATAAAGACCATGAATCATTTGTTTTTATTTCGTTCCAAGTTTTGTGTTCGAACTTTTCTCTAATTTTTCTATCATCATTTGTCATCTTCTCATGTATTTTTATAGAAAATTATCCTTCTAATTCTTGTTTTAAAAATTTTGCGGTATAACTTTCTTGGTTATTAATTATTTCTTCTGGAGTTCCTGTTCCTAAAACAGTTCCACCATTTTTCCCTCCTTCTTTTCCTATATCAATAATATAATCTGCAAGTTTAATCACATCCAAGTTATGTTCAATTACCAATACAGTATTTCCTTTATTCACCAATTTATTTAGAACTTCCATCAAAACTCTGATGTCCTCAAAATGCAATCCAGTAGTAGGTTCATCTAAAATATAGAAAGTATTTCCAGTTGCTCTTTTTGACAATTCTGAAGCTAATTTTATTCGTTGTGCTTCCCCTCCAGAAAGGGTCGTTGATTGTTGTCCCAACGTTATATAACCCAAACCAACGTCTTTTATTGTCTTTAGCTTTCTAAAAATTTTCGGAATATGCTCAAAAAACGCAACAGCTTGGTCAATTGTCATATCTAAAACATCTGAAATTGATTTTCCTTTATAACGAACTTCCAGTGTTTCATGATTAAATCTTTTCCCTTGGCAAGTTTCACATTCTACTTGAACATCTGGTAAAAAATTCATCTCAATTACTCGAACTCCCCCACCTTGGCAAGTTTCACATCTTCCTCCTTTTACATTAAAAGAAAAACGCCCTGGTTTGTATCCGCGAATTAAAGCTTCTGGTGTTTTTGCAAATAAACTTCTGATTTCTCCAAAAACTCCTGTATATGTTGCAGGATTAGAACGAGGTGTTCTTCCAATTGGAGATTGATCAATTGCAATTACTTTATCAATATTCTCTAAACCTTCAATTTTCTTGTAAGGCATTGGTTTTTTAACACCATTATAAATATGTTCATTTAAAATCGGATAAAGCGTTTCATTGATTAAAGTTGATTTTCCACTTCCTGAAACTCCAGTTACGCAAATTAATTTTCCTAATGGAAATTCTACAGAAACATCTTTTAAATTATTCCCAGTTGCACCAATTAATTTTAAGCTTTTTCCATTTCCTTCTCTTCTTTCTTTGGGGATAGAAATTTCTTTTTTTCCACTTAAATAATCTGAAGTTAAAGTATCATGTTCTAAAAGCTCTTGGAAAGAACCTTCACTTACAATTTCACCTCCGTGTGTTCCAGCTCCTGGCCCGATATCCAAAACATAATCTGCTTGTAAAATCATGTCTTTATCATGTTCTACCACAATTACAGAATTTCCAATATCACGAAGTTTTAAAAGAGAATCAATTAATCGCTGATTATCTCTTTGGTGTAAACCGATACTTGGTTCATCCAAAATATAAAGAACTCCAATTAATTGTGAACCAATTTGCGTTGCCAAACGAATTCGTTGCGCTTCTCCTCCTGATAAAGATTTTGAAGTTCTATTTAAAGTTAAATATCCTAAACCAACATCTAATAAAAATTGAACACGAGTTCTAATTTCTTTTAAAATTTCATTGGCGATTTGTTTTTGTTTTTCGTCTAATTTCTCATCTAAATCTTCTAACCAAAGCTTTAAATCTGAAATATCAAATTTTGCAACTTCAGAAATATTTTTCTCATCAATTTTAAAATAAAGTGATTCTTTTCTTAAACGTTGACCATTACAAGATTTACACGGAACTTCATCCATAAAATCTTTCGCCCAACGAGTAATTGATCTAGATTCTGAATTTTCGTATTGGCTTTTAATAAAATTACTAATCCCTTCAAAATCAATTTCAAAAGTTCTAGTAATTCCCATTGTTTTAGAAACAACTTCAAATTTTTCATGTCCACCATTTAAAATAATATCCATTGCTTCTTTTGGAATTTTATTTATTGGATCCGAAAGTTTGAAATTATATTTTTCACCAATTACAGCCAATTGCTTAAAAATCCATGATTTCTTTTCTTCACCAATTGGAGCAATTCCACCGTTTTTAATCGAAAGAGAATTGTTTGGAATAATTTTCTTTAAACTGATTTCTCTCGTAATTCCTAAACCTTTACAATTTGGACAAGCTCCTTTTGGAGAATTGAATGAAAAAGTATTTGGTTCTGGAGTTGGATAAGAAATTCCTGTTGTTGGACACATTAAATCACGACTAAAAAATCGAGGTTGATTTGTATCCATTTCTAAAACCATCAAGATATTTTCACCAGCATATAAAGCAGCTTTAATTGCTTCAATCAGTCTTTTTTCAATAGTTTCAGTAATTCGGAAACGATCAATTACAATTTCGATATCATGCATTTTATATCGATCCAATCGCATTCCTTTTTCGATTTCACGAATTTCACCATCCACACGAACTTTCAAAAAACCTTGTTTTGCAATTTGTTCAAAAAGTTCACGATAATGTCCTTTTCTTGCACGAACTACTGGAGCTAAAATCATTACTTTTTTATCTTGAAATAATTCCAAAATAAGCTCTTTGATTTGCTCTTCACTATAACTTACCATTTTTTCATTTGTGTTATAAGAATAAGCAATTCCAGCTCTAGCATATAACAAACGTAAAAAATCATAAATTTCCGTAATCGTTCCAACTGTAGAACGTGGACTTTTATTAGTAGTTTTTTGTTCTATAGAAATAACAGGAGATAATCCTTCAATTTTATCCACATCTGGCCTTTCCAATCCTCCAAGAAATTGGCGAGCATATGCAGAAAAAGTTTCTACATATCTTCTTTGACCTTCTGCGTAAATAGTATCGAAAGCAAGTGAAGACTTTCCGCTTCCGCTTAAACCTGTAATAACTGTAAGTTTCTCTCTAGGTATTTGTACATTCACATTCTTTAAATTGTGAACTCTTGCACCTAATACCTCTATGATATCTTGATGTTTTGACATTGGCTTCTATGAAAACTACAAATTTAAAAAAATGAATGTAAATAAGACTGTTTATTTGAAAAGGATTCTAAAGATTAATGTTCTGTTATATTTTTTAAAAAGTTCTAAATAATTTGTAAAATAATTTATTTTTAGCTACTAATTTTTTAAGTAAAATTATTTTATGTTCTTTAATATAAATCTTTCTTATCTTTGCCCACTATGAAGTTTGATTTAAAAGTTAAAGATTCGCAAAGTAAGGCAAGAGCAGGAGTTGTAACTACTGATCATGGAGAAATTGAAACACCAATTTTTATGCCTGTTGGAACTGTAGGTTCTGTTAAAGGAGTACATCAAAGAGAATTAAAAGAAGATATCAATCCAGATATCATTCTTGGAAATACATATCATTTATATTTACGTCCAAAAACGGATATTTTAGAGCAAGCTGGAGGTTTGCATAAATTTATTGGTTGGGATAGAAATATTTTGACAGATAGTGGTGGTTATCAAGTATATTCTCTTTCTGGAACAAGAAAAATTAATGAGCAAGGAGTAAAATTTAAGAGTCATATTGATGGTTCTTATCATTTCTTCTCTCCAGAAAGTGTAATGGAAATTCAACGTTCGATTGGAGCTGATATTATTATGGCTTTTGACGAATGTACACCTTATCCTTGTGATTATGGATATGCAAAAAGATCGATGCACATGACGCATCGTTGGTTAAAAAGATGTATTGATCATTTAGAAAAAGTTCCGCCAAAATATGATTACAACCAAACGCTTTTCCCAATTGTACAAGGAAGTACGTTTAAAGATTTAAGAAAACAATCTGCGGAATTTATCGCTTCTGTTGGAGCAGAAGGAAATGCAATTGGAGGATTATCTGTTGGAGAACCTGCGGAAGAAATGTATGAAATGACAGATATCGTTTGTGACATTCTTCCAGAAGATAAACCAAGATATTTAATGGGAGTTGGAACACCAATTAATATTTTAGAAAATATCGCTTTAGGTGTAGATATGTTTGACTGTGTTATGCCAACTAGAAATGCAAGAAATGGAATGTTATTCACAGCGCATGGATCTATTAATATTAAAAATAAAAAGTGGGAAAATGACTTCTCTCCTATTGATGAAATGGGAATTACGTTTGTAGATACACAATATTCTAAAGCGTATTTACGTCATTTATTCGCAGCAAATGAATTGTTAGCAAAACAAATTGCTTCTATTCATAATTTAGGATTTTATCTTTGGTTAGTAAGAGAAGCTAGAAAACATATCATTGCTGGTGATTTTACAACTTGGAAAAACAGAATGGTTCAACAAATGAATAAACGCCTATAATAAGTGAAAATAATTGACAAATATATATTAAAGAGATATTTAGGTACTTTTATATTTACACTTTTAATATTAATCCCAATTGCAATTGCGATTGATATTTCACAGAAAGTAGATAAATTTTTAAAATGGCCTGATTTAACAACAGCAGAAATAATTAAAGATTATTATTTAAACTTTACAATTTATTATGCTAATACATTTATGCCATTAGCCCTATTTATTTCTGTCATTCTTTTCACTTCAAAACTTGCGTCAAATACCGAAATTATTGCCATAAATAGTGCGAAAATTTCTTTTACTCGTTTGCTTCGCCCATATATGATTGGAGCGACGATTATTACAATTTTCGCATTATCTATGAATCATTTTATCGTACCTAGCAGTCGTAAAACTTTTGAAGAGTTTAACGATAAATATATGCGAAGTACAAAAAAGAGAACTTCTGGTAATTATGTAAGAAATTCTACTTTACAATTATCAGATAATGATTATATTTTTATTAAGAATTTTAACCTTCAAAATAATACTGGAACTGGTTTTACGTTTGAACATTTTGAAGGTCATGAATTAAAGTATAAAATTTTGGCAGACAGAATAAAATGGAAACCAGAAGACAGTACTTTTGTATTAAGTAATTATAGAAAAAGGATATTATTAGCAAAAAAAGATGAAATTGAAAGTAAAAAAGAATTTGATACTACTTTCAATTTTAAACCCACAGATTTATTAGTAATGGATTATATTTCTATGGAAACTACAACTCCACAGTTAATTGACTTCATTGCTAAATCAAGAAAACGAGGAATTAAAAATTTAAATACGCACCTTGTAGAATATTACAAGAGAACTAGTTTACCAATTTCTTCTTATATTTTGACTATTATTGCAGTCGCGCTTTCTTCTCGAAAAAAACGTGGAGGAACAGGAATAAATTTAGCAATTGGAATTTCATTAATGTTTACGTATGTATTTTTTATTAGAATCGCGGAAGTTCTAGGTTCAGTATCTGGTGCCAATTCTTTACTCTATGTTTGGTTCCCAAATATTGTTTTTGGAGCAGTTGCAATATATCTCTATATCAATGCCAAAAAATAATTTAAAACACTTTCTACATCTTCACTTAATCGTATTTATTTGGGGATTTACAGCTTTACTAGGAGATTTAATTAACCTTGAAGCACTACCTTTAGTTTGGTTTCGAATGCTTTTAGCTGTAGGATTTATTTTTATTTATTTTTTAATCAAGAAAAAAGATTATAAAGTCGACAAAAAAGCTTGGTTTAAATTTTTAATTGGAGGAATAATAATCGCTCTTCATTGGATTACATTTTTCCATGCTATAAAAGTTTCCAATATTTCTGTCGTCTTAGTAACATTGAGTACAGGAGCTTTTTTTGCTTCCATACTCGAACCTATATTTTTCAAAAGAAGGATTCAACCACTTGAACTTTTCTTTGGAATGATTGTAATTTCTGGTCTATATGTTATTTTTAACTTAGATACAGAATATACTCTTGGAATAATCTACGCTTTAATTTCTGCATTTTTATCTGCATTATTCTCAGTTATTAATGGTTTATATGTAAAAAAATATGATCCTTCACTAATTTCATTTTATCAATTGTTTTTAGGAGTTGGATTCGTAAGTATTTTCCTAGGTGTAACTGGAGGATTTCATGCAGAATTTTTCTCTCTAGAAGTAATGGATTGGGTTTATTTATTTATTTTAAGTAGTTTTTGTACAGCTTACGCTTTTATCGGTTCGGTAAAAGTGATGCAATATTTAACTCCTTATACTGTAATGCTTACCATTAATTTAGAACCTGTTTACGGAATTATTTTAGCTGTTTTAGTTTTCCCAGAAAAAGAAAAAATGGACGCATCTTTCTATATTGGTGCTGCAATTATTATATTAGTCGTTTTATTAAACGGAATTATTAAGAATCAAAAAGAAAAGGCAATACAAAAAAAGCAAATAAGTATATGATACTTTTTCAAAGTTGCTATATTTGTATTTCCACTCAAATATATAAGTATGGAATATTTAGATTTTGAATTACCTATAAAAGAACTTGAAGATCAATTAAAAAAGTGTGTTGTAATCGGAGAAGAAAGTGATGTAGATGTCTCTGAAACATGCAAAAACATTGAAGATAAACTAGAAAAAACTCGCGGGGAGATTTACAAGAATTTAACTCCATGGCAAAAAGTTCAATTATCACGTCATCCTAATAGACCATATACATTAAACTACATTAATGCATTTGCAGGAGATACTTTCATGGAACTTCACGGTGACAGAAATGTAAGCGATGATAAAGCAATGGTAGGTGGTTTAGGTAAAATCGGTGACCAAAGCTTCATGTTTATAGGACAACAAAAAGGACACAATACAAAAACTCGTCAATATAGAAACTTCGGAATGGCTAATCCTGAAGGATACCGTAAAGCTTTACGTCTAATGAAAATGGCTGAAAAATTCGGTATTCCTGTAGTAACTTTCTTAGATACTCCTGGAGCATTTCCTGGATTAGAAGCTGAAGAAAGAGGACAAGGGGAAGCAATTGCAAGAAACATTTTCGAAATGGCTCGCTTAAAAACACCTATTATTTCAATCGTTATTGGAGAAGGTGCTTCTGGAGGTGCAATCGGAATTGGAGTTGGTGACAGAGTATACATGATGGAAAATACATGGTATACAGTTATTTCACCAGAATCTTGTTCTTCTATTTTATGGAGAAGTTGGGAACACAAAGAAAAAGCTGCGGAAGCATTAAAATTAACTGCTGAAGACATGCTTGAATTGAAAATCATTGATGGAATCATCAAAGAACCAGTTGGTGGAGCTCACTATAACAGAGAAGAAGCATACAATTCTGTAAAAGATCATATCTTAAAAGCTTTTGATGAGTTAAAAGATTTATCTGAAGAAGAATTAGTTGCTCAAAGAATGGAAAAATACTCTAAAATGGGTGTATACGACGAATAATATTAACTATTCATAAAAATATTTAAAATCGTATTAAGAGTTTTACTTTTAATACGATTTTTTTATGCCAAAACTTTACAACTTTCTCTTTTCTACGTTTAAAATAGTACATTTGTACATCACAATTAAAAATACATGAAGAACAGAACTTTTTTTGAATATGTTGTAATTTCTTTAAAAGGAATTGCAATGGGAGCTTCTGATGTCGTTCCTGGTGTATCTGGAGGAACGATTGCTTTTATCTCAGGAATTTATGAAGAATTACTTTCTTCGATTAATAGCATCAATCTTGATTTACTTAAAACATTAAAAAACGAAGGAATAAAAAGTGCTTGGAAAGCTGTAAATGGTAATTTTCTTGTAGCACTTTTATTAGGAATTGGAATTAGTGTTGTTTCTCTAGCAAAAACAATTTCTTGGCTTCTTGAAAATAAACCTATTTTAGTTTGGTCTTTTTTCTTCGGATTAGTTTTAGCCAGTATTTTATTCGTTGGAAAACAAGTAAAAAAATGGAATGTATTAAATATTATTCTTGCACTTTTAAGTGGATTTTTAGCTTATTTCATTACGACTTTAGAACCTGTTGCAAATGATGCTCATTCTTCTATATTTTTATTTTTTGCAGGTGCTTTGGCAATTTGCGCAATGATTTTACCAGGAATTTCTGGTTCTTTTATTTTAGTTCTCTTAGGTGCTTATAAACCAATTTTAGAAGCAATTCATGAAAGAAATCTTAAAATTATTGCAATCGTTGGAGCTGGTGCAATTTTTGGTTTGCTGACATTCTCTAGAGTTTTAAAATGGTGTTTCAATCACCAACGAAATGCAACTTTGGCAATTTTAACTGGTTTTATTATTGGTTCTTTAAATAAAATTTGGCCTTGGAAAAAAGTATTATCTTGGAGAGAGAACTCAAAAGGTGAAAAAGTTCCATTTTTAGAGGAAAGTATTTCTCCTTTTCATTTTGAAGGCGATAATCAATTACTTTTTGCAATCGGTTTGGCTTTTATAGGATTTTTAGTAATTCTTATTTTAGAGAGAATTTCAATTAAAAAAGAAGCAACAGTAGCATAATCATGGCTAGAAAAGAACGAAAATTTTTAGATTATTTTGGATTATTCATAAAAGGTTTATCAATGGGAGCTGCAAACAAAGTTCCTGGTGTTTCTGGAGGAACAGTTTCTTTCGTACTTGGCTTTTATGAAGAACTTATATATTCTTTTAAAAAATTTAATGGAAAAGCTCTTAAACTACTTCTTAGCGGAAGATTTAAGAGCTTTTTTCAATATATAAATGCTCCTTTTTTACTTCTAATTATGGGAGGAAGTACTTTTAGTTATTTTAGTGTTTCTCTTGTTTTGGATTATTTTATCACTCATTTTGAACTTTATGTTTGGAGCTGGTTCTTTGGTTTAATTATCGGTTCTATTATTTATATTGGAAAAGGATTTAAAGAATGGAATGTTGTCAATATTATTTCCATGATAATAGGAATTGGAATTGGAATAGCAATCAGTTTTATGAATCCAGCGAAAGAAAATGACAATCTTTGGTTTGTATTTTTCTGTGGAATTATCGGAGTTTCTGGAATGACTCTTCCTGGTCTTTCTGGTTCATTTATTCTAATTCTCTTAGGAAATTATGTATTACTTTTGGTAGATTCTGTAAATGCTTTATCCAAAGCAATTTCTGCTATTTTTATGGCAAACTGGGAAGTTTTTGACGATCCAAACTTGATAAAATATTTAAAAATTGCTGGAACTTTTACCGCTGGTTCAGCTTTTGGTTTGGTTTCTCTTTCACATATTTTAGGTTATGTCTTAAAACGTTGGCACGGAATTGTAATTTCTGTAATTATCGGTTTTATTACAGGTTCTTTAGGAATTGTTTGGCCATGGAAAGATGAAATTTATCGTACAGAAAATGGAAAACCAATGATTGATGCAAAAGGAAATTTTGTTGTAGAAAATTACGAACGATTTTTACCAAATTTAGGAGAAGGACAAACTTGGTTAGCAATTTTTTACATTTTCATTGGAATTGGAATTGTACTTTTAATTGATTATTTAGGAAATAGAAAAACAGCTTAAAATGAAACTATTAGGATTAATTGGAAGAAATATTTCCTATTCTTTTTCTAGAAGTTATTTTAAAGAAAAATTTGAAAAATTACATCTCGAAAATGATTTTCAATATAGAAATTTTGACATTGAACAAATCAATCTTTTTCCTTCTATAATTAAAGAAAATAAAAAGCTAATTGGTTGTAATGTTACTATTCCATATAAACTTGAAATTATTCCATATTTAGATGTTTTAGATGAAGTTTCAAAAGAAATTGGAGCTGTAAATACCATTAAAATAAAAGATGGAAAATTGTATGGTTTTAATACAGATGCATATGGTTTTGAAAACTCTATAAAACCATTAATTAAGCATCAAAAAAAAGCATTAATTTTAGGAACTGGAGGCGCTTCAAAAGCAGTTGTTTTTGCTTTGAATAAATTAGGAATTTCACACAAATTTGTTTCAAGAACAAAAACAGAAAATAACTTTACTTATAAAGAAATTGACCAAAAAATTATGGAAGATTTCGAAATAATTATAAATTGTACTCCAATTGGGACATTTCCAAATGTAACATCAAAACCAGATTTACCATATGAGTTTCTTTCGGAACATCATATTTTGTATGATTTAGTTTATAA
Organism: Aureivirga marina; assembly: GCF_015767265.1. Taxonomy (GTDB): domain Bacteria; phylum Bacteroidota; class Bacteroidia; order Flavobacteriales; family Flavobacteriaceae; genus Aureivirga; species Aureivirga marina. The sequence continues at coordinate 198,405 of NZ_JADPIB010000002.1, forward strand.
TCCAGAAGAAACTGCTTTTTTAAAAGAAGGAAAAAAGAAACATTCTACAATAAAAAACGGATATGAAATGCTTGTTTTACAGGCAGAAAAATCATGGGAAATTTGGAATTTATAAAAGAAAATTGCTTTGTAAATTAAAAAGAAATGATAAATAAATTTTAAAATAAAGGATAACAAATCATTAATTATTAAAAAATAGATAAATTGAAAAAATTTCTTTCGATATAAGATATTTTTGTTAATTTCGAAGCTATTGTTATCTTATAAACAATATTTGAAATAAAGGAACTTAAACATTATATAAAATGTTAGACGAAAAAAATGATAACTTATCAAATGAGGTAGATAATACTTCACAAGAAAAAGACCAGGAAAATACTATGATGAACAGCGAACAAGTACAAGAAAACGTATCTGAGGCAGAAGTGCCAACAAATGCAGCAGTTGAAGAAATAAGTGAAAAATTAGCTGAAGAAGCACAAGATACAGAAGAAAAGCAGGAAATCGAAATGCAAGATTATGATGCAATGTCACTTGAGCAGCTTGTTGATGCATTGGAAAAGCTTGTGAAGAATCATCCTGTCCAAATGATTAGTAAGCATGTAAATGCTATCAAAAATTCGTTTAATTCTAAGTTCGGTGCTTTACTTGAGGAAAAAAAGAAACAATTTCTTGCGGAAGGTGGAAATATTATAGACTTTCACTATTCTAGTCCGTTGAAAATGAATTTCAATGTTGCAATGGGATCTTATAGAGAAAAAAGAGATGCACATTACCAAGCAATAGAAAAAAGATTAAACGACAATTTAAAACTTCGTTTAGAAACTATTGAAGAGTTGAAAAACTTAGTTGAAGAAGCACACGGAGAAAAAAATATGTTTAATGATTTCCAGAAAATTCAAGAAAAATGGAAGTCGATTGGACCTGTTCCAAAAGATAAGTATAACAATACTTGGCAAACATATCATTTCCATGTAGAAAGATTCTATGATTTACTTCACATTAGTAATGATTTAAGAGATTTAGATTTTAAGCATAATTTAGAAGAAAAAAGAAAGTTAATTGAAAAAGCAAAAGGGTTATCTGAATTAGATGATATCAATGAAGCTTTTAAAGGTTTACAAGAATTACATAGAGTTTGGAAAGAAGATATCGGACCTGTTTCTAGAGAACACAGAGAGGAAATCTGGCAAGAATTCAGTAATATCACAAAAGGTATTCATGATAAAAGACATGAATATTATAAAAACTTAAAACAATCTTTTGAAGAAAATATTGATAAAAAATTAGAAGTAATTGGAAAAATTAAAGAATTAGCTTCTGAAAATCCAAGTTCACATTCTGATTGGCAAGAGAATATTCAAAAATTAGAAGCTTTAAGAGAAGATTTCTTTAAAATTGGAAGTGTTCCTAAAGCGAGAAATGAAGAGATTTGGAATTTATTTAAAGAAGCGACAAGAAGCTTCAATCATTCTAAAAATCTTTTCTATAAAAATATCAAATCAGAGCAACAAGAAAATCTTACAAAGAAATTAGCTTTAATTGAAGAAGCAGTTGCATTAAAAGATAGCGAAGATTGGCAATCTACAACTGAAAAATTAAAGAAAATTCAATCTGATTGGAAGAAAATTGGACATGTTCCGAGAAAACATTCTGATAAGATTTGGAAAGATTTTAAAGATGCTTGTAATCATTTCTTCAATAGATTAAGAGAAAATCAAGACGAAGATAATAAGAAGCAATTAGAAGTATTTAATAAGAAAAAAGAATACTTAGAAAAAATTAAAGCAGAAATTGCTGCTTCTGAAAAAATCACTTTAGACAGAGCAAAAGAATTTATTAATGACTGGAGAACTTTCGGAAAAGTTCCTCAAAACTTACGTCATATTGATATTAAATTTAATAAAGTTCTAGATAAAGTTTTCAATGAAATTTCTGAAGATAGAAATGAATTTGAAATGGTGAAATTTAGAAATTTAGTGGATAGTTATTTAGAACAAAATGATACTAGAAAACTAAATAATGAAATCATGTTTGTTAGAAAACGTATTGATGAAATAACTAAAGAAATTCAACAATTAGAGAATAACATCAATTTCATTTCAAATGTTTCAGAAGACAATCCTCTTATCAAAAATGTAAGAAGAAACATTGCTAAACACCAAGATCATTTAAAAATTTGGAAAAGTAAATTGGCATATATTAGAACCTTAGACTACTAATATTTGTTAGTTTTAAAACATAAAAAAAAGAGTTAATTCAATTAATTGAATTAACTCTTTTTTATTTTATGATTATTACAATTAATTTAATCTCTTTGATTAACTGTATAAGTTCTCCATTTTTCTAAACAAGCTTGGATATCTTCTGGAATTTCAGAATTAAATTGCATTTTTTCTCCAGTTTCTGGATGAATAAATCCTAAAGTTTTTGCATGAAGTGCTTGTCTTGGTAAAATTTTAAAACAATTTTCTACAAATTGCTTATATTTTGTAAAAGTTGTTCCTTTTAAAATTGCATCTCCTCCATATCTTTCATCATTAAAAAGTGTATGTCCAATATATTTAAAATGCGCTCTAATTTGGTGTGTTCTTCCTGTTTCTAAACGACATTCTACTAAAGTTACATATGTCAATCTTTCAATAACTTTATAATGCGTAATGGCAGGTTTACCAAATTCTCCATCAGGAAAAACAGACATTTGAAGTCTATTTTTTAAACTTCTTCCAATATGTCCTTCAATAGTCCCTGAATCTTCCTCAATATTACCCCAAACTAAAGCATAATAAACTCTTTCTGTAGTTTTATCAAAGAATTGCTTTGCCAAATGTGCCATTGCAAATTCGGTCTTTGCAACAACTAATAATCCACTTGTATCCTTATCAATTCTATGAACTAAACCTGGACGTTCATTGCTATTTGTAGGTAAATTTTCAATATGATGAATTAATCCATTCACTAAAGTTCCGCTATAATTTCCATGACCTGGATGCACAACCATTCCCGCTGGTTTGTTTACAACTAAAAGACTATCATCTTCATAAACAATATTAACAGGAATATCTTCAGCAACTAATAAATTCTCATGTGGCGGATGCGATAAAACCACGCGAACCACATCATGAGGTTTTACTTTATAATTTGATTTTACAGGAACATCATTCACTAAAACATTTCCAGCTTTTGCAGCTTGTTGAATTTTATTTCTCGTTGCATTTTCAATAAAATTCATTAAATATTTATCTACACGCAAAGGATCTTGCCCTTCTGCGGCTTCAAACCTATAATGTTCGTATAATTCGTCGTTATCTATTTCTTCTATTTTACTCATCTAAATTATTGTTCATTTTGAACTTCTTCAGTTTCTGTATCTGAAGTTTCATTGTCTTTTTTAGCTCTCTGATTGGCTAAACCATTTCCTAATTTTAATTCAATTGTAGAATATTTTGGAATTAAATCTCCTTCTTCAATTGGTTTTCCTTCATAAAAAGCTCCTCTTACAACATCTTTTGCAATGTCATTTACATAAACTGGCTTATCTCCTATTTTTATTCCAACTGCATTCAAAATCGCTAATGCATTTCGTTTTGAAATACTTGTAATTTTAGGCAATTTCACACTTCGGTAACCTGATGGATTTACAGTAAGATAAATTTGTCTATTTTCTTTTACATTATCATATGCTTCAGGAGATTGTTCAATAACGGAATATGGTGGAAATTTTGGATTATAATTCGCTGTATCACGAATTACATATCTTAAATTTTTATCTGCCAATAGTTTTTCAGCTTCTTCTAATGATTTTTTCTCAAGATTTGGTACTTGAATTTTTTGATCATGATTTGTAGTGATATTCAACCACTTTAACATAATAAAAATCAACAAAATAATACCTACAATTGCAATTGCTAGGTGTTTAAAAAAAGTTTTCGATTTTAAAAAATTTACTAAACTCATATAATTTTTATTTTCAGCAAAGATATAAAACGTATTTTTATGCTTTGAATTATTTTAAAAAATTCTGAAATACAATGCAAAAGGACAAAAAAATCAATGTTGCAATCATTATGGGAGGCTATTCTTCTGAATATCAAATATCTCTAAAAAGTGGCGATGTTGTTTCTAAAAATTTAAATAAAGAAAAATTTAACATTTATAAAGTTCATATATTAAAAGAAAAATGGGTCGCTGTTGTAGATGATGTTGAATTTCCGATTAATAAAGATGATTTTTCTTTTGAATTAAATGGTGAAAAAATCAATTTTAATGTCGTTTTCAATGCAATTCATGGAACACCAGGAGAAGATGGAAAAATTTTAGCTTATTTAGAACTTTTAAATATTCCACATACTTCTGCTCCATTTTATCAAATGGCATTAACTTTTAATAAAAGAGATACGCTTTCAGTTGTAAAAGCACATGGAATTAAAACTGCAAATTCTTATTATGTTTATGAAAATGATTCTTACTCTATAGATGAAATTATCGAAAAAGTTGATTTGCCTTGTTTTGTAAAACCAAATAGAGCTGGATCCAGTTTTGGAATTTCTAAAGTAACGAAAAAAGAAGAAATGCAAAATGCTTTAAATATTGCTTTTAAAGAAGATAATGAAGTAATTGTTGAAGCATTTTTAGACGGAATTGAAGTTTCAGTTGGTGTTATCGAATATGAAGGAAAAGTAAAAGTTCTTCCTTTTACAGAAATTGTTTCAGAAAATGATTTCTTTGATTATGAAGCTAAATATCTTGGAAAATCTCAAGAAATTACACCAGCTAGAATTTCAAAAGAAGTAGAAGATGAAACTGCTGAAATAGCAAAAAAAGCATATCAAATTTTAAACATGAAAGGTTTTTCACGTTCTGAATTTATTTTAGTGAATGAAGAACCATTTTTCTTAGAAATGAATACTGTTCCAGGTCTTACAGCGGAAAGTATTTTACCACAGCAAGCAAATCATGCAGGAATTTCTTTAGAAGATTTATTTGGAAATGCAATTGAAATGAACTTAAACCCTAAAAAATGAGAAAGGCAATTTTCCCTGGATCTTTTGATCCAATCACTGTTGGACATGTAGATGTAATCAAAAGAGCTGTTCCACTTTTTGATGAAATTATCATAGCAATTGGAACAAATTCTACAAAAAAATATATGTTTTCTTTAGAAGAACGAAAAATGTTCATCGAAGAAGCCTTTAAAGAATTTCCCTCAGTTAGCGTAAAAACTTACGAAGGCCTAACTATTGATTTTTGCAAAGAAGAAAATGCCGGCTTTTTATTAAGAGGTTTAAGAAATCCCGCAGATTTTGAATTTGAAAAAGGAATTGCACAAACAAATCGAAAATTATCGGGGATAGAAACCGTATTTTTACTAACAAGTGCAGAAACTTCATTTATCAGTTCAAGTATCGTTCGTGACTTGATTAAAAATGGTGGAAATGTAGAATTATTTACACCTGAAATCATTACAAAAACATTAAAAGCAAAGAAAAATATTTAACATTTTTTAGAATTTTAAGCCAAAGTATTTTTCTTATCTTTTAAGGATAACTAAAAGAATGTAACCATGAAAATCGTAATATCTCCAGCCAAGTCATTAGATTTCGAAACGGAAACTCCCTCAGATTTCTTTTCGGATCCAATTTTTATACAAAAATCTGAAAGGATACAAAATACTTTAAAACAAAAAAGTCCTAAAGAACTTTCAGAATTAATGAATATTTCTGATAAGCTTGCCGATTTAAACTGGCAAAGAAATCAGGATTGGTCTTATCCTTTTACACTTGAAAATTCGCGTCAAGCTTTATATGCTTTCAAAGGTGATGTGTATCAAGGATTAGATGCATATTCTATTGCAACAACTAAAATTCCGATGCTTCAAGATAAAGTTCGAATTCTTTCTGGATTATACGGAATTTTAAAACCATTTGATTTAATCCAACCTTATCGTTTGGAAATGGGAACAAAACTAGAAGTTGGTTCTCATAAAAATCTTTACGATTTCTGGGGAAATTACATCACAGAGGCTTTAAATCATGAATTAAATGATGGTGATGTTTTAATCAATTTGGCAAGCAATGAATATTTTAAAGCAATTAAACCAAAAGAATTAAAAGTTGACATCATTACTCCTGTTTTTAAAGATTATAAAAACGGAAAACTAAAAGTAATTAGTTTTAATGCTAAAAAAGCAAGAGGAATGATGGTTCGATATATCATTGAAAATCATGTAGAACAACCTTGTGATATTAAAAACTTTAACGAAGGAGGTTATGCATATGATGAAAACTTATCTTCAGATAAAGAATTTGTTTTCACAAAATAATATTAGACAAATTGTGCGAATTTGATTTGCTTTAATTCAAATTCGTACACTTTTTCGTCTTCTTTCTCTATTTGCAAAATTCCATCCTCCGTAATTCCTACAATTTTTCCCATAAAATAAGTTTCATCAGAATAAAACATCGAAGGTTTTCCTAGGTGATATAGAGATTTTAAATAATCTTTTGTGATTTTTTCATCTTTTCCTTGGTAAATCTGATGTATTCTTTTTTCAATATTTAGAAGAATTTTTTCCAACAAAATATCTTTATCTAATTTTTCTTTTTTTAATAAAATACTTAGAGAAGAAGCATGTTTTAAGTCAGGATTAAATACTTTTTGATTGACATTTAAACCAATTCCAATTATACTGGCGTGGATTTTTCCTTGACGAAAAATATTTTCGATTAAAATCCCAGCAATTTTTTTCTTTTGTGACAAAATGTCGTTTGGCCATTTTATCTTATTTTTTAATTTACAATGTTGTGAAATTGTGTCAGATACTGCCAACGCAATTGCTTTACTAATTAAAAAAGGATGCTTTATAATTTCATTAGAAAAATCCACATAAACACTAAAGGTCAAGTTTTTACCTTCTTCAACAGACCAAGTAGTTCCCATCTGCCCTTTTCCAGCATATTGATGTTCTGCAACAACGGTTGTAAAATTTTTCAAATTATCCGACTGACACAAATTTTTAAGAAAAATGTTAGTAGAATCAATGGCATTAAGTTTGATTATATTCATAACTTTACATTCAGAAAAACTAAGTTATTAACTTAGGGTGAAATACTCATAAAAAAACAATAACTTTGCAAAAAAACTAAATAATTTTTAATGGTTAAAGATAATATTAGTACGGACGAACTTATTGCTGTGATTTTAAAAGGAATCGAAGAGGTTAAAGGAGAAGATATTCAGCTATTAGATTTACGAGATATTGAAAATACAGTTTGCGACTACTTTATCATTTGTAGTGGTACTTCAAATACGCATGTGAATGCAATCTCAGGTTCAATCCAAAAAATAGTAAGTAAACAATTAAAAGATAAACCTTGGCATGTGGAAGGAGAACAAAATGCCGAGTGGATTCTTATGGACTATGTAAATCTTGTAGTTCATGTTTTCCAGAAACAAACAAGAGAATTCTATGATTTAGAGAATTTATGGGGCGATGCAAAAATCACAAATATTCCGACAAATTACTAGAATTTAATTATTTTTAAGTAACACAATGAAATTTGTATAAATGAACCAAGATAACAATCAAAAAAAAGATAACAGCCCATTTAACAACAAAGGGAAAGGTGGTGGTTCAAAATTCAATTATTTTTGGATTTACGGAATACTTTTCGCTTTGATAATTGGGTATCAATTATTCAATGGTGGTGGAGCTTACACTGCTAAAGAATTAACTTACAATGAGTTTTCTGAAATTTTGGAAGACAATGATATCAAGCAAATCTTGATTATCAACAAGCACGAAGCTGAAATTTTCCTTAAAGAAGATGCTCTTAAAAAAGAGAAACATCAAAAAGTAAAAAGCAATAGTCTTTTTGGAAAAAATGCTCCAGTTTACACATATAACATTGGAGATTTACAAAACTTCGAAAAGCAATTAGCTCAAGAAAAAATGGATCATAACTTAACTTTCGATGTTAAGAATGAGCCTAGAACAAATATTTTTGATACACTTTTAACACTTTTACCTTTTATTTTCATTATCGGTTTATGGATTTTCTTCATGAGAAGAATGTCTGGTGGTGGAGCTGGTGGTCCTGGAGGGCAGATTTTCAATATTGGAAAATCTAAAGCAAAACTTTTCGACAATGATCAAAAAGTAAAAGTAAACTTTAAAGATGTTGCTGGATTAGAAGGAGCAAAAGAGGAAGTAACTGAAATTGTTGACTTCTTAAAAAATCCTAAAAAATATACTTCTCTAGGAGGAAAAATTCCAAAAGGAGCCTTATTAGTAGGACCTCCTGGAACTGGTAAAACTTTATTAGCAAAAGCTGTTGCTGGTGAAGCGGGTGTACCTTTCTTCTCTTTATCTGGATCTGATTTCGTTGAAATGTTTGTAGGGGTTGGAGCTTCTCGTGTTAGAGATTTATTTAAACAAGCACAACAAAAATCGCCTTCAATTATTTTCATCGATGAGATTGATGCCATAGGTAGAGCTAGAGGAAAAAACAATTTTACTGGAGGAAATGACGAAAGAGAAAATACATTAAACCAGTTACTAACGGAAATGGACGGTTTTGGAACAGATACAAATGTAATTGTAATTGCTGCAACAAACCGTGCAGATGTATTAGATAAAGCCTTAATGAGAGCTGGACGTTTCGATCGTCAAATCTATGTAGATTTACCAGATTTAAATGAACGTAAACAAATTTTCAAAGTACATATCAAGCCATTAAAAATGGATGCAGATGTGGATATTGATTTCTTATCACAACAAACTCCTGGATTCTCAGGAGCAGATATTGCAAACTTATGTAATGAAGCTGCTTTAATTGCTGCGAGAAATGGTAAGAAAGCAGTTCACCATCAAGATTTCATGAATGCGGTTGATAGAATTATTGGAGGTCTTGAAAAGAAAAATAAAATTATTACTCCTTTAGAAAAAAGAACAATTGCTTTCCATGAAGCTGGGCACGCAACTGCAAGTTGGTTATTAAAACATGCTGCACCTTTAGTGAAAGTTACAATTGTTCCAAGAGGACAATCTTTAGGAGCTGCATGGTATTTACCAGAAGAAAGAATGATTGTAAAAACAGAGCAAATGCTTGATGAAATGTGTGCTGCATTAGCTGGTAGAGCTGCTGAAAAAATCATTTTTGATGAGATTTCAACAGGTGCTTTAAGTGATTTAGAAAAAGTTACAAAGCAAGCAAAATCTATGGTAAGTATTTATGGATTAAATGATACTATTGGAAATATCACTTATTATGATTCATCTGGTCAAAGTGAATTTTCAAAACCATATAGTGAAAAAACAGCACAAAAAATCGATGAAGAAATTTCTAAAATTGTAGAATCTCAATACCAAAGAGCAATTCAAATCTTAACTGATAATAAAGATAAATTAACTGCTCTTGCTGAGAAGCTTCTTGAGAAAGAAGTAATCTACAAAGACGATTTAGTTCATATTTTTGGAAAGCGTCCTTTCGAGGATAAAGCGGAAGAAATCATTGAAAGTTCTTCTTCAGAAATAGATAACGAATCTAAATCTAAAGAAGAGAAATCGGAATAATCTGAATGTTTTTTAGTATTTTTGAATAAATTCAAGCACTTAATCACATGAATTTTTTTAAAAAGTTGTTTAAAACAAAAGAATCATCATCTGAAGATAATATTTCTGAAGAACCAAAAGAAAAATTATCTTTGGATGATTTTTTTGTTCATAATTTTATTGAAAAAGGTGGAAAGTTTATATACTGTACACACTTAAATGAGGTAAGAGAAAATTTAAAAAATATCTTGGAAGAGAATAATTGGGAAACGATTACTTGTATGAATCATCATTTAGCTCAATATATTCCTTCTTTGGAAATTCAATACGATTATCGTGAGGATTCTCCAATTTTTACCGCTTGCGAACAATTAATTGCACATGATGGAAGTATTTTACTTTCTTCAAATCAATTAAAAGATAATAAGATTGATAAGTTACCTAAAAACTTTATCATCTATGCGACAACAAGTCAAATTGTACAAAACAGTGGTGAAAGTTTAACAAGTATAAAAAATAAATATAAAAACAATATCCCTTCAAATATCAGTGCAATTAAAAGTTATAAATTACACGATGATACGGAGGATGATTTAACAAGAAATAATAACAATGCCAAAAATCTTTATCTGTTATTATTTGAAGACCTTTAACATATGAATAACATGATCATTCGAGCTATTTCAGGGCTCGTTTTTGTAGTTCTTTTAATCTCACTAATATTAATTAACCAATATACATTTTTCGCATTAACCATCGTGTTAATGTTATTTTGTCTGTATGAATTTAAAAAATTAATTCATCTAAAAAGTAAATGGATTTTTGTTTCAGGAATAGCTTTTTTGTTCGGAACAGCATCCATTTTTAATTTTCCAAAAGAAACAACCATCTTTAGAGCAATTTTCCTTCTTTCTATTTTTATTCCTTTGATTCAACATTTATATGCAGAAAAAAATATCCAAGAAAGTTTAGGAAAATATTTTTTAGCAATTGTTTATATCGTAATTCCTTTTAGTTGTTTGTATTTAATTCCTTTTAATGGAAATAGTTCAGGATTTGTCCCTCAAATTGTTTTAGGAATTTTTATCTTAATCTGGTCTAATGATACTTTTGCTTATTTAGTAGGAAGAACTTTTGGGAAGAATAAATTATTTGAAAGAGTTTCACCTAAAAAAACAATTGAAGGTTTTATAGGTGGATTTGTATTTACAATTATTGCTGGTATAATTTTAGCTTATTTCTACCAAGAACTTTCAACAATTCATTGGATTGTTATCGCAGTTATTACAAGTTTTACTGGTGTTATTGGTGATTTAATCGAATCGAAATTCAAAAGAGAAGCTAATATCAAAGATAGTAGCAACTTTATTCCAGGTCATGGAGGATTTTTAGATCGATTAGATAGTATCATTTTTACAGCTCCATTTATATTTATTTATTTACAACTTTTTTAAATTATGTTTCATCGAGAAGGAATAAAATCTATCGTTATTGCCATATTTACTGTGGGAATTGCAATTTTGATTATCGACAAATTTGTGATGCATTTTTGGTATAACAAAGTGCTAGCTTTAGCTCTTTTAATCGGTTTTGTTGGAGTTTTATATTATTATAAAATCCCAAAAAGAAGATTCCATAGAGATACACACAATTTTCTTGCTCCTTTTGATGGAAAAATTACTGCAATAGATAAAGAAAATTCATCACCTTATTTTAAGGATAAAAAAATAAAAATTACTGTAACAAGAAATATTTTTGATTATAGAATGTTTCTATATCCTGTTTCAGGAAAAATTGAAAAAAAAGAAAAAGCAACGAATGAAAAAGTCCTAACAATTAACGATTTATATTTTATTTTTGATAAAACAGAAGATATCGTATTGTACAATGAATCTGGTGATAATGTAGAGCAAGGAGAAGATGCTGGCTTTTTGAAAAAATGTAGAAAAATTGATGTTTATCTACCTATTGATTCAAAAATTAATGTAAATTTAAACAGCAAAATTAAAGGAGGTCAAGACTCTATCGCTTCATTATCATAAAAAAACAAAATCACTTTGAAATTATGAAAGATTTAGACAAAAAATTCAATGAAGCTTATAAAATCGCTAGTAATACAAACAAAAAATTGCCAGCTGATGTTATGTTAGAGTTTTATGCATATTATAAACAAGCTACAGAAGGAGACGCAGATAATGAAGATGATGCCTTAAATAAAGGTGTAAGAAATGCTTTTAAATTTAATGCTTGGCTTCAGTTAAAAACCTTGACAAAGGAAGAAGCTAAATTAGGATACATCAACTTAGTTGAGAAATATATATCTAAACTTTAAATTTAAATTACAATGAAAAAAAAATTACTATTCTCTATTATTTTTCTATTACCTCTTCTATTAATTACTCTCTCTTGTGCTGAAGAAACAAACCAAGAAACAAAAACAAGTCAACGTAACTTTAATTCTGCTTTAGTAAAGCCAAAAATTAAAAAAATTACTTGGACTTCTTTTAAAACAACAGACAAAATCCCACTATCAGGAACATTTACGAAAAGCTGTATTTACAATCCAGCGAATGCTACAGATTTGTTTTCTGCTGTAAATGGATCTCACTTTATAGTTACTGTAAATAGTATTTTTAGTGACCATGAACTTCGTGATTTTAGAATTGAAAATTACTTTTTTAAAATCATGAAAAATACTGAAGTTTTAAGTGGAGATATTTATTTAGAAGATGCGTCTAAGGGTTACATCGATCTAAAAATGAATGGAATTACAAAAGTTTTACCATTTACTTATACAATTCAAAATTCTACTTTAAGATTGCGTGCTGTAATGGACATTACAGTGTGGGAAGCAGAAGATGCAATGGATTATTTCTTAGATAAAACTTACAGCGAACATAAAGGTGAAGATGGTGTAAGTACAATTGATAATGAAGTTGAAGTTGATGTGGAAATCACCGTTGAACCAGATAATGGTCAAAATGCAGAAGAATGTGGAGATCAATAGTTTTAAACATTTTTTCTGTGTAAATTTGTAAAACTTTGATTAGATCAATAATTTAACAGTAGATAATTAACAAACAAATACTTTAAACAGTTAGCATGAAAACAAAACTATTACTTGCATGTATTGTAGCTTCAGGTATTGCTTTTACTTCTTGTAAAAATGAAGTGACAAAGAAAGCTAAAGAAGAAAAAGTTGAAGAAAAAGCTACTCCAGAGGTAAAGTTAAATCCAGCTTTAACAAAACTTACTTGGACTGCTTATAAAACAACTGAAAAACTTCCTGTATCTGGAACATTTCAAGAAATTGAAATTTCAAATAAAAATAAAGCTATAAACGTACGTGAAGCTTTAAATGGAGCTCATTTCAGTATTCCTATTTCAAGTATCTATAGTAAAGACAGCATTCGTGATGGAAAACTTCAAACTTTTTTCTTCAATGTAATGAAAGATACAGAATTATTAAGTGGAGATATTACTGTTGAAAATGATTCTTTAGGTTTTGTAAATTTAAAGATGAACGGAATGACAGAGAAACTTCCTTTCTCTTATAAAGCTCAAAACGATACAGATATTGAATTAAATGCTACTTTAGATTTAAATAAATGGCATGCTCAAGCAGCTGTAGAAGCTTTAAATAAAGCTTGTTTTGATTTACATAAAGGAGCTGATGGTGTTAGTAAAACATGGTCAGAAGTTGCAATTAAAGTTTCAACAACTACAAAATAAATCACATAAAAAAGAGGCTTTAATTAGCCTCTTTTTTTATTGTTTCTTCAAGATAAAAATATCTGTGTGTTCCCCTTTTTCTTCCGTGAAATTTTCTGGATGCTTATCGTGATTAAAGAAAAATTCTAACTTTATCTCTGAATCAGAAGTAAATTCAACCAAACCATACACTTTCATTTCTGTCCCATCTACAGTTGTTACCAAATCAATCCATTTCGGATTTTTATCATTATCAACTGTATATGTAAACTCTGGAAAATCTGGTAATATTTTTACCTTATTGTCTTGAGTGAATTCATACTCTGTCGGTAGTCCATTTTTATCTTTTCCAGCCCATTTTCCCACAATTTTAGATTGTGAAAACGCTGAAATCCCCGTTAAAATAAATAGAATTACAAAAATTTTTTTCATCATGCGTTAGTCTTTTTAGGGTATCAAAAATATTTAAATACGCATGAATAAAACATGATAATTATCAAGTCTAAATGTATTACTATTGACTATATTAACAGTTACTTTATCAATTAGTAATGTCTTGATTTTAAAATATATCTATTTAATAATTATTTCTATCTTACTTTAAATTATTTTCATTTTATCTTCTTCATTTTTATGAAATAATTTTATCACTTTTAAAAAATTTAATTATTTAATTTTTATCTAAATTAATGTATACATTTGCTTCCCAATCTAAGAAATATGCAGGAAGAAAGGTTTAAAATGGAAATTGTTGTTCGAAATTCAGATTTGGACGATTTAAATCATGTAAACAATGTTCGATACGTTAAATGGATGGAAGATGTTGCAAAAGCACATTGGTTTCATCTGTTAGAAAAAAACAATCTAGAAAATAAATATATTTGGGTAGTTGCAAATCATTTTGTCGAATACAAACGTCCTGCTCTTCTCGATTATAAACTTAGTCTAGAAACTTATCTAACTGGTTTTGAAGAAAATCATTGTTATCGTATGATTGAAATTAAAAATGCAGAAACAGGAAAAATCATGATTCAATCAAAATCAAAATGGTGTTATATCGATTCTAAAACTAACAGACCCGCTCCTATTCCTGATGAAATTTTAGATTTAGTCGGAATTTTAGTTTAATATTTTTTTAAAAGAAAAATCAATTCTCGAATTAAGTAAAAAGAGAATTAAAAACTTAAAGATATGTTAAAAATCATTTTCTTAAATTTAAATATTTAGCAAAAAAAATATATTTGTTTGAAATTTTTAAAATACATATCATGTTAAGAAAAATAGCTACTGTTTTTTTATTCGCTGCAGCCTTAACAACTGCGGAAGCTCAGATCACAACTCCTCAACCGAGTCCAAAAAGTTCTTTTGAACAAATTGTAGGAATTTCTGAAATCACAGTTGATTACTCTAGGCCAGCAACAAGAGGGCGTCAAATTTTTGGGAACTTAGTTCCTTATGGAAAAATTTGGAGAACTGGAGCAAACTCAAGTACTAAAGTAACTTTTAACTCAGATGTTTCTATCGAAGGAGAAAAGATTTCTAAAGGTGCTTATGAACTATATACAATCCCAAATAAATCTGATTGGGAAATTATTTTTTATGAAAATTCGGATAGCTGGGGAGTTCCAAGAAAATGGGATGATAACAAAGTTGCAATTCGTTTCCGTGTTCCTACAATGAAAGTTGCGAATACAGAATCATTTACAATTGATGTTTCAGATATCAACATGGGTGGTGCTACAATGAGCATCTACTGGGCAACTACTAAAGTTAGTTTCAAAGTTACTGTTCCTACAAACGAATTAGTTACACAATCAATCAATCAAGTAATGGAAGGTCCTAGTGCTGCAGATTATGCAAGTGCTGCAAGATTCTATTTTGATTCTGGAAAAGATACGAAAAAAGCATTAGGATGGATGAATAAAGCTATCGAATTAGGTGGTGAAAAATTCTGGTTATTACGTCAAAAATCTTTAATGGAAGCTAAATTAGGTGATTATAAAGAAGCAATTAATACTGCAAAAAGATCTTTAAAATTAGCGAAAGAAGCAGGAAATGATGATTATGTAAAAATGAACGAAGACTCAATTAAAGAGTGGAAAAGAATGTAATTCTTAATTCCGTACATTGTATATATTAATTTTAAAAAAACCTATAGATTTTTTCCGATTTCTATAGGTTTTTTGTTTTGTTATTGCTTAATACTTTTCAAAAAGTTCTTTACTGCATCCCAATATTCTTGATGATCTGGTTGTTTTTCCCATAAAGCTTTAGAACCGTGAACTCCTTCTCCTTTTGGTAAAAATGCTACTTTGTCTTTAGAAGGAATTACTTCATAAATTTTCTTCCAACTTTTTTCTTCGTTTTTAGCAGAAGTAATAAATACAGGAACTGTCACTTTTGAAGCATAATCTGAAATTGTTTTTCCATCATAAGTAAAATATTCTCCTGGAGAAAATGCTAAAATTGCATCTACATTTTTATTTTCAGCTCCTAAAATAAATGTCAAAGAAGCAGAATACGAACTTCCCCAAATAATTAATTCTTTTGGACTAAATTCTTTTTCTACATAATCAATTGCAGCCTGTGCATCTTGTAAAGCATCTGGATATTTTGTTGGTTTTCCAGCTTTTTCCGCTGCTAAATGTGTTTCATTAATTACATTATTCACTTCTTTTCCTGAACGTTGATCAATCGCTAAACAATTATACCCTAAAGCATTTAATTTTGGCGCAATTTCCAAATATTCACCTCTACTATATCCTGCTTGATGAAACAATAAAATAAATGGATTATCCTTATTATTTGTCATATAAAGGTTTCCCTTAATTTCAATTCCATCTTTAGAAGGAAATTTAATTGTTTGTGGATTTTCAATCTTTTTTTCTTCTTTTGAAGCTTCTTTCTTTTCTTCGATTTTTGGTTCAGTTTTCTCTGAATTAGTATTACAACTTATCATCACAAGTGCAAATACTAAAAAAATCATTCGGTTTAGATACGACATTTCTTTATGTTTTAGTTTCTATAAATTTAAACATATTTAGTCTTAAAAAAATGGAAAAACCTACAATATGACGGAAAATAAAAAAGCTCTAAGTTTCTATACTTAGAGCTTCTTTATTAATTTTTTCTCTTAAAAATAAAATAATGGTAAGGAAGTAATATGAGAGATAAATTTTAAAAGAAAAAATTAAATCTATGTTTATTCACTTTTGTTCGCAACATCTTGAACTCTTTCCGCTGTATCAAATTTTGAAAGTGTCAAACGAACAATCGAATTTTCATTTGCTACTAAATGATGAGGAATCGAGGCTGGCAACGTTACCAAATCTCCTTTTACTAATTTATATTCCTCATTTTCTACACCAAAAACAATTTCTCCTTCAAAGATTTCTACAATAATTGGAAAAGCTGTTTTATGCTCTTTCATCTCTTGTCCTTTTTGGAAAACAATTCGAATTTCTTTTGAAAATTCTGTTTCTAAAACCATAGAAACACTTGGTTTCTTTTCTCCGTAAACAATATTTTCTATTAATGATGTTTTATTCATAATTCTACTTTTTTTCGTTTGTGATAAGAATATATTTTTAATCTTTTTTAGTTCTATTTTCAAAAATATTAAGATACATAAAAGTTGCCATTTTTCTGGCTCTACGTTTGGCTGTTTCTGCAACTTCTCCTTCAAAAAGTGTATCCATATTTTGAAACCAAAGTTGTAACCAAATTCCGAAATGATATTGTTCAAATGGGAATTTTTGATCTAATTCATGATGTGCCAAAAAAGGATTGTTTTTATATTTTCTGACAAAAAGAAGATTCGTTTCCCAAAAATCTACCAACTTTTCTGTGTGTTTATCCCAATCTTTGATTGTTTTATTAAAAAAATATCCAATTTCTTCATTTGCTCGTACTTTTTCATAAAAACTACTTACAAGAAGTTGAATATCTTCTCTTGTTTCGATGTCTTTCATTTTTCCTTTAATTCTACATTACAAAGTTATTTTGTCTGAAAATGAATATTTATGATTTCAATCACAATCTTATTAAGAATGAATTAAAATAATTTCCTGTTTCTGATTTGAATCATAAAAACAAAGCTTCATCTAGAAATACATTTGCTTCCAGAAATCATAAAATACCACGCACGATGAAAAAAATATGGATAGCATTTAGCTTAGTCATACTTTTATCTTTTTCAGCATTAATTTGGGTTGGAGTAAAAATTTACCAAGAACAGCCACCAATTCCTGAAAAAGTTTTAGTAGATGGGACAAATGAAACTTTATTTACAAAAGAACAAATTCAAAGAGGACAAAATGTTTGGGAATCTATCGGAGGAATGGAAGTTGGTTCGATTTGGGGACATGGAAGTTATGTTGCGCCAGATTGGAATGCAGATTGGATTCATAAAGAAGCTGTTTATTTGTTAGATAAATGGGCTTTTAAAGATTATAATAAAACTTATGAGAGTTTAGCTGAAGAGCAAAAAGCAATTTTGAAAGCTCGACTGATTTCACAAGTAAAAACAAATACATTTGATTCAGAAAATATTACTATTTCAAAAGATCGCAAAGAAGCAATTGAAAGTAATATGGAGCATTACACAAAAATCTTTTCGGAAGGTCATGAAAAATATGCAATTCCAAGAGATTTATTGACTGATAAATCTAAATTACATGATTTAAACGCATTTATTTTCTGGTCTTCTTGGGCGGCTTCTACTAATAGGATTGATGATAATGTAACTTATACTTCCAATTGGCCTCATGAGCCGTTAATTGATAATGAAATTACAACTGGAGCGCAAATGTGGTCTGGATTTTCTATTATTCTTTTGTTATTTTTTGTTGGAATGATGGTTTGGTATTATCTGAAAAATATTCATCAAGAAGATCATACAATTCTTTCTGATAATGATCCTTTATTAAAAGTGAATATTTTACCTCAACAAAGATCGATTTTAAAATATTTCTTTGTCATTAGTTTATTAATTGGCTTACAAGTTCTTCTTGGAATTGTAACTGTTCATTATGGAGTTGAAGGACAACACTTCTTCGGTTTTGAATTATCACAATATTTACCTTATACAATTTCTAGAACTTGGCATACACAATTAGCGATTTTCTGGATTGCAGCTGCTTGGTTGGCAACAGGATTATTTATCGCACCAATGATTAGTGGAAAAACATTTAAATATGAAAAATTCGGAATCAACTTCTTATTTTTTGCATTGTTAATTATCGTAGTTGGTTCTATGATTGGAGAATGGCTTGGTGTAAAACAATATTTAGATTTAACAGTGAATTTCTTCTTCGGTCATCAAGGTTATGAATACATGGATTTAGGAAGGTTTTGGCAAATACTTTTAGGAGTTGGATTAGTTCTATGGATGGTAATTGTTGGAGCGCATATTTTAGTTGGAATTAGAAGAAAAGATAGCTCTAAAAACTTATTGATTTTATTCTTAATTGCTGTAGTTGCAATTGGTTCTTTCTTCTTCTCTGGATTAATGTATGGAGAACATTCTACACTTTCAATGATTAATTATTGGAGATGGTGGTTAGTGCATCTTTGGGTAGAAGGATTCTTTGAAGTTTTCGCAACAGTTGTAATTGCTTTCTTATTTGTAAAAATGAAATTACTTCGTCCGAAATCTGCTGGAAAAGCAACTGTTTTATCAGCAATCATTTTCTTATCTGGAGGAATTATCGGAACATTACACCATTTATATTTCTCAGGAACAACAATTCATGCAATCGCACTTGGAGCTACATTTAGTGCTTTAGAAGTTGTGCCATTGACATTAATCGGATTTGAAATCTGGGAAAACTGGAATTTATTAAAAGTAAAAAAATGGGTGCAAAGATATAAATGGCCAATTTATTTCTTCCTTTCTGTTTCTTTCTGGAATATGCTTGGAGCTGGAGTATTTGGATTCATGATCAATCCGCCAATTGCTTTGTATTATGTACAAGGATTAAATACAACAGCAGTTCATGCACACACAGCTTTATTTGGAGTTTATGGAATGCTTGGAATGGGATTAGTTTTATTCTGTTTACGAATTATTTCTAAAACAAATTGGAATGAAAAACCATTGAAAATTGCTTTTTGGGCTTTAAATATCGGATTGATTGCAATGGTTGCTTTAAGTCTTTTACCTCAAGGAATTATTCAAACAATGGCTTCAATCGAACATGGATATTGGTATGCAAGAAGCAGTGAAGTTTTATATTCTGACAGTATGCAAATCATCAAATGGTTACGTGTTGTAGGAGATGTTATTTTCTCTGTAGGAATTGTTTATTTCTGTACATTCATTGTAAAAGAAACCTTGAATTGTTTTAAAAAATAGTCTTTTTAGTTTAGTTATAATTTGAAGAATGAAAAGAGAGATTTAATTGCTCTCTTTTCATTTTTTGATTTAAAAACCAAAATATCTAGAAAAAAAATTGTGTATCATGCTTTAAACAACAAAAGAACTCCTCTTTAAAACTTTGACACTTCGCACCTTTCTTGTATATTTGTTGCTTCAAAAAAACGATGTAAGACACTATGTTTAATAATTTAAGTGATAAATTAGATAAAGCATTTCATGTATTAAAAGGACATGGAAAAATTACCGAAGTAAATGTTGCTGAGACTTTAAAAGAAGTTAGAAGAGCTTTACTAGATGCCGATGTTAACTTTAAAATTGCAAAAGATTTTACAAAAAGAGTAAAAGAAAAAGCTATTGGACAAGATGTATTAACGACATTGAATCCAGGGCAATTGATGGTTAAGATTGTAAAAGACGAATTAACAGAATTAATGGGTGGTGACTCTGTAGGAATTAATCTTTCAGGAAATCCTTCAATAATTTTAATGTCTGGTTTACAAGGTTCTGGTAAAACTACATTTTCTGGTAAGCTTGCTAATTACTTAAAAACAAAAAAAACTAAACAAGTTCTTTTAGTTGGTTGTGATGTTTATCGTCCTGCCGCTGTAAATCAGCTTCGTGTTGTTGGGGAGCAAATCGGTGTTGAGGTTTATGCTGAAGAAGGAAACCAAAATCCAGTTGAAATTTCTCAAAACGCAATTAAATATGCAAAAGAAAATGGAAAGAATGTAGTTATCATCGATACGGCTGGTCGTTTAGCTGTTGACGAAGAGATGATGACAGAGATTTCCAATATCCATAAAGCAATTGAGCCACAAGAAACTTTATTCGTTGTGGATTCTATGACAGGTCAAGATGCTGTAAATACTGCAAAAGCTTTCAACGATGTATTAAACTTTGACGGAGTTGTATTAACAAAGTTAGATGGTGATACTCGTGGTGGAGCTGCATTGACAATTAAATCTGTTGTAAACAAACCAATCAAGTTTATCGGTACAGGAGAGAAAATGGAAGCAATTGATGTTTTCTATCCAAGTCGTATGGCTGACCGTATTCTTGGAATGGGAGACGTTGTTTCTCTTGTAGAAAGAGCGCAAGAGCAGTTTGATGAGGAGCAAGCAAGAAAGATTCAAAAGAAAATTGCAAAGAACCAATTTGGTTTTGATGATTTCTTATCGCAAATTCAGCAAATCAAGAAAATGGGTAACATGAAAGATTTACTTGGAATGATCCCAGGAGCTGGAAAAGCGTTAAAAGATGTAGATATTGACGATGATGCTTTCAAAGGAATTGAGGCGATTATTTTCTCAATGACACCAGATGAAAGACAAAATCCTGCGACAATCAATGCAAGTAGAAAGAAAAGAATCGCAAAAGGTTCTGGAACTTCCGTACAAGAAGTAAATCAACTTCTGAAACAATTCAACCAAATGAGCAAAATGATGAAGATGATGCAAGGTGGTGGCGGAAGAAAAATGATGCAAATGATGAAAAACATGAAATAATAAAAAAAAGCAAGCAACACGCTTGCTTTTTTTTATTCTAATAATTACTAACCATGAAATGATTTAATTTATTTTCAGTGGATTAAATTATTTCCTTAAAATAACAATACAACTCCATGACAATTTTAGACGGAAAACAAACATCTACTAACATTAAAAACGAACTAAAAGAGGAAGTTCAATTAAGAAAAGAAAATGGTTTAAAAGCACCACATTTAGCAGCAATTATTGTTGGAAATGATGGAGCGAGTATGACATATGTAAGCAGCAAAGTGAAAGCTTGTGATTTTGTTGGTTATGATTCTACTTTAATTGAATTACCAACAGAAACTACAGAAGAGGAATTGTTACAACAAATTTCTGATTTGAATACTAATCCTGCTATTGATGGTTTTATTGTACAGCTTCCTTTACCAAAACATATTGATGAGCAGAAAGTATTGTTAGCAGTAGATCCTGATAAAGATGTTGATGGATTCCACCCTACAAATGTTGGTAAAATGACTTTAAACTTACCAACCTTTTTACCAGCTACACCTTATGGAATTTTAGAATTATTAGAGCGCTATAACGTAGAAACTTCAGGAAAAAATGTGGTTGTAATCGGTAGAAGTCATATTGTTGGAAGTCCAATGAGTATTTTAATGTCACAAAAAAGACCAGCAGGAAATGCTACGGTAACAATTACACACTCTAGAACAAAAAACTTAGAAGAAATCACAAAAGAAGCAGATATTATTGTAGCCGCTTTAGGAAAACCTGAATTCTTAACTGGAGATATGGTAAAAGATGGTGTAACGATTATTGATGTTGGAATTACTCGTGTAGAAGATGCTACTAAAAAACGTGGATATCGTTTGGCTGGAGATGTTGATTTTGCTTCTGTTAGTCCAAAAGCAGATTTCATTACACCTGTTCCCGGTGGAGTTGGACCAATGACGATTGCAATGTTATTAAAAAATACAATGTTAGCTTGTCAGAGAAGAAACGATTAATTCTTATAAAAAATATAAAAAGAAAAGAGGTCAAATGACCTCTTTTTTTTGTAAGACTCTTTTAAAAATTTGAAAAAGCCATAATGTAGGTTATAGCTTAAAACTATTTAGTAGAAGCTAAATCTACTACTAAGAAAGGATATTCATTACACTCACTCGTGGAAAAGAGTATTCACTGATATAAAATTGTTCGTTTATTTATGAGAATCTAATTTTTTTTTTGATTCTTAAAATTGACATTCTAAGATAATATTTCATTATAATTCCAAAAGCTTGACCTATCAAAAACCAAATTATTATTTTCCAAAAAACAAAGGAGAAAGAAAATTCGAAAAGTCCCATTGTATAATTTTGAATGCAATTTAAAATGAATAAAATTCCACCAAAAATTAATCCTGACTTCACCCATTTCTTTCCTTCATATTGTTTTTGTTGCTCATAATAAAACTCCAGTTTATCATATAGCTCATCTTTCATAATTTCTTTATTTAAAATAGATGTTTTGTTTTTTCAAAAGTAGAAATAGTTATTTGTATATTAACCGTTTATATTTTTAATTTTATTAATTAAGGGAATCCCCCTACCACATTAAGCATACACTTTTCTTTCAAATAGAAACAAGAAATTTTAGCATTTTATTAATTTTTAATCTTTATATCGGCATATACTTTGTTATTCCACTGTTTGTATAAAAAATAGTGATATAATGAAAGCTTATGATTTTTTAAGAATAATTTTAGGATTCAATTTTTTATTTCACTTAGTAAGTCGACTTTTAAGTGGAATTCCTGAATTTTCTATTTGGATGGTTGAAAGATTTTCAAGTACGATAATCCCCACTTCATTAATTAAGCCCTTTGCAATAACATTACCATTTATAGAAGGAATTATTGGATTACTTTTAATCTTAAATTTATATACTAGAAAAACTCTTATCGTAGGATTGTTTATTATGCTTATTCTAATTATGGGAACAAGTATACTTGCAGATTGGAATTTGGTAGCTTTTCAAATGTTATATGTAGTTATTTTCTATTTACTTTTAAAAGATATAGAAGAGAAAAAAGTAGCTTAAATTTTATTCAAAAATCTTTAGGATTTTCTGTACATCTTCATTTACAACAACAGATGGAAAAATCAATCTAAAAATTTTACTTTCTTCTTTGTTTAAAGTTAAAGCTTCTTTTAAATATTTTTTACCAACAACAAATTCATTTGCTAAGAAGTAAACACCACTTAAACGAATAGAAACACCACTATGTTCTTTCAAATATTTTTGAGAACGAAGTAAGATTTCCATTGCATGATCGAATTCACCAATGAATAATAAAACATCAGCTAAACCAAGCCAAATTTCTTCTGTATTATCTTGTAAATCGATACATTTTTGGAATGCAGTAATTGACTCTTCATAGAAGTTTAAACGAAGATTAATTTCTGCATATTTTCTCCAGTAGATAGAAGTTACTTCATCAATTTGAATGGCACGATTGATATAATATAGTGCTGAATGATAATCTTCTCTTCTACAGCAAATATCTGCCATTTGATACCAACCTTTATCTAAAACAGGATCTTGGTTTACAGTCTTTTTAAAAAACTGAAAAGCATCATCCATTTTTCCCATTTTCATGTAACATTCTCCAATTCTAAAAAAAGCAAAGGCACTTGGATCATCCAATTCTAGAGCAATCAAATAATTATCAATTGCAATTTCAAATTGTTCTAATTTTTCAAGAGTTTTAGCTTTTTCTAAATAACCTCCAACGAAAAATTCATCAATAATTACAGCATAATCAAAAGCTCTTAAAGCTTCTTCATACTTTTTAATTGTATAATATTGTCTTCCTAATTGATGCCAAGCAATTTCAGAATATGGATCTCTATCAATAAATTCTAGTAAATATGTAATTGCTTCTTCTTGCTTATTTTGCATATCGAAACAATAAATCACATTATAAAGAGAAGGATAATCTTCTACATCAATTTCCAGACATTTTTTAAAATTTTCTCGTGCTTCATCAAAAGAATCCATATGTAAATATTCCATTCCAATTAAAGAATATAAATCTGCTGGCTCTTCCGAATATTGCAATCCAATTTTCAAATATTCTATCGCTTTTTCGTGTTTAAATTGTTTAGAAAGTATCGAAGATTTTAAGATATAAATCTCATCATTTGTAGGTTCAATTGCATAAACTTGTTTTAAAATTTTATTTGCTTCTTCTAATTTTTCATCAAAAATAAGGAGTTCAGCTAAAAGTAATTTTAATGTAACAGAAGTTGGATGTTGTTCTAAACCAAGCGATATTGCTTTATGTGCTAAAGATTTTTTTCCTGCATCTAGATAATGATGTATAATATCTTCAAACTCTTGCGAGTCGAAAAAATATACTTCATTTGTTTTCAACATAGCTTCAAATTTTGAAAGTGCTACATTGTTATGTTCATCAGGCATCTGCTTCATAAAGCTGTTCTTCTCTTATTGTAAATTTAAACTTTCCACGGCTGTGTTTTACACAAATTAAGATTTCTTTTTAACAAAGTAATTAACAAAAATCTTATATTTGCTTTCCAAACAATGTTTGGAACAATTATGAGTCAAAAATTATTACTTAACTCAAAAGAAATTCATCTTACACTACATCGATTAGCTTGTCAATTAATCGAAAACCATGGGGATTTCTCTAATACGGTTCTGATTGGAATTCAACCAAGAGGCGTTTTCCTAGCAGAACGAATTGCAAAAGTACTAAAAGAAACGTATCAAATCAAAAATATTCAACTTGGACAATTGGATATTACTTTCTACCGAGACGATTTTAGAAGAAGAGACGAGCCTTTAAAAGCAAATCAGACCAATATTCATTGTATTGTAGAGAACAAAAATGTCGTATTTATTGATGATGTTTTGTATTCTGGAAGAAGTATTAATGCTTCTCTTTCTGCGATTCAATCATTTGGAAGACCAAATAATATTGAATTAATGGTATTGATTGATCGAAGATTCAGTCGACACTTACCAATACAACCAACATATAGAGGTCGTCAAGTAGACGTGATTAACGAAGAAAAAGTCGTTGTAAATTGGCATGAAAACAACGATGAAGATGCAGTTTATATTATTACAAAAAATTAGGAAATGAGCCAGCTAAGCACACAACATTTATTAGGAATAAAACATTTAAAAGAGGAAGATATCAATTTAATCTTTGAAACTGCAGATCAGTTTAAAGAGGTAATCAATCGACCTATTAAAAAAGTTCCTTCATTAAGAGATATCACAATTGCTAATTTATTCTTTGAAAATAGTACAAGAACAAAACTTTCTTTTGAATTAGCAGAAAAAAGACTTTCTGCTGATGTAATAAACTTTTCTGCCTCGCAATCTTCTGTTAAAAAAGGAGAAACTTTAATTGATACGGTTAACAATATTCTTTCGATGAAAGTAGATATTGTTGTTATGCGTCATCCAAATGTTGGAGCAGCAGATTTTTTGTCAAAACATGTTGATGCTCGAATTGTAAATGCAGGTGATGGAACACATGAACATCCAACACAAGCTTTACTAGATTCTTATTCTATCAGAGAAAAATTAGGAAGTGTAAAAGGAAAAAAAGTAGTAATTGTAGGAGATATTCTTCATTCTCGTGTTGCACTTTCAAATATTTATGCTTTAAAACTACAAGGAGCTGAAGTAAAAGTTTGTGGGCCAACTTCCTTAATTCCAAAGTATATTACAGAACTTGGAGTTGGCGTTGAGACAAATTTGAGAAAAGCTTTAGAATGGTGTGATGTGGCAAATATGCTTCGTGTTCAAAATGAACGTATGGAAGTGAAATATTTTCCGACTACTAGAGAGTATGCACAACTTTTTGGAATAAATAAAGATTTATTAAATTCGCTAAGTAAGGAAATTGTAATTATGCATCCTGGACCAATTAATCGTGGAGTAGAAATTACTTCAGATGTAGCAGATTCAAAGCAATCAATTATCTTAAATCAGGTAGAAAATGGTGTTGCTATTCGTATGGCTGTAATCTATCTTTTAGCACAACAAATCAAAAGAAATTAACCCATGAAGTTAAATAAAACAGAAAAATATATACAAATAACGTCTGAGACTACTGATTTCTCAGATTTTTATACTAATTTTACAAAAGACTTTCAAAATACCGAAAGTGATAATGTTATAATTGATTTATTATCAATTAAAAACATTGAAGTAAAAAATATTGAATTATTTATAAATATCGCAGAGAAACACCATGAAAATGGCACGTCTTTTGTGGTTATCTCAAAAGATTTAAACATTGATGAATTACCAGATGAAGTCAACGTTGTTCCAACACTTATCGAAGCTATTGATGTTATAGATATGGAGGAAATGCAAAGAGATTTGTTGGATATGTGATTTCATTTAAATATAAAAACTAAAATATGAAAAGAACATTACTTTTACTTATATTAATTTTTGCAACTGCAACTTTCACTTTTGCACAAGGTGATAGAAGTGATGTTGTACAAAATTTATCTATAAATCCACCAACTATTTCTAAAGTTGTTGCTTCTCCAAATCCATTGGCAGATAAGACAACTATTACCTTTCATACATCAAAACGCCAAAAGGTGGAGTTTATTGTGAAAAATCTATTAGGTAGAACTGTTTACAGAGAGACAGTTCAAACTAACGAAGGAACAAATAGAATACCTTTCTATAAAGACGATTTGAAATCAGGAGTTTATCTTTATACTTTAAAAACTTCTGACCAATCGGTTTCAAAAAGAATTATCATTAAATAATGAGTTTAAAACTTACGATATTAGGATGCCATTCTGCAACTCCAAAAGTAGAATCGCATCCTACTTCTCAATTACTTGAAATAAAAAATCATTCTTTTCTTATTGACTGCGGCGAAGGAACTCAAGTTCAACTTAGAAAATACGGAGTCAAATTCACTAAAATAAATCACATTTTTATTTCCCATCTTCATGGAGACCATTTCTATGGTTTAGTTGGTTTAATTTCAACATTTAGTCTATTAAATAGAAGAACTGAATTACATGTTTATGGACCAAAAGGAATTAAAGAATTAATTACTTTACAACTTAAAATGTCTGATTCTTGGACTAATTTTTTACTGATTTTTCACGAATTAGAAAGTAAGGAAAGTGAATTAATTTTTGAAGATAAAAAAGTCGAAGTTTATACAATACCTCTAAAACATAGAATTTATGCTAATGGTTTTCTTTTTAAAGAAAAAACAAATGAAGAGCGTAAATTAAATATGAATGAAATTAAAAAACATCGTGAAATTGAGGTTTGCGATTATCATAATTTAAAACGTGGACGAGATTTTACATTTGAAAATGGAGAAATAATTTCTAATGCAAAACTAACTTTTGATCCTCCAAAAAATCTAAGTTACGCTTTTTGCAGTGATACAATGTACTTCCCTTCTATTGTATCAATTATTAAAAATGTGGATTTATTATACCATGAATCTACTTTTCTAAAAAAAGACGAAGAAATCGCTAAAAAAACAAAACATTCTACAGCAGAACAAGCTTCTCTTATTGCAAAAGATGCAGAAGTTAATCAACTAATTTTAGGACATTATTCTGGAAGATATAAAGATTTAGAATTATTTAAAAAAGAGGCACAAGAAAATTTTGAAAATGTCATCTTGGCAGAAACAGGAAAAGTAATTGAATTAAAGTAAATTATTCAAAGCCTTTTCAGAAGTTTTAAAATCGAATTTAAATCCAGACGCTAAAATTTTATCTGCGGAAATTTTACTACCTTTTAAAACTAAATCACTCATTTCCCCTAAAGCAAGTCGTAAAACAAAACTTGGTACATTTGGAAAGAAATAAGGTTTGTTTAACTTCTCTGCAATCTCTTTATTAAAATCATTTGAAGTGATAAATTCTGGAGCTACTGCATTAAAACTTCCATGTAAATTCGTATTTTCTAAAAGAAAGACATACATTTTACATAAATCATCTATATGAATCCAAGGAAAATATTGTTTTCCATTTCCTAAAGCAGATCCAACTCCCATTTTAATAGGTTTCATTATTTTTTCCAAAGCTCCTCCACTTTCACTCAAAACCACTCCAGTTCTCACACAAACAGTGCGAATTCCTAATTTTTCAAAAGGATGAATTGCTTTTTCCCAAAGTGTACAGCAAGTTCCAAGAAAATCTTTTGCAGGTAAATCATTTTCCATAAAAATATGGTCAGAAGTAATGGAACCATAATATCCAATTCCAGAAGCAGAAATTATAGTTTTCACTTTATTTGGAAATTTTTTAAACGTATCATATAAAAAATTTGCTGTTTTCACACGACTATCTATAATTTCCGCTTTTCTTTTATGTGTCCATTTTTTATCTGCAATTCCGCAACCTGCCAAATGAATAATAACTGTAATTTCTCTTAGCATCTCTTCATTTTCAATTTCATTCTTTTCAATATTCCAATAAATTGTCTGATATTCAGAAACAGCATTTTTATTTCTTGTTAAAATATAAATCTCATGGCCTTTTTCACTTAAAAGCTTTGCCAAACGATTTCCGATAAGTCCTGTTCCTCCAGTAATTACAATTTTTTCCATTAAAAAAAATAAAATTTATAGCTTATTTTATTGCTTTGATTAAAATATCGTACGGATATGCAATATACTCTTCCCAATATTTCTCACCAAATTTTTCTTTTCCCTCTTCTGAGATTGTTAAAGAAATCCATTTAAATGATTTAAATCCTACATCTCTAAAAGCCTTTTCATAAACTCTTGGATCCATAAAATAATCTGTGATAAAAATCCTTCCATGTTGATCTGGAATTATCTCAATATTTACTGGGCTTCCATTAGAATAATCATCTTCTTTAATAGAAATATCAATTTTATAATTTTTATATCGATCTCGAATATATCCTTTATGATGAAAATTAAAAGTACAACTTAAGAAAATTCCATCTTCCTTTAAATTTTTATAAATAACCTCAGCAATTGTTCGAACTTCTTCTTCAGATTTTGCATGATTTAAAAGAAAAATAGAAGTTATAATATCAAATTCATCTAATTTTTCTAAATCTTTCACATCCTTTTCTATAAATTCAATATTTTGAACACCTAACATTTCTTTTTTACGATTTGCTAGTTTAATCATTCGAGGAGAAATATCTACTCCAACAATTTTTTCCGCTTCTTTTTTTTGAAATAGAAAAGCATAATGTCCTGTTCGACAAGCTAAGTCCAAAATCTTTTTTCCTTTCAAATTTCCTAAGTGCATTAAAATTGAAGGTTCTTCCACATATTTTCTGGTGGGAATTTCAAGCGAGAAATCATACATGATTTCCAACTCTTCTTCATTTGGTATTTTTTTCATTTTTTAAGTTTTATATTCTATTTCTCTAAAATACTCATATTAATGTTATTAACCTAGATTATAAAACCAAAAAAACCTACTAAAAATAGTAGGTTTTTAAATTCAAAACTTAAACTTTTGATAAAATAAATCAAAATCTAATTCTTAAAAACAATATTTATTTTCTTTAATTAATTTTTCTGCTATTTGTTTCTGTAAAGCAAAAATATTTGGTTCATTTACATATTTCGTAAAACGTTTTAATCCTAATAATAAAAGACGTAAATCATCTCCTTCAGCAAAAGAAATTATAGCTTCTCTTCCACTTCGTTTTGTAACTTCTACGGTGTGGAATAAATTAATTTTAGCCATCGCAATTTCTGCATCGTAATTTTTATCTGGATTATTTTTTATCGCTTTTTCTGTTCTTAAAATGGTAGACTCAGATATGAAAATTGCCATCATAATATCTGCTGCGGCCATTAAAATCTGTTGTTGTTCTTCTAGTTCCATTCCAAAAGTTTCAACAGCTTTTCCTGCAACCATTAAATAAGCTTTTTTCAATTTACCTAAAATCTCTTTTTCTTCTGAAAAAAGCTCTGCATAATCAGGAACATCAAAAGAAGGTATTTCTAAAAGTTCATTTGCAACATTCATTGCTGGTCCCATCAAATCAACTTCTCCTTTCATTGCTTTTTTCAGCAACATTCCAACAGTTAACATTCGATTGATTTCATTTGTACCCTCATAAATTCTAGCAATTCTAGCATCACGCCAAGCAGATTCCATCGGTGTGTCTTCAGAGAATCCCATTCCTCCAAGAATCTGAATTCCTTCATCTGTAATATATTGAATTGCTTCCGAAGCATAAACTTTTAACATTGCACATTCAATTGCATATTCTTCAGCGCCTTTTAATTCTGCTTCTTGATGTGATTTTCCTTCTGCGATTAAGCTGTCGATTTTATCTTGAATATATTTTCCAGTTCTATAAATTCCACATTCACTAGCATATGACTGTGTTGCCATTTCTGCTATTTTCTGTTGAATTGCTCCAAAATTTGCAATTGCAGTTTTAAACTGTTTTCTTTCATTTGCATAATTTACAGCATTTGTTATAGTTCTTCTTCCAGCTTCAAGAGTTGCAACAGCCAATTTTATTCTTCCAATATTTAAAGAATTTAAAGCAATTTTAAATCCTTTATTTCTTTCTGAAAGCATATTTTCAACAGGTACTCTTGTCTCACTAAAGAAAACTTGTCTAGTTGAAGATGCACGGATTCCTAATTTATGTTCTTCTTCTCCTAATGTAATTCCATTCGGATTTTCAGAATCATATTCGATAATAAAAGCAGAAAGATTTTTATCATCTTCTATTCTTGCAAAAACAATCATCACATGACAAAAACCTGCATTGGAAATCCACATTTTTTGTCCAGTAATTGTATAAAACGTTCCATCTTCAGATAAAACAGCCTTTGTTTTACCTGAATTTGCATCACTTCCCGAATCTGGTTCCGTCAGACAATAAGAACCAAACCATTCTCCAGATGCTAATTTTGGAACGTATTTTTGTTTTTGTTCTTCTGTACCATATAAAATGATTGGCATTGTTCCAATTCCAGTATGTGCTCCAAAAGCAGTTCCAAAAGAACCTGTTGCACCAGAAATATAATCACAAACCAAAAGTGTTGAAATGAAATTCATTCCCAAACCTCCATATTCTTCAGGAACAGAAACTCCTAAAAAACCTAATTCTCCTGCCTTTTCCATACATTCTTTTGTGAATGTATAATCTTTATTTTCAAAACGATTTTTATTTGGCCAAAGTTCTCTATCAACAAACTCTGATACTGCCTCTTTCATCATTTTTTGTTCTTCAGTAAATTCATCTACTGTAAATATGTCGTCTATTTGAGATTCTTTAATAAGATATTCTCCACCTTTGATAATGCCACTCATGATAAATATTTTTTAGGTTTTGAAAAGTTTTTATTCTAATAATTCATAAATTCCTGCGGCTCCTTGCCCAGTTCCTACACACATTGTAACCATTCCGTACTTATTCTTTCTACGTTTCATTTCGTTAAAAAGTTGTACAGAAAGTTTAGCTCCCGTACATCCAAGTGGATGTCCTAAAGCGATTGCTCCTCCATTAACATTGACAATATCTGGATTCACTCCTAATTCTCTAATAACAGCTAAAGATTGTGAAGCAAAAGCTTCATTTAATTCAATTAAATCTATATCATTTAAAGACATATTAGCTATTTTCAATGCTTTTGGAATTGCTTTTAATGGTCCAATTCCCATAATACTTGGTGGAACACCAGCAGCAGCATAAGAAACCATTCTTGCAATTGGTTTTAATCCCAATTCATTAACCATTTCTTCACTCATTACTAAAGCAAAAGCAGCTCCATCACTCATTTGTGAAGAATTTCCAGCAGTCACACTTCCTCCTTGAGCAAAAACAGGACGAAGTTTGTGTAAAGCCTCAATAGAAGTGTCTTTTCTCGGACCTTCATCTATTTCCATTGTATATTTTTTCGTTTGTCTTTTATCAGAGCTATCAATAAAAATTTGTTCAATGGTAATTGGTGCAATTTCATCAACAAATTTTCCTTCTTTTAATGCATTTAAAGCCTTTTGATGTGAATTAAAAGCAAATAAATCTTGATCTTCTCTGGAAACATTGTATTTCTTAGCAACAGCTTCTGCTGTTAATCCCATTCCCCAATAATAATCTTCATGACCTTCTTTTGCTGCTTTATAATCTGGAACAGGCTTATAACCTCCCATTGGAATAAAACTCATACTTTCTGCTCCTCCAGCAATGATACAATCCGCATAACCAGATTGAATTTTAGAAACAGCCAAACTGATTGTTTCCAAACCTGAAGCACAATATCTATTTACTGTCATTCCAGGAACATCATCAATATCTAACCCCATTAAAGAAACTAATCTTCCCATATTCAGACCTTGTTCTGCTTCTGGCATTGCATTTCCAACAATCACATCGTCAATTCTTTTCTTATCTAATTCAGGAACTTTACTCAATAAATATTGAATTGTTTCTGCAGCCAATTCATCAGGTCGTTTAAATCGAAACAAACCTCTAGGAGCTTTTCCAACGGCTGTTCTATATGCTTTTACTATATATGCAGTTTTCATTTTTCAACTTAAATTTTAATTACGTAATGGCTTTCCAGTTTTCAATGTATGTTGAATACGTTCCAATGTTTTCTTTTCAGTCAGAAGTGAAAGGAAAGCTTCTCTTTCTAGATTTAATAAATATTGTTCTGAAACTTTCGATTTTTCAGATAAATCTCCTCCAGACATTACATAAGCAAGTTTATTTGCAATCAATTTGTCATGTTCTGATGCAAAATTTCCTTTTTGTAAACTATCTGTTCCAACCAAAAACATTCCCAAAGCTTGCTGTCCTAAAACCTCTACTTTTTCTGGAACTGGCTGTGTATATCCATCTTCTAGCATTTGCAAAGCATAACGTTTTGCAGTTGCTAACTGTCTATCTTTATTTACGACAATAACATCTTTATCTTTTTGGATATAATTAAAATCTTGCGCCTCATAAGCGGAAGTAGCAACTTTTGCCATCGCAATGTTGATGAAACTTTCTCTTAAACGATTTAATTGAACATCGTCTTTTTGAAATAATTCTGTTGTTCTACGAACCATTTCTTTGGTTCCTCCTCCAGCTGGAATTAATCCTACTCCAAATTCAACTAAACCTATATAAGTTTCCGCAGCTGCAACAACTTTATCAGCATGTAATGTCAATTCACATCCTCCTCCAAGTGTCATTCCATGTGGCGCAACAATTGTTGGAATGGAAGAATAACGAAGACGCATTACAGTATTTTGAAAGAATCGAATGCTATAATCTAATTCATCATATTCTTGTTCGATAGCCATCATAAAAGCCATTGCTAGATTTGCTCCTACAGAAAAATGTTGCGCTTGATTTCCTAAGATAACTGCTTCATATTCTGTTTCTGCTAAATCAATTGCTTTATTAATTCCTTGTAAAACTCCAGCTCCAAGAGTATTCATTTTTGAACGGAATTCTACATTCAAAACTCCATCTCCTAAATGTTGGATTTGCGCTTCTTTGTTTTCCCAAATCGTTTTAGTTTCTCTAATGTTATTTAAGATTAAGAAACCTTCTTGACTTGTATTTTTTTGGTAAGTTTTTGATTTAATATCATAGTATTTCTTTTCACCATTTTCTACTTTATAGAAAGAAAAAATACCAGAAGCTAACATATCATTTACCCAATTATTTGGTGTAAATCCCTCTTCTTTCATCCAAGCTAAAGATTTTTCTACACCAACAGCATCCCAAATTTCAAAAGGGCCATCTTCCCACCCAAATCCAGCTTTTACAGCATCATCAATTCGATAAAGTTCATCTGAAATCTCAGGAATCCTATTTGAAACATACGCAAATAACATCGCTAATGTTTTTCTAAAAAACTCTCCAGCTTTATCTTTTCCTTTTACTAAAATTGGAAATCTTTCTAAAACATTATCAATGTTTTTTGTTAGTTCAAGAGTTGCAAATTTTGCAGATTTTTTAGGACGATATTCTAACGTATTTAAATCTAAAGATAGAATCTCTTTTTTTCCTTTTTCATTGGTTACTTTCTTATAAAATCCTTGTTTTGTTTTTGATCCTAAAAGATTTTTCTCTAGCATTTCATGAATGAATTCAGGCACTTCAAATAAATTTGCCATTTCATCATTTTTCACATTATCTGCAATTCCTTTAATAGTATGCACCAAAGTATCTAAACCTACAACATCAACTGTTCGGAAAGTTGCTGATTTTGGACGGCCAATTAAAGGACCAGTTAGTTTATCAACTTCTTCAATTGTCAAATTTAAATCTTTCACCACTTTCAGAATACTCATAATTCCGAAAACTCCGATTCGATTTCCAATAAATGCTGGTGTATCTTTGGCTAAAACAGAAGTTTTCCCTAAAAATTTATCTCCATAATGCATTAAGAAATCTACAATTTCTGGTTTACATTTTGGGCTAGGAACAACTTCAAATAAGCGTAAATATCTCGGGGGGTTGAAAAAGTGCGTTACAGCAAAATGTTCTTGAAAATCTTCACTTCTTCCTTGACTCATTAAATGAATCGGAATTCCAGAAGTATTTGAAGTAACAATCGTTCCTTTCTTTCTGTGTTTTTCTATTTGATCAAAAACAATATTTTTGATTTTTAATTGCTCTGTTACCACCTCAATAATCCAATCAACTTCTGCAATTTTATGCATATCGTCTTCTGTGTTTCCAGTTTCGATTCGACTTGCAAAAGATTTATGATAAATCGGAGATGGGTTTGATTTTAAAGCATTTTTTAAATGCTCATTTACGATTCTGTTTCGAACAGATTTATCTTCCAAAGATTGTCCTTTTTTCTTTTCAATCTCGGTAAGTTCTCTCGGAACTATATCCAACAATAACACTTGCACGCCAATATTGGCAAAGTGACAAGCAATTCCTGATCCCATTATTCCTGATCCTATAATTGCAACTTTCTTTATAGATCTTTTTTTCATAAAATGGTTATTATAAGGTGATAAGTTTTTCTTTTGTTATTCATCGAAAATTAATTTATCCACAATCAATCGATTGATTTCTTCTGAAACTTCAAAAAAAGTTTTCAGTTTTTCCATCGGAATGTGTTCTTTGATTGTGTCATTAAATTTTAAAACATAGGTTTTGGAAAGTTCTCTTTTTTCCATTCCAAAATCTGTTAATTTAATTAAAACACTTCTTTTATCTTTTGGATTTTTTTCTCTAAAAATTAAACCTTTTGCTTCCATATCTTTTAAAGTTCTAGAAAGACTTGTAGGTTCCATTCCTAATTTAGGACCCAAATCCGTTGAGCGTGTTCCATTTTTTTTGTCAATACTCAGCATCACGAAAGCTGTTGTCATTGTAGTATCATACTTCGAAGCCTGTTCATTATACATCTTACAAAGTGACTGCCAAGTGGTTCTGAGACAGTAATCAATCGTTTCTTCTTTTCGCATAGTTCCAAATATAATAAAAAATTACTATGCAAGCATAATAATTTTTCTATAAGAATTTAATAAAGTTTAAAATACAATTCTAAAAAATTGCAAAATACTTAAAAATACTAAAATCATTTTTCATATCACATTAATTTTCTATTTTTAGGAAAATAGAAAAAACGAAGCCTATGTACAATTCGAAAATAACAGGATTAGGATACTATGTACCAGATAATATAATCACGAATGATGACTTATCAAAAATGATGGATACAAATGATGAGTGGATTCAAGAGAGGACTGGTATTAAAGAAAGAAGATGGATTAAAAAAGGAAGTGATGATACAACTGCAACGATGGGAGCTAAAGCTGCTAAAATTGCAATTGAAAGAGCAGGATTGACAAAAGATGATATTGACTTTATTGTTTTTGCAACTTTAAGTCCAGATTATTATTTCCCAGGTGGAGGTGTTCAAATTCAAGATATTTTAGAAATGCCTACGATTGGAGCTTTAGATATCAGAAATCAATGTTCAGGATTTGTATATGGAATTTCTGTTGCAGATCAATTTATCAAAACTGGAATGTATAAGAATATTCTTGTTATTGGTTCTGAGTATCATTCAGGAGGTTTAGATTTAAGTACAAGAGGAAGAAATGTTGCTGTAATTTTTGGTGATGGAGCTGGAGCTGCAGTTTTATCTAGAACAGAAGATAATTCGAAGGGTGTTCTTTCTACACATTTACATTCTGAAGGAAAATATGCTGAAAAATTAATGGTAGAAGGACCAAGTATTCGTCGTTGGGTTCCGCAATTATTAGAAGAAAATAATCCAGAAGATATTTCTTACTATCCATATATGGATGGACAATTTGTATTTAAAAATGCTGTTGTTCGTTTTTCTGAAGTAATTATGGAAGGTTTAATGACAAATAATTTAAAGCCTACAGACATTGATATGTTAATACCTCATCAGGCAAACTTGAGAATAGCACAATTTATTCAAAAGAAATTTGGATTGTCGGATGATCAAGTTTTTAACAATATCATGAAATATGGAAATACAACAGCTGCTTCTGTTGTAATTGCGTTGACAGAAGCTTGGGAAGAAGGAAAAATCAAAGATGGAGATTTAGTAGTTCTTGCTGCTTTTGGAAGTGGATTTACTTGGGCAAGTGCTGTTATTCGCTGGTAAAAATTAATTTAAATAATATAAAAGAAAAAAGGTTGTATTTAGTAAATACAACCTTTTTATCGATTAACCAAAATGCTTACTTAGCATAAAAAAACAAATAATTCAAATAAGTTATAATCTTTATTTATATTTCCATATAATTCAAGTTTAATAGTTCTTTTTCTTTTTATAATTCTAATTTTTGTTGTTAAATTATTTATGATAACTTATGAATTGCTGTTTTAGTATAGTCTTTAATAAATATTTAACATTTATTAGAACATACCTCCACTTCCTCTCTTTTCATTGTTATCTCTATACTTTCTTTGTCTAGCTTTATTCTTTCCTCCTCCAAATCTGTATGAGAATCCGATATAAGCAGTATGACTTGGCCATCTGAATTCTCCTTCTTGTGGATATGGACTTAATTTTCCTGGTTCAAAAGCAAATCTCATTGTATTAAATACATCGTTAAAGTTTGCACTAATTGTTCCTTTTCCATCTAATACAGTATATCTAGCTCCTGTATTTACTCCCCACATTGGCTTTGTATTAAATTGTAAACTTTTGTTTGCTCCTCTATAGAATCCTGTTAATTGGAATCTTAATTTCTTTGTTGCTTTAAATGAGTTGCTAATTCTAGTATCAAATGCTAAATTGTCTACTTCTGCATTTTGTAATGCAACTACACCTTTTTCTGTATTTTGATAGAAGTTTAAACTTCCGTTTAATGTCCACCATTTTGCTAATCTGTAATATCCTGAAACTTCTAATCCGTAAGCATTATTATCTCCAATATTATTATAAGATAAGATTAACTTCGTTGGATCTACAACATCTTTTACAACTGTTCTTGAAATATTATCTTTAATTAATCTATAGAATGCTCCAACTGTAATAGATCCTTTTCCTAATCTTCTTGTATAATTTAATTCTACCGAGTTTGTAAATTGTGGATCTAATTCTGGATTACCAACAGAGATAATTACTGGCGTTGAAAATTCTCTAATCGGATTTACTTGTCCTAAAGATGGTCTATCAACTCTATAACTATAGCTTAATTGGAATTGATTTTTTTCTGATGGATTAAAAGTTAAAAACGCTGAAGGATATACTGTAAAATAATCATCTTCATAAATTCTCTCATCATTTAAATCTGCTTCCACATCATATTTCTCAAAACGTGCTCCAACTTGCGCCATTAATTTTTGACTAAAAGCTAAGTTATAATTGAAATAAGCAGAATTGATATATCTGTTATATTTGAAGAATTTATTTGGTAAAATTTCTCCTGTTTCGCTTAACTGTGTTGTGATATTATTATCATCTGATTTTTGTGTTCTAGATTCAGCTCCTAATTCTAATTTTGAACTTTCAGAAATTGGTAAAGTATAATCTACGTTGAAAATAAAATTTTCTCCTTTTTTGTCAATATCATTGATAAAGTTTAATGTTCCATCTGTTGGGAAATTAATCTCATCATAAATCGCATATTCTGTATTATCTGATTTACTATAATTTGCTTCAATATCTAAATTATGTCCTTTATCATTAAAATCAACTGTATAGTTTAAGTTGTAAATCTGAGAATAATTATCAGAATCGATATCACTATATTGGA
The DNA here is from genome assembly GCF_015767265.1 of Aureivirga marina. Classification (GTDB taxonomy): domain Bacteria; phylum Bacteroidota; class Bacteroidia; order Flavobacteriales; family Flavobacteriaceae; genus Aureivirga; species Aureivirga marina. The sequence continues at coordinate 236,775 of NZ_JADPIB010000002.1, forward strand.
ATGTATTTAATGCCGGATTTAATAAGAAATCTAATGAAGTTGTTCCTGGTGTTTTAGAATCAATAAAATTTTGAGTTGTATAAAAAGATAATGTATTCTTTTCGTTGATATAAAAATCAAAACCAGTCTTTACTAAATGTGATACATTTTCATTATCAAAAGTAAATGTTTGGTAAATAGGATTCTCTCCTGATCTATTCACATATCCTCCATTTTCAGATTTTCCAGCATTCGCTCCATAGTTTAAGAAAAAGTTTACTTTATTCACTTTATAATTTAAATCTAAAGATCCGTTAAAACGATTTCCTTTTCCATATGTATATCCTGCATTCACATTACCATTGAATCCCATCATTGAATTCTTATGTAAAATAATGTTAATCATTCCACTCATTCCTTCAGGATTGTATTTTGCAGAAGGATTTGTAATCAATTCAATACTTTTAATTGAAGTTGAAGGAATTTGTTGTAAAAGTTGCTCAACACTTAAAGTTGTTGGTTTTCCATCTAATAAAACACGTACATTGTCATTTCCTCTTAAACTTAATGAACCTGTTTGTTGGTCTACAGTTACAGAAGGAATGTTATTTAAAACATCTGAAGCTGTTGCTCCTACTGATGTTAAATCTTTTCCTACATTAATTACTTTTCTATCTACTTTTTGAATCGTTTCAGAAGTTTCTGCAACAACCACAACCTCATCCAACTGCGCTGTATCTTCTTCCAAAGAAATCGTTCCAAAATTATGTTTACTCTTATTTAGTGTAATATTGTGCGTTTGTGTTTTATATCCAATAAATTGAAATTCTACCACAATATCTCCATAAACAATATTTTTTACTGTAAATTCTCCATTGTCATCTGTAATGTCTCCAGTTAAAATATTTCCATCTTTCGACTTAACAATAATATTTACATATGGTAAAATCTCAGAACTTACTTTATCTACAATTTTTCCAGTAATAGCTCCTTTTTTGGGTGGTTCTCCATTTGCAAATGTGGCAACGCTTAAAAATAAGCAGCTAAAAAATAATATAAAATTTTTCATTTTCTTTTTGGTTTGATTCGTTTTATTATTAATTCAATATAGTTTATTACATATTACCTTGTTATACATAATAATCATTCTAAATAACGCTTCTTAATTATCTATAAACATTAAAAAAAGTGTTGAAAGATTTTAAAGAAGTGTACGACTAAAAGACGCAGAGAATATTTTATTGTTACTTTTTTTTTTTACTTTAACAATTCTTTAACAAGAGATTTTATGAAACAAAATGTATTAATTCTCGGAGCTTCCTCAAATCCAATGAGATACTCATATAAAGCGATTGAAATGCTTGGTGAAAAAAATTATAAAATTTTTGCAATTGGAGGAAAAGAAGTCAGTGTAAATGACACAAATATTTATACTGAAATTCAAAATGATTGGAAAGATATTGATACAATTACGATGTATTTAAATCCAAATCATCAAAAAATGTATTATGATCAAATTTTAAAAATAAATCCTAGAAGAGTCATTTTTAATCCAGGTTCTGAAAATCCTGAATTGATGAAATTACTCAAGGAAAACGACATACAAGTGGAACAAGCTTGTACTTTGGTATTATTAAGAACCAATATGTTTTAACAAAAAAAGTCAGGAATTAATTTTCTTGACTTTTCTTTTTTTCTTCCATCTTCTCTCCCATTTCTTCTCCCCATTCTACAATTAAATCCAAAATTGGAATCAGCGTTTTTCCAAAATCTGACAATGAATATTCTACTTTTAAAGGTGGTTTTGTATTGTAAACTTTTTTTAAAATTAATCCATCTTCTTCTAGTTGTTTTAACTGTAAACTTAAAGTACGCTCTGTAATGGTTGGCATTAATCGTTTTAATTCACTATACCTTTTTACAGAATCTTTTATATAAACTAAAATTACTGTTTTCCACTTTCCTCCGATATAATCCATTGTTAATGAAGTACAACAGGGATAAATTTTTTCTCCTCTTTTATACATTTTTAAACTATCCTTTTTGACCGTTATTGCAAAAGTATCAAACGCTTGGTAATTTTGCAACTATAAAAATTATAGTATAAAACTAAAAAAATAAAATCATGAAATTTTAAATAATATTCAAAATAGATATACCACAAAAAAATATGATAACACAAAAGCTGTTGCAGAAGAAGACATTAAAAAATTAAAACATATCTTACATTTAAGTCCTTCTTCAATTAATAGTCAACCTTGGAATTTCATTTTTGTTTCCGATCAAGAAACTAAAAATAAATTGGCAGATGCTTCTTTTTTTAATGCTGAAAGAATCAAAGATGCAAGTCATTTAATTGTTTTTAATACAGTAAATAATAAACCTTTCTTTGAAAATCAAATTAATGAAAATTTACCTGAAGGAGCAGTTGGTTATTATAATACTTTTTTAAAAGAAAAACCTGAAACAGAAATTGTAAATTGGCTTTCTCATCAAGTTTATATTGCGCTTGGTGTTTTTTTAAGTGCTTGTGCAAATATGAATATCGATTCTACACCAATGGAAGGAATTGAACCAAAAAAATATGCAGAAATTTTAAAATTAGACAATCATACGCCACTTTTTGCTGTTGCAATCGGTTATCGTGATGAAAATGATTCGAATCAACCAACAATTACTGCGAAACAAAGATTGTGTTTTGAAGATGTAATTAAATCTATTTAATGCTTAAATCTCTTCTTTTTTAAGGAGAGATTAATGTGCTTAAAATTTATTTATATTTGGATTTTAACACAAAGAAAATGATTGAAATAGAAAAAGAAATTACAAATGATGATTTAATCGAATTAAAAAAAGCGAAAAAACTTCTTGAAAACCCAGGACTTGCTGCAAAAATTACAAATTATATAGGAAAACCCATTGAAAGCGGATTAGACAGTTTACCTGAAAAATGGAAAGCAAAATTAAGCGATGTTACAGTGGAATCATTAATGAAAGCTGCAAATGGCGCAATTTTCACTATGAAAGATATTCCAGGAACAAAATCTTCCAATTTAAAACACAAATTTGCAGTTGCTTTAAGTGGTGGAGTTGGAGGTTTTTTCGGTTTACCAGCTTTGGCTTTGGAGCTTCCAGTTTCTACAACTATTATGTTACGTTCTATCGCTGATATTTCTCGTGAACAAGGAGAATCAATTAGTGAAATTGAAACAAAATTTGCTTGTCTTGAAGTTTTTGCTTTTGGTGGAAATAATATGACAGATGATAATATGCAATCTGGTTATTTTACAGTTCGTGCTTCTTTGGCGAAATCTGTTACGGAAGCAAGTAAATATATCATTGAAAAAGGATTAACTGAAAAAGGAGCTCCTGTTATTTTAAAAGTTTTTACTAAAATTGCGGAAAGATTTTCAATTCAAATTACAGAAAAATTAGCAGGTCAAGCTATTCCTTTAATTGGAGCAGCAGGAGGTGCAGCTATTAATACCATGTTTTTAAATCATTTTCAAGACATGGCGATTGGACATTTTACTGTTCGAAAATTGGAACGAAAATATGGTTCTGAATTAATTAAAGAAATTTATTATAAGGTTTAAAAAAACAGCACTCGAAAAAGTGCTGTTTATAAAAATATTTTTATTTCCTTAATTTTAAACAAATTTCTCTGCTTCTAATTCCTTTTTATTTTTTCTTTTAAAAGAGCGAACAATTAAACGTGTTCCTTTATCAGATCTTACATAATTATATACCCAATTAAAAAACACAACTGTTCTATTTCTAAATCCAACCAAAGACATTAAATGAACAAACATCCAAATGAACCACGCGAAAATTCCTTGAAATTTCATTCTTTTTAAATCTACAACTGCTTTGTTTCTTCCAATCGTTGCCATCGAACCTTTGTCGTGGTATTTAAAAGCAATCAACTCTTTTCCTTCCATAGAAGCAATTAAATTTTTTGCTAATAATTTTCCTTGTTGAATCGCAGGTTGCGCCATCATCGGATGCCCTCTTGGTAAATCATCTGTTTGCATACAAGCAACGTCTCCAATTGCAAAAATATCTTTCTCTCCAACTACCCGATTATATACATCTACCTTAACCCGATTTGCTCTTTCAATTACACATCCTTCAGCCAAACCATTCACTGCTGCTCCCATCACTCCTGCTGCCCAAATCAGTGTTGCTGTTTTAAATTTCACATCTGTATTTGTACTAACCGTCACACCATCATAATCCGATACAAATGTTTTAAAATAAATATTCACACCTAGTTCTTCTAAAAATTTTTGTGCTTTTGCAGAAGAAACTTCACTCATCGCTTCCAAAACTTTTCCAGCTCCTTCTACTAGATTAATTTCCATTTCTGAAAAATCTAAATCTGGATAATCTTTTGGTAAAATATTATTTTTCATTTCCGCTAAAGCTCCTGCAAGTTCCACTCCTGTTGGTCCTGCTCCCACGACAACGAAATTCATCAATTCTTCCCGCCTCTGTTTATTTTTAGATAAAACTGCTTCTTCAAAATTTTCTAAAACTAAACTTCTCAAATCTAAAGATTGTGTCAAATCTTTCATTGCCATACTAAATTTGGCAACATTTTTATTTCCAAAGAAATTTGTTTGAGATCCAGTGGCAATCACTAAATAATCATAAGATAATTTCCCAATAGAAGTTTCTAATTCTTTTTTTCCAGAATTAATAGATTTTACATCTGCTAATCTGAAATAAAAATCTTTAAATCCTTTGATAATTTTCCGTATTGGAAAAGCGATGGAATCAGGTTCTAAACTTGCTGTGGAAACTTGGTAAAGAAGTGGTTGGAAAGTGTGGTAATTGTTTTTGTCTAAAAGAACTACTTGGACGTTCTTATTTTTTAAGCCTTTGGCAATTGCAATTCCTGCAAACCCAGCTCCAATAATGACAACTCTTGGTAAATCGGATTCTGGTATATTCATAATTAATAAGCTAATTTTTGAGCTTATCAATTTACAAAATTTACCAGATTTTTTTGTTATAATTTTACTAAAATCATAAAAAAAGCCCTCAAAAATTGAGGGCTTGAAAATTATATTGATAATTAAAACAAAACTTATTTTACTTCTTCAAAGTCAACGTCTTGTACATCATCTTCACCTTTTGCATTTCCACCAGCGTTCGCTCCAGCATTTGCTCCTGCTTCAGGACCAGCAGCTCCAGCTCCGTTAGCTTGTGCATCTTGTTGTGCTTTATACATTTCTTCAGAAGCAACTTTCCAAGCTTCATTAATCTTTTCCATTGCAGCATCAATAGCAGCAAGATCTTGAGACTGGTGAGCTTTCTTTAATTCTTCTAAAGCATCTTCAATTGGTTGTTTTTTATCTATAGATAATTTATCACCAAATTCTTTTAATTGTTTTTCTGTTTGGAAAATCATTGAATCAGCTCCATTGATTTTCTCCACTTTTTCCTTTTCTGCTTTATCCGCTTCCGCATTAGCTTCTGCTTCTTTTCTCATTTTCTCGATTTCTTCTTCTGTTAATCCAGATGAAGCTTCGATTCTAATATCCTGAGATTTTCCAGTTGCTTTATCAGTTGCAGAAACTTTAATGATTCCGTTTGCATCAATATCGAAAGTAACTTCAATTTGAGGAACTCCTCTTTGTGCTGGTGGAATTCCATCTAAATGGAACTTACCAATTGTCTTGTTATCTTTCGCCATTGGACGCTCTCCTTGTAATACGTGAATATCTACAGAAGGTTGGTTGTCAGCAGCAGTTGAGAATACTTGAGATTTCTTTGTTGGAATTGTAGTATTCGCATCAATTAATTTAGTCATTACTCCTCCCATTGTTTCAATTCCTAATGAAAGTGGAGTTACATCTAATAATAATACGTCTTTTACATCTCCTGTTAATACTCCTCCTTGAATAGCAGCTCCAATCGCAACAACCTCATCAGGATTTACTCCTTTAGATGGTTTCTTACCAAAGAATTTCTCTACTTCTTCTTGGATTTTTGGAATACGTGTAGAACCTCCTACTAAAATAATCTCATCAATATCTGATTTAGATAATCCTGCATCATTTAAAGCTTTTGCTACAGGTTCCATTGAACGAACTACTAAATCATGTGCTAATTGCTCAAATTTAGCTTTCGTTAAAGTCTTCACTAAGTGCTTAGGTCCTGAAGCAGTTGCAGTAATATAAGGTAAGTTAATCTCCGTTTGTGCACTAGAAGATAACTCAATCTTAGCTTTCTCAGCAGCTTCTTTTAAACGTTGTAAAGCCATTGGATCCTGACGTAAATCAAAATTTTCTTCTGATTTAAATTCATCAGCTAACCAATCGATAATTACTTGGTCAAAATCATCTCCTCCTAAGTGCGTATCACCATTCGTAGAAAGTACTTCAAATACTCCGTCTCCTAATTCTAAGATTGAAATATCAAATGTTCCTCCACCTAAATCATAAACAGCGATTTTTCTATCTGTATCAGCCTTATCTAAACCATAAGCTAAAGCAGCAGCTGTTGGCTCATTGATAATTCTTGCTACTTTTAATCCAGCAATTTCACCAGCTTCTTTCGTAGCCTGACGTTGCGCATCATTAAAGTATGCAGGAACAGTAACTACAGCTTCCGAAACTTCTTGTCCTAAATAATCCTCAGCAGTTTTCTTCATTTTTTGAAGAATCATCGCTGAAATTTCTTGTGGTGTATATAAACGTCCATCGATATCCACTCTTGGAGTATCGTTATCTCCTTTTACTACTTTGTAAGGTACTCTTTCTGCCTCTTTTTGTGATTCAGAAAATTTATTCCCCATAAATCTCTTTATAGAATAAATTGTCTTTAAAGGATTTGTAACAGCTTGACGTTTTGCTGGGTCTCCTACTTTTCTTTCTCCTCCATCGATGAAAGCAACAATTGAAGGTGTAGTTCTTTTACCTTCTGAATTTGGTATCACTACAGGCTCATTTCCTTCCATTACAGAAACACATGAGTTTGTAGTTCCTAAGTCAATTCCTATAATTTTACTCATAATCCTATATTTTGAATGTCTTTATTTCTAATTTTTATAACTGCTTCTATTTAGTCAATTTATATGCCATCCAATTTTTTCTTGTTTTTTGTCATAAAATTTAATTTTAACTGACTTTTTTATGTCATATTGACATTGACAATAATTTTTTAACTAAAAAAAGCTGACATTTTTATATTTTCATGACGCGTTAAAAACCTAATTATTTAATTTCTATAAAATATAGAAGCCTTAAATTACTTCTTTTCTATAAAAACTATTTTTAATTATTTCTGAATTAACATTTTTTAAACCTATTTATTTCTTAAAATTAAAACACAGATTTTTTGTAACTTCTTTCTTATTAAAGAATTTAATTATGTCTATAAAGAAAATCGCTATTATTTCTGGAGGAACAAATGGAATCGGAAAAGCTGTTTGTGAAAAATTATATTTTCAAAATTGGATTATCTATAATCTAGATATCAAAACGCAAAAACATAATTTCGCTAATTTTCTAAATTGTGATATTTCTAATTTCGATGAAGTAAAACAACAAATTAAATTCATTTATCAAAAAGAAAAACATATTGATGCAGTTTTTAGTAATGCCGGAATTCATCATCTAGCAAATTTAGAAGAAACAACTCTCGAAGACTTTCATAAAGTTCTTTCTATTAATTTCTGCGGAACTTTCTATCTTTTAAAATCTGTTTTACCTATTCTTAAAAAACAAAAATTTGGAAAAATTGTTCTTAATGGATCTGATCAATGTTTTGTGGGAAAGGCTAATTCTTTTATTTATGGTGCAACGAAAGGCGCTATCGGACAAATCACAAAAAGTACAGCAATTGATTACGCTCCTTTTAATATTCAAGTAAATGCAGTTTGTCCAGGAACTACAAATACAACTTTAGTAGACGATTTTTTAAAAAAATATTGTAATTCTGAAAAAGAGAAACAGGAAACAATTTCTTTCTTAAATAATGCACAACCTATAAAACGAATGGCAAAACCTGAAGAAATCGCTTCTTTAGTTTCTTATCTTTTTTCTGAAAATTCGGATTATATCACAGGATCTCTAATTTCAATTGACGGTGGTTATACTTGTCAATAAAATTATGTGAAATCTATTTTTATCTTATCTTTTTTAAATAGATACCATTTATATGTTTGTTAAAATCTAATTTAAAACACTACATTAGCATAACATAAATTAATGAACAAAAACAAAGATTTGTTATGCAAAATACTACTAGATTTGTAACTTATTATTGCGGAAATCAAATTCCTTTAAAAGATGCTGTTTCGCTTCCTTATACGCATATTATGATTGCTTTTTTATTTACAAAACCTGAAAATCCAATGGAATTAATTTTAGACGGAGGAACTGCTCTGAAAAATATTCCACCTACTTTCACAAATTCTACAAAACAAGCAATTCAAGAATTAAAAAATGCTGGTAAAAAAGTGATGATTTCTTTTGGTGGTGGTGCAATGCATTCTGAAGCTTATAAAGGAATTGTTGGAAAAGAGGCTGAAATGGCTGAAAAATTAGTCAATTTTATCCATGAAAATAATTTAGATGGAATTGATATCGATTTTGAAGATACTTCTGCTTTTAAAAATACCGCAACTTATAATGGTCGTCAGTTTTTAATTGATTTAACTTTAGAACTTAAAAAGCGTCTTCCTTATAATATGGAAATTGCACATGCTCCACAACCTCCTTATTTTAGAAAAGGAACAGAAATTGACGGATATGTTGCTGTGATGGAAAAAGCTGGTCATGCAATCGATTTTGTAAACGTCCAATATTATAACAATACTCCTTGGAGTAGCAATCCTGAAAAAATTATTGAAACTTATTCTGAATTCAATGATTTAGCTGGAATGAGTGCAGAAAAACACGTTCTTGGTTTTCCTGTAACTGAAAAAGATGCTGGTTCTGGTTATTTACTTGCTTCCACAATTGTTTCTGAAATTGTTTATCCTTTAAAAGAATCTTTCGGAATTGGTGGTGTTATGAATTGGCAATTTTCAAGTGATGTTGGTGGACAATGGGCCGTTGAAATTGGCTACGAATTAATGGAAGAAGATGAATTAATTTAAAATATTTCTTGAAGGCTAGACTTTTTTGTTTGGCCTTTTTTTATTTTTTAATTAAAATATTTTGGTTTTAAATAAATAACTATACATTTGTAGAGTAATTAGTCGGTTTAAAATGGATAAAAAAGAAAAAATATTTGATACAGCTTTAAAACTTTTTGTAAAAGATGGTTTTCATGGTACACCAACTAGCAAAATTGCTAAAGAAGCTGGAATTGCAAATGGAACACTTTTTCACCATTTTAAAACAAAAGATATTCTTATTAAAGAACTTTATTTAAAATCAAAAGAAGAAATTAACGATTACATTGAAGAACATATTAAAGGAGATTTAAATCCAAAAACAAAATTTAAAGCTCTCTACATAAGTTCACTAAATTGGTCAATTGATCATAGTGATAAATTTCAATTTATACTTTTATTTCAATCTTCTCCTTTCTTAAAATTGATTCCTCAAGAAACTTTAGATCAACAATCTCAAAGTTATTATAAAGTTCTAAATGAATGCTATTCTAAAAATCTATTTACAGATTTACCTTTAGATTATATTTATACGCTTCTTCTAAATCATTTTATGGGAAATAAAGAATACATAATTCAAAATTCTCTTAGCCAAGAAGAAAGAAAAAATTTAATAAATACAAGCTTTGATTTATTATGGCGTATGATAAGTTAAAAAATTTAATTATACAATAGAGTGATTAGTCAGTCTATATTTTATTTAAAACTAAAAAATTATGAAACAATTAATTGTAATCTTTCTTTGTCTATTTTCAATTACATCTATTTTTTCTCAAGAAAATGTAGAATGGAAATTAAAACATAATAAAAATGGAACAACCCTTCACACTCGCTTTCCAGAAGTAAAAAACAAAAAAGGAAAAAAAGAAACTGTTTTTGAATGGAAAATTAATTCTACACAAACTATTTCTTTCGAAAATTGTAAAAATGCAATTAAGAATGTAAATAATCATAAAAAATTCTATGATTGTAAAGAAAGTAAAGTTCTTAATGAGATAAACAATGAAACGGTTGCTTATTATTTATTCGATGCTCCTTGGCCAATGTCTGACATGGATTTAATACGAACTATTACACATTCCGAAAATGAAAATATATTTATTTCTAAACACATTTCTTCTCCTGAAAAAATGAAATTAAATGACGAAAAAAGAGTGGAAATTTCAGAAATCATTTATAAAATAAAAAAAATAAATGATGAAAAAGTGGAAATTGAAATAATTGGAAAATTTATACCTGTTGGTGTTCCTGATTTTTTAGCGAAATCTTGGTTTCCTAAAGGACCTTTAAAAGTCTTAGAAGAACTGACAAAAGCTTCAAAATAATATCTTTCTCTACTTTACTGTTTGAATTAATAAATAAACCTCAAACAAAAAGCGATAACAATTGTTATCGCTTTTTTATTTGTAGATTATTAAAAAATTCAAATGAAAAATTTTCCAACTTTTTAAAAAAGATATATGAAAAAAAAAGCTCCACTTATCGTGAAGCTAAGTGACCGGGCTGGGGCTCGAACCCAGGACCCTCTCCTTAAAAGGGAGATGCTCTACCAACTGAGCTACCCGGTCATTAAATTTTTGTGGTGAGAGGAGGATTCGAACCTCCGAAGCTTGCGCAGCAGATTTACAGTCTGCCCTCGTTGGCCACTTGAGTATCTCACCAAGATTTACGTTATAAACCTTAAGTGACCGGGCTGGGGCTCGAACCCAGGACCCTCTCCTTAAAAGGGAGATGCTCTACCAACTGAGCTACCCGGTCATTAAATTTTTGTGGTGAGAGGAGGATTCGAACCTCCGAAGCTTGC
>NZ_JADPIB010000002.1:247785-588168 GCF_015767265.1 Aureivirga marina
GCGCAGCAGATTTACAGTCTGCCCTCGTTGGCCACTTGAGTATCTCACCAAGATTTACGTTATAAACCTTAAGTGACCGGACTGGGGCTCGAACCCAGGACCCTCTCCTTAAAAGGGAGATGCTCTACCAACTGAGCTATCCGGTCATTAATTTTGTGGTGAGAGGAGGATTCGAACCTCCGAAGCTTGCGCAGCAGATTTACAGTCTGCCCTCGTTGGCCACTTGAGTATCTCACCTAGATCTATGTTATAAACCTTAAGTGACCGGACTGGGGCTCGAACCCAGGACCCTCTCCTTAAAAGGGAGATGCTCTACCAACTGAGCTATCCGGTCAATCGCTATCATTATTCCTTGTTAGCGGCTGCAAATATATGAGCTATTTTTTAAACTAACAAACCAAATTATGAAATTTCTTTAAACTTTTTTTTACAATCCTATATATCAAATAATTAAATTTTAAGATATTTTTTCTTTTTATTTAGAATAGAATTTTTCCTACAAAAAAATGTGTTTTTGCATTCTAATTTGATAAGAATAATGAGAGTCTTTTCTAGCTTCTTCTTAAATTATTTTTCATTTAAAAGCGCTTTTCTAACTTTTTTGAAAAGATTCGAAGAATATACAAAGTCTGTGATTACTTTATTATCTGTTTTAAAGATATCATTATGCGTCCCCTCCCATGCTTTTAATCCATCTTTAAGAAATATAATCTTTTCTCCTATTTCCATCACAGAATTCATATCATGTGTATTGATAATTGTAATCATTTGATATTCGTCTGTAATCTCTTGAATCAAATTATCAATCAAAATAGAAGTCGTTGGATCTAAACCTGAGTTTGGTTCATCACAAAAAAGATAACGTGGATTCATAACAATTGCTCTAGCAATTGCAACACGTTTTTGCATTCCTCCTGAAAGTTGGGCAGGATATTTTTGATTTACATTTTCAAGATTTACTCTTTTTAAAACAGTATTTACACGATCTCGCATTTCTTCCACTGTTTGATCTGTAAACATTTTTAAAGGAAACATTACATTTGCTTCAATTGTTTCTGAATCGAAAAGAGCACTTCCTTGGAAAACCATTCCCATTTCTTTTCGAATATTTCTTTTTTCTTTAATACTTAATTCAGAGTAAATTCTACCATCATAAGCAATTGTTCCTTTTTCTGGTTCATGTAATCCTAAAAGAGATTTTAAGAAAACTGTTTTCCCAGAACCACTTTGACCAATTATTAAACTTGTTTTTCCTTCTTCAAACGTCGCAGATATACCTTTAAGAACTGGAACGCCATTAAATTCCTTGCATAAATCTTTTACTTCTATCATTTATCCTAAAAGCATTTGCGTTAAAAAATAATTCATTAAAATAATTACAACACTTGTCCAAACTACAGCTCGTGTGCTTGCTCTACCAACTTCAAGAGAACCTCCTTTTACAAAATATCCGTGATATGAAGGAATTGTAGCAATTACAAAAGCAAAACAAGTAGATTTTATCATTGCATACGTAATCAAGAATGGATTAAAATCTTCCTGAATTCCAATGACATAATCTGTACTATAAAATAAATCTGTAACAAGTCCAGCAGCCCATCCTCCGAAAATCCCAAGTGTCATTGAGAATAAAACTAGAATTGGATAGAAAAATAATGCAGCGATAATTTTAGGAAGCACTAAATAATTTAGTGAATTAACTCCCATAACTTCTAATGCATCTATTTGCTCTGTTACACGCATAGTCCCAATACTAGAAGTAATATACGAACCAACTTTCCCTGCAAGAATAACAGAACTAAAAGTCGGAGCGAATTCTAGAATTACGGAACGCTTTGTTGCGAAACCAATTAAATATTTTGGAATAAATGGACTATCAACATTTAAAGCTGTTTGAATGGCAACTACACCTCCTACAAAAAAGGAGATAAACGTAATTATCCCAATAGATTTTAACCCCAAGTCCTCTATTTCCTTGAATAGAGTCTCTCTAAACACAGACCATTTTTGAGGCTTTCTAAAGGTCTGTTTCAACATCAAATAATATTTTCCTATATGCTCGATATAATTCATCTCAGCTATTTTTGGCTAAAATATTAATAAATCTTAAAATACGGCATTTTATCTTAAAAATTAAACTTTAAGAAACAAAAAGTAGTAATTTTGCCATTATAAATTTAAGATTTTATCATGAAAAAGCTTTTAACTTTATTTTTTGCAGGACTTTTTTTTATGTTTGGACAAGTAAATGCACAGTCTACAAAGGGAAATTCTTCTAAAAATAATCAAACAAAACCAAAATTAGTTATTGGAATTGTTGTAGATCAAATGCGTTATGACTATTTGACAAGATTCTACAGTAAATATGGAGAAGGTGGTTTTAAAAGAATCATGAACGATGGTTTCCATATGAAAAATGCACATTATAATTATATTCCAACTTTTACAGCTGTAGGACATACATCCATTTATACGGGAACAACTCCAACAAATCATGGAATTATTTCAAATTCTTGGTATGATAAATATGCTAAAGAATATATTTATTGTGTAGACGATTCTAATTATGAAACTGTTGGTTCGGATTCTAATGAAGGAAAAAAATCTCCACATAGAATGCAAACGACAACAATTACAGATCAAATTCATTTAGGGCAAAATGAAAATGGAAAAGTAATTAGTGTTGCAATTAAAGATCGTTCGGCTATTTTACCTGGAGGACATACAGCAAACGGTGCTTTTTGGTTTGATGGAGGCGATCAAGGAAAATGGGTTACAAGTACTTTTTACATGGACAAACTTCCAAAATGGGTAGAAAATTATAATAAATCAGGAAATGTTGATTATTTATTAAGTAAACCATGGACAACTTATTATCCAATTGATACTTATACTGAAAGTATTGCAGATGATAATCCTTATGAAAGAAAATTTAAAGGAGAAGAAAAACCAACTTTTCCTCATGATGTTCCTAATTTAAGAAAAGATAATAAAAATTATAGCTTGATTAAAGCAATTCCAGCGGGTAACACAATGACCAAAAATTTTGCTGAAGCTGCAATTATAGGAGAAAAATTAGGAAAAAGTGAATTTGTAGATTTCTTAGCAATTAGCTTTTCATCTACGGATTATGTTGGACATCAATTTGGAGTTGATTCAAAAGAAATTGAAGATACTTATATTCGATTAGATAAAGATTTAGAAAATTTCTTCCATTTCTTAGATGAACAAGTTGGAGAAGGAAATTATACATTATTCTTGACAGCTGATCATGCTGCTGTTCAAGTTCCAGCTTATTTAAATTCTTTAAAAATTCCTGGAGGATATTTTGATGATGAAGTTTTCGAGAATTATGTTAATGATATTACAGAATCATACTTTGGAACTAGAGAATTAGTAGAAAATATTTCGAATTATCAAATTTTCTTAAATCCTTTAAAAGTAAAAGAATTAAAATTAAACAGAGCTTATGTACAACAAGTGATTGCAGATGAAATAATTAATTTTAAAGGAGTTTATAAATCTGTTACAGCAAATGCACTTCAAAGTTCTAGTTTTGATTATGGAATTTTAGATTTATTACAAAAAGGATATAATCAAAAATTCTCTGGAGACATTTTATTTGTTCCTAATCCAGCAACAATTAGTTATCCAAAACACGGATCAACACATGGTTCTGGATATAGTTATGATACTCACGTTCCTTTAATTTTCTATGGAGCTGGAATCAAAAAAGGAACTTCTACTAAATACCATCCAATCATTGATATTGCACCTACAATTTCAACAATTATAGAAGTGGAATATCCTAATGGAAATACTGGACAACCAATTTCTGAAATTTTAGAATAAAAAATATATTATTTAAAATAAAAAAGCGATGATTTACCTCATCGCTTTTTTTATGTTTTTAATTAATTTTCTATAAATATTTTTCAATTGCTAAAGCCACTCCATGATTATGATTTGTTTCTGTAATTGCATTGGCAATTTTTAAAACTTCTGGTTTTGCATTTTGCACAGCAACTCCAAAACCAACAGCTTCTAACATTTCCATATCATTATAATTATCTCCAAAAGCAATACTTTCTTTTAAAGAAAAATTAGGAAAACTATTATTTAATAATGTTTCAATTGCAGTCAATTTTGAAATCTGTTTACTTGCAATTTCCAAATAAGTTGGTTTTGAACGATACAAGTGTAAAACATCTGAATGATTTAGTTTTAAATAATTAAAAATCATATCAATTGCTTGCTCTTCTCCCATACACATAATTTTATGCGCACCTTTTTGTAAATGTTTCCATTCTGAAATAACATTTTCAGTTGTTTCTATTTTTGGACTAACTTTCGTATTATTCTCTTCACGTTTTGCCCAAAAATCCATCGATGGAACATACCAATCATCATTATTATATAAACTTATATGAAAAGGATTTTCCTTTGCTACATCTGCAATCACAGAATGAACATCAATAGGAATTTCTGTGCTATGAATTGGTTTATTATCAACTAAAATTAAGCCTCCATTATAACAGATAATTGGTAAACCTTCAATATTTAAATCTCTTTGTAAATGAAACATTGCACTTGGCATTCTAGAAGAAATTAAAATAAAAGGAATTTCTGGAGAGATACGATTTACCTCTCTTCTAGTAATTTCATCTATTTCTCTTTCTTTGTTTAAAAGCGTTCCATCAATATCTGTAAAAGCGATTTTGAATTTCATTTTATTCATTATTTGTTGTGTTGTTGTCTTCTTTTGATTTCAAACGTTTCGCTTCTTTAAGACATTTATGGAGCATCCATTCAATCTGTCCGTTTGTAGAACGAAACTCATCCGCCGCCCATTTTTCTACTGCCTTCAACATCTCTTCATCTATTCGCAGCGCAAATGCTTTCTTCTTTGCCATAATGCGTAATTTTAGAATGCGAATATAATTACTATTAACTATATCTGCTATTAATTAATATTTATTCCTTTTCATGAATAAATTTTGAAATTTCTTTTGCTAATTGTTCTGCGTTTGGTTTAGGATTTTCTTGTTTATAAGATGCCATATTTTCTGTCAAATCTCCCTCAATTATTTTTAAAACATGATTCATATTTTCAATAATCACAATTTTTGAATCAGGAACTGCTTTATGTAATAATTCTGCTTCTGTTTCTGGAACTTGTATATCTTTTGTTCCATTTATAATTAATATTGGAATCTTTAATTTTTTAATTTCTTCAGTTGGTTGGTATTTGATATAACTCAACAAAAACTTTTGAATTGTCGGATTAAAAATAGATTGCAAAGCGGGTGGATAATCTTTTACTTCTCCTTCTTTTTTTAATGTTTTAAAAGAATTTATTAATCCTTCTTTAAAATATGGTGCTTGCTTTGAAACTTGATCAATAATCGCTTGATCTGCGGAATTTCCTAAACCTGCTAAAGAAATAAATCCATCAACATCTTTTTCTGAAGCCAACATTCCAACCAAACTTCCTTGACTATGACCAATAATATAAATCTTCGGAAATTTGTAGTTTTTCTTAAAATAAGCTATCACATTTTTTGCATCCACAATAAATTCATCAAAAATATACGTTGTATAATCTATTTTTTTTTCCGTTAAATCAGCAATTGCACTTTTGTCATATCGATAGGTTGCAATATTTTCTTTTGCCAAATCTTCAGCTAAATACTTAGATGCATTTGTTTTAATATTTGTCACAGAACTATTCGTATTTCTATCCGTTGGCCCTGAACCTTGAATAATAATTGCCAAAGGCATTTTTTCATTCTTTGGATTATATAACAGAGTTCCTTGAACATCTATAGTATTTGATGGAATTTTCACTTCTTTTTCTTCAAAATTCTCTTGTGCAAAAGCTGCTGTTCCAAAAGCTAACATAACTAATATTAATATAATTGACTTCTTCATTTTATTTATTTTTAAAAATTAAATAAGTTGTAACTGAAACATAAATAACAACAGAAATCAGAATAATTGGCAAAAATGCTTTCCCTATATTTCCTTGATTTGCATTTAAACCAATTTGAATAATTCTATAATTAATAAATGAAAGTAAAACGGTTGTTAAAAAAGCAGTTACAAATAACAATCGAATTGCTAAAGTATATTGTCTTTTTGCATTTTCTTCAGTTATTTTTACGATGTAATTAAATTTGTGTGGGAATTTGGCTAAAATTAAAAAGCCAACATTGATAATAAAAATCAATCCAGTTAAGTTCCATAAAGTATTTTTAGAACTAAAACCATTTATTTCTCCTTTTTCATCAAAATGTGTTGGAATTGTATTTGGCAATTCGGAAAACGTATGAAATGTATAAACTACGATTAGAATAAAAATACTCCAAGTTGTAAAAATCGTAATTTTATCAAAAAGAGAAGGTTCTATTTTTATTTTAGGTCTTTGATTCATGATTTTTTAATAATTGTGAAAAATCACATTTTTGAAAATAAAAAACACGTAAAATTGGATGTATGAAAAAGAATTTCAATCGCACAAATCCAATGATAAATCCTCAAAGTTTATGTAGGTTTTAAACCTCCTAACAAAAGAACCTTCTATCAAAAAAGTCTACTCTTCTTTCTTATCTCTTTCTAAAATTGCTTTAACGCTTCCTCGGTGAACAAATGCATTTACAACTCTCCATCCAGTTTTTGCGTAGCTATTTAATAAATCTTCGAAATCTTCGTCTTTCTTGATAGCCGTTCCTTTTTGTTTTATAAACTTGTATTCTTTCATATGTTTCAATGTATTTAATGATTATTACTAATAAAGTTATTTAGAATTTTGTAGAATAATAAAAAGTTTTTGAAAAATTATTCTTAAGAAATATCTAGGTTCGCAAATATACATTTTAGCCTAAGATATCAAAATATCGTCCTAATTTATTTGTAATAATTAACTTTTCTTTTTGAAACATTTTTAAAAATCAGCTTCTTTTTTCTTCTTTTAGTGATTTAAAGTTCCTGCATTAATCACAGGTGAAGTATCCTTGTCCGAACAAAGAACAACCATCAAATTACTAACCATTGCAGCTTTTCTTTCTTCATCTAATTCAACAACATGCTTTTCACTTAAATGATCTAAAGCCATTTCTACCATACTAACTGCTCCTTCTACAATTTTATGTCGAGCTGCAATTACTGCTGTTGCTTGTTGACGTTTCAACATTGCATTGGCAATTTCTTGCGCATATGCTAAATATCCAATTCTCGCTTCTAAAACATGAATTCCTGCCATTGCCAAACGCTCTGAAAGTGCTTTTTCTAAAGTTTCACTTACTTCATTTACACTTGCTCTTAACGTAATTTCTTCTTCCATTCCATCATCTTCAAAATTGTCATAAGGATATAAACTCGCCAATTTTCGAACTGCTGCATCTGTTTGAACTCTTACGAAATTCTCATAATTATCAACATCAAAAGCTGCTTTAAATGTATCTTCTACTTTCCAAACTAGGATTGTACTAATCATTATCGGATTTCCTAATTTATCATTTACTTTTACTCTTTCACTATCAAAATTTCGAGCTCTTAAAGAAATTGGTTTCTTTGAATAAAAAGGATTGGCCCAATAAAAACCATTTTGTTTTACCGTTCCAACATATTTTCCAAAAAGTAATAAAACTTTAGAGTTGTTCGGGTTGATTAATATAAAACCTCCAGAAATAAATAATGCAACGATAATTCCTATCGCAAAAAATGCACTCACTTTAAAAGCTGCCCATGCGCTTCCGATTAAAAGCACAAAGAAGATAAATAACATTAAATATCCATTTGGTGGTTTGATTGTTTTTTCTTGTTCCATAATTCGTTTATTTTAATTTGATATCATTTTGATATCGTAAAGATATAAAATAAAAATGTTAAAAAACAAATAATTTTAAGTAGCTATGTTTATTTTTGCCAAAAACAAAAAAGTATCATGTTTAAAAAGACAATCATCGGACTTGTAGGAATTGTTATCGTTTCTACAATCATGGCATTTTCAAAACCTTATTGGGGACAAACGGGACATAGAACTGTTGGACAAATTGCAGAAGGATATTTGGATAAATCAACAAAAAAACGAATCAGTGAAATTTTAGACGGAGATGGTTTAGCTTTAGTTTCTACATTTAGTGATGAAATTAAATCAGATCCTAAATTTGATAAATACAAACCTTGGCATTACATAAATTTCAGTGATAATGAAACGTATGAAGAAGCTGAAAAAAATCCAAAAGGTGATTTAGTTGTTGGAATTAATACGTGTATTGAAGTTTTAAAAGATAAAAATGCTTCGAAAAAAGACAAAGCTTTTCATTTAAAAATGTTAGTTCATTTAGTTGGAGATTTACACCAACCGTTACATGTTGGACATAAAGAAGATAGAGGTGGAAATGCAGTAAAAGTTGACTTCTTTTGGAAAAAGTCAAATTTACATAGAATCTGGGATTCAGGAATGATTGATCATTATCAAATGAGTTATACGGAATTAGCTTTAAACCAAGAAAAACTTTCTGATGAAGAAATTGAAAAAATTGAGTCTGGAAGATTAATTGACTGGGTTTATGAAAGCAAAGCTTTAGCAAATACTGTTTATAAATCAGCGAAAGAAGGAGAAAATTTAAAATACGAATATATGTATCATTATTTCCCAATCGTAAGATCACAATTACAAAAAGGTGGAATTCGTTTGGCGAAAATTTTAAATGAAACATTATAAAAAATTAATTTTCAAATAAATTAACGAAAAGAGTGATGTATAGTCACTCTTTTTTTATTTTTGCGCTCAATCAACTAAAAAACTATGAATAACAGAGTATTTACCCCAATTGAGCTCAAAAGTAATTCAAAAACTGCAAGACTTCTTATTCTTTCTTTTCTTGTTTTATTGATTACTCAAATTTTACTAATTGTTGTTGCCTTTTTTGAAAGATTTGCAATTTACAGATTAATGGAGGATAAAGAGGTTTCAGACTTCGAACAAATATTTATTGAAGAATCTGACATTTTATTTTCTATCTTCTTTGTTGCAGTGAATGTCTTTATTATTTTCCTTTTTTTCACATGGTTTTATAAAACATATAAAAACTTAAATTATCTACGAACAAAACCTCTGCAATATTCCTTTTCTTGGGCAATTTTAGGTTTTATAATTCCTTTAGTAAATTTATTTTATCCTTATAAAATTGCGATAAAAATTGTAGAAGAATTTGATTTAAAATTAAAACTAATACAAAATAATTTTAAGGAAAATAAAAAATCTATTGAGATTATTGGGCTTTGGTGGCTTTTTTTCTGGATATCAAATATTACATCCAAAATCTCTGAAAGTTATTATGATAAATTAGAGCAATTCAGTGAATTTGAAGATTTTCTAAATTCTAATTCGATAGATTTGATTCATTATTTCCTTACTTTAATTAGTATTATTACAACTATTTTTATGGTTAAAAATATTTCAGAAAAAGAAACTTTATTAATTCAAAAACTACCTGAAATAAATGCTCTTTTAAAAGCAGAACAAGAACCTAAATTGGAAACAGAAATTTTTCAAGAAAATGAAGAAGAAAAAACTCCAGAAATCATAGAATCTTAATTAGATTAAAATATTTTACAAGAGCGATTCAAAAACAATTTGCGAATCGCTTTTTTTTAACAAAACATTAATAATTTCAACTTCAAATCTTTGTAATTTGATTAGCCAAAATCGACTAACATTTAAATATAAAAACCAAATTATGAAGATTAAATTTTTACCCCTTGTTGCAGCATTCATGTTCTTTGGTTCTGCAAAAACTTTCGCACAATTTGAATTCCCAGTAGAAGTTCCACAACAAAGTCAACTGGCATCAATTTCACAAACTGTTGGTGTTACAAATATTGAAGTTGATTATAGTAGACCTTCTGTTCGAGGAAGAGAAATTTTTGGAAAATTAATTCCTTATGGAAAAGTATGGAGAGCTGGAGCAAATGCAAATACAACTATTACTTTTTCTACAGAAGTTTCAATTGATGGACAAACAATTCCTGCTGGAACATATGGATTTCATATCATTCCAAACAAAGGAAATTGGACAATTATTTTAAATAAAGAAAATGAAGCTTGGGGAAGTTATTTCTACAATCAAGAAGAAGACGTTTTACGATTTGAAGTTTCTCCAAAAGAAGTTGCAATGACAGAACAAGTTACTTTTGATTTCTCTGATGTTGAGAAAAATAGTGCTGTTTTAAATCTTTCTTGGGCAACATCTGAAATTTCATTTAAAATCAATGTTGATACAGATAAATTGACAGTTGCTTCTCTTCAAAAACAATTAAATAGCAGACCTTGGTGGGGATGGACTGGTCCTTATAAAGCAGCACAATATTGTTTAGATAATAATGTGAATTTAGATCAAGCTTTAACTTGGGTGAATCGTTCTATTCAAAACCAAGAAAACTTTTCTAATACTTTATTAAAATCACAATTATTAGAAAAATTAGGAAAATCAACAGAAGCAAAATCGGAAAAAGAAAAAGCTTTTTCTTTAGCAACTGTAAATGATTTAACTAGATATGCTTATTATGAGTTTTTAAAGAAAAACAATGACGAAGGAATTCGTGCCTTAAAACTTGGTGTAAAAAATAACCCTAAAAATGCAAATGCATATAGCGCTTTAGCTTGGGGATATACAAAAATTAATGATAACAAAAACGCTTTAAAGAATTATAAAAAAGCATTAAAATATACTTCATCTGAAGAGAAAACTAGAATTCAAAAAGCAATTGATAATTTAAAAAAATAATAGAATCTAAAGATTTCTTTTAAAGCTATTATTTAAAAAAGTATTCTTGATAAATATCATTATTGGGAATACTTTTTTGTTTTAAATTTAATATCTTTAATAAATATATTTATATAGAACGTTATTTCTCTATATAGATAGAATACTTTAGATTATGCTTCGTAAAAAAAGACATATTTTAATCATTATGATTTCTTTGTACCTATCTTTTTCTTTTGTGGTACGTAATGATTTTTTGTCTTTTTATTTCTGCCAAGAAAACTGTAAAAATATTTTAGCTTCTGATTTTGATAATGAAGAAGATCATGAAAAAATTCAAGAACTACTAACCTATAAATTTTCTTTTATACACCAACAAACCTCTAGTGCTTCATTTAAATACCTTTTAAAAAAAGTTTCTATTCAAATTTATTTTGAAAAGAATTTTAAAATAGAAAAAGGATATTTTGAAGTGATTCCAAAACCGCCAGAGATTTTATTGAGCTAAAAACTTTTTGAAATTCAAACTACATTTTCGCATCTAGTTTGAATTAAAAATTATTTAATCATCATAAAATCGAAACACTATGTTTACAAATATAAAAGGAAATTTATTCGGTGGAATAACCGCCGGAATTGTAGCAATGCCACTTGCATTAGCTTTCGGTGAACAATCAGGTTTGGGTGCTCATGCAGGATTAATGGGTGCATTAATGATCGGTTTTTTTGCAGCAGTTTTCGGAGGAACTCCAACGCAAATTAGTGGACCAACTGCACCAATGACTTCTCTAGCAATTGTACTTATCGGACTTTTAAGTGCATATGAAGGTGGATTAATTTTGACTTTATTTACTTTTACCATTGCAGGATTAATTCAGATTGCAATGGGATTTTTAGGAATCGGAAAATATGTAAAATATATTCCTTACCCTGCTCTTTCTGGATTTATGACTGCTATTGGTGTTTTAATTATTTTAGGACAAGTTTATCCAATGGTTGGTTTGGCTTCTCCAGCAGGAGCTGTAAATCAGATTAAAGAAATGTCTACAGTTTTTACAAACATGAATGGTTATGAACTAATTCTAAGTATTGCAACTGTAGCAATTATCTATATTGTTCCAAGAATCACAAAAGCAGTTCCAAGTACTTTAATCGCTTTAATTATTGTTACTGCTGCAAGTGCATTTGTTCCATTTAAAGAACATATTACATTTATTACTTCAATGCAATCTGGAATTCCAACTCCAAAATTGATGGAAATTCCAAGCTTTACAAGTGAAACATTTGGAATTGTTTTAAAATATGGAGCAATGTTAGCGGCTTTAGGTGCAATTGATTCTTTATTAACTTCTGTGATTGCAGATAATATCACAAAAACTAAACATAACAGTAAAAAAGAACTTATCGGACAAGGAATTGGAAATACAATTTCAGGAATTTTTGGAGGTTTACCAGGAGCCGGAGCAACAATTCGAACTGTTGTAAATATTAATTCTGGTGGAACAACAAAACTTTCAGGAATTATTCATGCGATTGTTCTTTTATTGATTCTTTTAATTTTAGGACCTTATGTTTCTTTAATTCCAAAATCTGTTTTAGCAGGAATTTTACTAACTGTAGGAATTGGTGTCATTGATTACAAAGGTTTAAAACATTTATTTCATGTTCCAAGAGCTGAAGCATTTGTTTTAATCATTGTTTTAATTTTAGCAATTTTTATGGGACTTGTAGAAGCAATTGCTGCTGGAGTTGCACTTTCTTCATTGTTATTTATGATTCAATCAGAAGAAATTGGAGTTGCAAAAACAGAAGTTTCAAGCTTAAAAGAATTTCGTCGAGAACAACCTTGGATGGATGAAAAAGATTTATTTAAAAATTTACCTGATGATTCTGTGTATGTCAAACATTTATATGGTTTTTTATTCTTTGGTATTACTTCAGAATTTCAAGAAATGGTTAAAAATCTTCCTGATATTAAAGTAGTTATTTTTAGATTTGAAAGAGTTCCATATATCGATCAATCTGGATTATATGCTTTGGAAGATGCTGTTTTAGATTTAGAAAGAAGAGGAATTGAAGTTTATTTTACAGGTGTAAAAGGACAACCTTATGATATGTTAAAAGCTTTAAAAGTTGTTCCAGATTTAATTGGTGTTGGACACATTTTCGACAATATTGAAGAATGTGCAATTCACGTTTCGAATGTTTTGAATAAAGAAAAAAAATAAAATTCTTATATCAATAATTAATCAAAAAAGGCTGTTTTCACAGCCTTTTTCTATAGCTTACTGAAGTAAACTAAGGTGCATATTAAAACGTAATTTTGGTTCACTATTTTTCATTTGTAGAATCGATATTTTTCTGTGCTTTTAAATCTAAAAAGATAATTCCAAGTCGAGCAATTAAGAAAATAACCAATCCAAAAGTTGGAGCAATTAAAGAAACTTTTAATCCGCCTGCCAAAATAGATGCAGAAACAGAACCTACTTTATCAATCTGATCAAAGGCAGAAATTAATCCTAGTAATTGCCCCAAGAATCCCCAAACAATCACAAATAATCCAAGTGATGCAATTAGACTTCGAAATTTTAAAGTTTGATTTTCGGGAGCCATAAAACTTTTAGCAATTAAAACAATAATTAAAATTAGAATAATTAATGCTGGATACATAAAAATTGGCCCACCTACGTTTAATAAATTTAATATCATGACTTTTCGTTTTTTTGATTAATACTTCAAAGCTAGTTCTTGAAATCACACTTTTTCTTAAAATGCGATAAACAACCTTTTTTCTTAGTAAATTAACTTAAATTGGACTTTAAAACACAAAATCGTCGATTTTCGGTCATTTAACGAAATGAAATTGTATTTCATCGTAAAATTGCCTTTAGAAGCCGAAATTTCCCGAAATTTCCATAATGAAATTACTAACAAATACATATTATTCATCCATTTTAGGACATTTAATATTTTGGATTGCAGTTTATCTTTTTTTTGTCTATTTCTTTAGCTATAATGCTACAGATACAAATTACATTGTTTGGTTTTCTGGCTTTTTATTACCAATAACAATGTTGACAACGTATTTTGTGATTTACTTTTTAATTCCTAAATATTTAATTCTAAAAAAGTATTTCAAATTTGCTCTTTATAGTTTTTATACAATAGTTATTTCTGCATATTTAATTATTTTAAGTATTTATTTTTCGCTTATTTTCCTTTCAAATTTGAATATTGGAACAATGCCTCCTATGAGTAAAAATTATTTTTTTATTCTGATTTTAGTCTATTTGATTGTTTTTATTGCTAGTACTTTAAAATTGTTTCAAATTCAATTTCAGACAACTTCTGCACATGAAAAATTGAAATCAGAAATGTTAGAAAAAAGTTTGTATTTCAAAGAACAAGAAATGAATTACTTAAAAAAGCAAATTCATCCTCATTTTATGTTTAATGCTTTAAATGTGATTTACGGTTTTGCTTTAAAACAAGATGTCAAAACACCTGAAATTATTTTAAAATTCTCTGATTTATTAGATTATATTTTATATCATGTTGAACAAGAAAAAGTTTCGATTCAAAAGGAAATTCAACATATTGAAAATTATATTTATTTGGAGGAAATGCGATTTCAAAACCAATTAGAAGTTCATTTCGATAAGGAAATTCAAAATTTAAATTATGAAATTCCACCAATGTTATTATTACCATTTATTGAAAATAGTTTTAAACATGGAAAGTTTATCAATGGTGTTTTAAATATTGATATTTTTCTTAAATTAAATAAAGACGAATTGTATTTTACAATTAAAAATAATCGAAACTTAGAAGAAGGTAATATTTCTGGAATTGGATTGAAAAATATTAAAAAAAGGTTGGAATTATTGTATCCAAATCAACATGAATTACAAATTGTAAAAGATGAAAAAACTTTTGAAATTTGTTTAATTTTAAATCCAAAATCAATTTATGAAAAAGCTTAATTGTATTATTGTTGACGACGAACCAATTGCAAGAGAAATTATTCAAACATATTTAGAAAAATTTCCTGAAATTCATTTGGTTGCTTCTTGCAATAGCGCGATGGAAGCATTTCCTTTTTTACAAAATAATTCAATTGATTTATTATTTCTTGACATTCAAATGCCAGAAGTTACAGGTTTGTCTTTTGCTAAACTTTTAAAGGGAAACACTAAAATTATTTTCACAACTGCTTATCGAGAATACGCCGTGGATGGTTTTGATTTACAAGCTGTTGATTATCTTTTAAAACCAATTTCATTTGAACGATTTTTACAAGCAATTCAGAAGATTCAAAAGGAATTCTCAGAAAAAAAGACAATTCAAAAACCTACAGAAAACAATCAAAATATTTTAGAAAATTCCATTTTTATTCGAGTGGATAGAAAAATGCAAAAAATACTTTTAGATGATATTTTATTTATTGAAAGTTTAAGTGATTATATAAAAATTCATTGTACAAATCAGGTTTTAATTACAAGAGATACTATAAAAAATATTGAATCAAAACTTCCAAATCATCTTTTTTTAAAAGTACATCGTTCCTTTATTATTGCAATTTCAAAAATTGAATCTTATACAAAAGAATATTTGGAAATAAATAATAAAGCAATTCCAATAAGTAGAAATTACCGAAAAGATGTTTTAGAATTATTAGAAAGATGAATATTATAATTAGCAATTAAAAAACTTTATATGGCTTTATTTTTGATATAATTTTCAAAAATTTAACTTTTAATAAAAATGAAAATTGCAGAAAAAATTTGCTATTTACTATTATTATCAATAATAGCAACATCTTGTTATGCTCCTTTAGCTGTAAGCAAATTAGAACCTTTACCAAATCAAGAAAAAAAATGGCATCATGGGAAAGAAATCATAAAAAATGAACATAGTGATATTTCCGTTCAATGTATGTATTATAAAAGTGTGGAAAAGAATTTAATTTTCGAAGTGGAAATAACAAATAATACAGGAAAGTCAATCTTAATTGATCCAAATAAATTTTACTATACTTCTTATAAAAAAGATACTGTGATTTTAAATCAATTTGTACATGCTAAAGATCCAGAATTAGAAATTTTAAAAATTGATAAAAAACTATCTAAAAATCATGCAAATGAAAAAAATAGAGTAGTAAATGGTATTTTAAACACAACTCTCCAAGCTACAGTTCAAGGAATTGCCAATTCTGCAACTAAGGAAGAAACTGAGAAAAAATTAGACGAAAATGAAGAAGATTTAGAAGATGATAGAAAATATTATATGGAAAGGCATGCAACATTAAGCGATCAAAGATCTTACTGGGAAACTATGTTAATTCGAAAAACAGATTTACCTTCTGGATATACAATGCGAGGATATGTTATATTTACTAGAAATCATTTGGCAAATTTTTATGGATTAAATCTAGCAATTGAAAAACATACTTTTGAATTTGATTACAAACAAATTTTAATTCAACCGTAGTATTTTAACATTTATGTTAAAAAAGTTAATTATAATACTATATTTACCAAAAATATCAATTTCAAATTCAAAATACTAATGAAAAACATTAAACCTATTATTTTAAGTTTTGCTATTCTAATTGTGGGATTCGCTTTAATGAGTAATATTAATAAATCAGAAAATTCAGTAAATAAAATAGAATACAAACAAATTACAGTTGTTGAGTCAATTGTTCCAATGGGATTAGGAAGATCTAGAATTATAGAACACCAACAAGCAACAGATTACTCTCCATTTACAACAAAAAGAACTTCGGATGGAAAACAAAAAAGTGATAAAAAGAGAAAAGATGCAAAAATTGATAATTTAGATGAAACTTTATTATTGAATTTTTATAGTGGAGTTGGAATTAATTTTCAAAATATCGCTTCAAATGATGCTTTAATTTCTTCAAAGATTAATGAAATGGTTAGTCAAGGATGGGAAATTGCTTTTGTAAATAGCGGTGTAGAAAGTGATTCTGGTGATGAAGATGGAAAAGGAATTTTTATTACAAGATATATTTTCAAAAGAACAATAAACTAATTTATAGTTTTAATAAAAATGAAAATCCAAAGATCTAAAATCTTTGGATTTTTTTTGAAATAAATCCATTTTTTGATTTGTCTTTCTATTTAGAATTCTTAAAATTATTCTAGAGCATCTTTTTTGATAAGAGAATCTGGAATAGTAAAAATTGGAATATCTAAATGATTCATCATTTGTTTTGAAATACTTTTAGAAAAGATTTTCTCAATTAAACTTCTTTTGTAAGAAAGCATTGCAATAATATCTACATCTTCATCTTCACAATATTTTTCTAAAGCTTCTTCAATATCATTTGTTTCTATAGTAGAGAAATGAATATTTTCATTTTTTGAGAAATAATTATTTTTCCAATTATTATACATTTCATGTACTTCATAATCTACCTCATCCACATTAAAATGTAAACAATGAATTTCTGCATTAAAAGCATCTGCAAATTGCACAACTTCTTCTAAAGCTAAAGTATCTTCTTCTTTAAAATTTGTTGTAAATACAATTTTTTGAATTTTATCTAACAATCGAGCATCCTCTGGAATCGAAAGAATTGGAATATCAATTACATCCATCACTCCTGTCGTATTTGAACCTAAAAATAATTCTCTAAGTCCTGTTGCACCTTTTGTTCCCATCACAACAAAATCGGCTTTTTCTCCATTTGCAACTCGCTTTATAGTCGGAACAGTTATACCTTCAACTAAAAGTTTTTTAACAGGAATATGTTCTTTTCCATCTTCTTTTGCAATTTTATTAAGTTTTAAAATTGCTTTATCAAATGCTTCTTTTTCTTCTTTTTTTCTTTCTTCAAAGATTTCTTTTACAGTAACTCTCAAACTTGAACCACGCAAATCTGGCTGCTCATAAACATGTAAAAGTATTATTTCTCCATTTATTTTATTTGCTAAACGTAATGCGTAAATAAATGCATTTTCGGCTATTTTTGAAAAATCAGTAGGGAAGAGTATTTTTTTCATAATTTCTAGTTTTTTATTCGATTGATTAAATATAACGAATCAAAATATCTTTTTTTCTGATTAATATCATATGTTTTAAGTTCGTAATTTCACTTATCGATTTTCTTTATAATTTTTAAGAATTTATTAAGAAAAACTAATAATTTAACACTTTCAATTTTTCATTAAAATCAACTTAAAGGATAATTATACTGTTTGTAAAAACAAAAAAAGAGCTGTTTTCACAGCTCCTCAATATATTTTTAATTGTTTTTTTATTCTATCGTAATAACTTTCAATTTTTTATTATTGACTCTCGTTTTTAACCAATCACGAAGTTTAATTTCTTTCGATTCCAAATCTGATACATTTTTATGCCATTTAATAGAAATCACAGGGAAAGTATCTACATGTTGAAAATTCGATTGAATTACATTTGAATAAGAAATTTCATCTAATCCTTCATAATTAATTTTCGCTTCCTTACTTATTTGATCAAAAGGAAACTGATTTTGTCTAAATTTCTTTAATTGTGTTCTTAAATCTTTAATTCTATTCTCTTTTTCACGAATTTCTTCATCTCTAGAAGAAATAATTTTTTGATTTTGAGAATATAATTCTGTTAGATTTTCAACTTGTTTTCGAATATCTGAATCATCTTGTCCTTGCTGAATAATCAAATCAACACCTTTTAAACCTCTCGCTTCCATTTCTTGTTTCCATTTTGAATATTCTTCTTCAGAAACAATTTTACCAAGAATTGCTAAGTTAATTTGCTTTAAATCGTAATTAATATTTTTTTCATCTTCTCCAATAATATTAATTCCTTGCGATTTTAATTCTTTAATAAAAGCAACTGCATTTTGTTTAAATTTATTTTCTACTAAAAGCTGATAAAATAAATAAATACTAAACGAAAAAACCACGATTGCCACAACGGAAGCTGTCTGTGCAATCATTTTTCTTTTAGAAGAATTAAAGTAACGAACAACTGGAAAATTCAAGAATTTAATCGTAACAAATGTTGCTAAAGCGATAAAAATTGTATTAATCATAAACAAAAACATCGCTCCTCCAAAATAGGAAAAATTCCAAGTTGCTAATCCATAACCTGCTGTACAAAGTGGAGGCATTAAGGCTGTAGCAATCGCAATTCCAGCAATTGTATTTGTCAATTCTTTATGTCTTGTTAATGCAATAATCAATGCTAAACCTCCGGCAATTGCAATAAATACATCACGAACATCTGGTTTTGTTCTTGCTAAAATTTCTGGAGTTTCTTCTTGGAAAATTGGAAAACTAAAAAGCAAAAAAGATGTCACCAAACTTAAACCAATCATCACTCCAAGATTGGTCATCGAACGTTTTAATGTATCAATATCATTAATTGCTAATGACAAACCAACTCCAACAATTGGTCCCATTAATGGAGAAACAAGCATGGCTCCAATTACAACTGCTGTAGAACTTACATTTAGACCAATCGAGGCAATCAGGATAGACATAATTAAAATCCATGCAGTATGTCCTTTCATGGAAATATTCGCCTTAATATCTTCAATTGTTCGCTCGCGATTTGTTCCTTCACGGATATCTAAAAGTTCCGAAATAAATTGTTTCGCACTTGCCCAAAATCCTTTGAATTCATTTTTTACATCAGAAGCAGAAACTTTTTCTTTATCATTTCCGTTTCCATTGCCTTGATTTCCATTTTCAGCAGCATCATTAGTTTGATTTGCAGAATTTTCGGATTTATTATTTTGCTTGTCATTTTCTCCAGAATTTCCATTTCCTGAAGAATTATTTGGATTATTTGTATTTTGATTTTCTTCCATATTACTTTTTTAGCCTTTCCTCTAAAGCTTTAAAAATATTATTTTCTTTCGTAGAAAAGAGGAAATTTAGATAAATTTTATAAAAAAATAAGATTTTTTAAGATTATCTTTTCTCTTTCTTAAGTGTTTTAGCAATTTTAATGGAGCTTTAAACTAATTTTAAAAGAATTTCCCTCCTTTGATTTCAAGAAGGGAAAAATCATTTTCATATCATTTTACAGAGGAAATTTTTTATTTACCTCTGCACTTATATTTTTAATTTCTTGTTCTTTATCTTTTGGACAAATTAAAATCGTGTCCTTATCTTCCACAACAATAAAATCTTCCAATCCACAAACTACAATTCTTTTTTCACCAGTAGAACGAATCATGTTATTCTTCGATTCGATACAAACTGTTTTATCTCCAACAATTGCATTTTCTTGTGCATCTTTTGGAAGTTTTGTATAAATAGAACCCCAAGTTCCTAAATCATTCCAACCAAAATCAACTGGTAGAACATACACATTTTTTGCTTTTTCCATAATTCCAAAATCAATGGAAATATTTTCAGCTAAAGGATAATTTTCTTTGATAAATTCTGATTCATTTTCCGAATTCCAAACTGCGTCTCCTTTTCCAAAAAGTGTAAACATTTCTGGTAAATATTTCTCAAAAGAATTTAAAATATGCGCTGCACTCCAAATAAAAATTCCAGCATTCCAAAGATATTCTCCACTAGCTAAAAACTCTTTCGCTTTTTCTAAATTTGGTTTTTCTGTAAATTGTTTTACTTTCTTAATTTCAGATGCTTCTTCTGTAAACTGAATATATCCATAACCTGTATTTGGGAAAGAAGGCTGAATTCCCAAAGTCATTAAAATATTCTGTTTTTCTGTTGCTTTAAAAGAAGTTTCAATTGATTTTATAAACGTATCTTCGTCTTCAATCCAATGATCAGAAGGTGCAACCAACATAACTGCATCTTTATTTTGTGCATAAACTTTTTTTGCAGCATACAAAATACATGGTGCTGTATTTCGCATTGTTGGTTCTAAAATTAATTGTGTTTCGTTTATTTTTGGTAGTTGCTCTAAAACCAACTCTTTGTATTCTTCATTCGTGGAAATCAGTATATTTTCAGCAGGAATTAACTTTTCTAATCTCGAAAAAGTTTTCTGAATCAACGTCTCTCCAGTTCCTAGCATATCATGAAATTGTTTTGGAAATTTTTTGGTACTTACCGGCCAAAATCTCGAACCAATTCCACCTGCCATGATAATAGCGTAATAGTTACTATTCATATTGTCATTATTTATCTTCAATTTCATAAAACAACATCCTATAATGTTACTTTACAAACTCTACTTCTACTAAGGGATTAAATAAAAATCGTTTTTTTGTTTGAATTTCTATACATACTAGTCGCTTTCTTTTCTTGTTTTCTACAATAAAATTACGATTTTGATATTGAAATTCACTTCCAAACGAAAGTTCAAAGATAAAATTCTTTTGGGAGTTTTTTGTTTTATTCTTTAAAGCTAAAGATAAATTAATATCAGAGTCTGTACTTGCTTTTGGATTTTTCAAATAATTTGCGAGCGGAGAAAGTATAGAATCTGGATAAATTTCTGGTTTTAAAAATGGAAGCATTAAGTGTTGAAATGTTTGTTTCCATTCTTTTCCATGAGGTTTTACATTTTTATAATTTAAATAAACAACATAGTGAGCAATCTCATGAATTAAGGTTAATAAAAATTGATGTGGATTTAAAGTTTTATTAATCGTAATCTGTACTTTTCCATCAGAAAATCTTCGAAAATCACCATGTTTTGTCCTTCTTTGTGCTACAACAACAATAGAAATAGGATACTTTTTCAAAAGATTTTCTACTTCGGAAAAAGCATCCAGTGGAATATATTCTTTAATTATTTCAATCTGCGTTTTCAAAAATTATGGTGTTGAAGCTGAAACTTGTAAAACTTTTCCATTGTAAAATTTCCCACTATTTTCAGCGAAATTTTTAATATAAGTTGCCATTTCAATAGCATTCACAGGCGCCTGATATCCTGGAAAAGCTTCTTCTAACATCTCTGTTTGTACAGCTCCTAAAGCTAAAACATTAAATGAAATTCCAGATTCTTTATATTCTTCTGCTAATAATTCTGTCAATGTGATTACCGCTCCTTTTGCTGAACTATAAGCTGCTAATCCAGGGAATTTCATACTTCCTTGAATACCTCCCATACTACTAATATTTACCACATGACTTCCTTTATTCATAAATGGTAAAACTAATTGTGTCATTTTAGCAACACCAAAAACATTTACTTGATAAACTTTTAAAAAATCTTCTTGTGAAATTTCTAAAAATGGTTTGTTTACCAGACTTCCTGCATTATTGATTAAAATATCTACATGTTTCCAAGAATTTTGGATAAAATCTTGTACTTTATGAATATCTTCTTCACTTGTTAAATCAACAGAAATCGTTTTTATATTTTGAATACCTAAATTTTCTATCGGAGTAATATTTCTTGACAATGCCAAAACATTGTTTCCTTCCTTTGCAAATAACTGAATTAGCTCAAAACCAATACCTCTACTCGCTCCAGTTACTATTATATTTTTCATATTTAACTTCTAAAAATTGAGAATGCAATCTAACTTTTTTTCAAAAATCTATCTATTTTTTATCCTAAAATTTTCATTTTCTAAATTTCAATTTAAATTAATACAATTTTTTCAGAAAAAATGCATTTTATTATTTAGTTTCGCCTTGAATTAAATATCGAATATATGTGGTTTTTAAATAAAGAAATTGAGCCAAAAGATTTTTTTCCAAGCGAGTATGTTGATATTCATTCGCATTTACTTCCTGGGATTGATGATGGAGCGAAAGACATGGAAGATTCTATAGTTTTAATTGAAAAACTAGCTTCTTATGGAATTAAGAACATCATCACTACTCCTCACATACTTGGAGACATTTGGCAAAATACCCCTGACATTATTTTAAGAAAATTAAAAGAAGTTCAACAAGAATTAGAAAATAGAAATATAGATATACAGCTTCGAGCTGCTGCTGAATATATGTTGGACGATAAATTTTTAGAATTTTTAAAGAAAAAGGAAATTCTAACGCTAAAAGACAATTATATTCTTGTAGAATTATCTTATATGAATCCACCAATTAATTTAATGGATATTATCTTTGAAATTAAAATGGCTGGATATATTCCTGTTTTAGCACATCCTGAAAGATATGCTTATTATCATGATAATTTTGGAATGTATATTAAATTGAAGCAATTAGGTTGTAAATTTCAATTAAATTTACTTTCTCTTACACCTCAATATGGTTCTAATGTTACTTTTACAGCCAGAAAATTATTAAAACAAGGAATGTATAATTTTGCTGGAACAGACACACATCATAAAGGACATTTAGAATTATTGAAAAAAGTTGCTTCCAAGAAAAATATGAAGCAATTAATTCCTCTTTTGAAAAACAATAAATTCTTTACGGAATAGAAAGCATCCGTTGAATTTAAATAGCTCTTTCTTTTCTCAAAAAAATATCTTTAAATTCAGCACAATTCCTTTCTATTTCTTTTGTATTTTTAAATTACTTTTGATTTTCAAATTACGTTTTATGACTATAAGAGAAATTACAAATATTATTGAAGAAATTGCTCCTCTTCCATATGCTGAAAGTTTTGACAATGTAGGTTTATTAGTAGGTTCTTATGAAACAGAAGTTTCAGGAGTTTTGGTTACATTGGACACTTTAGAAGATGTTGTAGATGAAGCAATTGAAAAAAATTGCAACTTAATCGTTAGTTTTCATCCAATTATTTTTTCAGGGTTAAAAAAATTAAATGGAAAAAATTATGTAGAAAGAGTTGTTATTAAAGCAATTCAACACAATATTGCAATTTATTCGATGCACACAGCTTTAGATAATTCTTTTGTTGGTGTAAGCGCAAAAATGTGTGAAGTTATCGGAATTCAAAATCCAGAAATTTTAATTCCTCAAAAAAATACAATCAAAAAGTTAACTACATATGCTCCAATAGAAAATGCAGAAAAAGTGCGTAATGCAATGTTTACTGCCGGAGCTGGAGCAATCGGAAATTATGATTGTTGTAGTTTTAATATGGATGGTGAAGGGACTTTTAAAGGAAATGAAAATGCAAATCCTCAAATAGGCGAAAGGGGAAAACAGCACACTGAAAAAGAAACTTTAATCTCTGTAACTTTTGAAAAGCATTTGGAAGGGACTATAATTAAAGCTTTAAAAGAAAGTCATGTTTACGAAGAAGTTGCATATGAAATTGCTTCTTTGGATAATTTACACCAACATATAGGAATGGGAATGGTTGGTGAATTAGAATCGGAAATGGACGAAATGGATTTCTTGATTTATTTAAAACAAAAAATGCATACTGCTTGCATTCGTCATACAAAACTTAGAGGAAAGAAAATCAAACGTGTAGCAGTTCTTGGAGGTGCAGGAAGTTTTGCTGTGGACGCTGCAAAAAGAGCAAAAGCAGATGCTTATGTTTCGGCAGATTTCAAATATCATGAGTTTTTTAAGGCTGAAAATGATATATTAATCGCAGATTTAGGGCATTTTGAGAGCGAACAATTCACAAAAAACCTTTTAGTTGAATATCTTACAAAAAAAATTCCTAATTTTGCAGTTATCTTATCAGATATAAATACAAATCCAATTTATTATATATAAACATGGCTAAAACGAAAGAAGTAACGGTTGAGGAAAAATTAAGAGCGCTATATGATTTACAGTTAATTGATTCAAGAATTGATGAGATTAGAAGTATGCGTGGAGAACTTCCTTTAGAAATTGAAGATTTAGAAGACGAAATCGCTGGTTTAGATACTAGAATTTCTAGATTCAAAGATGATATTTCTAATTTTGAGACGGAAATTAGCAATAAAAATATTGCTATCGAGGAATCTAAAGCTCTTGTAAAAAAATACAAAGATCAACAAAAAAATGTTCGTAATAACCGCGAATATGATTCTTTAACTAAAGAAGCTGAGTTTCAAGAATTGGAAATTGAATTAGCTCAAAAAAGAATCAAAGAGTTCAAAGCTAAAATCGAACAAAAGAAAGAAGTTATCAAAAAAACAGAAAATGATCTTTCTAAATTAACAGACCATTTAAACCACAAAAAAGCGGAATTAGATGGAATTATGGCAGAAACTCACAAAGAAGAAGAAATTCTTGGACAAAAATCGGAAGAGTACAGCCAATTAATTGATGAGAAACTATTAAATGCTTATAATAGAATCCGTAATAAAATGAAGAATGGATTAGCTGTAGTTTCTATTGAAAGAGGGGCTTCTAAAGGTTCTTTCTTTAAGATTCCACCACAACGTCAAGCAGAAATTGCTGCTAGAAAATCAATCATCGTTGATGAACACAGTGGTAGAATTTTAGTTGATGCTCATTTAGCAGCTGAAGAAATGGAAAAGATTTCAAGTCTTTTCACAGTGTAATTGAAATTATTTCCAAACAATATTTGAAAGCTTCCTAAATTTAGGAAGCTTTTTTATTTATCTAATTTTCAACACTTTTAACAAATTTTTATCTAGTAGAATCTTTCTTCTTCTTTTTCAAAAAAAGAAATTTCATTAACTTCATTATGATTAATGAAGATGAATGGTGTTGCTAAAAGATAAAATCTATTTTTAATCTTAATTTTTTAATAGTATAAAACCTTCCTTTCATAGATCATCCATTTTATTTTTAAAAAATGATATTATGAAAAAACTTTTATCCCTTATTTTTATTCTCTTTTTATTTTCTTGTATTGACGATGATGATCCTGCTTTTGCAGCTGTTGAT
Source organism: Aureivirga marina (assembly GCF_015767265.1). Taxonomy (GTDB): domain Bacteria; phylum Bacteroidota; class Bacteroidia; order Flavobacteriales; family Flavobacteriaceae; genus Aureivirga; species Aureivirga marina. The sequence continues at coordinate 273,260 of NZ_JADPIB010000002.1, forward strand.
TTTTGTCCTAATTATCAAATTTGTTTGACAAATACTCAAATTCAAACATTAGAAGCTGATTTTGAAAAAACAAAATCGCATTTTGAAAGTTTTTCTACACAAGAATTAATTGCATATTTTAATGAAAGTCAAACACAACATCCACACACTTTACTATTAACTCCTGAAGGAAAAATTCTTGTAGATAATCAAACTCCAGAAAATGTAAATCAAAATCTATATGATGAAATTGACAAAATTACTGGAAGTTTTTACATTCAAGATATCATCAATAGTGCAAAAAATGTAAATGAAAAATATTGGATTTCTCATTTTATCAAAAATCCTGAGACAAACAGATATCAACAAGTTTATGGAATTGTAGGATTAATTGAAAAAGATGGAGAATTTATCCTTTTTGGTGCAAAAGATTTTATTAAAACTAAACAATAAAAGATGAAAAAAATTATACTATTATTTTCCGTAATTCTTCTTTTTGCTTGTGATAAAGAAGACGATGATTTCCACTTTTTCTCTATTTGTCCAAACTATCAAAATTGTTTAGACAAAGAAACTGTAACTTTTATTGAAAATTATTTAGATGAATCAATTGTTTATGCAGAAACTCATACAAAAGCAGAAGCAATTGCATATTTTAATAACAATAATTTCAATGAAGAATATTACATTTTCGCTGACGAATTAGATGGAACAACTATCGCAAATGCTGTTCGTCCACAAGATGTTGGAAAGAATTTTTATAATTATGTTGACACAGAAACAGGAAGAAACCCTGTACAAGATATAATTCAAACAGCAACTTTTAGTTATCCAAATAGTGGATGGATTACTTATTTTTATTTTGAACCACTGACAAATAAAATAGAACAAAAATTTGCTTTAGTTCATTTAATTAAAGACGATGATGGCGATTATGTGATTGGAACTGGAGCTTATGTAAAAAAATAAAAAAAGAGATTTTCAATTTTTATCTTGAAAATCTCTTTTAATCTTTCAGTTTATTACTATCTAACATTGTCTCAATTCTTTTCAGCACTAATTCCTATAAAAGGAGCATCTTTGAAAAAATCATCCCAATATGCGTTCTTTTTTTCTTTCGGATCTAATTTTGCTTCTACCCATTTAAAATTTGAAAAACCAACTTCTTTAAAAACTTCTTCATAAGTTTCTGGACTTAAATAATAATTATTAAATGTAAATCCTTCTTCTCCATGATTAAACATTGTGTATTTAATATAAGCTCCTTCTTCTCGATTTTCAGTTGTTTCTTTTATAAAACCATATTTTCTATATGAAGTATAATTTTCTGGTGAATTTTTAGGATTGTCATTAAATCCAATAAACTTTCCTCCTTCATTTAAAAAATCAAAAATCACTTGACACATTCTCTTTAAATCTTCTCTTTTTTGCGCATAATTTAGAAGATAAAAACCTGTAACAATATCAAATTTTTTCGTTGGTTTTAAATCGAAAACATCACTTACTTTATACGTACATCCAATCGGGTTTTCTTTCTCTGATTTTTCTGCAAGTTCAATCATTTCATGTGAAATATCCACTCCTAGAACATTTTTGGCACCTTCATTTTTCATCATTCTAGAATAGATTCCTTCACCACAAGCTAAGTCGATTATTTCTTTTCCTGTTAGATCTTCTAACATTAAATTTATGGAATATTTTTCCACTACTTTTCTAAAGGACAACTCTTTAGACTCTTTGTATTCTTGAGCAATTTCATCGTAACGTTTATCGCCTTTCATATTTAATAAGTTTAGATAGTAATAGTCGTAAAGTTAGAAAGTGTTTTTCCCAAGTTTTTGTTAAAGAGATTATAAGAAGACGTTAAAATTAAAAGAAAAAAGCTGTAAAATTAATTACAGCTTTTCATTCTATTTTAAATAATTTTCAAGAATATTAATTTCGTAAAATTCATGAAAATAAATTTCGATTTTGTTTAATTATTCACATTTATTTGTCTATATATCCTTTATCATAATACGTATGTATTTTAACATTTCTTGCTTTAATATCATGCATTAAATTATACAAGCCAAAAAATGTTCGATTGATATAAATAAAATGTGTAGAACCACGATTTCCATTCATATTTCTGATTTTGGTGTCTTTTGAGTAACGCTCACCTAATTCAGCAATTTTACCAAAAAATTCTTCATTTGAAAAATCAAAAGATTCTTCATGGAATGGTTGCGTAAACAAACTCAACATTTCATGAAACAATTCCATAAAGAAATGAATTTCTTCTTCTGTGTCTTCTGGTTTTAAAATTTCTAATTCGATTAATTTACTCTTGAAAAATTCTTTGTTTTCTAGGTTTTTCTTTTCTGCCAATTCAAAATAAGGAATATAAAAAGAATCCGGAATGTGTTTTACACAACCAAAATCCAAAACAATCAATTCACTATTTTTTGAAACTAAAAAATTTCCAGGATGCGGATCTGCATGTACTTTTTTAATTTGATGAATCTGGAACATGTAAAAATCCCAAAGTGCCTGTCCAATTTTTTCTCTTTGTTCTTGTGAAACATTTTCTTTTTGCAAAAATTCTGAAAGATGTTCTCCTTCCATCCAATCCATTGTCAAAATTCGATCTGAAGAAAATTCTTTATAATAATTAGGAAATAATAAATTCGGAATTTCCTTACAAGCATTTGCCAATTCTACACTTTGCTTTAATTCTAATTCATAATCTGTTTCTTCTTTTAATTTATCTTCTACTTCTTTAAAATATTTATCTGAATCTTTTCCTTGGATATTAAACATTTTAATTGCTATTGGTTTTACCAAAGCTAAATCAGAAGAAATACTTTCAGCAACTCCTGGATATTGGATTTTTACAGCTAATTTTTTTCCATTTTTTTCTGCAACATGAACTTGACCGATACTTGCAGCATTTACAGATTCCAAGTTAAATGTATCAAACACTTCATTTGGATTTTTCTTAAAGTATTTTTGGAAAGTTTTTATAACTAAAGGTGCAGAAAGTGGCGGAACTGAAAACTGAGAAAGCGAAAATTTTTCTACATAAGCTTGTGGTAAAAGATTTTTTTCCATGCTTAACATTTGAGCAACTTTTAAAGCAGAACCTTTCAAGTTTTTTAATCCATCATAGATGTCTGCTGCATTAGATTCGTTCAATTTTTCTTTCGCTTCTTCTTCTGAGGAAGTCAATTTATCTCCAAAATATTTTAGGTAATTGACACCAACTTTTGCTCCTGTTCCAATAAGTTTTGTGGCACGTTGGATTTTTGTTGTAGGGATTTTATCAATTGACTTCATCTTTTTGTTTTCATTTTTTCATTAAATATAAATTTCCCAAAATCTAAAATGCTATTCAACACTTTTGTATCCATAATATCAAAACTTGCCTGAATCGATTTTTCAATAAAAATATCCGTTTTTTCAAATCCTTTTGAAGTATCATCTAACCAAAATTTGATTGTCAACATCAACTGAATCCAAGCTGCTTCTTCCATTCCTTTTTCTTGAAACTCTTTTAACTTTTCTTGTTTTAAATCAATTGTTTCAATATTCAAAGTTCGAATATAAGCTTTGAAAGCTTTTCGTAATTCAGAAAGCATTCCAAGTGTTTCCAATTTTCCTTTATAATCTTTCAACATAAAAAGGACATAACTTCTATTTGCTGTTAAAAGTTCAAAAAAAGTATAGTAAAAAGAAATCAATTGTTCCTTTGCAGGAAATTGAAGATATTGTTCATTTTGATTTAATAAAGCTAATGTGTTGTCTAGGAAAGCTTTGAAAATTTCTTTTTCTAAATGTTCAAAAGAGCTGAAGTAATCATAAAATTCTTGTTCTTCAAAATTGCAATGTTTTGCAAAAGCATATATTGTTTTTGGCGCTTTTTCATTTTCCAAAACATATTCCATGAAGTTTGAGATAATTGTGTCTGCGTTAATTTTCTGTGTAGATTCCATACGAAAATATTTTTCTATAAAATTACAACAAAGTCAATGCTTTACCTATTTATTTATTCATTTTTACTAAAGATTTAATACTTATTTTGAATTTTAAATTATCGTTAATAAAAAATAAAAACGGTTTTCATAATCTTAGCAAAAACAAATATTATATTTTATTTCTCTATAATTAATTCCTAAAAGTTTTCACAAATTTTTAAGGGAATCCTAAATTCAATTTCTTTTTTTGTGTTAAATTAGAGCCTCTTAAATTTTTCTATTTATAACAACTAAAAAAACTACAAAGTGAAAAAATTTTTTAAACGATTTTTTATCTTTTTGTTTGTTCTAATAGGTTTACTATTCATTTTACCTATTGTTTTCAAAAGTCAAATAATTGATAAAGTAAAGGAAGAAATCAACAATTATGTAAATGCAAAAGTTGATTTTAAAGATGTCGATATTAGTTTGATTCGTAAATTTCCGAATGCGGCAATTGGAATTGAAGAATTATCAATTGTAAACTATGCTCCATTTGAAGGAGATACTTTGGCTTCTATAAAGTCAATCGATTTAAAAGTAAATCTAACAGATCTTTTTGGAGGAAGTTATGATGTAAAAAGTATTGAAATTGATGGTGTAAATGTTTTAGTAAAAACAAATAAAGAAGGAAAAAGTAATTATGACATTGCTGTTTCTGAATCTTCAACTGAAGAAAATCCAGCTTCTACAGAAACAAAAACAGAAGATTCTGAACCTTCAAGCTTTTCATTTGGTGTAGATAATTATACCATTTCAAATGTAAATGTAACTTACATTGATGAAGTTGGTAAAATGGAAATGTTTATTGATGATTTTGATCATTCAGGAAACTTTAAATATGCTGGAGATAATGCAAAATTAGACACAAAATCTTCTATTAAAGCATTCACTTTCAAAATGGATGATGTTGCTTATGCAAATAAAATCAAATTTGATTTAGATGCTTTATTAAATATTGATTTAGCAAAATTACGTTTCACTTTTGAAGAAAATCTTGCTCATATTAATGATTTAAATTTATCTTTTGATGGATTTTATCAATTAAATGATACAAATCAAGAAATGGATATTCGTTTTGCTTCAAAACAATCTGCTTTTAAAAGTTTACTTTCTTTAGTTCCTGCCGCTTATACTTCAAGTTTTGATGGTGTAAAAGCAAATGGAAAACTTGATTTATCTGGAAATGCAAAAGGAATTTTAGATGATAATACAATTCCTGCATTTGATTTAATTGTGAAAACAGACAATGCTTCTTTCCAATATCCAGATTTACCAAAAGGAATTTCAAATATTTATGTGAATACTGAAATTGGAAATAAAACAGGAAAAATCGACGATACATTTGTAGATGTAAAGAATTTCCAGTTTAAAATTGATCAAGATGCTTTTAAAGCTAATGCATATTTAACACACTTAACTACAAATCCAACAGTAAAAGCAACTTTAGATGGAACTGTAAACCTTGGAAATTTAAGACAAGCTTATCCTGTTGAATTTGATGGGAAATTAGCTGGAATTTTTAATGCGAATATTTCAACAGATTTTGATATGAATTCTATTGAAAAAAGTCAATATCAAAATATTAAAAATGAAGGTTCAGCAAGTTTATCAAATTTCGAATTTGAAAATGCTTCTGTTCCTCATCCTTATTTTATTGAAACAGCAGATTTAAGTTTTAATACAAAAGAAATTGAGTTAAGACAATTTAAAGCAAAAACAGGAAAAAGTGATATAGAACTTCAAGGAAAAGTGGATAATCTTTATGCTTTCTTATTTAATGATAAAAAACTTATTGGAGATTTTGCTTTAAATTCAAATAAACTTTATGTAAGTGATTTCTTAGTTCCTTCAGAAGAAACAGAAACTACTGAAACAACAACAGAAGAAACAAGTTCAGAAGAAGTTGCAGAAAATACGGAAACAACTCCTCCTCCATCTTCAAGTGAAGACATGAAAATTCCTGCATTTTTAGACGCTACTTTTAAAGCTAAAATTGGAGAAGTTCATTATGATAATATTGAATTAAGACAAGTAGATGGAACTTTTGTAATTGATGATCAAAAAGCAGATTTAAAAGGAATTACAGCAAAATTATTCGGTGGAGATATTAAAATCAGTGGTTTAGTAGATACAAAACCAGATGTTCCTTTCTTTAATTTTGATTTAGGAATTAAGAAATTTAATATTCAAAAAACATTTGCTTCTTTAGAAATGTTCCAAAAAATGATGCCAATTGCAAATGCATTAGATGGAGATTATAGTACGGCTTTTGATTTAAAAGGTAAATTAAATAAAGATTTTTCAGCAAATATCAATTCACTTTCTGGAGATTTATTAGCAAATTTATTTATCAATAAAGTAGATACTGACAAATCGCAAGCTTTAAGTTTATTGGATAATAATTTATCATTTTTCGATGCTTCTAAATTAGATTTAAAAAACTTAAAAGCACATGTTGTTTTTAATGATGGAAAAGTAATCCTAAAACCGATGAATTTAAAATGGAAAGATGTTCCAATGCAACTTTCAGGAGAACATGGTTTTGATCAAAATATGGATTATGATTTACGTTTAGATTTACCTGCTAAATATTTAGGAAAAGACATTAATAAACTTTTAGCAACACTTCCAGCAGCAGAACAAAAAAACATTAAAGTTCCTGTAGATGTTGAATTATCTGGTCCTGTAAATAAGCCTCAAATTAAAGTAGATTTAAAGAAAGCTATTACAGAAGTAACAAAGAAAATTGTTCAAGCTCAAACGGAAAAAGTAAAGAATGATGTAAAAGAAAAAGCCGAAGGAGCCGTTGGAGATTTATTAGATGGATTGTTAAATGGTGGTGATAAAAAGAAAGATGACGCAAAAGATGATGGAAAAAAATCAGATGGAGATAAAGTAAAAGATGCTGCAAATGATTTATTAAATGGTCTTTTCGGAAAAAAGAAGAAAAAAGAATAGTTTTTAAAACTATGAATTCATAAAAAAATCGCTTTAGTTTTATAAAACTAAAGCGATTTTTCAAATGGAATACGGTTGACAATACTTCTTCCTAAAGTTATCTCATCTGCGTATTCTAATTCGTCTCCTACAGCGATTCCTCTTGCAATTGTAGAAGTTTTAATATTGTATTTTTCGATTTGTTTAAAAATATAAAAATTGGTTGTATCTCCTTCCATTGTGGAACTCATTGCGAAAATAATTTCTTCAATTTCTTCATTTTTTACTTTATCTACTAAAGCTTCAATATGTAAATTATTTGGGCCAATTCCTTCCATTGGAGAAATTTTCCCTCCTAAAACATGATAAACACCTTTGAATTGAGCGGTATTTTCAATTGCCATAACATCACGAATATCTTCAACAACACAAATTACTTTTTGATTTCTATTTGGATTTGCACAAATTTCACAAACCGTTGTATCTGAAATATTAAAACACTTTTTACAAAGTTTTATATCTGAAACTAATGTATTTAAAGCATTTGTTAAACGATGCGTTTGTTCTTTCGGCTGTTTCATTAAATGTAAAACCAAGCGTAATGCTGTACGTTTCCCAATCCCTGGTAAAGAAGCAACTTCTGCTACTGCTTTTTCTAAAATTTTTGAAGAATAATTCATAGGACAAAAATACGAATTTACGCTTAAATTCTTATTCTTAAATCTATCTCTTAATTTATAAAAAGGAAGTTCAAATTTATAAAAACAGCCTTTTTCCAATTTTCTTTCCCCTTTGAATAAATTAATTTTGAAATAATCCTAATCATCAGAAATTGATGATAAAAAACAACTTTTAAACACTATTAAACAGAAAAATTTAAGAATATGATTAAAAAAATTACGCTATTTTCTTGCTTATTTACTTCTCTATTTAGTTTTGGACAATCTACTGATGCTTCTCCTTATTGTGCAGGAGATTTTTCAGGAGGAGATTTTCTAGATGTTGAAAAATATATTTCAAAAGTCGAATTAAATGGAATGGTAAATGAATCAGGAACAACTCAATTTGCACTTCCACATTATGTGTATTATAATAATATTGATGCAACTTCTTTAGATGTTGGTGGTAATTATGAATTAATTATTACTCATGATAATGGAATTTCAATTCATGGAATTGCTGCTTGGATTGATTACAATCAAAATAATATTTTCGAAGAATCTGAAAAAATTGAGCAAACTTTATATCCTTCTGGGACAAATCCATTAGCATATAACTTTACAGTTCCAGCAGATGCAACTCCTGGAAATACAAGAATGCGAGTAAGAGTATATGAAGATGATGAATATACTTTTTCATTTGCAGATACAGATAATCTTGAAGTTTTACCATGTGATTATAATTTAGGAACTGGTGAAACACAATTTGATTGGGGAGAAACAGAAGATTATGATATTTTAATTGTTGGTGCAACAGATGATACAATTCCTGAAAAAGAATTTTTAGAATGTTTTGACACAGATTACCCTTTCCAATATGACACAATTACTGAAAATACAGCACTTGAATATGAATTAAATTTAGCTAGTGTAACTATTTATAATTCTTTAGAAAATGCACAAATGGATCAAGCAGCCCTTCCGAATAATTCAGAATTTTTAGTTCCAATTGGAGGAGAACAAATTCTTTATTTAAAAGGAGAAAAAACGGATGCTTCAGAAGAAATTATTGTAAAAATAATTTTAAAAGTTAGTCAAATTCCACTTATTCCTTATCCAGGAATTACTGTTTGTATGGATGATGATGGTGATGAATTTACAGATTATCCACTTACTTTAGAATCAGATTATTTATCACAAAATGGCACATTAGATTATACTTTCCATGTAACATTTGCAGATGCAGAAGCGGATAATAATCCTATTACATTTACTTATTACACAGGAACTTTTCAAACAGAATTATATCTTCGTTTTGAAGACATTGCAACAGGATGCTTTTTTGTTTTGGCAATTCCTTTAAAAACTGTAGACTGTGATGAAGATCAAGATGGTGATGGAATTTCAAATGGAGATGAAGATGTAAATGGAAATACAAATTTACAAACAGATGATACTGATGGAGACAATACTCCAGATTATATGGATACAGATGATGATGGTGATGGACTTCTTACTTTAGAAGAAGATTATAATCAAAATGGTGATCCTTCTGATGATGATACAAATGATAATAACATTCCAGATTACTTAGAAGCAGATATTACTTTATCAGTAGAAAACATTGAATTATTTAAAGCATTGAAATTTTATCCAAATCCTACAGAAGGAAGCATTCAGGTTCAATCAGAAATCGCAAAATTCGACGTTATAACAATAACAGACATACAAGGAAAAATCCTAAAACAATTTAGAAATTTTGAATCCAACACTTTTATAAACATTTCTAGTTTTGATAAGGGAGTTTACTTCATCAAATTAGAAGCAAAACAAACATCTATTACTAAAAAAGTTATTCTAAAATAACATCTATTAACATTATCTATAAAAGTCGTATTCCTAATTAGGAATGCGGCTTTTTATTTTAAAAATGAGTGGGTAAAATCTCTATATTTTTTAGTTTCTTTGTGTAAAATAGATTTACATGAAACCAGAATACATTTTATCATTAATAGGAATTTATTTTCTAGTTCTTCTAACAATTGCTTATTTCACAGGGAAAAAAGATTCCAACAATGCTTTCTTTTCAGGAAATAAAAAATCTCCTTGGTATGTAGTTGCTTTCGGAATGATTGGAGCATCTTTATCTGGAGTTACATTCATTTCCGTTCCAGGTTGGGTTAAAGCTTCTGAATTTAGTTATATGCAAATTGTTTTTGGATATTTGCTTGGATATATTGCAATTGCCTATATCTTACTTCCTATTTATTACAAACTTCAAGTAACTTCTATTTATGAATATCTGGAAACTCGTTTTGGGAAAACTAGTCATAAAACTGGAGCAATTTTCTTCTTTATTTCAAGAGTTTTAGGAGCTTCTTTCCGTTTATATTTAGTTGCAAGTGTTTTACAACAATTCGTTTTTGAACAATGGAATGTTCCTTTTGAAGTGACTGTAATTTTATCTATTGCTTTAATATGGGTATATACATTTCGAGGAGGAATTAAAACAATTGTATGGACAGATACTTTACAAACTTTCTTTATGTTAAGTGCTGTAATTGCAACTATTTTTATCATTTCCAATCATATGAATTGGTCTTTAGTCGATTTATTTCACTCTGAAGAACTAAAACAATACACAAAAATTTTCTTTACTGAAGATATTAATTCTAAAAATCATGCTATAAAATCTATCTTAGGAGGAATGTTTATCGCCATCGCAATGACAGGTTTAGATCAAGATATGATGCAAAAAAATCTTACTTGTAAAAATATTAAAGAAGCACAATGGAATGTACTTTCATTGGGAGCAGTTCTAATTCCTGTAAATTTTATTTTTCTTTTCTTAGGAGCTATGCTTTATACTTATGCAAATCAAATGGGAATTGAAATTCCAATTGTGGATGGTTCTCCAAAAACAGATTTATTATTCCCTGAAATTGCCTTAAATGGTGGTTTAGGACTTTTTGTCGGTGTCGTTTTTATTCTTGGTTTAATTGCTGCTGCTTATTCAAGTGCAGATAGTGCTTTAACTTCTCTTACGACTTCTTTTTGCTTTGATTTTTTAAACTTTGATAAAGTAAAATCAGAAAACCAAAAATCTATTCGTAAAAAAGTACATATCGGTGTTTCTGTTTTATTAATTCTTGTTATTACTATTTTTAAGTATATATTAGAAGATAATGTTATTAGTAATGTTTTAAAAGTTGCTTCTTATACTTATGGACCATTATTAGGAATGTTTGCTTTTGGAATTATTTCTAAGAAACAAATTAAAGATAAATTCGTTTGGGTTGTCGCAATTTTTAGTGTCATCATCACAATGCTTTTAAACAATCATTCTACAACAATTTTAAATGGTTATGTTTTTGGCTTTGAACTTTTAGGAATTAATGGTTTATTAACTTTTATTGGACTTTGGATTATAAGTGATAAAAAAGATATTTTAAAACAAAATATCTAATCTATATAAATTATATAAAACAAAAAACCACAGATATTCTGTGGTTTTTTTTGTAAACTGACTCTAAATTCCAAAACAAATTAACCCTCGTTTGATTTTTCAACTGGAGTCGCAGGTCTCAATTTTTCCGCCTTCATATGATGACGTACTTTCTCCATTTTTTTATGTTTCTTTATTTTTTTAGCCTTATGCTTTCTAGCTTTAGCATATTTATGACTCATTTTTCTCCACTTTTCAAATTGCTCTTTTGATAAAATATCTTTCATTTCATTTTGTACAGCAATTTGTCTATCAAGTTTTGCATTGATTAAATTAAATTTTTCGTCATCCGTAAGTTTTTTTCCTTCGGCTTTATTTTCTTTCCATTGAGCTTTCATAGTAGCTCTCTCTTTCGCAATCTCAGTATTAATTCTTAAAATTTTGTCTTGCTGACTTTTATTTAAATCTAAAGCAAGTGTCATTTTTTTAGTTTTAATAATTGCTTGTTGTTCTGGAGTAAAATCAGCTTTATGGCTTCTTTTTTGTTGTTTTTTCTCCTGTGCACTTACTGTTACTGTAACAAGTAGTACGATTATTGCGATTATTCTTTTCATTTTGTTCTTTTTTAAAGTTTTCTAGTTCTATGACATAGCAAAACAAAAAAGGTTTAAATTTGAAATGATTTTAATATAATTTTAAGAAATGCTTTTTGATGAAGAAATTAGTCTATTTACTGTTTTTTTTATGTTCAACTTTACTCTTTTCACAAGAAAAGAAAACAGATTTAAGTAGTCCTAGAGCTACTATTTACAATCACTTACATTATTTACAGCAAGAAAATTACCACCCAAAACAAGCTGCAAAATCTCTATATTTAAAAGACACAAGTCAGGCAGAAGAAAAAGCTGTAAAACTTCAAAAAATAATTGAAGGAAGAGGATTAAAAGTTGATATTCAAAAAATTCCAAATGACGGAAATCATAAAGATACTATTGGTTATAATATTATAAATTCTTATAAACTTTTTCCAACAAGAATGCCAGAAATTTTTGTTGAAAAAAGAGGAAAAAACTGGTATTATTCAGAAGAAACAGTGAATAGTATTGATAAACTTTATAATGATGTTTATCCATGGTATATCGCTTCTGTACAGAAAATTATTCCTGCTAAATTTGGTAATAAAAAGTTTCTTGGACTTGAGATTTGGCAACATACAATTGGTGCAATTCTAACAATCTTCATCTTTGTTTTTTACTTCTTATTCAAAAAAGTTGTCTATTTATTATTGCGAAAAGGACAATTAATTCTGTCTAAAAGAATTCGAATTCAAGCAAATGATATTTTAAAACAAATTTCGAGAACTTTTGTATTAATCATGATTGTCATGATTTTGAAAAAAGTAATTCCTTCTTTACAACTAGCATTTTCCATCAATTCTGTTCTATTTTTAGTTTTAAACATCAGCGAAACCATTTTTTGGATTTATATTTTCCTTAAAATTGTCAAGTATGGAATGCGAATTTATGAACAAATAACTCTAGATAGTCCAAGTAAATTAGACGATCAGTTGGTTCCAATTTTAAATAAATTTCTAAAAGGAATCGTCATTTTCGTTGGAGGTTTAAATTTACTTACTGTTTTCGGAATAAGTTTTACAACAGTTCTTGGAGCAGCTTCCATTGGAGGTTTGGCAATTGCTTTTGCATCTCAAGATACAGTGAAAAATTTGATTGGAACTTTCATGATTTTCTTGGATAAGCCTTTTCAAATTGGAGATTGGATTGAAACAGATAGCGTTGTTGGAAGAGTGGAAGAAGTTGGGTTTCGATCATCGCGAATTCGTGCTGTAGACTCGGCTATTTTTCAAATTCCGAATAGCCGTCTTTCTGAAATGATTGTTCGAAATAATAAAAGATTAAAAACTCTTCGTCGTTACCAAACAGAATTGGGTGTTCGATATGATACTCCACCAGAAATGTTAGAGTCTTTTATTGAAGGTGTGAAAGAAATTGCAGAAAAACATGGAAATATTAAACGAGATTTAATCAATGTTGAATTTGCTGGTTTTGGTGATTCAGCACTTTTGATTTTGGTAAATGTCTATTTTTATACAACCGATTGGGGAAAAGAACAATCTGATAAACATAAATTACATTTAGGAATTTTAAAATTAGCTAATAACATGGGAATTGAATTTGCATTTAATTCAACAACATTAATGATAGAACAATTTCCTGAAAAAGAAAGTATTTTACCTGATTATAAAACTTCATCTGAGGTTGAATTATCTAAAAGAGAAACCATTGACAAAGAACTTTTTTAAGCAAAAAATAAAATCCTCTACATTACGTCAGAGGATTTTTTCTATCATTTTTTTAAAAAATATGTCATAATATTTTAATAAATAAATTTTTATTCATTTTATTTAGAGTACTTTTGCAGTTTAGTGAAAGAATATGCAGTTTAAAGACTTACAATTAAATAAACCTATTTTAAGAGCAATTGCTGAGAAAAACTACAGCAATCCAACAGAAGTTCAACAAAAAGTTATTCCTAAAATAATTGAAAGAAAAGATGTGATAGTTACAGCACAAACTGGAACTGGAAAAACAGCATCTTTTGCTTTGCCAATTTTGCGTTTGTTATTTGATAAACAAGATGCACCAAAAAAAGGAAAAAAGATTAAAGCTTTAATTGTTACTCCAACAAGAGAATTAGCAATTCAAGTTTTTGAGAACTTTAAAAAATATGGGAAATATACCAATTTAAAAGCTACAGCTATTTTTGGTGGAGTTTCGTCTGTTCCACAACAAGAAATTCTTGAAAAAGGTGTAGATATTTTGATTGCAACTCCAGGAAGGCTTTTAGATTTACATAAGCAAGATATAATTCGTTTAGATAAAGTTGAACAGTTTGTTTTAGATGAAGCAGATTTAATGTTAGATATGGGATTCATAAATGACATTAAAAAAATTGAAAGACTTTGTCCAGAAGAAAGACAAACACTTTTATTTTCTGCTACAATGCCAGAAACAATAGAAGAACTTGCACGAACAATTATGATAGATCCTGTAAGAATTAGTGTTGATAAAAACTCTTCTACAGCAGATACTGTTTCTCAGAAATTACTTTATGTTCCAAAAAAAGAAAAAATCAGTTTATGTGTTCATTTGTTAAGAAATGAAATTAAGGGAAATGTGATTATTTTCCGAAGAACTAAATTTGGAGCAGATAAATTAGAAAAATCATTAGCTAAAAAAGGATATAATACTGTTTGTATTCATGGAGATAAATCACAATCTGCAAGACAAAAAGCTTTAAAAGATTTCAAAAAAGGAAATTCACAAATTCTTATTGCAACAGATGTTGCTGCGAGAGGAATTGATGTTCCTGCTGTTGATGCTGTGATTAATTTTGATTTACCAAATGTTGCGGAAACTTATGTGCATAGAATCGGAAGAACTGGAAGAGCAGGAAGTTTAGGAAATTCGTTTTCTCTTTGTTGTGAAGATGAAAAAGAATATGTAAATACAATTGAAGAATTAATTGGTACTAAAATTTTTGTAGAATCGAATCATCCTTTTCCATTAGATCCAGAATTAAAACCAGAAGTTCATAAAAAGAAGTCAAAAAGCAAATACAGAAAATCTAGAAAATCTGAAGCTTCAAAAAAGAAAAAAAGACGTTGGTATTAAAATATTAAATAAAAAGGAGAGTAATTACTCTCCTTTTTTGTTTTTATTTACTTTCATTTTTATAAATTTCACCATTCTTCATGACAAATATGACATTTTCTAATGTTTTATTATTCAACATTGGATTTTCATCTACAGCAATTATATCTGCAAAAGCTCCTTTTTCAATTCGTCCAATTTTTGGATTTCCTAAAAGATTTGCATTAATAATTGTTGCACATTTAATTGCCTCCATAATTGTCATTCCTCCATCAATCATTAATTGAAATTCTTTTGCATTTTCTCCATGAGGAAAAACTCCTGCATCTGTTCCAAATGCAATATTTAAATTTCTTCGATGTGCAAGTTCAAAAGTTCTCTTAATCTGAGGACCAACATTTAAAGCCTTAGGTACCACAACATCTGGATAAAAACCATCTTGTTTTGCATATTCTGTAACAGCAACTGCAGCAGTTAAAGTTGGTACAAGATAAGTTCCTTTTGCTTTCATTAAAATCATTGTTGTATCACTCATAAAAGTAGCGTGCTCAATTGTTTTAACTCCTGCCAAAACTGCTCTTTGCATTCCTTCATCTCCATGAGCGTGTGCAGCAACCATCATTTTATAATCATCAGCCGTTTTTACAATTGTTTTTAATTCTTCCAAAGTAAATTGAGGATTTGTTCCACTTTTAGCTAAACTTAAAACACCTCCTGTTGCAGTTACTTTAATTAAATCAGCTCCTTCTTTATATCTTTGTCTTACAGCTTTTCTAGCATCTGTAGGTCCATTTACAACACCTTCTTTTGGACCTGGGTCTCCTTGTAAAGATTTTTTAAATCCATTTGTAGGATCTGCATGACCTCCTGTTGAACCTATAGCTTTTCCAGCAGAATAAATTCTTGGACCTTCTACAGTTCCATTATTAATGGCATTTCTTAAAGAAGTATTTACACCTGTTCCACCTAAATCTCTAACAGTTGTAAAACCAGCCAAAAGTGTTTTCTTTCCATTCTTATATGCTCTAAATGCAATATCAGATTCATTCCATGTAAATCTTTCGATATAACTTTTTTTAGAAGGCGAATTTTCCAAGTGCACATGCATATCAATAAAACCAGGTAATATAGTTTTGGTTCTCAAATCAATTATAGTATCATTTTCAGCAACAGGATCAATAAATCCATCTAGAATATCAGCAATACTATCATTAGCAACTACTATTGTTTTTTCTAATAAAAATTTTTCATTTTCGATATCTAAAATCTGTCCACATTGTAAGTATTTTTTTTGTGAATAAACAAATACTGAAATACTTAAAAAGAATAATAATAGTATATTTTTTCTCATGATTTATTTTTTATCAATTTATATAAAGTTAAAAATAAAACGAATTATTTATATTTTAAACACAAAAAAAGCTCTTGAATTAAATCAAGAGCTTTTTTTGAATTGGAAAAGTTTTACATTAATAACTCCACATATCGTGTTCTTTACTACGAATCTCATCTTTAATACGATCAGACTCTAAAACTTGGAATAAAGAGTTACCTCTTACATATTCAGAAACATCTCTGTTTCCGTAAACGTTTTCAGATCTGTAAATAATTCCATTAAATCTACGAGCATTTAACAAATGATCGTAAGAAATTGGATATGCTGAATTCTTTTCATTGAAAGCTTTAGCATGGTGTAATACATTTCTTGCATCAGGATAATATACCCAGAAAAGAGGTAAGTTTTCACTTGCTCCTAATTCGTCTTCTTTTCCAAGAGTCTGAACATCTGGAGTAACTGGTGCAATTGCTAAAAGACGGTATTTTAATTCACCTTGTCTTTTATCAAAATACCATAATCCTTTAATTCTGAAACCTACAACATGTCTTGATTCAAGGTTATAAGTATCAACATAATCTGCAATGTCTGTATTTGGATCTTCATTTAATAAATCAATTGCATAATCTGAAGTATCAATACGAGTTAATTTTTCTTCAACTTCTTTAATTGTCATTGAAGTTGTAAAATAAGAATCGTCATAAATTTTAGAAATCTTTCCTTGACGAATTCCTTTTAATAATGTATCATATAATGATCTTCTATCAGAAGAGATATTATTTGTATCAACTGGATAGTATAATGGTAAATTGATTCTTTCATTTAAATCAATAAATTCCCATGTTACTTTTGACCATAATAAATCTCTATCATCTACATATCCATATTCTAATGGATTATCATTATTATCAGCAGCTATTTGCTGTGGTGTTTTTTTTCCGATTTGTTCTGGAGATTTAGCATTCAGTAAGTTTGCTTGTGCACTAGCAAAAGTTGTAGTGAACAATGCAACTGCAGCTATTGTAAAACTCTTCCAATTCATGATATACTAATTTTATAATTATATTATTGTAATGTTACAACTAATGGTGTAGCTTCTTTAATTTTCACACCTGCCATTGTAGCTTTTACTCCAAAAATAGTTACTGTACTACCTGGTCTAGCTTTCTTTAAAGCTCTTTTCGCTTTGTCATTTAATCTATTTCCGTTTACAACAATTGTATTTTGACCTTCGATTTTAATTTTAAAGCTTTGAGTTTTTAATGAAATATTAAAGTCAAAATCAGGAATAAATGCCTCAATAGTAGATTTCTCTAAACTTGATTTTGGTAATTTGATAGCATCTGTTTGCTTTCTAATAGAAGCGGCTGGTTTAGGAATATTCTTAATTCTGAAAACAGAAGAAGAAGTTACAGTTTTACCACTTGGTAATTTTCCAGAAGCTGTAATTTTAACTTCTCTTCCTTGTCCAGGTTTGATGTTATATTTCCCTGTTCCGATTTTCTTTAATCCAGGAGCATTAACAGTTACTTTGTTATCAGGTAATCCAGGTATAGAAATAGACATTGGGTTATCTAAACCACGGTAAACAACATTCATTTTGTCAGCAGAAATAACTGCACTTCCTGGCTCAGGAATTACTGAATAATTACCTCCAGTAATTGGAATTTCAATTTCCTTTCCATCTTCCATAAAGAAGAAATTTCCTTTTAATTCATGCTCACCAACATTTCCAGCAGAACCACTTAATAATACTTGTCCAGCTTGAATGTTTTCATCATTAACTTCTTGTCCGTTTACAATAACTTTAGAAGCTTTTAATGTTGGATCATTTTTACCTAATACAATCTTACCTGATAATTGCTCACCTGGGTAATAAGCACTTTTATCAAAAACAACCATTGCATCAAAGTTAGTTAAAGAAGCTTGAACTTTTAATTGACCTCCTAATAATGTAGATAATACCTCTGATTCAGTATTTTTTACATCAGATTGCATTTGTTCGATATTTGCTAAAGTAGTAATTAAAGGGAATCCTTCATATCTAGCTTTAATCCATTCTACTTTTAATCCTTCATCATTTATATCATCTGCTGTATCAAAACGCTTATTTACATTTTTAACGATATCAGCATCATCTTTCATGATTTCAGCTACTTTAGTTCTATAATCATTAATTTGCTTTAAGAACTCTTTACCATTTTTATTTGTTTTATCCGCAGTGAAGAAATAGGCATCAACTTTATCAGTTCCGTCCATTGCTTCATAGTTTTTCTTATCCTCTAAATCTGCAGTTAATTTATTTTCTAATTCTTCTAAATAGTTATAGAATTCTTTAGAGTAATCTGCTACTTTTTTAGCTTTATCATAAGGCTTACCAAACTGATCTGGTTGTTCAGTTGCTTTTAATTTTAATGCTTCTAAAGCTTTGTTGTTTTTATCTAAAGCATCGTTATTAAGGTCTACTAATTTTTCTTTCATAAACCCGAATGCCGAAAGTACTTCTTTTGACATATTCATCGCAAGCATTGAGATGAATACTAAGTACATCAGGTTCACCATTTTCTGCCTTGGTGATAATTTACCTCCTGCCATAATTTAATTAGTTAGTTTAAAATTTTAAAATTGTTAATAAATAATAGGTTTTGAAAAAACTAATTAACGATTAGTCATAGCAGATAACATTCCTCCGTATACTCCATTTAAAGAAGAAAGGTTTGTAGCTAATGATTCCATTTGCTCTTTTAATTTTCCAGCGTTATCAGCAACTGAAGCATTGATTTCAGCTTGTCTTGAAGCGCTTTCTAATTGTACTTTATATAAGTTGTTTAAAGATTCCATTTGGTTAGCAGCTAATGATAATTGCTCACTGTATTTAGAAGTAGCAGCAATTGAATCTACAGCTGGTTGGATGTTTTCAGCAGCACCTTTGAAATTACGGATGCTATCACCTAAACTCTTCATTAAATTAGCATCTAATTGAGCATCTTTTAACATATCGTCAAGTTTTTGAGATAACATAGATTGCTCGTTAGTTTGAGCAGCTTGTTTAGCCTCTTTTTCTTTAGCTTGTCCTCCTGCTAACTCAGGATAAACTAATGTCCAATCTAATTCTTCCTCAATTGGCTCGAATGCAGAAATCGCGAAAATTAACGCCTCTGTTACAAGTCCAATTGTTAACATTACTCCTCCGGTGATTGGTCCAAATTTCAAGTGTAAGATTTTAAATAATGCTCCGATAATTACGATTGAGGCTCCTAAACCGTATGCCATATTCATTAATTTCTTACCTGCTTTTGACTTTGCCATAATTTTTAAAATTTAAGTTAGTTAATTATTTGGGTTTTAAGTTATTTATTTTTACGAGTATTTTAGTTTCTTCCTTGTAAGCTAGTTCCTAAGTAATCTTGTACTGTTCTGAATCCGATATAACTACGAGCTGAATCAGCATATTCGAAATCTCTTGTACTTACTTCTAAGAAATAAGCAACATCTTTCCAAGAACCTCCTCTGATTGCTTTACGCTTGTTATCTCTATCTTCTACGTTTGGATTCATTGTTGATTCAAAATAGTATGCTTGGTCAACATAAGCAGAATTAGTCCACTCAGAAACGTTTCCTGCCATGTTATATAAACCATAAGCATTCGGGTGGAATGCATTTGCTTCCATAGTATATAATGCATTATCTACTGCATAATCTCCACGACTTGGTTTAAAGTTCGCTAAGAAACATCCTTGATCACTTGTAGTATATGATGTTCCCCATGGGTAAGTAGCATAAGCAACTCCTCCACGTGCAGCATATTCCCATTCTGCTTCAGTAGGCAATCTGAAATATGGTACTTTACTAGCTTTCTTTTTTCCTTTTAAATAGTCATTTTTCTTTTTAGTTCTCCAGCTACAAAATGCTTTTGCTTGGTTCCAAGTTACTCCAACTACTGGATAATCAGCATATGCTTGGTGGAAGAAATAATCTTGGTGCATTGGATCATTATAAGAATATTTGAAGTCTTTAATCCAAACTGTAGTATCAGGATAAACAGAAACAACTTCTTGAATAATGTGTTCTGATCTTTTTCCTTTTTTTCTAGCAGCAGACTCAACATCTAATGTAGAATATTTATACTTTAATTTAGTAACATCTAACATTCTTCTACCATCAAAACTCTCTTCAATTGGTAAATACATTGAATCCATTACTTCCGTATAGTATTGATCAGGGAATTCAGCAGTATTCCAAATTAATTCTGTGTCCCAATCTAAATACCTTCCTTGAGTTGGTGAGTTGATATCTCCTAAACTTCCGTAGTTCTCCATCATATATTTTTCATATGGAGTTGCATCCGCAGTATCAGCTGCTAAAAACTGATAATCTTCCAAAATAGTTCCTTCTCCTTCTCCTCCATTCATTTCATCAGCTAAGATAGCTAACTTTGTTCTTACGATAGAATCACGTACCCAGAATACAAATTCCTTGTACTCACTGTTTGTAATTTCTGTTTCATCCATATAAAATGGTCTAACAGTAACTGTTCTTGCTGGAGTATTTAAAGCCCCTGCAATGTCCTCATCTTGTTTTCCCATCGTAAACGCTCCTCCAGGAATCAAGGTCATACCAAATGGTTTTTCTTCAATCCATTTAGTTCCGGTTTTAACTCCCACAAGTTCTCCTTTGTCGTTAGAACCACAACTAAAAGCTACTGCAACGAGTAACATGTAAAACGCTATTTTCTTCATAATTATAATTTATCTTTTCTAAAAGTGCGTAAACCTATAAATTTTTTTACTAAAATGCAATTCTTTTTAAATACTTCTTCAAAATCAAATTAATAATTTTTAAACAAAATATTTAACAAACTACATATTAAAACGTTAAGATTCCTACATTTATTTCAATCTTTTATAAGATTTATATAATCTTTCTGGTATCTCATTATTGTTTGCCGTTAAATAATCTTGATACGTACAAGGTATTAACGTATTTTTTTTGTCATTAGTATTTTTTGACAAATTAATTTCCATCCACCAACGTCCGCTTTTATGACTTTTATAAAAGTTAAACTCCTCATTTTCAATTAATACTATAAACTTCTGATAATTTTCCAAGGAAGTAAAAGGAAAATCTTTTGCTCGTAAGTTTACTCCTTCAATAAAATACCATACAATTTGAGAAATCAGTTCAGCCGTTAAATTTCTGATGTCAAAAATACTATTATATTCGAAAATTCCAAAAGAAGTTACCCTATCACTTATTCCTGCATACCTAGAAATTTTACAAATCTCATCTCCATAAAATCCATTTACACCAACATTTCCATTTCCTGAAGCATCTGAAGCTCGAATACTTCCAATATCTAAACTTACAACATCAGAATCTCTGAAAATTAATTCTGCTATTTCAAAATTAGAAGTAATTTCTCCCATTCTATAAGCTTCAAAATTCATTGTTTCTAATAACTCTATTTCATCTTGCGAATTGTAATAGGTTTGATAACCTATATTTACAAAGTTGTATAAATTGTTTGGTTTTTCTGTAATTATTTTTCTCAAATATGAATTTGAGTTTAATTCTGAATTTACTACTCCAAAATCAAATTTAGAATCTATCACAGCTAAATTCAATCCTTTTGTAACCGAATTATATACTTTACACATTGAATAAGTCAAATCATGACCACCACCCAAAACAATCGGAATAATATTTTCTGAAATCAATGTAGAAAGTACAATTTCAAAAGCAAAACAAGTATCTTCATAGTTCTCTCCTTGTTTTATATTTCCTAAATCTACAATTTTTGAATTCCAATTTCCTACATGTAATTTGTATAAACTTTTTCGAATATTATCAATATTTTGTCCTGTCTCTTTGTTTCCTATTGATTTTCTCCCTTCTTCTACTCCTAAAATTGCAATTCTCACTCCTTTTAAATCTGGAATACCTTTTTCTTTTGTGTGTATCTCAATATAATTTGAAAATAACTTCAAAGGCGATTGTAACTTATCTTTAAATAAATCACTATTAACGGGAGCTAAATATTCAAAATTCATAAATATTATATTAACTATTAATTTTATCTTCAATAAATAATCACTAAATATACAAACATTACATAATTAATGTTTATTTTTTACAAATTCCTTTTAAACATCTAATAATCATAACATTTAAGGTTATAATTTTAAATTAAATAATTAAAATAGATTGATTATTTTACTTTTTTAAACTTCTATTTTGCCAATCAAATTAAACTTAATTAATTTTCAACCAAATTTAAACAAATGACAGCTCCTGATAAAGAAAAAATGTATCCAATTGCACATCATAAAAAACTGTGCTTTTTAAAGAATATTATAAAGAACCCAAATATCATTGTTGGTGATTATACTTATTATGATGATTTTGAAAATGTAGAAAACTTTGAAAAGAATGTAAAATACCATTTTGATTTTATTGGCGATAAGTTAATCATTGGTAAATTCTGTATGATTGCCTCTGATGTAAAATTTATAATGAATGGTGGAAATCACTTAACAGAAAGCATTTCTTCCTATCCTTTTGCTATTTTTGGAGAAGATTGGAAAAATGCAATGGACAATAAAAAATATCCTAATAAAGGAAATACAATTATTGAAAATGATGTTTGGATTGGTCACAATGTTACAATTATGCCTGGAATTAAAATTGGAAATGGATCTATTATTGCTTCAAATTCTACAATTACTAAAAATATAGAGCCCTATTCTATTGTTGGTGGAAACCCTGCGAAACTGATTAAAAAAAGGTTTTCTGAAGAAAATATAAAATTACTTAAAGAAATTCAATGGTGGAATTGGGATATTGAAAAAATTACAAAAAATGTTTCACTTTTAACAAGTAATGATTTTGATAAATTAAAAAAGTTAATCTAAAAAAAAGACTGCTTATATAAGCAGTCTTTTTGCAAAATATTCAATTAACAACAATTATTTTATTAATGTAAATTCTGATCTACGGTTTTTAGCGTGTTGCTCATCTGTACATTTCTTACAGTCTTCAACAGGCTTTGTTTCTCCGTAACCAACGGAAACAAGTCTTCCTTCTTCAATTCCTTGTTCCACAAAATATTCTTTTACTGAATTTGCTCTTCTAGCTGATAAACTCATGTTATAAGCATCAGTTCCTCGATTATCTGTATAAGAAGCAACCTCAATTCTAAATGTTGGATGTTCTTTCATAAAGTTGATAATTCTATCCAATTCTGTTTTAGAATCGTCAACTAAGATTGCTTTATCAAACTCGAAATAAATTGGTTTTGTTACTAATACTGGATCTGGAACTACTGGAGTTAATTTAAGAATAACATTTTGCTCAATATTTCCTTTTTTTCCAGTTGAAAACTCTACTGTTGATGGATCATAAGTTAATAATTCACCAGTTAATTTATAATCACTTGTTGGTTGAATTTCAAATGAGAATGCTCCATCTTTTCCAACAATTGTTTTCGTAATCACTTTACCTGTATTATCAAACATCACAACTTCAGCTCCAGGAAGTAATTCTCCAGTTTTACTGTCTTGTGCAACTCCTTCTACGAAGTAAATTTGCTTACGATCAACTCTATAAATATCATCTGATCCTTGTCCTCCATCTCTATTTGATGATAAGAATCCTTTTTCAGTTCCTTCATCATAAATAAATCCAAAATCATCTTTATTTGAATTAATTACATTTCCAAGATTTTGAGCTTTAGAATATGAATTACCTTCTATTTTACTTACAAAAACATCTAAACCTCCTAAAGTCATTCGACCATCTGATGAGAAATATAAATTATTTTCATCACTTACAAATGGGAATTGCTCTCTATTTTCTGTATTTACATTTGGTCCAACATTCTTTGGTTCTCCAAAACTTCCATCTTTATTGATATCAACTACGAAAATATCAAATCCTCCTTCTGTTCCTGGCATATCTGAAGCAAAATATAATTTTGTATTATTCTTGTTCAATGCAGGATGTGCTGTAGAATATCCTTCTTGGTTAAAAGAAACTTCAATTGGCTCTGTCCAAGTTCCACCAACTTTTGTTGATTTAAATATCTTTAAATGAGAAATTTTATCTCCTTTTCTATTTTTTGGCTTTACATTTCTTGTAAAGTAAATTGTATTTCCATCTCCACTAAAAGTAACTCCTCCTTCATGCGCTGAAGAATTTATTTCTTTAGAAAAAGGTGTTGCTCCAGTTGCATCTCCTTCTTCATCTACTTCAGCAATAAATAAATCTAAATAATTCTCATTATTCCATTTATATTTCTTTTTAGAACTATCACCCTCTCTTGAAGAAGCAAAAATGATTTGATTTGCATTAAAAGCCGCTCCCCATTCTGAATCTTTTGTACTAATTGAACTATTTGTTACGATAAATGGACGTCTTTCTTTTTTCTCAAGCTCAGTAAAATAAGCTAGAGTATTTGGAGCAGTTTTCACCCTTCCAACCTTTGCATTATATTTTTGCATTATTTTGTCTGCCTTAGAATAATCTTTATTCCCTTTTAAAGACATTGCATAACGGTGTAAATGTTCTGCATCAACTTGCTCAGGATATAATTCTAAAGCCTGTGCGTAATATTTTGCAGCATTGTTCATTTTTCCATTATAATAATAACAATCTCCTAATTTCTCTAATAAATCTAAAGATTTGTTTTCATTAACTTCTTTCTCATATAATTCTGCTGCTTGAACATAACGAGCTTTTCCAAATAATTTATCAGCTTTCTTTTGTGTGCTACTTTGTGCATTAGCAAGCTGAACTGCTGATGCCAAAATACATATAGATAGTATAATTTTTTTCATGATTATCGTGTTTTGAATTAGAAGAATCTTGGTGATTTATCGTATCCTCTCGTTGAAGTATCAATGTTAAATAACAAGAATAATTCATGTGTAGAACCTACATAATCTTTAAAATCTGATGTTGTATAATCGTAAGCATATCCTAAACGAACGATTTCAGTAATTCTAAAGTTTACTAAACCACTTATTGCATCATCAAAACGATAACCTGCTCCAAACTCAACAAAATTATTATATAAGAAGTTTGCTGTTAAATCAAACGAAACTGGTTCTCCAGAAATATATTTTGCTAAGAAAGCTGGTTTGAAACGCCATTTTGAACTTAAATCAAATACATATCCTCCAGTTAAGAACATATTAGATTCTCTAGCCCATAAATTTTCTGTATCTGTTGAATCTAAATGTGGTTGTGGAATAAATGATGGAACAGATAATCCAACATAAAATTTATCTGAATTAAAATAAACTCCTGCTCCTAAGTTGAAGTAAGTTTTATTGATGTTACTTGCAAAATCAGGATCTGGATCAATAGTTAATAATCCTGCAATATTTGCATCATATAAAGAAACTCCTGCTTTTAAACCAAATGATAAATGTAAATCATTAGCAAAATTTAAGCGATATGCAAAATCTCCTGTAATAACATTTTCTTTTACAATACCTCCTATTTCATCATGTACAAGTGATAGTCCAACTTCAATATTGTCAGATACAGGCATGTGTACAAATCCTGTAAATGTTTCAGGCCCACCTTCTACACCAGTCCATTGTGTACGATACAAAGCTCCAAAACTTAATATATTTTCTGTCCCTGTTGTGTAAGCAGGATTCACGATACTCATATTATACATATACTGCGTATATTGAGGATCTTGTTGCGCAAATGTATTTACGGCAAAAAAAGCTGCAAATACAAATAATAGTATCTTTTGTTTCATGTGTTATCTTTTCTCTCTATTAATTTTTAGAATTATCTATTTAAGAACAGTTTTCGTTGTTCTGGACCTTTTGCTCCATCATTATAATAAAGCACATAGAAATAAACTCCGGCTGGCGCACGTTTTCCATCCCCATCTAATTGTCCATTCCAATAATTCCCTTGTGAATCTGTATAAACTTTATTACCCCAACGATTGAAGAATTCAATTTTATAATTTGGATATTCTTCAATTAATCCTTTGATATAAAAAGTATCATTGATTCCATTTCCATTTGGAGAGAAACCTTCTGGATAAGTAATACTACATTCTGCACTTTCATAAGGTTCAACTTCAAGTTTAAATGAAGTATTTCCTATACAATTTTCATTTAAGTTATTGATTAATCTTACATAAACGATATCTTCTAAAGGAGAATCTACATTTGCATAGCTTGTTGGATCTGCAATTAAATTATTAAAGTCTGCATCTTTTGCATATTGAATTGTATAGTTTTCTGTAGAATATCCACTTAATAAAACTTCTTGACGTTCTGTTAAATCAAAATATGCAATATTATCTTCTAACGTTCCATATGATTCATTGTCACAAATTTTAATCTTTTCAACATCTGAAGCATCAACTAAACTTGGTGTTAAGAAAGCTCTTAAATCAAATGTGAAAATTGGATAATAACATGGAGCAGCTAAATTCGGATTGTCAATTGTATTAATATTAGTAATTCTAACAAAAATAGTTTCAGTAGTATTTCCTTGAACTTCTTTTTCTGTTATTGATAAATCAGTATCAAAATCTTCAGCAGCTTCTAATGAATTAAAAAATTTAACCTCAAAAGTATTAGGATCTTCTCCTTCTAAAATTTCACTAATCTTAGATTCTAAATCAAAAATAGTAACATCATCAACTGTACAATCTTCCATGAATGAAGCAGTTGGATTATCTGGTAAATCATAGAACTCAATAATTACAGGATTACTTTCTTGAGCACATCCACTTGGATATAAAACTTGTAATAAATAAGTACCTGGCTCAAAAACCTCAAAAGTGTAATTATCTCCTGCTTCTTGAACAACAACATAATCTTCACCTTCTACTTTTACAAACTGATATTCAACAATTGAAGGAATTGTCGCAATATCATCTTCATTGTATCCAATTACAACAGAACCACCATTTTCACATAAAGCGTTCCCTCCTGTTTCTGTTAAATCTTGTCCAATTGCTGGAAGCTCTCCTAAATCAAAACTTCCTCCTTCTAAAAATACCGCTGAATCATATGCAGAATCTCCTGCATCACCAATTGCTAATTTAATTGTATATGTTTCACCTGGTGTAACTGGATGTTCAGCTGTAAAAACCACAGTTTGAGCATTGTAGTTAATCGCCCCATTCCCTGAATTTACAGCGTCATAATATTCATACGTTTCTTGTTCAATATCACACAAAACTCCTGAATGTACATTTGTAACCATTACAGGAATTGTAGTTCCAGGAACAACAGCAATATTTTTTCCACCCAAGTCTAAAGAAACAGGTGGAGTATTACCATTTGCATCTCCATCATATTCATTAACATCATTAATACCTGGACCATTTAAAATAAAAGCAAATACATCTGAAAAAGTACACTCAAAACTTCCATATTCTTCAGACGCAAAAATATAATTAAACTCCAAGTTTTCTACTAAAGGAACAAATTCGAACTCAAAAATTGTAACATTTCTTACAGCATTTCTTGGATATGAAGAATTTTGAATAATACTCAATAAATGATCATCTCCCATATTATACCATTCTGTATCACTATCAGATAAAGTCGATGTTATAACCTCATTTCCAGATCTATAAGCTTTTCCAGATGTCATAATAATACCATTTTGAAAAGGAAAGTTCTCTGTCACACGTTTAAAAAAACCATAACTTTTATCTTCTCTATCTTCTGGTCCATATTCTGGATTTGTTACATCATCTATCCAAGTCATATCAACGCATTCTCCTGCTAACAAAACCTCTCTTACTAGAGATTCAGGCTCCATTGTCGAAGCAGAAATTGTCTCTGGATTCACTTGAATAGTTTGTGAAAAAGCAGTTGCACCAGCAAATAATGCTATACAACTGAAGAGTAATTTTTTAACCATAATTTTTTAGTTTTTTGTAAGTATTTTCAAACAAATATATTAAAAGCTAACTTTTAATATTATTTTTTTGTAAAAAAAAAGAAAAAAAATTACATATAAAAGATATTTTTAACAATATTTAAGAATCATCAATCTAATTTCACAGATTTTATTAAAAATAAATCATTATAAGCTTTTACAATAAAAAAGCATTCAAATCATCATAATTTGAATGCTTTTTTTTCTTTTTAGAAAGTGGAAATTTATTTTTTAACAATAGAAAATAAATTCGGTTTAAAAGTAATCATAAACCAAGCCCAGTTATTTGTTGCATTTCTATCTCCACCTTTTAATATCTCCATTTCTTTTGTAGCAAACATTTGAGAATAACCACCTGTCAATAAAATATCTCTATACAATTTATAAGTTAATTGTAAGTCTATTTCTGTTCCAAGTGTTTTACTCGTTGTTCTTCCATTTTGATCTAAAATTGTATTAGCTGCTGCAAAAACATGTGGTTGGATTGTTGCTGCAAATTTTCCTCTAGAATAATTGATTTGACCATTAAAATCGGATAAACCAACTCCCCCATGTGGATTTCCTACATAAAAATAATCCATCCAACCATTAAATTTATGATTTGTTCCAAATAATGGATTAAATGCTTTTACTTTGCTACTTGTATCATCCATATCTTTTCCTGAAAGATATTCATAACCAACTCCAACAGAAAAACTATTAGAAATTCTATACTTTGCAGTTCCTCCAGCATATCCAGCTTCTACAGTATTTCTCATAAATTTTCCTGATTGCCAATAACCTGCTAATGCAAAATCAAATTCCCCTAATTTGTATGTCAATCTCGGTCCCCAAGTTTGCATATATTCAACTTTGGTGTCATTTGTTGGTTGTGTCAATTCAAATCCAGTATTTAAAACTAAAAAACTTAATTCAAAATCTCCAAAATCACCATGATACCAACCATATTGAAAATTTTTATATTGATTTACATCATACACTTCTCTTACTAAATCTTCTTCATCTGCATTTAAAGCATACCCTGCATCAATTTGATGATTTTCTGAAGGTAAATACGTAATCACAATCGCATCATGACTTCTAGCTTGTTGCGCCCAATTTACTTCTCCAAAAATTCTCTCATCATCATAAGAAATTACTTGACGTCCAAATTTAAATCCAAAATCATTTGAAACAGCTACTTCTGCCCAAGCTTCATGTACAGAATTGTTTTTGTCATCTTTCGCTAATGTTGCAACATCTCCCCAAACTCGAATATTTTGAAGAGAAACTTTTAATTTTAAATAACTTTTTTCAAAATCAAAGTTTAATCGAGTTCTTTGTGAAATAAAATCTGCCGCATCTTGACTTTCATCAAATAAAGTTTGAAATCCATGTCTATGCTCAAACCTTGGACGAATTTCTGCGGACAAATCGAACTCTTGTCCATTTACTGAAACACATAATAATGTTACAATAATTGATAATACAACTTTTCTCATATTATTTAATTTGAGTTAAAAATCTCGTTAAGCCTCTTATTAAAAGAACTTCAATAAGTTTTTATGGGGAAGAAATATTTTACACAGTTGATTTTATGATTATTAAAGATAAAAACAAAAACAGAGAGGGTATTGTTTTTTTATATAATTTTTAGATAACTAGCTGTTTTTTAACATAATTTAATAAAAAACTGTTTCAAAAAATTATAAACTAAAAGTAAGATTTAACTTTTCATTATTTTTTTATATAAAGAGTATTTTTATGGCTTTCATATTGAAATGATTGAAAAAAGTGCTTCATTCATTGAAAATCATTTCTTAAAAAAAACTTAAATTTTAATTTTTACACAATAAAATTTTAAAAAACGCAGAAATCAAATGCTCATTCAACTTAATATGGTTAACTTTGCAAAGTTTTTGATTTACACAAGAAATACATAATGAAAAAAATTCTTAATATCCTATATTCTACACGTCTCATGGCGGTACTTTTTCTTGTATTCGCTGTAGCCATGGGAGTTGCAACTTTTATCGAAAATGATTATGGAACCCAAACCGCACAAGCTTTAGTTTACAGTACTTGGTGGTTTGAATTAATCATGGCACTTTTTGTCATCAACTTTTTCGGAAATATTTTCAAATATAAACTTTACAAAAAAGAAAAATGGGTAATCCTTGTTTTTCATCTTGCGTTTATATTTATCATCATTGGTGCTGGAATTACAAGATATATTGGTTTTGAAGGAATGATGCCTATTAAAGAAGGCGAAACTTCTAACTTATTTTTATCTCGTGATAATTATCTTATAACCGTTATAGATGACGGAAAAGACCAAAAAAGACCAATTGAGAAAAAAATACTTCTTTCAGCAAAAGGAAAACCTAATTATTCTTTTAAAGCTGATTTTAAAGGACAAGAAGTTACTTTTGATTTGGTAGAATATATTCCATATGCTGAAGAGATTTTTGAAGAATCAGAAAATGGAACAGAGTTTTTACATTTTGTAGAATCAAGTCATGGTGGTCGTCATGATCACTATATCAAAAAAGGAACTAGCCAAGTTGTTCATGGAGTTTTAGTCGGTTTTGAAAGTGGTGGAGATTCAAATACAATTGAATTTAAACTTTCAGATGATGGAACTTTACAATTGTTAACTAAAGAAGATGGAAATTTCTTCCGAATGGCTGATAGTTTTGAAGGAGCAATCAAAAAAGATTCTCTTCAAAATTTAAATTTATTGACTTTACATAATGTTTCTGGAATGCAATTCGTTGTTCCAAAACCTCCTGTAAAAGGACAATATAAAACTATTTCAAACAAAGAAAATCAAGGAAATTCTGATAAATTAGTATTTAATATTACAACAAAAGGAGAAACGAAACAAATTACTCTTTTTGGTAAACAATATGCTATTGAATCTCCATCAATTCAACAAGTTGGCGGATTAACTTTCCGTATGAATTATGGTGCAAAACAATTAGAACTTCCTTTCAGTATTCGTTTAAATGACTTCCAATTAGAAAATTATCCTGGATCTCAAAGTCCAATGTCATATGCGAGTGAAATAACTGTTTATACTCCTGATCAAACTTTCGATTATAAAATTTTCATGAATAATATTCTTCATTATGATGGATATAAATTCTTCCAATCAAGTTATAATATTACTAATGAATATGAAGAAACACACCTTTCAGTAAACCATGATGATTGGGGAACTTGGGTTACTTATTTCGGATATTTTGTCTTATTTGGTGGAATGATTTTAGCTTTATTTATGAAAAACACAAGAACTGATCATCTTAAAAATCAATTGAAAAAAATTAGAGCTAAAAGAGCAAGCTTGGTTATCGCTTTCTTGTTAAGTTTTTCAACTTTCACTTTTGCTCAAGAACAACATAGAGAACATAAACCAATTACGGAAGCACAAATTGATTCTGTTATCAAAGCAACAACAATCGATAAAAATCATGCTTTTGAATTTAGTAAATTGGTTGTACAAGATTACGGAGGTCGTATGAAACCTCTTCATACTTTTTCTTCACAACTATTAAGAAAAGTTAGTAAAAGTGATACCTATAAAGGTTTAGATGCAAATCAAGCATTTATGTCAATGAATTTAATGCCAATGGTTTGGTTTGAAATTCCAATTATTACAATTGACAAAAATGAAAAGAAATTAAAAAAGATCTTAAAACTTCCAGAAGATGCTGAATTTGCTAGTTTAAAAGATTTCTTTGATCCAACAGGAAATTATATTTTAAGAGATTATCAAGAAGAAGCTTTCAAAAAACAGGTTAAAAATAAGTTTGAAAAAAATGTTATTGAAGTTGATAAACGTGTAAACTTATTATATAGCGCTCTTTATGGTGATATTTTAAAAATTTTCCCCTTAAAAGATGATCCAACTAATAAATGGATTTCTCATGCAGAATTTGACCAACACAACAATTTTAAAGGAATTGATTCTGTTTTTGTTCGTCAGATCATGCCTGTTTATAAAAGTACACTTTATAATGCTGCAAAATCAAATGATTATAAAGAAGCAAATGAAATTTTAGATGGAATTAAAAAATTCCAGACAAAATTTGGTTCTGCTGTACATCCAGGTGAAAAGAAAATTGACTTAGAAATCATGTATAATAATGCGAAGATTTTTAATCAACTTTTTAAATATTATGCATTATTTGGAATCGTAATGTTATTAGTTGTTATATTCCAAATTTTTTATAGCAAATCAAAAGTATTAAAATATACAAACCTTATTCTTACAGCAATAATCGTAATTTTATTCTTATTACATACTGTAGGTTTAGGAGCAATTTGGTATATCAGTGGACATGCACCATGGAGTAATGCATACGAATCCATCATTTATGTAGCTTGGGCTACAATGCTTTTTGGATTAATTTATGGAAGAAAATCTTCTATGACAATTGCTGCAACAGCTTTCTTAACAGCAATGATGTTAATGATTGCAATGGGTAACTGGATTGATCCAGAAATAGGAAACCTTGCTCCAGTATTAAATTCATGGTGGTTAATGGTACACGTAGCTGTAATTGTTGCAAGTTATGGTCCTTTTGGATTAAGTATGATTTTAGGAATCATCGCGATGATTTTAATGTTATTAATGAATGATAAAAACAAGAAAAAATTAAAATCTCAAATAAAAGAACTTACTTATATCAACGAAATGTCTATGACTGTTGGTTTAGTTCTTCTGGTAATTGGAAACTTCCTAGGTGGAATGTGGGCGAACGAAAGTTGGGGACGTTACTGGGGATGGGATCCGAAAGAAACTTGGGCTTTAATTAGTATTATGTTGTATTCTTTCGTATTACACCTTCGTCTAATTCCAGGTTTAAAAGGAATCTTTACATTCAATTTCTGGTCAGTAATCACATTTTCTTCTATTTTAATGACTTATTTTGGAGTAAACTTCTATCTTTCTGGATTACACTCTTATGCAAGTGGAGATCAAACTATTACTCCAAATTTCGTTTACTATTCTGCTGCCGCAGTTGCAGTATTTAGCGCAATTACATATTGGAGATATAAGAAGAATTATACTGCTTCTTCAAAAAAATAATATTCATAATGTACATTTTTATTGCTGTTTTTGATTACAGTTATAAAAATGTACATTTGCATTTATAATAAACAAATCAAAACAATGTACAATAAGTATATAAAATTAGTTATTGCAGTTGCTGTTTTTGCTTGGGCTGTATTTCAATTTGTGGAAGGAAATATTATGAACGGTATTTCTTTAATCTTATTAGCAGGAATTTTCGTGCTTTTTTATTTTAAAAACGAATTTATCATTATGGCTTTTTTACAACTTCGTAAACAAAACTTCGAAGGTTGTCAAAAATGGTTAGGATATATTAAAAATCCACAATCAGCTTTAGTTACAAAACAACAAGGTTATTATTTTTATTTACAAGGTTTAATTGTGATGCAAACTAATATCAATCAAGCAGAAAAATTATTCAAAAAAGCTTTAAGTATTGGTTTATCAATGGAACATGATATTGCAATGGCAAAATTAAACTTAGGTGGAATTGCAATGTCAAAACGTAGAAAACGTGAAGCTACAGCTTATTTAAATGAAGCTAAGAAACATGACAAACAAGGAATGTTGACAGAGCAAATCAAAATGATGAAAGATCAAATGAAAAGAATCTAATTTTCTTTTCTTTTAAAATATAAAAGTCCTACAAAAATTTGTAGGACTTTTTTTATGCACTTCTGCATCCATATTTTCCGTATTTTTAAATCAAATTTTCAAACAAAAAAAATGTACGATATCGGAATCATTGGTGCAGGACCAATCGGACTTGCTTGTGGAATTGAAGCGCAAAAAAATAATTTAAGCCATGTAATTATTGATAAAGGAACTTTGACAAATTCTATTTATAATTATCCTTTAAACATGACTTTTTTCTCTACTTCTGACAAACTTGAAATTGGAAATATTCCATTTATTTCACATGGAAATAAACCAAACCGTTTTGAAGCTTTAGAATATTATCGAAGAGTTGCTTCTCATTGGGAATTGAATTTAAAATTGTATGAAGAAGTTTTAAAAACAGAAAAAAATGAGGATTATTTTAAAATTGAGACTTCTAAAAATACATTTTTATGTAAAAATATTATTGTAGCAACTGGATTTTATGATTTGCCTTTTTTAATGAATGTAAAAGGTGAAAATTTACCAAAAGTGAAACATTATTACGATGAACCACATCCGTATTTTCAACAAAATATTATTGTTGTTGGAGCTGCAAATTCTGCTGTAGATGTGGCTTTGGAAACTTTCCGTAAAAAAGCAAATGTAACAATGGTAATTCGTGAAACTGAAATCGGACAAAATGTAAAATACTGGGTAAAACCTGACATAGAAAATCGAATTAAAGAAGGAGAAATTAAAGCTTTTTTTGAATCAAAAATTACAGAAATTCGCCCTTTTGAAGTGGATATAATAACTCCTGAAGGAAAAAAAACATTAAAAAATGATTTTGTTTTAGCCATGACAGGTTATAAACCGAATTTTAAATTATTAGAAAAAATGGGAATTCAATTTCATGAAGATGCTTATAAAACACCAATTTATAATGAAAAAACACATGAAACAACTATTCCAAATCTCTATATCGCTGGAGTTGT
This sequence comes from Aureivirga marina, assembly GCF_015767265.1. GTDB lineage: Bacteria > Bacteroidota > Bacteroidia > Flavobacteriales > Flavobacteriaceae > Aureivirga > Aureivirga marina. The sequence continues at coordinate 307,870 of NZ_JADPIB010000002.1, forward strand.
TTGTGGTGGATTAAAAACAAATAAATGGTTTATTGAAAATTCTAGAATTCACGCAGAACAAATTATTCAAAATATTAAAAATATTAAAAATAAGATTTCTTAAATTTTTAAAGATTAAAATTCGTAAAAGTAATTTTGAATTTATTTGACCTATTTTTTTAAAAAAATTATTATTAAATAATTCCTTCATCGGCAAAACTATAATATGATTTCTGTGTAATAATTAAATGGTCTAATAATTTTATATCCAAAACTTTTCCAGCTTCTTGAATTTTTTTCGTAATATTTTTATCTGCAATACTAGGACGTAAACTTCCAGATGGATGATTATGACCGAGAATAAAGGCAGTCGCTCGTAATTCTAAAGCTTTTTTAAATAAAACTCGAATATCGACAACAGTGGCTGTCAAACCTCCTTTACTCAATTGCATTTGAAAAATTACCTTATTAGAATTATTTAAAAAAATCACCCAAAATTCTTCATGAGGTAAACTTCCTAAAAGTGGATGTAATAACTCAAAAACATTTTTACTAGAAGTAATTTTTGGTTGCTCTAAAGCTGCTTCCAAACGTTGTCTTTTCCCCAATTCTAAAGCTGTTATAATACTAATTGCTTTTGCTTCTCCAATTCCTTTAAATTGCATCAACGAATCCAAAGAAGCTTTCGAAAGCTCATTGATATTATTATTAAAAAACTTTAAAATCCTTTTTGAAAGTGCAACAGCAGATTCATTTCTAGAACCAGAACCAATAAGAATTGCGATTAATTCGGCATCTGACAATGCATTTTTCCCTTTTAAAACTAATTTTTCTCTAGGTTTATCATCATCAGCCCAATGTTTTATAGACTTTTCAATCTCTAAACTCTCCATAGCTAAATTTTTTTTTCAAAGATAAGTGTAATATCTTTGCACTAAATACAATAAATATATGAAAATTATCATTGCCGGAGCTGGAGATGTTGGATTTCATCTTGCCAAACTTCTTTCCTATGAATCTCAGGACATTTTTGTAATTGATTACAGTCTTGAGAAATTAAATTACATCAATTCACATCTGGATGTAATTACTACAAAAGGAGATGCAACTTCAATTCAGGTTTTAAAAGATATTGGAGTCGATAATGCAGATATATTACTTGCTGTAACAGAGTCTCAGAATACAAATATTGCAATTGCTGCTATCGCTAAAAAGCTGGGAGCTAAAAAAACAATTGCCCGAATTTCAAATTCTGAATTCTTAAATACAGAAGATATCAACTTTAAGGAAATCGGTATTGATTCCATGATTTCTCCTGAGGAATTGGCTGCAAAAGAAATTAATCTTTTACTTCGTCAATCTGTTTTCAATGATACAATCGAATTTGAAAATGGGGCTTTACAAATTTTAGGATGTGTTTTAGAAGAAAATTCACCAATCACAAATTTGAATGTAAAACAAGTGCAACAGAAATTCCCAAGCATTGATTTTACAGCAATTGCGATTAACAGACAAGATGAAACTAAAACAATCATTCCTAGAGGTGATACTATTTTCAAAGCTTTTGATCAAGTTTATTTTTCTACACCAGCAGAAGATGCCAAAAATATTAATCAATTAATTGGTAAAGAATCTATTGGAATTAAAGATATTATGATTCTTGGTGGTGGAAAAATTGGTAAAAAATCTACAAGAAATCTTTGTAGTACAAATTTCAACATTAAACTTATAGAAAAAAATAAACAAAAAGCATTCGAACTTGCAGAAGAACTTCCAAATGCTTTAGTTATTAATGCTGATGGACGAAATGTCGAAATTTTAGAAGAAGAAGATATCAATGACATGGACGCATTTATTGCTGTGACAGGAAATTCTGAAACAAATATCATGTCATGTTTGGTTGCAAAATCAAAAGGTGTAAAACGTACCATTGCTTTGGTAGAAAATATGGATTATATCAATATTTCTCAAACAATTGGTATCAACACTTTAATTAATAAAAAACTTCTTGCTGCAAGCGCAATTTTTAAACATGTGCGTAAAGGAGAAGTGGTCGCTCACGCTAGCTTACATAATGTAAATGCTGAAATTTTAGAGTTTGAAGTAAATCCTAATTCAAAAGTAACACAAAATACAATTAAAGAAATTGGACTTACTAAAAAAGCTGTTTTTGGTGGTGTAATCCGTAATGGAAAAGCATATATGACAATTGGTGATTTTAAAATGCAAGAAGGAGATAAAGCTGTAGTATTCTGTTTACGTGAAGCAATTTCTGATGTGGAAAAGTTATTTAATAGTAAATAATGATGAACAGAATTAACTATAAAATCGTAACTAGCTTTTTAGGAATGACTTCTATATTAAATGGATTTTTCATGCTTTTAGCTGTTCCATTTAGTATATATTATGGTGAAAAAGCCTATCAAGGAATTCTTTTAGCAGGATTATTTACTATTGCTATCGGTTTTTCTATGTGGTTTTTTAATAGAAATGCTAAGAAAAATTTACATAAAAGAGATGGTTATATCATTGTAACTTTAGGTTGGTTAATGTTGAGTTTAACAGGAACTTTACCTTATCTCTTTACTGGTGGAATTCCAAGTTTTACGGATGCTTTCTTCGAAACAATTTCTGGATACTCCACCACAGGTTCCTCCATTTTAAGTGATATTGAAGCAATGCCAAAAGGTTTACTTTTCTGGCGAAGCGCAACACATTGGATTGGCGGAATGGGAATTATTGTTCTTACTGTCGCAATTTTACCTCTTTTAGGAATTGGTGGAATGCAGCTTTTTATGGCAGAAGCTCCTGGACCTTCTGCGGATAAAATGCATCCAAGAATTACGGAAACTGCTAAAAGACTTTGGTTAATTTACTTAAGTTTTACTTTAGCGGAATTCTTACTTTTAAAAGTTGCTGGAATGACTTGGTTTGACGCAATAAATCATGCGATGGCAACCATGAGTACAGGAGGTTTCTCTACAAAAAATTCAAGTGTTGCTTATTACAATGGACAACCTTTAATTCAATATATCATTACGATTTTTATGTTTATTGCTGGAGCAAATTTTATGTTAAGTTATTTTGCAATAAAAGGTAAAATCAAACGTGTAATTCAAAATGAAGAATTTAAATATTATTTCTTCGGAATTTTATTAGTTACAACTGTAATTTCTGGTTTAATTATCTTTTTCCAAGATCCAAACTTACAAACAAGTGTAAACCATCCAAAACCTTTTGGAAGTGCAGAAAGTGCTTTTAGACACTCTCTATTTCAAGTAACTTCTGTTCTTACAACAACTGGTTTCGTTTCTGCTGACTTTACAATGTGGAATTCTTTCGCAACAATGATTATGTTTTCTTTATTTTTCATTGGTGGTTCTGCTGGTTCTACAAGTGGAGGTGTGAAAATCGTTCGTCATATTGTGATGATTAAAAATAGTATTTTAGAATTCAAAAAATTATTACATCCAAATGCTGTAATTCCCGTAAGATATGACGGAAAAGGTGTGCAAAGAAATATCGTTTTCAACATCCTTTCTTTCTTTATTCTTTATATGCTGATTTTTATTTTAAGTTCTGTTTTACTTTCCTTTTTAGGATTGGACTTTTTATCAGCAATTGGAGCAGCAGCTTCTTCATTAGGAAATATTGGGCCTGCAATCGGAAGTGTAAGTCCTGTTGACAGTTTTGCTCATTTATCAGATTCTGCAAAATGGTTTTGCTCTTTCTTAATGTTAATTGGAAGGCTAGAATTATTCACCGTTTTAATTCTCTTAACTCCTTTCTTTTGGAAGAAAAATTAATTTTTAAAAATATATTTTATAAAAAAGACCTCGAGAAATCAAGGTCTTTTTTTATGTTTAGAATGAAGAAAGTTGTTTTTGGTTTCGAATTAAACTTTCTTTTGAAATAAATAATAATTTCCATTTTAATAATGTAAAAACAATCCTAACAGCAAATTCAAATCGGATTTCTGTTGAAATTTTATATATAAATTCACCTATTGTTTTTTGATGCTTACTTTCTTCTAAAAGTTTTACAATTTCTAAATGATGTAAAAAAACTTTTTCTTCATTTTGAATCAAAACTCCTTTTTTCACTTTGATTAAATCATCTTCAATACATAAAATATCTTGGATATTAATTGTTGGATTTAGCTCAAATTCTAAATTCCATAACAATTCTATTTGATGTTTTGGAACAAATTCAATCACTTCTAATTTTTCTTCTGAAGTTTCTCTTTTTAATTCTTTATAAAAACATTTTTCAAAATCAGAAATATCCTTTTCACTATTTATATCTAAAATATTTTTCTTTTTATTTTTCCAAAACAATGAAGCATTTGAACACCAAGCAGAATTATAAAAAGTTTGCAACCAATCTGAATGTCTTTTATTTGTTTCAATGATTTGTTTTTCATAAAATTCTTTTGCTTTTTCTTCTTTGTATTCCTTTAAAACAGTGTGAATACAAATTGCCGTTTGCATAGAAAATCGCATTGCTTTTTCAACTCCTGAAGATGATAATGGATCTAAAGTAAAAGCTGCATCTCCAATTTTCACGAAATTTTGCTGCCAAGGATTTTCATGAATATAAGATTGAATGACACAAGAATTTAAACTGTAATCTTTGATTAATTTTTCAAATTTAGAAAACAATTTTGATTGATTTATTTCCCTTTTAAAGATAGAAATTGCTTTAGATTTATTTAATTCTTCCGACTCTAAAAACAACATCATTCGATAATTATTATTTGTCAATGGAGCTCCCCAAATCCATCCATTTTCAACAGCTTCGATTTTCATTCGATTGCAAAAAATAGAATTTTTCACGTCTTGCCACAAACATAAATGAGCTGTTCCCAACTTTATTTGCTCTTTTTGAGAAAAAGAACCTCTTCCTCTTGCATCGACAATAAATTTAGTTTCAATTTCAAATTTTTCATTATTTGAATTAAAAGAAATAAACCAATTTGTTGTTTTTTGTTCCCATTTTAAATGATTAATTGGTTGAAAAACTTTAATATTTCTTTTTCGAACTTCTTCCAATAAATCTGCATCTAATTCTTCTCTATTTACAATTATATTTTCTTGTTTTAAATTTGGTTTTCTCTCAAATATTTCCTGATTTTCCCAAATTACCTCAGCAATAGTATTTTTTAAATAATGCTCTTTTTTTAAAACATGTAAAATTTCTAAATATTCAAAAATATTCCAAATTCCAGGCGATAAAGCTTCTCCTAATTGTGGTCTTGGAAATTGTTGTTTTTCTAAAAGAATCACCTTATGTCCTAATTTTTCCAATCGTAAAGCCATTGTAATTCCAGCTGGACCTGCACCAACAATTACAACTTCAACTTTGGCTTTTTTTACTGATTCCATTCTGGAACTAATCTTTGAATTCTTTCAAAAGATTGTATCGTAAAATACAACCAACTTCGAATATAATCACAAGAAACTCTACCTTTTTCCATCACTTCATGATGACAACCTCCACCACATAAATATTTCGCCCAACATTCTGTACAAGGTGTTTGTTGATGCACATGCCTATCCGACAACCATTTTTCTTGCAATTCCGTGTTAATTCCTGTAGAAATATTTCCCAATTTTGCATTTTCATCATTTACAAAACGATGGCAAGCATACATCTCTCCATTCGCTGAAACTCCCATATAACCAGCTCCTGCTCCACACGGATAAGGTCGATGCGTTTGTTTTTCAATTTCCTTATAAGCATTTATCATGTTTAAAAAAGGATATCTTTTTCCTCTTAAAACTGCACGTTCAAATTGAAGCCCACAAGCAATCATTTCTTTCAGCATAATTGACAAATCCTCTTTTGTCATTTCATTTTCATCATTTATTGCATTTAATAATGGAGAAAAACCAACACTATGAAAACCCATTCCAATTAATTCATCTAACGTTTTTGGAAGATTCAAATTTTTAGGAGTCACTGTAACTCGTGCAGAAATTTGCATTTCTTTTTGTGCAATTAAATATGGTTTAATATTTTCTATAATTTGATTATAGGTTCCTTTTCCGTTTTTTAAAGGACGAAGTTTATCATGCTCTTCTCCTATCCCATCAATACTTACAGTTATTGAAAATTTATATTTTTCAAAAAAAGTAATATCTTCTTCTTTTAATAAAGTTCCATTCGTCGTTAAAGAAAATTGAATAGCAATATCTTTTGATTTCGCTTTTAAAGAAGCATATTCTGTTAAAATTTGAATCTCTTTTTTATTTAATAAAGGTTCTCCTCCTAAAAAAGTAACTTGAACTTTTTCTCCTTTTTTTCTTGGATTTAATAGATAATCAATCGATTCTAAACCTGTTTGCAAATCCATTTTTTGATTAGTTTCTCCAAAGTTTCCTTGTTCTGCATAACAATAAGTACAACCCATATTACATTTTTGAACAATTGCTAAAGAAATAGCATGAAGTGGCGGATTTTCTATTGGTTTATTATTAATAACAGGTCGTGTATCAATTCCAATATTATTTAAATGAAACAATAATTCTGTATCATTTTTTTGAGAAATCACACTTTGTAAAAGTTGTTTTTCTCTTTTTGAAATTTCTACAAATCGACTTCCATTAGATAAAAAAGCAAATTGTTTTTTACCACTATGAATTAACTTAATATGAGAAGAATTCGGTTTGGAAGCTTTTCCTATTTCAAAAGCAAGTACTTTCGAAATTTCTTCCAAAGTACTTGCTTGTTTTTCTAAAGTAATGCTCATTATGATCTTAATTCTTTCGTTCTAATTATTTGTAATTCATTATCAGAACTAATCGCATCAAATCCTTTTACAATAAAATTCAATTCTCCTTCCCAATTGATAAATAAATCATCATAACTCAATAACTGTGAATTCACAATATTATCAGGAATATAATGTCCTGTTCTTTTTTTTGCCATCCAAGTATCACCAGAACTTAAACCTTTACTATTTGGAAGAACATTCACAAAATCTGGTCGAGTTGCAGCCCAATAATAACAAGCACATTCACGATAATCATTTTGCCAAGGCGCACATAAACCTTGTGTTAAATCACCTGGTTCAATAATTGTGTCTGTAAACGCTGCACTATTTCCTTCAAAAATTTTATTTACTTCTAATTCTACAACTTTTAAAGGAAGTGGAGTATCTACTAAATGACTCGGAATTTTTTCATCTTTTACAAAAGAAATTGTATTTAAAAGCACTATAGATTCCATCGGAACTTTTTCTTTCTTATGCTTCTTTTTCTTTGCTTCATATGCTTTATCAGCCTCAGCGAGCATTTCTTCTGTAACAACAACTTCTTCAGGTGATTCTTTTGCTGTAAAATAACATTTCACTTTTTTTCCTTGATTTTGAAGCATTGCAGCCATATTATTTGACCATTCCATAAAAGAAACACCATTCGGATTATCTTTTGTAATTAAAGGAATACTTGGTCCATTCGGCATTGTAGGACCATAAGTTGGAACCATTGTTGGTTTTCCTTCTATTCCCACTAATCTATGATGGATTAAACTTCTAAACTCTTCATCTGCATCTAAAACATAATTATTATTTTCAATTAATAAAATTCCTTTTAAAGCTCTTCTCCAAAGATTTCTAAAATCAAATTCTAAACCTGGAAAACAATTTGAAATAGCCGTTTTAGATAAAATTGTCAAAGGATTTCCTTTTCCTCTATAATTTAATTGTTTTCTAAAATCCGCAGCATCTATTCCATTTGGATCTACATCCATTAAATGTATTTTTGCTTCATCAAACATGGATTGAGAAGCAGCTTTTAAAATTGTATGAATTTGGCGATATGTTAAACAAAGTGCTCTTCCATCTGCTCCACGCATCATTCCAGGCATTCTTCTTCTTTCTTCATTAGATAAATCACCAATTTTTGTCGGCTTACGTAGTGCATCTTCAAACCAAGGAGCAGCATTTGTACTAATTCCATTGAACACTCTTTCATGCAAAAGACGAAGTGCTAAATTATCTACAATAGACGTTGCCATAATTGGCTCAAAAAGTCTTCCGAAATCATTCGTATCTTGACGAACCATTGTACTTGCAACATTCACTCTTCCTTCAAAAGGATTTCCGTTCATGATAGCCGTATTCATCAATCGAACAGTTTCCAAAGCTCTACGAATAATTTCTTCTGCTTCTTCTATTGGAACTGATTTTTCAGCAACATCTGGTCCTAACAATATTTGTTCTAATTCATCTGAAACCACACGGATTGGCAACGTATCTGGGGCAAAAAATGGTGGTCCTGCACTTACATGAGCTCTAGCTGATAAAGTTTCTTCTGTTTCATTTTCTATAGTTATAGAAATAAATCCATCACATTCGTCATCAACATATCCCCAACTCACATGATAATCAATTCCATCTTCTTCCATATCATAACCAGCAAAAATTTGTGCAGGATTTGTATATGTAGGATCTGGAACACTTCCTTCTCTATACCCTCTCCAAGTTCCTTTATTTGGATCATACAATAAAAAATCATGTTTATTTGCAGCCCAAACAGGATCCATTTCTGATTTTCCTTCTTTATTTATAATTCGATTCCTACTTGCTCCATAAACTCTTCCATGAGCTGGCGTATAACGAAAACGAATTTCAGGATATTCTTCTGTAGGTTTTATAAACTGAACCTTTCCTAAAGGAAGTTTATTTATAATTCCTTCCACAGGATTTGCATCCGTGAAAAAGTTCTCACATTCTCCTTCTAGCGCCATTTCTTCATGCGAACAATTAATTTCTTTTGTTGCATAAATTCTATCTTTAGGATCATTTGTTCTTCTATAAATTTTGATATTACCCATATCCACTTTCCAAGTAATATCTTCTAATTTATATCCACTTTGTTCTAATAAATCTTTAGTCAAAGGTTTTAATTTCGTAGGTTCATCTTCCGTAATTGCAAAAACTTCCAAAAACGGTGCAACTGGAAAAATCTTTCCTTCTCTTGATTCTAAATTATCTACATCTTTGAATTTAATAACATGTGTATCTTCTCCTTCAAATGGAATCTCACTTAATTCTCCAGTAACCTTATCTACAAGAAAAGAAGGTTTTGGAATAATCTTTCTAAAATCTAAAGGTTTTTCTGGACTTACATCCAAATCATATGCTTCTAAAGGAAGTTCAGCAGAACCAAGTCTACCAATTGCAATTGGAGGCAGAACTCTAATTTCTAAAATTTTCATAATGTTTGACGAATGGATTTAATAATTGGTTGGAACTAAAGTGATTTTATCAGCTAATTCATATAATTTTCTATCTGCTTCTTTTAAAGAATTTAGATATTTATGATTTGAAGGATCAGAAATCTTCAATAAATGTTCAATAGTTTTCAAAGAAGCTTCAATTGTATCTTGATGAATCCTCCATCTATTTTTTTCACCAAATGGCAATGTTAAAGTATAAGGAATCAAAAAAGGAGGTCCAGCCATTTTTCCATTTGGAACTGCTGGATCTAATGGAATTTTCACTAAAACATTTGAAATACTTCTTAAATTATACATTTCTCCAAAAGTTGCATTAACAATTGCTCCTCTTGGTGTAAATGCTCCCGTATTATTCAATCCATCATCTAATAAAAAACTATGAGATAAAAAGTTTAATAACATTCTATATCGAATATTAAATAAATTTGCCCAAGCTTTTCCAACTGGATTTTTAATTAAATCCGTTTCTAAATCTCTTTCTGCATTTACTGGATCATCTGAAGGATTTTCTTGATAAATAATTGGATTTGTTGCAACATTTCTTGCTGGTTCAAAATCTGGGTTTTCTTTCTTCTTTCTAAACAATTCTACATAAATCCCTAAAAATCGCTCAAAATGTGATAATTCATCATCAATTGGCGAAGTATCTTCTCCTTGTTCTGCAATTGCTTCTACTGCTTCAATTGCATCATCTCGAGATGCAAGTGGCATTACTAAAACATCTGGTGTTCCTCTTGGTGCTCCATTTTCATCATTTCCTTTTGCTCCCCCTCGATATCCTCTTCCCCATTCATCAAACTTTGCTTGGAAAGCATATGTTTTTGGTTGAAAAATAGAATCTGGAATTTGATCTTCATCTCTTAATAGTCGTAAGATTTTATCAAATAAAAGCGCAATAGGCTCTCCATGATCATTCATTTTGATTATTGCTCTAATTTCGTCTTTAATCTCTTTCATTTCTTCATTTTCTGCTGGACTATCTAACCAACCTACAGGAGATTCTGCAAATACATATTTTGCTAAAGATTCTTTTGAAAAAGGTTCTAAAGCAAATTCAAAAGGAAAAAATGGAGAATCCCATGGATAATCTTGTCTTCCCATATTTAAAGGAGCTCCAATTAGTCTTAAAACATTTTGTACAGAGATAAAATGTCCCATTTCTTCTTTGGCAATTCCTAAAATAACTTCTTGCCATTTTTTTACAAGTTCTCTGTCTTCTTCTGGAACTTGTGATCCTCCTAAACTATAAGCTGAATACAAATATTGAATCATTAAACTATGTTCCAATTCTGCATCGATATAGAGAAGAAAACTTAACCAATCTTTTGCATTAAATTCTGGTGGAATTACAACTTTTTCATGTTCTGTTGGCTCTTGTTGAAGACCTCTTAACAAGATTCTCTTTCGAAGATTTTGTGGAGCTTCATCTAAAATAAAAGATAAATGCCTTTGAAAGTTTAATTGCATAGAATACGTTTTTGATTTTTTAATTAAACAATGTTAACCTGTTGATTTTTAACAAATTAAATTTAACAAATTTTAACATTTATAAATCAGAAAAATCTAAATTAGAATCATTATATATTACTGATTATCAATCAAATAATAAAATTATAAACGTATCTTATATATTCTTTTTCATATAAAAAAAAGCTCTCCTATTTTAAGAGAGCTTTTTTTATTTTATTTATATTTTTTTAAATCAAAACCTCATGTCCGTTCCCATCAACATAATCTTGAAGATAAGCATATCTTTTTGTTAGTTTTTTATCAGAAGTCATCAAAGCTCTATATAAAATCCCTGATTCATCATTATCAAAAAATGCAGGAATTACATGTTCTGCAAAAGAATCTCCAAATCCTTCTGAAGCATCTGCAGGAAGCTCACATGGTAGATTATCAACAGCCATTACAGCCATTACATTTTCTTTTGTAAAATCATCTTCAGTTTCTGTAATCGGATTGTAACCATAAACAGGATCTGCAATAGTTGATGGCTTAATTGTACAAGCAACTGGCCCGTCAATATCACAACTGATATCTGCAACAACTTTTATATTAAAATCATGATCTTTTGCGTCTTCTCTAGTAAATATAAATGGCGCATCATCTGCATAAAAATGTCCAGCGATAAACATATCAGATTTTTCAGCAAAACGCATAAAACTACTTTCGTAATCTTTTGGATTTTTATAGAAATCTTGTACTGGAAGAACATCTCCATCTTTACGTTTATTATAATCCAATGAATCTAATTGTACATAAACTGGTTCTTCAAACGTTTCTAATAAATATGCATCTAAATCAACTTCACGCATTCCCATTCCATCAAGCATTTCTTTTGCTCCAGAAGCAACACGACCTTTTCCAGTTAAAACAACTTTAATTGGAGGTAAAGAAATATTTTTTAATTCTTGAATTAAAGCTTCTTGGTTTGGTAAATTCTCTGCTTTTGGCATATCGAATGTTCCAAATTTTAATCCCCAAGCTCTAAAACCATTATAAGCTCCTACGATTCCAGCATATCTTCCAAATGCAACAACTCTTTGTTCTCTTTGATTTGTTAGAACCTCATGATCGTATAAATTGATATTTTTCTCTAAAATAGCTTGTAATAACTCTCTGTTATAAGGCTGCTTTTTAATTGTATGAGAAAAGAAAAAATACTTTTTATTAGGAATTAATGCATCGATTGGAACTTCTTTCACTCCAAGCATTACATCACAATCAGAAACATCTGTTGTAACTTTAATTCCTTCTTTTTCATAAGCTTCATCACTAAAAACTCTGATATCAGAACTTTCAACCACGATTTCTAAATCTTTGTATTTCTCCAAAAGTTCTTTACATTTTTTTGGTGAAAATACAACTCTTCTGTCTGGTGGGTTTTTGCGTTCTTTAATTATTGCAATTTTCATATTTACTAACTAATCTGATTTATCTTTGCGAAGATATTTAGATTAAATTCAATTAACAAGTGATATTGTTAACAATTTTTTTATTACATTTGCATCCCATTAGTTTTAAGGGGACGACTGGTTTTGACAGCGAGGTCAGTCGATATGTAAGCATGTCGAGACAGGAAACAATTCTCGTAAATCTTGGTTTCAAAAAAGTAAACGGAGACAACACTTTCTCTTTAGCTGCTTAATCGTCTGAATCACAGTAGGACTCAAGCCTAGTCACATTAGATGTGAAAGCTAAATGTCTCGGAAAAGCGTTTGTTAATCGCGTTTCTAATAGAGGCACCGTAAAAGTTAACATAGGAAAAATAGTGTTTCGATATTTTTCCGAAATCTTAAGAAACTAAGAATAATGTGGGCGGTTTTTGGTCAGCATTATTACGAAAACTAAACAAGAACTAAGCATGTAGAAAGCGTTGAGATTGCTTGTTTGGACGAGGGTTCGATTCCCTCCGTCTCCACTGAAAAGCCCTAAACTTGATTCAAAAGTTTAGGGCTTTTTATAATTTTAATCTCTTTTTAATATGGTAAATGAATTATACATCATTGATAGAAGTAAAGTTCAGTTAAATGAAATTTCTTTTAGTGAAGATTTAAAACAAGAAATGGATGTTCTTTTGAAAGAATTTGAACATTTAGAAACTTTAAATAAATTTAATTTACCAATTAATAATAAAATTATTCTTCACGGAAAAACAGGTTGTGGTAAAACAATGACTGCAAAAGCAATTGCAAATCATTTAAACAAAAAACTTTATATCGTAAACTTAGGAAGTATTGTTTCTGCTAAACTTGGTGAAACAGCAAAAAATATCACACATTTATTTAAAAGAGCAGAACGAGAAAAAGCTGTTTTATTTTTTGATGAATTTGATTCTTTAGGAAAGATTCGTGATTATGATAATTCCGATAGTGGAGAAATGAAACGTGTTGTAAATTCTATTTTACAATTGATTGATTATTTACCAACTACATCGATTTTAATTGCAGCTACAAACCAAATTCATGTAATTGATAAAGCTTTATTAAGACGATTTGATATGAAATTAGAATATAAATCACCTAATAAAGAAGAGCTAGAAATTTATTATGCAAAAGAATTAGAAAAATATCCAAATCAATATAATTCTATTTCAAAAATCTTTGATATTTCCTACGCAGAAGCTAAAATTCATCTTCAAAAAGAAGTGAAAAAAAATATTTTAGAAACATTAGAGTATTCTTCTGTTTTATAAAGAAATTGTTTGAAAAATTTAATTGACTTATTTTTAAATAATTTCATTATAAAAAAAGCAGAAATCAAATGATTTCTGCTTTATAAACTACTCAATAAAAACTAATCCCCAAAATTAATTTTGATTAATTGTTAAAGGTTCAAAATCAGCCTTTGCATTTACTGCAGCTCCTGGGTGATTTGTATAAGTTTCTCCTTTTTCGATAGTTAAAAATGAATCTACATAATCGTCATCATTTGTATACCAACTATCTGGAAGTGCTTGTAAAATAGCAGTTCCAAGAGAACCTAAGGCACCAACCCATGGCTGATCTGATAAAGAATCAGCGATATCTGTCACTTGTGAAGCAACATCTGTAACCACGTCTTTATAATTTCTTCTATCATCTTGCTCGAATATCTGAATATTTGCAGCTTCAAATTGATAATCATCCCAATACAACATAATTTGATGTGGTTGATAAGCAACTCCAGCATAATCCAAATAAATCATTGGGATTATATTCAGCTCAGGAGAATTGTCTTCATCCTTAATTCCAGAAGTAATTGCATACATTTCTGCGGCACCTAAAATCCAAGGTTCTTTGTCATCTTGTAAAGTAATTTTTGTCATTTTAGTAACATCAATACTTTGCAATTCAGAATTTCTAAATTCTTTGTGTCTAGCTTGAAGTCCAGTAGTTTGTAACCCCCTTTGTTGTAACAAAGAGTTCATTGCATCTGTTTTTAATTTTAATGCTTCAAAACCATTATTCTCAAAAATAATAATTGGTGAGTTTGGTTTTTCTTTTCCGTCTAAATAGACAGATTTCCCATTAATATCAAAAACTTTTACATCAGATAATTTTTGTTCATCCAAGTTTTCTGGTGCAAAAGCAAATAGCAACGAAGAATTATCTACATAATTCTCTGGATTTAGCATCCAAACTTCCGTAGCTTTTATTCTGTTTGTTCTTTGCGTAGCGGCAATTTTATCTAAGTAATTTCTTAAAAAGTCATTTTCAGAACTAGCAACATCTATATCTGTAAACATTGTTTCAAACAACAAAGGCGTTACACTTTCTTGTAAGTTATTTACAATTCTAGAACTGTTTTGTTCTTGTTTAAAAACTTTAATGAAATTTTGGATAAATTGGTCTTCAGAAGATAAAGACTCTACTACGTGAAGATTTTGTTCAGAAGAAAAGCTGTCTTGCTTCTCACATGATACAGAAGCCAAAGCTAACGATACTCCTGTAACGATCGGTAATAAATTTTTCATGTTAAACATTTTTTAGTTTTCATAATTCGTAACAAACTTATCGAATTAATACTTTATTACCTTCTATTAATAAAATTTTAACATTTAAAAATTACAATTTTAACATATACGTTATTTATAAAACTTTAATAAATTAATCTTTTTCATATTAATTATTTACAAATCAATCACTTTTACTAAATATTATCAAATTTAAGAGTTGAAAATTAAATATTAATATTTACAAAATTTTAAGTTTTTAAATAAATGTTTAAAAAATGAATTTTTAGAATTAATCATCTTTTAAGCTAACAAAAATTAATGCTAATAACATTAAAATCGCAAAATCTTCTCCTGCTCTTTTTGCATTAAATGAATTTGATAAATAAGATAGAAACCATTCTCCACCTATAGTTATAAACACAAAAAACCATTGAAAGACGGAAAGTGTAATTCCTATCAAAGCAGTTTTTTTAGATTGATTAAAAACTAAAGCAGGTTTTTTGACATTTCTATACATTTTAATTCCTCCTAAAAAAGTAAAAACAAAAATTAATGTTTCAATAAAAACAATTAGTGCATAAAATATTTTAACAACTAAATCAGAAGGAATATGTCTCCAACATTGACTTTGAACAAATTTTGGCAAAGAATCCATATAAACAATATGTTTGATATAGTTATAGTTTGCTTCCACAAAAAGACAGTTGTTTATAAGCACAAATAAGAAATAAAAAGAGATTAAAAAAACGATTATAATTCTAATATACCTCACAACACCAACCATAATTTAATTATTTGATTTACTGATAATTAAGTTACTGATTTTATCTAGATTTTAAAAAAAATTATTATCTTTAATCTCGGTAGGAGCCCTCCTACCCTCTTTTTCATAGCAATTTTTTCCCCACTCAATTGAGTGGGGTTTTTTTTCTACAAAACCTTTATTTCAAAGTCTTAAATCGTTAAATATTCTAAATTTATGTTGCTTATCTAAAATTAATCTATATATTTGCTCCATGGTAGGAGCCCTCCTACCCTCTTTTTCATAGCAATTTTTCCCCGCTCAATAGAGTGGGGTTTTAATTATCCACTAATTTGTAAAATTCCAATTCGAAATTTCTTTTAAATAATCCTTTGATTCTGAAATCATTTTGATAAAAGCACTTCCGATAATTGCACCATTTGCATATTCACAAGCTGTATCAAAAGTTTCTTTATTTGAAATTCCAAAGCCAATCATTGTTGGATTTTTCAATTTCATTTCTTTAATTCTATTGAAATATGCAATTTGTTTTTCAGAAATCTCACTTTTCACTCCAGTAATAGAAGCAGAAGCAACTACATAAATAAAAGTTTCTGATAAAGCATCAATTTTTCGAATTCGCTCTTCTGAAGTTTGTGGAGTAATCAGAAAAACACTTTGAATTCCATATTTTTCAAATTTCTCTTTATAAAAATTCTCATATTCAAAAATTGGTAAATCTGGTAAAATCATCGTTTCAATCCCACTAGCTTTACATCTTTCACAGAATTTATCCACTCCATATTTTAAAACTTGATTTAAATATCCCATCAAAACCATTGGAATTGAAATTTCGTCTTTCGCTTTTTCTAGCTGAAAAAACAAAATATCTAGATTCATTCCATTTTCTAAAGCTATTTTACTACTATTTTGAATTGTTTCTCCATCTGCCATCGGATCTGAATAAGGCATTCCAACTTCCACAAAATCTATTTTTTCTTTTTCTAAAGTTTTTAAAATCGGAATTGTACTATCTAAAGATGGAAATCCAGCAGTAAAAAACAACGAAGAAATTCTATTTTTTTTCTCTTTGAATATTTTATTTAGCTTGTTCATGTTCTAAGTATTTTTGATAAGTTGCCAAATCTTTATCTCCTCTTCCCGATAAATTTAAAACCACAACATCATCTTTTTTGAAATTAATTTTTGATAAAACTGCCAAAGCATGTGCCGATTCCAAAGCAGGAATAATTCCTTCCAACCTTGTCAATTCTAAAGCAGCTTCTAAAGCTTCTGTATCTGTTGCATTTAAAAAAGTCGCTCTTTTAGATTGAAATAAATGTGCATGTAAAGGACCAACACCTGGATAATCCAAACCTGCTGAAATGGAATAAGGTTCGATTACTTGTCCAAATTCATCTTGCATCAATAAAGTTTTACTTCCATGTAAAATTCCCATATCTCCAATTTGAGATGTTGCAGCTGTTTCCTTTGTTTCTATACCTTTTCCAGCAGCTTCTACAGCAATTAATTCTACATTTTTATTTTCTAAAAAATGATAAAAAGCTCCAGCAGCATTACTTCCCCCACCAACGCAAGCAATTATTTTCGTTGGAAATTCCGTTCCTGTTTTTTCTAATAATTGCGCTTTAATTTCTTCGCTTATTACCGATTGTAATTTCGCTACCATATCAGGATACGGATGTGGTCCAACTACAGAACCTATCAAATAATAAGTATCTTCTGGATTTCCAATCCAATCACGAATTGCTTCATTTGTTGCATCTTTTAATGTTTGACTTCCACTTTTTGCAGGAATTACAGTAGCTCCCAACATTTTCATTCGTGCAACATTTGGTGCTTGTCTTTCAATATCTACAGCTCCCATATAAACCACACATTCCAAATTCATCAAAGCACAAACCGTTGCAGTTGCCACACCATGTTGTCCAGCTCCAGTTTCAGCAATAATTCGTTTTTTACCCAAATGTTTTGCTATCAAAATCTGCCCAATGGTATTATTGATTTTATGCGCTCCTGTATGATTCAAATCTTCTCTTTTCAGATAAATCGGAACATGATATTTTTCTGACAATCGCTTTGCAAAATACAATGGCGTTGGTCTTCCAACATAATCTTTCAAAAGTTGAATATATTTTTTTTGAAAAGTCTCTGAACTAATAATTCGCTCATAATTCAAAGCTAATTCTTCTATATTAGGATATAAAAGTTCAGGAATAAAAGCTCCTCCAAACTCTCCATAATATCCATTTTTATCTACTTTATATTTCATTTTTTAGTTGCGTCTTAAATTGTCTGATTTTCGTAATATTCTTGTATGCTGCCGAAGTTTCAAATCCGCTATTGATATCGATTCCCATAAATTTGTCATGTTGAAAATCTTTTAAATTTGAAACATCATTTGGTTCTATTCCTCCACTTAAAAGAAAAGGACGAATTCCTGTATAATTTTGAAGCAAATCCCAATTAAATTTTGTTCCATTTCCTCCATATTCCAGACCTTTAGTATCAAAAATGAAGAAAGAACAATAAGGTGTATAAGGTATTGTAGTTTGAAAGTCGAAAGTTGAATCCACAGAAAAAGCTTTAATAATCGAAATATTTTTCTTCATCAAATTAAAACACAATTCCGTTGTTTCATTTCCATGTAATTGCACAAAATCAAGATTATATTCATTTACTTTTTGCTCAATTTCCATTTCTGTAGCATTGACAAAAACTCCAACTTTTTTCACATTTTCAGGAAACGTAATTTTTGGATTTTCAACTACAAATCTTTTCGATTTTTCATAAAAAATATAACCAACATAATTTGGCTTTTCATCCAGCAATGCATTAATATTCATTGCATCTCTCATTCCACACACTTTAATTTTCATTTTATTTCGATTTACTTAATTATACTTTTATTCAACTCAAAAACAACAACTTAAAACTTAATTCCTTTTAAAATAAAAGATATAAAGTCTCTAACCTCACTTTTTTAGTGACGTTTTCTTTTTGTTTTTTAAAAGTTTTTGCTATTTGATTTCTTCTACTCCCTCCATAACGGAGGGAGAAATTTAGAAGTTTTTATTTAGGGTTTGGTAGGATATAATTCTGTGATAAATTCTTGACAAGACAATCCAGGATTATCTGTACTCATAAAATGTTCTCCCATCAAAAACCCTCGGAATCCTACTTTTTGTAAATTTCTAATGGTATGAATATCACTAATTCCACTTTCAGAAACTTTTACACAAGAAGCAGGAATCATTTCAGACAAACGAAGTGAATTATCAACAGAAACTGCAAAAGATTTTAAATCACGATTATTCACACCGATGATTTTATTTGACAATTCTAGTTTATCTAAATCTCTTTCATCATGAACTTCATACAGAACTTCCAAACCAAGATCTTCTGCAAGTTTTCCATAATGTTTTAATTCTTCTTTATTTAAAATTGAAGCGATTAATAAAATTGCATCCGCACCAATTGCTTTCGCTTCTACAATTTGAAAAGCATCAACGATAAAATCTTTTCTCAAAATTGGAATGATATTATTTTCCACTCTTGCAAGCATAATATCCATCATATTTCCACCAAAAAAAGCAGTATCTGTCAAGATTGATTGTGCAGCAACTCCAGCTTTTAAATAACCTTTTGTCACATCTGCAATGGTAGATTCTGAATTTATAATTCCTTTTGAAGGTGATTTTCTTTTATATTCTGCAATAATTCCTGTTCCTCCTACACGAGTTAAAGCTTCATTTAGAGAAATTGTTTTTCTTTTAAAATTCGGACTTTCAATCAGTTTTTTTAAAGGAACTTCTTCTTTGATTTTCTCAACTTCTTGCTTTTTATATGCTACAATTTTATCTAAAATATTTTCCATTTTGTCTTATATAATTTTGTCTAACGTATGTTTTGCTTTTAAACCAAATAACGAAGATTCGGCTTGTTCATAAGCTTGTTCAAAATTAAGCTTTTCATTCATTGTTTGAATTGCAAAAGCAGCATTTGTTAACACAACTTCATTTTGCTCTTTTGTTCCATTTCCATCTAAAATAGTTGTAAATATTTTCGCAGAACTTTCTACAGAATTTCCACCAAAAATTGCTTCTGGTTCAATCGTTTTTTTCTCGAAAAATTCTGGTTTTAATAATTGTTCTTTTTCTTTAGAAATAATTTTAAAATCACCTGTCAAAGAAATTTCATCATAACCATCTAAACTGTGAACAATTGTATATTTTTTATTTTCTTTTTGTTGAAAAACATAATTATAAGCTCTTGCAACTTCCAGATTGAAAACTCCAACCATTTGATGTGTTGGTTGACTTGGATTTACTAATGGTCCAAGAATATTAAAAAACGTTTTTAATCCTAATTCTTTACGAATTGGCGCAACAGCCTTCATCGCAGGATGAAAAAGAGGCGCGTGTAAAAAACAAATATTTGCTTCTTCCAATTGTCTCTTTAAGATAGAAGAATCTGTTGTAAATTCATAACCAAGATACGCCAACAAATTCGATGATCCACAAAACGAAGAAACTCCATAATTTCCATGTTTTGCAACTTTATATCCAGCTCCAGCAACGATGAAAGAAGTTAAAGTCGAAATATTAAACGTATTTTTTCCATCTCCTCCAGTTCCGCATAAATCAATCGTTTCATAATCAGATAAATCAACTTTTATAGCCAATTCTAACAAAGCTTCTTGAAAACCAATTAATTCATCAACAGAAATTGGACGCATCAAGAAAACTGTCATAAAAGCAGCAATTTGCGAAGGATTGTATTGATTATTTGCTATAGCAATCAGAACTTCTTTTGCTTCTTTTTTGTTTAAAGTTTTATGTTCAAAAAGTGCATTTAAAATTGCTTTCATCTTAATTCATTTTAGTATGTTCGATAAAGTTTTTCACCATCTGTGTTCCTTCAGGAGTCAACACAGATTCTGGATGAAATTGTACAGCACTAATATTAAATTCTTTATGTCGAATTGCCATAATTCCATCCGCTTCATCTATTGCAGTAATTTCCAATTCATCTGGGAAATTTTCTCTACTTGCAATCCAAGAATGGTATCGAGCAGCTTCAAAAATTTGTGGAATATTTTGAAAAACAATAGAATCATCTTTCACAACTTTCATCGGAGTAGAAACACCATGAAAAACTTCATTCATATTGATTATTTTCCCACCAAAAACTTCTGTAATCGCTTGTAATCCTAAACAAACTCCAAAAATTGGTTTCTTTCCAGCATATTCTTTAATCACAGCTTTTAAAATTCCAGCTTCTTCTGGAATTCCAGGTCCTGGCGAAAGAATAATCATATCATATGCAGCTATTTCTGCTAAAGAAATTTCATCATTTCTAAAAACATTTGGCAATTCTCCTGTAATTTTTTCCACCATGTGAACCAAATTATAAGTGAATGAATCGTAGTTATCTATAATTATAATTTTCATTTTTTCTTCTTTTAAATTGTTTCTGCCAAATACAATGCTTTTTTCAAAGCTGCTAGCTTATGATTTACTTCTTGTAATTCTTTTTCTTCTTCCGAATGAATCACAACTCCAGCTCCAGCTTGGTAATAAAGCGAATTATTTTTACTTACAAATGAGCGAATTGCGATTGCCAAATTTACATCATCATTTAAACCTATAAAACCAATTCCACCACCATAAAAACCACGTTGTTGATTCTCATATTTATTGATTAATTCCATGGCTTTATATTTTGGAGCTCCGCTTAGAGTTCCAGCTGGAAAAGTTCCACCAATCATCTGAATCGAATCATCTTTTAACTTTCCTTCCACAGAAGAAACCAAATGAATCACATGACTAAAAAACTGAATTTCTTTGAAAACTTCTACATTTACATTGGTCGCATGGCGACTTAAATCATTTCTAGCCAAATCTACCAACATCACATGTTCTGCATTTTCTTTTTCATCTTGAGAAAGTTCTACAGCTAGTTTTCTATCTTCTTCATCATTTCCAGTTCTTTTAAAAGTTCCAGCAATTGGATGCATGATTGCTTTTTTATCTTTAATTTTCAATTGTGCTTCTGGAGAAGAACCCATTAATTTAAAACTTCCATAATCAAAATAAAAAAGATACGGAGAAGGATTTATTGAACGAAGAGCACGATAAACATTAAAATCATCACCAGAAAAATCTTGTTTAAATTGACGAGAAACCACCATTTGAAACACATCTCCACGCTGGCAATGTGCTTTAGCGTTAGTCACATAATTTTTAAATTCTTCATTTGTGCAATTAGAAGATTCTCCACCAACAGTTTGAAAACTATAATTTGTTAAAGAAGAAGAAACCAGATATTTTTTAATTTCTTCAATTCTAGAATTTTCATTTTCAGGTTTGTTTTCAAGAATGTATAATTCATTTTTGAAATGATTTATAGCAATGATAAATCTAAAAAAGCTGAATTGAAGTGTTGGAATTTCAGAACTTGGTTTTGGATTTGTGAATTTTAATTTTTCAAAATATTGTACAGATTCGAAAGTCATATAACCATAAAACCCATTAAATTTTTCTGTGTTTTTTGTTTGCTCAACTTCAATATTTCTTTTAAAATTCTCAAAAACTTCTGAAAAATTATTCTCAATAGTTTTCTCTTCTACTATTTCATTGTAATAAGAAAAACTTGCATTTTTCTCTTCTGCTTTAATTGTCAACATTGGTTCTACACATAAAAAAGAAAAACTGTTTTCTTTAGAATGATAATCTGAACTTTCTAGCAAAAGACTATTTGCGAATTTGTCGCGAATCTTCAAATACAAGCTTACTGGAGTGATTGTATCTGAAAGATATTTTTCCGAAATGGTTTCAAATTTAAATTTTCTCATGGTTTTATTGCACAAAAAAAGGGCTTATCGTGAAGATAAGCCCTTTGTATATATTTTTTAAAATAGTATATAGCGTTACTCCTCACTTATTTTGATAAGAGAGTTTTGCCACCAGATAATATTTTGTAAATTCAACATTTGATTATTTTTCTTTTGTAAAAATTATACTTCGAAATATGGTTACAAATGTATAACAGATTTTTTAAAATCAAAATCAAAAATAGAAACAAAACGATTTTTTAACATTTATAAACTATATTTCTACTTATTAAAAATCAATAATAGGCATCTAAAAATCAGTGATTTTTATATAAATAATTCACTTAAAAAATAAAAGTGTTAAAATTAAATTTTAAGAAATCTATTTTAAGATTCTTGATTAATTTCAAACAATTTTCCTGCTTCAACTTTATAAGTTTTATGTGGATATTTCACAATTAAACCAAAATCATGAGTAGCCATAACCACTGTTTTTCCACTTAAATAAATTTGTTGTAAAAGCTCAATCACCTCAGCAGAAGTAATTGGATCTAAATTTCCAGTTGGTTCATCAGCAAGAATAATTTCAGGATCATTTAACAAAGCACGAGCAATTGCAACTCTTTGTTGTTCCCCTCCAGAAAGTTCATAAGGCATTTTATGAGATTTATTTTTCATTCCAACTTTCTCTAGAACTTGTTCTGCTTTTGCAATCATTTCGCGTTTTCGTTTCCACCCAGTTGCTTTTAAAACAAAAAGCAAGTTTTTCATTACAGAGCGATCATTTAATAACTTGAAATCTTGAAAAACGATTCCAATTCTTCTTCTCAAATTCGGAATATCTTTTTCTTTCAAAGTACTTAAATCGAAACTTACTATTTCGCCTTTTCCTTCTAATAGTTCTAAATCTCCATAAAGTAATTTCATCAAACTACTTTTTCCGCTTCCTGTTTTTCCTATTAAATAAATAAATTCTCCTTTGTGTAATTCTAAATTTACATCGGATAAAACAAGGTTATCATTTTGATAAATGAAGGCATCTTTTAAAGACAAAACATTATTTTTCATATCGTACTTTCCTTTACTACAAACTTACATATTACTTGAAAAAATCAAAGTTTTTCATTGACAATTTACATTAAAATTTACAAGAATTTACCTCATTGAAATATTCATAATATTTAACACTAAGATTAAATAATAAGAAACAAAAATTATAAAACGAAAATTATAATATAAAATATTAACATTTATTTTACATTTAACCTTGCATAATTCCATTTTTATAGTAAATTTAACAACTTATAAACGTAATATTAAAAACAAATTTTTACATCTATGAGAAAAATTACTCTATTAATCACATTACTTACTTTGGTCTTTGGCTGGAAGTCTTATTCCCAGTGTCCGCCTGGCTATACAACAGTCTATTTAAACGTCTACGAAGCTAATTCTGGGAGTGTCATAGCAACTGGCGAAGAATGGGTAAATATCACCACTGAAGAAGATGGTGAAGGATCAATAATTTGGTCTCAAGGAGATGAATTAGGAGAAAATTCAGGAACTGACGGATTGAGTTTTCCTGTTGCAATTTGTATTCCTGAAGGTCAAGATTTATACATAAATGCGTATGATAAATTTGATGATGGATGGTATGATTATAATGGAGATGATATCTATTATGAATTAACAGATCCATCTGGAACAATTATTATTGCAAATAATAGTGGAGCTACGCCTGCTCCTGCTCCAGTTACAGCTGTAGTTCCAGACGATGGTGAATCTGATGGTTCAAGTGCGAATTGGCAACATCCAGAAGATTTAGAATCTTCTGAAATGTTTAATTTTACACCACCAACTTGTCCATCGCCTTCAAATATTAGTTCATCAGTAGTTGGACCAACGAATGCTACTTTAAATTGGAATGCAGGTGGAACAGAAACTGAATGGGAAGTTATTGTACAATATGCTACAGATCCTGCACCAGCAAGTGATGCAGTTGGAACTTCAACAACGAACAATTCAACTTATCCTGTAACTGGTTTAGATCAAGGAACTGAATATGCAGTTTATGTGAAAGCAATTTGTGATGATGGAGGAAGTTATTGGGCTAGTAATTATACATTTACTACAACTATTTCTTGTCCTGATATTTCTAATGTAAATACTACTTCTATTCAAGGAGAATCTGTAGTGATTGAATGGACAGCTGGAGGATCAGAGACGCAATGGGAAGTTTTAGTACAAACAGCAGGAACAGGAGTCTCAGGTTCATCAACTGGAACTACAACAACAAATAATAATGATTATACAGAAAATGGATTAACAGCAGAAACAGATTATGAATATTATATTCGTCCTATTTGTGCTGCAAATGATATTGGCGCATGGTCAGGTCCTTTTAATTTCTCAACACCTTGTAGTTTTACAACTTTACCTTATGAATATAGTTTTGCAGGTGGAGAATCTGATTGTTGGGAATTTGAATCTTTCGGTGGGAATCCTTGGGTAGTTGGAAGTGGAACTGCATCAGATGGTGATGGAGGACATTTACAATTTACATATTCATCTTCAGTTTCTGATTCTTGGGCTTATGCTAAAGGAATTTATCTAGAAGCTGGTGAAGGATTCCAATTAGTATTTGATTATAGAGGTTATAGCAACTGGACTCCAGAAAAATTAAAAGTTACTGTTGGAACTTCTCCTTCAAAAGATGCACAGAATACGACATTATGGGATAATCCAAATATTTTAGGTAATACTTATCAAGAATCTGATGAAATTATTTTTACGGCAACAGAAGCTGGTGTTTATTACATAGGATTTAACTGTTATTCGAATGCTTGGTCATGGTATTTATATGTTGATAATATTAGAGTTACAGTACCTCCTACTTGTCCAAAACCTAAAAACTTCAATGTTAGTGATGTTCAAACAACTTCAGCTAAATTAGATTGGGAATCAGGTGGAGCTTCAACATGGGAAGTTGCTTATCAATTAGAAAGTGATGGTAATGTTGTTGATGATTCTGTTGCTACAATTTTAACTGTTACTGATTCTGATGAAATTAATCCATATACATTAAATGGGTTAGATCCAAATACTACTTATAATGCATTTGTAAGAGATTATTGTGCTGCCGATGATCAAAGTGAATGGAGAGGTCCTGTAACTTTTAGAACATTATGTGCTGATTATGATATTCCTTTCACAGAAACTTTAGATACAGACTCAAATACAACTTTTTGTTGGGATGTAATAAATGATGGAGATTTCGCTGGATTATCTGGAAATACTTCTGATTTCTTTGAAGGAAATCAATCTTATAGTGTAACTGAAAACTATTATTCTTGGTCATCTCCTAGAAATTTTGATGAATGGTTAATTTCACCTCTTATTAATATTACAGGTGATGAATTAGTTAAATTCAATTATAAAATTACTGGAAATAATGAAAACTGGGGTGATAATTTGAAAATTGAAATCTTAATTTCTGATACTGATAATCAAGATGATTTTACAACAATACACACAGTTGGTGTGGAAGATTTAGTTTTAGGAGAATATGTTGAAATTGAAAAAGATATTTCTGCATATAATACACCATCTTATTTTGCTTTTAGATTTAGTGGAACTGTAGAAGTAACCACTTCATTCTTCATTGATAATATTAGATGGGAACAAAGACCACCATGTCCAAAACCTGCTGAGTTAGTAGTAGAATCTATCAATATTGAATCTGTATTCTTGAGTTGGAATCCTCAAAATGACAATACCGATTTTCAAGTAGTTGTTCAACCAGCTGGTACTGGTTTACCTACAGAATCTACACCAATGTATGATACAACTATTTCAACTAATTTTGAAGCAGATGGATTGAGTGGTCAAACGTATTATGAAGTTTATGTAAGAAACGTTTGTGGTGGCGATGACGGAAATAGTGAATGGTTTGGTCCAGTAATATTCTCTACTCTATGTGGAGTTGGAAATGTCCCTTGGTCTGAAGGATTTGAAGGATTACCAGAAGTTGGTTATGGTGTTATTCCAGAATGTATGACTTTAGAAGGTGAATCTGTTTACTCATATAATGGAGCACAGCCTTATTATAACCAAACTCCAAATACAGGAGAAAAATTTATCTCTATTGAATATGATTCAGATGCTTGGTTATTTACACCAATGTTCAATTTAGATAAAGATACAAACTATAAATTCTCATTCTCTTATATTGTTGATGGAAATTATATTAATGGAACAGAAGGGTTTAACTTAAAAGTTAAATTTGGAGATGGAGTTAATTCAGAATCTATGGAATTCCCAATTGGATATCCTGAATACAACTTACAATTACCAGTTGAAAATGAAGAAGTGCAGAATGTTTATCAAACTTATGAAGCTGTATTTTCTCCATTAGAATCAGGTGTTTTTACAATTGGAATTAATATAGATGCTGCTTTCGATCCTTATTACATGTCTATTGATGATTTAAAAATTGAAGTAACTGAAGAAGATGTTACTAATCCAATAAATACTGTTTCAGTAGAAGATCACTTCTTAGAAGGATTAAGTTTATATCCAAATCCAACAGAAGGAGTACTTAATATTAGCTCTAAAAATGTTGTAAATTCAATTAGTGTAACTAATTTATTAGGTCAAACTATTATTGAGAAAGAAGTAAACAAATACAATGATCAAATTGACATTACAAGTTTACCAACAGGAAACTATATTGTAAAAGTTCAAATTAAAGATCAAGTTGGAATTTATAAAATATTGAAAAATTAAAAATTCAATTTATACAAAAAGAAAAGGCTATCGTATTGATAGCCTTTTTTTATGTTATTAACCTAAAAATTAAGGTTTATATTTCAATGGTAAATGCACAACTTTTTTAGTTTCATAAAAAGATTCTTCATAAAAATCTTTTAAATCATATAAAGTCGCACTTGGAAATCCTGAAAGCTCTTCTGTAAGATCCCCACCTTTTAAATAAAGAATTCCATTTCTTAATTCATGATTTTGTTTCTTTTTCACTTTTTTACGAACCCATTTTACAAAATCTGGCATTTGAGTTACTGCTCTACTGACAATAAAATCAAATTCATCTTTCACTTTTTCAGCTCGCATATGTGAAGCTTGTAAATTCTCCAAACCTATTGCGTTAGAAACTTCTGTAACTACTTTAATTTTCTTTCCAATTGAATCAACTAAATGAAATTGTGTTTCTGGAAACAAAATTGCTAAAGGAATTCCTGGAAATCCACCTCCACAACCAACATCTAAAACAGAACTACCTGGTTTGAATTCTTGAACTTTTGCGATTCCTAAAGAATGCAACACATGTTTTTCATATAATGAATCTATATCTTTTCTTGAAATAACATTAATTTGTGCATTCCAATGTGCATACAATTCTTGTAATTGTCCAAATTGTTCTATTTGTTTCTCACTAAGATTTTCAAAATACTTCTTGATGATTTCCATAAAAAATTAATTTGCGACAAAATTATAATTAATTCATTTCTTAGAAAAATTTAAATAAAAAAAGCGATTACCAAATAATGATAATCGCTTTGTAAATTATTTTATCTAAAAATTAGTTCTTGCTTGGTAAAAAGCTATAATCTTTAGCATATTTCAACATCTGAGAATCAAATCCATTAGGTTGTACAACTTTCACATCTGTAATGTTTCCGTCTGCATCCTTAACTGGCTCTAAAACTGGATTTACAAATCCACTATATGGAGCTGATTTGAATTTTTTGTTTCTTTCTAAAACTTCTTTATGAATATCTTGATCTACTTTTACACCATAATTTTCAACTAAAGCTTCAGCTGCTTCGAAATCTCCTTCTGATTTAATTCTTTGGATTTCTTTTAATAATTGTCCAAATAAATCACGTAATTTCTTATAATCTCTAATTACAAAATATGTTTTTCCATCTTTTGTAACTTTCTCGATTACATTATCATTTTTACCTTTTTCATAAGCCCATAAAGAAACTAATTGACGGTTTCTCATGTGTGCTTCTTCAATATCATCTCCTAAATTAAGACGAATTAATTGTGTCATTAATCCATTTCTGATATATCCATCATAAGCAGCAATTCCAACTTCTTCTGCATTTGGAGAAAGTCCTAATTCTACTAATTTTCCATCAGGTAAATAATATAAACCAACCAAGTCTGCACGAGCTTCTTCTAAAGTAGAAGCATAATTTTTCATCGTTTCTTTTGGCGTTCCAACTCCTGGATTAATTTTTCCACTTGCATGCCCAATTACCTCGTGTAAAGCAGTGTGCATTTTATCAGCTAACTTTCCGTGTTTTTTCTCTAATTCTACTTCTCTTTCAGTAAAAGCAAACTCTTCTAAACGATTACTTCCTCCTGCATTATTATAAGAATTAATGATATTTCCTAAAGAAACTGATTTAGATCCATGTTTTGCACGAATCCAGTTAGCATTTGGTAAGTTTACTCCGATTGGTGTAGAAGGCGAAGCATCTCCAGCTTCTCCAGCAACATTAACCGTTTTATAAGAAACTCCAACTACTTTTTCTTTTTTATGCTCTTTCATGATTGAAGAATTATCTTCAAACCATTGTGCATTTTCTGCTAAAACAGCCATTTTCTTACTCATCTCAAAATCTTTAATTTCGATAATTGATTCGTAAGAACCTTTGTATCCCATTGGATCATTATAAACTTCGATAAAACTATTGATGTAATCTACATCTCCTCCTAAAGTATTTACCCAAGCAATATTATAAGCATCCCAAGTTTCTAAATCTCCTGTTTGATAATATTTAATTAATAAATCAAAAGCTTTTGCTTGCTCATCATTCTCTGCAACACCTTTCGCTTTTTCTAACCAAAAAATGATTTTATCAATTGCATCACCATACATTCCTCCAGACTTCCAAACTTTTTCAAAAACTTTTCCGTCTTCTTTTACTAATTTAGAGTTTAATCCAAAAGATAATGGTTCATCTGCATTTGGACTTTTCTTTGCTTTATAAAAAGCTTCTACATCAGCTGCAGTCATATTTGGAGAATAAAAGTTCACTGCTGAACCTTTAACTAATCCCTTTTTTGCATCTAAGTTTACTTTCTTTGCATCTTTATCATTAAAAATTACATCAAAAGCTTCTCCTTCAAGTGTTGTATTTGTTTCTTTTAATAACGTTTTTAAATAATCACTAGAAAATTCTGGCTGGATTTTATCATTTGAATAATGGTGGTGAATTCCATTTGAAAACCAAACTCTTTTGATATAAACTTCAAATTTCTTCCAATCTTCAGAATTTTTATCACCTTTAAAATTCGCATAAACATTTTCTAAAGCTCTACGAATTGTAAGGTTATGACGGTAATTCTGATCCCACATGATATCTCTACCTGATAAACCAGCTTGCGTTAAATAATAAACTAATTGTTTTTGTTTTAAAGAAAGTTGATCAAATCCAGGAATTTGATAACGTAAAATTTTAATATCTGCAAACTGCTCTACTTCATAGTTAAAATCATTCTCTGCAATTACTTCTGTAGCTTCCACAACTTTTACTGGTTTTTCGGCCTTCTTACCTTCTCCGCAAGAAAATAAAGTACTCGCAATCAATGCAGTACTAAGCACATATTTTAATCTCATTGGATGTTTATTTAGTTTTTAATGTTTCCAAATTTAATAAAAAAGAAGAAATAATTTAATAAATTAGTAATAATACTAATTTAAAAGTTTTGAGTAATGAAGTTTGTAAAGTTTATCGTGTATATCATCATTATCCTAATTATAGGTTCGGTGATCTATTTATCAACACTTTCTGGAAAATATAATGTATTCAGAACCAGAATTATAAAAGCTCCTGTATCGGAAGTTTTTAAAACAATTGATAACCTAAAAACTTGGGAAGAATGGGGACCTTGGAACGAACAAGATTCAACAATTGTCTATAAATATAATGACAAAACAACTGGAGTCGACGCTACTTATTCATGGACGAGTAAAGCAGATGGACCAGGATCTATTACAACAATTTCTGAAATGCCTGATAAAGAAATTAAACAAACATTATCTTTCGAAAATCGTGGAAGCTCTGAAATTGTATGGTATTTTACAGAATATGAAGGGGGAACTGAATTAACTTGGCAAATGAAGGGAGAATTACCTTTTTTCTTAAGGTTTATGACAGAGGAATTACAAAATAGTTTAGGACCAATGTTGGAACAAGGTTTAGACAATATTGATAATTTTGTAACCAAAAATAAAACAGAATAATCCTAAAAATAAAACATCCTAAACTTATTTTGTTTAGGATGTTTTTATTTAAAATAAAGTCATTTGTTTTTCTATAATTCCTTCTTTTTCTAAAAGCCATTTTTTACGCCAAATTCCTCCTGCATAACCTGTCAATTCTCCACTTTTTCCAATTACACGATGACATGGAATTACAATTGAAATTGGATTTTTACCATTTGCAGAAGCAATTGCTCGAATTGCTTTTAAATCACCAAATATCTCAGATTGTTCTGAATAAGAAATCGATTTTCCGTAAGGAATTTCAGAAAGTATTTTCCAAACTTTAATCTGAAAATCTGTTCCTTTTGGATTTAATTTAAAAGAAAACTCTTTTCTATCTTCAAAAAAATATTCTTTTAATTGTTTGACACTTTCTTCTAAAACTTTAGGAATATTCTCCGAAATTTCTCCTTCAAAATTATCTTTAAAATAAATTGAAGAAACACCTTCTTGTGTTCCAATTATTTCTAAAACTCCAATCGGACTTTCGAAATAAACTTTAGATTCCAAAGACATCTTTTGAATTTTTAGTAGTTATCTCTGCAATTTCTTCTGGTAAAAGTCCGTAAATATCCACTAACTTCTCTACTACATAAGTCAAATAACTACTTTCATTTCTTTTTCCTCTTTTTGGCGTCGGAGCTAGATAAGGAGCATCTGTTTCTAAAACAATATTTTCAATTGGAATTTCTTCTAAAAACTTGTCAATTTTTCCATTTTTAAAAGTTACAACACCTCCAATTCCTAATTTCATATTATAAGAAATCGCTTGTTTTGCTTGTTCTAAATTCCCAGAAAAACAATGGAAAATTCCATATAAATCTTCTCCTTTTTCTTCTTCTAAAATTTCAAAAATTTCATCAAAAGCATCTCTACAATGAATTACTATTGGAAGTTTTCTTTCTTTTGCCCATTTAATTTGTGTTCGAAAAGCTTCTTGTTGTTCTTTTAAATGCGTTTTATCCCAATACAAATCAATTCCAATTTCTCCAATTGCATAAAACTTTTTTGTATCTAAATAACTTTCTACCTGCTTTAATTCTTCCAAATAGTTATCTTTGACAGATGTTGGGTGTAATCCCATCATTAAAAACATATTTTCTGGATAAGCATCAGCCAAAGCAATCATTGACTCATGAGTTTCAGAATCTATTGCAGGTAGAAAAAAACGAGAAACACCAGCATCTAATGCTCTCTGAATCATCTCGTCTCTATCTTCATTAAACTGCTTACTGTATAAATGTGTATGCGTATCAGTTATAATCATTTACTTAAAAATTTTTACAAAAATAGTTTTAAATGGCAAGCTTGAAAAAAAAACTTTTGAAAAAAGGCTATACAAAAATTAAGATCAAAAAAATCAAAACAAATCATCTGGAAGTTAAAGGAAAAATTAATGGAACGAAAGGAAGATTTATTGTTGATACTGGTGCATCTAATTCTTGTATTGGTTTTGAAATGATGGAACTTTTCAATTTACAAGGAGAAGATTCTGAAACAAAAGCTGCAGGTGCAGGAGGAACAAACTTAGAAACGCAAATCTCAAAAGGAAATCGAATTAAATTTAATAAATGGAAAGATGCTAATTGTGATTTAGTATTAATGGATTTAACCCATGTAAATACTGCTTTGACACAATTAAACGCAAAACCAGTTCACGGAATTATTGGTGCAGATATTTTAGAAAAAGCAAATGCAATTATCGATTATAAGTCGAAATATTTGTTTTTAAAAAAATAAAAACCATTTAAATTTAAAACCTTATAAAATGCTAATATCAGTAAAAGAAGCATTACATACCATTCTTGAAAACACAGAAGATTTTGGAACAGAATCGATTCATTTTCTTGAAACAACAGGACGAATTTTAAAAGAAAATATCATTGCTGATAGAGATTTCCCTCCTTTTGATCGAGTGTCAATGGATGGAATTGCAATTGATTTTAATACGTTTAAAAAAGGACAAAAAACTTTTGAAATCGAAAATGTACAAGCTGCTGGAAGTCCACAAAAAACTTTAGAATCTAAAGAAAATTGCTTGGAAGCAATGACTGGTGCAATTCTTCCTTTAAATGCAAATTGTGTCATTCCTTATGAAAAAGTTCATATCGAAGATAATAAAGCAACGATTCAGGAAGAAAACCTACGTTTTTTCCAAAATATCCATGCAAAAGGAAAAGATCAAAAAGCTGGAGATATTTTAATTAAAGAAAATACAGAAATTTCTGCTGCGGAAATTGGAATTTTAGCTTCTGTTGGAAAGGAATTTGTCAAAGTTGCTAAACTTCCGAAAATTGTAATTGTTTCTACTGGAGATGAATTAGTTGATGTAAATGAAACTCCAGAAGTTCATCAAATTCGAAGAAGCAACGTTTATTCTCTTTTTTCTTTAGTAGAAAAATTTAAAATTAAAGCAGATTTAAAACATATTAATGACAACAAAGAAGTTTTAGAAAAAACTGTAAAATCTTTGTTTGAAAACTATGATGTTTTAATGTTTAGTGGAGCTGTAAGCAAAGGAAAGTTTGATTTTATTCCTGAAATTTTAGATACTCTTGGCGTTCAAAAACTGTTTCACAAAGTACAACAACGCCCAGGAAAACCTTTTTGGTTTGGTAAAAAAGAAAATAAAACAGTTTTCGCTTTCCCAGGAAATCCAGTTTCTACGTATGTAAATTGTATCAAATATTTTTATCCTTGGTTTGAAAAATCTGTTTTTGGGCAAGAAAAAACTTTAGACACAGCTATTCTTTCAGAAGATTTCTCTTTTAAACCTAGTTTGACTTATTTTTTACAAGTTAAATTAGAAAACCAAAACGGAGAAACTTTTGCAATTCCAGAAAAAGGAAATGGTTCGGGAGATTTGGCTAATTTGGTAAATGCAGATGCTTTTATCGAATTATCAAATGAAATTACAGAATTCAAAAAAGGAATGATTTTTCCAATTTTAAAATATAGATAAGATGAGTGAATTTACACATTTAAATGAAGAAAATCAGCCAAAAATGGTAAATGTTGGTGAGAAAAAAATCACAAAACGAACTGCCACAGCAAAAGCTGAAATGTTTTTAGGAAAAGAAATTATTTCTCACTTTGAGGGAAATGAATTAAAAACAAAAAAAGGTCCTGTTTTTCAAACAGCAATTATCGCGGGAATTCAAGCGGTAAAGAAAACTTCTGACATTATTCCAATGTGTCATCCACTTTTGATTAACGGTGTAGATGTCGATATTCAAATTGTAGACGAAGAAAACATCAAAATTCTTTGTACAGTTTCTATCGAAGGAAAAACTGGTGTAGAAATGGAAGCTCTTATAGGAGCAACTGCAACTGCTTTGACAGTTTATGATATGTGTAAAGCAATTTCACAAAATATGGTAATTCAGAAAGTTGAATTATTAGAAAAAACTGGTGGAAAATCAGATATAAAGAAATAATTTTTTGGAGCTTCCCCTGCAAAGCTCTTTGCAGGGTCGGGCTTTCCACTATATCTTTTGCTGCAAATCTGCAAGCAGCAAAAGGATGCCGTTTCAATCCCTAAGCCAGAGAAAAACAAACTTTTTTATTTTTTTTAAAATTTTCTGTCATATTTTAAAAGTCCATGTAACTAATTAATATGAATGGTAAAACGAAATAAATGGCACATCCGAAAAAATTAAATTTTGAAGAAATCTTATTGGAAAATAAAACACAAATCTATCGCATTTGTAAAATTTATGCGAAATCTCCATTAGAACCAAAAGATCTTTTTCAAGAAACTGTTTATGAACTTTGGAAATCTTTTAATTCTTTCCAAGGAAAATCTGATATCAAAACTTGGATTTATAGAATTACACTAAATATTTGTATTCGTTCCAAGGAAAAATCGGATCGAAAAAACCATTTAATTTCCTCTTTGGATTCTATTCAAATTACACCAGCTGATGCTCCAATAGACCATGAAAAACAAGAGAAATACGATGCTTTACTTTCTTGTATTTCAAAATTGGAAGAAAGCAACAAACAGATTACCATTCTTTATTTGGAGAAATTACCTTATAAAGAAATTGCCAAAATCACTGGTATATCGGAAAATCATGTGGCAGTAAAAATGAAAAGGATTCGAAAAATATTATTGGAATGTATCACTAAAAAATTGGATTAATTATGTGGAATAAAGAACAAAAAGAAGCTTGGGAAGGTTTGGAAAATCTTTGGAATGAGCAACCAGAATCTGAGAAAATAAATATTCAAATTGAGAATCTTGTTTTAGAATTAAAAAATAAAACAAGTGAATTTGAAAAAAAATCAATTCAAAAAGATCTAGATTATATCAAAGAAAATACAAGTGATTTTGAAAAAGATTCTATTAAAAAAGACCTAAAACAAATCACTTCTTTTCTTGCAAAATTCAAATCAAAAAAGAAGAAAAAATAAAACTATATGCAACAAAAAACCACATCAGAAAATTCAGATGTGGTTTTATTATATTTTAATATTAGTTATTTTCTTAACTCAATATTTTTTTGATTCTTGCAATAGCTTCTCTAATATTTTCTTCAGAAGCAGCATAAGAAATTCGGATACAATTTGGCGAACCAAAAGCATCACCAGTCACAGTTGCAACATTTGCTTCTTGTAAAAGTAACATTGAAAAATCAGAAGCATTTTCAATTTTATGCCCAGCAATTGTTTTTCCAAAATAAGAAGAAACATCTGGGAAAATATAGAATGCACCTTTAGGCATATTTAATTTAAATCCGTCAATTTCGCTTAATAAATTATAGATGATTTCTCTTCTTCTTTCAAACTCATCTACCATATATTTAATTTTCGAAGGATCTGCATCAACAGCAGCGATTGTAGCTTTCTGAGCGATACAATTTGCTCCAGAAGTACTTTGTCCTTGCATTTTCGTACAAGCTTTTGCAATCCATTCTGGCGCTCCAATATAACCAATTCTCCAACCTGTCATCGCAAATGCTTTTGCAACTCCATTTACTGTAATTGTTCTGTCATACATGCTATCAATTGCAGCAAAACTAAAAGTTTTTCCTTCATAAATAATATGTTCATAGATTTCATCAGAAATCACAAAAATATCTGGATATTTCTCTAAAACTTTTGCGATTGCTCTAAATTCTTCTTCTGTATAAATAGAACCACTAGGATTATTTGGTGAATTGAAAACAATTAATTTTGTTTTTGATGTAATTGCTTCTTCTAATTGTTCTGGAGTAATTTTAAAATCAGAATCAATATCTGTTTCAATAATCATTGGAACTCCTTCATTTAAAAGAACCATTGCTTCATAACTTACCCAAAAAGGCGCTGGTAAAATCACCTCATCTCCAACATCTACTAAAGCAGAAATTACATTTGCTAACGATTGTTTAGCTCCTGTTGAAACTACAATTTGATTTGGTGAATATTTAATCTGATTATCTCTTTCGAACTTACGACAAATAGCTTCTTTTAAATCTTGATAACCATCTACTGGTGTATAAGAATTATAGTTATCATTGATTGCTTTGATAGCAGCTTCTTTAATAAAATCAGGAGTATTAAAATCTGGTTCTCCCAAACTCAAACCGATAATATCTTTTCCTTCTGATTTCAATTCTCTTGCTTTTGCTGCCATTGCTAAAGTTTGAGAAACTGGTATACTATTTACACGTTTCGATAATTTTTTCATAAATACTTGTTCGTTGTTTATTGGCTAATGTGCAGGACTATATCCTAATGTTTGTAATTGTCTAAAATGGGAAACAATTGCTTTACTCATGGTTTTGTATTCATGGTAAGGTAAATTGAATTCCTTAGCTGTTTCTTTTACAATTTCTCCAATTTTTCCATAGTGAATATGCGAAATATTTGGAAAAATATGATGTTCTACTTGATGATTTAAACCACCAGTAAAATACGAAATAATTTTATTTTTAGGTGCAAAATTCGATGTTGTATACAATTGATGTATTGCCCAAGTATTTTCTAATTTTCCCTCCTCATTTGGCAATGGCATTTCTGTTTCAGGAACAACGTGTGCTAACTGGAAAATAACACTTAAAATAATTCCAGCTGTATAATGCATAATGAAAAATCCTAGTAAAACTTTCCAAAAAGCAATATTTAAAATTAAGTATGGTAAAACAATCCAAATTCCATAATAAAGCACTTTTGTTATAATTAAATTTAACCACTGTACTTTAGCTGATGGATATTTTCCAAAAGAAAGTTTTCTTTTATTATATCGATAAGTTTGTTTGAAATCTGTTGTAATTGCCCAGTTAAAAGTCAATAATCCATAAAGAAAAATCGAGTAATATTTCTGGAATTTATGCATTTTAAACCATTTTGCATGTTTTGAAAAACGGATAACTCTTCCTGCATCAATATCTTCATCATAGCCTTGAATATTTGTATATGTATGGTGTAAAACATTATGTTGTACTTTCCAGTTATAAGCATTTCCAGCCAAAATGTAAATACTGCTTCCCATTAATTTATTCACCCATTTTTTGCTAGAAAATGATTCATGATTCGAATCGTGCATAATATTCATTCCAACTCCAGCCATTCCAATTCCCATCACAATAGCTAAAATAAATAAAGCCCATTGTGGCATTGAAACTGTCAAAATTAAAATGAAAGGGATGATGAATAAGGAGAACATTACAATTGCTTTACTATACAATTTCCAGTTTCCTGTTTTTTTAATATTATTTTCTTTAAAATAAGTATTAACACGTTTATTTAATGTTCTAAAAAATTTAGTCTTGTCAATTTTAGAGAAAGTGATTGTTTTTGTATTCATTCAATTTCTGTATTTCATTGGGATTAGGCGCAAAAATACATCATTTATTTGAAGTACCTTCAAAATTTGACAAATAAAAAAGCTTGTTTTTAACAATTTAAAAATCAAGGAATAAAGAATTATAGTATTACTATTACCAATTTTAAAATCTTTTAGATAGTTTTAACAAAAAGATTATAGATTAAATAAAAAAACCGATTCCAAAAATTGAAATCGGTTTTGCTATATTTTAAACTAAAAATCTTAGTATCTATAGTATTCTGGCTTGAATGGACCTTCAACTGTAACTCCGATATATTTAGCTTGATCCTCTGATAATTCGTCTAATTCTACACCAATCTTAGCTAAGTGTAAACGAGCTACTTTCTCATCTAAGTGTTTTGGTAACATATACACTTTGTTATCATAGTTTTCAGAATTTTTCCAAAGCTCAATTTGCGCTAAAGTTTGATTTGTAAATGAATTACTCATTACAAAACTTGGGTGTCCTGTAGCACATCCTAAGTTTACTAATCTTCCTTCAGCTAATAAGATGATATCGTTTCCGTTGATAGTATATTGATCAACTTGAGGCTTAATTTCAACTTTAGAATCACCATGATTATTGTTTAACCAAGCAACATCAATTTCATTATCGAAGTGTCCAATGTTACAAACAATCGTTTTGTCTTTCATGTTCTCGAAGTGACGTCCAACAACGATATCTTTGTTTCCTGTTGTAGTAATTACGATATCCGCTTTTCCTACTACATTATCCATTTTACGAACTTCGAATCCGTCCATTGCAGCTTGTAAAGCACAAATTGGATCAATTTCCGTAACGATAACTCTTGCTCCAGTTCCTTTGAAAGAAGCAGCAGTTCCTTTTCCTACGTCTCCATATCCAGCAACTACAACAACTTTTCCAGCTAACATAATATCAGTTGCTCTACGAATTGCATCAACAGCAGATTCACGACATCCGTATTTGTTATCAAATTTAGATTTTGTTACAGAATCGTTTACATTGATCGCTGGCATTGGTAAAGTACCATTTTCCATACGCTCATATAAACGGTGAACTCCAGTTGTAGTTTCTTCTGATAATCCTTTGATTCCTTCAACTAAATGAGGGTAACGATCAATAACCATATTCGTTAAATCTCCACCGTCATCTAAAATCATATTTAATGGCTTTTTCTCTTCTCCAAAGAATAAAGTTTGCTCGATACACCAGTCAAACTCCTCTTCTGATAACCCCTTCCAAGCATACACAGAAACTCCTGCATCAGCAATTGCAGCAGCAGCCTGATCCTGTGTAGAGAAAATATTACAAGAACTCCAAGTAACTTCTGCTCCAAGAGCAACTAAAGTTTCAATTAAAACCGCAGTTTGAATTGTCATGTGAAGACATCCAGCAATACGAGCTCCTTTTAAAGGTTGTTCGTCTTTGTACTCTTCTCTTAAACTCATTAAACCTGGCATTTCTGCTTCAGCTAAACGAATTTCTTTACGTCCCCAGTCTGCAAGACTGATGTCTTTTACTTTATATTTAACGTAAGTCGATGTTTCTGCACTCATATTATTATATTTGTATTTTCAAAACGCAAATTTACACAAAATAAATTTTTTAAATCGTAAAATTATATTAATAGATTCTATGGAAATATTTACACATTCTATATTTAATTTTCTTAGAATCAAATATTAATTCTTCTTTTTATAGAAATATGCCTTTACTTAAAATTATTGAACCTACAGCAAAATCAAAATTATTGATTTGGCATGTAACAGAAAGCTTAGACGAACTAAAAACGATTTCCTTAACAACACACAGTGAAGAAAGAGTTTCTAAAATGAAAAATGAAATGGCACAAAAAGCTTTTTTAAGTGTTCGTCATTTATTAAAAATTGCAGGTTATGCTGATGAAGATGTAACTTACAACCAAAATGGAAAACCTTTTTTGAGTGATGGAAAATCAATTTCTATTTCACATTCTTTTGAATATGCTGTGATTGCAATTAATGAAAATGATTATATCGGTGTAGATATTGAGAAAAAAAGAGATAAAATTGTTCGAATTGCTAAAAAATTTATTGGTTCTGAAAAAAGTTTTGTCAATATGGAAACTGATATTGATAAATTAACTCGAATTTGGGGAGCAAAAGAATCTTTATTTAAAATCCATCCAGAAGGTGCAATTCAATTTGATACACATTTATTAATTTCTCCTTTTGAAATGCATGATTCAAAAACAAAAGGAAGAATTCATAAAAATAATTTTGACGAAACTTTTACAGTTTTCTTCGAAGAGTTTAATGGTTTTTGTTTGGTTTATGCTTTAAAAATGGATTAAATGAAAAGTGAATTTTACTCTTTCCTAAAAAAAGCAAAAACTGAAAAGCAAAAACTTATTGCGGTTTTATTAGATCCTGATAAATTACATTCTGAACTTATTCCTTCAAAAATTAAAAATATTCATCAACATAAAATTGATTTGATTTTTGTTGGAGGAAGTACTGTAGAAAATGGACAATCACAATTAATTTTAAAAGAAATTAAAAAATATACTTCCCTTCCAATCTTCATTTTCCCTGGTGATTTTACGCAAATTTCTGAACATGCAGATGTGCTTCTTTTTCTTTCTTTACTTTCTGGAAGAAATCCTGAATATTTAATTGAACAACAACTTAAAGCTGTTCCATATTTAAAGAAAAGTAATTTGGAAATCATTTCTACTGGATACATTTTGATTGATGGAGGTGTAAAAACTGCTGTGCAAAGAGTAAGTGAAACAACTCCAATTTGTCAAACAGAAATTGAAAAAGTTGTAAATACAGCTGTTGCAGGAATGTATTTAGGAAAGAAAATGATTTATTTAGAAGCCGGAAGTGGCGCAAAAAAAGCGGTTTCTTCTCAAATTATTGAAAAAGTAGCTGAAAATATTTCAATTCCTTTGATTGTTGGTGGCGGAATTCGTTCACAAAAACAAATTGAAAACGCTTTTTCTCATGGTGCGGATATTGTCGTTATCGGAACTGCTTTTGAAGAAAATGATACTTTTTTTGAAGATAAAAACTTAAATTTTGAGAAATATGAAACTATCCGTTGATATTAGTATGTATCCTTTACATAAAGATTTTGAAGAACCTATTAAAGAATTTATAACTAAATTGCGTGCTTCAAAATTTGAAATTCAAGAGAATCCTCTTAGTACTCAAGTTTATGGAGATTATAAAGAAATAATGACTTGGTTAAACGAAAATATTCATGAAGCTTTTTTAAATGAAGAGAATTGTGTTTTCGTTTTAAAATTAATTAAAGGAGACAGAGCTAATTATGAACCCCATATTTGATTTTTTCCTAGAGCCTTATAAACAGGCTTCTTTTTTAGATATTTTTTTAGAAATAACTGCTGTAATTTTCGGAATTGCAAGTGTATACTATGCGAAAAAAGAAAATATTTTAGTGTATCCAACTGGAATAATTTCTACTGCAATTTATGTTTTCATCTGCTGGCAATTTACACTTTACGGAGATATGATTATTAATATCTATTATACTGGAATGAGTTTTTATGGTTGGTATATTTGGACAAGAATGATTGATGATCATCATATTCCAATAACCAAATGTTCAAAAGAAGATTGGATAAAAACGATTACAATTTTTGTTGTAACTGCCGCATTTATCATCGCAATCTATAAATATTTTGACAGGTTTGATCGCATCACAGATTATTTTGATACTTTGACTACAGGAATTTTCTTTGCAGGAATGTGGTTAATGGCAAATAAGAAAATCGAAAATTGGATTGTATGGATTGTTGGTAATGTAATTTCAGTTCCTCTTTATTTTGTAAAAGGTTTAGGTTTCTCTGGAATTCAATTTACTATATTTTTAGTTTTAGCAATTTATGGTTATATAGGATGGAAAAAGATTTTAGACAAGAACGTAGCAATATCTTAAAAGTAGTAATGTTTGGTCCAGAATCTACTGGAAAAACAACACTTTCAAAACAATTAGCAGAAAAATATAAAACAGTTTGGGTTCCTGAATTTGCGAGAGATTTTTTGCAAGAAAAATGGGAAAAGGAAAATAAAATTTGTGAAGTTTCCGATTTAATTCCAATTGCAAAAGGACAAATTAAATTAGAAAATGAACTTGCAAAACAAGCGAATAAAATATTGTTTTGTGATACGAATTTGTTGGAAACAAAAGTGTATTCTGAAGAATATTATGATGGCTACGTACATGATGATTTGGAAAAAGCTGCTTTAGAAAGCGACTATGATTTTTATTTTCTGACTTATATTGATACACCTTGGGAAGAAGATGATTTAAGGGATCGACCTCATATGCGAAAGGAAATGTTCGATGCTTTTAAAAATACTTTAGACAAATACAATAAACCATATATTTTATTAAAAGGAAACAAAGAA
Source organism: Aureivirga marina (assembly GCF_015767265.1). Classification (GTDB taxonomy): domain Bacteria; phylum Bacteroidota; class Bacteroidia; order Flavobacteriales; family Flavobacteriaceae; genus Aureivirga; species Aureivirga marina. The sequence continues at coordinate 349,641 of NZ_JADPIB010000002.1, forward strand.
ACTCGACTAAATATTGCTGTTGAAAAAATAGATGATTTATTAAAAAATAAAAAATAGTGATAGAAAATTCTATCACTATTTTATAAGAGATCTAAGCAGTTGATTAACTAACTTTTTGAAAGATTTCATCTTTCATCTCAAACTTTTCAATTTCTTCTTTTAAATGCATCGCTTTGTTTTGTAAAAAAACTCGAATATCATTGACGCTATTGGAATCATAAAAATTATTGGCATCCAATGAAACAATTTGCTCTTTGATATTTTCTAGCTCCGCTTTCAATTGAAAAAGAGTAGAAGGTATTAAATTGAAACGTTTATTAGTCATTATCTTTGCTTTTTTGTTAATTACAAAGGTAAATTCTCATAACGCCAAAATATGTCGTGATTAAAAATTTATATTAATCTAAAACTTCTCATTTAAATAAATCGCAGCATCTACAGGTCTTGCTCCTTCGATATAATCTAAATATAAAATATTTGGAATTTTAGGAAAATTTAAAGCTTCCGAACCTAAATTCTTATTTGCTTCTGTTGCAAAAAATACCACTCCAGTAACTGGAGTTAACGTCCAAGAAAGTAAAAACATATCGATTTTTGTTCCGTTTGGTGTGTATCCTGTAAAATTATTTAACTTATTTAATTGATCATTTTTCATGTCTTCGTATGAAGTTGTATTAGAATACTCATCAAAAACTATCAAATCCGCATTTTGCAAATCGCTACTTGTCCAATCTCGATAGACATAAATATTTTCAGAAGGAAAATCTACAGGATAGCTTTCATCAACCACAACTACTAATTTTCCACCATTTACAGTAAATTCATTCATCGTTAATTCACCTAATCTTTTTCCTGTATCATTTTTAAATAAATAAGTTCCTAATGTTTGTTGAATTTTTGAAGTTAATTGTTGGTATAAATCTCCATTTAAATTTTTAAAATGAGAAAACTTTAAAATTGCAACTTCTTCTCTACCTTCATCCATGAATTTTTTAATATCATTTAAAACAACATCTACAGAAGGTCCTTGAATTGGCCCATGATAAATATGTAAATCTTCATCAATTCTTAAATCGAAAAAACGAGAACCATTGTGTAATTGGGCATATAAATTTAAATCTTGAGTTTGTCCTAAACTTAATTCATACATTCCTGCATCATGTGAACCTGGAATTGCAATTTCTCCTAAAGTTTTAGAACCAATAGTTTGCATGGAATTTGCCATCCAATTTCCTCTATCAATTACTTTACAAGCAGAACTCCAAATGCCACCTAAAGGATCTTCAGATTCATGAACCTGAACAGCATATTCACTTGTGGCTCCTACATTTGGAAAATCTCCATCATCAAAATAAGAACTTTCTCCAGACCAAATAATTTTATCACCACTTACCTTTCCAATTCTACTCCAAATATCATCATTTAATCCTTCGGAACTATGAACTTCAATTACAGTTCCATCATCCAACAAAACTACAGAAGGTGAAGCTCCGGATTCATATTGATAGCCATTTCCCCAAACAATTTGATTATTTTGAATTTGTCCGACATGATAATATAATTTTCCTGAAGTTTCAGAATTATGAACTTCAATCACAGTTCCATTATTATTTACAGCAATTTCTGGATTATTTCCTGTATCAAATTTTTCATTATCACTCCAAGAAACCGTTTTAGAATCTGGATTTACAATTCCAACTCTTGCGAACAAACCTGAATTTCCTTGCGAGCGGTGAATTTCTACAATTTGATTATTATTATTCATATCAATACTTGGTTGAACACCATTATCATATTTATGACTTTCACTCCATGAAATATCAGTTCCATTATGAATTCCTACATGATAATATAAATCGTATGTTATAATATTCGATGTTTCATGCGCTTCTACAACAACACCATTATCATTAATTGTAATTGTTGGAGCAAGTCCATTATCCAATTTTTTACTTTCTGTCCAAATAATATTAGAAGCTGGATCAATTTCACCCAAATGATACCAAACACTTCTTGAAGTTCTAGATTGATGAATTTCTACTATTTTACCATTAATATTTACATCAATTGCAGGGTGAAAACTATTTTGATCAAATTCTTTTCCATAACCAAATTGCACATCTAATTGATTAGGTGCAGCACCTAAATTATCATTTTGGTTTTGATTATCATTGATATCTGAACCATTTGTTTCATCATCATCATTATTACAAGAAAAAAATAAAGTTGAAATCAATAAAAAATAAATAATTGAACTTCTCATGTTAGTTACATTTTTGGTTTATAATTCTTATTGAAGTTACACACGATTTTTCGAAACAGAAAATTAGAAGTCTGTTTAGCAAATATTTAACGCATAAAAAAAGGCTATTTCTTTAGTGAAATAGCCTCAATCCATGAAAAAGATCGATTACTAATTATAATTAACTAACATCAGGAAAGTAGTACACTTTCTACTGTTTTCTTAATTTCTTTTGTACCTTTCATAGCAATTTTTTTCTGGCAAATTTTTAATGAACAATGACTTTTAGAAACTTAACTTCCTTTTTGTTGAAATACATATGTAGTATTGAAATCAAAACATATAGTTAATACTTTTTCTTTTTCTATACCACAAAGATATATATCAAAATCGCCAATATGTGTCGTATAAAAATTTTCTTTTAAAAATGTTGATTTAAATAAATTGCTACATCAACTGCTCTTGCTCCTTCCATAAAATCTACATAAAGAATATTCGGAATTTTCTCAAAGTTTTTAGCTTCAAAACTTAATCGTTTGTTTGCATTTGGAGCATATAATTCTACACCTGTAACAGGCGTCAATGTCCAAGAAAGTAAAAACATATCTACTTCTGTTCCATCACCTGCAATTCCAGTAAAACTTCTTAATTTATTTATTTGATCATTTCTCATATTATCAAAAGAAGTCGTATTTGAATATTCATCAAACATCACTAAATCTGCATTTTGCAAATCGTCTTTTGACCAATCTCTGAACGTATAAATATTTTCAAAAGGAAAATCGACAGGGAAATTCTCATCTACTAAAACTAAAATCCTTCCTCCTTCTCCAACAAATTCCCCAATAGTAATATCTCCTAATCTTCTTCCTGTTGTATTTTCATATAAATAATTCCCCAGACTTTCTTGAATTTTAGTAATTAATGTTTTGTATTTATCTTCATTTATATCTTTAAAATGTGAAAATTTTAAGATTACTAATTCTTCTCGACCTTCTTCCATAAATTTTCGAACATCACTTAAAACATGATCCACAGAAGGTCCACCAACAGGCCCATGATAAATATTTAAATTCCCATCTAATCGTAAATCAAAAAAGCGTGAACCATGATGTAATTGTTGGTAAATATTTTGATCTTGTGTTTGTCCTAAACTAAAATCATACATTCCTGCATCGTGTGAACCTGGAATTGCTATTTCTCCTAAATTTTTCGCAGCAATCACACCCATTGTATTTTTCATCCAATTTGCTCGATCAATAAATTTACTTGCTGAATACCAAATTCCACCCAAAGGATCTTCGGATTCATGTACTTGAACTGCAAATTCATTAGTAGCAGAAATACTTGTATGTTTTCCTTTATCAAAATAAGAACTCGAAGTAATCCAATTAATCTGATTTCCTTCTACTTTTCCAATCATACTCCATAAATTATTTTTCACTCCTTCTGAAGTATGTGTTTCAATCACTGTTCCATCATCTAACAAAGCAATATCAGGCATGGAACCACTTTGATATTCATAAGAACTTCCCCAGTCAATTCTATCTCCATTTATACGTCCTACATGATACCATAATTTCCCAGAAGTTTCTGAATTATGAACTTCTACAACTACTCCATTATTATTTAAAGCAATTTTTGGGTTATGTCCAGTATCAAATTTTGAATTATTTTTCCAAGAAATTGTTCCATTTGATGGATTCACAGTTCCAACTCTTGAAAACAAACCTGAATTTCCTTCTGATTTATGAATTTCTACAACTTGGTTTTGATTATTTATGGCAATACTCGGATGTACACCTTTGTCATATTTATGACTTTGGCTCCAACTTACACTATTCCCATTATGAACTCCAACATGATACCAAAGGTCACTTGTAAAAATATTTGATGTTTCATGAACTTCCACTACAACATTATTATCATTCATTGCAACAGAAGGTGCTAAACCATCATCAAACTTTTTACTTTCTGACCAATTTATATTCATCACCTCATCTAATTTTCCTGTATGATACCATACACTTCTAGTTGTTCTAGATTGATGAACCTCTACAATATTTCCTTGATTATTTACTGCAACCGTAGTTCTCGAACTATTTCCATCGAACTCGTTTCCGTATCCGAATTGTACATTTTTCACATCAGGAGCAGCTCCTAATGATTTGAATCTTCCTAAATTTTCATTTTGAGAAATTTTTGCATTTGTGGCAACGTCTTTTTCGTAAACGTCTTTATTACAACCAACAAATAAAAATGAAAGAATTATGATTAATAATGCTGTTTTTTTCATGACTTAAGAATTTGAATGGATTTGAAAACTTATAGCCATTTTTAGTTTTTGCTGTATTGAATTTGAAATGGCTATAAGTGAAGTTTTGCTGTAATAGATTTCATTAGTATTATTTAAATTTGAATAATATGACCGTTCGTCTTAAAAACTTATTCAAAGATATGACCGGTCGTCTTAAAATAAAAATATAAACTACTGTTTAGCAGAATTTTAACCTTAAAATTAACAGTTTAAACAAATTTTAAGAATATTCTTTTAAGATTTTATAGCCATAAATTGTTGTTTTTAAAGAAATAAAAAAAGGGATTATAGTTTCCTATAATCCCTTTAAAATCTTATGTTTTTTTATTTAAAATATACCATTCAAATCAAATTTGTAGGTAACTCCAGCTAAAACTTGGAATCCTTGAACTCGATAATTTAAATAAGTTTGATAATCTTGGTTTAAAACATTATTTAAATGAACAAAAGCAGTTAGTCTGTTACTAAAGTTGTATCCTCCTTTTAAATTCACATCAATATATCCATCTACATCAACAGCCATTGGCTCTAGTGGTTTCGTAGGAATTAAAAGCAAATCTTTTCTTGTTCCTACATAAAAAATTTCTGTTCCTGCAAACCAATGTTTTCCTCTATATTCTGCACTAATAGAAGATTTGAAATTTGGTAAATTCCAAGCTTCTTCTTGTTCTGTTGTTGTAAAATTAAAATATTGAACATCTGCTTTAAACTTAAATACTTTTTTATAAGGAACTTCCAATCCAGCATGAAAACTCAATGTTTTTAATTCATCATAAATTACTGTAAATGAATTTCCATATTGATAAGCTTCTGTTGCTTCTATTGTTCCATCTCCAATAATTGGATTTTGAATAAACATCGGACTATGTTTTGCATTTTTATATTCTCCTTTCAAGAAATAATTAATATTAGAAGCTAATTTTCCTTTTGTTCCAAGATAAAAACGATATTTTGTATCTTCTGGAATTGTTGCAATATTTGGTGCTAAAAACTTATTTTTTTCAACAAATCCTTTATAAGTTTGCTGTTCTAAATCTCCTGTAGCTCCAGCAAAAAGAATCATCACATCACTTATTAATTTATAAGAAGCTGTCACATTTGGATAAGCATAAAATTTACTAACACTATTTTCTAAATCGAACGTATAATAAACTCTTGCTCCAAGATTAATTGTTAATTCATCTCTAAAAACTTCCAAACTTGGTGAGAAACCAATATTTGCCCAAGTGTTTTTAATTTCATCTTCAGTTGCATAACTTCTTTCAAAGCTATTATTCAAATATTCTAAGTGAAATTTTGAAGTAATTAATTCTTGTGAAACTGGAAATTCAAATGTTGGTTTTGCCAAAACATGAATTTCACTAGAACTAAAATTATCTGAGAAATAGTCTATATTCAAACTAGCCTTTTTAAAGAACGAATCTTCTAAAGAAATCAATCCTCCAATATTTCCAGAAGTATAATTATGTGTTGGATCAATTGCAGAAATAACTTCAGGAGAAAACTCTATTTGATCATTTAAACCATACCAATTATACGTTTGTAATTGAAACCCTCCATTTAATTCCCAATTCATATCTCTTGAAAATTCTTTATAATACAATTTCATTTTTGTATCGTAGAATTTATCATCTAATTCTACATCTTTAATTCCACCTTGTGAAGAATGATGGTTTAAGAAAATTCCAAAATCATTATAACGAGATGAACTTGAATTCAAATAAATTTCTGCTAATGGTGTGATATAATTCCCAAATCCAGCAGAAACATAACTTTTATAATAATGTTCCGCAGGCTCTTTCTTTAAATCTTTCGCTTTTCCTGTTGCAGGTGTAAAAGTAGACGCCACAGGAAAAGAATTAATACTATAATTTAATTCTTCCTTTTTAATATCGTCATTTTCGATAACAGGATTTTTAATCAACTTAAATGCGTCTGATACTCTAGGTTTATAATTTACTTCAATAACAACAGTTTCTGTTGCTAAAGTATCTAACTTTTCTTCTGTTTCCTCTTCCTCTTGAGCAAAAGTAATTTGTGAACAAAGGAAGATACATAATATACCGAATAATTTCTTCATAATTTCTCTAACTATTGATTATCAGACTTTACAGAATCATTTGTTTTCTTAGCTTCTGTTTTAATTTCACTTAATTTCACTCTTGCTTCTTCTAAAACATCTTTATAATCTTTAAAGTTTTGAATTACTTTCTCTAAGATATAAGTTGCTTGATACGAATCTTTTTGTTCGTAGAAGATTTGCGCCATAATTAATAGTGATTTTGCTCCCCAATATTTATGAGCTGAAAAGTCTGAAGCAATTCTTTGGATTGTTTTTTTCGCATCATCATATTTTTTATCCTTATAAGCAAAATATGCATGATAATATAAAGCTTCTGCTTTCAATTTTCCTTTAGCAATTTTCTCTACTTCTGCATATGCTTCTTTAGCTTTTACAAAATCTTTACTTTCAAAAGCGGATCTTGCAATAATAATTTTCGCATCAGAAATCACACGTTTTTCAACATTTTGTTGCTTTAAAACTTTATCTGCATAAGCAACAGCATTTTTAAAATCTGAAGTTTCATAGTAACCTTTCATTAAATTACTATTTGCAAATATTTTATTTTGTGGTAAAGAAGCAATTTTCTCTAATCTTAATAATACTGGAATCGCTTTTTCCCAATTTACTCTATCCACATAAATTTGTCCTAAACGAGTTAAAGCTGGTTCAGTAAATTCATTATTTTTTCCTTCAACAACTTTGTTATAATAAGTTGTCGCTTCCACATCTTTTCCAGTTGTATAAAGTGATTCTCCTAAATAGAAATTCGACTCTAAAACGTGCATTCCTTGTGGATATTTATTTAAATATTTTTTAAATCCAGCAATCGCTTTTTCATGGTAACTATCTAAATATTTAATTTCTGCAGCCTCAAACTGATCGTGATCTAATTCTGTTTTACTAATATTAATAAATCCAATCGTTTGCACCCATTCTCCATATTCTTCAACTTTTGCAATGTCAATATAAATCTGACGAGCATTTCTTACAGCTTCATTTGCTTCCGAAGCTTTTGGATAATCTGCTACAATTTTCTTATAGATTTCAATAGCATCTTCATGTCTTCCATGGTTATTAAATACCAATGCTTTACGAATTAATATTTTTGGAACTAACGGACTTTTTGGATGTTTTTTTAAGAAAGTTTCATACGTTTCTAATGCTTTTGTATCTTTTTTCAAGATTAAATACGTATTTGCTAATTGATAATAAGCATCGTCATTGTAAGTTGAATTTGGATATTCTGTTACGAATTTTGTCAATTCTTGTACTTTTACAGAATTTTTATCAACATATCCATAGCTAATCGATTTTTGGTAAAAAGCATAATCTTCATCAATACTATTTAATTTAATCGCATGATTATAAGCTTTCATCGCTTCCCAATATTTTTTCGACATCGAGTAACAATCACCTAAACGTAAATATGCATCATTTAGCTTTAAAACATCTTCTTTATTTGTCTTAATATATTTATCAAAATGCATTGCTCCATTTTCATAATCTTTCAATTTCATATACACATAAGCCAAATCATAATCTAACTCTTTCGCTTCAGGAACTTCTTCTACTGTTAGTAACAATTCTTTGAAATTCTTTAAATCAATTAGAGCAGCATTAAATAAGTTTTGCTTATAATTTGCTTCACCTCTCCAATACGTTGCTTTTGCATTAAATTTCTGATTAATTGGATTGTTTAAAGAAGTTGTAAACATCTCGATTGCATCTGTATAATTTCCTTCGTTGAAATATTGTACACCCAAGAAATATGCAACTTTTTGATACAATTCTTTGCTTTTTTTACTTTTTTGATTGTCTAAATATTGTAAAGCACCTTCATAATCTTTCGAAGTTACATAGGAACTCACAATTAATCCTTCAATTTCTTTTTTGTAAATCGATTTTGGATATTCTTTTAAGAAATCTTGTAAAATCTGTGGTGTACTTTTATATGGATTTCCAATTTCATAACTTAGTTTTGCATAATTATACATCGCATCTTCCTTTAATTTTGGAAGAAAATCCATATTTGAAGCATTTCCAAAAGCATTTAAAGCTTCCGTTTTCTTATCTAAACTTAAATAACATTCTGCCAAATGATAATAAGCATTTTGTGAAATTTCATTTTTACCATCAATAATTTTATTAAAGTTTGCAATTGCATTCTCATAATCTTCTTGTTGGTAATAACAATATCCTAAAATATAATAATCTGTATTATTCCACCTTCTTCTCTTTCCTTTATATTGTTTTAAATAAGGAATTGCTTCTTCATATTGTTTTAAATTAAAATAACTTTCTCCAATAATTTTAGCTATTTCAGAAACTTCATTCGGACGAGCTGTTTCCATCAATGGAACTGCGATATCAATTGCTTTTTGAAAGTTTCCTAACTTAAAATTCATATCCGCACGATAATACGGAACATAATCATCAAAATTTGCATTTTTTTCTACTTCCTCAAAATATCTTTCCGCTTTGTCATAATCTTCTAATTTATAAGAAATATAAGCGTAATAATATTTTGCTTTTGCTCCATATTGCTTTGAATCTAAAAGCTGAACAAACTGATCATTTGCTTTTTCTAACTGATTTACTTTAAAATAAGCATATCCTAATTTGAAAATAAAATCATCTGTTTCTGTAGAAATATTCTTTTTTGAAGCTTTTTCATACCAAGTTAAAGCTCTAGCATAATTTCCCGTTTTAAAATAATATTCTCCAACATTTACAAATGCTTCATTTCGTTTTGCACTTGTCGGATATTTAGTCACAAATTCATTCATCAACTCATTTGCATTACTCTCTTTCAACCGAATTGCACAGTTTGCAATGTAATACGCACAATTTGCTTTATAATCTGTGGAGTTATCAAATTTCTCTTCTAGTTCTTCAAAAATATGCTTCGCTGCTGTATATGCTTTATCATTATACAAAGTCAAAGCATGATTATACTTTTTTAAATCATTTTCGTAAATGATCGATTTTTGTGCAAAAAATGTTTTGCTAAATAGTAAAACTATTATTAGTGTTATATTCTTTCTAAAGCTCATTTGATATCTTAATTTCTATTATTATATAACGAGTCAATCTTTTTAAATTGTATTAAATTCTGATTAAACAAATATTTTTCCAAAATGCATTTTTCACATTAAAAAGAAAATAAAACTTTTTATATAATGTGTAAAACTCATACTTGAAACTGTTAAAAAACTATGTAATCAATTATTTTTTACAAAAATACCATTTCTTGTTTGATATAAATCAAGAAATGGCATTAAAAAAAAGAAGTATAAAAATTTACACATTTATACTTCTTCAAGAAACCGTTTAAAATATCTTATTTTTTATTTTTTTGAAGTCAAATTATCAATAGTTTTATTAAACTCTTCGACAAATTTTGCATAATATTCACCTGTTGCTGGACCAGAAAATCCTGTATGAATTTTAGCAACTTTTCCATTTTTATCTATAAAAATTGTTGTTGGGAATGAAATTATCTTGTTTAACATCGGTAATGTTTTGGAAGCTTCTTCCTTGTTTGATGTTCCTGCAATCAAAAATTCATAAGGAACATCAAATGTATTTTTCATTTTTTCTACTCTCGATTTTGCATAATTAAAATCGTCCTTTGCTTCGTATGCCAATCCTATAATTTCTACACCACGATCTATATTTTCTCGATACCACTTTGATAAAAATTGTGTTTCATCCATACAATTCGGACACCAAGTTCCAAAAATTTGAAGAATCACAACTTTTCCTTTGTATTTAGAATCTTCTAAACTAACTTTTTTACCATTTAAATCAGGAAAAGAAAAAGAAACAGTTTCATATCCATCTTTTAAATACGTCAATGCATTTGCATCAGGAAGTTTTGCATTTGGATTTTTCTTTCCTGTAAAAGTTTCTATCCAATTTAAACCAGATTTAAAAGTTCCTTCTAATTCTCCGTTTTCATTTAATTTCATTTTGAAAATAAACGCATGATTTCCATCAAAAGTCAGCAATTCTAAAACATTATTTTCAACAGTTCCTTCTAGATAACGATAATCTCCTGTTGGTGTTAAAAATGTTCCTTTGACTAAATTTCCATCTTGTTTAAAAATTCCAATTGCAACATTTTCGTTCCCTTTATCATCTTTAAAAATGATGTCCCATTTTCCATCAAATGCATTAGAACTTTTCGGATTTTCAAATCGTTTTGATTCACCAAATGTTGCTTTAAAAGGAAGTTTATAATTTGGAATGTAATTTTTCACATATTCTCCATCTAAAGAATTTTCATTGATTTTTGCTTTCAATGTAATATCAAAAATATGCATCGAAATAAAAACAGAATCATTTTTAACTTCAATATCATTTAATGGTATTGTTTCTTCACCATTTTTTAATTTTCCTGTAAAAGAATTTGCATTTTTTTCAATTTCAAAGATAAAAGGTAATGTATCATTTTGCATAAAAATCTCACCTTTCCAATCACCTTTTTTTAAAGTAATTTCCTTTTTTTTCTCAGAATTACAAGCTGTCAAAAGAAGAAAACTAACTAAAAGATATGCTATATTTTTCATTTTTTCGGGTATATTTTATCTATCATGTAAAACCTACGAAATAACAAATCTTAAGTTAAAATCATATCAATTTTTCTAATAAAAATTCGTTAAAAAACCACTCTATTTTTTAATTAATTAAAAATAAAGCAATTGAATTTATTTAAAATTTTAAACTTATACTATTTTAACAAAAGAATAAAATTCATAGACAAATTAAAAAACAGAACGTTTAATAATCTGATTTTCATTTAAAAGTCGGAATGTATAATCAAAAATTACAATTCCTCTTCTAATATTTTTCTTTTCTTTCGAAAACGGAATTCTCCTAAAATTCCACTTGCCAAGAAAAACAATGAAAATATTTCGATGATATGAAAAGCTCCATTATTATCGAAATCCCAAAAAATAGTAAATTTTAAATCTTTAAAAGTTTGAACAACTGCTGCAATAATGGAAAGTAAAATTCCAAAAATCATGTTTGAAGTCCATTTTAATTTTGTCTTTCTGTAAATTCTGTAGTAATAAAAAAGTGCGATTAATAGTATAAGTGCTTCATAAATGATAAAAAAGAAAAAGGTATCTGGACCATAAAAATTAATCAAGAAAAATAAAATACTCATTCCGGCAGCCAACCAATAAATGGCATCTGATAGACGAGATCGATAAAAATCATACAAAGCACCAACTCCAACAAAAGAAATTAAGAAACCAGAACTTAGAAAAATAATATTCCAAAGAATTTTATAGGTTAAATCTGAAATAATCAATCCATGTGTAATTGCTCCAAGAAAAGAAGAAATTGCTACACAAACATAAATTAAACTCCAAATTCCTGTTTTTCTTTTATCGATTTTACTTCCAACCCTTTTGATTGTCATGAAAATTAAAATTGCAATAATCGCTAAAATTAAATCTGTAAAAGCTGTTGTTTGTTCATATGTATTAAAAACGATATCCATAATTTATTCCGATTTTCAAAAATTATTTTCTAATTGCTGTCAAAACATTATATGGTCTAAATTCCTTTTTTTCCCCATCAAACAACGGTTGTTGAATGTAATAAAACACCAAGTTTTCCCCTTTTAAATCTTTATGGTCTGTAATGTCAATATTTGTATCTACATAAGTAATTAAGTGTAAAATTACTTTCGTTTTCGAAGCATCTTCAACTTCTAAAATTAAAAATGGTTTTTCTGTAATTTTAGTTACTTTTCCAGCTACATATTGACTTTCAAAAGTATTTTCATCCGAAGTTTCATCTTCTTTAAAAAGTAACATTAAATAGCTTGGACAAACTTCAATCATTTTAATTCCAACAACTTTTCCAAGTTTTTCTCCTTCTTTTTCACTCGCATATTTTAAATCAATATCATATTCCGCTTTTAATTCTTCCATATAAGGTGTAGAAGCTTTCATCATGCACATTCCAAATTCTAATGTAATTTGCTCTTCTGATAAATTTTCAGAAAGCTTACTTAAACACTCACAAGTTTTATCTGTAATTTGATCTACAACATCTTGTGAAAACATACAGATAGAACTTAAAAAAATGAAAATTTGTAATATATTTTTCATAAAAAAAGGAAACTTGATTTGACAAGCTTCCTTTAATTTACGAAATATTAAATTTTAATATATTTATATTCAATAATTTAACATTAATGCATTTTATTTTAACAGAACACCATCAATATAAGTTTCTTCTACTTTTGTTTCAGGAATTTTCGTTTCATCAATTTTCATAAGATCTTGATTTAAAATGATGAAATCCGCACTTTTTCCAATTTCTATACTTCCTTTTTCATTTTCTTCAAAATTACTATAAGCAGCCCAAATTGTCATTCCTTTTAAAGTTTCTTTTCTAGTTAAAGCATTTTCTTTTTGAAAACCGTTTTTTGGAAAATTCGCCAAATCTTTTCGAGCAGTTGCAGCATAAAAAGTTAGAAAAGGACTAACTCTTTCAATTGGAAAATCAGTTCCTAAAGCGATTTTACCATAAGCATTTAAAAGTTCTTTATAAGCATACGCTTCTTTCACTCTCTTTTCACCTAAACGTTTTTCAGCCCAATACATATCGGAAGTTGCATGCGTTGGCTGTACAGATGGGAAAATGTTTTTATAGAATGATAAATCTTGCTTTGAAACCACTTGAGCATGTTCTACTCTCCATCTTCTTTCTTTTGCTTTCTCACCTAAAATATCTGTATATGTTTTTAAAACAACATAATTTGCAGAATCTCCAATTGCGTGTGTATTCATCTGAAAATCGGATGAAGCAATTCTTTTTGCTGTAGATTTAAAATCTTCTACAGAAGAAAGTAAAGTTCCAAAATGATTATGTTGATCTGAATAAGATTCTTTTAGTGCTGCACCTCTTGAACCTAAAGCTCCATCTGCATAAAATTTAAAAGAACGAACATTTAATTTTGGTGTTTTTACTTTTCCATTTTTCAAATAATAATCCAAATTTTCTTTTGTAGCACTTGCCATTGCATAGACTTTCATGTGTAAAGTTCCAGCTTTTTGCAAGCTATCAATCAATTCGATCACATCTTTATCTAAACCTGCATCATCAACAGTTGTTAAACCTAAATCTGTACAGATTTTTTCTGCATCAATTAGTGCTTGAATTTTTTCTCTTTTTGTAGGTTCTGGAACTTTTGCTAAAACCAAATCCATTGCATTATCAATTAAAACTCCAGTTGGTTTTCCATCTTTTAAAATAACTTCCCCACCTTCAACTTTAGTTTCTCCAGTGATAGATGCTAAATCTAAAGCTTTCTGATTTGCTAAAACAGCATGTCCATCAATTCTTCTTACAGCAACAGGTGTATTTGGAAATAAACTATCTAACTTTTCTTTAGTAGGAAATTCTTTCACTTCCCATTTTGTTTGATCCCAACCTCTTCCTGTAATAAATGGAACATTTTTCTTGTTTTGAAATGCAACAATTCTGTCTAAAACTTCTTGAAAACTTTTAGTTCCAACCAAATCTACTTTTTGGAGTTGCAATCCTAAACCATAAAAATGACAATGTGCATCAATAAATCCAGGGAAAACAGTTTTTCCTTTTAAATCTACAACATTAGCAGCCTTGTAATTTGCAGAAATATCACCACCAACAGCGATAAACTTTCCATCTTTTACAGCGAAATCTTTAACATTGTCAAAAGTTTCATTTACAGTATAAACATTTCCATTTTTATAGATCACATCTACTTCTTCTTTTACAGTACAAGAAGAAAAAGCTGCTAAAATTCCTATTAAAAAACTTATTTTTTTCATTTTAATTTGGTCAAAAAATTATGGTTTTACATTTTCTTGTTTTGGTAAATATTTATCTACTAAATACACCAAAGAAGTCATTGCTGCTGCACCAAGTTCCAATTCTCTTTTATTCACTTTATCAAAAGTATCCGTTTCTGCATGATGATAATCAAAATAACGTTGCGAATCTGGACGATAACCTGAAAGTACAATTGTTTCCGATTTTAAAGGACTAATATCTGCTCCACTACCTTCTTTTGTAAATTCATGAATTCCGTATGGTTCTAATAAATTTCGCCATTCTTTCATCATTTCATAACTCGCTAAATTTCCATCGAATGAAAATCCTCTTGGCGTATGTCCTCCTGCATCTGATTCTAAAGCAAATACATGTTTTTCATTTTTAGCTTTCGCTTCTTCAGCATATTTTTTAGCACCACGAAGTCCATTTTCTTCATTCATAAAAAACACACAACGCAACGTATGTCTTGGTTTAATATTATTTTTTTGAAACAACTGTAAAACTTCTAAACTTTGTACAACACCAGTTCCATCATCATGAGCACCATCTCCTAAATCCCAAGAATCTAAATGTCCTCCAATTGTCATAATTTCATCTGGAAATTCAGAACCTTTTAATTCACCAATCACATTATAAGAAAGAACTTCAGGAAGATTTTCGCAATGTTGTTCAAAGAAAAATGTCAAACTAGATTTTTTCTGGATATTTTCACTTAATAAATCCGCAGCTTTTGTACTAATTGCAGCAGTTGGAATCCTTTTATCTTCTGGTAAATCACCGTAACTCATACTTCCTGTATGTGGATAATCATCATTTTTTAAACTCATTGAACGAACGATAACACCAACAGCTCCAAATTTCCCAGCAATTCGAGCACCAGAATAACGTTGATTTACACAACCTCCATAAGCATGACCTGTTTTAATTAATGTTGGATCCATTGGACGATTGTAAAACACAATTTTCCCAGCTAATTGCTCTCCAAGTTTTTCAGCTTCTTCCAAACTTTTTACTTCAATTACTTCTGCTAAAACACCATTTTTAGGAGTTGCTACGGAACCTCCTAGTGCAGTAATTGGAACGTTTATTTTTTCTCCGTTAATAGTATAATATGCTTTTTCTTTTGCTCCACGAACCCAGTGTGGAACCATCACTGGTTGTAGCCAAACAGAATCTAATTCTAATTCTTTCATTAAATTCTCACTCCATTTTACTGCTTTTGCAGCTTCTTCAGAACCAGAAAGTCGTCCGCCAATTGAAGTTAATTCTCTTAACCATTCATAACAATCAGCATCTGTTAAAGCTGTATCAAAAATCTTACGAATTGCTAAACTATCTTGTTGAATTTGTTCTTTGTTTATTGTAGTTTTTTTTGTTTCTACTTTTTCTTCTTTTTTATGAGAAGTACATGAAGAAAAAAGTAATGAAAATAAGGTTACTGAAAAAAGTAATTGTTTCATTGATTATGATAGATTTTATTTCATTTTATAATTAGATTCTAATTTATAAATAAAAGATTAGAATGAAAGTTTCTTGTATAAAAAAAGAACAAATCTGAATTTCAAATTTGTTCTTTTATCTTTATTTTAACTTTTTATTATCTTTTAAATAGTTTCTGAAAAATATTCTTTTTCTCTTCTAAATGCACTCCATATCCATAGCCATAACCATAACCTTTTTTATAATCTGTACCATTTAGTACAACAGCCATATTTGGTAATTTTCTTTCTTTATATAAATTTTGAGGAATTTCCAGTAATTTTTTATCTAGAACTTCAGCTCTTACAACATATAAGAACATATCTGCATATTTACTAATTGCTAAAGTATCTGTTACTAAACTAACAGGAGCTGTATCAACAATCACATAATCATATTCTTCTTTTGCTGTTTCAAACATTTCTTTGATTCTTGAGCTTAAAAGAAGTTCCGCAGGATTTGGTGGAATAAAACCAGAAGGAAGTAAATATAAATTCTCTTTAGAAGGTGCTTTTACTATATATTCATCCAAACTTGTGTTTTTATCTTTTATAAAGCTAGTTACTCCTTTTCTTTCATCAGGAATATTTAAATATTGCATGATTTTCGGAGCTCTTAAATCCAATCCGATTAACAATACTTTTTTACCTGTATCTGATAAAGTCGAAGCTAAATGAATTGCTGTAAAAGATTTTCCTTCTTTACTTAAAGTAGATGTAGTAAAAATTGTTTTACAACCATTTTCTTGAATATTAGAAAGCATGAAATCTAAATTTGTACGTAATAATCTGAATGCTTCAGCAGTACTTGATCGATCTCTTTTATCTAATAAATATTTGTTATCACTATTATATTCTGGAATATCTCCTAAAAACGGTGCAGCTAAATTTTGAGTTACATCAGATTTATTATGCACTTTTGTATCTAATAAATTTCTACTATAAATAATTGCAATTGGAATTAATAGACCAAGTATAATTCCTGCTAAAAAAATGATATTTCTTTTTGGAGCAATTGGATTTTTTGGACTATAAGCTTTATCAATCACTTTAGAATTTGGTTCAATAATCGCTAATTTAATTGCATTCTCTTCTCTTTTTTCTAAAAGATAAAGGTATAATCGTTCTTTAATTTCTTGTGTACGTTTAATATCTCTAAATTCTCTTTCTTTCGAAGGTACAGAAGCAATTTTAGAATTGATTTTTCCTCTTTCTCTATCTAAAGCTTTTACTTGTAATTCTATAGAAATCTTTAAGTTTTTTAAACTATTAACTAGATTGATTTTCAATTCTTTTAATTCCTCAGAAACTTGAACAACAACTGGATTTAATTCTGTAGAACTTTTCAATAATCTATTTCTTTCTAAAACTAAAGAATTATATAATTCAATATTTTTATTAATAGAAAGATCATCTAGTCCTAAATTAGAAGGAAGTAATTCAAAGTTTTCTTTTAAATTCTCTAAATATTCTTCCATGTAAGTAATGATACTCAATTGTGTATTTACTTCAAGGTATTTCTCATCACTTACAGCAATTTTATCAACAAATTTTGTAGCTTCTGTCGCTAAATCAGTTAATCGATTTTGCTTTTTAAAATCCTCTTCATTAGAATCAACTTGAAATAAATCTTTAGAAATTAGACTAATTCTTGAATCAATAAATTTTGCTGTATTTTGAATAATCGCTGATTTATCTTCAACTGTATTTGCATTGTATATTTCAACTAATTTATTCAATAAAGCATTATTTCTAGCTCTATTTTCTCCTTTAATTTTAATTCCAATAACACTTGATTTTTTATCAACATTACCGATATTTATTTCTTTTATTAAGGAAGTAATTACATCATCAATTGGTTTTACTTCAACAGAAATAGAATTTTCCACAAAACAATCTATATCTTTTGTTGGTAAAATAATCATTTCAATCCCTTCAATTCTTATTTTTTCACCAAAATTGAAGTTATTTATAGGGTTTTGTTCATTATCTAATAATTCAAAAGATGTTTTAGTTTTAATATTAACAGTAAAATTTACCAGATTCTCTCTTGTTTTATTATCTACTGAAACAATATTAATCTCAAATGGTTTAACTTCATATAATAATTTAGATTTCAGAAAATTATTATCTCTATAAATCACATTATATTGAAGTTCATTTACAACTTGTCCTAAAAGTGTTCTTGATTTTAAAATTACTATTTCATTTTCAATATTTCTATCCTTATTAGATACAAAACCTAAATCATTAAACGCTTCTATTTCTGAAACATCTGATCCTTTAGAATCTTTTATCAAAATAGTCGTATTTGATTCATAAATAACTTTAGAGTATTTATAAATAACAAATGATAAAGTGACAAAAATTAAAACACTCAAAAGAATCCATTTCCAATAGGAGAAATATTTTAAAATTTCTTTTTTAATATCGACTTCTTTTCCTTCTTCTTGAAAAGAAAATTCATTTCCAAAATTCTGTTGCATAAGTTCGTTACCTTGTTAAAATCGCTATTAAAGAAATTAAAGTTGATAATAATGAAATTGTTACAGTAGTTGAAGGTCCAAAAGCTGATGAATTTTTCTTTGTTTGATTTGGTTCTACATAAACAACATCATTTTGTACTAAATAATAAGCTTCAGAATTAACAATTTCTTCAGAAGTTAAATCTAAACGAATAAATTTCTTTTCATTATTTAATTCTCTTACAACAAGTACATTTTTTCTTTTACCAGATATAAGCATATCTCCGGCATAACCTAAAGCTTCTAAAATAGTAATTCTTTCACTTGGAATTGTAAAAGTTCCAGGTGTTTTAACTTCTCCTAAAACTGTAACTTTAAAGTTTTGAATTCGAATATTTACAGTAGGATCTTTTATATATTTTTTTAATTTTCCTTGTAGTAAACTTACACTTTCTTCATTGGATAAACCTTCTAATTTAATTTTCCCAAGAACAGGAAAATCAATTGTTCCATCTTTATGAATTAAATATGTCTGTTGTCTTGGCAAAGCTGTGTTTGCTCCAGAAATACTATTATAAGAAGGTTCTGGTAAATTAAACGGTCTGACAGCTTCTTGATCTAAAGAAGAAACTGTAATTGTCAATATATCATCTACAACAAATTTAGTTTCAAAATTAATTTTTGATACTTCAACTGCATTATCACCTTGCATGTATATGATTTTTTTTCTTGAAACACAAGAGACCAATAGCAATGGTATGATTAATACAAACAAAACTCGCTCAATTCGGGGCTTTATTTTCATAATTTAAAATTTTTCGCGAATTTATAAAAAAATAAAGCCCTATAAAACTTTATTTCTTTATAAAAAACTCATTAATGATTGTTTTTTATAAAATAAGGGGGATTATTTTCTGAATTTATGCTTTCTCTAAATCTAATTTCTCATATCTTGAATTTTTAGAAATGTATTCTGGCACAATACTTTTCACTTTTCCAACGATTTCTTCTGGTTTATTTGGACACAGATCTTCACTCAATGATATAATCTTATTAAATTGATCTTCGATATTTATATCTTGTACTTTTGCAATCATAATTTTTTCATGATATGTAGGCATTGTATTTTCTTTGTTGCTCAACAATTCTTCATACAATTTTTCACCTGGTCTTAATCCGACAATTTCAATATCGATATCTTCTGGATATCGTAATCCAGATAAATGAATCATTTTAACTGCCATATCGAAAATTTTAACGGACTCTCCCATATCAAATACAAAAATTTCACCTCCTTTTCCCATTGAACCTGCTTCTAGTACAAGTTGGCATGCTTCAGGAATTGTCATGAAATACCTTGTAATCTCTTTATGTGTTAAAGTTAATGGACCTCCTTTTTCAATTTGTTTTTTAAATAATGGAATTACAGAACCATTAGAACCTAAAACATTTCCAAATCGTGTTGTGATAAATTTTGTTTTAGAAGTTCTACTCAAACAAGATGCATAAATTTCTGCAACTCGTTTTGTAGCTCCCATTACGTTAGTTGGATTTACAGCTTTATCTGTAGAAACCATCACAAATTTATCTACATTATATTCCACAGATAAATCCATTACATATTTAGAACCACAAACATTTACCAAAACTCCTTCATATGGATTTTCTTCCATAAAAGGCACGTGTTTATATGCAGCTGCATGAAAAACGATGTCTGGTCTATAGTTTTTAAATATTTGTTCAATTCTATTTTTGTTTCTTACATCCGAAACAATGGCCTGAAAATTCTTGGTATTTTCTTGTTTAAATTCTTGTTGTAAATCATATAATGCAGATTCTGCTTGATCAACAAGAATTAAATATTTGTATTCGTATTTTGTTAATTGACGTGAAATTTCACTTCCAATAGAACCAGCTGCACCTGTAATCATTATAACCTTTCCTTCCACTTCCTGAGAAATATTAGGATTGTTAATTTGAATTGGATTTCTATTTAAAATATCCTCAATTTTTACAGTTTTAATCTGTTTTGCTTGTAAATCGCCATTTGTCCAATTATCCACAGGTGGAACGATTTTTACATTTACACCAAGTTGTGAAAAATCATCTACAAATTCTAAAAGTTTTGCAGATTGAATATTTTGAATAGAAATAATGATTTCAGATATCTTATTTTTACATAAAAATTCTTCTGTAACTCTATCTTTTGAAATAATTGGAACAGATTCAATTTGTCTTCCAATTTTCTTCTTATTATCATCGATAAAAGCATGAACTTTCACTGCGTGTTTTGTATCTTTTAACAACGCATGTAATGTAATTAATCCAGAGTTTCCAGCTCCATAAATAATTACATTTTTATAATTTCTAACTTCTGATATTACTTTCGTATATAGAGCTTTAAATATAAATCTACTAGTTATCAAAATCACAACATTTGATAAATAATGGATAATAATTATAGATATTGAATTTGTAATCAGATGTAATCCAAGTGACTTTTGAATTCCAACGATTATTAATGATAAAGTTGCCAACAAACTAGCAGCTAAAAATACATTATTTGCATCTTTCACTCCAGTATGTCTAATTACACCTTTATAAGAACCTATAATCAAAAAACTTATAACTCCAATCGCACTAATATATGGGACTTCATACAAAAATTTTGTTTTATCAAAATTTAAGCTAAAATTGAATCTTAATATATATGCAAATAAATAGGTTTGTACTATTAACAATAAGTCAATTCCTAATACAACCCATCTGGATGCATATTTATGTGCGTTTTTTGAGAGTATCTTTAATATCATATTATTTCATTAATTATTAAATGACCATACTAATTCCTTTTTCTCTCTTTTTCGCAATATTTATTTTTTAGATATTTTCTTTTATAACTTTTACAATCAATTCTAAATCATCTATTTCCAGATTTGAACCACTTGGCAAACATAAACCTTTTTTAAATAAATCTTCAGAAACTCCATTTAAATATTTCTCTGAATTTATAAAAACAGGTTGCATGTGCATTGGTTTCCATAATGGTCTAGATTCGATATTTTTTGCTTCTAATGCTATTCTTATTTTCTCTCTAGTTTCAAAAGAATCTGTCAAAATACAAGACAGCCATCTATTTGAATACATTCCTTCTGGTTCTTTTAAAAATTTGATATTTTCAATTCCAGAAAGTTCCTTTTCATAAAAATCATGATTTCTTCTACGAAGCGAAATATGTTTGTCTAATATTTCCATTTGCCCTCTACCAATTCCAGCAGTGATATTGCTCATTCTATAATTATATCCAATTCTTGAATGTTGGTAATGTGGAGCTGCATCTCTAGCTTGAGTCGCTAAAAAAAGAGAATCTTGACAATATTCTTCTTTATTTGATACAATTGCTCCTCCTCCAGAAGTTGTAATTATTTTATTTCCGTTGAAAGAATAAATTCCAATGTCACCAATTGTACCCATTGCTTTTCCTTCATAAGTAGAACCTAATGCTTCGGCTGCATCTTCTAAAACAGGAATTTCATATTTTTTAGAAATTTCCATTATTTCATTCATTTTAGAAGGCATACCGTATAAATGTACAACGATGATTGCTTTTGGTTTAGTACCTTTTGCTATTCGATCTTTTATTGCAATCTCTAATTGTTTTGGACACATGTTCCAAGTATCTTCTTCACTATCAACAAAAATAGGTGTTGCATCTTGATAAATAATAGGATTAACAGTTGCAACAAAAGTAAATGTACTACATAAAACTTCATCTCCTTTCTTAACTCCAAGCTGAATTAATCCTAAGTGAATTGCAGCAGTTCCTGAAGTTAAAGCTGTACAGGAATTCACTCCTGTGTATTTTTTTAAATCTGCTTCAAACCCATTTACATTTGGTCCAAGTGGAGCAATCCAATTTTCTTCAAATGCCTGATTAATATAACTTTGCTCTGTTCCCCCCATATGTGGAGAAGACAACCATATTCTTTTGTTCATCAATTATTATTTTGGAATTGCAATTATTTTTTCTTTAAATCTATGAAAGACTGTACTTTCATCTTTAATATTCTTTTCGATAACCATATTTGGAGCAATAATATTATGATTACCAATTTTTACATTTGGTATCGTAGCTGCATTTATACTAAAAAAATTAGAATTTCCTACAATTGTATTACCTGAGAATCCGACATTTGGACAAATGACATTATAACTTCCAATTTGTGAATCATGACCTACAGAAACATTACTATTAAGTAAATTGAAATCTTCTAAAATTACATTAGGACCAATCACACAGTTTCTACATATCACATTCCCTTCACCAATAACAGCAGTTTTAAAAACAAAGGATGATTTATGAATAAAAGTAAAAAAATTAGCACCTTTACTTTTATAATGTTCTACCACTTTATTTTTTAATTCCACATTAGCAAAACCAATAATTACAGATATATTTTCCTCAGGCTCAAATTCAAACAAACCACCTAATATTGGGGTATTGTATTTATATTTATCTTCTTGTTCTACTTTATCAGCATAAAATCCTAAAATCTCAATTTTTTCTTCGCTTGTAAGATTATTATCCTCAATATATCCAACAATTTCAGCTGCATGAGCACCTGCTCCTAATATTATAACTTTATTACTCAACTTTTATATCTTTTAAAAAAAATTTATTTCCATGTCCAGGAAAAACAAGAACATCGGAACTAAATTTATTATCAATAATTTTTTTTTGGACTAAAGAAATTGATTTTTTCAATTCTAATTTATTTCCTCCAGGTAATTTGGTTGTCAAATATTCTTTGGCGATAATTGTATCTCCAGAAAAAAGCATATCATCAATGAAAATGCAAATACTCCCTTTAGAATGACCTGGTGTTGAAACTATGTTTATATAATTTTCTTCAGTTTCATTTATATGGTTAATTACGTGTGATTTAATATCTAAATTGTAGAAATAAGACAAATTCTTTTTAGAATTTGCCATACCTTCAATTGTAATTAGAGAACATAATGTTTTAAAATCATTCACATTTTTTAATAATTCATATCCAGCATGATGATCAAAATGTTCATGTGTAATGAAACAATATTTAATTATTTTATTATGAGTTTTTAACCAATCGATCAAAAAAGTACTCGTCCATTCACTTGGATCTATAATTATACATTGATTTGAATGAATGAATGATAAAATATAAGTATTAGAATTAAAATTATTTTTTGTTAATTTAAAGACTTTAATTTTATACTTTTCATTAAAGTGCACTTCCTCCACCATCTATTATAATATCTTGTCCAGTAATCCAATTACTTTTTTGCAATAGGTATGACACAAATTCTCCTATTTCTTCTGGCTCACCAATTCCTAAAGGTATATGTTTATTTATATCCTCGTAATTACTATTTAAAATTGACTTTGTTTTCTCTGTCATAATAGCTCCTAGAACCAAATTCACAACCTTAACTGGTTTTAATTCTATAGCTAAATTTTTAGTCAAACCAGATAATGATGCTTTTGCTGCTGCATAAACACTGTAACCTGATTTTCCTCTAATTGAAGAAATACTTGAAAAAAATATAATATTCTTTAGATTGCTTTTATACTTCTTTTTTGATAAAAGTGAAGAAATTTCAATTGCTGAAAAAACATTCACTTGAAATATATCATTTATATCTTCTTTTTTAAAAAGTCTCAATGGCTTTAAAGTAAAAAGTCCACCAATATGGATAAATGACTCTATAATTACTTCCTGATTTTTAATAAAACTTTCCAACGATTCTTTTATGTTTTCAGTTTTAAAATCACATACCCAAATTTTATGAGTAGAGCTATTGTTTAAGCTTTGAGAAAAAGATTTTAATTCTTCTTCTCTCCTACCAGAGAGTATTAAATTAAAACCTTCTTCTGAAAGTTTTTTAGCAACAGACTTTCCTATAGAAGAACTACAACCTGTTAATAAAATATAATTTGACATTTAAGATATTTTTACAAAATTACAAACATCTTCAATTGTCTTGAATTCTCTAATATCATCGTTAGTAACTGAAATGTTATAATCACTATCAATCATTGCTATTAAAGATAGACTAGTCAATGAATCCCATTCGTCAAAATCTTCTAAATTATCACTTAAATTTACACTTTCAACTTCTAAAATTTCAGATATTTTCTCTAAAAACTCTTCCATTATTATTCTTTATAATTAATTATTTCACAAAAATCTAATTTACCTAATTTGCATACAAGTAAACTCCAAGTTAATCCTACACCAAATCCTCCTAAACACACATCATAACTTTCATTTTTAATAGTACTACCTAGGTTATGACAAATATTTAAAGGAACTGTTATTCCACTTCCATTACCGTAAATTTCAGTTATGTTGTTAGGCATTTTTGACCTGTCAACACCCAATTTATCGGCTAACTTTTCAAGCATAAACTTATTAGGCTGATGAAAAAGATAATAATCCAAATTATCATCATTTATAGATAATTCATTATAAACTTGATTCATCATCTCAGGAACACGTGTCATTACAAAATTAAAGACATCATCTCCTTTCATTACTAAATTGTCTAGAGATCTATAGTTACCAGAAACATCTTCGTTCATTATAGCTGTATCAGGAGTTGAAGGCATTTTAAATCCTCCAGCTGGAATTTTTAAGCTTTCCGAACCTTTACCATCTGATTTCATGAAAAGTTCTATATTTTCATCATCATCTGATTTTTCCACAACTGTAATTGTAGCTCCATCACCAATTAATGGATGACTATTTCTATCTCTTTTTGAAACTTTCTTACTTAAAACATCTGCATTTAACAAAACAACCTTTGAAATTGCAGGTTGTTCTAACAGCATATATGCTTGCATTAAACCTACTTCATAACCAGCACAACCTTGATTAATATCCATACAAATTAAATCTTCTTTCAAATTTAATTTTCCAGAAATCACATTTGATGTCGCAGGCAAAAAGTAATCAGGACTCTGAGTAACTAAAATTAATGCGTCTATTTCATCTTTATTCAAATAATTATTTTCAAATAAATATTCTAATCCATGAACACATAAATCTGAAACTGTAGTACTTTCTGAAGCAATTCTTCTAGTACCATATCCCATTATTTTAGCAAGTTTTAACGATTGTTTTTCCGTAAAATTATATTCATTTATTCCATCTTTAAAATGAACTTCATTTTCTGGTAAAACACTTAAAACTCCTGTTATTTTTTTATTTTTAAAACTAAGTCTCATAATACAGAATTAACAGCTGCTTTCTTTAATTAAGTCTTCTATTGCCTGTAAACTATCGAAATTCTCAGGTAAAATTTTATCTCCTTGAATTGAAACACCTAATTCAGTTTCAATATCTGATACAATCGAAATAATATCAAATGAATCTAACATTCCACCTGAAATAAAATCTTCTTGTATTTCATTAAAATCAAACTCTGGTCTTGCTTCAATTAAAATTTTAATTATTTTATCTTTCATTACAATTGATTTCTATTTTTAAATTATTTTCTTTAATTATTACTTTATTACTAGATATTGAGATTTCCTTTTTCTGAATTGGGTCTTCTAATTTTAGAATTTTATAAGACTTTATTTCTTCAAACTCTCCATTGATTGACACTTTTGAACTTGGAAAAAAAGCAAAGAAAGAATAGTCCAAAGATCTTAAAAAAGCAGAAATTTTATCTATTGACCATTCCAAATCAAGAATTCCATTATTAGGCATTTTTTTTGAATAATATATTTTATCATTCAAAGGAAAAAGCTCTATTGGTGTAAATGATATTTTTTCAGAATTTAACAACTTTGGCAAAAGTTCTTTAAAACACTTTATTCCTAATACCATCAACTGATTAGTTAACTTTATTGCTGTAATTTTAGTATCTAATGGTATTTCTTTTTGAATTAAAATTCTACCATCATCAACTTTTTCATTAACCAAATGCCAAGTAATCCCAGTTTTCTTTTCCTCATTAAAAATCACCCAAGTTTGAGCATTTCGTCCTTTATAACTAGGCAATAAAGCATTGTGAAAATTAATAATTGTCAAATTTTCTTTATTGATGATTTTTTCTGTAAAAAGAAAATTATTATTCGCACTTATTATTAAAGTATTTTCTTCAATACTATTAAAATAAGTATCAATGTCTTTCTTAGAAGTCGAATCACAAACTATATATTCTTTTTTATCAGCATAAACTCTAAAAGAAGACAACGAATTATCTTCATAAAGTACTACACCAATAGTATTTTCAAATTTATTTTCTACTTCTTTCAAGCATTCTAATGCTATTTTACCAGCACCAATAATAATAATTTGTTTATAATAATTCATCTTATTTTTAAATTACTTCAACAATTTTTTTCCTATCAATCTTACCATTAGAATTATAAGGGAATGATTCCGTTTTAAACCATTTTGTAGGAATCATATATTTAGGTAAAAGACTTACTAACTTTTTACGAATTTCAATAAATTCTATCTCTCCAATATAATAAGCTTTGATTATTTTTCTTTCAGAATCATAGATAACACAAATGTTTTCAATTTCTTCTATTCCTAAAATTATATTTTCAATTTCTCCTAGTTCAATTCGGTATCCCATATGTTTGATTTGAGAATCTTTTCTTCCTACGAAAATAATTTCATCTCTTTCATTTACAAACACTAAATCACCAGTTCTGTAAATTATTTCTCTGTAATCGTTATTTACTGGATTTTGAACGAAAACACTTTCCGTTTTTTCAAAATCTTTATAATATCCAAACGCTAAAGAACTACCTTTCACACATAATTCTCCTATCTCCTCTGAAGCACATAATTCATCCTTTTCATTAAGTATTAACAAATCGGTATTTCTACATGCTTTCCCTATTGGTAAAGGCTCTTCATCTTTAAATTCTCTATCAACGATATAATAAGTACAATCTACAGTAATTTCTGTTGGACCATACAAATTAGAATATAAAGCATCTGGCTTTTCTTTTCTCCAATAATTTAAATGCTTATTTGGCATAACTTCCCCAGC
Source organism: Aureivirga marina (assembly GCF_015767265.1). Lineage (GTDB taxonomy): Bacteria > Bacteroidota > Bacteroidia > Flavobacteriales > Flavobacteriaceae > Aureivirga > Aureivirga marina. The sequence goes on from NZ_JADPIB010000002.1 coordinate 377,110, forward strand.
AAATAAAATTTTGTGTAAAGAATCTACAGAATTATTTTCTAAAGCTTTTAAATTCGCAGCATTAACTAAAACAGATGGAACCCAAAAGACAAAAGTAATTTGTTTTTGATTAATATATTCTAAAAGTTTTACAGGAAACATATATTTTTCCTCAGGAACTATAATTAATTTTGCTCCCGTCGCCAGCATTAAATAAATATCTAGTGTAGAGTTATCAAAATAAAAAGGCGCTTGACTTCCTATGATTTCATTTTCATCAACAGAATAAACTTCCTTTGCCCATTCAATATAATCAATCACTCCTCTATGTGAAATCAAAACTCCTTTTGGAGTTCCAGTAGAACCTGATGTAAAAATGGAATAAACTGGGTCTAAATCAATTTTACTTTGAAGTTTATTTTCAATTATAGATTTTTCATTTTCATTACATGGATTCTCTGATAAATCTTCAATATAAATAAAACGACCTTCAAAACTAGTTTTACTTAATATCGATTCAAATTTCTTACTTGTAATAAGTATTTTAGAATCTAATTTTTCAAAAATCTTATCTAATCTTTGTATTGGAGATTTTACATCTAAAGGCACATAAAAATTACCACTTAAAACAACACCTATAAACGAAATAATCGTTTCTTTTTCTTTTGGTAAAAAAACAGGAATAGGTGAATTATTTAATTCTGGTTCAATTCTTAAAATATGATTAGCTAAATTATATGCATTAACTTCTAATTCTGAGAATGTTATTTGCCCATTTTTATCTTCAATTGCTATTTTTGAAGAATATTTTGTTGCTGTCTCTTTTAAATATTCAGTGATGTTAATTTTCATTTAATCAAATTTTAATTATTTCCATTAAAAGCTTCGGCAGTTACATTATTATTAGAACTAACTCCTTCAGATTTTAGTACTTTAAGTATTGTTTTTAAAATAATTTTACAATCCATCGCAAAGGTAAGATTTTGAACATACCAAACATCAAATTCAAATTTTTGTTGCCATGAAATTGCGTTTCTACCATTTATTTGCGCCCAACCTGTAATGCCAGGTCTTACTAAATGTCTTTTCTTTTGTTCTGTATTATAAAGAGGTAAATATTGTGGTAAAAGTGGTCTAGGTCCAATCAAACTCATATCACCTTTCATTACATTAATCAACTGTGGAATTTCATCTAAAGAAGTCTTTCTTACAAATTTCCCAACAGCAGTCAATCGTTCAGCATCTGATAATAAGTTTCCTTGCGCATCTTTTTTATCATTCATTGTTTTAAATTTGATGATATTAAAAATACGCTCATTTTTTCCTGGTCTTGCTTGAAAGAAAAATGGTTTTCCACTATTTGCAATTGCAAGAAAAATAGTAACTAAAATAAAAATTGGACTTAAAATCAAAAATCCAATAAAAGCTACTATAAAATCGATAACTGGTTTAAAAATTTTATACATCTATAATTCAATTAATAGTATTATTATCTAAGATTTTTTATAAGTAATTGATACTCTTCCAATAAAGCTTTCCAAACTAATTCTTGTTGATATCTGTCCTGTATCATCAATCTAGCATTTTGTTTTAGTTGATCTCTCAAATTATTATTTTGAGCCATTTCTAACATCGCTTTATACAGTTGATCTTCATCTTTAGGAGGAATAATAATTCCATTTTTATTGTTAATGATAATTTCATTACAACCGTTTATATCTGAAACAATACTAGGTAACTCCATTGCACCTGCTTGTAACACAACATTTGGAAAACCTTCTCTATAACTTGGAAAAGCTAATACATCTGAAATCGCAAAGTAAGGACGAACATCTTTCTGAAAACCAACCCATTTTATATTTGGGTGTGATTCGATATGTTTTTCTGTCTCTTGATTTAAAGGATCTAAGTCTTTTTCAAGAGGCCCTACTAAAAGAAGTTTTGTCAATGGATTTTCTTCATTCAACTTGATAAAAGATGCAACTAATTCATTAACACCTTTATCTTTAACCATTCTTCCTACAAAAACAAATGTTATATTTTCTTCACTTATACCTAAAGATTTCTTTAAGGATTTTTGTTCTTCTAAGGATATATTATCTTTTGAAAAATGTTTAATATTTATACCATTTGAACTACCATTTGCAAGAACTTTTAATTTATTAGAAGTTGTAAATTTTTCTTCTAAAATTATATCTTTCATTACAAAAGAATTTGGATATATCTTAGTCGCACATGCATAAGTCATTTTTTCAACAGAACTCAACAATTTTCGTTTAAATCCAGTCGCTTCCAAAAGAGGTAATCCAGCAATTGTATGCATTCTCACGGGAACTCCAGCTAATTTTGCTGCTAACATACCAACTGTTCCTGCTTTAGGCGTATGAGTATGAACAATTTCTGGTTTTTCTTTTTTTAAAATTTTATATAAATTATATAATGCTTTTAAATCTTTAACTGGTGTAATTTTTCTAGTGAATTCAGTTGCATAAGTTTTGATATTCTCTTTCTCTCCCAACAAATCCAATTTGTTATTTTCGTTTGAAGATACTGCTACCATTTCATAAAATTCACTCATATATCCTAACTGGCCTTCTAATAATTTTGCCATCGATTCAGGAATAGTTGTTATTCGAACTATTTTTTTCATAGATTATATTAAGTGTTTTATATTATTCTTAATCATCCTAAACTTCCCACTATTTTCACTTTCTAAATTATCTACATAAATAAATTCAATAAGCATTTTATTCCCAACTCTATCTGTCCAGTTTTTTCTAAACTTCTCTTCATAATTCTCATTATATATATCCGAATCTCTCATAATATATATTTTTAAAGAATCAAGTTGATCTTGGACAGCTTGAAACTTTATAATACCTTTTATATCTTTTAGCGTATTTGAAATATTTCCTAAATTAATTTTCCCATTTTCTGGAGAAAAAATAAAATCATCAACTCTTCCTAATATTTCTTTTACTAAAGGATTATTATTACCACAATTACAGGTTCCTTTTTTAAGAATTAATGAATCTCCAATATCATATCTAATTAAAGGAGTACCTTTCGTTGTAAAAGACGTTAAAACTAACCTTCCTTCATCAGCATAATTATCATTATCATCTAGAATCTCAAAAACACCACTTTGTAAATCTAAATGTAAGTTTCCTTTATCACATTCAAATATAAAAGGAGCACCTTCAGAAGAAGCATATTGATTATATATTTTTGCTTTAAAAAAAGATTCAATTATTTTTCGCATTTCATCTGTAATACTCTCTGCTGTTGGAAAAATAGCTTTAATTATACCTTTTGGAAAATCAATATTTTTTCTAATTCCATACTTTGCAAGTTCTAAGATTGTAGAAGGAAAACCTACTATAAATTTTGGTTGAAACTCAATTATATTATTTACATAATATTTCAAATAATCATCTTTAATATGAAATGTCGAATAATATCTTACATTATGAAAATAATCTGTCTTCCAAAATCTTTTTTTAATTACATCCTTATTTGTAAGAATTGCTTTTCCTGAAAACCAAGCTGTTTTTTCTCCAAGTTTATAACCAGATTGAAACCTAAAATTGTCTAACATTGCGAATCTCTCTTGTGTATTATCATGAGTAAATAACACTTCAAGAGATTTTCCAGTTGTTCCTCCCGTTTTTGAAACGATTCCTTCGTTCTTTTCAATAGTATGGATATCTTCTATATTTTGACGTAAAGTTTCTTTATTTAAAATTGGAAGTTTTCCTATTTCAGAAACAGTTTTAGGCAATGAAATATCTTTATAAATCTCATTATAGAATTTTGAATTATTCTTCGCATAATTCAAAAATTCAATCAAACGATCTTCTTGAATCTTCAATAATTTATCAATTGGTAATTCTTGATTCTCTTTGAATTTATTCAAGTAATCTTTATACTTTCCACCATATCTTTTTTTATAGGATAATAGGTTAAAAAAACCAATTAAAGTATTCTGAAAAAAATTAGGTAAATTTCTGTATATTAATTCTTTCATTATAATTCTTTATTTAGTACATCTATCATAATTTCTCTATGTGTCTCACACCTAAACAAATTCAAAAACAAAGCTTTTCTTTTTAGAGATGATGTAAGTAAAAATTTAGGTAAATATCCTCTAGAAATAAGTGCTCGTATATACATATTTTTAGTAAACAGCATTCCTTTATATCCAATAACTTGACTTTCTATATATTTTTCCCAAGCCTCGGCATATAATTTTTCATCAATGATAATTTCATTTAACTCATTAACTTTTTCTAAAATCTCTTGTTTCTTTTCTCCTGATAAAACATTTAAAATTGGATTTTCTTTCTTTCCCTGCTCAAAAGGAATGATTTCAAAATCAACTTTTTTTGTATCAAAATTAATCGATAAATCTAGAGCATATCCTAATGTCCATAAACCTTTTTGATATTTCGGTTTGTAATCAAAAACAAAATTTCCTAAGCTATAAAAAATGTGTTTTTCTTTATATTCTTCATAACCACTAAAACAATGTGAATGATGACCAACAACTAAATCAGCTCCTGAATCAACATAAAAACGATATCTTTCTTTTTGATTTGGAGTTGGCAATTGAAAATGTTCTCTTCCACCATGAGCTATTACAATGACAAAATCTGATTCTTCTTTTGCTTTATTTATATCATTAAAGTTGTTAATTAAATTGACCGGATTAGCACCATAAGATTTTTCAGTAGCTGCACAATATTCATTTTCTGCAAAATTTAATATAGCTATTTTTTTATCATTATAAGTATAATAAAAAGGCTTTCTTGCTTCAGATAAATCTTTCCCTGCACCAACAACATCTATATTTTTAGATTTACATAAATCAATTGTATCTTTAACACCTTCTTCATCAAAATCTAGAATATGATTGTTTGCTAATGTTGCTAATTTCACTCCCGATATTTCTAAAGGTTTCAATCCAATTTCACTAGATTTTATGTTCGGACCGCTTTTTGTAATTAATTTATTTGAATCGGTCAAAGGAGACTCTAAATTGACAATTGATAAATCAGATTCTTTAATATGTTTTTCTATATCCAATAAAACTTCTTCTGATTTTCCTTTTTTAATTATCTCCTCTATTCTTCCTATTGGACAATAATCACCTGCTATGAAAATTTTCATTTTTTTTTGTTTTGATCAATTTTAAAGAGCAATAATACATAAGAAGAATTAAAATCCAGACATAATTATTTCTCATTATATCACCTCCTAGAATATATAATAGTATTGGTATAAAGGCTATAAATAATATAACATCTTTTGTAAGTACTTTCAAAATATTAGACAACATTGACATAAAAAGAATTAAAGCTATAATTCCTCCTTGTAAGCCAATTGTAATCATTGTTTGATGAGCATCTGTTTTTATTCCATCAATGATAATACTCGAATCAAATCCATAACCGATAAATGGAGATAAAATAAATTGATTAATTCCTACACCATATATTAAGGATCTACCTCCATTATAATCAAGTTCATTAAAATAATTTACTAAAGCTCCTATTAAATCGTATTTCAAAAAAATCACAACTACAAATATTAGAGCAATAATAATTGCTAGTTTAATCATTTTTTTTGACAAATAATTAAACATAAAAAATAGACTAAAACCAATTAAAATACCTAACATAGATTTTGATGTTTCTGATTTTATGGTAATTAGAATATCAAGTAAAATTAGAGCTATTATTATTATTTGTTCTTTTTTTGTCTTTACATTTTTTAAAACTAAAAGACCAAAAAATGGCAAAACTGAAGAAAAAATAGCTATTTTATGAGGGTTATTGACTAATGGCGCAAACCTTTCATAATAAAAAAGAGACATTCCTAATAAGGATCTAGTAAAGAAGCTAATACCATATAAGATAATTAGCAAAATACTCATCCTAAAGAATATTTTTTCTATAAAAACATATGGTACAATTTCACCTGTTTTTATTTTATTTTCAAATAAAAAAACTGAAAAAAGAACAAAAATGTATGAAAAAAAATCATACCATCCATCAATAACACCGTATCTATTAAAAAAAAGAATATTAAAAATGGAACTAAGAATTAATATAAAAAGAAATCTAATCCAAAAATTCGTAAATCGAAGATTAGAACTCTTAGTTTGTAAAATTTTAGGTATGCTCGCTATCAAAACAATAGCTATTATTATTTCAGATAATCCAACAACTGAAAATCTTAGCTCTGTAAATGGTGCCAATAAAACAGCTAGAATTAATAAGTTTTGCGTAAATCCTATTTTACCTTTTAAGCCTAAAATTTCACCCATTTACAACCACCTTTTTATATGCTAAATAAGTCAAAATAGACATTGTTCCACTAGCTCCAATCATTACTGAAATTGCTCCAAAAACTCCCATTTTAGGTATAATATACATTGAGAAAAAGAAGAAAAACAAACTACTGTATAACACAATATTTTTGTATAGTTTTTCTTTTCCAATAAGCATCAAAAAATTTGGTCCATATATTAACCTAAAAAATATAAATACAACCATCAAAATCAGCCATTTAAAATATAAATTTATATCCTTTATATTCTCATCAACAAATATATCTATAATTTGAGTTGAAAAAATGAATGCTACGCAACAGACAGAAATCCCTACGAAATACATGATTCTTTTATAAAGTACATGATTTTCGATATTTCTTGATAAATAAGGTAAAAAAGTACTTGAAATTAAAACAGCTAACGAATTTAATGCATCAATTACTTTGGTTGCAGAAACATAGATTCCTAATATCGATGAAGAAACTGTTAATCCTAAAACAAAAGTTGCTGTGTTATTATAAAAATTAGGTGCAAATTGCGTTATAAAAGCATGTCTTCCAGATAAAATAACGTTTTTGATTCGATAAAAATTAGGAACAGTCAAAGAAACATTAAACCTTTTTCTTATTATTATTATCGAAATAATATTACCTACCAATACATTTAAAGCATATAATAAGTATACATAAACATAGTCTGAAGGTTCATTAATAAATATAAACAATGAAACTAAATACAAAAATTTAGTCAATACATTGATATATGCAATAAGTTTCATTTCTTCTACACCTTGAAAAAACCAATATGGAAAAACTGATTGCATTCCTACTAGAAAAAAAGTATAGAAATATAGCTCTGCTTCTCCAGAAAATTTTGGAACAATAAAAATCAATAATAGTAAAATCGAAAAGGAAATTACCAACAAAGAAATACTTGTCCAAAAAAAATCATTAAACTTTTGATTTAAAAGTTTTAAATCTGTTTTAATTCGTGCAATGTCTCTTACAGCAGTTATTGAAAATCCATATTGTATAAGCGCTCCAAAATATGCACATACAGATAATGAAAAAGAAATTAATCCAAATTTATCAAACCCTAATACTTTTAATAAAAATGGAAATATTATTAATGGAATTAAAAAATCCATTCCCTTAATTGAAACCAGAGACATGAAATTTTTAATTAACTGTAAATTATTTTTTCCTTTTATAAACAAACTATTATAATTAATTTAAAGTTATTATTTATAAATTTTTCTTTATCCCTTCTATAGATAATGTATTCTTCACGTCATAAACAACACCACCCTCTTTCTTTAAAGAATTTAAATCTAAATCTTTGTAAGAATCATGTGCAACGGTTAACACTATAACTTCGTATTTTTTGTTTGGAATATCTTTAAAACTTTCCAATTTATATTCATGCATCACTTCTTCTGGATTCGCCCAAGGATCATAAATATCAATAGAAGCTCCATATGATTTTAATTCATTTACAACATCTACAGCTTTTGTATTTCGAACATCTGGACAGTTTTCTTTAAAAGTAATTCCTAAAACAAGAATATCGCTTCCTTTTACCTTTAAATCATTGTGAAGCATTAGTTTAACGACTTCTGAAGCAACATATTGCCCCATACTATCATTCATTCTTCTTCCTGCAAGAATGATCTCTGGATGGTAACCAACTTCTTGTGCTTTTTGTGCTAAATAATATGGATCAACACCAATACAATGTCCTCCTACTAATCCAGGTTTAAATGGTAAAAAATTCCATTTTGTTCCTGCTGCTTCCAAGACATCATGTGTATTAATTTCTAATAAATTAAAGATTTTTGCCAATTCATTTACAAAAGCAATATTGATATCTCTCTGTGAGTTTTCAATTACTTTTGCAGCCTCAGCAACTTTAATTGTCGGAGCTAAATGTGTTCCTGCTGTAATTACAGCTTTGTATAAATCATCTACTTTTTTTCCAATTTCTGGAGTAGACCCCGAAGTTACTTTTAAAATCTTTTCTACTGTATGCTTTTTATCTCCTGGATTAATTCTTTCTGGCGAATAACCTGCATAAAAATCTTCGTTAAATTTTAATCCAGAAAATTTTTCTAAAATAGGAATACATTCATCTTCTGTTACCCCTGGATATACTGTTGATTCGTAAATAACGATATCATCCTTCTTTAAATATTTTGCAACAGATTCACTTGCTTTATATAAAGGTGTTAAAATAGGACGATTATTTTTATCAACAGGAGTTGGAACAGTAATAATATAATAGTTACAATCTTGTAAAGCTTCTGAATTATTTGTACAAAAAAGACCTATTTCATCTGAATTCTCTTGCTTAAGAACTTCTTGTAATAAATCATTTTCTACTTCTAAAGTACTATCTACTCCAGAATTCAATTCTTGCACTCTTTCCTCATTGATATCAAACCCAATTACTGAATATTTAGTTGCGAATAATCTAGCTAATGGTAAACCTACATATCCCAACCCAATAATTGCAATTTTTATATTATTATTTTCCATATAAATTCCTATCTTATTATGTTTTAACGCGTGCTAAATTACTATTAATTTCTATTCACAATTATTTTTTTCTACATTTTTTGAAACTATTAAAAAAAATCCCTGTTTCCAGTTATTATTATAACCTAGAAACAAGGATTCTTGAATTATTTTAAAGAATTAACTATCAGTATTTTATTTATTTCATCGTAACTCTCTTACCTATTTGATGGTATTCAAAGCCTTTTTCTTCAATATGAAACGCATTGTATTGATTTCTTCCATCAAAAATCACAGGATAATTTAATTGATTCTTAATTTCCATAAAATCAGGCGATCTGAATTCTTTCCATTCTGTTAATAAGATCAAAGCATCCGCTCCTTTCAATACTTCATACTTTGTTTCAGAATATATAACTCCTTCAACTCCTTTTAAATAATGTGATTTTGCTTCTTCAATTGCTTTTGGATCATATGCCTGTACTTTCGCTCCTCTTTTTACTAATTCTTTAATTACATAAATCGCAGGTGCCTCACGCATATCATCTGTTGCTGGCTTAAATGACAATCCCCAAATTGCAAATGTTTTTCCTGTTAAATCTTCTCCAAATCGATTCTTAACTTTCTCTGCAATTACTAATTTTTGCTGATTATTCACTTTTTCTACAGCACTGATCACATTTGTTTCATAACCATATTCAGCAGCAGTCTTTTGTAAAGCTTTTACATCTTTTGGAAAACAAGATCCCCCGTATCCACATCCTGGATAAATAAAACTGTAACCAATTCTTCTATCTGAACCGATTCCAACTCTTACTTTATTTACATCTGCATCCAATAATTCACAAATATTTGCAATTTCATTCATAAATGAAATTTTCGTCGCCAACATCGCATTTGCTGCATATTTAGTCATTTCAGCAGAACGAATATCCATTGTGATAAATCGATCTGAATTATGAATAAATGGTGCATAAAGTTCTTTCATTCTTGAAAAAGCATAATCTGAATCAGCTCCGATAACTACTCTATCTGGCTTCATAAAATCTTGTAAAGCTGCTCCTTCTTTTAAGAATTCTGGATTAGAAACAATATGAAATGGAATATTTTCTCCTCTTTTATCTAATTCTTTTTGAATTGTTGCTTTTACTTTATCTCCTGTTCCAACTGGAACTGTCGACTTATCTACAACAATCAATTCTTTTGTCATTGATTTTCCAATTTGCTCAGCAACTGCCAAAACATATTGTAAATCTGCAGAACCATCTTCTCCCATTGGAGTTCCAACAGCGATAAAAACAATTTCTGAATTATTAAGATTTTCCTCTAAAGATGTAGAAAACTTTAGAGTTCCTATCTCAACACTATTTTTAACTAATGTTTCCAATCCTGGCTCAAAAATAGGGATGATTCCATTCTCTAACTTTTCTATTTTTTCTTCATTTACATCAATGCACACCACATTATTTCCCATCTCAGAAAAACATGCTCCTGTCACCAATCCTACATAACCTGAACCAACAACTGTTATATTCATTTCTCTCTAATTTTTTATTTTAAATTTTCCCAATACCAATGAACTGCTTCTTTTAGTCCATCTTGTAAAGAGTATTTAGGATCATAACCTAATAATTCTTTAGCTTTATCAATACTTGCCAAAGAATGTGGAATATCTCCAACTCTATTTGGTCCATGAATTACTTTTACATCTGCAATTTCGGAATTTTTTTCTGATAAATTCGCTTTTAAACTTCTAACTAAATCATTTAAAGTCGCTCTTTGTCCAAACGCAACATTATATACCTGATTTAGAGCAGCTTCATTTTCTGTGCTCAATGCACGTAAATTCATCTGCACAACATTGTCGATGTATGTAAAATCTCTTGAATATTCTCCATCTCCATTAATTGTTGGAGATTCTAAACGCATAAACTGTGAAACAAACTTTGGAATTACTGCCGCATAAGCTCCATTTGGATCTTGTCTTCTTCCAAAAACATTGAAATATCGTAATCCAATTGTTGGTAATCCATATGTTTTTCCAAATACATCTGCATATAATTCGTTAACAAATTTTGTTACTGCATAAGGCGATAATGGTCTTCCAATTCTTTCTTCTACTTTTGGTAATTCTTTTGAATCTCCATATGTTGAAGAACTTGCTGCATACACAAAACGCTTTACTCCTGCATCCCTACAAGCAACTAACATATTTAAAAATCCAGAAACATTTACATCATTACTCGTAATCGGATCTTTAATAGACCTTGGCACAGAACCTAAAGCTGCTTGATGTAAAACAAAATCTACTCCTTCAACTGCTTTCTGACAATCTTCTAAATTTCGAATGTCTCCTTCTATTAAAGTAAAATTCTCATTATCCTTTAAATGCTCTAAATTTTCTCTTTTTCCTGTTGCAAAATTATCTAAACAAACTACCTTATTGTTTAAAGCTAATAATGCATCACACAAATTGGAACCAATAAATCCAGCCCCACCTGTTACTAATATTTTTTTGTTATTAACGAATTCTGACATATTATGATTCTAAATATTTTTTTTCAAAAGTTTTAAACGTGCCGAATTTACTTAAAATAAAACACATGACTAATTTTATTTAGTAAATTAATTTTTATAAAAATTCTATATCATGAAGTGATAATCCCGAATTTGGCGCAATATATCGAAGTGACTTTCGATCATTTGTTTCTTTTAAAGATGCTTCTATTTCTTCCAAGCTCACATTTCCTCGTCCTAATTCAAACAACATTCCCATAATTAATCGAACTTGATAACGTAAAAATCCTTTACTTTTTATTCGAAATACATAACTTTCTTTAGGAAAAAAATTAGCTTGATAAATCGTATTTTCTTCAATACAACTTTCTAAAATTTCTCTCTGAAAATTAGTTTCTGGACTTGGTTTTGTACAATATTTATGAAAGAAATGTTCCCCTTTAAATAATTTCGCTCCTTCTTTCATCAAAGAAATATCCAATTCTTCTACAAAAGTTGTCACGAAAGGTGCACTAAATGGATGTGCTTTTTCTTTATGTGAAAACAAATAAATATATTCTTTCACTTTCGAATTCTGAATAATATTAAATTCCTTCGAAACTTTTTCAATTGTCAACAATTTTAAATCCGAAGGTAAATATTTATTCAGTTGTTCTAAAAATTCTTCTGTGTCTATTTCTTCTTTTAAAAATAATTCCACTGCGAACTTATTCGCTGAAACCATCGCATCTGTTCTTCCTGAACCTAAAACTTTAAATTCTTCATGCTTTAAAACAAAACATATCGTTTTTTCAAGCATTAATTGTACAGTTTTCAATTTAGGCTGCGGCTGCCAACCATGAAATCGAAACCCTAAAAATTGAATATGTAATAAATAATAATGTGTGTACATTTTCTATCTATGTAGATTTGCTTCAATTTCCTTTTTATATCCATAAAGTTCTTTCCAAACTTTTTCACTTTCATTTGCTGAAACTAAAGCTAAAACTACTTTCTCTTTCTTTTTAGTATAAACTTCAATTTCCATTTTCAATTGAATTTTTTGTCCATTTGTAAATGTGTCTAAAAAATCAATCTCATAAACAAAACTCCCTCCTTCTTTATTAATTAAACGTATTTTTATTTCATTTAAATCAATTTTCTGTTCTTTGCCTCTAGCAACTGCATCCGCTAATCCTTTATAATATTTTTCTAAAAAATCTGTCAATTCTTTTTCTTCAAATACTGGATTCCCTTCTAAAACTAAAGCAAAAATATAAGTGAAATAATGCTCTTTATTTAATTTAAACATCTCCGGAGAAAAACGTAATTCTTCAAATCCATCATAAGTTATGTCTGTTGCAAAACCTAAAGGAAATTCAATCTTCTCATATGTCCAATTTTTGGGAATTTGTAAAAAACTATTTTCTGTTTTTGTCTGAGAAAAACCAATTAACCCAATAAAGCAAAACAATAAAGTATTTAAAATTCTATTTTTCATTTTAATTTAAATTTTCAACAAATATAACTAGGATTTTAACACTAAAAATCAGAATCAATTCTTTTAACAACTAAATATTTTTTTGAACTAAATCTCTTTTCAATTGAAAAAAGTTAAAAAAATGTATTTTGTATTTAATTGTAAATAAAATGGTTGCAAAATAGCTCTCAAAAAAATGAAAATATCTAAACAAATATCTTGTCTACTTAGATTTTTGTTTTATATTTGCATCCGCTAAGGGCGATTAGCTCAGTTGGTTCAGAGCACCTCGTTTACACCGAGGGGGTCGGGGGTTCGAATCCCTCATCGCCCACAACTGTTTTCCTTTTTTAACAGTATAAAATAAAAAAAGGGCGATTAGCTCAGTTGGTTCAGAGCACCTCGTTTACACCGAGGGGGTCGGGGGTTCGAATCCCTCATCGCCCACAACTGTTTCCCTTTTTAACAGTATAAAATAAAAAAAGGGCGATTAGCTCAGTTGGTTCAGAGCACCTCGTTTACACCGAGGGGGTCGGGGGTTCGAATCCCTCATCGCCCACAACTGTTTTCCTTTTTTAACAGTATAAAATAAAAAAGGGCGATTAGCTCAGTTGGTTCAGAGCACCTCGTTTACACCGAGGGGGTCGGGGGTTCGAATCCCTCATCGCCCACAAACAAAAAGCCTATTTCAAATGAAATAGGCTTTTTTAATGGAATCCATTTAAATACAAATAAAATTAATCTTCACTTTATATAAATCCTTTTTCTTTAGCTTTTAAAATTAACTCGCTATCATCTGCTGAATTAACATCAAAAACTTGTTTAAGATGTCTTTTTCTTTTTTCAATTCCTCCAAGAGATAAAGGGATTTGTTTTGGTAATTCTTTTGTTTTTATTCCAATAGATAAATGATATAAAATATTTCTATCGGTTGCATCCAAAAGTAAGTCGTTTGTAAATTGTTTTCTAAAGTAATTTAAAACTGATTTACTGAAAAATGGCTCATCATTTAAAACACATTTAATTGCATTTATAATATCTTTTGCAGTAAAATCATTTTTAATCAAAAAAGCATCAGGATTTACATGATGCATGATACTATGAACTCTGTAATTGTCATTTAAAGAAGTAGAAACTATTATTTTAGATTCAGGCAATCTTTCTCTAATACAAATTCCTAAATCTTCACCCGATAAATATTTAGAATTAGAGGATTTTGGAATTCTTATATCTAGAATTATCAATTTCAATTTACATTTTGACTTTTCAAAATTGTTTATTTTTTTTAAAGCAACATCACAATTTTCAGCTACGTCAATAGAAAATGTAATATTTGGATTTTGATTCGTAAAAGCATTTAAGGCTTGTTTATACGCACTTATAATGATGGGATGATCTTCTATAAGTAGTACGGTAAAACACGAAGTTTTCATATTTTTTTTAAATTAAAAGAAAAAATTATCAAATCATTCTGAAATTCCACAACATCATCATAACAACCTCATATCTAATTTAATAAATAAAAATTAATCTTCTAGTAATTTTCTTATTTTTTAACAAATATTAAAACCTAAAATAATATATTTAACAAATTTATTTAGATAAAAAAACTGATTTAACCTTAAAGATTAAACCAGTTTTCATTAAAACCAAAATATAATAAATTGTTCTACCTTAAATCTCCAACAACTTTAAATCCTTTTCCTTCTGGAGTTGTAACTACTTTATACAACTTTCCATCATATTCATAATAGTTTTTCCCATCAATACTAACCTGCTCTGCTTCTTCTGGAAGTTCAAAAATGACAGCTTCTTTAGGAGCATCCACAACTTTGTATTCTTTTCCTGATTGGATATAATAAGTTCCTTGATAATAAAAATACGGCTTTCCTAAGACAATTATTCGATGGTAACCAACTGGAAGAGTTTTCACTCGAATTCCTTTTGGTGCAGAAACAACAACATATCTTCCATTTATATTTCTATAATAAATTCCAGAATGATAATGATATCGATGTCCATTTCTTTTAATTATAACAGTAGATTCTGGTAAAGTACGAACAACTCGAACATTCGGAGTTGGTTTTCTATAAACTACCGTTCTACCTTTATTTGTTCTAACAACTGTTTTTTTCGGAGTTTTCACCACTACTCTTTTTCGTTGTGCATTCATTTCCTGCACAGAAAAAGTCGTGATAATTGTCGTAATCAGTAAAAATTTAAATAACCGCATCTTTTTATTATTTTGAACTGTCTATGTTTAGACTTTAGAAAAAATAAAAAGTTTAATATATAATAGAAAAAATTAGTTTGCTATTCGAAATTCACTTGGACTCATTCCTGTTTTAGACTTAAATATTTTACTAAAATGTTGTGGATATTCAAATCCCAAATCGTATGCAATTTCACTAACAGAAGCATTACTATTTAATAAAATAATTTTAGCTCTTTCTATCAAAAATAAATGAATATGCTCTTTTGCACTTTTTCCAGTTTCATTTTTAAGTAAATCACTTAAATAACCTGAAGAAAGATGCATATAATCCGCTAAATAAGTAACTGTTGGTAATCCTTTTTGGTGTAAATCTTTTGAAGAAAAATAATTCTTTAATAAAGTTTCTACTTTAGATAAAATATCTTTGTTTTCAGATGCTCTAGTATGAAATTGTCTTTCATAAAATCGAATACAAAAATTAAAAAAAAGCTCCAAACTTGATATAATTACATCATTACTATGTTTATCAATTCTTTCATTAATTTCTTCATTCATCACTTGAATACAATTCGTAACTGTATCTTGTTCTTGTTCTGAAAGATGTAAAGCTTCATGTGTATTATAAGAGAAAAAATTCAATTGGTTTATCTTTAATCCCAAAGAAGTATTTCGGATTAATTCTGGATGAAAAATCAACATCCAACCTTTAATTTTTTGATTAGGTTTTGTGGTAATTTTAAATACTTGTTCTGGTGCAATAAAACTCATAACACCTTCCTGAAAATCATAAGTATTTCTTCCATATTCCATTCCACAACTTTCATCTTTCAAAGTAATTGTATAAAGAGAACTTGTATATTTAACAGCAACCCATTCATCTTTCACTTTAAAATCACTCATATCAATAATGGTAATTAAAGGATTTTTAGGCTTTTCTAAGCCTAAAGCTTTATGAATTTTTGTAATTGATTCTATAAATACTTGCATCTTAAAACTTTTAATTAAAAATTCCCTTTACTCAAATCTTTTCAAATCCAAGCAAAGAGAATTTATTCAAATAATATTACAAAATTACTGCCTTTGCGGCCCATTTAATAGAAGATTATCATATGCTTTATCTCCATATTGTTTACGAAAATTTATTAACCTGTCTGCTAAAAAGCCCTTTACATATCTAGTTTCAGGATTATTTGAATTTATAATTTCATTTATCATAACAGCTATTTCTTCTGGCTCCGTCATTTTCTCTGGAGTAGATTCTGCCATTCTTTTATACATATGTTGGTAATTAGAGTTTGGCTGGTATTTTTGAATATATTTCATCATTGCTGCATAAAAATTTGTATTAATGATTCCTGGCTCTACAATTACAACATCAATATCAAATTCTTTTACTTCCACACGTAAACAATCGCTCCAACCTTCAACTGCATGTTTTGTTGCATGATACCAAGCTCCAAGTCCTGTATAAATTTTTCCTCCCATAGAGGAAATATTAATAATTCGTCCAGACTTTTCCTTTCTCATATATGGAAGCACTTCTTTGGTTACTCTCGCCATTCCAAATAAATTTACATTGAATTGTGCATAAGCATCTTCCATTGTTACCTCTTCAACTGGACCAAATAAACCATAACCTGCATTATTGATTAAAACATCTATTTTTCCCTGTTCATCTATTACTTTTTGAACACCTGCTTTTACCTCAACATCTTTCGTTACATCCATGTTTAAAGCATGACCTCCAATAAAATTTAAATATTCATTTTTTTTATATTGAATATCGCCACCATAAACAATATGTCCTTCTTTAATTAATTTTTCAGCAAAAGCTTTTCCCATTCCAGAAGCTGTTCCTGTTATTAAAATTACTTTTGGGTCTTTTGTTTTTTGAGCAAAACCAAATTGCACATTAAATAAAAAACACAAAATCAAACTAACTGCTAATTGTTTCATAATTTCAAATTTTATAAAGGATTTTCATCAAAACGATACAAACGAAGTGTCAGAAGATTATTGATATTATCAGAAGTTCCAACACCAATAATATATTTATCATTTAAATATTCAAAACCTTCAAAATAACTTGTATAAGAAGCTAATTCAAAGAAATTTCCAATTCCTGGATTTTCTGAAGGGATTAATAAACCATCCACTTTTAAAGCAACTTTTTCTCCTGCTTCTGTTTCAATCATACCGTGAACATCTACAATTAGATTTCCGTTTGGAAGTACAACGACATAATCCGTTCCTGTAAGATTTCCACTTAACTCACCTGTAGTTGTTCCTGCAAAATCGACATTCACACGAATTCCTTCTGCTGGAATTTCTACTTGTCCACTAACAATATCTGCTGGATTTAAACCAAAACCTTCCAAATTTGTAGATTGCGCTTCTGCTTCATAAACTAAAGTCGCATTCGGATTGTCTTGGATATTTTCCCAATTGTAAGGATAATTTTCAAAATCAGGTAATTCTTGGTGTGGATATGGATTTTCTCCATTGAAAGGATCCTCTTCAAAACCGTATAAACTTATTATCAAACTATTAGTTGTATTATCAGAAGTTCCAACACCTACTATAAATAAATTATTTAAATAAGAATAATCCGGATGATTTGAGATCAAAGTTCCTGTTTCTGTCAAATCTGAAATTGTTTCACTATTTGGAATTGTTTCGCCTTTGTATCTAACAGCGATTTTTGCGCCATCATTTGTTTCAATTGTTCCATGAACATCTACAATAACATTTCCATTTGGTAAAATAGTTCCATAGTCTGTTCCAGAAAGCATTCCATTAATTTGCCCAGCTACAGGTCCTTGAAATAAAAAATTCACTCTTCTTCCCTCTTCAGGTAATGGATCTGTAAAATCTGCTCCAAAAGTTTCTACTCCTGTAACTTGTGCTGTTGTTTGATACAATAAAATCGCATTTGGATTTTCAGAAATATTATCAAAAACAGAAGTTTCTTCAATAATAATTTCTTCTGCATTATTATTATCATCATCTTCACTGCATGCAACCATTCCTATTATGGAAAAAATTGCAATACTCATTCTAAAAAATTGTTTCTTCATTTCTTTTTAATTAAATCTTCTTTCAACTTCTACTTTTAATTCGCTATTAAAAATCTGATACGATTCTAAAACACCATTTGCCAAACCAAATGCAGGAACATTTTCATTATTTCCAGTAAATTCATCTGTTTGAATAAATAAAACTTCACTTCCACATTGTTCAATTGTATAAAAATGATTATCGACAATTCCAGGAAGTGTCAGAATTTCATCTGACCAACCAAAACTTGCTCCTTCATTATAAATTAAAGCATGAGGAAATCCGATAATTTGACCTTGTGTTAAAAAAAGTGCATTAATTTGTCCACCATCTCTTACATCTCCTTCTAAACCTTTAAAAGTTGAACTCCATTCTGGCATCGTTTCAAAATCTGTCAAAACCTCCCAAACTTGATTTGGAGTTGCATTAATAACAATGGAAGTATATACATCTGATTTTTCATCATTTACTTGTGTTACAAAACCTGTTTCAGTTTCTTCAGTACAAGCAACAAAATCATCACTATCATCATCACTACATGAAATAATCAAAGAACTCAACAGTATTGTAAAACAGAAATATTTTAATTTTTTAATCATGATTAAATTTTTATTGATAATTAATTTTTACAAAACTGATGAGAAATCAATGTATTGACGTACACAAATCGAGGAATGTTGTATACAAATCACAGATGAGAAAATTTTATTTAAAATCGGTAAAT
The DNA here is from genome assembly GCF_015767265.1 of Aureivirga marina. Classification (GTDB taxonomy): domain Bacteria; phylum Bacteroidota; class Bacteroidia; order Flavobacteriales; family Flavobacteriaceae; genus Aureivirga; species Aureivirga marina. The sequence goes on from NZ_JADPIB010000002.1 coordinate 395,908, forward strand.
TGCAACCAAAGCTCCAGAAAATTGATTTTCGGTTCCTAAAGCAACAATTGGACTATCAGCAGCATCTCCAACAAGTCTTGTATAATTTAAAGAACCAATCAGCATCCATTTTTGATTTAATAAATAGGTAGTTCTTAATCCAACTCCAATATCTTTTATTCCAGCTTTAGGTGAATAATAATCTAAACTACTTGTTCCAACATTTTCTTCATTAATTCCAAAATAAGTTGACATATAATTTTCAGTTGCAAAAGAACTAGAAGCAGAAATTCTAGTAATCCATTTACCATTTCTACAAGTATAACCTATATCAAAACGTCCAACTCCACCTTCATGTACTCCAGAAACATCTTGTGTAAATTCAAAATTGGTATCGAATTTTTTAAATCGGTATCTCGTAAACAAACCAACAGAAGTAGCTAAATCGATATCTTCTAATTTGTTGATTGTTTCATTATCAACCCAATCTTCATTTCTTGGTGTTCTGAAGGTAAGTTTTGGACCAAAAGACCATTTTCTACTAGGAAGTAAATTAGCTTCAATTCCTGCAACAGACATTCTGATGTATTGCCCTTTATTCCAATTGGCAGAGAAAGCAAAAGTAGGAAGTACTAAATATTCATCGGAACCTTCGTAAGCTGCAAAAGTTGCGAAACCAAATCCAGCAGTATAATGGACTTTTTTCGGGGGAACATTTTCTTTCTGCGCATTCATTTTTGAAATACAACAAAGAGAAATTATAAAACTGAAGAAATAAATCTTGATATCTTTTTTCATTTTACACATTATTTAAATTAATAATGCAAAAATGAAATGTATGGAGAAGTTTAATGTATATAAAACACGGAAGAATGTATATATTTTAAGGATTTTAAAGTACCATATAGAAAATTCAATTTTAATTAATTGATAGAAAAAATAAAAAAACCATCATACAATTAATTATATGATGGTTTTAAGATTTAAAGTTTATTTTTATTAATATTTTTCATCATTCTATCATAAGCTTTACGCTTCATAATTAGTAAATTTCTGTCCTTAATTGAAAAAATAGAAACTTTTTCTTTAGATACTACTATATGTTGTTTCCAACCTGAAATTTCTTCATACAACATTAGAGTACAAATATCAACTGGAGAAATCATGTATCCACTTGATTTTAAATGTGTATGCATGGTCATAGCATCCTTGTTTTTTTCTTGATCTGATGTATCATAAATAAGAATATTTTTATGCAAACTTTTTATCTTTTTCAGTTTATTCTTTTTGTTAAAAGTCATCAAATAATCATTCCCTAAAACAACTACCCCTCCAACTTTAGGTCCAGTAATCGCATAAACTTTTTTTTCTTTTTTAGAGATAATTGGAACCAAATTTAAATTAGCGTTTTGATAGTGTTTAAACAAAGTATCTGTTCTTATTTTATTTAAAGCAATTGTTTTAATCGCAATAAGATTTAATTCTTTTTCTGTAGTTTTTCGTTTATCTTCTTCTATTTTCACATTAGACAAATCAAAATCATCTCCAAAAGAAAATCTAATCAAAACATTTGGAATTTCTTGTTTATCATAAAAAATACAATGATGTTTCCCTCCTTCTGAATAGGAAACATATCCACCAGATTCAGATCTTAATTCTTTATATTCTTCTAAGAAAATATCCGTACCATGCCATGATGTTTTTTCAGAATTATATAGCAACATTGCTTCTTTCATAATCTTTTTTTCATCTTTTGATTGTGCAAAAGTTGTTGTTATTGAAAGAAATAACAACATAACAATTTTTATTGTTTTCATATATTAAATTAAATAAGTTTCGGTTTTCTTTAGCAATTGTTTTTTTATCTAGAGTAATATTCTCTTATGTCTGCTGATTTTCCATATTTGAAAGAAAGTTCATCAACAATAAACTTCAAAACTTCTTTTTTAGAAACGTCATCGTGTGTTTCTAGAGAAAAACTATAATTTGAATCAAACTTTAAGCTCCAAATATTCATTTCATCTCTTTCACTAAATTTTTTGTGGAAAATTTTCACAGATTGATCTTCTTGAATACTTCTTAAATCAAAAATCCAAAAATCTTTTCCTCGCATTCCAAATTGAACTAAAATATCTTTTTTAGGACTTTCTAAAAATCCTCCACTAGATAGTGTAAAAAATATTTCATTCAAACTTAGATCATACATTCTAAAATTTGCACAATTTGTACCACATCCCCATCTATGAATTATTTTATTATTCATTGTCCATTCAAAACTTCCACCAAAGCCAGGAGTTATTTCAGCAATTTTTTTCTGAGTTTGAAAATCATATAATGTCAACTTATAAGCTTTTCCTTTATCTTCTTTATGTCTAAAAAAGAAATATCTTTTATCAGGAGACACTTTCAAATCTAAAACTTGTTCCCAAGGTTTGAAATTTGTCAAATTAACATCCCCTATAAAAACATCATAGTATGCATTATCATGAAATTCTATTGAAACATTTTTTTGTGCGAATGTTTTAAATGTAATTAATAGCAATACAATTAAAATTCTTTTCATTTTCATTTTTTTGGTCTGGAAATCTACAATTTTTCTGAGAATTCATATAAGTCTTTTGATAAAATAATTAATAATTTTTGAAAGTATTCAGAATTCAAAACAGGAAAGTCTATAAAAAGAAAAAGCCTTACTATTTCTAGTAAGGCTTTTTGTCGGGGTGGCAGGATTCGAACCTGCGACCTCCTCGTCCCAAACGAGGCGCGATGACCGGGCTACGCTACACCCCGAATTTCTTCGTTTTTTCGGTTGCAATGATACAAGCTTTTTTTAGTATTTACAACGATTTTTTTGTTAAATAAATAAACTTTTTCTCTCGTTTTTTTAAGTTATTGATTCTTAATATTATTTTGAAAATTTAGTTCTCTTTTTTGATATTTTTTTGGTGTAATTCCTGTAATTCCTTTAATAAAAACTTACTAATTTCATTAATATTCTTTATTCATTTTCCAATTTTGATGCTTCCCAACCTATTATAGCTTTCTTTCTTATGGGATTCCAATGATATCCTCCAAAGTTTCCTGATTTTTGAATAACTCTATGACAAGGAATCAAATAAGCTATTGGATTATTTCCAATAGCTGTTCCTACAGCTCTTGATGCTAAAGGCTGCTCAATCTTTTTTGCAATTTCTCCATAAGTAGAAATATTTCCATATGGAATAGATAATAATGCTTCCCAAACTTTCAACTGAAATTTCGTTCCTTTTAAATGCAATTTGATTTCTTTTAGATTAGACCAATCATTTCGAAAAATAAGCAAAGCCTCTTCTTGAAATTTATCAAATTTCTGATGAAATATTGCATTTGGAAATATTTCTTTCAATTCTTCAAACGCTAAATTATTATCTTCACTAAAAGCTAAATGACATATTCCTTTTTTAGTGGCTGCCACAATAATTTTCCCAAAAAGACTTTCTGCAAAACTATAATTAATTATTAATGTTGAACCTCCATTTTTATATTCTCCAGGAGTCATTCCTTCAATTGTAATAAACATATCATGTAACCTACTTGTACCTGATAAACCCATATCAAAAGCTGTATCAAACAAATTACTTTCTTTTTTCTTCAATAAGCTCTTAGCGTAATTTGAACTTATAAATTTCAAATATTGTTTAGGGCTAATTCCAACCCAATCTTTAAAAAGTCGTTGAAAATGAAATGAGCTCAGATTTACATGCTTAGCTATATCATCTAAAGATGGTTGTTCTTTAAAATTATCATCTATATATGAAATAGCTTCTGCTACTTTGTTATATTGATAAATTTTACTGTCTTGCATAAGTTGTAACTTCTTTATTTAGTTCATCAACTAATTCATCTATTTCTTTTTTAGTAGTATTATAATTTGTTATACACGCTCTAAAAGTAGGAATTCCTTTAATTGGATACACAGATAACCATGATTTTCCATTTGATAAAATATTATTTAAAATTTTATCTGTGAAATTGATATCATTTTCAAATTCTTTTATTGTAAAACAAACTACAGGTAAATTAGTATTATTTTTAATAATCCAACCAAATTTTATTAATTGTTTTCTTAAGTAATTTCCCATTTCTGTCTGATTATTAATTGTTTTTTCATAACCTTGCCAACCATAAAAAAGAAGGGAAAGGTAAATTTTCAAACCTATAAACCTTCTCGACCATTGAATTGAATGTGTAAAAGGTTCTGTAACTGTTAGCTTATCCGCTTCTTTTGGCATGTATTCAGTTGTAATTCTAAAAGTTCTACCTAGAATTTCATTTTTTGAAGTTAAAAAAATACTTGTACCCATTGGAACGGACATCCATTTATGAGCATCAAAAGTTATAGAGTCAGACTTTTCAATCCCAGATAATTGATATTTTAAATCTCGACTTAAAATAACTCCTCCTCCATATGCTGCATCCACATGAAACCAAATATTATTTTTTTTACATATAGAATTTAGCTGATTTAAATTATCAATTGTACCCGTTCCAGTAGTTCCTGCTGTTCCAATAATCATCAATGGTGAAAATATGGATGTATCTAATTTATTTAATTCTTGCTGTAAAATATCTGAATCTAGTTTTAAATCATCAGTAACTGGAATAGGTTTTACAAGATTATATCCTAATCCTACAATTTTTGCAGCTTTTTGAATCGAATGATGAGCTTCTACAGAACAAAATACAATAGGCTTTTTATCCAATCCAAATATTCCATCTTTAGCAAAATTTGGATATTTATGATTCAAAGCACAGAGTAAAGCTGTAAGATTCGCTTCTGCTCCTCCTGTTGCAAAAACTCCATCTGCATTTTTACCATATCCAAATTTATCTACAAATTCTCTAATTAACAATTCTTCAACTTCAACAGCAAATGGAGCATGACTCCAAGCTGCTAATTGAGGATTATAGGTAGCAGTAATCAGATCAGCAATAATTCCTGCATAATTAGAACGAGGATTAAAAAGTCCAAAATATTTCGGATGTGGAGTGTGAACTGAAAAATTTTCAAGTCCCTTTATAACATGATCAATTGCTTTTTCAGGAATAATTCCATTTGTTAATTCCTTAGTAAGTATAGATTCTCTGATTTCTTTTATATTTAAATCAGGATTCGTTTTAAAGTCTTTTGTTCTGCTATAATAATTCTCTAATTTTTTAAAAACTGTTTCAAGTATTTCTTTTCTCTGTGTATTGTCAAAATCAAATTGCATAAAAATTCTTTTAAATATTTTGACAAAATTCTCAATTCTTTAAATAGAATAAAATCCGATTCTTGCGGTTTTTCAAATACTTAAAATTGTCTAAATATGGAATTCTATTTTAAATATGATTTACAAATTATTGAAATTTTAAAACTCTTTCTTATTCATATTTTTTAAGAATAAGAAATTACAGTTTACAAAAGAAAAACTTATATCAAATAAAAAAGCCTCACTATTTCTAGTAAGGCTTTCTGTCGGGGTGGCAGGATTCGAACCTGCGACCTCCTCGTCCCAAACGAGGCGCGATGACCGGGCTACGCTACACCCCGAATTATTTCGTTATTGCGGTTGCAAATATACGAGCTTTTTTTATTCTTGCAAGCCTTTTTCAAAAAAATCAATAAAATATTTTATAAATTCTAGCAATTGCTTCTTCTAGTTCAAATAGCCCAAAATGCCTAGATTTTCTAACATATTCTTTTCCAGAAAAATATACTAAAATAGTAGGTTCAGAGAATGCATTATAGGTTGCAGCTAATTTTTCAGAAAAATTTATATTCACATAGAAAAATTTCATTTTTGGAAACTTATTCCCTATCATTTCTTGTACTTTTTCTTCCATAGAAGTAGAAACTCCACAACTTAGAGTTCCAAAATAAATTAGTACACTATCATTATTTTCTAAAATTTCTTGATATTCTTTTTCAGATTGGATTATTTTTGGTGTCATGTTATTTAATTAATTTCGTCAAAAGTAAATGAAAAAATAGATTGATTGTATTTCATTATACTAAAATCATAAAAACTTATTACGATAAAGTTTTCTATGTGTAGAAATCTTCTATTTTTGTTTTCAGAAAAAAAGAAAAAAATCATGTCAGAAACTATTGAAAGAATAAAATGCCTTATCATTGGATCAGGGCCAGCAGGATATACAGCAGCAATTTATGCAGCAAGAGCAGATATGAAACCAGTAATGTATACTGGAATGCAAATGGGAGGACAATTAACAACGACTACAGAAGTTGATAACTTTCCAGGATATCCTTCAGGAACAGATGGAAATGCTTTAATGGAAGATTTAAAAAATCAAGCAGAAAGATTTGGTACAGAAGTTCGTTTTGGTGTTGTAACAAATGTTGAATTTAGCACAGAAAAAGGTGGAATTCACAAAGCAACTATCGATGGTAGTAAAATTGTTGAAGCTGATACTGTAATTATTTCTACAGGTGCTTCTGCAAAATATTTAGGTTTAGAAAGTGAAGAAAGATTAAAAGGTGGTGGAGTTTCGGCTTGTGCTACTTGTGATGGATTCTTCTATAAAGGACAAGATGTGATTGTTGTTGGAGCTGGAGATACAGCTGCTGAGGAAGCAACATATTTAGCGAATATTTGTAATAAAGTTACAATGTTAGTTCGTAAAGATTATATGAGAGCTTCAAAAGCAATGCAACATAGAGTTGAAAAAACAGCAAATATTGAAGTAAAATTCAACACTGAAATTGATGAAGTATTAGGAGAAAATGTGGTAGAAGGAGTTAGAGCTTTCAACAATGTTTCTGGGGATAAAGAAGATATTTCAGCTACAGGAGTATTTATTGCAATTGGACATAAACCGAATACGGATATTTTCAAAGGACAATTAAATATGGATGATGTTGGATATTTAATCACAGAGCCAAAATCAACAAAAACAAACATTCCTGGAGTTTTTGCTGCTGGAGATGTACAAGATAAAGATTATAGACAAGCAATTACTGCTGCTGGAACAGGATGTATGGCTGCTTTAGATGCAGAACGTTATTTAGGTTCTTTAGTTTAAAATAATCTTAATTTATAAAAAACAGTAATTCCCCTTACTATTTATAATTCAAATAATTAGACTTTTGTAAAGGGAGAAAAAACATAAAGCAAAACTAAGATTAGTTTTCATTTTCTAATATTAGTTTGGTGGTCGTAGTTGTTAAAAGACTTTAGTCATTTTAAGAAGTTAAACAATTACTCTAAAATTATCTAATTCTGTAAAATTAAAAAGCTGTCTTATTTATTTTAAGACAGCTTTTAATTTTTTATTTATGTTTAAAGTGAGGTAATTATACATTAATTACTGTACTTGTACTCACTTTATTTTTGTCTGTATCAAAGTAGAAATCGATTTTTCCAAGGTTAATACCATAACATCCAACTTGATTTACTAAAACATCTTTCCCTGCACTATTTTTTACTACAGTTGGTTTTGGTAAAAATGTATGTGTATGTCCTCCGATAATTAAATCAATATCTTTTGTTTGTTCTGCAATGTGTAAATCGCAAACTTTATCTTTATTTACATCATAAGAATAACCTAAATGAGAAAGACAAATAACCAAATCACATTTTTGTTCTTCTTTTAAAATTCTACTCATATCTTGTGCAACACCAATTGGATCAAGATATTTAGTTTCTTTATAATTTTTCGGATCAACTAAACCTTTTAATTCAATTCCTAAACCAAAAACACCAATTTTAATTCCATTTTTGATAAAGATTTTATACAAATTAGTATGCGTATCCATCACCGTATTTGTAAAATCGTAATTTGAAATTACAAAAGGAAATTTTGCGTGTGGTAATTGTTTGTATAATCCACCTATTCCATTGTCAAAATCATGATTCCCTAAAGTAGAAGCATCATATTTCAACATACTCATTAGTTTAAACTCCAATTCTCCTCCAAAAAAGTTAAAGAAAGGTGTACCTTGAAAAATATCTCCAGCATCTAAAAGTAAAGTGTTTGGATTTTCTTTACGTAATTGCTCTACAATAGTTGCCCTTCTTGCAACTCCTCCTTTGTTTGCATATTTAGAATGAGAAGCTTCAAAAGGTTCGATATGACTATGCGTGTCATTTGTGTGTAAGATTGTAATTTTCGTAGAATAATCTTCTGTAAAAGATTGTAATGATAATCCACCTAAAGTCAACAAAGTTGAAGCTGCTGCTGTATTTTTTAAAAAATCTCTTCTTTTCATAATTAATCTACTGTTTGAAATCTACCGTCTAAAGTTACACGTAACGTATCTTGTTTTAAGAAGTAATCGATAATTGCACCTCTTAATAAATAATCCAGTTCATACATATTCACAGGATCTTTGAAAAACATCATATTATCTCCTCCATTTTGTAAGTAATCTGAAGTAAGAACATAATAGTTTCTGTTCTCATCAAATTTATTTCCATTAACCATCACTTTATGAGGATTTTCATTTTTGATTGCAATTCTAAAATGTTTTGAAATCGGATGTGCTCTTTGAGCTTTGTGAAGATAATCCACCAATTCATGCATTTTCTTTCCTGTAATTTCTACAACAACCAATTTATTTTCAAAAGGCATTAATTCGAATGCATTTCTATATTTCACAGGTCCAGAAGGAATGCTCGCACGAATTCCACCATAATTAAACACAGAAAAATCAATATTCTTTCCTGTCATTTTATGAAAAACCGGATTTCCTTGTTCATAAGCTAAATCAGCTAATAGGTTTCCTAGTGAACTTTCTAATTTCCCGTCATATCTGTTTAAATCTTTTTTAGTAAATGTCAACACTTGGTTAATTTGTGTTTCCAAAGAATCTTTATAAGGCGCAACAAGTTTCTCTACATCTTCATTTGAAACGATCTTATCATCCACTGGAATCTGTGATCCCTCAATCTTATAAAGAGATTGCTTCTTTTCTTCGCAAGCTACTAGAACTAAAAGAGAAAAAAGCAAAAGAATGTATTTTTTCATGGTTTAAATACTAATGATTTTAATTAAATTTGCTATTCAACTTATTTTTTAAATGAACTTAAAACATTTTAAGAGCAAAAGTATTCAAAAATATTATCAAAAAGAAATACTTTCACAAAGCAATAACATCCAGTTTAGTGCCTCTAAAGTGAAAAAAATTGGATTTATTGTTGAAGACGACCAACAAAAAGATCAAATTGTTAAACTATTAAAAAAAGAATTAGGCTTAAATGAAACACAAATACACTTTTTAATTTATACAGAATACGTTAAAGGAGAGGAAGTTGATAGATATTATTTCAGTGAGAATGACTTTGGTTGGAATGCTGCTTTAAAATCAAATTATGTAGAAGATTTTATAAAAAAAGATTTTGATTTATTAATAAACTTTAGTGATATAGATAACTTATATATCAATCTTGTTGTATTACTGTCAAAAGCGAAATTTAAAGTTGGAAAACCAGGCATAGATGATGCTCTTTATCAGTTAATGATAGCTTGTGATATGACGCAAATTCCTACCTTTGTAAAAGAATTAAAAAAATACTTACATATTTTAAATAAGTTATAAATGAATAAGTTTATAGGAACTGGTGTAGCTTTGGTAACACCATTTAAAGAAGATAAATCTGTTGATTTTGACGCATTAGAAAGATTGGTAAATTACCAAATTGATAATGGAATAAATTATTTAGTTGTATTAGGTACAACAGGAGAGCCAGCAACTTTAACGAAAGAAGAAAAAGAAGCTGTTAAGCAAAAAATTATTGAGGTAAACAACGGAAAATTACCTTTAGTTTTAGGAATTGGAGGAAACAACACAATGGCAGTTGTAGAAGAAATCAAAAACACAGATCTTTCTGCTTTTGATGGAATTCTTTCTGTTTCTCCTTATTATAATAAACCAACTCAGGAAGGAATGTATCAACACTTTAAAGCTGTTGCAGAAGCAAGTCCAATTCCTGTGATTTTATATAACGTTCCTGGAAGAACTGCTAAAAACATGGAACCAGAAACAATTATTCGTCTTGCAAACGATTTCAATAATGTAGTTGCTGTAAAAGAAGCTGCTGGAGATATGGTTCAAGCTTTACGATTAATTCAAAATAAACCAGAAGATTTCTTAATTATTTCTGGAGATGACATGATTGCTTTACCAATGACTTTAGCTGGTGGAGCTGGTGTTATTTCTGTAATTGGAGAAGGATTACCAAAAGAATTCTCTCAAATGATTCAATTAGGATTGGAAGGTAAGACAAAAGAAGCATACGAACTTCATTATAAGGTAATGGATAGTATCGATTATATTTTCGAAGAAGGAAATCCAGCTGGAATCAAATCTATGTTAAACGAATTAAACATTACATCAAAAGAAGTTCGTTTACCATTAGTTTCTGTTACGGATACTTTGGAGAAAAAAATTCAAGATTTTTTAAAAGAACTTTAATTACAAATTATGTTATCAACAAAAGTAATAGACGCACTTAATCAGCAAATTCGTTATGAAGCTGAATCTTCTCAAATTTATTTAGCGATGGCTTCATGGGCTGAATTTCAAGGTTTAGAAGGAGTTGCAACATTTATGTATGCACAATCGGATGAGGAAAGAATGCATATGCTGAAATTAATCAAATATGTAAATGAAAGAGGAGGACATGCAATTGTTTCTGAGTTAAATGCTCCACCTGTAGAATTTGGTTCTTTCAAAGATATGTTTGAGCAATTATTAAAACATGAATTGTTTGTTTCACAATCAATCAATGAGCTTGTTCACATTACTTTGGAAGAAAGAGATTATGCAACACACAATTTCTTACAATGGTATGTTGCAGAACAAATTGAAGAAGAAGCAACAGCAAGAACAATTCTTGATAAAATCAACTTAATTGGTGATGATAAAGGAGGTTTATACTTATTTGATAATGATGTAAAACTTTTAACTTCGGTGAAACCACCTCAAGTATAAAAATAAAAAAGGCTGCAAATTTGCAGCCTTTCTCTTATCTTTTATTTTGTTCTCTATTCTTGATATCCAAATCTTCTTAATTGCTTTTTATCACTTCTCCAGTTTTTATTGATTTTTACATATAAATCTAAAAATACTTTTTTATCAAAAAACAATTCTAAATCTTTTCGAGCTTCTGAACCAACTTTCTTTAAAGCTGAACCTTTATGCCCGATAATAATTCCTTTTTGTGAATCTCTTTCTACCATAATTACCGAACGAATTTTAATAATATCATCCGATTCTGTAAATTCCTCCGTTTCTACTTCAACAGCATAAGGAATTTCTTTTTTATAATTTAAAAGTATCTTTTCACGAATTTTCTCATTTACGAAAAATCTTTCAGGCTTATCCGTTAACTGATCTTTTGGAAAATAAGGTGGACTTGAAGGTAATAATGAAACAATTCTCTCAAAAACAGGTTCTACATTAAAATTCTCTAAAGCAGAAATAACATACACTTCTGCATTTGGAACTTTTTCTTTCCAATATTCTATTTTCTTCTCAACTTCTTCTTGATTCGAATTGTCAATTTTATTAATTAATAATAGAACAGGTATTTTTGACCTTTTGATTTTATTAAAAAAGGCTTCATCTTTTAATTCAGACTCTCCTATTTCTACCATATAAACCAAAATATCAGCATCTTCAAAAGCTGATTTTACAAAATCCATCATCGATTCTTGTAATTCATATGCTGGTTTAATAATTCCAGGAGTATCAGAAAAAATAATTTGAAAATCATCCCCATTTACAAGTCCAAGGATTCGATGACGTGTTGTTTGTGCTTTTGATGTAATAATCGACAATTTTTCACCAACAAACGCATTCATCAATGTTGATTTTCCTACATTTGGATTTCCTATAATATTTACAAAACCTGCTCTGTGCTTCATTTAGAGTATCTTTTTATTTAATTCTTGGCAAAGGTACGTCTTTTTATTCTATAAATTTTAAATACAAAAAATATTTAAACAACACATTATCTTATAGTTAAAAAATATTTATGAAATTTTTATTTTTTTCTCTTGCCAATTAAGGAAATAGTTCTATATTTGCATCACAAATCGCGGGATAGAGCAGTAGGCAGCTCGTCGGGCTCATAACCCGAAGGTCACAGGTTCGAGTCCTGTTCCCGCTACAAAACAAAAGGCTTTACAAATTGTAAAGCCTTTTTTCTTTTATAAAAATTAATATTCCCCACTGAATATAATTGCATCCAATTTTTGAATTTATTTATTCTGACAAAGATCTTAGGAAAATTGCTTCTCGAATTACTTGCCATCTTCCATCTTCAAATTTTAATTCAATATTACATAGGAGCTTCATTTCTTCTCCATTCATTCCACTATGCCTTCTTGTTAAAACACAAACAGCAGAATCACCAATAATATTGAAATCATGCCAGTCAGCCCAAGTATTTAATTGTGTTTTTCCTTCTTTAGCTTGTTTTGCAAAATGATCTTTAAACTCTTGTTTATTATATGTTGTTACTTTTCCATCTGGCATCACTAAAGTTGTGTGAAAATCTTTATGATAAATCATCTCTAAAGCTTCTACATCAAAATTTGTCGCACGATCAATTAAATGTTCCATCGCTTCACGAATTGCTTGTTTTGTATGCATTTTATCTTGTGCATTGCTTGTTTTTGTCATAATAAATAAAGTTAAAAATGTTAAACATATTTGCTTAAATGTTTTCATCAATGTTTTTTAAATGTTTAAAATTTAATTGACCTATTTTTTTAATCTTAAAAATCAAAAAATTTGAAAACAATAGACGAGAAACTGTCTGAGCGATAACGAGTTTTTTGAGTCTTTTTCAAATTTTTATAGATTTTTGATTTAAAAAATACAAGTCTTGATTTTTTTGGTTCGTTTTTTTATCAAGGAAAAAATAAACAATCTAAAAACCTGAAAATCAATATTATATTTTCAAGAAATGCCATTTTGATAATCCAATCGATATTCAACAGGTGTTTGCCCTGTTTTTTGTTTAAAAAATCTAGAAAGATGGTTTGCTTCTGAAAAATTTAATTCATGTGCGATTTCAGAAATCGTTTTTGTAGTATGAATCAATTTCATTTTAAGTTCAAAAATCAATCTTGATTTGATAAATTCTGTTGTCGTAACATTAAATTGTTCTTTTACTGCTTTATTTAATGTAATTCGACTAATTTTCATCATCGAAGTATAATCTTCTATTCGTTGATTTTTAAAAATATTTTTCTCGACTAATTTTCGAAACTGATATGCTGTATTATCTAAAGAAATTGCATCTTTTATATGATTTGCTTCTGAATAATGACGATTTAAAGCAATTAAAATATAATATAAAAGAGAGCGAATTAAATGAACACTATCATTTTTAGGAAACACTAATTCCTTTTTGATTTCTTTTAATTTCAATAAAGTATCATCTAAATATTCAGGAGAAACTGAAAGAGCTAAAGGATATTCTGTTTGATAAAAATAAAGTAACCGAAAAATAAAATACTGATCCGAAAAGAAGTCATTTAAAAACTCATCTTGAAAGACTAAAAATTGTCCTTCAAACTTTCCAGGATCATCTAAATGCCAAGAATGGCGCTGGTTTTTAGAAATAAAAACAATCGTATTTGGACGAAGATGAATAATCTTATCATTTAGTTTTAAAAATCCATTTGCTTTCTTTATAAAGTAAATCTGGAAATAATCTGCAATTTGTGTTTCTGATTCAAACTCAAAAGCACAACCCGACTGAAAATCTATGACATTTAGTAAAAAACTTACTCCGCAAACTGTTTTGTCAAACTTTACATACTTCATTTCAAAACTTTATTAAAATTACACTTATTAAAATCTAAGTCCAAATACCTGAATTCCAAAAAAATTATAAAACAATTGTTTCTCCGTCTTGAGGAATTATAATTTCTACATTTTCTTCTTGCGCTTTTTCTTTTAAAGAAGCACGAGTAGTTTTACAATGATCTAAAGCTTCCATATGTACAGAAACAATTTTTGCATTTGGAGCAAATTTCGCAAGAGCAACAGTATTTTCTTCATCCATCAAAATAGTTTCTCCCATAAATTGAGCTCCACCTGAATTTGTAATAATAATATCTGGATTAAATTTTTTAATATTTTTCTTTATTTCTTCATCCCATAAACAATCTCCAACAATATAAATTGTCGGATAGTTTTCAGCTTGTAATACAAAACCAGAAACTTCACCTAAAACTTCAAACAATGAATCAGAACTATGTTTTCCTCCAGTTCTATGAATTGTTATTCCATGATAATTTGAAGAATCTTCTACGTAATTTACATTTGTAAAAGGTGTTTGCTCTTCAAATGTTTGTTTATCAATAGGCTGAGCAAATAAAGGAATCGTTGGTGAAAGCGCATTTTTGGCTCCTTCATCTAAATGATCTACATGTGTATGTGTAACCAAAACTGCTTCCACTCCAGTAACAATTTCTTCAACAGATAATTTTAAATCAATTGTTGGATTTAAATTTTCATTTGGAACCACAAAAGACATAAAACTCTCTTTTGACGAAAGTGATGGATCAACCAAAAGCGTTTTTTCGTTATAATTGATTTTTAATGTTGCATTTCGAATCAATTGTATGTCTACTTTTTTCATATTATTTGATTCATCAGACTGTGAACAAGATACTGTAGCAATCAGTATTGTCAGTAATAAAATTATTCTTTTCATTCTCATTATATTTGATAGAACAAAATTAATTTCAACCCAACATTTACTTCATACCAAATTAAAATAAAGATATACCATTTTGATAAATTCGCTTTTAAAAATATTAGAAAACAAAAAAGCATCAATAATTATATTGATGCTTTTTTTATTCTTTTGATCGATTAATTTATCTAAAATGATAAATAATTTTTCCAATTTGTTTTTTTCGACCTTGACTATCTTCATTAAATTTTGTTGCTAATGCGGCTTGTCTTGCAGGTTCAATTAAACATTTACTTGAATTATCACTTCCTTCTGCTAAGAAATCTGCTTTTATCACATTTCCAGAAGAATCAACAATAATTCGAATAACAACTGTTCCTGTTTCACTACACTCTGGCTTTTTCTTTGGAGTTTTTAATGCTTTTCTTCCTGAAAGTAAATAATTTCCTCCCGAACCATTTGCTCCTCCTTTATAACCACCATTACTAACATCTCCGTTTTCTTTCCCTTTATTTCCAGGTTTATCATCATCTCCATCACCCTCTGAAGTTGTTCCATCCGATTTTTCACCATTAAAAAGATTATCTAAAAGATTTGTTGTCTTTTCGTCTGGTTTTTTCTTCACTTCTTCTTTTGGTTTCTCTGTATCTTTTTCAGGTACATTTTTTTCTGGAGTCGTATTTTTTACTGGATTTTTACTTTTAGTAACTGTAGGAACATCTTCTGCTTTTTCATCAGTGATTACATCTTCTTCTTGTGTTTTAGAAGCAGTTGGTTTTGTTGGTGTTTTCACTGTTTTTTTTGGAGCAGTTTTTACAGTTTCATTTGTAAATTTCTTTCCACTTCCGACATCTGAAGTTCCGTAATTAAGTGCAACTCCATATTCTTCTGGTGGATCTTGATACTTCATTCCAGCGAAAAAAATCACAATTAACAGCAACGACATAATTATCGTTGTTATAACTGCAGATTTTTTTTCATGTTTAGTTTCTAACATAGTCTTTATTTTTTAAGCAAAAGAAATTACCTTCCTTTTACTGCCAAAATCATTTTAAGCTTATTCTTATTAGCAATATCAATAACTTTCATTACATCTTCATAAGGAGCATCTTTTTCTCCTCGAATGATAACTGTTTGTTTTAAATCTCCACCTAAAGATTCTATTAAATCTTTTTCTAAATTTTTAAAACTTACTTTGTCTTTATTGATATAAAACTTCTGTCCTTTTTTGATAGTTACAGCTACAGATTTTTTGTTTTCTGTCTTTCCTCCTGCCTTTGGTAAAAGAACATCAATTGCATTTACAGTAACTAAAGTTGAAGTTAACATAAAAAATATTAAAAGTAAGAATACAATATCCGTCATTGACGACATATTAAATTCTGGACTTACTTTATTTCTACCACGTATATTCATAGTTTAATTTTAAAGTGGTTCATTTAATAAATCTAAAAACTCAACAGCTTTAGCTTCCATTTCATAAATAACTTTGTTTGTTTTATTTACTAAATGGTTGTAAGTAATATAAGCAACAATACCAACGATAAGTCCTGCAACTGTTGTAGTCATTGCTGTATATAATCCATCAGAAAGCATTTTAATGTCAATTTGTCCTCCTGAATTTGCAATTTCGTGAATTGCTACAATCATTCCGATTACAGTTCCTAAGAATCCAATCATTGGAGCAGCTCCAGCAATAGTTGCAAGAATACTAACGTTTCTTTCTAATTTATAAATTTCTAATTTTCCTGCATTTTCAATTGCTGTATTAATATCTTCCAAAGGTTTTCCAATTCTAGAAATTCCTTTTTCAATCAATCTCGCAACAGGTGTATTTACTTGAGAACACATCATTTTTGCAGCATCTAACTTACCTTCAGATACATTTTCTTTGATAGAATTCATAAAATTTCTATTTGGTTTTGAAGCGGCTTTAATCGCAAAAAACCTTTCAAAATAAATATATAATCCTACTGCAAGTAAAATAGTTAGAAGTAAAATAATTAATTGTCCTCCTACTCCTCCGTCCATAATTAATTGAACAATTGAAAGGGTCTTTTCTTGTGGAATTGCTTCCTCTAAAACTTCTGCATCTTGCTGTACAAAATCTGTAATCATAGTTTTTTATGTTAGTGTATTTAGAAAGAACGAATTTACAATTTGAAAATTGTTTTACAAATTATTTAAAAAAAAATCCCACTAGTGTGGGATTTTTTATTCTATTTTATTTTTATGTCTTAAAAATCATTATATCATGAATAAAGCTACAACGAATCCTGCTAAGAATCCAACAAGAGCTAACCATGTGATTTTCTTTAAATACCAAATAAAATCGATTTTCTCCATTCCCATTGCAGCAACTCCAGCAGCAGAACCAATGATTAACATACTTCCTCCTGTTCCGGCAGAATAAGCAACTAAATGCCAAATTTCATGATCTAATGGGTAACTAAACATTCCCATAGATGCAGCAACTAATGGTACATTATCGATAATTGCAGAGAATACCCCTAAAAGTAATACTACAACATCTAAGTTAGGAATTGCTTCACGAAGAACCTCAGCTAAATAACGTAATGTTCCTACTTGTGTTCCATCGGCAGCAACACCATAAACTAAACTTTCTAAAGCTCCTACTGCAAGTAAAATTCCTAAGAAGAATAAGATACTTGACATCTCAATTCTTGATAAAGCTTTATGTGGAGAATATAAATGTTTTCTTTCTTCTGTAAAGTCTTCTTCTGGATGAATATATTCAGAAACTAACCATACAACACCTAAAGAAAGCATCATTCCGATATAAGGTGGTAAATGTGTAATCGTTTTAAAGATTGGTACAAAAACAATCATACCTAATCCTAAATATAACATTGTAGAACTACTTAAAAGTTTTTCCGCTTTCACATCACTTTCAGCTTCCTCTACTTTAATATTTCCTTTAAATGCAGGTAATAAAGTAGCGATAAATGTAGGAATCACCATTGTAAAAATTGATGGGATTACTAATTTTTGAACTAAAGCTCCAGCAGATACTTTTTTACCAATCCATAACATTGTAGTTGTTACATCCCCAATTGGAGACCAAGCCCCTCCTGCGTTTGCAGCTACAACGATAAGACCAGCGAACCACCAACGTTCATTCTTATCCTTAACAATTTTACGAAGCAGCGTTATTAGTACAATAGTCGCTGTAAGGTTATCAATAATTGCAGATAAAATAAAGGCTAAAATAGATAAAATCCATAGTAATCTTTTCTTACTATTTGTTCTTACCCAACCTTTTAAAATTTCAAATCCTCTATGTAAATCAACAATCTCTACAATTGTCATCGCACCAATTAAGAATACCAAAATTTCTGCTGTTTTCCCTAAATGGTGTAATAAAAGATTTGTAAATCCTTCTTCTGCGTGATGGTCTCCTGCTACAAATGTGAATACTTCTTCATGTCCATCGATAACGTTAAACCAACCTGAATGATATCCTACTGCTAATAAAGCCCACATAATTGCCGCCATTAAAAGCGCAGGAACTGTTTTATCTAGTTTTAGAGGATGTTCTAACGTAATGGCTAGATATCCTATTACGAATACTAAGATTAATAATGCTGTCATTTTTCTTTAAAATTTATACTAATTGTTCTAGTGCTATCTCAAAAGCAGTCTTACAGATATCTGTTTTACTACTATTTCTAGCATGTGCTTTTTCCAAAGCATTTTTTATTGTGTTTGATGTATCTGCAAATATTGCGTCATCTTGCATTGGTAATGGAATTTGAGAACTCATGAAATAAGCAAAAACACGAGCGATTCCACAGTTAGAAATAAAATCTGGTAAAAGACTTACTTGCTTATCTGTAGCTTCCATAATTGGTCCAAAGAAAATTTCTTTATCTGCAAATGGTACGTTTGCTCCTGGAGTAATTACTTCTAATCCATTTGCAATCATTGTATTTACTTGCTCTTCAGTTACTAATCTTGATGCAGCTGCTGGTGCAAAAATTTCAGCTCCTAAAGACCAAATTTTCTCATTCATTTCTTCAAAAGGAATCATTGCATCAGACACTAAAGTATTACCATCTTTAGCTAAGAATAATTCCGTCATTTCTTCCATTGTGAATCCTTCTTCCTTGATCACTCCTCCAACTCTATCAATAATTCCAACAACTTTTGCTCCTAATTGAGTTAAGAAATAAGCTGCTGAAGAACCTACATTTCCAAAACCTTGAACGATTGCTTTTTTTCCTTCAATATTTCCTCCGTAAATGTTATAATAATGTTTTACAGCTTCTGCTACTCCATATCCTGTTAACATATCAGCAACTGTATATTTACGATTTACATCTGGAGAAAATTTTGAATCTTCGATTACTTTAATTACTCCATGACGTAATTGTCCAACTCTGTTGATTTTTTCAGCTTCTGTTGGCTTGAAATGTCCGTTGAAAATACCCTCTTGCGGGTGCCAGATTCCACAGCTTTCTGTGATTGGAATTACTTCTTTATCTGCGTCTACGTTTAAGTCACCACCTGTTCCATAATAATTCTTTAATAATGGAGCAACAGCTTTATACCAACGTCTTAAAACTCCTTCTTTTCTTGGATCTTGAGGATCAAAATTAATCCCAGATTTCGCTCCACCAATAGCAGGACCAGCAACTGTAAACTTTACCTCCATAGTTTTTGCTAAAGAAAGAACCTCATTCATGTTTAATCCTTTACGCATTCTAGTTCCTCCACCAGCTGCACCTCCTCTTAATGAGTTGATCACTACCCATCCTTCAGCTTCTGTTTCAGAATCTTTCCAATTAAAAACTATTTCTGGTTGTTTGTTTTCGTATTTTTTTAGTAATTCTTTCATTGTGTGTTTTTTTGGTCTTTTTTTCGTGAATGAGCAAATATATAAATTACACTTCAATTATTTGCCCACTCGAATGGTCTTTTATGGCTCCTGTGACGCTAGAGAGACAATTTATTTTATTTTCCAACCTTCTTAAGCCCAAAAATGAGAATATTAATGCTTCTTTATAATTAATTAATTTTGTGTTTTTTAAATCTTTCTCCACAGAAGAATAAAAAGCAAATCTTTCTATCAAAAATGAATTAAAAGCACCTCCTCCTGTGATTAAAATATTTTTCTCTTTCGAATTTAAAATATTTACATGTAATTGAAAAGCAATATGCTCAATAAAAGTTCTTAATTTATCTTGAATAGAAATTTTATACTTTTCAATCAAAGGAATGATTTTTTCTAAAACGAATTCAATTCCTAAAGATTTTGGTGTTTCTTTTTGATAAAAAGGAATTTTATTTAAAGCTTCCAACAATTCAATATTTATAGTTCCTTTTCTTGCTTCATCGCCATTTTCATCATATTCTTTTCCTAATTTATTTGCATAATAATTCAAAACAGTATTTATTGGACAAATATCATAAGCGATTCTTTTTCCTTCTTGATGAAAAGAAATATTCGCAAATCCGCCCAGATTTAAACAATAATCATAATTAGAAAAAAGCAAAGCATCACCAATTGGAACCAAAGGTGCACCTTGTCCTCCAAGAGCAACATCTTGCGAACGAAAATCGCAAATTACTTTTTTATTCGTAATTTTTGCAATCTGATATCCACATCCAATTTGTTGTGTATATTTCTCTTTTGGATTATGAAAAATTGTATGTCCGTGCGAAGCGATAAAATCTACTTTTTGAATTTTATTTTCTTTGATAAATTCATTAATTACATTTCCTAAAAGCTCTCCATAATCAACGTGTAATTTTGTAATTTCTTCTGCGGAACCATTAAAAATTTCTTTTAATTTATTCTTCCATTCTTTAGAATAATCAACCGCTTTAGAGTGAAAAATCTCAAATTTTGTATAATCATCTAAATTCCATTTTACATATACTAAATCTATTCCATCAAGGGAAGTTCCTGACATCATTCCGATAGAATACATTGTATTTTTTTCAGTCATTTTTACAATATTTTGATGCTAAAATTACATATAATTCAAAAATGATATATAACTTCGGATTTTAGCACTAATTTATTAAACTATTCTTAAGCTAATCCTAAAAAAAAATTATATTTGGGCTTCAAATAACTTAACAACTAGAAAAGCGAAAATTTTTATGGATTTTAAATTGACTGAAGAACAAATTATGATTCGTGATGCTGCAAGAGATTTTGCGCAAACTGAATTATTACCAGGAGTAATCGAAAGAGACGAAAAGCAGGAATTCCCAAAAGAGCAAATCAAAAAAATGGGAGAGCTTGGATTCTTAGGAATGATGGTTTCTCCAGAGTATGGAGGAGGTGGAATGGATGCCGTTTCTTATGTTTTAGCGATGGAAGAAATCTCAAAGGTTGACGCTTCTGCTTCAGTTGTAATGTCAGTAAACAACTCTTTAGTTTGTTGGGGACTTGAAACTTTTGGTACAGAAGAGCAAAAGCAAAAATACTTAACAAAATTAGCTACAGGAGAAATTATTGGAGCATTTTGTTTAAGTGAGCCAGAAGCTGGATCTGATGCAACTTCTCAAAAGACTACTGCAATTGATAAAGGAGATCATTATTTAGTAAACGGAACTAAAAACTGGATTACGAATGGATCTACTGCAGAAGTTTATATTGTAATCGCACAAACAGATGTTGAAAAAGGTCATAAAGGAATCAATGCTTTAATTCTTGAAAAAGGAATGGAAGGATTTGAAGTTGGACCAAAAGAAAATAAATTAGGAATTCGTGGATCTGATACACATTCTTTAATGTTTACAGATGTAAAAGTTCCAAAAGAAAACAGAATTGGTGAAGATGGATTTGGATTTAAATTCGCAATGAAAACTTTATCAGGAGGAAGAATTGGAATTGCTTCTCAAGCTTTAGGAATTGCATCAGGAGCTTATGAATTAGCTTTACAATATTCTAAAGAAAGAAAAGCTTTCGGAAAACCAATTTGTGAGCACCAATCAGTTGCTTTCAAATTAGCAGATATGAAAACAAGAATTGAAGCTGCTCGTCATTTATGTATGAAAGCTGCTTGGGATAAAGATGTTCATGAAAATTACGATTTATCAGGAGCTATGGCAAAACTTTATGCTGCTGAAACCGCAATGTGGGTAACTACAGAAGCTGTTCAAATTCATGGAGGATATGGATTCGTAAAAGAATACCATGTAGAAAGATTAATGCGTGATGCAAAAATTACACAAATCTATGAAGGAACTTCTGAGATTCAAAAAATCGTTATTTCAAGAAGCGTATTAAGAGATTAATTTTGACTTTGATATAGAACGTAAAAAAGCAGGATATCCATTTGGGATCCTGCTTTTTGATTTTATTTAGTATTTTTAAATATTAATTTTTAGTAATTTTCTTAGTATAGTTTTTTCCATTAATATTAAATGAAACTATATACAGTCCACTACTTAATTTTGAATTTAAAATAACTTTATTGTTCTTTAATTTATCTGAACGATAAACAATTTCACCATTTGAATTATAGATTTTTAAATCTAGAACTTCTACTTCATCAAAGAATCTAAAATTTAATTCATCTTTAAAAGGTATTGGATAAATATCAAATGATAAAATTTTATTTTCATTTGAAACATAAATGTTAGAATTTTCTTCAGCTATTCCATTTCCTTTAACAATATATGTATCTCGTAAATGTTCTCTACTAGAGCTTGAATTTACTCTATTTAATGATTCATCACAATCTCCTCCATAGCAATCAAAAACACTTTTATCAATTAATGCTGTAAAAGTTTGATTTGTTGCACTAAATCCTGGATTTAATTCAATTTCATTTCCACTTTTAAAAATTGTATTTCCATTTGTGGCAGTATTCCCATTTGAATAAATTTTATTTAAAGCTTCAAAATTACCAGTAACATTTCCAGAAACTAATATATTATCTTCTAAATCATTGCAAATAACATTACTTGGCAAATTAACAACTCCATTTGGACCTTTTACAATTTTATATTTTGTTGCTAATTCATCACTAAAAGTTAATGTTCCATAAACTTCAAAAACTAATTCGTCACATTCTCCACATGAATTAAAAAATGCCTTTTTATCTAAAAATAAAGATGAACCTTCTTCAATAATAATTTTACCAGTTTTTGGAATTAACACTTCAACATTTGGTTCAATAGTTAAAGTAGCATTATTTCTAATCCTTAAATTTTTTAAAAGTCTAAATTCAGTATCCAAAGTAACATTTTCTGAAATTATATAATCATTTTCTGGAATTTCATCAGAAATTAAATCTATTTCCCACATTCCTCTACCAAAAGTAGATGCTCTTAATAAATTATTACATCTATTGATTTTTAATTCTGTAACTCTTACGTTTGGTAAATTTCCATATTCTACCCAATCTGAGTCCGCGTCTTTTGTAAAAACTCCCACATCTGTAGCTAAATATAATCTATCATTTGTACCTTCTTGATAAACAATATTATTTGCAGGCATATTTAAACTTGCTAAAACACCATTTGGATCTGCATTTTGCCATGTATCTCCAGCATCTTCAGAATACCAAACTCTATGTGTTTTATAATATCCACTAAAACTAATCCAAATTCTTTCTGGATTTTTAGGATCAATTGCAATTCCTGTGATTACTGGAATAAAATTTCCTATCGGTGTATTTACATTTGGTAAATTACTCGTAATTTTTTCAAAACAATTAAAATCTTCTAAATAATTTAAATTTTGATTTGTACAAGACTCTGCAATCTTTGACCTAAATAAATTCCCTCTAATTCCAGTTGTTTCATGATGTCCTTCTAAAGTAACTATATATTGATAATTAGGATCTTTATCTGAAATTAAATATTCTGTTATTTGAAATCTATGTATTTCAACAAGTTGCATATATTTCTTTATATCAGATTTTCTTTTCCAAATATCTGCAATATTGTCATTGGCAATATCTATTTCATCTTTTAATCTTTCATAAATCTCAGTAAACCCCATTCTTACAGATCTATTTCCTTGAGGGTGTTGATCCATTTTTACTGTTTCTGGAAAGAAAAGTGATGGTCTATAGTTTGTTTCAGGAATGTCTATATCTAATTCATAATCATATCTATAAAAAATAGAGGAATTTTTCTTTAAAAAAATCTGTTTATTATCTATATCATTGATTTGTACTCCATAGCCATCTCCTTCTAATATATGTCTATCCCATTTCTTTAAATTATCTTCTTCACCATTAAACCACGTACCATTATCTTGTAGACTAATAATCATAAAATCCTTATCAAAATCATAATCATCAAATGCCCAAATTAAAGATGTATTTAAACCAACATTCTTATATACAAAATTACTACCATATGATAAGTTTGATTCTGAATAAGATACACCTCCATCATGTCCTACTGCTATTTTTTGATATGAATTATTACCTCCAAAAGTATTAGGTCTAAATTCAATTGCATGTACATCGGGATGAAAGCCACTATTATGATGAGTTATATTTCTAAAATCATTTGCTCCTCCTGCTTTTCTAATATGAATTGCCACATCTCCAAAATAAACAATATCAGCATTAAGAGGTGAAGCTGCTATTGCAAGTCTATCAGGTCTTTTTTCATGTCCTTCATTTTGTGTAAAAATTATCTTCCATTCACCAGTAATATTAGAACTTGTTTTCTTATATTCTAAAATTACTAGTCTATAGTTAGAGTTTGAATCCGTATTTCCTACAACATAAGCATATATTCTATTTGGATCAGCAGGTGTAACAGCAATATTAATTCTAGTAACATCTAAATACCCTTGTCCTGTATTTATCTGATTCACATTCACTCCATGAATTCCACCAGTAAAGAAATGCCAAGTTGCTCCTCCATCAGTACTTCTATAAATACTCTCACCACTTGCATAAAGTGTATTTGGATTATCTGGTTTAAATTCTAAACCTTTTAACTCTACATCTTCAATACCAGAGCTGCTCCCTATTTGTGTGTTTAAAACCAATTCCCATGTAACAGATTCAAAATTGCTACTTAATGCATTCGTTGTTTTATAAATACCAACTGACGTCGCAGCATACATTATATTAGGATTTGTAGGATGAGAAATAACTCGACGAATTACACCTCCTTTTTCATATAAAGGCAACCCTGGCTCGTATAAACCTTTATTTATAGGACTCCATGTTTCTGTCCCATCTGTAGATCTATAGATTCCTACAGTCCAATATGGATTTATGGTTGCTCTATTTTGAGTATATCCAAATCCATATAAATCTCCAATTCCAGTTGAAATAAACACATTTTCACCATTTGTTGCATCGATCGCAATATCCGAAACTGATGCAATTGGTAAATCATCTGTATTTGCAACAGTCCATTGATTTCCATCATCTGTACTTTTCCATAATCCACCAAATGGAGTTCCAGCATAAACTGTTTTTACTGCTGGATAATCTGGATGAAAAGCTAATGCATCTATTCTACCAACTTGTTCTCCATGACCGTTTGAAATATTTTTATCTGGACCTAAACTTGTCCAATCAATATTAGAAAAATTCCTTTGAAGAGATCTATTTTCTATATTTTTATTATAATTGGAATAATATTCTCCTATAGCTTTGGCTGCAATATTAAAATTTCCTTCTGGATATAACCTTGGAGACCAAACTTTATTAATTTTCTCATACATTTTATATGTACCTCCCTCAGCAGCCTCTTCTTCATCTTCAGGTTGATATTCTTTTAATTTTTCATTAAGAACATCATAAAAATTCTCATCCTCTTGAGCGAATAAAACTCCACTTACAAAAAAAAGAATATAAATTAAATTTCTCTTTGCAATCATTTTAATCTTATTTTTTCATTTTACAATTTTTACCCTCTATTTAAAGTCAAATATTTATCGGGTATCTTCTTTAGAAAATAAAAAAAGAGTAAAACATTGAAGTAATACTCTTTTAATATTTATTTTTTTATTTATTTTTATTTAGTTGATTTTAACTCTTCAAGCTCCTTTTTCATTTCATTAATTTTCTTCTCTTGCTCAATAGTATATAAAGTTAATTCTTCAACTTTTTTAAGTAATAAAACAGTCATTTCTTTTAATTCCACTCCTTCTTTCAATACTTCATCAGTAGATGGAACTTCTGGTAAATGTTTGTTTTCTTCAATGTATTCTTCAACTTTATCTAAAGTTCTTAATTGATAATCATCAGCGAAAACATAATCTGCCCATCCATTTTCAGATGCAATATGTACTTTTACTCTTTCTGTTTTAATACCTTTTCCAACATAAAGTAAATAATCCCCATCAGTATCAAAATTATAATTATTTCCAATTACAACTTTTTCGTTATCAAAAACTCTAAAGGTTTTTGCTTTTGATTTTGTTCCTAATGCAATAAATCTTTCTCCTGAATTTCCATTAGGATAATTTCCTGTCAGATATATAAACATATTTGATTTATTGTCAAATTGTGAATCTCCAAAAGTAGTCACAAAACATAAATCACCTCTATTTGCACCAGTAACCATTTGATTATTCCAGCTCTGAACTCCGATAGTTGTTTTTGTTTGTCTATTTCCAATCAACATTCCTGTTACTCCATAATTATCATTATGTACTTGTAATCCATACCAATGATTAGATGTTCGATTCGTTCCAACAGTAAAATATCCTGAATGCCCTACATCCCAAACTCCATAATTCCCTGAAGTTTCTTGTTCAACTCTAAATTTATAACCTTGAGCATTCATAACGAATGTAATTAAAAATAAACCGATAAATAACTTTATTGTTTTCATAGTTTCTAAATGTTATATTTAACCAATTTTATATAATTCTATATTCTAATTTAAGTACAGTTATAATGAATATTATACATAGACAATTCTAATTTGTCATATTCACAACAAATTTTCTTTTTAAATGATTACATTTTTAAATCTAATTTCTTATTGAAAAAAAGTATAATTCTCATAACATCAGAATTTTATTTTCTGATTTTTTTCTTTTTCTATTACTTAATAATTCTGGCGCAAGATACTAATAAAACCTTATAAACTATAACATAAAACTAACATTTAACAAAAAACAAAAACAGCATTACAAATCTTTTTGATTTTCAATATTTTAAACAAAATCTTATCTATTTCTTAAGATTATCGCTTAAGGTTATAATTTAAATTCAAAATATCTATTTGAACATTTTAAAAAGGTAATGTTCAAAACAATTTTAATGAAAAAAAAAGTTACAATAAATAAATATTGTAACTTTTTAATAGGTTTTACTCGCAAGTAAATTCTTAATTTACTAAAGAACTCTCTGTAGCTTTTAGCAATATATTTCTCTTTTTTTCTCTATTACAAAATTCTGATTTTTATTTATCCTAATCATTAGGGATTTTCCTAGTTTTTATAAAATCGTAAAATTTTAATTATTCATTTCGTAATCTTCACAAATATATTTTCGTATCATATATATTGTTATTGGTTTTAATGTTTTCCCCGTTTCTGGATGAAAACCTAAAGTTGAAAAAAGCTCTAATTCTTTTGAATTTTTTTTAAAATACCAAACATTTGGTTCTCCAGAAGTAGTAAAAAATTCTGTTTCACAATTCGACTCAATTTTCCTAAAATAAAGAATCATTTCTTCTTTATATGGCTTTAATTTTCCTTCTTCATAATTTTCAAAATCAGAAGTTATTTCTATATAATGATCACCATTCCAAGCCATCCATTTTAGTTCTTTTTTAGCTGAATTAAAAATTAGTGATATAAACAATATTAAAACTATCACATATAATACTCTTTTTGAAAATAAACTAAAACGTATTGCTTTAGAACCATTTTTTTGATTTTCTTTTTCAAGCAATTCTTTCTCATTAGTTTCATTTTTCAATCGAAAATCTTCATAGTTTTCATAACCAATATATTTAGATGCTGCATTCAAGAAATCAGTGTTTAAATTACTTTTCTTCACACTTTCATCAATATATTGATCATAATATCTCACTAAAGTTTTTGTACTAATTGGAAATTTAAAATCTTCAAGAAAAATAGTTTCTAAATGTTTTGCTAAACCATTCTTTTTGTTGTTTCCTGTTTGAATTTCTGCTTTTTTAAATACTTCTCGTATTAATTTTTCATTCATAATTTATAGCTGGTTGATTTTTAACTAATTGACAAACTTCAGACAACCATTAGACACAAAATAGACAGCTAAATCTCACTAAAAATTGACCAATTTTTTTCCATTTCCTGACTAACTGTCCACTGTTATTTCACCCAATCTTTGCAACAGAGATTTGAACGAAACCTTTGTTGTTTAAAGGATTTTAATCATCATTTCTTCTAAGAGAATTTGCTTGTAAAAATGCATAAAAAAACTGGGAAGTGTTTATCCCTTTTTACATCCAAATTCTCCACTTCCCACAAGACGTCTTGAGTCGCATTTAGCGCAAAATGCAAAACTAACTATCACAATCGATGAAAAGATCGAACAGAAAATCTATGTCTAATAATTAACAGTACAAAATGAAAAAAATTAAACTAATTATACTTACGGCTTTCCACATTTTTGCATTAATTTCTTGTGAAAAAGATGATGATGTAACGGGAGAAAATTTTGAAAATAAGCAAACAGAAATGCAAGCATGTTGTGGGGACGATGATCCTATTTTTCCTCCGCCTCCACCGCCTCCACCAGGAAACTAAAATTTATTTTAAATAAACTGATTTACTAAATAATAGTTAATAACTTTGAGGAATGAAAACAACACTACTTTCATTCCTCTTTTTTATTTTCTCTTTTTTTCCTCTTTTTTCACAAGAAAATATTGATAGTCTTCAATATTATTCTTCAATTATTAATTCTCAAAAAGATATACACCAATTCAAAAAAGCTTATAATTACTTTAAGAAAAAATCACTCAATAATCCTGAAAACACTAACAATCAAAAGGTTTATTCTCTTTTTCATCTTTCTTTAATTGAATTTCAAAACGGATTTTATATAGAAAGTGAAGAAACAGCTATTAAAGCTTTAAATCTAACTCACAATTCTAATGAAAATTCTTATTTAAAATCACTACAAAAAAGTCTATATAACCAACTTGGAATTCTATATCGCAAACAAAAAAATATTTCTAAAGCGATTAAACTCTATGATAAATCTTTTTCTTTAGCAAACAAACCTGAAGATAGTATTAGCATTTATAATAATAAAGCAAATGCTTATTTAGAAAATAAAGATTTTTCTCTTGCTTTAAATGAATCTGTAAAAGCTTTTCAAATTGCTAATCGAATTAATAATCCTAAAAAAATTGCTTTAGTTCTTGGAAATTTAGGTTATATCAAAAGTTTAATTAATAAAAATAATGGATTAAATGATATGTTGAATGCTTTAAAATTACGTAAAGAATTAAAAGATTTTTCACGAATTTATATGAGTTATCAACAATTAGGATATTATTTTCTCCAAAAGAAAAACTATGAGAAAGCTAAAGAATATGCTTGGAAAGCTAAAAATATTGCAGAAAAAATTAATTCTGATTCTTTTCGCCTGAATGCTTTGAGTCTTTTAGTAGATTTAAATGAAAACGATATTATTTCTGAATACAAAACTTTAAATGATAGTATTCAAAATGCAAGACAACAAAACGCGAATAAATTTGCCTTGATTAAATATGATTACAATAAAAAAGAACAGGAAGCACAAGAAAATTTACTTCTCTTTGAAAAAGAAAAAGGACGAAGACAGTTTTTTGTATTTGTTGTAATTCTTATTTTTATCTTGTCGGTTTCTGGTTATTATTACACGAAATTTAGACATGAAAAAAATATGCAAATTAGTATTCTTCAACGAGATTTTATGCATTCTAAAAAAGTTCATGATGATATCGCAAATGATCTATATCAAGTGATGCAAAAAACAGAGGAAACTTCTCCAATCATAAATGATTTAGAAAAAATATATAACAATGCACGTGATATTTCAAGAGAAATAAAACCCATAGAAATTCAAGAGAATTTTTCAAGTCAAATTCGAGATTTAACTTTAGAATATCAAAAAAATGATGTAAAAATTAGTCGACTTGGTCTAGAAAAATGTACTTGGAATCATTTATCAATAGAGAAAAAACAAGCTTTATATAAAATAATTCAAGAACTTCTGATTAATATGCGAAAACATAGTTTTGCAAAAAATGTTTTCTTAAACTTCAAAGAGTCAGAATCAAAAATTGAAATTACTTATAAAGATAATGGTGTTGGATATGATTTAAAAAACAAAAAAAGTCTTCCAAATGTGGAAAGCCGCATTAAAGCTATCAATGGAAAAATTACTTTTGAATCTGAATTACAAAAAGGATTTAAAGCAAAAATAATTATATAATATGTTTAAAAAAGTATTGCTGGCAGAAGATAAGGATGTAATTATTGAAGGATTACAAAACACTTTTAAAAGATTAAATATTTCGGAATTTGATAAAATTCAATATTGCGATGAAGCTTTTCAAAAAGTTCAAAAAAGTTTTAATGATAATTCTCCTTATGATTTATTAATTACAGATTTATCTTTTGAAGAAAATCATGTAAAACAGAATTTAAAATCTGGTGAAGATCTTGTAAAAGCAATTCGAAATAAATACCAAGATTTACCAATTATCGTTTTTTCAGTTGAAGATAAAATAGAACGTGCAAGAAGATTAATTCAAAAACATAACGTTAACGCCTATGTTTGTAAAGGAAGATATGGTTTAGATGAACTTGGAAAAGCAATTCAAAAAGTTTTTAATAATGAAATTTATCTTTCGCAAACTGTTTCAGAAGCAAACAGTACAAACGATGATACAGATTTGAATGATTATGATATAAAACTACTTTCACTTCTTTCTGAAGGTTTTTCCCAACCTGAAATTCGAAAAATACTTCTAAAAGAAAATATCACTCCAAATAGTTTGAGTACAATTGAAAAGAAAATCATTCGATTAAAAGAAATTTTTGGAGCTAAAAATCCAACAAATTTAGTTTCTATCACAAAAGATTTAGGTGTTATTTAATTTTATAAACTGTTTCTCCATTTAAGTCAAATGGAGAAAACTTTTATTCTTGTTTTTTATAACTCCAAATTGCTAAACTATTAAAAACAATAGCTAAAATTATTGTGTAAAAAATCTCAAAGCGAATATCCCAAATTGTACTTCCTTTCATTAAAATTTTTCTTGAAACGGAAACAAATTGCGCTAAAGGATTGGGAATTGTAAAATATTGCGCCCATTTTGGCATGCTGTCAATTGGCGTGAATAATCCACACATTAAAATAAAAATCAGAATAAAGAAAAAAGCAACAAAAATTGCTTGTTGTTGTGTGTTTGCAAAATTAGAAATCAATAATCCTAAACCTAAAACTGCAATCAAATTGATAATTGCATAACCAAAAAGTAAACCTACATTTCCTACAATTGGAATATCAAAAACAATTTTACTTGTCAAAATTCCCACAACTAATAAAACAATTCCAACACATAAAAAAGGTATCAATTTTCCAAGAATAAATTGCCATTTTTTAATTGGTGTTACATTTATTTGTTCAATAGTTCCTATTTCTCTTTCTCGAACAATATTCATCGCAGACAAAACAATCGTTAATAAAGCTGTTAATTCTGCTAAAATCCCAGGAGCCATAAAATGTGTGTACTTCAACTCTTCATTATACCAATTTCTAGGAACAATCTGAATCGGATTTTCTTTTTGTTTTTTGTTTAAAGCTTGTAAATAAATATATTCTTGAATTAAATTTTCATTAAAAGAATAAATAATATTGCTCAAATATCCTGAGCCAACTGTTGCTTGTTGTCCATTAATTGCATTTGCTATAATTTGTAAAGATGGTTTTTCTCTTCTCAAAAAATCTTTTTCAAAATCATTTGGAATTACCAAAGCTATGTCTGCTTTATTTGCTTGTAAAAACTGATTTGCTTCTTTTGTACTAAATGGATTTGCTATTAATGAAAATCGATTGTTCGCTATTATTTTTCGTTTCAATAATCTCGAACTTTCTGTCTGATCTAAATCTACAATAACGATATCTACATTTTTTACTTCATTGGATGCTGCTGTTGAAAGTAAAATCAACTGAACAATTGGCAAAATTGTCATCATCGGCAACAAAGCTTTATTTCTAAGAATCTGAATAAATTCTTTCTGTATTAGATATCGTAAAATTTTCATTGCAATCGAGTTTTAAAATTTTTCCAAGTAAAAAACAGAAAGAATAAAATCATTAAAAACAACACAAAAAGTGGAAACCAAACAATCTCTAATCCAACTCCACGAAGCATAATTCCTTTTAAAATTTCAATAAAATAAGTCGTCGGAATAATATGTCCTAAAACTTGTAAAATAAATGGCATACTTGTCAATGGAAAAATAAATCCTGATAAAATCATCGAAGGCATCATTAATCCCATCAACGAACGCATCATCGCATCTTGTTGTGTTTTGGAAACAGCAGAAATTAATGTTCCGATTGTCAATGAAGTTATTACATAAATCAAACAACAAAATAAAAGCAAAATCAAACTTCCTCGAACTGGAACTTCAAAAACGAAAAAACCTAAAACTAAAATTAAAATTGCGTCAATAAAGGAAAGTAAAGCATAAGGAGCAACTTTTCCAAGAATGATTAATAAAGGAGATAGTGGCGAAACCAATAAAATTTCAATCGTTCCTGTTTCCTTTTCTCTTGCGATAGTTAAAGAAGTTAGCATTGCAGAAATAATCATTAAAATCAAAGCAATGGTTCCTGGAATAAAATTATATGCACTAATTGATTTTGGATTGTATAATAATTTTGTTTCAATATTTATTTGCTGTGGATTTTCTGGAATTTTTAATTTTTGTTGTTGAAAAGAGCCAACAATACTTGTAATATATTGTGTCAAAGTCACTGCATTATTTGGATCTGAACCATCTGTTAAAATCTGAATTTCAATTGGATTTCTATTATAAAAATCTTTGGAAAAATCTTCTGGAATTACCATCACTAATTTTGAAGTTCCATCTTTAAATCCTTTTTCTAACTCATGATCAGCATAAAGAATTCTACCAATTTTAAAATTTTCAGAACTCTGAATTTGCTCAATTAACTCAAAACTTGTTTCATCATTTGCATGGTTTAAAAAATCAATAGAAGCATTTTTAAAATCTGTAGAAATCACAAATCCGAAAATCAAAACTTGTGCAATCGGCATTCCAAAAAGAATCAGCAACGTTCGCTTATCACGCGTAATGTGATAAAATTCTTTTTTTACAAATGCCCAAAATACTTTCCACTTCATCGTGCTAATTTTAAAAATACATCATTCATATTTGTTGCTTGAAATTGCTTTTTCAAATTTTTCGGTGTATCCAAAGCTTCTATTTTCCCATCAACCATTATCGAAACACGATCACAATATTCTACTTCATCCATATAATGTGTTGTCACAAAAATTGTTCGTCCTTGGTTTGCCGCATCGTAAATCGTTTCCCAAAATTGTCTTCGCACATAAGGATCTACACCACCTGTTGGTTCATCTAAAAACACAATTTCCGGATCATGAATCATTGAAACAGCAAAAGAAAGTCGTTGTTTCCAACCAAGCGGAAGTGAATCCACCAATTTGTTCGCAACACTTTTCAAATCTAAATCAACTAGAATTTTTTCTGTTTTTTGTTTAATTTCCGATTTACTTAAACCATAAATCCCACCATAAAACCGAATATTTTCTCGAATTGTCAAATCATTGTATAAACTGAATTTTTGTGACATATATCCGATATTTTTTTTGATTTTTTCCGCTTCTTTATAAATATCAAAATTTGCCACTTTTCCAGTTCCTGAAGTTGGAATACTCAACCCGATTAACATTCGCATTGCTGTCGTCTTTCCTGCTCCATTTGCTCCAAGAAAACCAAATATCTCTCCTTTTTTTACTGTAAAAGAAATTGCATTTACCGCAGTAAAATCACCGAATTTCTTTGTCAAATTCTCTACTTCAATAATATTTTTATTTTCAATTCGCATCTTCTTTTTTTTCTTGTCCTAAATGCAAAAAAACATCTTCAATAGTTGGTGTAATTTTCTCTATTTCTACTTGTTCAAAACCTTGAGTTATAATTTCTTTTTTTAGTTTTTCTATTTCTACTTTTTCTTTAGTAACTAAATGTAAATTTTCACCAAAAGGCAAACAACTTTCTGTGTAATCTTGTGTTCTTAAATAGTGAATCAAATCATACAAACGATTGCATTTAATCGCATAAATTGTTTTATCAAAATTTTGAATCATTTGATTTGGAGTGTCAATATTCAGAATTTCACCATTCAAAATCAAAGCAATTCGATCACATAAAATAGCTTCTTCCATATATGGTGTGCTTACCAAAATCGAAATTCCTTTTTGTTTTAAAACAGCCAACATTTCCCAAAATTCTTGCCGACTAACCACATCTACTCCAGTTGTTGGTTCGTCTAAAAACAATACTTCTGGTTTATGAATTAAAGCGCAACAAAGTGCTAATTTCTGTTTCATTCCTCCAGAAAGTTTTCCAGCCAATCGTTTTTTAAAAGGTTCTATTTGCTCGTAAATATCTTTGATTAAATCATAATTTTCTTCAATCGTAGTTCCGAAAATTGTGGCAAAAAAAGAAAGATTTTCTTCCACACTTAAATCTTGATACAAAGAAAATTTCCCAGGCATATAACCCACTTTTTTCCGAATAGATTTAAATTCTTCTACAATCGGATGACCAGCAACAAATCCTTTTCCAGAATCTGGTAATAAAAGTGTTGTCAAAATTCGAAAAAGCGTTGATTTTCCAGCACCATCTGGTCCAATCAAACCAAAGATTTCTCCTTCTTTTACTTGAAAAGAAACTTCTTTTAAAGCTTGAATATCTTTATAATTTTTCGAAATATTTTCAACTATAATTGCTTCCAAATTCTTTATTTTTTTTCATGAAAAATCACTTCTCCTGGCATTCCAATTTTTAAAAAACCATCATTTTTCACTTCAACATCTAAAGCATAAACCAAATTCACTCGTTCATCTTTTGTTTCAATTGTTTTTGGCGTAAACTCAGCTTTATCCGAAATCCATGTGATTTTTCCTTTATATTTTTTTGAATCATTTTTTCCTTTATCTGTCAAAACTGTTACTGAATCTCCAAGTTTTACATTTTGCAATAAAAGTGCACTTGTATAAGCTCTCAATTTTAAAATTTCAATATTTGCAATTTTATAAAGTGGTGTTCCAATTCCTACAAATTCATCCTCTTCCACTAATTTTGTCAAAACAGTTCCTTTAATTGGATTAATAATTTGATAATTTTCCAAAGTATTTTCTAACACTCGAACTTGTGCTTCTAATGGTTTTTTCGAAGATAAAATTCCACGATTTGCAATAGAAGTTTGTGAAATTGTTGCATCAATTCGCTGATTTACCAAATTGATTTCTCCATTATAATCATCTAACTGTTTTTGCGTTGCCGCTTTCTTTTTCAATAATTTTTTAGTGCGATTTCGTTCTCTGACCAAATTCTTTTTTTGTTGTAATAAAACTTCTACTTCTGGCGCAGCTTCCTGTAATTTATCTTCCAAAGAAGATATTTGAGAAAGCAATTGTTCTTTTTCTAAAAAAATATTCAAAGTATCAATAAATCCAACAAAAAAATCTGGCTCCAACTCTTGTCCTTCTTCTATTTCAAATTGTTTTAATTGTCCATTTCCTTGTGCGCTAATCAACACACTTGTCGCTTCAAAATTCCCATAAGCATCTGCTTTTTGCTTTCGATTGCAAGAAATCAAAACCAGAAAAAAAAGAGCGAACAGTATAGAAAAATAACTTTTTTTCATCTTTTATAATTTTCCAAAAATGGTTAGATAATTCGTTATAGATTGCGCCAACTGAACTTTGTGCAATTCCATTGTTTGCTTCGCATTTAGTTCAGCATTTAGTTGTATTAAATAATCATCTGAAGTGATGACACCTTCTTGAAGTTGCGCTTTTGTTTGCTTCGAAATTTCTGTCTGAAGTTCTACAATTTCTAAATCATTTTGAATCTGATTTTTCAAAGAAGCAATATTTTCAACATATTTTGCTTTTTGCGAATTGATATTAAACTCAAAAACTTCTTTTTCAACTTCTACTTGTTCCATTTCCAATTGCAAACGATTTTGTTCTTTTTTTGAAATTCCCCAATCTAAAAAATTCCATTCCAAACGAAAACCTCCAATTGCATAAAAAGAAGTGGAAACATCTGCAAAATTCACAGGATTTGGATAACCAACTCCACCTTGACCAAAAAGAAATAGTTTCGGAATATTTTTCGCTTTTAAAATGTCATTTTGTTTGGCTAAATATTCTTTTTTGGAATCGTAGAAAGCTTGTTCAGGACGATGCAATTCAATTGCTAAATCAATATTTTCATAATTTGGCAAGACCAATTCCGAAGTTTCGAGAATGATAATTCCCAATAAATCATTTAAAACCAATAAAAATGATTTGACATTTTTTTTCAAATCTGTAGCTTGCGATTCTAATTCTAGTTTTTTGACTTTTAATTTTAAAACATCACTTTCTAAAAAAATGCCGTTTTCATAACCAGCTTCCACACTTTCTAAAGTGTATTTTAAATCTTCTATTGAATAATTTAAAATTGCTTGTTGTTGCTTGGAAAGTTTGATCAAAAAGAACAAATCATTCACTGAATTTTTCAGTTCTCGTAGCGAAACTTTCAATTGATTTTGTTTTAAATTTTCATCTAAAACTTCTAATTCTTTTTGCGTTTTTAAAATTCCGCCATCATACAAATTATAATTTGCTTCCAAAAATGCTTTAAAAGATTCTAAAGGTAATTTGATATTAAAAGGTGTGTTTACGTTTCCAAATTCTAAATTTTCAGATTGAATTTGTCCAGTTCCAGAAAGATTTAAAGTTGGTAATTTTTCTTTTTTCAGCAATTGTGAATTGACTTCTGATATTTTTCGAATCAATTCTTTATTCATCGACAAAGGATGATTTTCCTCAATCAATTTATAAGCTTCTTCCAAAGTTAATTTCTCCACAGTTTGTGCAGAAACTCCTTGAAAAAAACAACAGAATAAAACTAAAATCAAATATTTTTTTTGAATTAAATGCATGATTCTTAAATAAGTAAAATTCAAATTTTGTTTACTCTACTTAAGTTACATGATTTTTGTTAAATATTGAAATTCAAAACTTTAAAGCTTCCGATAGTTAATATAAAATATTTCAAAAATGATTTAATTATGATATTTTTGTAATCATTATTAAAATTATATGAAAAAAAACAAACAAGAAACACTGAGTGCAATAAGGCTAGTAATCACAACTATTGGAATTGTTACTCTAGCTTTTAAACTTATTCAAGAAGGTGATGTTTCAAAATATGAATTATTATTAATTGAAAATAAAAATGAATTTGTAAAAAATAAATTGTTTGAAGAGCAATTAAGATATAGAGAGGAGATTATTTCTAGTTTTGAAAAGAATTATAAAAAATTAGATTCTATAAAAAATCTTTCTCCTAAACTAAAATTTAAATTAACCAGCTTAGAAGAAAAAGAAAAAATAGATACTATTTTTGTTAAAGACATTGAAACTCTTCCCAGTTATTTCTTAAATAAATTACAATTTATAAAATATAAATACTCTCTAAAAAAAGATAAAATACTCAGCAATTTTAATCCAACATTTAACCTTGAAGATTTTAAGGATAAACTTAAATACTATGATTATATTAAAATTGAAGGTGAACTTCATAAAGTTTTCAATACTAATTTGATTATTTATTTTTTAATCTGGTTTGTTATTATAATAATCACTTACATACCACAATACATTTATAAAAACACAAACAAAAAGTATATAGTTACAAACCAAGATAAAGATGAATTGAAAGATTCAATTAACACTATCAAATCAGATGAAACATCTAATAATGAAAAGTTTTTAAATAGAATTAATGAATTAGAGTCACAAACTAAAAAATTACTTGAAAAAGATAAACTCGAAAATCTTATAAATCTAAATATTAAAAATATTGAAAATTTAGTTTTTGAAACAAAAAATAGAGCTAATTTTATGCTTGTATCAGGAATTCTAATTGCAATATTAGCAATACTTTTCTTCTATTTAAATCTATCTGAAATTAATTATAATGACGGAAAGAATTCTTATTTAAAATTAATTAGACCAATTACTATTCTAATTTTTATAGAAAGTATTTCATGGTTTCTATTAAAGCAATACCGAAAAATCATTTCGGATTATAAATTCTTTTATAATATTTATCAAGAAAAAATGAAAATATTAGAACTTTATAAAGTTTCAAAAGAACATGAAAACCTTGACATCAGTTTATTTTATAATTATCTATCTGAACAAAATAATAAGATGAATTTAGATCAAAAAGAAACTGATATTTCTAATGATAATAATTCAGATAAATTATTTAAGTTAATATATCAACTCATATCAAAAATAAATCCTAAATAAAAAAGCGATTCTAACGAATCGCTTTTCCCTTATTATTTTAAATCTTTTACTCTTCCGAAACAGATTCAATTAAAATCTTCAGAATTTCAATAGCAGCTTTGGCAATTTTGGTTCCAGGACCAAAAACTCCAACAACTCCACTATCAAAAAGATATTGATAATCTTGTGCAGGAATTACTCCTCCAGCAATTACCATAATATCTTCTCTACCATATTTCTTTAATTCTGCAATTACTTGTGGCACCAAAGTTTTGTGTCCAGCAGCAAGCGAAGAAACTCCTAAAATATGTACATCATTTTCTACAGCTTGTTTTGCAGCTTCCGCAGGCGTTTGGAATAATGGTCCGATATCTACGTCAAAACCTAAATCGGCGAAACTTGTAGAAACTACTTTCGCTCCACGATCATGACCATCTTGTCCCATTTTGGCAATCATAATTCTTGGACGTCTTCCTTCCAATTCTGCGAATTTATCTGCTAATTCCTTTGCTTGTGCAAAATAAGCATCATCTTTTATTTCTTTAGAATACACTCCTGAAATCGATTTAATTGTTGCTTTATATCTTCCATAAACAGATTCCAACGCATCTGAAATTTCTCCTAATGTTGCTCTAACTCTAGCAGCTTTCACCGCTAAATCCAACAAGTTTCCTTCTCCAGTTTTCGCACAGTTTGTCAAGTTTTCTAAAGCTTCTTTTACTTTCTCCGAATCTCTAGATTCTTTGATTTCTTGAATTCTTGCAATCTGTGACTGACGAACTGCTTCGTTGTCAACTTCTAAAATATGAAGTGGATCTTCTTCTCTTAATTGGTAAGCATTTACACCTACAATAATATCTTGTGTACTATCGATTCTTGCTTGCTTTTTTGCAGCAGCTTCTTCGATTCTCATTTTTGGAATTCCAGCTTCAATTGCTTTTGTCATTCCTCCAAGTTCTTCTACTTCTTGAATTAATTCCCAAGCTTTATCTGCAATTTCTTTGGTCATATTTTCCACAAAATACGAACCAGCCCAAGGATCTACAGTTTTTGTAATATTTGTTTCTTCTTGAATATAAATCTGCGTATTTCTAGCAATTCTCGCAGAGAAATCTGTTGGTAAAGCAATTGCTTCATCCAAGGCATTTGTATGTAAACTTTGCGTTCCTCCAAATGCAGCAGCCATTGCTTCAATTGCAGTTCTAGCAACATTATTAAACGGATCTTGCTCTGTTAAACTCCATCCACTTGTTTGACAGTGTGTTCTTAATGCTAAAGATTTTGGATTCTTTGGTTCAAACTGTTTTACTAATTTTGACCAAAGCATTCTTCCAGCTCTCATTTTTGCAATTTCTTTGAAATGATCCATTCCAATTGCCCAGAAAAATGAAAGTCTAGGTGCAAAAACATCCACATCCATTCCTGCTGCAATTCCAGTACGGATATATTCTAAACCATCTGCTAAAGTATAAGCTAATTCAATTTCTTGCGTTGCTCCAGCTTCTTGCATATGATAACCAGAAATAGAAATCGAATTAAATTTTGGCATATTTTTACTTGTAAATTCAAAAATATCCGCAATAATTTTCATCGAAGGAGTTGGTGGATAAATATATGTATTACGCACCATGAATTCCTTTAAAATATCATTTTGAATCGTTCCAGAAAGTTGTTCGTGTTTTACACCTTGCTCTTCTGCTGCAACAATATAAAATGCTAAGATTGGAAGTACAGCTCCGTTCATCGTCATTGAAACAGACATTTTATCCAAAGGAATCTGATCGAATAAGATTTTCATATCTTCTACAGAATCAATCGCAACTCCAGCTTTTCCAACATCACCTTGCACACGCTCATGATCCGAATCATAACCACGGTGTGTTGCTAAATCGAAAGCTACAGACAAACCTTTTTGTCCTGCTGCTAAATTTCTTCTATAAAAAGCATTACTTTCTTCTGCTGTAGAAAATCCTGCATATTGACGAATCGTCCAAGGACGACGAACATACATCGTTGAATATGGTCCTCTTAAATAAGGAGGCATTCCAGCAATAAAATCCTGATGTTCTAAAGGAGCAACTGCTGGCTGATTGCTCTTTTTAATTTCTAATTTTGAAAAATCTTTTCTAGCCATTTGCTTCTTCTTTAGAGTTCGCATTTACTTTTTCTGCTTCCAATCTTTCTTTTTCCATCTTTTGTGAAAGACGTTTACGAATGATTGGAGTAATCACAGTTTTGTTTTTGTTCGATTTTAAGAATGGATATAATTCTAAATCTTCACTCATGAAATCTTTTGGATTTGGAAATTTATTTGTTCCCAATAAAATTTCACTTCCATTATCAAAATCTGCTTGCTCTTTAAAAGCGCTTTCTGCGATTTTTCTTTGTACATTTCCTTTAAACAATTGTTTGATAAACCCTCCTGATTCTTCAATTTGCTTGAAAATGTATAATGCTTTTTCCATTAATTGCTCCGTTAAGCTTTCAATATAATAAGCTCCGTCTGCAAAATTTTGTGCATTTTCGAAATAAGATTCTTCTTTTAAAATCAATAATTGATTTCTTGAGATTCTTTCTCCAAATTCGTTTTTCTTATGGAAAA
Source organism: Aureivirga marina (assembly GCF_015767265.1). Classification (GTDB taxonomy): domain Bacteria; phylum Bacteroidota; class Bacteroidia; order Flavobacteriales; family Flavobacteriaceae; genus Aureivirga; species Aureivirga marina. The sequence goes on from NZ_JADPIB010000002.1 coordinate 436,720, forward strand.
TAGTATCGTAAGCTATATTTGAAACTGTTGTTGCTCCACCAAGAATTGCGCTCATACATTCTGTTGTTGTACGAAGCATATTTACGTTATAATCGTATAATGTTTTATTTCTTAAACTCGGTGTCACAAAAACTTCAATATTTTCAACTGTTGTATTGTATTCTGCTAAGATTGAATTCCAAAGATTTTTGAAAGCTCTGATTTTTGCAATTTCAAAGAAATAATTACTTCCAACCGCAAAATTAAATTGGATATTATTCGCAATTTCAGCTCCAAATTTCTCTAAATATTCTGTTCCTTGTGCAAGTGCATAAGCAATTTGTTGCATCGTTGTTGCACCAGAATTTTGATACAATTCTGCATTTACTCCTAAAACAAAAACATTTTTTCCTTTTGCATATTCTAAAATCGTAGCAACGTTTTTAAAATCTTCTGTTTCACTTGCAAACCAGTTTCCAGAGGTTGCCAATTGGTAAACAACATCAAGATTTAAATAAAGAACATAATTTGCCGCAGCATCGATTAGTTTTTTATAAAAATCAACATCTATAAATTGTAATTGAAATTGGATTTTTGTTTGTACTGGAATGTCTTTTAGAACATCCTCTATTACAAAAACTCCTTTTGATTTGAATAAAATAGAAGTTGCTCCTCTTTGCAAAGCATCATTTGCTAGGAAATTAGCAGTTTTTTCGTCAGAAATATAAATTTCTTGACAAACTTCGTAGGCTTTATTTTTTGTTTCTGGCGCAAATGATTCTGTTTCTCCAGCAAAGTAGAAAGGTTTTACAGTAATTCCTTCTCTAGAATGCCAAAGTAAAGTGTCATTATAATCTGCACCTTTTAAATCTACCTGAATTTTTTGCTTCCAAGCAGCCGCAGATGAAGGCTCAAATTCATTAAATAAAAAATCACTCATGTTTTAAAAGTGGTTTAACTATGTTTTTGGTCAGTAAAAAAATAAAGTCATTTAAACTTTTAGCAACTAAAATTTTAAATGACTTTTATATAAAAAAACAATTGTTTCTAATCTGAAATTGTGTCGTATTCGATTATAAAAATATCTTCATTCTGGCGTTTCATCATATAGGTTTCCCTTGCGAAACGCTCAAGATTTTCTTCATTTTCAAAGCTTTGAATTATCTTTCTATCTTTTGCGATTTCTTCTTGATAATAAGCCTTTAATCTTTCTAACTTCTTGATTTCATCATCGTACTCCACATGACTTAGATACGAATTTTCGTCAAAAAAAAGCATCCAAACAACGAATATTAGTAATATCAAAAAGAATCTATTACTAATAACTTTGAAAAGAATATTTTTTTTTAGTTTTTTTAAAATCATAGGGTAAAGGTAGTAAATTTCCTATAATCTTTCATTAATAACTGTACGAACAATATCAATTGCAACTGTATTGAACTTATCATTAGGAATAATGATGTCTGCAAATGATTTTGTAGGCTCAATAAATTGTTGATGCATAGGCTTTAAAGTATCCTGATAACGATTCAAAACCTCATCAATTGTTCTTCCTCTTTCTGTGATATCTCTGCGAAGTCTTCGAATTAATCTTTCATCTGCATCTGCATGTACGAAAACTTTAATATCACATAAATCTCTCAATTCTCTATTGTTAAAAATCAGAATTCCTTCTACAATTAACACCTTTTTAGGATGTGTATTAATCGTATCTTCTAAACGATTGTGTGCGACAAATGAATAGATTGGTTGCTCAATTGTATTTCCTTTCTTTAACTCCTTTAAATGAGAAACTAATAAATCAAAATCAATAGATTTTGGATGATCAAAATTTATTTTCGTTCTTTCTTCAAATGACAACTCGTTTGTTTCATTATAATAGTGATCTTGAGAAATGATACACACTTCATCTTGTGGAAGATCTTTAATGATTTTGTTTACAACTGTTGTCTTTCCACTTCCGGTTCCTCCGGCAATTCCAATTATGAGCATTTTAATTTATTTTGATATGTATTACCGGAATGCAAAAATAATAAAATTCTATTCCGATTTACATTTTTATTATAGCTAATCAAAATTATCTAATTCACATAGTTTACTACTTTAAATACTTTACCTTCAGGAGTTCGAACAACTTTGTATAACACATGATTATATTCATAAAATCTTTTCCCTCCAATATATACTTCTGTAGCTTCTTCTGGCAACTCATAAACTACAGCGTTATAAGGTGCTTTAATAACTTCATATTCTTCTCCATATTTTTTATAGAAAGTTCCTTTAAAATAAAAATAAACATCTGGACCGATAAATACTTTATGATAACCAGTGGGAAGGAAATTAATTCTCAATCCAAAAGGTGGTACAGAAAAAATAAATCTATTTCGATTTGGTCTCCAAAAATACCCATTATAAAAATGATAAGGATGTCCGTGATGGTAATAAACTCTTGGTCTATGAGGGAAATGATACACAACACGATGTCTATAAGGAGGAAAATAATGACGATGATTTGGATAGATTATATGTGATGGAATTGGTTTCACATGCGGTGGATGAATTGGTCTAGCTGGCCTTGGTGGATGAATATTTCTTGCTGGTCTAGTTTTTTGAATCTTAGAAGCATTTTGAGCTTCCATATTTACGGTAAGAATTGTAAATAAGCAAAACAATAGGATTTTTATATTAAATGTTGTTTTCATGACTTATAGGGTTTTCTTACTTAAAGTTAATCAGAAAAGAAGGGAGTTTTTATTAGAGAAATATTAAAGTAATTATGATTTTATTGAATTTAACTTTTATTTAAAATCTATTTAATAGTATTTTTTTAATTCAAAAGAGATTTTATATTTGCAATATTCTACTTACCAATGCACACATGGCGGAATTGGTAGACGCGCGGGCTTGAGGGGCTCGTATCCTAACGGATGTGCAGGTTCAAATCCTGTTGTGTGCACTTTTTCAAAATTCTTCAGAAAAATAAGAAAACATTGATAATCACTGGCATTAATCAATATTTTTAATATTTTAGTAATGAAGAAAAAAGCAAAACTTTCTATCACAAAAAATTTATCTCTTCAAAAAGGGGATGAAAAAGGGCACAACTATTTTTTAAAATTAAATTGCATGGAATACACAAAACCGAAGATTCATATCGACTATAAAATCGTAAATGGTAAAAAAATAAAATATGTTGGAAAAGGCAGTAAATGGTATATCTGGTTTCGATTTAGAAATCCAGAAACTGGTGAAATGAAACAATTTAAGGTTTATAATAACTTAAATCGAATAAAAGGAATTTCTGAAAGACTAAAAACTGCAAAAAAGATTCAACGTGTTTTAGAGAATCATTTAGCACAAGGATTCTCTCCTTTTTCAGAAAAAGAATCGGAGTTAAATTTTAATAAAGAGTACAATATTATTGATGCTATTGATAAAGCTGTTGAGAAAAAAAGCAAAGTTTGGTCCGCTAGTTATATTCATCAAAACAAACATCAAATTGATTATTTAAAAGAATTTCTTTCGAAAAACAAATTGGATCATCTTCCTGCAAAGTCGATTACAAAAAAACACATGATTTATTTGTTTGAACATATTTCAAAGAAAAATCTTTCTGCATATAGTTATAATAATTATAGAAAAGTTTATTTGTCTTTGACAAATCAAATGATGCAAGACGAAATCATAGATAAAAACTTTATGATAGGCATCGAAAAACTTCCAGAAAAAGCTGTAAAAAATGAGAGTTTGACAGATGAACAAGTAAATAAACTAAAAAAATATCTTCAAGAAAATGATACTTACCTCCTAACTTATATTCAGTTTCTCACTTATTCTTTTTTAAGACCAATTGAAATTACCAGGATAAAAATTGGTGATATAAATTTAAAGGAAAGAACAATTAAAGTTCAGACTAAAACAGAGAAGATTTCTGTAATTTATATCATTGATAAGTTAATAGAATTAATTGAAAAAATGGATATTCAAAATTATCCAGATGATTATTATTTATTTTCCAAAAGTGAAAAACCTGACACTTGGATAACAACCAGAGAAAAGTCAAAAGCTGATTTCTTTTCTTACCGATTTTTAAAAGTTAAAAGAGATTTGAATTTAGGTGATAATTATGGAATTTATTCCTTTAGACATACTTTTATTAAAAACTTATATTTTTCATTTCTAAATCAAGGTTTACCTCCTATTGATGCTAAGAATAAATTAATCACGATTACAAGACATACAACTATAAAAACTTTAGATAATTATTTAAGGAATATTGGAGCTTATCTTCCAGAAGATTACTCTAAGGATTTTACTATTGATTTTTAAAAACATTTCAAAAAGAAAAAGAACTCACTTAGAATATTTATGTTGTAGAAAACTAATAACCATTAAAGAAAAAAAGTAGGTGTAAAAAATTATCTAAGCGAATTCTATAAAATGAGATTTCCTTATCTACTCTTCTAAGACGTCTATTTTTGAAATTGAAAAGTAAAGTTCCTAATAGTTTCTGTAGGTTTTAATAGTTTTTCTGTAGTTATATTTTATAAAAAATTAAAGCGATTGTAATATTATATTTTTCAATCGCTTTTTCATTTATCTTAAACAGTTTTTACAAGTAATTTTTCTATTGGTATCTTTCCAATGTTCAGATTTGTATTTTGTATCTCTACCACATTTTGTGCCAGCTCTCTTTGAACCACCATGAACTACTTGAGTTGGTATATGAATCACAGCCATAAATAAAAATTTTATTAGTTAATAATTATAAATTTAGAAATATTATCAATAAAAATTTTATGGGATTCCGTATAATTCTAAAATAAAGCAGCCCGAAAGCTGCTTTATTCACTTTTAAAAACACTTCAAAAAGAAAAAGAGTTCACTTAGAATGTTTATATAGTGGAAAACTAAAAACCATTGAAGAAAAAAACGTAGGAGTAAAAAATTATCTAAGCGAACTCTATATAACGGGATTTCCTTATTTACTCTTCAAAGATGTCTGTTTTTGAAATTAGAAAATAAAGATTCTGATAGTTTCTGTAAGTTTCTGTAAGTTTCTGTAAGTTTTGATAGTTTTTTCTGTAGTTGTATATGAGTAAGCCTCTCTCCTATTATTTTAGAAGAAATTAAACTTCTCAAATAATGAATCCAAAAGAACAAGCACCACGAAAAGGCGAAATCCATGATTTATACAAGGATATGCCTAGAAATATTATCAATAGCTATATTAGAGATGCTATGGAAGAAGCAAATCCAACTAAATCTTGGAATGAATTGAAATGGAGAAAAACTTTAACTCCCAAAGAATATAAACTCTTTAAAAGCTATTTTGAATAAAAAACTGGAATATTATTATTCCAGTTTTTTTTTAATACATATTATTTAAGATGGATGCTAAAGAATTTAAATCATAATATTTATTACTTAAGAGATTGATTATATTTTTCTATTTGTAGATTTAATTCCTCCAATTTTGACTGCCAATATTCTAAATTTTGAAATCTATTCTTATATACATCTGTTCCTTTTTCTGCTTCTTCTACTCTTTTTTTGTAAATATTTATGTTGTTTTTAATTTTTGTTTTATCAACTCTTGTCTTTTTGTGTGGAACTGTGTGTATATCTGTTAGCTCTTGTCTAGACAGGGATTGTAGCTGTGTTGTGTTTTTGTGTTTTGCTGTTTTTTCATCTGTTTTTTTTATTGATGACATATCATATCCAATTTTATTTTGTCGTTTTTTGTTTTCCAACAAATTCGATTTTTCTTTTGTTTCTAAAATTGGAGTAGGTACTAAATCATTTTTTAAATTTTTGAATTCCTGTCTTGTTCGTTCCCATAGAATTTCTATGTCAGTTGTTTGTGTTTTTTCTTCTTCAACTTTTTTAAATTGATTGAAGGATCTATATCGATAATACACACTAAAAAACATTGCTGGGAAATAAATCACTTGAAAAAGAATTGATAAATAAGCAAGTGAATTTCCTTTATTGGTCATTTCTTTATCATAATCACTTTTTAAATTCTCATATTTTCTTTCTGCTTTTTCTTCCTTAGTTTGATTTCTTTCTCTGATTTCTTTTAATTCTTCTGCTTTATTTTCTTGTGCTACAATTACTTTTTTCTTTCGATTGTCATATTGCTTTGCAAACCATTCATTCGTTTTTATTTTTTCCTGGTATTTATTGTAAAATCTTTGCGCAATTGATTCGTAGTTTTCAATAATGGCATTATGCTGTTTTTCTACATCTTTTGTTGAAAGAAGAGTAGGAGCTAAAAATTTAGGTGCTTCTTTAATTAGTTTTGGGACTTCTTTTCCTCCATGATAACTTGAAAAAACAGATACATAAGAAATGAAAAGTACAATTGCAGCTATTACAAAGGAAGAGAATTTAATGCCATATTGTAAATATTCTTTTATAAGTGTATAAGTAAAAACTCTGCTCGCTGCTTCCAGTGTTGCAATCACAAAAACAGTAACTGTTATTGTAAAATAAAATGAGTTTCCAAATGTATTTGCTACCAAATGATTTAGATAACTAAAAATAAAGGTGCTTTCTGAAAATATCGAAAATAAATTACAGAATACAGATACTAAAATTGCGATGATATAAACTCCTAAACGTCTTCTATCATAAGAGTTATGAGAAAATTCTTTCTTTAATTTTTTGTAATAGTTTCCCTTTTTGAACGCCGTGAAACGCTCATCGAATATATTATTTTCCATTGTTAGTGCTTTTTAAAAGTTGATTGGTTTTTGATTACCAAATAATTTTTCCATCGACGATTTTGCTTCGTCTGATATTGTGAATTGTAGTGGTTGAAATGAATAATTTCTCTTCTAATTCGAGCATTATCTCTGAAATGCTTTTCTTTGGATTTTCAGCAAAATAATTATCAACAAATCTTTTGCGTCTGATTAATAATTCATGACTTCTTTTCATATTTGAGGGTGGGAGGTTTTTAGCGTTTACTTTGGTTTCCTTGCCATTGTATGATGTTAAATTGTGAAAATAATCTGTCAAAAACTCGTCCGCCATATTTCTCTCCATATTCAACTAATGCCATTTCCAAATTGTTTGGATGATCTGGATGATAATTTCCTAAAACATAGGTTTTATAGCGGTGTTTCTTTGTTTCTCTACTTTCCAAAATCTCTTTGAAAAGGTTTAATTTCCCGAAATCCTTTGCAAATCTTTCTGTTTTCACATCATCGAAAAGCCAATCTCCTTGTAAAACATCATCCCAAAATGCTTGTAAATTTTTATTCCAAGACTCAAACTTTCTCACCAAATCATTTGCCGATGCATATTGAAATTTATGATGTTTTAAATCGGAAAACATTTTATGTAAAACTTTCATTGTTGATGTTTTTCCTGTTCCAAAATTCCCGATGATTAAAAGTCCTTTGTCAAAACTTGGAGTAGAGGATTTTTTTGTATTTCCATAAACCAAATCTCGCTTTACAAGTGCTTGAGATTCAAAAAATCTTTTGTCTTTTGCAAAGTAGAAAAGCAAGGTTTTTAAATTCTCAATCATCATTGGATCTTCAATCAGTTCTGTTTGTTTTGAGTTTTCTTCCTGAAGAAATTCATTGTATGAAACTCGAAACTGAACATAAGCTGTATTTGCTCGAAAAACATAATTATCTTTTTCTCTTTTTTTCAGTTGATTGTTTACGTGATATTTTACATAGTCAATCTCGTTTTGCGATGGAATATGTTGTTTTTCATAGTTCCAAATTTGCTCTTTTTCCTCACTGGTCAATTCTGACTCTTGCTTGGATTTCAAAAATTTGTATTTATACAATCCAATCAATTTGATATCCTGTTGTGTTTTTTCAAGTGTAGTTTTCTGCATAATTCAGCGTTTTTTAATTGATTGGGAATGGAACATTAGGAATTTCGCCAGCTGTTTGTCTTGCTGGAGTAGGACGGTATTTTCTCGGTGTTTTTTCCGAAGGCGTTCTTTTGTATTCTTTCCACGAAATCGCCAGTTTTTCAAAACATTTTAGAATCTCAGCATCACGATAAAAACGACGTCCTCGCATTTCCGCATTGAAGAATCTTCCAAATTTTGACCAATCTTGCACATTTGGATTTTCTTTAAAAATTCTTTCAAATTCTTTTTTATATATTTTTTTTATTTCTTTATATAAATTATTAATATTAGTATTATTATATGTCGGAATTCTGTCCGATATCGGTTCGTTTATTTTTACAACCGAATCTTCTTTAAACGAAGTAGAGTTTGGAGCCAAAAAAACACTTTCACTAAAGTTTAATTTTGAATTTTCATAGGTAATTACAATCGGTTTTTCTACTGTTTCAACTTCTTTTTTAGGTTCAATTGGTGTTATTTCTTCTTTTTCGATTTCAACTACTTTAGGAGCTTCTTTTTTGATGTTTTGTGTCTTTTCTGGAGCATTTCTATCATTCCATTGTTCACCTTTTTCTGTAAGACACATCATATCCATATTTTCGTGTTTTACATAGTAAATAATTCCACGACGTTTTAACTCTTTTAAAACTCGATATACTGAATCAAAGAAATTGTCTTTTGCATTTTTCTTCTCTTTTTGTGGAAAGAGTACAGGAAGTTCATCTGCAATTTTTGCTCTCGAGATATAATAGAAAATCTTTCCACCAATTTGCATTCGTGATGCCCAAGAAGATGCTTGATTGATTAGATCAATAACGGATGCTTGTTTTAAATTGATTTCCCATTCTAGAGCTTTTACTTGATTGATTTGGATATTATAGCGCATTTTTAATGAATATTTTTAAAATAGGTGAGACATTATTTGGAAGAAAAACTAAAACCGCAACGAGTACGGTTTTAGAATTGGGAAGCACAAAAGTGTGTATAAAGAGCAACAAAACATTCGATACAAAAGAAGTATCTAACAACAAATGTTTTTTAATAATTTCTGGGTGATATACCTTTGATTTTAGGCAATACGATTCTGTTTGAAGTGTGGTTGGCTTCATAGAGATATGTTTTTTGAAAAGTGAAAAATGACGACCGCAACCACTCAGCCGCCATTTTTAAAAATGTCTTTATTTTCATAACGTGGTTGCAAATATAATTTTCAATTAGTTACTGTGTTTTTTCTGCCACTTTCGGAAACAATTCTGTATGTCCATCACAATTTTTAAATCCTCTTCGTCTTGCTTTTTTGCTTTCGCTTCGGATTCTTTGGCATTTACTGTGTCAAGAAACAGTTTCTGCTCTTCTTGTGATAATGAAAAGAATTGTTGCATGGCAGTATAAACTCCTACTGTCATATACTTCAGAACTTTTTTTCTTATATTTGCAACTGTCAGGGAGCAAATATAAATTGGTTAATTAATCAGTTTATAAAGCTTTTACAAACACTTAGAATTGGCGTTCTAAGTGTTTTTTTTTGCTTTATATGAACAAATATAATTAAATTTTATTTAAACCATAAAACTTTTTCATTTTTTTGATAAAATTTTTTAATGTTTTACATATATAAATATTATTTTTTTCATGAATAGATAGTAAAATCACCTTTGTAACTACATAAATAGGTCGTATATTTGTATTTATAGTACTATATTTGTAACTATATAAAACAACTATTAACATTTGTATTTATGTCAAAACAAACTGTGGTAATCCGTAACATCAAAGAGCTTTTAAAACAAGCTAATTTGAGTAATTTAAGATTTACTGAGATTACCAAAATAAAATATACTTCATTTAATAGCATAATGAATGGAACTCAAAAACCTTCATTAGAAATATTACAAGTTGTTTCAGAATATTTTAATGTTACCATTGATAGTTTACTTAATGATGATAGTTCCGAATTAGATTCAGATAATAAAAATTACACTAAGATTTCAAATGATGAAATCATCAGAATTAAAGAAGAAAATGAACTTCTTAAAGAGCATATCAAATATTTAAGAAAAGAGCTAGAGAGAATCAGAGAAGATAAAATGACCTTGACTGACGACGAAGTTGAAATCGCTAAAAAGCTCTTAAAAGACGATAAACATTTGACAGATATAATCGAAGAAATAGTGAATAAAGTAAAAAATAAAAAATCCTAGGATTAATATTACTAGGATTTTTTATTGGATAAAATCTTCATACCCAATTCATGTTTTATATTCTCTTTAATCATTTCTTTATCAGAAATTAAAACTGAATTCTTAATAATCTTCTCAACAAAGTTTAATTCTTTTTGCCTCTTTTGGTTTTTACTCTCTTTTTTCATTTTTGAAGGGTTTTTATATAACAAACTTCAAAAAAAATTTCGAACTCATTCGGAGTTAGTGATAGTTAGTAAGAGATTTTAATAGATAATGATAGTTAGTGTGAGTTAGTGATAGTTTCGAGTAGTTAATGATAGTTGTCTCTTTGGACAAAACTGGACAATTTTGGACAATCACAGCCAAATTTGGACAAAAGTGGACAAATACATCCTAAAGTGGACATTTTTGGACAAAATGGGATGAAGTTTTTTTGGGTTTTACGGGTTTCCTTAAATTTTTGTTGAGAAGGATTTATATTTTTGGTATAAATCAAATTTTTATTAAAAAGAAATGAAAGACAAAAGCTTAATAATTGGATATGATAATAATAAGAATAAAGTTGATATTGAGATATTAGAGAATTGGTTATCTAATATAGATAATCATCGTATTGATATTGCCAATTTAATATTTAATAGACTATACAACAGATATATTAAACCCTTTAAAAATAACTCAAAAGAAAATAAAAGTGGTTTTTTAATAATGGCTAGTTGTTGTTTGTTAATTGAATCCTACATGTCATTTAAAGTTCGTGAATTTTTATCTACACACAAGAAAAGTGCAAGATGTTTTGGTTATTTTTTTGTAACTGAAGAAAGATTTAAAATATTTTCTCAAGGAGGCTTAGATAAAAATCAATATTTAAATTTAGACAAAAAAGTATTATTCAAAGGCAAAGGAGTTCCTCAAAAATTTTATAAGGGAGTTAGATGTGGAATATTACACAATGGAGAAACTAAAAATAGTTGGAGAATCAGAAGAGATTCTAAAAAATTATTAAAAGTATCAAAAAATAAAAAGGTTATTAATGCAAATCTCTTTTTAGATGAATTACATGAAGTTTTAAAAGAATTCAGACAAACTTTAATTGATAATGAAAATACAAATTCTGAATTATGGAAAGTATGTATTCTCAGATTAGAAAAAATTATAAAAGATTCATAAATAAAAATATTTCTTCTAGAAAAATACAATCAATCACAGTCTAAAATGAACAATAGAGGATTTTAAAAACTTTAATATATCATATCCGGTTATCTACTGTTTTAAAAATAAAAGAAAATCAATTTCTTGATTACGGAATATTTTGGACAAAACTGGACAAATTTAGACTTTTTAATATTATCCTAGTATTTCCTCATTGGTTATTTTTGGACAAAAGTGGACAAACACAGACAAAAGTGGACATTTTTGGACAAAATGAGATATTTTTTTTTGGTTTTTACGGATTTTCGTAAAATTTTGTTGAAGAAATAGAAAAATATTTCAATGTGTGACAGAATCTAAAATTAATAATTATGAACTAAATAAAAGATCTAATAAAAATATATTAATATTTTTGCAAAAAATTAACACGAAAATGGAAGAAATAAAACTAGAGTATATAGTTATTTTTGAAAATAAGTCAACTTTTTGTACGGATATTAAAACGTTTAACAATTTATTAATGACGGATATTAATATAAAAGTTAATCGAAAAGAAATTCTATATAAAAATTTAAAAGTAAATTATAATAATTCTATAATAAAAAATAATAATCGTAGAATATTTGATATTACCTTTACTCTTAAAGACATTGATAAAATTGAACAATTCTCAGAATTTACTAAAGTATTTAGATCTTTAATTATTTATTTAAAAGGACATATTAACTTACAGAGAGATGAAGTATCTCATTATTATTCAAAATTAGCATATCCTAAAATAAATAAAATTGAAAATGTTCTTAGAAATCTAATCTCTAGGTTTATGATAATTAATGTAGGTACAAATTGGGAAGAAAACTATTTTCCAAAAGAAATCAGAAATACTATTAACAAAAAAAATATAAAAAATAAATATACGAGTGATTTACATAGTATTGATTTTATTGATCTTGCTGGATTTCTTTTTAATAAATATTCTACAAAAGAAAAATCTATAAGTCAATTAATAAAACTTATTGATTCAACTGAAGATATACAAAATTTAGATTTACAAAATTTAAAAGATCATACTCCCAAATCTAATTGGGAAAGACATTTTTCAAATTTAATAGATTCTGATGGAGATACTTTACAAACAAAATGGAAAAAGTTATATGAATTAAGGTGTTTAATTGCTCATAATAATATGTTAACTCATAATCAATTTCTTGAGGTTGATTCTTTAACAAATGAATTAAATATTGTATTTAAAAAAGCTATAGAAAGTTTAAAAGATATTTCTATAGAAAAAGAGGATATAGATTTATTATTTGAGGATTGGTGGAATGATTTAAATTATAAAAAGGATGAAATAATTATTATGTATAAATCTAAACCAAAAAAATATCTTTATCATCCTCCTAAATATAAGAAAAATCTATTCTTTATAAATAAAAATATAAATAGTTATTTCAATGAAAATGATGACATTGAAATTGATAACATTAAAATCAAAAACATTGAAATCGATAACATTGAAAATGATGACATTGAAATTGATGACATTGAAATTGATAACATTAAAATCAAAAACATTGAAATCGATAACATTGAAAATGATGACATTGAAAATGATAACATTGAAAATGATGACATTGAAAATGATGACATTGAAAACGAAAAAGAAAATTAAAAAAATTGTTAATTTCTCTAAGTTTAGAGAGCATTAAATTAACTAATTTTCAATTAAATAATTTAAATTTCATATTTAATTACTTTTTTGATGTTAATACTCTTATTTTAAAGTCTTTTTTAATTGTCATTGATAAAAATTGATTCTTTTAAAGAAATTTATAGTAGATAATAGAAAAACAAACCAAGCGTATTTCCTTAATATGATTGGTTTGTTTTTTTATTTAAAGATTTTTTTGGACAAAACTGGAAAATTACAGCCTAATATGGACAAAAGTTATTTTTTCTCCCAATCAAAAGTTATTTCTGGATAAAACTCTTTTGGTTCTACATTTAATTCACCTAATTCAAATAAAACTTTAGGTAGGTTTTTAAATAATTTATATTTCTCTATAAATTTAAAAGGTTCCTCATTCCAACTTTTCCCATGAGAACTTAAAGAATTATATAATAAAATTTCTAATTCAGGTTGTGATAATTGAGCTCTTAAAAGTTTAATATATTCATATTTTTCTATGTCACTCAATAAATCATTTTTATCTACAAATTTTATTGTTTGATTTAAATGTCTAAAATAATGACTGAGCCTTAATTGATGTCCGCCATACTTAACAAGATTAGTATTATATTTTGCTTTTTTATTATGTAGTATCTCTATAATTTTTGATAAATTTAATTCTTTAAGATTCATTTTTTCAAATTTATCTTGTAAGGTTGAGAGGGACGATTTAGAAACTCCATAATATAAAAAAAGAAAACTCACATTTATTACATCTTCTATTTTGAGATTATAATTATTCTTATGTGTCAAAATAAAAATCTCTTTGAAATGTTCCTTTAACTTTACAAAATAAGCTTGAGATTCTAAATATTCTTCTAATCTCGAATCTGGATTTTTATACTTCGGAAAACTTCTTACGTTTTCTCTATGAATTTTCAGCAATTCAAAAAATCTATTTTCAAACTGTTGTCTATCAAAATTTTCTTGTTGCTGTTTATTATTATTTTGAGAACGAATAATAGTATCATATAAAAAAATAATTCCTGCTAATGAAAATAATATTTTAATATAATTTTGATCAATTATATCTTCACTAAAACCTACTCCTCTTAAATGAAAAGCATTTTTTATTATAAATATTATTCCAACTACAACTAATAATGTTGCTAAACCTAAAGGGAAAGTCAAATTCTTTATTTGATTACATATTTTATTCTTTTTCATTTTGGATAATTCACAGCATTAAAATCACAAATCTAAATTATTCACATAATAAAAACAATTACAGAAAATAAATTTCTTGTTTACGGAAAATTTTGGACAATATTAGACAAATTTGGACAAACACAGCCAAAAGTGGACAAAATTGGACTTTTTAGTATAATTCTTAAGTTTGCCATTTTTCAAAAGTTTTATAGTAATTAATTTAAAACTATTTGAATATATAAAATGTATTTAAAGAAAAATCCTAAATTTCAAAAATATTTAAAAACTAAAAAATGCTAAAAGCTACATTCCAAAATATCAAAAGTCAATTAAGCGAATTGATTTCAGAATCTAAAGAATCTATACTTATTTCAGTTGCGTGGTTTACCAGTAAAGATTTACTCGGACAACTTGAAAATAAAGCTGAACAAGGATGTAAAGTTGAAATTATGGTAAGTGATCATTTTGAAAATAAAAGAATTTCCTTTAAAAATTTTCAAAAAAAAGGTGGTTCTATAAAAATACTGCCAACAAAAAGTGGTAAATTTTTACATGACAAATTTGCTGTTTTTGATAATAAAATTGTTGCATCTGGTTCTTATAATTGGACTAATTCTGCTGAATATTATAATCATGAAATTATAATAATTAGTGATGACAAAACACTTGTAAAACAATTTAATTTTAGATTTCAAAATCTTCAACGAATCGTAAAAGAATATGATGAACAAATACTCATAAATAATCAACTAATCAATAGAGATATAAAAGAAGAAGAATTTTCTAATCTTGAAAAAGATTTGGAACAAGATTTTGTTTCTACTATTAAAGAAGCTAATAAGCTTGGTGCAAAAATTAATTCAGAAATGGTTTTAGATTATATTCATCGTTATGGTGCTATTGGAGGAGCAACAAGACTTATAAACAAAGGAACTGAAAACCTTCAATCTGGTTTAATTAAATTATTTGAAATAAATAAACTTGATATTAGTTTTGAAAATATCATTTTAAAAGAAAAATATAAAGTTCTCTTTGATAAAAATACCATTGAAAATGCTGAAAAAAGATTAATTAAATTAAATTTCAAACCTTAACTTCAAAAGGTTAGAATTTCATAAATCAGTTTATTGATTTTAGTAATTTCTCTCCCTAGATTTCTTATTTTTGAACTCTCAAATTCTTATCTTCAAAAAAGATAGTTTTTGATATTAAAAGTGAGAAACTAAATCATTACAGAATTAAATAGAGCATCTATTTTTTAAGCAAAAAAAACAAATAAAATGGAAATCAACAAATTATCTTTAGGCCAATTGGAAAGTTGGTTGTGGGATTCTGCAAATATATTGAGAGGAAACATTGATTCTTCGGATTTTAAAAACTATATCTTTGGATTACTTTTCTTAAAACGTTCAAATGATATGTTTGAAGAAGAAGTAGAAAACTTGATGAAAGAAGAAGGTTATTCTAGAAAAGAAGCTGAAGAAGATTCGTATTTTCAACTTCCTGAAGAAGCCAAATGGGAAAACTTAAAAAAAGAAACGGAGAATATTGGTGTAACGCTAGACAAAGCTTTTGCTGCTATCGAACGTGAAAACCCTTCTCTAGAAAATGTAGTTACTACTACTAAATTTGGAGATAAAGAAAAATTATCAGATGATGTATTACAACGTTTACTACGTCATTTTAATATGCATTCGCTTCGAAACGATCATTTAGAATCTAACGATTTACTAGGTGCTGCTTACGAATATTTAATCAAACAATTTGCGGATGATGCAGGTAAAAAAGGTGGAGAATTCTATACGCCGAAAGGCGTGGTACAACTTATCGTACAATTGATCAAACCGCAACCTAAACAAAAAATTTATGACCCAACTTGTGGTTCTGGTGGAATGTTGATTGAAACTGCCAAATACATTGCCAAACAAGAAGGCGGAAAAGAAGAAAATGTAATTAATGTTTCGCTTGCTGGACAAGAAAAAAACTTGAGTACTTGGGCAATTGGTAAATTAAATATGATTCTTCATAATTTTGACGATGCCGACATCCAAAAAGGAGATACTTTAGTAAGCCCAAAACATAAAAATGAAGAAAATGAACTAATGCTTTTTGATCGTGTGATTGCCAATCCGCCTTTTTCGGATAAAGAATGGTGGACACCTGCGGAAGTAAATGTGGAAACCAAAGTAGGAAAAGACGGAAAAGAGAAAAAAGTAACGCCAAATTACACCAAAACAGTATCAGATCCTTTCGGACGTTTTCAATATGGTATTCCACCAAGAGGTTATGCAGATTTAGCTTTCTTGCAGCACATGATTTCTGTTTTAAAACAAGATGGAAAAGCGGGAGTGGTACTGCCGCATGGTACGCTTTTTAGAGGTTCTTCGGAAGCTAAAATTCGTAAGGCATTGCTAGAAAATGATTTGGTAGAAGGCATAGTTGGTTTGCCTAGTGCTTTGTTCTACAATACAGGAATTCCTGCTTCGGTTTGGATTATTAATAAAAACAAAACCGAAGCCCAAAAAGGAAACGTAAGCATTATTGATGCTAGTAGCGATTATAAAGAAGGAAAAAATCAAAACGAACTTTTAGAAACGCATATTGATAAAATTGTAAATGCCTACGATGCTGCGCAAGATGTAGATAAATACATGCGCATTGTACCGATTAGCGAAATTGAAGAAAACGATTTTAACCTAAATATTTCAAGATATATTGACACCAGCGAACCTGAACCTGAAGTAGATTTAGAAGCGGTACAAAAACAATTAGCCGAACTTAAAAGTGAAGAAGCTACAATTGATGCTAAATTATCTGGATTTTTAAAGGACTTGGGGATATGAGGGAAGGTTATAAAATGACAACGCTTGGGGAGATTCCTGTGGATTGGGAGGTTGTGAAGTTGGGGGAAGTTTCAGTTAATTATGATAACTTAAGAAAACCTTTAAAATCAAGTGATAGACAAAATATGCAAGGCTTATTTCCATATTATGGAGCTCAGGGAATAATTGACAGTATTAATAATTATATTTTTAGTGGAGAATATTTATTAATTGCTGAAGATGGAGAAAATGTAAAGTCTAGAAAATATGATATAGCATTAATAGCAAAAGGTCAATTTTGGGTAAATAATCACGCACACGTTATACTTAATAATGATAAATCTAACCTAGTATACTTGAAATATTATATCAATTTTATGGATATAAAACCATATGTTACAGGGTTAGCTCAACCTAAACTTAATAAAAATGCTCTTGAAAATTTACAAATCTCGCTCCCTCCTCTCCCAGAACAACAAAAAATAGCAGAAATCCTTAGTACGGTAGATGCCAAAATCGAAAATATTTCGAAGCAAATACAAGCCAACAAAGCACTTAAAAAAGGAATGATGCAGCGTTTGCTTAGCAAAGGTATTGGGCATAGTGCTTTTAAAAATTCACCTCTTGGGGAGATACCTTTGGGTTGGAAGGTTGTGAAGATTGAGGATATTGCGGATGTAACTTCAAGTAAACGAGTGCATAGAGCTGACTATACAAATTTAGGTATCCCTTTTTTTAGAGGAAAAGAAATTACTCAACTTTCTAAAGGTGAGGTTTTAGATAATATTGTATATATCAAAGAGGAAAAATTCAATGAATTAAAACAAAAATACGGAGCTCCATTAATGGGAGATATACTTATTTCAGCTGTTGGTACTATTGGGTCAATATATTTAATCAATAACGATAATGATTTTTATTTTAAAGATGGTAATCTAATTTGGTTGCGAGAAATATCTAATAAATTAAATAAAAAATACTTATCGCAATATCTTAAATCAAACGTTTTTCAAAAAATCATCGATAATATTTCGAGTGGTTCAAGTCAAAAAGCTCTTACTATTGTCAAATTTAAGAAACTAAACATTCCTATTCCTAACTTCCCAGAGCAACAAAAAATAGCAGAAATTTTAAGTAGTATGGATGCTAAAATAGAGGTTTTAGAGGCAAAAAAAGTACAGTATCAAGAACTTAAAAAAGGTTTGATGCAGCAGTTGCTTACGGGGAAAATCCGAGTAAATTCTTATATTTAAAGAATTTATAAAAATTTCTTATGGAAGAAAACAGTTATTTTGATAAAAAATCATTAAAACTTATAAAAGGAAAATCTGCAAATTGGGAAGAATTAGCTAAGGATTGTGTGGCATTTGCCAATGGAGTTGGAGGAGAAATACATATAGGTATAGAGGATGATCAATCTCTTCCAGCTTCAAATCAAAAGATAGAAAACTCTTTGATTGATAAAATCAATAAAATAATTCCACAATTAACAGTTAATGTTGCAATTCAATCAAGAAAGGAAGTTGCTGAAAATAAAGGAGAATATATCATCATTACTATTTTTAGGAGTAGTCAAACAATTGCTAGTACTACAAAAGGTAAATATTACATAAGAATAGGGGATGAATGTAGACCCTTAATGCCTGAAGATATGACTCGATTGGCTTCTGAAAAACAAGCCTTTATTTGGGAAGAAAGAGTTGTAAAAAAAATCCCAATTTCAGAAAGTGATTTTAAAAAAAGAGATTCAGTATTATCAGATATTTATCATTCTGAACGCGTAAAAAGTTTTGTAAAAGAAATGTCTCAAGAAGAATTAATGGAACATTATCTTTTTTCTTCTAATGGATTTCTTACAAATCTAGGAATTTTATGGTTTGGTTTACGAAAAGATAGAGCGCTACTTCATTATGCTCCTTCTGTACAGTTTATAAAGTATGATGAAAATGGCAATAAGGTTAATAAAATTGTTTGGGATGATTTTAATCAAAACCCTAAAGAGTTATTAAATGAAATTTTAGCTTTACCTGACTGGAAAGAATCTATTGAGATTTCGGATGGAATTTTCAGAAAAACAATTCCTAATTATGATATTGTAGTTATAAGAGAAATTATTGCAAATGCACTTGTTCATAGAGTATATACAATGAGAGGTGATATTTTTATAAACCTTTACCATGACAGATTAGAAATTCATTCTCCAGGAAGGTTGCCTTTAGGTGTTACACCTTCAAATATTATTGCAAAATCAGTTCAAAGAAACCAACATCTTTCAAAAGTTTTTCATGATTTAAAATTAATAGAAAAAGAAGGCAGTGGTTATGATAAAGTTTATGAAGTACAATTATTTAATGGAAAATTTGAACCTATAGTTGAAGAATGGGATGATAGAGTAGTTGTAACTTTAAAAAAGCAAATTATTAGTAATGAAGTTGCACGTTTAATGTCAAATGTGAATGAAAATTTTGGTTTAAATCAAAAAGAAATTATTGTTTTAGGATTAGTTGCTCAACATGGAAGTATTTTAGCTATAAAATTGTCCGAAAAATTATCTTTAAGAAATAATGACAACTTAAAACATTGGATTGGTAAATTGGTAACAAATGGCATCCTCTTGAGTAAAGGAAAAACAAAAGCAACACAATATTTCGTAAACCCTACTTTGTTAAAAGAATCCGAATTTAAAGGAAAAACAGATTTAAAACGTATTGAGCCTCACCGCTTAGAACATTTAATTTTAGAAGATATAAAAATATATGCTCCATGTTCTAAATCAGATATACATAAAAGAATTGGAGTAGAAATACATGAAAAAACTTTAAAACGAGCAATTGATAAGTTAATTGAAGAAAATAAAGTGATTAAAGAAGGTGAAAAAAAAGGGACAAAATACATTTTATCGGACAAAAACAAATAAATAACAATAAATGTCCAATAAAATGTCCGATAAAGTGTCTGATAAAACAAAAACAATGAATCAATCCCCAGAATACAATTATAGCGAACAACCAGCTATCGAATTATTTCAAAAAATGGGCTATCAATATGCAAAAGGTAGCCAGCTAGAAGAGCGAACAGAAATTACACAAATACTTTTAGAAGAACGCTTAAAAAAGGCAATTCAAAAAATCAATCCGTGGATTAATGAAATTAATTTACAAAAAGCATTTCAAGAAATTAGTTCTATAAACGGAAGCTCTTTGATGGAAATTAACCAAGAAGCGTGGAAATTAATTCGTGGTGGGAGTTTTCGTGTAAAACAAATCATCGAAGGAAAAGAAACTTATTTACCTGTTCATTTTATAGATTATGAAAATGCAGAAAACAATGATTTTTTGGTCGTAAATCAATTAAAGTTCCATGGTATAGCAGAACATTCCATTCCTGATTTAGTAGTTTTCGTGAATGGATTGCCTATTGGAATTATTGAATGTAAATCGCCTAAAGCACAAAACGCTTGGGATAAAGCTTTTTCAGATTTAAAATATTACCAAAAAAACTCCGAAAAACTATTTCATTTCAATCAGATTTGTTGTGGAATTTGGGAAGTTGGCGGAAAATATGGAGCCATAGAAGCACCAGAGCAATTTTATTCTGTTTTTAAAACAGCCAAAGACGAATCCCTAGATTTTTTAGGAGATTCGCCAAAAGAGCAAGATATTTTGCTGTATTCTCTTTTTAGAAAAGAACGTCTTTTGGATTTGATTCGTCATTTTGTAATCTTTGAATTGAACGAAGGAAAAACTATCAAAAAACTTCCGAGATATCAACAATTACGAGCAACCAATAAAACCATTCAAAAACTACAAGAAGGAGAAGGAGGTGTGGTTTGGCATACGCAAGGTTCAGGAAAATCAATTACCATGGCGTATGTTACCAGAAAACTACAAGCACCAGAATTTGGTTTTGATAATCCTACAGTTATCATTATGACTGATAGAAAAGATTTGGATAGACAGATTACAACTACTTTTCGAAATGTCGGTTTTAAAAATGTAAATCAAGCAAATTCTGTAGCACATCTAGATGGATTGTTACGAAATGATTATGGGACGATTATTACCACTACTCTACAGAAATTTCAAGAACCAGATCAAGAAAATACGACTTCTAACGATCAGACAGCAGTAGAAGAAAATGGTGATATAAGAATAGAAAAAGAAATAACCGAAACGACACTGACTAAAATTTACAAACAAAAAATAGATGGAAAATGGCAAGAAATCGATAGAGAAACGATACAACTAGAAAAGCTTTCTGCGAAAGAAAATTTATATATCCTGGTAGACGAAGCACACCGAAGTCATTATGGATTTTTAGCATCTTTTATGCGTACTGTATTACCAAAAGCAAATTTTATTGCATTTACAGGAACACCGATTTCCAAAGAAGACAAATCGACTTTGGGAGAATTTTATGGAGGAAATTATATTGATGTTTACACCATTAAAGAAGCTGTAGCAGATGGTGCTACGGTAGATTTGTTATACGATTCTGGAATTGCAAAACTATCGATTAAAAAAGAAGCATTAGAAGCAGAATTTGAAGAAAAATTTGGCGATGCATCTGAGGAAAAGAAAGACAAGCTTAAAAAAGATGCTTTAAAAAAATATCAAATTTCTTCAGAAAGAGTTGAATCTATTGGAAAACATATTGTAGATCATTTTAAAGAAAAAATATATCCTGATGGACACAAAGCCATGTTGGTTTGTAATGGTCGAGAAGCTGCAATTCGATACCAACAAATTTTACATCGATTAAAAGAAGAAGGTTATCATGATTTTGATTCGAAAGTGGTAGTGAGTTTAGGTTCGCCAAAATCAGATAAAATAGCGAGAGAATATCATGAAACAATGAGTTGGAATATAAAAAATCCGAATCATAAAAAACCTGTGTTTGTAGTTCCTACAGAGGATATTAAAGACGTTACAGAAGATTTTAAACTTCCTTTTGGAAACGAAGAAGAAACAGAAAAATCTGGAAAAAAGAAATATGACAATACTGCTTTTCTGATTGTGTCTGATATGCTATTGACAGGTTATGATGCTCCGATTGCCTCATGTTTGTATTTAGACAAACCTTTGAAAGAACATAATTTATTACAAGCTTTGGCCAGAGTTAATCGTTCCAGAAAAGGGAAAAATGCTGGTTTTATAGTAGATTATAGTGGAATTACAGAAGATTTAAAACATGCTATGAAAATTTTTTCTGGAGATGTGGTTGCAGAAGATATTTTGAAAGATTTAAATGAAGAATTACCGAAGTTAGAGTTAAATCATACCAAGCTTGTTTCTTTATTTAAACCCATAAAAATAGACAGGAATTATCAGCGAGATGAATTTATAGACAGAGCCATCCGATTTATTGAACCTTTGGACATTCGAGATGAATTTAAAGATTTACTGAAGCAATTTAACAAATCTGTAAATCTAGTATTGCCCAATGAAAAAGCAATGAAATATCAGAGTGATTTTAAACTATTCAATGAATTAAAAATAAGAGCTAAAAATGCTTTTCCAGAAGATGAAGAATTAAAAATCACCAAAGACGAAAGTAAAATGTTACAAGAAATAATTGATGAGCATTTGAAATCTAATGGAGTTCAGAATTTATTCAACGAACCTATTTCAATTATAGATAGAGAAAAATTTGAGGAAGAATTAACCAATACCTCTCCTGCTACAAAAGAATTGAAAATGCGAAATAATTTAAAGCATACCATCAAAGTTGGAATAGATAAAAACCCTGATTTTTATAAACCTCTAGCGGAAAGATTAGAACAATTACTAAAAGAAAAAGAAGCAAATCAGATTACGCAAGCACAGTTATTATTCGCTTTTGGAGAAATTCAAAATCAAATTATAAACGAGCGAAAAGAAGGAGAAAATAAAGGATTTGTTACTGTGCAAGAAATTGCTTTATTTAATTCCATGAAAACTATTTTTGCAGAAGAAGCAGAAGAAAAAACAAGAACCTTTTTTGACGAAATCCAAGCACAATTAAATATCATTGGTTGGGAAAGCAAAGGACGAGTTCTGAAAAAAATTGAAAATAAATTAATGCGAGTTCTAAAATTAAAGTTAGAACATGAAGATGCGAAAGAAAAGATGAGGGAAATGATAGACGTATTAAAGAAAAATAAAAATGCCTAGTGTAGAATATGGAAATAAGACAATAGAATATATCTTTCAAGAGCAAAAAGATTTGAATACACATTATATCAGTGTGGAAAAGCATACTGGTGTTGTGTTGAAAGGAAGTTTTCTGGAAGAAGAACAGCAAAAATATTTGATTTTAAAAAAAGCACGTTGGATTTTAAATAAGCTAGCCTTGGTAAAATCTATAGATACTGACACGATTGTAACAGGTTCTAGAATGCAATATTTGGGAAGAAAATATTATGTGCAACTTATTTTGGATAATGATTTGAAAAAAATCAAAATTTCTTTTACGGAATCTATATTTCAAGTCTATTTACCTGAAAATTTAAATACACAAGAGAATTTACAAAAGGCTTTTAATAAATTTTTGAATGCAAAAGCAGTAGAAAAAATAACGCCTAGAGTAAAAAAATGGGTTAAAAAAACAGGATTAGAATTCCAACAATTAAAATTCAGAAAACTAGAAAAACGTTGGGGAAGCTGTACACCTTCTAATACTATTATTTTAAATTTTGATGCAATTCAATTGCCATATAGTTTAATTGATTATTTAATTGTTCATGAATTGGTTCACACAAAAATTAAAAATCATTCCAAAGAATATTGGGCAGAAGTTGCAAAATATATTCCTAATTTTCTGCAATTAGATGCTAAAATGGATGATATGAAGTTGTGAGAAATAAATTATAAATAAAATGTCAATAAAATTAAATGACTTATTACACTTAGAAAACCTAAGTAATGTAAAAATAAAATTAAATGTTTCAAATGGTCATGAAGACCCATTTGATTTGTATAAAAACAAACATTCCGACTTATTAGCTTGGCAATTTTGGAATCGCTCAAAAAAGATTTATAAGGTTGGACAAATTGCTATTGGATTAGTTCGAATAAAAGGAAATAAATGGCTCCTATTTGATATCAGTAGAATAACAAAAGATCTTAATATTTTTGAAGGAGTTGGTTATGAATATGAAACTATCAAAAAATATGAAAAATACTTTGGAAGGTTAATTATTCATTTTGAGAATAATGCTCAACAAATGGCTAGAAAGGCAGAAAGCATTATAGATGATTGTTTTGTTTCTCAAATTCTGGAAGATACTTATGACGAAGATTTATTTCCTGGATATGAAAATGTAAATTTATCATGGAAAGAATTGAAGAGAGTTTTAAATAAAAATACTTGGAAAACTGCATTAGAAAATCAAAAAGGGATCTACCTTATTACAGATAAATCTAATGGAAAAAAATATGTAGGTGCAGCTTATGGAAATTCTATGCTACATGGTCGTTGGTCTAATTATATATATAATGGCCATGGAGGAAACACACAATTAAAAAAATTAGACATTGAACATATCAAAGAACACTTCTCCTACTCTATTTTAGATATTTTCAAATCTACTGTAGATGATAAAATTATATTAAATCGTGAAACTTTTTGGAAAAGAACTCTATTAACTAGAGATTTTGGATATAATTCAAATTAAAAACTACACCTAATATTTGAAATATTAGGTGTAGTTTTGGTTTACTTTCTTATTCCTTCAATAATTTCAATAAATTCTTTTTTATCTGATTCTTTCAAAATCTCCATAAATAACTTAATTTTATTTATAAGTAAAGAATCTAAACCATCTAAATATTTATTGAATTGTTCTATATCATTTACATCTATTTTCAATTCATCTTTATTTAATATTTTAGTAAATTTCCCAGACTGCCCAATTTTAAAATCTACATTAATAATTAAATTATATTTTCCTTTAGTCAATGTGTCTTGCCTATCTATATAAGTAACTATTCCTTCTCCTAAAGTATCTAAGTATACTTTTTGATTTATATATAAATCATCTTTTTGAATATTGGATAGATAATTAAAATCACTATTAGAATCCTGATTAAAAAAGTCATTGTAGTTTCCTTCCGATATTTTTAATAATCTTTCAGAAATCACATCTAAATATTCTAAATCTTGAATTTTTTTCCATTTATCTGGAATTATATTCTGCCCATATAAAGCACCTAATAATCCCCCTGTAAATGCAGCAATACTATCAGTATCTATTCCTAAAAAATTTACAGGTTTCTCTAATGATTTTTGAGGTGAATCGAAATATTTACATAAAAAATAAATTCCAGCTACAACAGTCGAAATACCAGAGCCCTTTGTTTCTTTATCAAAACATCCTAGAGATTTTAAAACTTCTAAATCAATAGGCTCACTTATTAAATATCTATAAATTATTCTTAAGTATTCTTGAGTTTCATCTAATGTCTTTTGATATAATTCTCTAAAATTTATTTCATATTTAGAATTCCATTTCATCTCCCAATCAAAAAACTCTTCTTCAAGTAAATATTTTATAGAATATTTTGAATGCATATCCTTTCCTAGTTCTATCAAAAATGTATTAAAAGAAAAGCTATCCTCTCTATAAAGCAGAATTGTATTTATTGCATCCCCATATAAAATTGCTCCTATAATAGCCCTTGGATGACCATGAGTAATAATACTATTTTTAAATATTTCTTTTTTTATTTTTTCAAAATCTCCAAAATTTGCTAATGCAATTGGTAGAATTCTCATTGCAGCACCATTTGCACCACAATCTCTGTAGTCTATATTATTAGTATTAATTTTAAATTTAAAGAAGTTATCATTCCATTTAGCAGATTTTCTTTGAATCATTTTTGCTGCATTCTTTACTGTTCTACCTGCACCTCTTGAATATAATAACCAATTTGGTAATTCAAATTTAGAGAAATACTCATTATCAACATCTCCTCCATTTTTTATTGACCTTGCAACACTTAAAACAAGTTGTGTATCATCAGAATATGAACCTTCTTTAATTTCATCTACATATCCATTAAATTTACCTCCTACTTTTTTTTCCCAATTATAAAAAGTCTTTATTTCTTCTACATTATATTTTTCTTTTAAACTTTGTTTATTATTTTCAAACTCAGTAATCCACCCTAAAGCATCTCCAATAGCTGCTAGCTTGATACTTCCTTTATATTTTGTTATAGGTTTCATATATTTCTATTTGGTGAAAATATTTGATTATCAACAATAAAATTGCTTGTATCAAATTCTGACATTGCTGCTCTAGCTTCTGCCAGTTTTTCTTCTGATTCAAAACAAACTTCGATAATATTATCAATAAAAATTTCATCTTTAACCAAAACTTCTGCCTGAATATCAGTTGGATATTTATCTTTAATTAAATTTCTATTAATTACTCGCTTATCTTGAATAGATATATTTTCTTTAAACATTAACTTAAATTTATCTATGTCATTTGATATACCATATTGATATTTAGCTGAAGAAGATGCTGCATTAGTTACAGAGAAAAGAGTGTCATTAATGTATACATATTTTGGATCAATTTTTAATATACACCATGTAATAAAATCATCTTTTGTTTTTTCTTTAAATTTTTTTAAAAGAAATGTATTTGGTGAAGAAATAGATAAATTTATATAATTTTTATCATCATATCTTATATTGTCTGTAAATTGAGCATAATCTAAAATATCTGAAACCTTAATATCCAAACTTTCTAGTTTAGCTCTGCTCAACAATTTTCTGTTTTCTAAAATACTATATAAATTAATAGTTGGAGTAAAATGAATTAAATATTCAATTTTTCTTTTTTTTATTTCTTCTTTGAATTCTATATAATTTTCTTTCAACATTCAATTAAATATTTTGAGTTATAGAAATATTATCTATCAAATCTTCATCTATCTCATCTAAATATCTAGAAAAATTTAAAATATTACTACTTAATAAAAATAGTTTATTTTTTGCTCTAGTCATACAAGTATATAATAATCTTCTCTCAGTTGAAATATGAAATTCATCATTATCATCTATAAATCCCTCATTACTTGGAATTATATCATCATTTAAATCAGTTATAAATACATTATTAAACTCTAAACCTTTAATTGAAGACATTGTACATAACTTAATATTTGTACTATTATAGTCTACTCCATCTTTAGATTTAATTAATTCAGTTGGAAATCCATTTTGATTTAAAAAATATCTTAATTGATTAACTCCCTTATTATTCCTATGTAAAATAACTGTACTATTTAAATCATCTTTTTCTTTTAAATCTGTAAGTTGCGATTCTAAATATTCAAATTGTTCATCATATGTTGAGAACACTCCCAATATTGGTTTTTTACCTTTTCTATATGAATATTCAATTTCTGTAAAATCTTCTCTATCTTCTTCTTTATCTAATAGTGAATTAGCTGCTTTTGCTATTTCAATTGTATTTCTATAATTTTTTTTGAAAGATTTAGACCTACCTCTTAATTCTAATCCAACTTCTTTCCAAGTAAAACCACTTTTATAAATTCTTTGAGCTGCATCAGCAATAATCGACAAACTATTAGTTTCAGACGAAACTAATTTTGAAATAGTTAGAATTTGAGCTTTATTTAAATCTTGTGCTTCATCAATAATGATATGAGTAAATGGTTTTTGAAAATTTGATATTGAATTTATTTTCTTTAAAGCTAATAATGCATAATCATCAAAATCATAATTACCTTTGGCTTTTAATATTGAATTATATTTTTCATAAACAATCCAAACAAATTCTTTATCTTTTTTTGTAACACGATCTGTTGTTCCTCTACCTACCCTTGAAGATTCAATATATTCACTTTTATTTAAAAATACTTTTCCTTTCATCCACGATATTTCTTCTTGAAAAAATTCTGGACTTTTTTTCAAAATATTGGAATTTAGATAATTTAAACTAAGTAAAATCTCTTTAATAATATCAATTTGTTGATTTTGAAATAAAGTTTTTCCAAAAGGTAAATTAAGAAATTTAAATGCCCAACTATGAAAATTAATAACTTGAATATCTAAACCAATTGGAGATCTTTTTATTAATTCATCACTATCCTTTTGATATCCTCCATTTATATATGGCTTAACTGCATTGATATATTCTGCAAGTGTTTTATTAAAAGTAAAAATTATTACTTTAGCTTTATTAAATAAGTTTTGTTGGGTCTCTAATAGATGTTTTGCTCTATAAAGTGCAACAGTAGTTTTTCCACTTCCTGCTACTCCTTTTATTTGAATAGGGTTTTTAGGTGGTAAAAATAATATTTGTTTTTGTTCTCCTGTTAATGTGATTTTTTTCAGCATTTTGTAATTTTTTAAATTTAGTGTTCTAAAGTATTAAAACTGAACATTGAAATTTTACGGGTTCCCGTAAAATCAATTATTTAATTAAAAAAACATCACGTAAAAGAGCACAAAAAAACATATCTTTATATTAATCAATCAAAAAATACATATTGATTAACAGCTAGTTATAATAAATATTCTTATTTTATTCTTTTGAGGGGCTCGTATCCTAGCGGATGTGCAGGTTCAAATCCTGTTGTGTGCACTTTTTCAAAATTATTCAGGGAAATAAGAAAACATTGATAATCACTGGCTTTTATCAATATTTTAGTAATGAAGAATTTCGAAAAACAAATTAAATCATCTTCCTGCAAAGGCAATTAATAAAAACATATGATTTATTTATTTGAAGAAATTTCCAAAAAAAATCTTTCAGCATATAATTATAATAATTACAGAAAAATATATTTGTCTTTAACAAATCAAATGATGCAAGATGAAATTTTAGATAAAAACTTCATGATAGGTATTGAAAAACTACCTGAAAAACCAGTGAAAAAATGAAAGCTTAACAGATGATCAAGTGGAGAAACTAAAAAATTATCTTCAAGAAAATGACACTTATCTCCTAACCTATATTCAATTTCTTACTTATTCTTTTTTAAGACCAATTGAAATTACCAGGATAAAAATTGGTGATATAAATTTAAAGGAAAGAACAATCAAAGTTCAAACTAAAACCGAGAAGATTTCTATAATTTATATCATAGATAAGTTGATGGAATTAATTGAAAAAATGGATATTCAAAATTATCCAGATGATTATTATTTATTTTCGAAAAGTGAAAAACCTGATTCTTGGATAACAACTAGAGAAAAATCAAAGGCTGATTTCTTTTCTTACCGATTTTTAAAAGTTAAAAGAGATTTGAATTTAGGTGATAATTATGGAATTTATTCCTTTAGACATACTTTTATTAAAAACTTATATTTTTCATTTTTAAATCAAGGCTTACCTCCTATTGATGCTAAGAATAAACTAATCACGATTACAAGACATACAACTATAAAAACTTTAGATAATTATTTAAGAAATATTGGAGCTTATCTTCCAGAAGATTATTCTAAAGATTTTACTATTGATTTTTAATAACAAAAAGCTCCAATTTAAATTGGAGCTTTTATATTTTTATTTCCTAAAAAACTATTTTCACATTATCAGGAATCTTTCCATCAATCTTTTTAATTGGATTTCCTATTAGATAAATTGTACAATTTCCTTTTATCTTTTCTAGCCAATTTATATCAATATATTTTATATTATTTCTAGTTAAAACAAGCTTTTCAAGTCCTAACATTTCATCTGACACTTCATTTATTGAATTATCTATTAGAAATAATGTTTTTAAATTATCAAAAGGAATATCTTTAAAATCTTTTATTTGATTTCTTCCAATATTTAAAAACTCTAACTTTTTCAAGTTTCTAATCTCACTAAAATCATCAGTATTAAAACCTATTAAATATAATCTTTTAAGATTTTTTAAATTCTTTAAACCTTCTACTTTAGAAAATTTGTTCTCAGATAAATTCAAATATTCTAAATTTACTAAAGAATCTAAGCCTTCTACTTTTGATAATTTATTTTTTGATAAATCTAAATATTCTAATTTATTCAATTCTTCTAAACCTTCTATTTTAGATATTTCATTTTCTTGTAATTCTAAAGTTTTTAATTTCTTTAATTGGTTTAATCCTTCAATTTTTGAAATTTTATTATCATTCAAAATTAAAGATTCTAAATTTACTAAAGATTCTAAGCCTTCAATCTTAGTTAGATTATTACTCTCTATTCTCAGTATTTTTAAATTCTTTAATTTTTCTAAACCTTCTATCTTAGATATTTCATTACTAGTCAAATTTAATATTTCGAGATTTTCAAAATTCTCTAAATTTTCTATTTTTAGAATATCATTAGAACTTAAATTTAATTCCTTTAAATTTTCGATATTTTTAAAACCATTTATCTTTTCAATAGAACAGTCTGATAATATAAGTTTTTCAAGATTTGGAAATTTATCAAATTTTCTAATTTTGGATTTTTCATAATATGGAGTTCCATCCAAATTTAAATAATGTAGGTTTTCCATAATATCTACATCTTCAAAATTTTCTATATCACAACAACTCAATATTAAAGTTTTTAACTTTTTTAAAGATTCTAAACCTTTAAAAGTTGAAAGTTCATAATTAAAACTTAGATTTAAATATTCTAAGTTTTTTAATTTCTTAATGTATTCAAAATCATTTTTATCATCAATCTCTAAACCACATAATTTTAATTCTTTTAATTGAATTAATTTTTCTAAATCCTTTATTTTTAAATCTAATTCATCCCAATTATGAATAAATAATTTTTTAAGTTGTTTAAAATCTCCTATTGATTTCAAGCTTTTTATTTCACAGTCTATTAAGGATAAAAATTCAAGAGAATTTAATACCTGAGTAATAAATTCAAAATCTTTAATAGTAATTTCTCTTAAATCTAGTGTTATTATATTTCCTTTTATATCTGTATTAAATGTATTTTTAAATGGATGAAATGTTTTAGATTTTATAATTTTTGTATTAAATTCTTCTTCTATTCTCTTTATGACATTCTCCATCATTTACATTGATTAGGCAATTTATCAAATCTATTATAAAAATCATCTCCATGAACATGAACACTTGGATTAATTTTTTCAATTAATCTTTGTAGGTATCTAAAACAATCAATTCCTGCATCCATATCCCAAACTTTTTGATTAAACTGTCCACTTTCTACTATAGATTTTATAGCATTTTCAATCATTTTCTTCTTGTTTTTACCTTTTTTATTAACTCTAATTACTCTTTTATTTTCATCTGCTATATCATCTAAGTTAACCATTGTATTCTCCTTTGTCACAATTTTAGTTCCTAAATCATCACCTGATAAATGAGTAAACATTGATTTTCCTTTAGAATTCGTAAAATATGCATAATAATGTACACCTGTTTGAGAATTTTCAGTAAACACTCTAACAATTGTTAATGTTTCAAATAATCCCAAAGGATCTAAATAAGCTCCCACATCATGCACATAAGAATACATATTCGGCATTCCTCCAGCAAGTCCAATCGGATCCTGAGAAATAAACGTTCCTATATCTGTACAATAATAGCGAAAACGATTGTAATACAAGCCTGTTTCATGATCATGATATTGTCCTTGATATCGAAATGGAATAAAAGAACGTTTCCCTTCAATACTACGCACTTTTCCATAAATATCCAATTCACATGACCATACTTTTTGACCATTTTTGTCATAAGTGAATAATTCCTCACTCTTATCATCATGAATTATCTTACTGATATTTCCTAAAGTATCATAAGTATAATTTGTAATTTTATGGTCAGGAGTAATCACTTTTTCTACATTTCCTCCTGCATTTCGGCGATATTCTCGTTTTAATCCATCATATCCACTTTCTTCAATCAAATTCCCTAATTCATCTCTTTTAAAGTGATAAATATTTTTATGTTCATTTGTAATTGAAAGTAATTGATCATTTTTATCATACAAAAATTGAATCTCTGTATTATTTTCTGAACGACTTAGTATTCT
This sequence comes from Aureivirga marina, assembly GCF_015767265.1. GTDB lineage: Bacteria > Bacteroidota > Bacteroidia > Flavobacteriales > Flavobacteriaceae > Aureivirga > Aureivirga marina. The sequence goes on from NZ_JADPIB010000002.1 coordinate 468,605, forward strand.
TCCTGTCGGACTATAAGAAAATGCAACATCATGATATTTATCTTTTGCTTTGACAATATTATCCATCGCATCATATTCAAAATCTACGTGATTTCCATCCTCAGTATCTACAGTTTTTACGCGACCTAAATCATCATACTGAAAAAAGGATTTTATCTTACTGTCTGCAACCTGCTCTACTTGTCCATTTTTATTGTATTTCCATGCAACTTCTCGACCATTTTCCATCGTCATTTTTTCAACACGACCTCTTTTATCATAAGACAAATCAATCTCCGAGCCGTTAGATTCCACAATTTTAATCAATAAATCATCCTTATATTTAAAAAAACAATTTCAAAACGCAAACGTGAGATTTCACTTAGCAAAAATCGACGTCTATTTGTTGGAGAAAACAAACTTACTTTTTCCTTGTAATGATAGGTTAAATTCGCATTGTAATCTTCTATTTCAATACCATCTTTAGTATGGCGATAAATAATTTTATCTTCATTTAAAACAGCCTCGTCACCAAGACTCAAATAAGGCATTTCTAGAATATTTCCATTATCATTTTGCCAGAAAAAACTATCTAAAGCTTCATCTATCTCAACATATTGATCGTAATTAAAATGCCAATGTTTGTGGTAAGTGTCTTCCCTCTCTACAAAGGAAAATATATTTCGCGTCCAACGAAAAGGAATTGGGCCATCGTAAAAAATATCTTCTTCATGCAATACAAATTCTCCAATTACTATATTAATCATACAAGCAATCTTTCAACTATATTGGTATAAATTATATTAAGATATTTATTATAAAAGTATTTTTTTCTACCTGAAGATTATTCTAAAGTTTTATAATAGATTTTTGAATTAATGTAACTGGATTTTTATTCGTACTAGAAGTTTTTTTATTCTATTCAATTCAATATTTTATTTACTATTTTATCAAACTTAACATCCATACAAATACTAATATCAGTAGTTATAAATTTTCCATTATAGAACAAACTAAAAATTGTTGCGGGACTTGGAGCAGATTGAGCTTGAGCCATCGTTTCTAATTTAATTATTTTTAAAGGGAGATTTCTATTTTTAACTGTTTCTAACAAAGAATTTTTAGCATGAAATTCAGCAAATGGACAACGATTTGAATAATAAACAACTATTCCTCTTTTTTCTTCACATTCTCCACTTTTTACGGATTCATTAAAAGCAGGTATTTTTCCAGAAGATTTGATTTTTTTCACTAATAAACTAAAACCACTTGATGTTTTTTCAACTTCTTCAAATCCTTGTTTTAAAAACCATTTTCCATCACTCATGAAATTAAACTTCTTAGTTCCTACAACGGTTACTAATCCATCCATACCTTGCTTTTTAGCATCATTTATTGCTGAATTTAATAATTCTTTACCATATCCATTCTTTTTATATTTTCCTGAAACCCAAAAACAATTAATATTCATATAATTAGGAGCCGTAATCGGAATCCATGCTTTTTCTGCTGGCCCATATTCTATAAAAACTTTTGCTCTTTCGTTGATTCTTCTAAAAATATATCCATTATTAAATTCTCTTGATAACCATTCCTTTTTAGCTTGATAACTATCTGAACATTTTTTATCTGATATTGCACAACAAATATGCTCTTCACTAATATTTTCTGTATTTAAATCTATTAACTTTTCCATTTTATATTTTTAGAATATTTCTTAAAAGTATTAATTTTTTATTTCTCATTTATAGACTTTTTTAACTAAAATATACGAAAGTAAACATGTGAATAATTTTATTTAGAATATGAAAAACAAGTCGAATTAAAATATACATACCTGACAATGAAGTTTTTTGTATTTTTAAAAAATAAATAAAGCAGTTTACTGAAATCAAAAAATCAAGTGAAATATGCGCACTAACATTGATAAAAAACAAGAGAATAAAAATCAACCAATAAAAGATACTATTTCTCAAAAGAAAAGTGTTAGTAATTCGAAATTTCAATTTATAGATAATAGACCTGAGTCTGTTATGCAAATGAAACTACAAGAAATAACAAATAATAACCCACAACATCCTATTCAATTAAAAATAAATGCTGATAAAGTAAGAAACTCTAAAGTTTGGAAAGATTTAAAAGACGATGATCAAGGAAAAAGTATAATTAAAGATATAACAAAACAAAGAAATACAGCTTATATTGATAATTCTCCAACTGGTCCTTTCTATGCAGAACCAATTACAAGAGCTACTCGAGGAAAATTAGTTGGTGATGTAAACGTTCAAATTCCAATTAATGATAGACTCGAAGCCAAACGAAAAAAAACAGGCTATAGATTAGAAGATGGAAATGAACAAGAACAAAATCGAGCTACAACAATTGCATATCATGAATTAGGTCATGCTCTTCATCTTTTAAAAAATGAATCACCTTCCATGGATAATTTAGTATATCATGAAGTTTTACGAGGTGGTGTTCAAATTGTTGATGAACTTATTCCATTAGAAGAAATATTAAATGTCGGATTCAAAGACAATCCTGGTAAAAATATCGAACACAAATATTATGAGATGGATGGTACATATCGTATAAATCATAGACGTGGAGATGATATTACAAATGAAATTAATGAACGAATCGGCAACCGTTCTCATAAAGAAAATGATTTTAGAGAAACTCATGGAAAAGATATTCGAGTTGGATATAACTTACCTCCTCAATAAAACATTCAGAAAATTAAAATTAGGTTAAAAAACAAATTCTGTAATATGACTTCTTATTCCTGTAATATGGTTTCTTTCCTGAAAATCTCACAATCTAACTTTGTCATACTAATTTATAAAACAAAATTTTAGAGTATGAAATCAGCAATTATTACAGGTGGTGGAACAGGAATGGGCGCTGCCACAGCTAAAAGATTAGTAAAAGATGGATGGTCTGTCACCATTTTTGGACGTCGAAAATCTAAACTTGAGGAAGTTTTAGAAGATATATCAAAACCTGAGCAAACTCTTGCTATACAGGGAGATGTCACAAATCGTGATGATGTTCAAAAGTTAATTAATACACATTTAGAAAAGTTTGGACGATTGGATGGTCTTATCAATAATGCAGCTGTTGTTGTTGGTGGTCCAATTGGGGATGTAACTATTGAAGATTGGAAAAAGGTAATGGAAATTAATGTTGATGGAGTCTTTAATACTATTAATATGTCCATTGAACATTTGAAAAAAGTAGGTGGTTCCATTGTAAATGTGTCTTCTGTTTCAGGAATTCGTGGAGATTGGGCATTTAGTCCATATTGTGCATCTAAAGGTGCAGTAACAAACTTTACACATGCTTTAGCTCTAGAACTAGGTCCCCAAGGTGTTCGAATTAATGCTGTTGCTCCAAGCTTAACAGATACGGATATGGCATCTTTTGTAACAGAAAGTGAAGAAATGATGGCAAAAGTTAGAAATCGAATGCCTTTAGGAAGAGCAGCAAAACCAGAAGAAATTGCAGCTCCAATTGCTTTTCTTTTAAGTGATGATGCAAGTTTTATCACTGGTGCAATTTTACCAGTTGATGGCGGAGTAATGGCCTCAAATGGACAACCGAACTTTTTAGGATAATTTTATTACAAATTGCATATTTAAATTGATTTTAACGAAGTTTATTAGCTCTTTTTTTCATATTAACTATTGATAGAACTAGCTAATAAACTTTAAAGAAATTCATTTTATAATATGTTTTAAGTTTAATAATTTTATCAGAGAAAATATTAATTTTAATTAATTTAAAAACATAATATTATGGAGACTGTTAAGATAAATTCGATAAGTAAACTCCATGAGTTTTTCAGTTATCCACATAAACCCACACATCCTTTAATTACATTAATAGATTTTTCAGAAATTGATTTGAATGCGATGGAAAGTGGCACTCGAAAAGTTTTTAATTTTTATTCTATTGTTTTAAAAAAACTCAAAGGCGCAGGTGTGATTTATGGAAGAAAAGATTATGATTTTTCAGAGGCTTCTCTATTGTGTATGGCTCCTGATCAACTTAGTGTTGTAACAGATATTGAAAAAAATGCATTTAGTGAAGGTTGGGGATTGTATTTTCATCCTGATTTAATTCGTTCAAGTTTACTTCACAATAAAATAAAAAAATATTCCTTTTTTTCGTACAATATAAATGAAGCTCTTCATTTATCAGAAAATGAAAAAAACACTTTATTTTCAATTGTTCAAACGATTCAAAAAGAATTCAGTGATAAATTAGATCCTTTTAGTCATGACTTAATTATTTCAAACATAGAAGTTTTACTGAATTATTGTAATCGCTTTTATGGAAGACAATTCCTAACTCGTAATCATCATAATAAAGGAATTGTAGTGCAATTTGAAGAAATTTTAACTAGCTATTTCGAATCAAAAGAAGTTAAAACAAATGGATTGCTAACAGTTAAATATTGCGCAAATCAATTGCATTTATCACCAAACTATTTAGGAGATTTATTAAAGCAAGAAACTGGAAAAAGTGCAATGGATCATATTCATTATTTTCTTATTGAAAAAGCCAAAACACTTTTATTAAATTCACCAGAATCCATCAGTGAAATCGCATATAGTTTAGGTTTTGAACAACGTCAAAGTTTTAGCAGATTATTTAAAAACAAAACTGGAATGAGTCCGAAAGAATATGCAAATAATAAAAATTAAAATAGCAATATAGGACAATCTTTTCTTTTAAATTCTTCCAAAATTTGTATGGTCAAACTTTTGAGTCAATTCTAAAATAAATTATATTTTTTTCTAGACTCAAATCTTTAATTAAATTTTATCATGGAAGATTTAAAAAACAATTTTTCTTGTGTTTTAGGCGCAACAGGTTGTATTGGAATTGAAATAACATCTCATTTATTATTACATAAAATTCCTGTGCTTGCAATTGTAAGATCGAAATTAAAATTGAAAAATTTATTAAATGAAAGAAATATTTCGTTTAAAGAAAATCTTTTAAAAATTAGAGAAGTTGATTTTTTCAACAATGAAATAAAGAATAATGAATTATGGATTGAAATAATTTCATGTAAAAATATCTTTAATTGTGCTTCACCTAAAATAGCATATAATCCTTTTTCTAAAATAAATCGAAATTGGAAAACTCCTGTTTCCGATTTAACAAAGAAAATTATCGAAAACACTATTTCTCAAAATAAAACTCCTCACCTATTTTTCTTTATAGGTCCAGAAAAATTCAAACAAGTTGACGGTTCTTCGGGTTTATTTTGGGGAGGAATTTCAAAAATCACAAGAACTTTAATTAAAGCTTTACATGACAAATATGTAGAAGCAAATTTTATAATTAATTCTGCTTATAAAAATTGGACTATTTTTAGATGTGGAAATGTTCGATTTGGCTCAGGAAATATGGGATTAGCATCAAAAGTCGAAATGGATTTATACAAAGACAAAAGTAATTACCAAAAAGGGAAAGGGAAATCATTAATTGCAGAAGATTTAGGAAGTTTTGTTGTAAATTTGATTGTAACAGAACAAAATAAATCTTTAAAGGGAAAATTACCGTTTATTTTTAATGTAAAATTTTAAATCTATTTTAATAAAATTAAAATGCGCAAAATTAAAATTAGATTTTACGCATTTTAGTATTGATTTTACCAATATTCTGTAATTCTATATATCTTTCCATTTTGAAATTCAAAATGTGTCATTTGTGGATTTCCATCTTCAAGTTTCCCGTCTTTTTTCAACACATAACTTCTTTGCACTGAAACAGCATTTAACCCAATTATTTTATTAATAATTTTCACATCTGCTTCTTCTCCTGTATATCCACCATTTTCTTGATTTCGAACATATCCATCATATAAATCTTTTCGAGAATAAACTCCTCCATATTGTGGGTGTATATAAGTGAAATCTTCTGTAAAAAGTTCGAAAACTTTGTCGATATCTTCACGTTTTGAATCTGCTTGAAAAACTTTGATATTTAAATCGTAATATTTCTCAACAATGTTTTCTAATGAATCTTTATGTGGTTCTAAATTATTTTGTCCAATAACATTATTCGTTGTCCAAAGAATCAAAAAACCAGAAAATAATAATCTTAAATTCATCATTTTATTTAGCATTTAAATTATTAGAAAACACTTTTTCAAATTTAACTTTATTTTCTCCAGTTAAATACTTTTTAGCTAATGGAATTAATGCTTTTGGTCCCATCTCAATCCATGGCTTTAAATTTTTATCATCTCCTTTCGCTTCCATTGCAAGCCAAACTGCAACAGGCAAAGCTCCCCATTTTCTTTTCATTGGACCACGAGAAAGGTTTCTACGAAGTTGCCATTTCTCTTCTTCTGTTAATTTTTCTGAAGTTTCAATGGTAGTTATTCTTTCTGTAAAAGTTGGATAAAGGGTTTCAAAAGTTTTATTCGCAATTGTTGATAAAGAATCTCCTTCTGGAAACCATTTATCAGACATTGAACGATACATTCCTAAACCTTCAAACATACATTGCCAATAAATGGTGTCTTTAAAATTCTCTAATTTTTGTTCCGTTTGCCTCGCCCATTCATTTGATAATAAATGTGTGTATTCATGTGCAAAAAATCGATCAATTCTTACTTTATTTTTATCTTTTTTAGCAGAACCATATTCTCTTGTAAGCGCTGTAAGATTCAAACAAACAGTTTGATAACCAGTTGTAAATGCATCATCATATCCTTGATATCCAAGAAAAACATTTGTAGAATCATTGATAAAAATATCTCCAAAAGGTACTTTCAACGAGTCTTTAAAATTATTCCAATTCTCTGCTCTTGAATTGATTAATGTAAACCAATCTTGTTCTTCTTGTGTTAAAGGTCTTTCAACTTTAGCTAGAGAATCTATAAATTTTTTGCTATGTCTTCCTTGCAAAGCTTGGATCCAATCCGAAGAAATTTTATTGTCTTGAATACATAAATTTACTTTTGTACTATATTGATGTTTTTTCTCTTTTTTTGACGTATTTGGTTTTTCATTATTTGTACAACTTATCATTAATAAGAAAAGTACAAATATTTTAAAGGTTGTCTTCATTTGATAATTTGGTTTTTAAATATTTAGATTTTATTTAAATCTAAACGGTTTTTATAAACTGTATTTAAATAAAGACTAATCCTTTTTTAGAATGTGACACTTTAAATTGAAGATTTTTTAATCTTAACTGAGAATATTATTTTATTTTTTTACAAATCTAATTTACTAATTTTCAGACTCTAACTTTTCTAATCTAGTTTGTAATTCAATTAATTTCTCATTTAATTGCTTAATTTCTTTATTCTCTTTCTTTAATTTCTCAATTTCTTTTTCTTGTTTGATTGTATATAATGTCAACTCTTCAATTTTTTGAAGTAAATTTGAACTCATAGATCCAAGATAAAAACCATTACTTTCGACATCTTTTGCACTAGGAATATCTTTTAAATGTCCAAATTGTTTAATATAATTTTCAACTTCTTTTAAAGATGGTAAATTATATTCTTTTTCAAATACATAATCTGGCCAGTTAGCAGTTTCTACTAAAATATCTTTTGCTCTAATTCTTCCATTTACAGCTAACTTCCATCCATCAGGATCTGTTGTTCCAATTCCCACATCACCATTTAAATTAATGACCATTTTTTCTGTTCCTGGTGTACCATTATATCCTGTATAAAAACGATGGTTATGTTGGCTAAAATAATCTAAATTTGTATTACTTATACCAAAACCAAAATAGTTATTTGGACCATTTGACCATAATGTGATTTTATTAGGATATGTAGAGGGATTTGAAAAATTTGTTCCAAAATCTAATTTACTTTTAGGTTCAGAAGTTCCTAAACCAATACTTCCATCTGGTAAACCTGTGATTTGTGATTTTGCGCTAAAGCTTGATAGAACAAGTAAAAAAATAAAGATTTTTTTTTTCATAATCATTTTTAAAAATTTAATTTTTTATATCTAGGATAATACTATTTTGACAAATAATTTAATTTGTTATTATTCTTAATAAATTCTTTAAACATCTAAAAAGAAATCTCATAGTACTAAGAACGCAAAAGTAAAAAAATTATCATAAAATTCTTATTCTTTAAAAGCCAAATTAAAAAGTTGGATTATTATTTCTAATAGCTCCTCCAATCAATAAAAACAACCATCTAGAGAAAAAATCAATTGGTTGCATTGCATCCCAATGTTCTGCTAATTTTCCATTTTCTAAGCGAAAAGTATCTGTTATAATAAATCCTTTTTTCTCATTTCCTCTATGTTTTGCTTTCATGGTAACATGACTGTGAAAAATGACAAAATCTTTATCAACATAAACTTTCTTTAAATCATATGAATATTCTGGAAATCTTTTCACCAAATCTTTAATATAATTTATAAGTCCAGAAATTCCATTTGGAATTGCACGATTGTGTTGTATATAAGAACCTTGTCCATATTTTTTTTGAATGTAATCAAAATCATGTTCGTTCATCAATTTTTGAAAGAAATCAACAACCATTTTTACATTTTCTGATTCTTGTTTTGTCCAATGTTCTTGTGTGAAATTTTCAAAAACAATTTGTGGCTTTTGCTTATTTGAAATACTCATTTTTTTAATTTTTAAAAAGGGATTTTTTAAATTGATTATATGATTTTACAATCTGGCTAGCTGCATTTTCTTTATTCTTTTTTATCCTATTTAAATCTGGATGAATATTTAAATTTGGATGAAATTCTTGTATATTTTCTTTACTCCAAATCATTAATTCAATCAAAATTGGCGTAAATGACAATGCTTTTTCTGTTAATGTATAAATATTTGTTTTCTTATTGTTTGGATGATTTTCTTTTTCAATTAAACCAAATTTTTCCAACATTTTTAAGCGAGATGAAAGAATATTTGTAGCAATTGCCTCCTCACTTTCTGTAAAATCTTTAAACGTACTTTTCTCTTCAAAAAGCATTTGTTTTACAATCACTAAAGTCCATTTATCTCCGAAAATATCTAAACTAGAAGTTATCGGACATTTACATCTAAAAAAATCTTCCATTTTTATTAATTTAAATTTTACTTGCAAAACAAAAGTAATAATTATTTTATCCCTTGCAAAATAAAAGTAAAAATTCAGAGATTTACTTTTAGATTTTTCTGTATTTTAGAATCTCAAAAACTAAAAAAATGCTGCTTAAAAATTCAATAAATATTTTAACAAATAATCCAACTTTGGAAGATTTATTAATTCCATTTCTAGAAAAAGAAAAAAGTAATGCAATTCAAAATCCATCTATTCTTTTTAAAGAATTGGAAAATGATTTAATAAGAATGGACATTCCAAAAGGGATTTTAAATTTTGTAAGAAAAATAAATGTTGAATCAGAAAGCAATAATTTATTTAAAATTAAAGAGCAACTAAAGATTTTAAAGAAAATAAAACTTCTAAAATCGAAAAATCAGATAAATCAAAAAATTCAGAATCTTATTAAAGTAATTAATCAAAAAATAGAAGAGAAATATAAAATTTCACCTTATGAAAAAGCTTTATTTTCACTTTCAGAATTACTTTTTTCAGAACATTCTATTTATACTCCTTTAGAAGAATTTAAAAATATTCTTACAGAAGAAGCTTTTACATTATATATTTCCTTTCAAACTATAGGAAATGTAAATTCGGATGGTTGGGCTTTTGGAATTTTTGGAAATATGCCACAATTAGTTCCTTTTATTCCAGAATCATTTGAAAAATTAGGTTATTCTAAAATTCCGCAAGCAATTCGTGAAACAATTCATGTTTTTCCTAAAAACACTAAATTTCTATTTGATAATCAAGAATATATTGATGTTTTAAATTTTATTGAAAATCCAAAAAGAAAAATAAACAATCCAAAACTTGAAAAATTTTCAACAGAAGAACGAAAGCAATTCAGTCAAAACTACCATAATTCGTTAGATGAAATTGAAAAAGTAGAAAGTGAAATTTGGAATCAAAATAGTGAATGGGAACATGTTTTTAACTATTATAATCAAAATCTAAAAAAGAAAGTTTGGAAATAATTTTTATAACATCTAAAAACTATTTATTCATAATCAACAACATTTTTAATCACCTTAAAAGATTCTGTAAAATCACAATCAATATTTTCTTCATTTTTGAACCAATCATAATAATAAAATCTTGAAAAGGAACTTGAATTTTCATTACATTTAATTAGAATTTCTTTCCAAATATTTGAATTAATCATATTTTCAAAATCTTTTGTTTTATTAATTGCATCTAAATATTTAAGAGCATTAAATCCCCATCTCAAAGAATTTATTTCAAATAAATTCCATCCATCATGAAATTTATTTTCTTTTATTAAAAATAAAATTTCTTCTAAAAAACCTAAAACGTGTTCGTTTATTGCTTTTCTTCCTTCAAGAGAATTAAATAATACTAAATTCGAAATTACATGCTCACAATAAATAGGATATATTTTTAAATATTCTATCAACTCTTTTTCTAATTCTTTTATTTGACATAAACCTATAACCCAAGCACCAACTTTACGAGGTCTCCAATTTTCTTCAAACATTAAAATTGTTCTTAAATCATCTAATGTGAAGTCATCTTTTAGTGATTTAACAGATTCTAAAAATTTTATTGGATTATCATCTCTTAAAAAATTAAATCCCATCAATTTAAGATAATAAGGATTAATAAATTTTCTATGCGTATCTACATCGTTTAAATCAATGTCTTTTTTAAATTTTCTGATAAATTGTTTAAAAAAAGTTTTTTTCATAGTTATTTTCTTCAAATTTCAATATTCTAAATCATTCTTTTTCCTTGATAAAAAACGAATCAAAAATAAAGACTTGATATTTTTGAACTCGGATATATATTATTCTTCAATTATCAAACTTAACAACATTTCATCCCAAATCTTATGGGGAAAAGCAAATTTCGCTCTTTTTAAAATAAAATCTTCTATATTTGGATACTCATTGTTATGAAATATTTTAAAAATAAACTATAAATTAAAATCTATGAAAAAATTATTATTAGTTCTTTTAGCAATTATTGTATTCTCTTGTAAACCTGAATTTAGTTCTAAAAATGAAGAAAATTATACGTTTGATTTAACTTTTAAGTTATATGAAGAAACTGCATATTTTAACTTACGTTTAAAAGAACAAATTCAAAAAAGTCTTAAGAATAAAAAATTAGTAAACAATAAAGATGTTGAAACTTACCATCAACTAACAACAGATTATATAAAATATTTAGACGAAGTAAATTCTGAACTAATTAAAAATCAAAATATCCAAGATTTCATTTATAAATATGAAGAATTTTTAAATAAAGAAAATGTCGAAATATTGTTTTTTAATGGTGAGAAATATAATTCAAAAGCGGAAGAATTTGTTTTAAAATTAAATCAATATAGAGATAAAATTTTAAAATTAGTAAAAGATGAAAGTTTAAAGCAAAAAATTGAAACAAGACTTAATACAAGTTCTATGCTTATTCAAAATGGAGAGCAAATTTTTTATCTGAATTATATGTATAAAGATCAACCAGCGATAAGTGTTTTAACTCATATGAAATTAAGACAATTTTATCTTTTAGATTATGAAAATGAGTTTTTAAAAAATCAATTAATAAATAACTAGAATATATTTTAATACAAACTTTTCTACTGAAAATGTAGAAAAGTTTGTAATTATTTTATTCTTCAACTTCTATTTTTCTATCTAATTTATTTTGCATTATAAAGTCAATTGACCATTTTCCACCACCAATGAAAGACAAACCTAGAGCTGTCAAAACAAATAAAATATGAAATTGCACTCCTTCTCCTGCTTGACTTCCAAACCAATTTATGAAAAATCCATTTTCTAAATGAAAATAAGAAGCTCCTAAAATTAAAAACCCAATGATTAAACTATTTGCTCTAGTAAACAAACCTAAAATCAAAAACATTGGAGCTAGAAATTCAATTAAGATTACCAAAACTCCAATAAAAGTTGGTAAACCATAAAACGAATTTAAGATTTCTAAAATATTTGAAAAGTCAGAAACTTTCTGAATTCCATGTGGTAAAATTACAATTGCCAAAGCTAATCTGATAAATAAGGAAGCAATTGATTTTTCTGCGTTAAAAATTTTCTGCATCATAATTTCTTCTTTTAATAAGGCAAAACTATGTGCAACAAAATTGGAAAATCTTAATGTAGTTTAACGCTTTTCATCTATTTTTTTGATTTGAGAAAAAAATTATCCTTAAAAAAAATTAAAATTAATTGTTTACACCAATAAAAATCTCGACTTCTGAAGCATCTCCATTTTGTGATTTCTTTCCATAAATTTCAAAATCTGCAATATAATTTCGATCTAATTCCTCCTCTTTTTTCCAGATTTCATTCCAAGTTTCTCCAATTACATCTGGCATTTTTCCTTTAGCAATAAATTTTTGATAAACTCCTTCTTTAAATTCTCTTTTTGTGAAATCATTCGGAACTTCATCAAACGTATCAACACAAAAACCAATTATCGCTGTATATTTTCCAGTATAATCCGATTCATAATCTGTATAAACTGCATAAATATCTTCACTGTTTTTATTAGGAATTTTCTCTGCAATATTTTTAGTGTAGAAATCTCCCCAAAGTTTGCCTAAATCAATTAATGCTTGGTTATTCTCATTTGTTGTTTCAACTGAAATTCCAACAATTCTAAAACTTTTCTTATGTTCCATTTTTAATTTTTTATGATATAATTTTCAATATAATCTTTTGGATAATTAAAATTCACAATATTTTCTATTTGTTTTATTTCAAGATAGTATTTTTTCATGCACAGAAAACCTTACAAAACCTTATCAATTTACTAAACTAATAATCAATTATTTACCTTTTAATTTTTCGTAAATTAATGAGTATTTAATAATAATAACCTTGTAATATTTTAAATTATGTCTGAAAAAAAAGATATTATTATCATTCATGATGGTGCTACAGATGAATTAATGTCAATTCTCTTCGCTGCGTCAATGCCAAATATTAATATTAAAGGAATTATGGTTGTCAACGCAGATTGTCAAGGCTATCCAACTGCAAAAGTTTGTAGTAAAATTCTTGATTTAATCTCTCTTAAACACATTCCTGTTGTTGTTTCTGGAGCTCGTGGCTGGAATCCTTTTCCATGGACATATCGTCAATATTCTTTGATGGTAAATGTACTTCCAATTATCAATCAATTTAAAAAAAACATCAAAGTTCCAGAACCACAAATGGAATATCCTTTGATTGATATGGTGAATAAAGTTTATAAAGAAAATAATCAAAAACCAATAACTTTACTTTGTCTTTCTCCTGTGACTGACATCGCCAATGCTATTAAATCAGACGCTACTTTTAGAGATAAAATTCATGAAATTGTTTGGATGGGTGGTGTTTATATCAATCAAGAAACACCTGCTGGAAATATTGACACAGGTATTGCTCCTGGAGCAAATCCAAACGCTGAATGGAATGTTTATTGGGATCCAAAAGCAGCTAAAGATGTTATTACTTCTGGAATAAATCTAAAAATGTTTCCTTTAAATGTCACTAACAATGTAACACTTTCAACAGAAATTATTCGAAAACATTTCCTTCCTGAAAGTGGAAAATACCCAGCACTTTCTCTTGCAACTCAAATGTATTCCTTAGTTGCTTTTCAATATGGATTTAGTTTTTGGGATACAGCTGCAACTGCATATTTAGGTAAACCAGATTTATATTCTTTTCAACAAGCTTTTGTTTCCGTTGATATTTCTCCAGATCCTGAAACACAAGGAACAATGCATGTGGAACTAATTCCTGATATTGAACCTTTAGAAACTACTGTACAAATTGCAACAAAAATCAAAGTTGAAGATTTTTATAATTATTATGTCACGCAATTAAAAAAATTAAACTTTAAATCATAATAAATTAACATTCTGAAATATTATTTTTTCAGAATGTTATTTTTTCAAACTTAAATTCTTCTAATATCTACATATTATTCATTCATCTTTTAAACTTTCAATAATTACGGGAAACCGTAAAATATATTCAATTATTTTTTATTCTTTTGCTTAATTTTTATTACAATAAACATATTTATTAACATTAATAATTGTTTTTATATTTTATTTTAACATTAATTAATCAAAAACTCTTTTAAAAAATAATTACCCCCTCTAATTATGGATTCATTTTCTATTATTTACAGCTTATTTTCTTTTGGAATTTGGCTTTTATTTTCATACTATTATGTATTTCGACTAAACAAATTTCAAAATTTAGATAAAATAAATATTCATATTTACAATTCTATTCCTTCAATTTTCACAACTTTAGGTGTTTTAGGAACTTTTTTAGGAATTTTTAAAGGTTTAAATAATTTCGACGTAAATCAAGTTACAGAAAGTATTCCTAAATTATTAGAAGGAATGAAAACTGCTTTTATCACTTCAATTATTGGAATTATTCTTTCGATTATTTTCAAACCAATTACACAACTTATCTTAAAAAAAGCAGAGAAAAATGTTCCTAAAAAACAGTCAAATGAATTAGTGGCTTTATCTGAAATTGTAAACGTTTTGACAGAATTGAAAAAAGAATCTAAAGCTAATTTTCAATTAATCAATGAAGCTTTAATCGGTGATTCAGATAAAAGTATTTCTACACAATTTCATAAATTAAAAAATCAACTTTCAGACAATTCTAAATTAGAAGAAAAGCAAAATCAAACACTTGATAAAATTCAAAATGCATTAGTTGGAAACGAAGAAACAAGTTTATTAACACAATTTGAAAAACTTAGAAGTGTAACTAATGATTCATATTTAGAATTAATAGAACATAAAGAAGAATTACAAAATTTAAATATCTCTTTAACTTCTGATTCAGAAAACAGCTTGTTATTTCAATTTAAAAATATACAATCTGAACTTGTTTCTAATCGAAAAATGTTATTCCAAAAATTTGATGAATTCGGAGAATTATTAAAGAAAAATAATACAGAAGCATTGGTAGAAGTAATGAAAAAAGTTACAGAAACATTTAATGCACAAATGAGCAAATTAATTGAAAAATTAGTACAAGAAAATTTCAAAGAATTAAATAACAGTGTAAATCAATTAAATGTTTGGCAAAAAGAAAATAAAGAAATGATTTCAAGCTTAACAAATCAATTTAAGCAAGTAACAAACGACTTTGAAATCACTTCTACTTCTATCAAAGACATTACAGAAAATACTTCAAAACTTACAAATAAAAATAGTCATTTAACAAATCTTATTAAAGAATTACAAAGTGTAATGATTGAAGACACAAAATTCCAGGAAGTGTCGAAAAAACTTGTAAATGCAGCAGAATTGGTTGAAAAAAACACGAAGTCATTTGATAAAACAACTAATAAATTAAATGATTGGATTTTAAAAGAACATGAATTTAAACAGTCTGTAGATATTTTAATTTCAAGATTACATGAGGTTGAAAAAATAAAAGATATCAATGGAGAATTTTGGAAAAACACAAAAAATCAGATGGAACAAGGAGTTTCTATTATTTCAAATGCATCTATTGAATTGAGAAATAATTTAGACAATATCGCAGGAGAATTTGTTTTGCAATTAAATGAAACCTTAACAAGTCTTGATGAATTAATCCAACGTTTAGTAAGACATTACGTATAAAATCATGAGTGAAAATACAGATAACAATTGGATATCTTTTTCAGATATTATGACAGGTTTAATGATTATTTTTCTTTTTATTTCTATTTCGTATATGTTGGAAGTTCAGAAAAAGAAAGAAGAAAGAGATACTATCGTAAAAGATTTTAATTCCGTAAAAACAGAATTATATCATGAAATAAAAAAAGAATTTGAAAATGATTTTAAAAATTGGGAAGTTATTTTAGATAAAGATTTATCCATAAAATTTAAAAACCCAGATGTTTTGTTTGCTTCAGGAGAATCTAATATTAGACCTTATTTTGAGTCTATTCTAGAAAGTTTTCTACCAAGATATTTTGAGATTTTATTGAAAGAAAAATATAAAAATAAAATATCTGAAATTAGAATTGAAGGTCACACTGATAATGTTCCAGCTCCAAAATTTAACAATGACCCTTACATTGCTAATTTAATTTTATCTCAAAAAAGAGCTTTAGAAGTAATCAAATATTTTAGAAATACTCTTTATTTCCAAAATTTAAATAATAAAGATTTAAAAACAGTAGAATTTTTAATGACTGCCAATGGACTTTCATTTGGTCATACTGTTGATAGAGATGGGAATTTTACAATTAATAGCAATCAAGAAATTGATAAAAAGAAATCCAGACGTGTTGAATTTAGAATTGTAACTAAAAGTGAAAAACTTATTGATGAAATCTTAAAAAACATGAAAAATGAATCTTAAGAAATTTGATAAAGCACATCGTTTTTTAGATAAATTAAATATTCCTCGACTTTCTGATTATGATAATAATGTAGAATTGCAAAAAATTGATTTAACAAAGCAAGAAGTTTCTGGAAAAATCAAATTTGAAGATGATGGAGTGTATCTTGAACATCTTGGAAATTGGCAAAGAGGATATATGTATATTAAAAAACCTTTTCTTGGAAAATATGGATTTCCTAAGTTTCATATTTTAGAATGTAAAGCAATTATTGACCAAAAAAATAGAAATAACTTTGATAATCGTTATTATTGGGCTAATACTGCTTCCGTTGATCTTATAGATTATAATACTGGAAAAGAACATAAAAACACATTATTAGATTTATGTAAATATTGTCAGCGAGAATTATTAGAAAATACTGGAGAAGGAATTGAAACAACAGAAGATTTTTATGAATTATTAGATATCAATAATGAAAATATCATTCATCATCAAGATGAAATTAAAACAGATATAAAAGGAAGACCTTTAAATTGGCGAAAAATTTCAAATGCATATAGAGCAACAAGAAACTTCACTTGTGAAGAATGTGGATTTGGTGGAGAACAATTAAAAAATAATTTCGATAAAAGATATATTCATGTACATCATATTAATCCGTATGAATTAACAAATACACACACAAATAATTTAAAATGTCTTTGTATTTTATGTCATAGCGAACAAGATGAACATCATCAAAACAAATCTGAAAAACTACAAATTGAAAGTTTTATTTCTTCTTATTCAAATGAACTTGAAAAACAAAACAATCCATATTTAAAGAAATATCAAGTATTTTTTTAAAACAATATAGCTAGCTTTTCAAATCTTTTAAGCTAGCTATATTTTCTTTTTAATTTTAATTCAAATTCATTTTATGTCTTGTATAAACAGAAGTTATTTTCATATTTGTATTTGGTCCAATTACTGAAAATTCTGTTTTAAAAGAAGAATTATCTTTAAAATAATATCTTCCATTATGTGTATCTAAACGACAAATATGTTCCGTTCCATGAAATAAATTTTCTTCTTCAGATGGAAGTAAAACTTGAAAAAGTTCTCCTTTTGTCACACCATCATTCAACACAATTTCTATCTGATCCTCAAATAATTTATAAATATATTTTTTGCTAAAATTAATATTTCGTAAATTTTCTTGTAAAGTAATTAGTCCAATTTCTACATAATCCAAACAATTTGGAGCTTCAGAAATCAAAGTAAAAGAAGCATTTCCACTTGCTAAAACAGTTGTTTTGGTTGTAACATTATAAATTTTTCTTTCAAAAGCCCATTCTCCTTTTAAGCTTTCAAAAATCTCTTTGCTATCTCTATTCATCAATAAAAGCGTATTTAAATAATTATTCCATTAAATTCTTTTCACAATTTAATCGAATGTATGAAATTAAATCACATATAAATTGCTTAAACAACTTTTTAGCAATAAATATTCAAACAATTATAACGCTTTCTATAATCAACTTTTTTAGATTCATCTATAATTGAGCTCTTTTCCCATAAAACAAATTTGGTAATTTAAATGCACAATATAGACTCAATATTATTCCAATATGTTCTAAATTCACAACATCAATTTTATTTTTTTCAATCCTAGCAATTAACTGTTTGTTTAATTTAATTCTTACATCATAATAATTATCATTCCAAACGATTAAATCTTTTCTATTAGAATTTTCGTAAGTATAAATACTTGAATTTTTATCAATCATTCTCCACCTTTCTTTTTTCGCCAAATCTGAAATCAAAAAACGAACTCTTTTTCCAAAACTGCCTTCTAAAACCATCTGACACTCTTCCCCATAAAGAATAAACTCTCTTTCTTCAATATTCTTCTCAGATAAATTCACAAAATATTTCAATTCTTTATTCTCATCATAAAATTCGATTTTTAGAGCTTTTAACCTAAAAATAGTTTTATAAATAATTTTAGCTTTAAATTTAATCAAATCACTTACTCTTATTTCTTTCATTTTCTAATGCTTATTTTAATCTTCATCTTCAAAAAAACAATCATCTCCAAATAAAAATTTTGCTAAAAATTTAGAAACAGATTTTAGCTTTTTTTCTTCTCTTTTAACATTTCCATAATAGGAATCTGGAGGAAGAATTACAGATTTTCCAACCATTTTTTCTTTCATTTCATCATAATCTAAATTTTCTCCAATTTTTAAATGATAGGTATCAAATTCATTTTTGGACGCAAAAACACTCATAATCCAACTGTGCCATTCTTCTGCATCTACAAAATAAAACTTTGATTTCTGGGAAGCTTCTAAAACTTCAGTAGCCAAATAATGTTGTTTTTTTCCAAAATTTTTCAGCAAATATGTTTGGACGTCTTGCATATAATTCTCCTTATTTACAGGAGGTAATGAACTTTTTCTTTTCATTTTAATATAATTTTTTCTTTTTCTGTTTCTAAAAATAATAATTTTGCTCAAAAAGTAAATTTTTCCAATGGAAATAATTATTAGACAAGAAATTAAAGAGGATTATCCTTTTGTTTTTAATTTAATTAAAGAAGCATTTGAATCTGAAGAATTCAGTGATAAAAAAGAACATTTCTTAGTAAAAAGATTAAAAAGTTCTACAGCTTTTATTCCTGAACTTTCACTTGTTGCAATTTTTGAAGAAAAAATTGTTGGTCATATTATTTTAACGAAAATCCAAGTTCAAAACTCCAAAAATAGCTTTGAATCTTTAGCTTTAGCTCCTGTTTCTGTTTTACCTAAATATCAAAATAAAGGAATTGGTGGAAAACTTATTAAAAAAGCTCATGAAATTGCAAAAAATCTAAATTTTTCTTCGATTATTCTTTTAGGTCATGAAAAATATTATCCAAAATTTGGTTATAAGCAAGCGCATACTTTTGAAATTTTTCTTCCTTTTGAAGTACCAAAAGAGAATTGTATGGCAATAGAACTTTTTGAAAATAGTTTGGAAAAAATCCATGGAACAGTAGTTTATCCAAATGTTTTTTTTGAATAAAATTTCACTCAACTTCTAATAAATAATCTGCAAAATATTGCTTTGAATCTAAAAATTTTTGTTTGATTTGAAAGGTTGTTTTTTGCAGTAAGTTTTTTAGAATTTCATCATTATATTTTCTAGAAATCTCCATAAATATTCGTTCATTTTTCTCAAAATCAATGGAAATATCTAAATCTTTAAAATGAATTTTTTGCTTTTCTAAACTTTTTAAAAAACTTTTTGCTTTTCCTGTTTTTTCTGAATATTCTGGTTCATGTTGAAATTTAGCTAAATTAAAATCAGCATGTAATTCTCGATTAATTCTTTGTAACAAATTCAAATTAAATGAACTCGTAATTCCTTGTGAATCATGATAAGCAGGTAAAACAATTCTTTCTTCTTTGATTAAATCCAAACCAATTAATAATAAATCTTTTTTATTCAAATTTTTCTGAATTTCAACCAAAAAATTAGTCGCAATTTCATCTTCCATGTTTCCTAAAGTTGAACCTAGAAAAAGCACAATTTTTTTTGTATTATCTTGTTGTAATTCATGTAATTTTTGAAAAAAATCTCCTCTAATTAATTCAATTGATAAATCTGGTAATTTCTCTCGAACATTTATCTCCAATTGTTCCAAAGCACCAATCGAAATGTCAATTGGTTTATAAACAAATGAATGTTTTTTATCTAATTCTTTCAACAATTCAATTGTTTTATAACCATCTCCTGCTCCCAATTCAATTACTTCTATTTTTTCTCCTTTTTCAATTTTAAAAGCATCAATAATTTTAGAAGATTGTTTCTGAAATATTTCCATTTCACAAGCTGTCAAATAATATTCTGGCATTTTCATAATTTCTATAAAAATCTCCGAACCTTTTTTATCATAAAAGTATTTTGAAGGCAAAAATTTAGGTCTACTCTTCAATCCTTTAATTATATCTTTTGCAAATTGATTTTCCATATTTTTTATTTTACTAATCGAATTCCTGAAAACTGCCAACTCTCTTCTGGATGAAAAAAATTTCGATAGGTTTTTCGACTATGTCCTTTCGATGTTACACAAGAACTTCCACGTAAAACCATTTGATTACTCATAAATTTCCCATTATATTCTCCTTTTGCATCCGCAGAAACTTTAAAATTTGGATAAGGTAAATAAGCCGAATTCGTCCATTCCCATCGTTCTCCCCATTCAAAAGTATCGGAAGCAATTTCCCATTCAAATTCCGTTGGAAGTCGCATCTTTTTCCAATTTGCAAAAGCATTTGCTTCATAAAAAGAAACATGACAAAGAATAGAATCCAAATCTAAATTTTTCTCTCCTGAAAGTGTAAATTGTTTCCAATTTCCTTTCGTTTTTTCCCAATACAAAGGTGATTCTAACTGATTTTTAGTTACCCAATTCCAACCTTCATCTAACCATAATCGAAAATCTTCATATCCACCATCTTCCATAAATTCTAAATATTCTCGATTTGTAACGTATTGATTTGAGATTTCAAATTCTTGTAAAAAAACTTGATGAACTCCTAATTCATTATCATAACAAAAAGAATCTTTTTGATGTCCAATAGTATAAAGACCTTCTGGAATTTTCACCCATTTTTGTTTTGTTTTATTCTTTGCAAATATTCGTTGAAAAGTCGAATCAAAAGCTGGTTTTAAAGGGTTTTGATAAAAATTAAATTTAATATCTGTTAAAAGTAATTCTTGGTGTTGTTGTTCGTGTTGAATACCTAAATAAATAGTTTTCTGGAATTCTTCTGAAATTGATTTTTCTAATAATTCTTGTATTTGTTGGTCAATATATTTTCGATATTCAAACACTTTTTCAACAATTGGTCGACTTAATAATCCTCGTTTATTTCTTACAATTTTCTCGCCAAAAGTTTGATAATAACTATTAAAAATAAATGAATATTTTGGGCAAAATTCTTCATAATTCGAAGATGCCTCTTTCAAAACAAATTGCTCAAAAAACCAAGAAGTATGTCCTAAATGCCATTTTGCTGGACTTACAAAAAAAGCTGCTTGTAAATTATAATCTTCAACCAAAAGTGTTTTACAAATTCGTTCTGTTTCTTTTCTTGTTTCTTTATATTTTTCTAATAAATCATTCATAAACAAACACACTTTCAGTTACTTATATTTTAAATATACAATTTAAGAATCTTAATATCAAGGATTTACAATTTTCATTTTAAAAGAAATTATTTAGTAGATTTAACTTCTCAAAACAAAAAATCTTGAAATGAATCTGGAAAATCAATTTCTATTTTTCTTTAGTGCTTTAGGAGCTTTTAATAGCTCGATTCTTAGTGTTTATTTTTTATTTTTCACAAAGTCAAAAAATATTTCCAACTATTTTTTAGGCGGATTATTAACTGTTTTAAGTATTCGAATTTGGAAATCTTTGTTTTTCTATTTTAATCATAATTTATCAAAAAACTATTTACAAATTGGACTTACAGCTTGCTTTTTTATAGGTCCTTTCTTATATTTTTTTATTAAATCAAAACAAAAAAAAGAAATTCATTGGAAAGCTCATTTAGGAATTCTATTTGGAATTATTTCTATAATTGGTTTTCTTTTTCCTTATAAATTACATGTAGAATTTTGGAGTAAATATTTATATAAAATCATCAATTACCAATGGTTAATTTATATGATAATTTCAACATTTCTATTAAAAAACTCCTTAAAAAAATTGACTAAAAAATCGGAAAAATGCACCAAAAATGAAATCTGGATGTTGAGTATTTATTTCGGAATTTTCTTGATTTGGGCTGCTTATTTCACTTCGTCTTATACTTCATATATATCAGGAGCTTTGTCTTTTTCTTTTGCCTTTTACATTACAATTCTTTTATTTTTCATCAATAAAAACAAGGAGAAACAATCAATTCAAGCCAAGGAAAAATATGTAAATTCTAAAATTACAAAAGAGGAAGCAATTCAAATTCTTTCACAAATTAATTTACATTTAAAAGAAAAAGAATTGTATAAAAATTCAAATTTAACTTTGACAATTTTAGCAAAAGAATTAAAAATACGACCGCATTTAATTTCACAAGTTTTAAATGAAAATTTACAAAAAAATTTTCCACAATTTATCAATGAATTTCGAATTCAAGAAGCCATTAAACTTTTAAAAACTGAAAATCACTTAAAAATGGAAATCATTGCAGAAAATTGTGGATTTAATTCAAATAGTACTTTCTATTCTGCATTTAAAAAAGTAACTGGTACAACTCCAGCAAAATACGCTAAAATTCCTGTTTCTTAATTCTTCAAATGTATACATTCGGAATTTGAAATTATAGGATTTTAAACCAAAAAAAGCTAGTATTTCTACTATTGCTAAAAATTAAGTTTAACTAAAATTAAAGTAAATGAAACGATTTTTAGCAATTGCATTTTCCATCATTTTTGGAATTAATTCTTTTTCACAAACAGAAGAAGAACAAATAATTAATACCTTAAAAAACTACATTGAAGGAACTTCTTTTAATCAAACAAAAACTATTCAAAAAGCATTTTATAAAGATGCAAATTTGTATTTAAGTCATCCTAAAAAAGATATTTGGATTGTTCCAATTTCAGAATATCAAAATTGGTTTGACAACAAAAATAAAGGGAAATTTAATGGACGAATTGGAAATATTATTTCAATTGATTTTTTCCAAGATATTGCTACAGCAAAAGCAGAAATTTTAATTCCAGAAAAAGAAACCAGATTTATTGATTTATTTCTATTAAAGAAAATAAATAATCATTGGAAAATTATAAGTAAAACTGCTTCTAAAGAAAAAAGTAAAAACTCAGGAAATAAAATTCTTTTTATCGTTTCCAATGCGCATTTTCATGGAAAATCTGATCTTCCTACAGGAAATAGTTTTTATGAGTTAATCAGTGCTTTTGAAACATTTAAAAATGCAGGATTTACAGTTGATTTTGTAAGTCCAAATGGTAAAGCAATTCCAATAGCATATATCAATACATCAAATTTAAATCATAAAAAATATTTGTATAATTTTGATTTTATGTATGCTTTAAAAAACACTAAATCGCCGAAAGAAATTACTCCTAAAGAGTATAAAGCTGTTCATTATATTGGAGGTGGATCAGCTATGTATGGTGTTCCTGAAAATAAAGAAATTCAAAAAATTGCAATGGAAATTTACGAAAAATATGGAGGAATAATTTCTTCTGTTTGTCATGGAACTGCTGGAATTGTTCATTTAAAAACTTCAGATGGAAAATTTCTTGTTGATGGAAAAAATATTTCTGGTTATCCAGATTCTTATGAAAAATATGATGCAGAATATTACCAACAATTTCCATTTAAAATTCAACAAACTATCGAAAAAAGAGGAGGAAAATTCCAATATTCACCAAGAAACACAGCACATGTTGAAAGTGATCAAAATGTTATAACAGGACAAAATTATCTCTCTTCAAAATATGTTGCATTAAAAATTATTGAAGAATTAAATAAACAAAAATAATTGAAGTCTTTTACGGGAACCCGTAAAAACTCTTCCTAAAATTAATTCATTTTTGTAGCAATGAAAACAAAGTATTTTTGGGAAATATTGCTACAAAAAAAATCCATATCAATTTGATATGGATTTTTAATATTATGTAATAAAACTATTGTTTATTATTGTTATTATTTTCCTTTTTTACAGGCTTCTCTTTTCTTGGAGGCCTTGGTAAAAGAGCTTTTCTAGAAACTTTAGGTTTCTTAGTTTTAGGATCAATTCCTAAATATTTTACATCAATAACATCACCAACATTTACAACATCAGTAACATTTTGTGTTCTTTCCCAAGCTAATTCAGAAATATGTAATAAAGATTCTTTTCCTTTTACAAATTCAATTACAGCTCCGAAATCTAACACTTTTACAACTTTTACTTCATAAGCTGAACCAACTTCAGGCTTGAAAGTAATATTATCAATTTGTTGGATTACAGAATCAATTTTAGCTTGATCAGTTCCTAAAATCTCTACGATACCTTTACCGTCTTGTTCCTCAATAACGATAACTGTATCTGTTTCTTTTTGCATTTCTTGAATTACTTTTCCTCCAGGTCCAATAACAGCTCCAATATATTCTTCAGGAATTGCGATTTTAACCATTTTAGGAGCATGTTCTTTCACAGCTGTTTTAGGTTCTGCGATTGTTTCTGTAATTCTATCCATAATATGAAGTCTACCATCACGAGCTTGATTTAAAGCTTGCTCTAAAATATCATAAGATAATCCTTTGATTTTGATATCCATTTGACAAGCAGTAATTCCATCTCTTGTTCCAGTAACTTTGAAATCCATATCTCCTAAGTGATCTTCATCTCCTAAGATATCAGATAAAACTGCAAAATTTCCTGTTTCTTCATCTGAGATTAATCCCATTGCGATTCCAGTAACAGGCTTTTTAATTTGAACTCCTGCATCCATTAATGCTAATGTACCAGCACAAACAGTTGCCATTGAAGAAGAACCATTTGATTCTAAAACTTCAGAAACTACACGAACTGTGTATGGAGATTCATCTGGCATTACAATTTTTAATGCTCTTTGTGCTAAGTTTCCGTGTCCAATCTCTCTTCTTGAAGTTCCTCTTAAAGGTCTAGCTTCACCAGTTGAGAATGGAGGGAAATTATAATGTAAATAGAAATTTTCTTCTGATTGGAAAGTAGGTAAATCAATTACATTAGCTTCTCTTGAAGTTCCTAAAGTTACAGTTGCTAATGCTTGCGTTTCTCCTCTTGTGAAAACTGCTGAACCATGTGTAGATGGTAAATAGTCAATTTCACTCCAAATAGGACGAATATCTGTTGTTTTTCTACCATCTAAACGTAATCCTTCATTTAAAACCAAATCACGAATTGCTTTTTTATGGTATTTATTGAAATATTTTCCAACTAATTCTCCTACTTCTTCTAATTCTTCTTCTGAGAAAGTTTCTTTTAATTCATCTTTGATGATAGAGAATTTTTCACCTCTTTCTTTTTTAGAACTTCCTTCTTTTGCGATTGCATATACTCTATCGTATACAAAATCTTTAATTTTTTCTGCTAAAGCTTCATCTTCTGCTGCTTCAGCATATTCTCTTGTTTCAGTTACATTTAACTTTTCAGCTAATTTTAACTGCGCTTCACACTGAATTTTGATAGCATCATGTGCAACTTTAATTGCTTCTACCATTTCAGCTTCAGAAACTTCTTTCATTTCCCCTTCTACCATCGTTACAGAATCTGCAGAAGCACCAACCATTAAGTCGATATCTGCTTGCTCTAACTGCTCACGAGTTGGGTTAATGATATATTCTCCATCTAAACGTACGACACGTACTTCTGAAATTGGAGCTTCAAATGGAACATCAGAAATCGCTAAACATGCAGAAGCAGCAAGACCTGCTAAAGCATCTGGCATAACATTTTCGTCATGAGACATTAATTGAATCATGATTTGTGTTTCATTGTGGTAATCTTTTGGGAAAAGAGGACGTAATACACGATCTACTAGACGCATTGTAAGAATTTCTTCTGTACTTGGTCTCGCTTCACGCTTGAAAAATCCTCCTGGGAATCTACCTGCAGCTGCAAATTTTTCTCTATAATCTACAGTTAATGGTAGGAAATCTACACCTTCATTGGCTTCTCTGGCTGAAACAAGAGTTGCTAGCAACATAGAATTTCCCATTCTTACTACTACAGACGCGTCTGCCTGCTTTGCTAGTTTTCCTGTTTCGATGGAAATGGTTCTACCATCCCCTAAATCAATAATTTCTGTATGAACTTTAGGAATCATAAAAAATTTTTAGTTCTTAATTAAACAATTGGTTTGTGTGTTGTGTTGTTGTGTTGTTTTTGTGTGTAAACCAATGAAAAGTTATATTTAAGCTTTCTTAATATAAATAAAAAAAGAGGCAAAAAGCCTCTCTTTTCTTGGAATTATTTTCTAATTCCTAATTCTTTTATGATTGCACGATATCTGTTGATATCTTTTTTCTTTAGGTAGTCTAATAAGCTTCTTCTTTTACCTACTAACTTTACTAATGAACGCTCTGTGTTATAATCTTTACGATTTTTCTTTAAGTGCTCAGTTAAATGGTTAATTCTGTAAGTAAATAAAGCAATTTGTCCTTCTGAAGTTCCAGTATCAGTTGCTGACTTACCGTGCTTTGCAAAAATTTCTTGTTTTTTCTCTGCTGTTAAATACATGCTAACATTAAATTTTAATTAATAATTTTTATGTATTGATAACTTCAATAGTTATTCAAAGCTGCAAATTTACTATTATTTTTTTGAATACAAGTCGTAAAATTAAAATATTACAAATCCTTTGGAAAATTCTAACAAATAATAGTGAATCCTTAAGTTCTTAGGAACGAATAGGATTATTTTGCACTAAATCAATATATAAATTAATTTGCTTCTTTAAATTCTTTCTTTCTACAATCTTATCTAAGAATCCGTGTTCTAATACAAATTCAGCTCTTTGGAATCCTTCTGGTAAGTCTTTACCTGTAGTATCTTTTACTACGCGAGGTCCTGCGAAACCAATTAAAGCATTAGGCTCTGCGATGTTGATATCTCCTAACATTGCGTAAGATGCTGTAGTTCCTCCTGTTGTTGGATCTGTACATAATGAGATGTATGGTAATTTAGCTTCTGCTAATTGTGCCAACTTTGAAGATGTTTTTACTAACTGCATTAATGAAAGTGAAGCTTCCATCATTCTTGCTCCTCCTGATTTAGAAATCATCAAGAATGGAAGTTTATTTTTAATAGCATAATCAATTGCTCTTGCAATCTTTTCTCCTACTACACTTCCCATGGAACCTCCAATAAAACTAAAGTCCATTGCAGCAACAACTAAATTTCTTCCAAAAGATTTTCCAACGGCTGTACGAACAGCATCTTTTAAATTAGTTTTGCTTTGCGCAGCTTTTAAACGGTCTGTATATTTTTTTGTGTCCTCGAATTGTAATGGATCTTTCGATACCATATCTGCATCCAATTCCTCAAATTCATTATTGTCAAATAAAATTTCAAAGTATTCAGCACTACCAACCCTCACGTGATATCCATCTTCAGGGCTTACATATAGATTTCTCTTTAACTCGTCTGAATCAACTATCTTACCACTAGGTGTTTTATACCATAATCCTTTTGGGACATCTTTCTTAGCTTCTGTTGGCGTTTGTATCCCTTTATCTTTTCTTTTAAACCAAGATGACATAGTGTATATGGGTTTTATGATTTCGTATTTAAAATGGGGAGCAATTTAATAAAAAAATAAAGAGTATTTAAATTAAGTTCAAATACTCTTCATTTTTATTAAATTATAGTATTATAATGTATCTACATTATTTAAATCTTCAAAAGCTTGCTTTAAACGAGCTTTAAAAGTTAATTCTCCTTCTCTAATCCATTTTCTTGGATCGTAATATTTCTTATTTGGAACGTCATCTCCTTCTGGATTTCCAATCTGAGTTTTTAAATACTCTTTCTTTCCCTCCATATAATCTCTAATTCCTTCCATATAAGCAAATTGAAGATCTGTATCAATATTCATTTTGATAGTTCCATAAGAAATCGCTTCTCTAATTTCTTCTAAAGAAGAACCTGAACCTCCATGGAATACAAAATCTACAGGGTTTTTCTCTGTATTAAATTTCTCTTCAATATGTTTTTGTGAATTATCTAAGATTTTTGGTGTAAGCTTTACATTTCCAGGTTTGTAAACTCCATGAACATTTCCAAATGACGCCGCAATTGTAAACTTATCACTTACTTTCTTTAATTCTTCATAAGCATAAGCAACTTCTTCTGGCTGTGTATATAATTTTGATGAATCAACATCTGTATTATCAACTCCGTCTTCTTCTCCACCTGTAATTCCTAACTCGATTTCTAATGTCATCCCCATTTTCGACATTCTTTCTAAGTATTGTTTACAGATTTCGATATTCTCTTCCAAAGGTTCTTCTGATAAATCAATCATATGAGAACTATATAAAGGTTTTCCTGTTTCTTTATAAAATTGTTCTCCTGCATCTAATAAACCATCAATCCAAGGAAGTAATTTTTTTGCACAATGATCTGTGTGTAAAATCACAGGAACTTCATAAGCGTCTGCTAATAAATGAATGTGTTTTGCTCCAGCAACAGCTCCAGCAATCGCAGCTTTTTGATTTTCATTAGACAATCCTTTACCTGCATTAAAATGTGCTCCACCGTTTGAAAATTGAATAATTACAGGTGCATTTAATTCTTTTGCTGTTTCTAAAACTGAATTAATTGTACTTGAACTTGTAACGTTTACTGCAGGAAGTGCAAAATTTTTGGCTTTTGCTAATTTGAAAATTTCTTGAACTGCATCACCTGTAGCAACGCCTGGTTTAATTTGATTACTCATTTTGTTGATGTTGTTTTATAGTTGTACAAAGGTAAAAAAAAAGTATTCCGATACTCCGAAAATTTTCGGAATGTCAATTTGCTTCTTTTTTTCTCAAAAAAACCTTTGATTTTTTAATAAAACAAAAATTTACTCTCCTTTTCTCGCCTTATATTCTCTAGGTAAATTACAATAATAAATCATATCATTAATAGGTGTAGGAACATCGTTTTCTTTTCCTAATTTTACCACCATTCCATTTAAATAATCAATTTCTGAATGCTTTCCATTCCATAAATCTCTACATGTAGAAGTTGCTCCTTCATATGGAAAATTATCAATTACATCCATTATTTTATCTGCAAATTCTAATTCTAATTTTCCATTGACTTTTTGACTTACAGCACAAATTTCTATCAATGAATCTCTTAATTTCTCTCTTGTTTCTGGAATTTCTCGAACTCTTCCAAAACTTGTTCCTGTGATGCTAATTAATCCTCCAGTACAAATCAACACAAATTTCTCCCATAATTTCTTTTCAATATCATCAGTCATTATAGTAGGAATTCCGGCATTTGTAAAAGTATTTTCTAATCTTTTTAATCTTGGTGTAAATTCTTGATTATATTCTCCAATCGTTATCATCGGCGTATCTCCAAAATGATTTATCATTCCTGGCTCTTCAATTTTACTTAAAATTTTACAAGAACCTTGAATAATATTTTCCTTTGGAATTCGTGATTGCATTTCTTCTGCAATTGAAATTCCATTTTGAAGTGGAATTACAATCGTATCTTCTTTCATTATTGCAGAAATCGCTGGAAGTGTATCTTTTACTTGCCAAGTTTTTGTCGTATGAATAATCACATCTGGATTTTGAATCGAATAAATATCATCTGTCGCTTCTACTTTATCCAGATGAAAATTTCCAAGTGCACTTTTTACTGTTAATCCATTATTTTGCATTGCTCGTAAATGATTTCCTCTTGCTACAAAAACAACATTATTTCCTGCTTTTGCTAAAAGCGCTCCAAAATATCCTCCAATGGAACCAGCTCCAATAATTACTATTTTCATTTTTGATCGTTTTTTGAAATAATATTAAAGATAGTTAATAAATCAACGCATATGAAAAGAGTTTTTTGCTAAAATTATTTTAAAGAAAATGCAATTTTCACTCCTTGAATAAACATATCTGTTCCAATAATTGAAAGAATTAATCCCATGATTTTTCCAATTACTAAAATCAAATTATTTCCAAAAAAGCGAAGAATTTTTCCACTTAAAAGAAAAGAAATATAAGTCAACAAAATCATAAATCCGAAAATTAAAATCAAAACTAAAATCTTTGTATAACTTACATTTGCAACGAAATTCATCGCTGTAACAATAGTTCCTGGTCCTGCTAAAATCGGAATTGCCAAAGGTGAAACCGCAATCGCTTCATCCAATTTAAAATTCGATTGATGTTCTGTTTTTACTGGTTTTGATTGTAACATTTCAAATCCTACATAAAAAAGTAAAATTCCTCCTGTGATTTTAAATGCTGGAATTGTAATTCCAAAAAGTTGAAAAATATATTTTCCTAAAACAATAAAACAAACCACAATTCCGAAAGCAATTAAACAGGATTTTCTAGCAATTTTTCGCTTATTTTCTTCTGTTTCATTTTCAACTAATCCAGCAAAAATAGAAGTATTTGCAATGGGGTTCATCACTGCAAAAAAACTAGTTATAATACTTAATCCAAATGTAAATAACTCACTCATTTTCAGAAAAAAATTATGCTAATAATCAAAATTAATTGATTTTATTGAGCTAAAATCAAAAGAGTTTCCCAAAATTAAATCGCAGATTTTTAGATTTTTATGTTAATAAATTCCTAAATCGGCATATGATTTGCTAGTTATTCGAAAATTTATCATTTTTTTACGAAATCTTAAACTATAAAAATTGAACATGAAACAAACTTTTACTCTATTATTCCTACTAATTTCTATACAAATTTCAGCGCAAATACAGGGAAAAGTAACAGATTCAAAAAAAGAAGGTCTTCCAGTTGTAAATGTTTATACGGACAATGAACTTACTGGTACAACTACAAATGATGACGGAATATTTGTTCTTGATATTCATAAAAAAGGAACTTACACTATCGTTTTCCAATATTTAGGATTTCAGACACAAAAAAAGACAATTACTGTAGATAAATTTCCTTTTGAACTTAATGTTATTTTAAAGGAAGAAAGTGTTTCTTTAAGTGAAGTAACAATTAATTCTAATGAAAATCCTGCAATTCCAATTATTCGAAAAACTATTGAAAACAGAAGAAAAAACTTAGAAAAAATCGGGGAATATTCTGCGGATTTTTATTCAAGAGGATTATTTAAAATTAAAGATGCTCCAAAGAAATTTTTAGGTCAAGAAGTCGAAATGGGAAATACTGTTTTAGATTCTACAAGATCAGGAATTATCTATCTTTCTGAAACTATTTCAAAAATTAGCTATCAAAGACCAAATAATTTTAAAGAAAAAATTATAGCTTCTAAAACAAGTGGAGAAGACAATGGAATCAGTTTTAACCAAGCTTCCGAAGTAAATTTCAATTTGTATGAAAATACAATTGATATGGGAAAACCAATTATTTCTCCAATTGCTGGAAATGCTTTTGCAAATTATCGTTACAAATTAGAAGGAACTTTTTATGATGAGCATGGTTTTATGATTTATAAAATTAAAGTAATTCCACGAAGAGAAAATAATCCAGTTTTTAGCGGATTTATTTATATCGTAGATGAACAATGGTCTTTATATGGAGCTGATTTAACGATTACAGGAAAGCAAATGCAACAACCTGTGATTCAAGATTTACAAATCAAGCAAACTTTTAATTATCAGAATCAAGATAAAATTTGGGTTGTAATTTCACAAACAATTGATTTTAAAGCTGGAATTTTTGGTTTTAATTTTGATGGTCGTTTTTCTGCTGCTTATAGTAATTATAATTTTTCGCCAGATTTTACTAAAAAGACATTCGGAAAAGAGATTTTATCTTTCACAGAAGATGCAACAGAAAAAGATAGTACATTTTGGAAAAATGAAAGAAAAGTTCCTTTAACAGAGGAAGAAATTAAAGATTATAAAGTTCGTGATAGTATTGTTGCAAGAGAAAAAACACCAGAATATTTAGATTCTATTGACCGAAAAAATAATAAATGGCGTTGGGGAAATCTGATTTCTGGTTATAGTTATCAAAATTCGAAGAAAAATTGGAGAATTTCTCTTGAAATGCCATTGGATAAATTTCGATTTAATACAGTTCAAGGTTGGAATTCAAATATAGATGTCAATTTTAGAAGATATAATGAAAAAAAAGGTTCTCGACTTTATGCTTCTACAAAAATTGCTTATGGTTTTTCGGATGAAAGAGTTCGTCCTTCTGGTTTTATCGGATATCAATTTAATCAAAAAACATATCCTTATTTAAGTATTGCAGGAGGAAATAGAGTTCGACAATTTAATAAAGATGAACCAATTTCTCCATTGATTAATACGTTTACCTCTCTTTTTTATCAAGATAATTATATGAAAATTTATGAGGAAAATTTTACCTCAATTCAATATTCTCAAAGAATCGCAAATGGAATTCGTTTGACAGGAAATGTTGGATATTATGATAGAAATCCACTTTTCAACACTACAGATCAAACATTTTTCCCAAAAAAATATAGAGCTTATACTTCGAATAATCCTTTTAATCCAAATAGTACACAAGCTAGCTTTGAATCAAATTCAATTTATAAAGCTTCTGTTGCGTTACAAATTCGTTTTGGAGAAAAATATATGAGTTATCCGAATTTCAGAATTACAATTCCTTCTTCTAAATATCCAACATTGACTTTTGCATATGGAAAAGCTTTTGGAGCGAGTAATTCTGATTATAATTATGATAAGGTTATTGGGAAAATTCAGCAAAGTTTCGACATTGGGAATAAAGGAAATTTCAGATATAATATTGAAGCAGGAAAATTCTTTAATGCAGACAATATTTCAGCAGTAGATTATCAATTTTTTAATGGAAATGAACTTAATTTCTCTACACAATCTCATTATATAAACGTATTTAATTTACTTCCTTATTATAAAATTTATTCAAAATCTGAATATGCTACTGCTCATGCAGAACATAATTTTAATTCGTTTATTCTTGGAAAAATTCCTTTAATCAACAAATTAAATTACAATTTAGTAATCGGTGGACATGCACTTTTTACAAAAGAAAATAAACCTTATACAGAATTTTCTGTCGGTTTAGACAATGTCGGTTTTGGAAAATTTCGAATTTTTAGAATCGATTATTTAAAATCTTATTTTGGAAATGAAGAGAATGATGGATTTGTGATTGGAGCCAAATTAGGATTTTAAATACATACTTAATTTCTTACAGTTTTTCTTTGGTAATGTAGAGAAGTTTGTACTTCTCTACATTTTTTATATGTTCATCTGCCTAAACGTTAAACTTATTCTTGGTTTTGTAATTTTTTTAGAAGTTAAAATACTGTGTTTCCAAAAATTTTGCGTTTCTCCTTTCATTTCTAATAATTCACCATTTTTCAGTTCAAAAACTATTTTTTCTTTTGTTTCATTATGTTTAAAAGCAAATTTTCGAGTTGCGCCAAAAGACAAAGAAGCAATCGAACCATTTTTCTTCAATTCTTTTTCATCATCACTATGCCAAGAAACACCTTCATTTCCGTCGTGATATAAATTCATCAAACAAGAATTATAGCTTTCGTTTGTATAATTTTCTACTTTCTTTTTCAATTCTAAAAGAAGAGAATTCCATTGCAGCGCTTCTCTTTTCAGATTAGAATATGTATAATCCAAAGGAATATCGGCATACCAAGCAACTTTTCTTTTAGTGATAATATGTTTTCCAAAAATAATCGCTTCATCATTTTTCCAAGCTACTTCTTGAAATAATCTTTTAAAATAAGCATCTGCTTCTACGGTATTAAAAATCTCACCAAATAAGTGAATTTCTCCATCTTTTGGCAACCAATTTTTAGTTGAATCTTCTTCGAATAAACGCATTTATTAAAAATTTTAATGAGCTAAAGTACTCTAAATTAAATAAGAAATAGATATTTTTATATTACTATTAACTATAAAATGAATTCTATGAAGAAACTATTGCTATTGTTTATGGCTTTTCTTTTCACCACAACTTATGCGCAAAAAAAATCAGATTTCTATGGAAAATGGAAAGGAAAAGACGAAAAAGAGGGAATTGGGTATTTTAAATTTACAAAAGATGGTTTTGCTTACATGCTCATGAATGGACAAGAAAAAGGCGGTCCTTCTTATCAAAATGGAGAAACTACAGAAAGTTTAACCTATAAAGTAAATCTCAAAAAAAAATCTGGAGAACTTCAACTAATTTTCACGGATACAGAAACTGAAGAAAGTTATATTATCTCTTTTTTATTGCGTTTTTTAAATAAAAATGAAATAAAAGTCGCTTCTAATTTTTCAGAAGAAAAACCAACAGATTTTACAGATGATAATTCATTTATTTTAAAAAAAGTAGAAGAATAATATGCATAAAAAAACACCTTAAGAAATTAAGGTGTTTTTAATTTTGAGCCGATAGAGGGACTCGAACCCACGACCTGCTGATTACAAATCAGCTGCTCTAGCCAGCTGAGCTATATCGGCAAAAAAAATGTGTAATATAAATATTTTAGAATATATTTTAAAAGAGCCGATAGAGGGACTCGAACCCACGACCTGCTGATTACAAATCAGCTGCTCTAGCCAGCTGAGCTATATCGGCAAAAAAAATGTGTAATATAAATTGTAAAATATATTCTAAAAAGAGCCGATAGAGGGACTCGAACCCACGACCTGCTGATTACAAATCAGCTGCTCTAGCCAGCTGAGCTATATCGGCTTTTTCACATCGATAATAAAAGAGTTATCCTTTATTATTTTTGCGATGCAAATATACATACTTTTCTTAAGTATGCAACTTTTTGAATTACATTTTTCTGCTTTTTTTTAATAGTTTTTTTTAATTATTTATTTTTCAAACAATTAAAAACTACATTTTTTACAAAAAAGAATCATTATGATAATAAAACCAATTCGTCAGGATTGATGATTTTATTTTGTACTGCATAAATAATTAATCCAGCTGTATTTTTTGCTCCTGTTTTTACATATAAATTGGTCTTATGCGATTCAATAGTTTTTACAGATAAAAATAATTTATCCGCAATTTCTTTTGTACTTAAT
Organism: Aureivirga marina; assembly: GCF_015767265.1. Taxonomy (GTDB): domain Bacteria; phylum Bacteroidota; class Bacteroidia; order Flavobacteriales; family Flavobacteriaceae; genus Aureivirga; species Aureivirga marina. The sequence continues at coordinate 503,775 of NZ_JADPIB010000002.1, forward strand.
TGCTGACAAAGAAGTTCTAAAACTTCTATTTCTCTATTAGTTAGCTTTTGCTTTTCATCAATTTGAAGTTTAGGAATTTTCCCAGAAACTTGTCTTCTCATTACAGTAACTTGTTCTGGTGTAAAATAGAATCCTTGATTTTTAACTGTTTCGATAATCTCTACTAATTCTTCTTGATCAATTTCTTTAGGAAGAAAAGCGTGGACACCTAATTTCAACATTTGTCCGAAAAAAGAAGCTTTATAAAACGTTGTTAACACGATGATTTTGATTGTACTATTCATTTTTTTTAGCTCTTCCAAAACCATCAAACCATCGCCATCTTTCATTCTTAAATCTAAAAGAATAACTTCTGGTAATTCTATATCAGATTTAATTTTTTCTAAAAATTCATTTCCGCCATTTGCAACTAAGATAGTTTCAATTCGTTCTGTATTTTTAAAATATCCGCTTAAAAGTTGTACAATTAATTTATCGTCATCAACAATTCCAAGTTTCGTTTTTACTATGTTGTTTTGTTCCATTATTTTTTAAAATGTTTCGTGATTGATGTTTAAAATAAAGATAGTTCCTTTATTTAATTCTGACTTCATTTTTGATTTTCCGTTTAATAGTTCTACTCTAGAATTGATATTTTTCAATCCAATTCCACCAGTACTTTCTTGTTGAAAACCAACACCATTATCTTCTATTTTTAATTGTAAATTTGTTTCTGTGATTCTTAAATAAATTTCTAAATGCGTTGCCTTTGCATGTTTTATAATATTATTTATCACTTCTTGAAAAACTCTAAAAAGTTGTAGTTTATGTGTTTTTTCGAGTTTTAAATCGTAAAATATTTGTGTGTAATAATTGATTTCAAATTCTGATTTCAAATCTGCAATTTGCTCTTCTAACAAATCTTGTAATTCCATCATTTCAAAAAAAGGAGGTGTTAAATCGTGTGAAATTCTTCTTGCTGTTTGCATTGCAGAAACAATTTTTTCTTTAATCGAATCGTGTTGACCATTAATATAAAGCAAACGAAGAATATTTAATTGACTAACAAGATTATCATGCAAATCTCCTGCAATTCGATTTCTTTCCTCTTCTTGAATATCAATACTTCTTTGCAATAATTGTTTTTGAGCTTCCAATTTCAAATCTGCATTTTTTCGTTCTTGTTTTTGAATTTGTTTTACATAATTTCGAACTAAAATTACATTAACCATTACTAAAATTAGAAAGAAAAAAATTACAACCCAGATCCAAATTGCAATGATTTCTGGTTTTTGCCATTCTGCCATGCGAAGTAAATTATTGAGATATAAATTAGTTGAAATAAAAATGCTCTAAACATCCAAAAAGGAGCTACTAAATCGATATGTTCATTGATTAAATAGTTGGATGCTAAAGAAATAATCGTATCTGTTGTATAAAAACTTAATATTGTAATATTGAAAAAAGTGGCGCCTTTTTTTAATTTTATTTTTCCTTGAATTACATCATTGAAAAACAAGAAACTCATTCCTATAATCATTAAATTAAAAAGAATGACACTGAAAGAATGGTAATCTTCTACTTCTTTCATATCATAAATTTGAAGAAATAAAGTAATACTACTTATCCCAAATATATAATATTTGAATTTCTTTATCCAAACGGTAAAAAACTTCTTATAAATCAAGTAAAGTAAAATAAGATTTACAAAGCTCGCCAAAGGAATGATATAAATATTTATATCATATTTATAAAGTATAATACTGTTTACAATCTCAAAAAATAAATTTGAGATCGTAAACAGTAAAAAATATTTTCTAATTCTTTTCACAAAGAAAATTAAAAATAAGCTTGTTATAATTGAAATTGTAATTGGTACGAAAACCAATAATTCTTCAACTAAATCATAATCCATTTATATCAAATTAAAGTCGTCTTTTCCTATATCACCAGAGAAAGGAGGAACTGGTCTACTTGTATTATACATTAAAAATGATTGCGGTTTTTCTTCTGTAGTATTAATATAATTTGAAATTATAAATTCTACTTCATATTTATTGGCTAGAGGAGTTTGTTCTCCAATAGGTAACGGATTTTCTACTTCCTTCTTTTTTAAACCATAAAAAGCTATCGCTTTATTAATTCCTGAACCTAATTGAAATAATTTTTCAAAATTTTCTCTTGGCATACAAATAACTTGTGGTTTATACTGTGTATTTGTCATCCATTGATACCCATAAACATTCCATAAAAAGTTTCTATTTAGTGCTTCCTCTCGAGAAACTTCTGTTCCATTATCAAATTCTGCGAAAGGATTGAAAATAGATAATTTCTCAGAATTTTCAATTTCTCTTGTAAAATTTGCTTTTAAAACTAAATTCGAAATCTCCGCTTCTGGATCAGCTCCTTTCAAATTTTTATCTGCCTTATCACCAATCATATAAACATAAAATTGATTATGTTCTTCATTCGTAACAAAATAAATATGTACGTAATTTTCAGAATTATCCTTTAAATAAGTATTATATTGTTCTCTAGTTATTTCAAAACAAAATCCAAGATTCATCACATTTATTGCAATGGAAGGTTTCTCCGCAATTTCTTTCCACTTGCTTGTGTTTTCTCTAGCTTGATTTAAAGTTAATGTTCTAGTTGTAGTTTTTGTTAAATTTGATTCAAATGTCTCCATTTCTCTAATATATTTTTTCGTTATCTCACAAATTTAACATTACTAATGTATTAAAGTGTATTTTTTTATATTTTTTTTAATCCATATCAATTAATTAACAATCCAATCTTGAAGGATTTTTCTCATTGTAATAAATGAATATTTCTTTCTACTATCTGAAAATTTTTAAAATGTTTTTTACTATAGAAATTTTAGAATTATCTAATTTTTCCAACATGAAATTCAAACGAATCATCGCATCTCTTGGATCAGGTTCTAAATTCATTATGATTTCAAGTAATAATTCTTCTTTATGAATTAAAAAATCAAATCTAAGTTTCTTTGTTTTTGAAATTGCTTCCCAAATTTGAATTCTTTCTTCTAAATTAAAATTTTCAAATGAATCCAATAATAACATCTGTAATGATTTAACAATTTTTATTTTATCCTGTTTTTCTTCTTCAACATTTAGTTTTAATTTCTCTTTCCAACCCTCTTTGTTAATATTAATTTCGGGCAATTTATTTGAAACTAAAATTAATTCTTTATCTATTTTTAAAATCTCTTTAAGAATAAATTTCATAACAATTTTCTACAGTTTTATTTATAAAAAAAGCCCAATTAAAATTGAGCTTATCTATTTTTTTAATAATTAGTTCTAATAAAAAGGTATTCCTAATTATAAGATTTCTTTTTTATATCACTTTTTATCAATATTCTCTTCTGGATTTATCATAAATAACTCAATTAGCTCGATAACTTCATTCAAATCATTAAGTTGAAATTCTTTTTTCTTAACATAATCATTTGAAACATAATTTATTCCTTCAAAATTATATTTATTTTTTCCACAACAAAAATAATATGGTTTAGGATTATTTTTATCAAAATGTACATTGATAAAAAATTTATTTTTCGTTATGAATAAAATTTGTTCAAAATCTGTAAACTTTTCTAAGTTATTCAATAAACTATTTTTACAAATTGTCCATCCAGCATGAATTTTTAAAGAAACTAAATCTTTTGCATCTGGATTTAAAATTTTTTCTAAATCTCTATTAATAACTTCTAGATTTTTATCACTTTTTTCAACATCAGGAATCCGATCAAAAATATCTCTATTCCATATTCCGTTTTCAATTTTGTCTTTTGAATAATATAATGTGTATCCAATATTTTCATCAGTAAAATACACATCTACTACTTCTTTTGTTTTTTGATTAATTCCATTAAAAATTAAAATATCTTCCAAATAATCATCTTCAATCATTCTATTAACAGCAACATGCCAACATTCATTAATTTTTAATTTTCTAAAATCTTTGTTATTCATTAGTTCAATTATTTTTGATTGAAATCTGTATAATAAAATCGAAAAGAAATAAAAATTATTTCCTTAAAAAAGAAAAACCCAATTTAGAACTGGGTTTTTATTATCATTAATTTATTCTATTTTCAATATATTATATTTTGAAGCTATAATTTCAATATAACTATCAGCTCCTACAATAAGAAAATGTTTTAATTTCAATCTATTTAATGGATCATATATCTTATTATTTTTTTCAAGTTTTTTTGAATTATCAACTTGGTAAAATCCCGAATCAGGATGATAATTATTTTCTTTCCAAAATTCCAAATCAGTTAATCCTTCATTTATTTTAAAAATTTCAAATTCATTTTCATCATATTTTTCAAAAAAATTTAGAGAAATACAATTAATTTCAGCTACAATTTCAAATTCAATTTTAATAGTATTATATGAATCATTTTTTAAATAATTTTTAAAACTTAAAACATCTAATAATATCTCCGTTTTATTTCGTTCTGTGTATTTAACTAATAAATCTGTTGTTGAAATTTCAAAATTTACTTCTTCAGGTATTAATATTTTCATGGTTTTGAAAAATATTAAATTGAATATTTATTGCTTAATTTTATTAGCTTTAAGTTATTCTTTAGCTTATTATTAATTGTTAACTCATATAATCAAACCAAAAATTTGATCTATTAATATTCATCATATCTCCTAAAAATTTCTTTTTTCTAAAATTAAATTTTTGAATATTAAAATCTTCATTCATAGTAAAAAAAAACAATTCCATATCAACCTTATTCAACCTTAAATCAATATAACTTTCAAGTTCAATATATAGTTTTTTAAAAAAAGTATATTCAAGAAAATTATTAAAAATTTTCATGTTAACTTCCCTCCAATAAAAACAAGAACTATTAGACTGAAATTCATAAAAAAGAGTTGATTCATAACACATTTTAGTTTCTTTATAAAAAAGATTTTCTTTTTCAGAAAATAAAAAAACCGAAAAAAACAAAAACATTGAATATTTCCCTTCAATATTTAAATAATTCCAAAATGATTCTCTATTTAATTCAATAGTATTATTAAGAGCAATAAAAGTATTAAATAAACTAACCCATTCTAGGTTTTTATTATTGTTTATTTTCTTAATCAATATTTTTAAAAATTCATGTAACAATTTATTGTAACATTCTATTCCAATAACTTTAATTATAGCATTTTTATTAATAAAAAGTGCATCATTAAATTCATTTCCTATTAATTTAGAATTTTTATTACCGTTTTTAGACTGCATTTCAATAATATTCCTTAAATAAAATGGTTTAATATATTGAAATAAATCTTTTTGAATTTCTTCTGAATATTTTAAGTCTGTCGCAAAATTATATAAAATTAAATCATGATAATCTTTATTATTTTTTCTCAAAAATTCAGAAAAAATTTCCTTATCTGTTTCATATAATTTCATTTTTATATCAATCATTTTTTTCTCTATTGACAAATTTTTGGAACTTTTGTATCTGACCCTTTTGGAGGAGACAAATTAGCTACTTTATTTATATTTGGATATTTTTCTAAAACCTTATCCATAATACCTCTAATTCTAGCTTGATCTAATCCTTCACGTAAATTTTTTAATGCTGATTTAATTTCTCCTTCATGAGTTCGCCAACCTTGACTCGGTGGTCTCATTGCACCAGTTATTTGCTCTCTAATTCGATGAATTACACCATGAAATCCTCTACTTCCAAAATTACGTTTATTTCTATATGCAACTTCTCCTATTTTATCTATAAGTTCGTTATCTGTTAAATTTCTAAAGTTTATTAATCCTAAAGGATCAATATTATTATTTAAATCTTCTACATAAGAATACATATTAGGCATTCCTCCAGCAAGCCCAATCGGATCCTGAGAAATAAACGTTCCTATATCTGTACAATAATAGCGAAAACGATTGTAATACAAGCCTGTTTCATGATCATGATATTGCCTTTGATATTATAATAAAAAAGTTCAATATAAAAATTGAACTTTTTTAAATATTTTTTAATTATTCTTTATTATTAATTTTAATAAATCACTCATAGATTTATCATTTCCATTTTTTCTTTTATCAGAAAATGGGATTAATTCTTCAATAATATTTATTTTTTTTTTGTCACAATTTTTAATTAGAGAATTTAATCTTAGCATGGCATCTCTATAGTCAGGCTCTAAATTCATAATTATTTCTAATAATAATTCTTTTTTAAAATTGTAGTTTCTTTTACTCATTATAAAATCAAATCTAAATTTTTCTGTATTTGAAATTGCATTCCAAATAGCAATTCTTTCATTAATCTTTAAATTCAAAAAAGAATCTAATAACTCTTCTTGTAGAGGCTCAATAATATCTATTTTTTTATTATTTTCTTCTTGAGCTCTCTTTTTTAATTTATTTTTCCAATCAACTTCTTTAATATTTATCTCTGGTGAATCTTGAGATATTAAAATTAATTCTTTATCAATTTCTAAAATTTTTTCTATTATAATTTCCATTTACATTTAATTAATAACTTTACTTACATGAGGGAGGTATCATTTTTCCATTCTTTTCTTTATAACCAGCTTTATCTAACATTTCTAATTCATCAGCATAAACTGAAGGAATATTTAATTTTTTATTCCATAAATTATCTAATGTTTTATCAGAAACCAATTTAAATGTTGCCTTACTATCTATTAATCCTTGCATCCATGCCTTATTTACTCCTGGGCTCCACCTTCCTGATTGTAAAACATGATAACCAGGCATTTTTTTGTATTTAGCTGTATCTTTAATATTTCCAATAACAGGTGTTTTACTAGTATTATATGCTTCATTATACCATTTCCAACCTTCTTGCATATCAAGAGAATTAGACTTAGGATTATTCCATTTCATGTGATTACTATCAACAAAAGTATCTTTAAAAGCTTTCTGAAAATCTTCAAATGAGGCAATTTTCAATCCAAATTGATCAATATATATATTATTATCTTTTGTATAACCATAAATATTTGGATTATTTCCAGCAAGTCTAATCGGATCCTGAGAAATAAACGTTCCTATTTCTGTACAATAATAGCGAAAACGATTGTAATACAAGCCTGTTTCATAATCATGATATTGTCCTTGATATCGAAATGGAATAAAAGAACGTTTCCCTTCAATACTACGCACTTTCCCATAAATATCCAATTCACATGACCATACTTTTTGACCGTTTTTATCGTAAGCAGCAGTCGGTGTTCCTAAGTAATCTGTGATAATCGAATAACTTTGCTCATTTTGAAGCTTCGCAATCGGTACAAATGTTCCTTCCTCAAAAACCCAAGTAATCAAATCTTTTGGAATCTCTTGTTGTAATTCTCCATTTTCATTAATACTCCTTGTAGTTTCCTCTGTTTTACAAGTCCATTGATGAATCGGAACATCTCCATTCCAAACAAAATATGTAGTTTCTTCTCCAAAAGTTTTGGTCAATCTTCTTCCTAAAGCATCGTATGTAAAACTAACTTTTGCTCCATCAGGACGAACAACTTCTCCAAGCATTCCCTTTTGATTCCAATGATATTTCCACTTCTCAAATAGATTCGATTTCTCTATTAAATTTCCTATCGCATCATATTTATACTTGAATTTCTCATCTTTTAAAAGCTGCCCTGCTTCTCCATATTTTCTATCCTTCTTTTCTGGAGTTTTAAACAAATTACCCACTTCATCTGGTAGCTTATAAATTTGTTTAAATCTATCATAAGTTCCATAAGCCAAATTCCCAAATGCATCATGATGAAATAAAACTTCTTTGTTTTGCAATTCATCAATTATCGCTGTCAATCGGTTATTAACATCCCAGTGATACGATTTTTTGATAGACATCTTCTCATGAACACTCACACTATGTCTTTGCGGACGTCCTGAACTATCATACAACCACTGTGAGCGTAATCCTCCTGGCAAGGTTCTCTCTAATTCTAATCCTAATTCATTTCTTAAATATCCTACTTCCCATTTGCTTTCTTGTTGAGTAGCACTTGTGTGAATAATATCTCCTTGTTTGTCACGCGTAACTTCAATATTTGCTCCCAAACTCGAAGTAATATTTGTTCGCTGACCTTGCCTGTCATAGGTACTTTCAATACAAATATCATTTTGATATTCCTTTAAAACGCGACCTAATGCATCTCGCTCCAAACGAACATTTCCATGAATATTTGCCGCTTCTATCAACAATCCATTTTTATCATAAGTGAATAATTCCTCACTCTTATCATCATGAATTATCTTGCTGATATTTCCTAAAGTATCATAAGTGTAATTTGTAATTTTATGATCAGGAGTAATCACTTTTTCTACATTTCCTCCTGCATTTCGGCGATATTCTCGTTTTAATCCATCATATCCACTTTCTTCAATTAAATTCCCTAATTCATCTCTTTTGAAGTGATAAATATTTTTATGTTCATTTGTAATCGAAAGTAATTGATCATTTTTATCATACAAAAATTGAATCTCTGTATTATTTTCCGAGCGACTTAGCATTCTTCCTGTCGGACTATAAGAAAATGCAACATCATGATATTTATCTTTTGCTTTGACAATATTGTCCATCGCATCATATTCAAAATCTACATGATTTCCATCTTCAGTGTCCACAGTCTTTACACGTCCTAAATCATCATACTGAAAAAAGGATTTTATCTTACTGTCCGCAACCTGCTCTACTTGTCCATTTTTATTGTATTTCCATGCAACTTCTCGACCATTTTCCATCGTCATTTTCTCAACACGACCTCTTTTATCATAAGATAAATCAATCTCAGAGCCGTTGGATTCCACAATTTTAATCAATAAATCATCCTTATATTTAAAATTACTTACATCTCCATCTGGTCCAATTTTCGAAGTCAATAAACCTCTCTCGTCATATTCCCAAATCCAAACTGCATCATTCGGATTTTTAGCCATCGTCAAACGATTATTCTCATAAATAAACTGACTAGTTGCGCCATTTGGCAAGCGAATCGAAGTTTGATTTCCATAGTCGTCATACCCATAATAAGTATGTAATCCCATCTTATCGGTATAACGAATAATTTCATTATCAATATTAAATTCCCACGATTCTGAATTCCCTAAAGCATCTGTCGTTTGAATAATCTGACCATCTGAAATTGTATGCACAGTTTTTGCTCCTAAAGCATCCGTTACAATCGTTTTTCCTTTTGCAAAAGTGAATTTTTCGTTTAAAACTTTTGTATCATATCCACGCTCAATACATTTTGGCTCTTCTGATTTTTCTTCATATTTCCAAAATTGTTTTGCGCCATTGGCATTTATTTTTTCAATTAATAAAGCACCATCATATCCATATTGCGTTTCTTGTCCGATTGAATCAATTCCTTTTAAAAGCTTTTTGTCTTCTGAATATTTATAGCGAACAAGATCTTTTTCTTTATTATAATAATGATTAAAAGTAAACACAGATTTCAGCAATCCGTTGGCATAATAAGTCACGAAAAATTCTCGCTGCGTGCTATCAATTATCTTTTCTAATTTTCCTTCTTGATTATAAGAAAAAACAATTTCAAAACGCAAACGTGAGATTTTACTTAGCAAAAATCGACGTCTATTTGTTGGAGAAAATAAACTTACTTTTTCCTTGTAATGATACGTTAAATTCGCATTGTAATCTTCTATTTCAATACCATCTTTAGTATGGCGATAAATAATTTTATCTTCATTTAAAACAGCCTCGTCTCCTAGACTCAAATAAGGCATTTCTAAAATATTTCCATTATCATTTTGCCAGAAAAAACTATCTAAAGCTTCATCAATCTCTACATATTGATCGTAATTAAAATGCCAATGTTTGTGGTAAGTGTCTTCCCTCTCTACAAAGGAAAATATATTGCGTGTCCAACGAAAAGGAATTGGACCATCGTAAAAAATATCTTCTTCATGCAATACAAATTCTCCAGTTACTAAATTAATCATATGAATATTTTTAAAGGAAGTTTAGCAATTACACCCAAGGCGTTTTTTCTTTTTTAATTTCTTGAATAGTTTTCCAGCCTTTTTTAATAAAAACTTCAAACCACATTGTGAAAGAAGACTCATTAAAACTCCTGCTACATCGGGAACTTGTGGACCACCAACAAAAACAGGCATTCCTCCAGCCATTGGTAAAGAAACAGATGTTGGTAAATATTTTTCTGCTCCACCCAAAGGCATTCCAATACAACTACAAGTCATCATATTAAAAGTTGAAACACTTGTATAAGAACCATCTGTTTTAACAGTCATACTTCCAAAAAAATGAATTCCTTCATGAGCAATCATTGGAGCTGTTGATGGGTGAAACCCTGCTCCTAAAGGAATATGAGCCATTGTTCCAAGCGTACTAATTGTACCTGCATTTGCTCTTTTTTGTTTGTTTACGTGCACTTGTGTACCTACAACAGGGATATAATCTAATGGGTCCATAATAATTCCGATATATGGGTGTGGAATCGGAACTGGAGCTGGTGAAGGTGGAATGGTAACCATATGCACATCTACACCCGTTACCATATTTAAATGTTTAGATGCTAATAACATATTTTATAAAATTTAAGCGTTAGATAATTGTGGAGTTTGTTGTTCTAACCAATCGTTATTTTTCCAATTTTCACCCCAAATATTTATACAGAATTCTGAAATTTCTTCTTTTAATTGAATTTCCTGATTTTCCATAGCAAATGTGTATAATCGTTGACAAATTAAAAGAAGTGAAGAATATTGTTGTAAACTTATATCTAAGTTTTTTCCATAATCAAAAGCATTAGTTAAATAAGTAACAGCTTCTTTTGTTTGCCCTAATTTTTCACTGATAAAAGCAGAAAAACGCAATGCTTCAATATAAATCATATCATTTTTTTGCTGTAAAGCACCTTCGGCAGTTTTTTCATACATTTCTAACGATTCTCTAAAAGATTTCATCGTGTATAAAGTTGCTGCTTGGAAATGATAAGATTGTAATAAAATTGCTCCTAAAACAATATCTGTATTACCTTTATCTCCTATAATTTTTTCAATTTTTTTATAACATTCCAATGCACTTTGGAATTTTTTAAATTGAAACCAATTACTTCCATAAGCCAAATAAACTGTTGCTAAAGTATCTACTGCTTTCGTTTTTTTTGCAATAGAAATAGCTTTATCTCCCCAATGAACCATATCTTTTTGGTTATTTTTAGAAGTAGCTTCGGCCATTTCCATAATACATAAATTAATTCCAACATTTGGATCATTTTGATCTCCTGCAGCCATTGCTTCTTTATAAGCTTTTGCCATATTTAAATTTGGAACTAAAACTGCTTTTTCAATGTGCGATGGAATATCAGAAAACAAAGGACGTTCTTTTAAATCTACGATTCCAATACGTAAATTAGAAGGTAATTTTTCTAAACAAGCATAAATCCATGTTTTAAAACTTGGATTACCTATAAAACCATTTGGAAAAAGATTTAATACAATTTTTGTTTTAGAATCAATTGCCATTGCAAAAGAAGCCATACACATAATAAATCTCCAAATTCCATCTTTCTGATTTTCTGCATATTTTGAAGAATCCCAATTTGGAATTACACTTTTATCTATAATTTCATCATGAGCATTTGCATCATTCCATAAAGAAATCCAAGCATTCGTCAAATCATTTCCAAAAGTTTCTGCATTGACAAACGGAACATCAAAATTGATAAATAAATCTGGAATCTTCCCTTGGTCAGAAGCTTCTAACATACAAAAACCTTTGACCATTCGAACTTCCTCTCTATCTAATTCCCAAAGAATACATTGCGTATTTTTACTTACTTTCTTATTCCATAAAACTTGCATTTGTGATATTCTGTAAGTAAAAGGATTTTCATCTTTAAATGTTTTCATTAATTTAAATTTAAAATTCCTCCTTTGATATTCGTCATTGCTGTACCATTGATATCAACAGTTGCATTTGCTTCTAATTTATAAGTTGCATGCTTTTCTTCTTTTGCTTTTGATTCAACAGACATACTTGCACCACTTGAAATTCCAACAGTAGTTTCACCTTTGACTTGAACTTCTTTAGAATTTACATCTACCTTATTATCTCCTTTAATTGTTACAGAATTTTCTGCATTTAAAGTGATATCTTTAGAGTTTAATGTCAAACTTTTTGGAGCTGAAATGGTAATTGTTTCATCTCCATTTAAAACTATACTATTTCCACTCGGATCACTTACAGTAATACTTCCCTTTCCATTTGTATCATCAATAGTAATTGTTGCACCACTTCGAGTTGTAATACTTTTAGTCTTATTTTTATCACTTCCTCCTGCTCCTGTAACACCTGTAAACATACTTCCCATTACAAAAGGTCTAGAAGGATCATTATAATTAAACCCAACCATTACTTGATCGCCTGCTTCAGGAATAAAAACATATCCACGATTTTGTCCAACTTCATCACTTTTTCCTGCATCAGGACTCATCACACGAATCCAACTAGTTTTCATCTCTCCCGTTTGCCATTGAAATTGAACTTGTACACGTCCTTTCTTTTTTGGATCCTCATTGCTTAAAACAGTAGCAATTTGAGCTTCTGCAATTGCTTCTTGAAAAGTCGATGCTGGTAATTTTTTAACTGTAGACGAAATAGCTTCAAGTTGGTTTTCATACTGTCCAGAACCTGTAGCTCGGTGTTTTATTTTTGTAACAAAATATTCACCATGTATTTTCTCTTCAAAGTTTTTTTCTTTAAATAAAGCAGAACTTACTTTAACAATTGATCCAACTCCAATTCCTTGTTTTGTACTTGTGGCTGTTAATCTATGTAAATCCGATGCTAATTTATTTTGTTTTGAAACTAATACTTCATCCATTTGACTTTTGTCCGGAAGTGGTGGAACTGTCATATTATGAGAACGAAAAGCAAATAGTTTTTTCGCTGCTGTAAAAGCATTATGTCCTAATTCATTTAATCCTTCAGGAGCATTTAATGAAGGAGAAATATTTTGTTGATCTGCTAAAGCATTATAACCATATTCTTGGAAATTATTATGTTTTACTTCAATTGAAATATCAATATTAGAAGCATCTTTTCCATATTCTAAAGTTACAGCTGAAGATTTTTGAGGTTTTCCAAAAATCAATTTCACACCATCATAATAAAATCCTTCTTGATAAATTCCAGACATTCGCTTTAAAAAATCAAAATGAGATTCTTTATATTGTGATTGGTATTCAATTGCAGAACTATAATCCGTATCAACTTTGACAGTCAAACCTACTGAATCGGAAATATCTTCAACTATTTTTTTTAATGGTGAACCTAACCAAGATTGATTATGCGAATGCGTTTCTAATAAAATTGTATCTGAAAATCCACTCACAACAATATGACCATGATGACCATATTCATGAGAAAGACGAACTTCTGTAGCTTTTCCTAAAAACTCTTTTTCTCCAAAGCCTATTACAACAGAAGAGCCAAGCCAGTTTTTTGATTTATCTAAAGTGTGAGAACCTTGTGTTTCTACTACTTCAAGATCTAATATAATTCGAAAAAAATGGTGTTCGTTTATGGATTGTTCTAAAATAATATCTTCAAAATGGGAAATCTTTTTCCCATCGATACTGAGATTAATAATCGGTTTCAATAGGGGATGTATTTGAAAAAGTTAATAATATTATTTAGAGAGCTTAATTCTTTAGAATCAAGCAAAAAAATTAGGAGTAAACGGTCGTTTACTCCTATAAATTCTTATAAAAAATTAAGCTACTGGCCAACGGTTTTCGATAGCAGCATTTCCAACAGACATTTCTTCTGCTGAGAAAGTAACTCTAATTTTCATCGGTGTTTCTCCTGATACATCTAAAGTTTCTCTATAATATACGATGTAAGCATTTTTGAAAATGATTTCTTTCATTTTTGAATCTTCATCTGTCTTTTTATAGATTACTTTCCCTTCAGTCATTTTAAATTGACTGTTTAACATTGCTTCTAAAACTGAAGTATCTGCTGTTGATTCAATTTCTACAGTGATACGTCCTCCGTAAACTCCTGATGCTGGTTTTCCTTTTTTATCAGTATCTCTACTGAATTCGTAGTTTGAGTATAAAACGTCAAAATTTTTACCTCCTAGTTCTAATGATGCTCTAAATGAACCCATAGTAATTTTAAATTTTTAAAGTGAATAATAATTGATTTAATCGCTCCTTGACTAGTATTGAAGCATTGTTTTTTTGAGAATTAAACCATCTTATCAAAAAGAATAAAGTAAACTGAATCAGGCAGTATTTTAAATATATGTTCTCTTAATATAGCCTATGACCTTTTATTTTTTGAGAAAGATAAAGATTATAAATTGTCATAAAAACATAACGAATATAGTTAATATTTTAAATTTAAAAAAATTAAATAGTTAATTTTTTCTATTTTACATATTATTTTAACACTTAAACCTATTGTTTTTAAGCAAAATTCAATAAAAAAACCATGCAAATTCAACATTTTTATGGTTTTTGTATATTATTTTACAAATCAGTAAATTACCTCTATAGAAAATTAAATCTGTATAAAGAAAAAGTATTTCAAATTATTTTGTAATTCCTTCTTCTTCTATCAATTTATTATATTCTAATTGTTCTTTGTATTTATTTTTTATATAATCTTTCAATAATTCATTTCCAAAATATTCATTTTCTTTAATCATTTCTACTTCTTTTGGATTCTCTTCTATATATTCAAAAATCAAATGAGTTTTGAAAGAATTTTCATTTTCAGTTTTTAAAATTGTTTCCAAAGTTTTAGAAATAATTTCAGATTTTTCCATTTCATCTTCAAATTCATCTGGATGTTTAGGAATATAATTATTTAAAAAAGCTAATAAAGATTTACAATAAGGTAAATAAAGATTGTTTTTATCCGCATTCAAAGAATCATTTTTAACAACAAAATTTAAAAACTCTTCTTGTGGAAGCACATTTTTATTTTTACTCTTTAAACCAAAACAAATTACACCAATCATTTCTTTATTTTCACTTAAACATGTATCAAAGACAGCTTTGGTTATTTTTGAATCTTTTACATAAGAAAATTTCAATAATAAATTCTGTAAAAATTGGAAATCATCTGAAATCAATGAAGGTAATCTTGATTTGTTATTATTTAAAAAATATAAGTTTCGATTTATAATTTTGTTTGGAATATGAATTTTATAATCTTTCTCATTAAATGTAATCAAATCTGAAATTAAAAAATTATCTAATAATATTGATTTATCAAAGGAAATCATGGAAGCTCCATTTTCAGAATAATTTGTCAATTGATTATAATGATAATCAATCAATTCATCAGTATTTTTCAAAGGATTCCATGTATCTGTTTCTTTGTTATAAACATGAAATGCATCAACAAATACAAAAGCAACATCATTTTTGTCATCTATCAAATAAAAATCGTTGTTTTCTTTATTCGGATTAAATTCACCAAAAATACTTTCAATATTAGATCTAAATTCATTAGAATCCTTTTTTTGAAATCCTTGCATTCTTAGTCCTTCAGCTATAATCATAGAAATAATAGAAAAATCCTCAGAATTTAATTGATAGGTTTCATCTTTTAAATCATCTGCAATACCATCTGAAACATAGTTTTCTTGTAACTTTTGATGTTTTTTTATTTTTTTAATTTCATTTTCATTCATTGTATTATAATTTTGAGAAGTCGTGTTACTACTTATCCAAACAGCTATTTTTTCTGGTTTTTTAGCAATTTCTTCTTTATTCGTAGGAAATTCTATTTCTGAAAAATCAACATTTACAAATAACCAATTACGCTTTTCAGCTTTCTTGACTGCCAATAATTCCAAAGTAGTTCCCGAATTAACTTGACCGATTATTTCTGAATTTACATCTGGTTGATAACGAATATTTGCTTTATCACTTTCTACAAAAAGAATTATATCTCCCAAAAATGGATCTTCATCAACTTTTATTTTTGATCGTTTTTCATCTATTTTATTTGGTATTTCTGTTGTAGAAAAATATTGATATTCTTCATTTTGAAGAATTCCTATTTTCTTTTGTTTTAATGAATCAATTATTTCAGATTTTGCATTAGTTTCTACTTTTTTTTCTTTACAACTAATAAAAAAAAGCATTAAAATAGTTAAAAGTAAATTGTATTTTATCATCCTTAATTTGTCATATCTGAATTCGATCCAACTCCAATTTTAAATTTCTTACTAATTTCTTCAGATGAGGCATATTTCAATTCTTCATCTGTTAAATAATCAGCATCTGTTAATTTATATCCTGGTGGTAAAAAGAATCCAGCTAATTTTTTCGTTTTTGTTGTTTCTCCCATTTCCATACAAGTAATTTTTTGTGTTCCATTACTACCTGTACCTCCTTGATTTCCTCCTAAAATTAAATATTTTCCATCTTTTGTTTTTCCAACTAAAAATCCAACATGTCCTTTTTCTGAATTACTATAATTCGTATAAACAGCAATTGCTCCATAAACCAATTTATCACCTTCAATTTTTTCCATCGGAGATTTTCTATAAGATTGAGAAGCTGCACTTTCAGTACTTTTATAACTTGTTTGATTGATACACCAACTTACAAAACTAGAACACCAAGCCGTTTTATGACTAAAAGTAAAATTATTTATATCAGAATGATATCCTCTAATCATATATTTTAAAGGATTTTCAGATTCCATTTTTCCTTTAGATTTTATCGCCTCATTTACTGCAACATCAATCCATGGAGCTCGCTCAATCTCTCCAATTACTGGAGCTCCTATTTCACAACCTGCCGTTTCAAAAACTTTAGAAGACTCTACAAAAGCTTTTCTTCTTTTAACATAAGATTCTTTATGAGTTGCTACCAAAATAGAGACTCCATCTACTTCTCTAGAATCATTTAAATAATTTGAAATAATATGTAAACCTTTCATATACCAATATCCCATAGAAGAAATTGCTGCTCCACGTGGTTGTCCAACTTGATCTGGTGATTCTAATATATCTAATCCTAATATTTCTTTTGTGTATTTATTTACTTTTGAATAATTACTTTTCCCAGTTAATTGTATTAATCCACGACCTCTATATTTCCATCCATCTCCTTCAGCTGTATTTCCTAATTTATAACCTTTTCCTCTATTTTTATCTGCGTAAACTATGTTTGCAATTCCTTCTTGATCTGCACTTTGAACTCCACCATCACCCAATGCATTTAAATCCTTTCTTCCTAGTTCATCTACTTTACTTTTATTTTTTATAAAATAACTAAATGGGCTTTTATATTTCTTTCCTCCTCCTGTATATTTTCCTGTTAATTTTTTTTCAACATCTCCTTTCACCCAAGTTCCATCTCTATATTCAAATCCTTTTAATCTTGTTGAAGAATAATTCAAACTCTCATTTTTAATTTTTAAAGTCGTTCCAACTTCTACCATAACTTGAGCAAAAAAATGAGCTTTATTTAAACAAGAATTCATTCCAAAATCAATATAATTTTCATTAAACGCACTAACAATTCCTTGCAATTCGGAACTATTGGCTTTTGGAAATAATTTCTTTAATTGAGATAAACTAATCTCAGAATCGCAATTACTACAACTTGTATTTCCTCTTTTAATTTCAGCAACCTCAGTTAATACAGGAACTTTTTGAACTTTTTCTGGCTCAATAGCAATTGGTAAAGCGTGTAATTTAGTGTGACAAACCAATTGTTTACTCAACATTTCTTTAATCTCAATTGGACTTTCAGATAATTCTGTTGGTATTTCAATTTCAATTTGTTTTGCTTCTGGATCTATATATTTTTTCACAAAAGTCTCAGAATATCCACTATCTAATTGTTTTAAAACTTCTTTATCATCTTTTTTGATTTTTTCATAGACAACAGCTGTATAATCCACATAATCTGTATCAGCATCTATTTCTGGAACAGTAAATGTTGTTTCAACAATTCCTTTTTTAGATATTTTCTTATTTTCAATTCGTTTTACTTCAACAGCTTTCACCATTTTATTTGTGGAAGAATCAAAACTTTCTGCACTTTCTTTACAAGTGACTTCTTCATAAATTACAATTGTGATTTCCTTTCCAACCATTCCAGTGGTATGAACCCAAATTGCGTGTGTTTTTCCACTTGAAGTACTTCCATAAGAAATATTCGATTTACTCTCATCGCTAAAAACAACACTTTTTACTTTTTCTTGTTTCGTGATGAACAACCTTTCATTTGTATCTAAAACAACAAAATGCTGTATATTATCTTTCGTAATTACACTTGGTAATAAGTTTCCTTTCGTGTCTTTAATTTTATTTTCCTCTGCTAAATCAATAGATCTATTTTTTGTATCAAAAGACAATGTGTAAAATAATGGAACTTCTAAATTTGTCTTATCTGTATAAATACTTTCTATTTTTTCATTGTATTCCTTTGAAGTATTTATCATTATTTGTCCTTTCCCTTCATCATCAAACATCGCTTGTTTTTTCTCTAAAAAATATTTTTTTTCTTCATCAGAAATAATTTCTTTCAAAGTTTTTCCTGGTGCTTGAATCCAAACATTTATTGTTGCTCTTAACTTACTAACTCCTTTTAAATCAATAAAAGCATAACTCGATTCTTCAAAACCAGTCTGCCACCTTTTTCTTCCTGTACTATAAGCCCACAAAGCTTTTTCAAAAACGATATGAACCGAATTAATTTCAAATGTTTTTTTCTTGGTTTCATCAACAGAATCTCCTCCTGTTAAGTAAGAAGTCAATGTATATTTTCCTACTTTAAGAACAGAAATTGATCCATCATCATTTATTTTTATATTTCCTGCTGAAATATCTTCTGCTTTTGCTTCAAAAACTACTTTTTCATTTTCCAAAAGTTTAGAAAAAACAGTTTGAACAGTTGGTTTAATAGAGCTTCCAACTGGAATATTTTTAGATATTCCACTAACATTAGTTACAGAGTTTTTTGCAACTGTGAAAATATAACAATCAGCCCCCCTAAACTGTTTTTTACCTTCTTTTGCTTTTCCATAAACTTCCAAAACATATTTACCATAAGGGTTCGAAATATTTGCTTCAGAAATTAAATCTGATATTTTTTTCTCAATATCTAAACTTATAGCTTTAAACTTTGTAATTTCAACACCATCTTTTTGCAAATACCAATAAGCAACCTGCCCTGAAACATAATGTTCATTTACATTGGTAGATTTTTTATTTACTCGAACTTTAATTGAATCTGTCTTTCGTAAAACATTCGCACTATCAGCAATTACACTTTTTATACTTAAATTATCAACAATCTTTACTTTCTTAGTATGTTTATTTAAAGGATTTTTTTTGTCAAAAACAGTTATTTCATAATTTCCTTTATTTGAAAAAGTTGCTTTTAATATATTTTCACTTGCTTCAAAATGATCTTTTTTAGCTACATAATTATCATACATTGTAAGTATTTGACCTAAAAGATTATTTTCTTTATTAAATAAAACAGTTCTTCCTTTTTCTGTAATTTCTGCAACTTCCCAAGAAAGTACATGAGATTCTTTAGTATCAATCAAGTATTTTGCTTCAAATTCCATCAAGACATTACTCAAACCATTATCTCCATGTAAAGTAATTAACTTTTCAATTTTATTTTTAAAATGATGTATTTCAATACTTGTTGAACTTAATCTTGAAGAACTACTTCTACCATACGGTTCTATTCTATATTTTCCTTCAGGTAAATTTTCAGTATCTAAAACAAATGTTTCTCCATAATGCAAATAATTTAAATATTGCTCATATTTCGAACCATTCAATTTATAAATCATCCAATGGATTAAATCTTGATTTTTATTATATCTTTCCTTTGCTGTAAGTGTTATTTTCTTTCCTTTTTCCTTTTTTTCTAATTTTATGATTCCTTTTCCTTTTACTTCTGTACAAATATCTTCTTCATTATCATATTTTGCTGAAACTCGATCTACATATGGTTTGTTATTTTTTAATTTTTTCTTATCCAACATCGGATTTACCATATACAAATTTGGATTTCCAACAGTTCTTTCCTCCATAATTGCACTCACCTCGCTTCCTTGCCCATGCATTCCAATTTCAACTGTTCCTCCACCTGTACTACAAGTTCCTTTAGAACAACTTAATAATGGTTTTTGTCCAGCTTTTTCAATATCAATATTCTCATAAAAATCAGCCCAAACAATATTTGGAACACAAGGTCCATTATTTTTCGGTTTACAACTTCCAAAATTAAAACTTGATTGATCAACTTCTTTATTTGTAATTACTAATTTACTTTCAGCAATAACTACTTTTTTTGTTTTTGTAATTGCAATTGGCGGAATTGCATTTCCTTTTGAATTTGCAGCATTGGATTGATTACAGAAAAAAGTTGCTCCATCACAAACCAAATACCCA
The DNA here is from genome assembly GCF_015767265.1 of Aureivirga marina. Classification (GTDB taxonomy): domain Bacteria; phylum Bacteroidota; class Bacteroidia; order Flavobacteriales; family Flavobacteriaceae; genus Aureivirga; species Aureivirga marina. The sequence goes on from NZ_JADPIB010000002.1 coordinate 524,240, forward strand.
GTTTTTCCTCCTTTTTCAACACTTGCATCCACTGTTTCTTCAACAACATTTGTTTTTGAAGTTGAAAACTCATAAAATCGTTTTGCAACAAACGTATTATCAATTGCAACATTAGTACTTTTTGATGTTGTATTCCAAAACCTATCCATTAATGAATTTGTTTCAGGTTCTACAGAAACTTCTTCTAAAATTTGTGTACAACAGTTTCCTCCAGAATTTGGAACAATCAATTTTTGCCCAATCTGTAAATGATCTTTTAAACCTAAATTATTTTTTTTTGCAAGCTCACGAGAACTAACATTATGTTTTTTAGAAACTGAATATTGTGATTCTCCACTCTTTACAGTATGTTCAAAATTCCAATCTGCCATTTTTTATACTAGTTTTAAAGAAGTTTTTTCGAAATAATTGAATAATTCTCCACAACTTATATTTAAATAAGTGTTTTTTTCAGAAAAAGAAACTGGATTGTTTGCTAGTTTCGTTTGTACATTTATATTTCCTTTCAGCGTATGCTCATTGATTAATTCTTTATCTGAATTATGTAAATGATATTTTAATTGTTTTAGATTTAATGGAGTAATATCTAAATCAGTTTCGTAGTTAATCCCTTTTTTTTCTTTATTTAAAAGAACTTCTCCTTTCGATAAAAAACTTCCAATATTTTGTAAATACCAATAATATTTTGTCTCTTTTTCTATAGAAAAATCTCGATAAATAGGGAAAAATAAATTTTGTAAAATAGGATGTGATTTTAAATACGATTCAAAAAGTAATTTGCTTTCTATTTTTGCTTTAATATCTTCTAAAAGTCGCATACAATATGGACTTTCATAAGTTTTTATAATAATTTCAGTTCTTTTTTGAAATTCTTCTTTCCAAGTTTCAAAAAGTAAAATATCCAAATAATGACCAAAAAAATCTACTTTAATAAAAATTGGAAATAAAGCCATTTCAAATAAAGAAGCTACTTCCAGCATTTTATTTTTAAATTCAGAAGATGTTTCAATATCAACACATAAAATATGTCCATTTTTATCTTCTGTGATATAATTTAATTTTAAATTTTTAGCAACTGTAAAATCACTTACCTCTCCTTCTTTTGTAATTTCTATTCTTTGTGTCGCTTTAAATATTAATTCTTCATCAAATTTTTTAAGTTGAATTTGCTGCCTTATTATTTCTTCTCCAAAAGATGGTTTTTTCTTTTGCTCTAAAATATTAGCAATATAAATTTGATCTTTTTTAATATCGTATTTTGGTAAATACAATTCTTCTTGCTCAGTTAAGTTATGAAGCACACTTATCTGATTTCCATTCGGACAATATCTATTATGGTATAAACACAAATCTTTAACACTCTCAAAACCAAACCTCTTTCTTAAACTTTCTAAAGTATCTCCATTTTCAACATGATAAATATCTCCTTGATATAATAATGTTAAAAGCATATTTTAAAATAATTTAATTTTTTCTCCACTTTGAGAAACGATTTGCTTTTTACTTGTTAATTCCATGTTTTCTTTTGTACTATCTACAGCAACTTTTTCAGCAGTTTCACTTACATTTTTCGCTACACGATCAAACACATTTGTCGCTCTTTGTTTAATATCCGTTGCAGAAACATTATATGTATCTCCTGCATATGTACTTATATTTTCTCCTGCTCCTGTACTTATATTTTCTGAAGCATTAGAATTTATATTTCTTGCGTTATTTGTAATTGATTCTTCTGCTGTTAGAGAAATATTTTTTGCTTTTAATTCAATATTTTCATTTGCAGAAATCAATATAGAATCATTTGCTGTATCTATAAAAACTCTATTATTTTTTCTATCCGTAATCGTTATATTTTCTGCATTTGAAGTATCATCAAATTGAATGGTATGACCGCTTTTTGTAATTATTGTTTTAATATTATTTTTAATTCCTCCTCCTGCTCCAGAAACTCCTGTAAACATACTTCCCATTACAAACGGTCGAGAAGGATCATTATATTCAAATCCAATCATCACTTGATCTCCAACTTCTGGAATAAAAACATGTCCTCTATTTTGTTCTACATAATTACTCACGCCAGAATCCAGGCTCATCACACGAATCCAACTAGTTTTCATTTCTCCAGTCTGCCATTGGAATTTCACTTGAATTCTTCCTTTTCCTTTTGGATCATCATTACTTAAAACGGTTGCTATTTGTGTTTCTGCTTGTGAAAATTCATAATCTAAAACTGGTAATTTTTTAATTGTTGAAGGAACAGCTTCAAAATTATTTTCATATTTTCCTGAACCTGTTGCTCTATGTTTAATTCTTGTAATAAAATATTCACCGTGTGTTTTTTCTTCAAAATTATTTTCTTTTAATAAAGCAGAACTAACTTTAACCACAGAACCTAAACCGATTCCTTGTTTGTGACTTGTAGCGTGTAATCTATGTAAATTTGATGAAATTGTATTTTGTTTCCCAACCAATAATTCATCCATTTGACTTTTGTCTGGAAGTGGTGGAATCGTCATAGTATGAGAACGAAAAGAAAATAATTTATCCGAAGATGTAAAAGCATTATATCCTAATTCATTTAAACCTTCTGAAGTATTTAAGGAAGGCGAAATACTTTCTTGATCTGCTAAAGAATTATAACCATATTCTTGGAAATTATTATGTTTTGCTTCGATAGAAATTTCAATATTAGAAGCATCTTTTCCATATTCTAATGAAATTGTAGATGTTTTTTGAGGTTTTCCAAAAACCAATTTTACACCATCGTAATAAAAACCTTCATGATATGTTCCAGACATTCTTCTTAAAAAATCAAAATGTGATTCTTTATATTGAGATTGATATTCAATAGAAGCATTATATTCTGTATCTACTTTTACTTTTAATCCAACAGAATCTGAAATATCTTCCACAATTTTTTTCAATGGAGTATCTAACCAAGATTGATTATGAGAGCTATTTTCTAACAATATAGTATCTGAAAATCCACTAACCACAATATGACCATGATGACCATATTCATGTGTAAGACGAACTTCTGTTACTTTTCCAATAAACTCTTTTTCTCCAAAACCAAGAACAACAGAAGAACCTAACCAACGTTTGGACTTATCCAAAGTGTGTGATCCTTGTGTTTCTATTGCATCATGATCTAAAATAATTCGAAAAAAGTGATGTTCATTTAAAGATTGTTCTAAAATAATATCTTCAAAGTGGGAAATTTTATTCCCATCAATACTAAGGTTAATTATTGGTTTCAAAGAAAGCAGTTTTTTGAGATAGTTAATAAAAAGATAAGAAAGCTTATTTCCTAAAAAACAAGCAAAAAAATAGGAGTAAACGATAACTTACTCCTATTTTATTTTATAAAAATTAAGCCGTTGGCCAACGATTTTCAATCGCAGCATTTCCAACAGTCATTTCTTCTGCTGAGAAAGTAATTCTAATTTTCATTGGTGTCTCTCCTTTTACATCTAAAGTTTCTCTGTAATATACGATGTAAGCATTTTTGAAGATAATTTCTTTCATTTTAGAATCTTCATCTGTCTTTTTATAAATAACTTTTCCTTCTGTCATTTTAAATTGACTGTTTAACATCGCTTCTAAAACTGAAGTGTCTTCTGTTGATTCGATTTCTACAGTAATACGTCCTCCATAAACTCCAGATGCTGGTTTTCCTTTTTTATCAGTATCTCTACTGAATTCGTAGTTTGAGTATAAAACGTCAAAATTTTTACCTCCTAGTTCCAATGATGCTCTAAATGAACCCATAATTTTTTAAATTTTTAAAGTGAATAATAATTGATTTTACTCGCTTCTTGACTAGTATTGAAGCAACGTTTTTTTGAGAATTAAATCGTCTAGTTAAAAGAATAAAGCGGACGCTATTTAGGTAGTATTTTATTACTGTAAAATCCTTTACAAAACCTATGACCTTTTATTTTTTAAGAAAGAGAAAGATTATAAATTGTCATAAAAACAAGTCTAATATAAAGATTTATTTTAATTATAAAAAGAAAAAGTGTTAAAAATATATGTAAAACATATATTTTTAACACTTAAGTAAACTAAACTTTATATAAATTTATTGTTGTTTATATTCGCTGTGCCATTCCGTAGCTTCTGGTCCTTCCCCTTTGTATCCGTCTAATTGAATCACGAAACTTTTCGCTGGGAAATAAGGTGTAATATGAATATCTAAAAGAACACGATCTTTTTGATTTGGATCTTGTTCAATTTTTAAAATTCTAAATTTTTCAATTAATCCAGATGGTCCTTGAATTCCATCTAAGAATTTTACGATTTGGCTACGTAAATCTGCTTCCGTACGAGTCGTCCAGTTTTCAAATGCTTTACGATTTAAGAAATCAAATAAAACTTTTGTAATATGGTCAAATACTCTAACTACAGAATATGTTTGTAATCCTAAGTTGTCTCCGTTAAATAAAGTTTTAGCAGAGAATGCCATCACTTTACTATATTCGTTTACCATTGGAATTAATCCCATTTTTTCTAACTCTGAAATTTCGCTTTTCTTTAAATCAAAGCGAACACTTTCCACTTCATTAATTCCTCCAAATTTCTTTCCTGCTACTACTTGAGACATTAAAGTTCCGTAAATTTTCCCTGCTAATGCAGAAGACCCAGGAACGTAAAGATTTTCTTCTTCACCAATTACTTCGTCTTTTTTACGACCTAATAACCAGTTACAAGTCATCATTGTATTTGACTTAAAGATATCTCCTCCAGTATGGTTTGCATTGTAGAAAATATCAACTACATCATCCACTGATTCTAAATCTTGGAAATCTGTAATTAAAGTTGCTTTGTTATCGTGTGCAATTTTAGACCATTTTTCTAAAACAGCATTTGAACCTAAATAACCAGGAATATTGATAATAGAATAGTTATTTCTTAAATCTAATCTATCGAAATTTTGTTTTATCTCGCTAGAAATATGATTAATAAATAAAGGATTATCTAAGTCTTTTAGTTGTTCAATATCCGCATTTACAATCGTGATATTCTTAACTTTATCAGATTCTGTATTTTTATAAAATAAAGCAACAGAACGATAAGATCTTTCTAATTCACTTGTTGATTTTAAAGCAGATTTTAAGTTTTGGTGAAGTGTTTTTTCTGCAATATCAGCTTGCTCTAAAGCAATCTCACGCATTGCATCTGCTTCTTTTCCACTGTTCAATAAATCAATCCAAACATTTAAACGGTTTGATAAACTTTTACGTTTATTTTCCCATTGTGCATCGTTTAAAAATATATTTCTACGAGCTTTACGGTCTGGATTTAAATTTGAAAATTCATCTACAATATTCTCTAAAAAAGAGAATCCTCCAAATTCTGCTAAAACATTAACTGCTTCAGCTTTATTCATTTCAGGTGTTCCCTGAGTTGTAACATTTTTTTGTTCTTGCGTTGCTACAGACATAATTTTAATTACAATTTTTTAAAAATTCTTAAATAATTATACACAGAACACTAAATAAATCTGTGTTACTTATATGTAATTTTACAGATTAATAAAATAGACAGCTTATATTATTCTTATAAGTTTTTATGCTTAATGAGTTAATCAAATTCCCAATTAAAGAAATAACTCTTAAGTATATATTTTCAATATTTAACTAATTAAAAATCAGTTAATTAAAATCTTAAAACCTTCGCTGTATTTCTAAAAGATTTTAATTTCATTCAAAAAAGTAGAATCAAATATTCAGAAATCACGCAACAGAAAAAAGAAAAAGAAAAGTGATTTCATTTTGAAATAATAGAAATGCCATTAAAGCAAATCTGAAAAATTTACATAGCTTGTTAAAGGACTAATTATCCTTTTTGTGCTTGGTCGATTTCCGCCAAGGCGTCAGAAAGCATTTGAACCATAGCAGCTCTTGCTTCAGGGTTTTCTAGCGCTTTTCTTAAAGCTCTATTAGAAGATAATTGACGCGCAATCTTGTTATGTTGCTCTTGCTCGATACTAAGTTTACTTAAAAAGTCACTATTCTCTTGAATTGCTTTTGCATTAAAGTCACCTAAATTTGAAAAATTCATTTGCTCTTTTACTTCTGTTCCTTCTTGATCTTGAAATTCTAATTTCACAGAAGGCTTGAACTTATCAAATACATCTTCAACAGATGATAACCCATAAATTGATTCTGGTTTTATAGGTGCTTCAGTTGTTAATTTTTGTACTAGTAAAGTTCTGTTTGATGCGATTTCAGAAATAGATTCACTTGCGTCGGTCTTAACTTCGTTACCCCCTATTCCATAATTATACATAGACATAAAAATGCATTTTTTTAAATTAATTATAAGCTAAAATAAAAAATATTAACAAAATAATGTTAAAAAATTAATTTTTTTTCGATATTTGTTAGAGCTAAAAGAGAGAGACTATGGAATATTTGAAGCTTCCCTTACAATTTTCTGATGTTATTAAGGGAAAAAAACAAGCAAAATGCTCTTTTGAAGAATCGATAGCGCAACATATAATGATACAAGTGTTATCGCAATACGGAGAAGTGGTTTGTAGAAAGGATTTTGGTACGGAGATTTGGGAGTTGGAGTTTAACCAACAATTAAAGTCTTACAAATGGGAAGAGAGTATAAAAAAATCGATTATTCGTTCATTAACAAAATATGAAACTCGTATAAAAAATATAGATGTTGAAGTTAAACTTAGTGAAGTAGAATTCAGAGAAAGTAGATATAGCGCATATAATCAAGTCAAAAAAAAGGCAAATATTTATGTCTATGCTACAATTATACAAAGTGGTGAACCTTTTAAGTTTCATACTTCTCTATTTGTAAGTCCTCTATCTCAATAATTAATTATGATTACAGATTTTAATAAAATCAAAGAGCGTGTTCAAAAGCGCTCAAAATTATTTTGGGGGATTGAAGAACATCAATCAATGGACCCAATAATAGAGCTTATTTTAGATGTTTTTTCTTACGAGCTTTCTAAAATACATCAAGAAATTGAAGTTTCGGATGGTATTTTATTGGAACGTTTAGCCAAAATTCTAGTAAAAGACGAATGGGTTTTACCAAGCCCAAGTCACGCTTTACTTCAAGTTCAACCAATTGAAGTTACGAATCAACTTAATATAAAATCGCATTTCTACATTCAAAAAATGATTCAAGGAGATCATGTACAAACGATGTATTTTACTCCAATTTTTGATTTTAAAGCGATTCAAGCTTCTGTTGTTGCCAAAATTACTAAGCAAAAATGTATTGCCTACGATGAAAATCATTTTGTTGAAGTAGAATTAAATCCTATTCAAAAGCCTACAGTTAAAGAAAATAGTGTTTGGATTGGGATTAAATTACATCCAGAAATTCTAGAAAAAGAAGTAGAAATTCCTGTTTGTATTTTACCTCAAGAAAACGAATTAACTTCATTATTTTCATTGATTAATGTATTTGATGCTGATGGAAATAAACTTCCTTTCCAAAAGAGAAAAACTTCTAAAAAATCGTCAAATGAACATTATTTTGATAATATAAATCGACATTATCAAGATTATCTTTATACAATCGACACAAAAAAGCATGCATTTAAAACAGAATCTATTGAAGAAAAATGGAGTAAATATTTTGATGTAGAAGAAATTGAAGATTTCGCTGAACCTCTGATTTGGTTAGAATTTCAATTTCCAATTGCTTTTGAAACTTCTTATTTAAACAATATAGATATTAGTTTAAATACTTTTCCTGTTGTAAACAGAAAACATGGGTATAAACAACATGAAGTAAAGAAAAACGGGAAAATTATCTCCCTTCTTGCAAAATACCAAGAACATTTCTTGAATGTTGATTCTTTAAATGATGATCATGGAAGAACGTATGATAATACAATGAGAGATGGATTGTCAAATCTGGAAGGAACTTACACTGTTTTTTATGGTGATATTCAACGTTTTGACAAAAGAAATGCAAAAATAATTCTACAAAATGTAATCCAAAAAGTTCGCGAAGAAGGAAGTGCTTTTTCTGCAATGGGTTACGATTTATTAAACACTTATCTAGATGAATTGATTCAAAAAATTGATGTTCTCGATCAGAAAATTCAATACGAATATAAATCCATCGATGCAGATAGTGAACAGCTTTTTCTTCAAACAATTCCACACAAAAACACAGCATTTTTTGAATGTCATTATTGGGAATCAAATGGAGAATGGGCAAATAATATTAAGAAAAACACAATATTAAATCAATATCAATCAAGCGGTTTACAAGTTCAGAGTATCCGATTAAAAACTAGTACAGTTGGTGGATTACTTAAAAACAGAAGCAATGATAAAATCAATAGTTTACGATATGGACTTATTTCGAAAGATCGTATTGTTTCTAATGAAGATATCAAAGGATTCTTAAAAAATATTTTAGGTAAAAAGCTTTCTGATTTAGAAATTAAATCTGGAACTATGATTTCAAAAGATCCAAAAAAAGGAATTGTCAGAACTGTTGATGTTACATTAAAACTCAACAATGACATTATGTTAGAAGAAGAAAATAAAAACCGCTTATCACATTATTTAACTTTGGAATTGGCGCATCGTTCCGTACATCAGATTCCATATCAACTTAAGATTATATAAGATGAATTTGAAAGAAAAAATATTAAGCAGCAGCTTATTATTCATATTAGAACAAGCAAAACAAAAAGCAAAAAAATCAGGAAAACCTACTTTTGGTGTTCCACATTTAGCATTAGCAATTCTTGAAGAAAAATCAGGAGTTAGCAGTATTTTAAAAAGTATTCAAAAAGATGTAGAATACATCAAAGAATGGTTTGAAATGCATTGTGAAATGTATCAATCAAATGCAGAACAACAAAGCGAAGTTTATCCTGACGATTTGGTTGAAAAAGTGATTGATGAATCTGAACGTTCTATGATCAAACTAGGAACAGATGCAATCGATCCTTTATGTGTATTTACAGCAGTTATCAGGCAAGGTGTTGTATATACAAACAAGCAATTGTATTCTTTAGGAATTTCAGAAAATGATTTCTATAAATTATATGATTCAGACAATGTAAAAGTAGCTGATTCTTTTTTAGAAGATTCGGAAGAAGCTTTTATTGAATTGCCTTTTTGTAAAAAATTAAAAACGAAAGAATCTTGTGATAAAGGTGCTTTAATTCTTGGTAGAGATGCTGAAATTCGAACAATTTTAGAAGTAATTCAACGAAAAGAAAGTCGAGGAGTTTTAATTGTTGGAGATCCTGGAGTTGGGAAATCAAGTATTTTAACTTTATTAGCAAAAACATTGGTAGAAACGGAAGTTCCAATGGAATGTATCAGTTTGGAAACTTCTAAATTATTAGCTGCTTCTAATTCTGTAAATGAAGTTTCTAAAAAATTAAGCACAACAATTGATAAAATTTCTCAGAATTCACAACCAAGCATTTTTTGCATGGACGATTTACATGTTTTAATTGAAGCAAATACGGGAAATAATAATACAATTATCAATTTAATTTCTTCTTATCTGGATGACAATTCTTGTTATTTCTTAGCAACAATTACTTCAGATAATTATAGAAAATCTATTGAAAAGCATCCGATAAAACGAAAATTAGAAGTAATACAATTGGAAGAATTGGCAGAAGATATAATTCCTTTATGTATCGGAACATATGTCCAACATCTTTCAAAACATTTTGATTTACAAGTTACGGCGGATGCAATTAAGGAATCTATTCACCATTCTCAACGATATTTTAAAGAAGATAAACTTCCTGCAAGTGCAATTGATTTATTAGATAGAACATTGGCATCTGTAGATTTAAGTAATCATAATTCTTTAAAAACGGTTCAACTTTACCAAAGTAAAATTCAGGAAATCTCTTTAGAAGAAGAAAATAGTAAAGAAGAACTTCAGTTAATTCTTTCTTTGATTCAAAATGGAATGAGTCCTTTGATTCTTTCCAAATTAAAAGAAAATTATGCTTTTGAATCTTCTTTAGAAACAGCAGATTTTAAAGAGCTTTTAATTAAATATACAGATGAACTAATAGAAATTTCTAATTATCCAATTTCAGAAGTTACAGATGAACATATTTCTGCAATTACAGCTGAAATGACAGGAATTCCTTTAGGGAAAATTCAAGCAGATGAAAAGGATAAATTATTACAAATCGATAGTCATTTAAAGAAACGCGTAAAAGGACAAAATATCGCAATTGAAACGCTTGCGGATGCGATTATCGAATCTCGTTCTGGTTTGAGTAATCCAAAACAACCAATTGGTTCTTTTTTCTTCCTAGGTCCTACAGGAACAGGGAAAACAGAACTTACAAAATCCTTAGCTTCTTTACTTTTTGATGATGAAAGTGCAATGATTCGTTTTGATATGTCAGAATTTAAAGAAGAACATTCAGCAGCTTTATTATATGGAGCGCCTCCAGGTTATGTCGGTTATGAAGAAGGTGGAATGTTGGTAAATAAAATTAGACAAAAACCATATTCTGTTGTTCTTTTTGATGAAATTGAAAAAGCGCATCATTCGGTTTATGATGTCTTTTTACAAATGATGGATGAAGGACAAATTCATGACAAACTTGGAAGAACTGGAGATTTTTCTAATGCGATTATCATTTTTACTTCAAATATTGGAAGTGAATGGATTTCAGAGCAATTTGAACAAGGAAAAACACCTACTTCTTCTGAATTAGTAGATATTATGGCTAAATATTTTAGACCAGAATTTTTAGGACGTTTAACAGAAGTTGTTCCATTTGCATCTATTAATAAATCTGTTGCAAAAGATATTTTCCTATTACAATTTAATAAGTTAAAAAAGCAATTACAAGAGCAGAAAAACATTGAATTAACGCTTACAGAAACTGCTTTAGATTATTTAGCTGATAAAGGATTTTCTAAAAAATATGGAGCTAGACCAATTGCTGGTGTAATTCGAACTTATATAAAGAAAAATATTTCAAAAATGATTGTTTCAGAAGCAGTTATTTCTGGTGATACTATTCAAATTGATATTAAAGATAACGCTCTACATTGGGAAAAGGTTTCATAACAAATGGATTTTAGCAAAGTAAAACAAAGTGAGATATTTTATTATCAAGCTGAAATATTCTTTGAAGCATTTAAAGATTTAATCAAAGAAAATGGCGATAAAGAATTCTGGATTAAAAATCAAGGAATTACTTCTAGAGCCTCTTCAAGAGATATTGATGATATTTCCGTATTTACTTATAATGATAACGATTTTGTTAAGGAAGGACTTATTTTACATTTAAGTCGAGATGGAATTTACCATCAACTTCCAGAAATTTTATTTCACCCGATGAACATTGGAAGTCCAAGTATGAGTCATCGGGAAATTGTAAATACAATTAAAGAAAATCGAAAAAAGGAAAAAGAAAACATGAATTTCTTTATTCCTTTTGATACAGAAATATTTCGTGAAAAATTAAATTTAGTAAATCGCTATTTACATATTTATACGGATAAATATGCAAAAAACAATCTTTATTCATTTGCTAAAGAAATGATTGAATTAGATCTTTCTTTACATGAAAATGCAATGTTTAAGCTATTTCAAAATCTATGTAAAGCAGAAGAATTAAAAGAAAATCTTCCAGAATTGGCAAAATTAATCGAAAGTATTTTAGCTCTTGAAGTAGAAATATCTTATACGCCACACTGGATGCATAATATTCCTTTCGAAGCGATTAGTGAGGGAATTTTAGGTGTAAGTTTAGGTTTAACTGGTCCTGTAAAAAGTGATCAAGATGACATTTTAGTTACTATTAAAATTCCCCAAAATTATAGTTATAAAAAAATCACAGAATCTAAGAAATTGATAAAACAAATTCTTGGTTTCTTTATTTTTTCAAACAGAGATATTCAAGTACAAGTTTCTTCAAATCATACAGATGGTTTTGAATTAGGAGAACAATTTCTTGGATACGATTCAATTTTAGAACAATCAACAAAGCATTCTCATAATTAAGAACACATGGCAATACTTATTAAATTTTTTTTACAATTCCTTTTAGTACCAATCATCAGTGCTTTAGCAATTATCATTCTTGGAAATATTGCGAAAGGACGAGCTTTACTAAAGAAGAAAAGACTAATAGTATTTATTTTAGTTCTCGCTATTATTTTAACGCTTCCTAGTTTATATGGATTATTAAAATACGAATTTGTTTGGGGAGGATTATTAGTTACAGTTCTGACTTATTTGTTATTGGGTTATTGTTTTAATCTATATTCCAAAACACAATTATTTCAATCAATCGGTTTTGAAAACAACAAGACTTTTATTTTTAGTTCTTTATCTGTTTCTATTTTAATCGGTGGTTGGCTTTACTATTTATCATTCTCTTATTTAAGTCAATTAAGCTATTCTATTTGGGGAGTTTTCACTTTATTTTGGTTTTTAGTCCCTCCTATTTTTAGCGTTTCAAGACAAAGATATATTGACATTCCTACACCTTTTTACAAACAATGGATTGTAGATTTAAAAACAAATGACGAAGAATTTTGGAATCATGTGGATACTTTTAAATTAATGCAGGTAAATGTAAAAATTAAGAGAAGTGAAAAAGATAATGAATACGCTTCCTTTTCTGTAAAACTACCAGAAAAAGTAGGATTAGGAGTTTGGTTTAACAGATTTGTTGAAGATCAAAATATACGATTTCCTGGAGAGCCAATTGAGCTTAAAAATGAATCCCAAACTTATGGTTGGATTTTTTATACAACAAAATGGCTTCCAATTCCATTATTTACAAAAATGCTCGATTTTGATGGAGATGTAAAAGAGAATGAAATCTCGAATAAATCTACCATTTACATTCGTAGAGTATTAACAGATAATTCCTCTTATTAAAAAAAAACTTACATGAATAATATAAAACATTTAGCAATTAACTGGACGGATGGTGTTAAAATTAATAAAGACCATTTTAAAAACAGTTATTTTCATTTAATCGAAACAATAAAAGAGCAAAACCAAATTTCATTAAACGACTATAATTTTGGTTTATTAGCTCCTTTAAATGGTTATAATAGTCCACTTGTTTTAAAAACAACAAGTGATTCTACAGAGCGTTTGACAATTCAATTAGAATCTTGTCATGCTGTAACGCAAGGTGGTTATCAAATTCTGTTTAGTAGAGAACTTTATGGAGATGATTTACCTTCTATTACTTTAAAAAATGACGTTTCAGAATCTGAAACTTCGTATCATATTCTACTAACAATTCATCCTTTTACACAAATTCCAGTTGGTGAACCAGATCCGGAAGTTATTCCATTACACCAACCATTTGTACTTCCAAAAATTACTTTAGAAGCAGTTTCAGCGGTAGATTTTAATCCAAAAGGATATAAAAATTATTATTTGGTAATTGGAAGAGTAAGTAAAAGAAATGGTGTTTTAAGTTTTGATCATTCATATATTCCACCAATTTCTCAAATTCAACATTTCGCTATTACAAATGATTTGTTGAGAACTTTGACAATGCGTTTAGTGAAAATTAAAAACTACGCTTTAGATATTTATAGAAAAAATAAAAATAAAACAGTTAATAATCCTTTAGTTACAAATACATTTTTATTAAATCATAAGATGCTTTCTTATATCAGTCATCATCTTTTTGATTTTCAAGAAATGGGAAAAAACCAACCTCCTATTTTCTTGCTTCAAAAATCTGCAATTTTAGGTCATGAATTATTATTAGAACTAGAATTGATGAGTGATAATGATAGAGAGCAATTACTTCAATATATCTATGAATGGATTGATGTTAAACCTTCTGATTTAGAAAGTACACTTTCTTCTGTTTCAGAGTTATCTTACAATCATTACAATTTGAAAAATATTTTATTCTGGATTGAAAAATTCACGAGTTTATTAGAAGTTTTATGGCGAAAGTTTAGCGATTTAGAATATATCGGTCAAAGAAAAGAAAACATTGTAATTAGTGAAGATATTCCAGTAGAGAAAAAAGTTGAAAAACAAAAAAGATCTTGGTCTATTATTGATTAAAACTAATTCACATGAAACCATTAAATCATAAAGAACTTTCTCAATCAAAGAGAAAGTTCACTATTGCATTTTCTATCAATCTTTTCATCATTGGAATAGGAATGTTTTTTACATTTTTTATCGCAAAAAAAGGAATGGAAGTTTTGACAGAAAAGCAAACATCTTATAATCATATTTTTCAAAAACAAGCAGCAATTACGTTTGAAATTGATCATATCACAAAAATGTTATATCAATTAAAAAACAAAAATAGAACACTTAGCGAGCATCGTCAATTTCAGGGAATTATCAATGAATTACGAAGCACATTGGAAGAAAATATGGAAAAAGACGGAAAACTCTCTAAAGAGTTTGAGTTATATGGCGAAATGCTTTCTCAAATTAAAGCAATTCAAAATACCATAGATATTTATGAAGAACAATCAGAAGAGTATGAATATAACAAAGAATTACTTGAAAGATGTAGAAAAAAATATCGTGAGGATAAACTTAAAATGAAAGAAGAAGAATGAAAACTTTAAATCAAATCAGTGAAATTTTTTGGAAGAAAATTAAATTCATAATGGTATTTACGTTATCTGTTTGTTTGATTTATATCGTTATCACCAAATTTATTTTTAAAGTTCCAATCACAGACAATCAAGAATTATTAGAATCTATCAAACAGCATGAAACGCTTTTGGAAGATCAGCAAATGCATATTCAAAAAATTAAAGATATAAGAGAACAAATTAAGAATATGGATTTTCAGATTCATCAAGTGCAAACTGAAGATGATATAAAGCGAGCTATATTTCAAATTCGTTCTATTTATAAAGACAATAAAATGAATTCAAAATATCTTTTTAGTATTCAATCTTCGAATTTACTTCAAATGTATTTTGACACACGAGAACAACATAGTTCATTGCAAAAAAATAAAGAAATTATCTTGAATAATTTGAACGAATGTAAGGCAAACATTTAATGTTTCGAATACGAATTTAAAACCTATTATGAAACCAAATAAACTTATTACTTTTCTACTTTTATTAATCACAATTTTATTAGCACTCGCTATTGCAATTTGGATGCCTTTTAAATCAAATATTAGTCATCTGGATTTTTCTATTATCGATTCTAATAAAAATTATCATTTTGAAAAAGGAGAACGCTTAACGATGTTTGCAAATGACAGTACGCTTACAAATTCTCATGATGTCATTTGGTATATGGGAAATGGAGATACTTTAAACAATAAAAATAGTGTTGATTATACTTATGGTTTAAGCGGAAAATATCTCGTAACTCTTGAAGTTGACGAAACATATAAAGTTTCTAGATACATTGAAATTATTTCACTTTCCAATAATAAAGCAATTGATTCTATTCCTAAAATTTATGGTGTAGATTATGGTTATGTTGGCGAAGAATTAGTTTTTTCTTCAAAAGGAGAAGGAATTACTTCTTGGCTTTGGGAATTTGGAGAAACTGGAACAGTAGACGCTTATGAAGGTCAAGTTGTTTATGTTTACAAAACTCCAGGAATCTACAATGTAAAATTAAAAACAAATACATCAAAATATCCTGTTGCTCATCGAATTGAAGTTCTTCCTCAATTTGAAGTAATTGAAGAATCACAACCTGTAGATTCTCTGTCTTTAGCTGTTTTAGATATCAAAAAAAATCTACAAGCTATTGCAAAATCTACAACTTCTGATACCAAAAAGTTTTACAGACATTTAAAATATATTCAAAACAAATATTTATGTAATCCTGAAGAAGTTGTTGTCATTGTAAATGAAACAAAATACAACGATTTCTTTAGTTATTGTCAAGGCTTACATTATTTAGAAGGCGGAGATTCTGATAGAATTGCTATTAAAGATGTTGCTATTGATACTTTTAAATGTGTACAAAGAATTGAAATCACACAAAATATTATTAAACGTTAAAGGAATTTGGAAAAAATGATAAAAATGCAACAATCTACTTTTACTTATTTTTTTGTGATTTTATGTTTCATTTTCTTTCCTCATAAAATTGTTGCACAAGTAGGAAATTATGAAAAAGTCGCCATTAAAAAAGAGCAATCTTTCAATTTAGATTCTTTAATTAAAATAAAAAAAGACAAATCACCTCTGATTGTTTATTCTGATCGTGATGAAAATAAAGCCTTTTTAGATGCTTATTCACAAAAGAAAACAAATGATCAAAAACTATTAGATGCTTATTTTATTATAAATTATAAAAATGATCATTATGAATTAGTCACTTATGATCCAAAAATGATTGGAAAACCAAGTGGAATGTTTTCTATCTTTTATGGTAAAAAAAGAACTTTTAAAGATGCTAAAAGTGTCGCTTATGTTGGTTGGGTTCATAAAGATAAATTACTTTATTATTCCAATGCAAAAATAAGTTCAAAGAATTTTAAACCTATAAAATATGTTTTAGGAATTCATGATAAAGAGGATTTGACAAAGCTTGAAAATTATTTCACAAATGATTCTGTAACCTTATATTCTTCTCCTGCTTTAAGGAAAAAAAGAGGAAAATCACTGAATTCAAACCAATTCGTTTATGTTTATAAATATAGCATGGACGGAAAAAGTGTTTTGATTTCAAATCAAGCAAATATTAGTTATCCGCAAAATGAATCGCAAATTGTCGGTTGGGTTTCTTCAAAATTAGTTCAAAAAATGGGACAAGAATTTGTTTATAAAGTAGATTTAAATGATTCTATTTTTATAAATAAAGGAGAAGTAAATTCTAGGAAAATTGCAGCGATGGAATTGGCAATGCCTTATCTTTTCAACGGAAAAGAGAATCCAAAAAATGAGGACAATGATTCTACAAATGTGGTTTTACCAATTCAGATTTGGGATTTACCAAATTTGCGACTTTTAAATATTGAAGGAGAAGATTTCTTTGCAAAAATTGTAAAACAATTAGAAAAAAATCAATTTAATTTTAATATTCATTTAGTTTTTGATGAAAGTCCATCTTTAAAAAAGTCGCGTTATCGAATGTTAAATGGACTGCAAACTCTTTGGGAATCTTTACGAAACAATCCAAAATACCAACCTTATAATTTTACTTTTAGCGCATCTTCGTATGGAGGTCAAATGCCGTTTTCGATAAAACCAACGAAAGTTTTTCCAAAATTGATTCAGAAATTATACAATCGATTTGACGAAAATGTGAAAATGGATACGATTCAATATAATTATCAATTGACGGATTATTTACCGAAAGATTTTGATAAAAATCCATATACACCAAAAATATTGATTGTTGCTGGAGCACAGAATAAATTTACATCTAAAAAGATTAATTATATTTCTAAAAAATTAGCCGATTCTAATACAAAACTAATTTTCTTACAACTTCGAAATAGATCAGACGATTCATATCAAAATTTTGTTTTAAATGCAAAACAATGGATGTATAAAACTGGAAAATATTATTCTAATGGAATCAAACCATATAGTGTAGAAGATATTCATTTTAGCGATAAAAATCAGATGATTTCTGTTCCGGTGAAAAAGGATAATTTATTTATTTACAATACACCAGACAATAGTAATTATCAAGGTGGAATTGCATTTCCAAAGCCAAATGAAACTTTACGTTCAACCTCGGTTGAAAAAGTTACAGATACAATCATTCATCAAATAATCGTACATCGAAATACACTGATAAAAGATATCAAAGAGCATATTATAAAATTTGGTTTAGTTCGAAGTGATCCAAATAAAAGTATCAAAAATATGCTGGAAGAAGACGATGAATATTTGATAAATAGAAATCATATTTTTGATCGAGTTCATGTGGAAAATAAATTGGATTCTTTACCAAAAAGTAAAGGATATTTATTAGATGAAAATGAATTAACGCAAGCAATTGAAACTTATAAATCTTTTCTGCCAATTTTTCATGGAGAAATCACAAGAAAAGAAAGACGAATTTTATTTAAAATTCTTAAACAAAATATGAAAGGTTTTAATAATCAAGCGTCTAAAAAAGTAGTTAACCGAAAAAGTAAAATAGCAGACCTTATATATTTTAAAACAGGTTGGAAAACACAAAATGATTGGTTTTCTAAGCTTCGTTTAAAAGATATTAAGAAAAAGAAGAAAATTAGTGAAAAAGAGCTTCGTGCATTTCTGGGTGATATTCTAAATAAAGTAGAGTTTTTAGAAAAAAATCGAGATAAATTCAAAGCTTCTTTGAATATTGAAAGTGATATATCTTTCTATTATTTACCAGTTGAAAAACTTCCATAATATGAAGAAAAAACATACAAAAGCACCATTGCATGAAGTTGTTCTAAGAATCATGTTTCATCAAAATAAGAAGAAAGCAGAATACATGTCTGTGAATGATATTTTATGGAAAATTGATAATCCTGATATTGCAGAACGTCAAATTAAAGAAGTTTTAGATTGGCTTGTTCATCATAGGAAAGTTGAAGTTTATCTTGGTAAATATTGTTTAGACAGAGTAGAGTTTTTGGAACAAAAAAAATTCTATGAAGATAATATCGATTTAGATTCTAATGTCGATGTTGATTTGGATGTAGAAAGTCCAAATTTTTACATTGAAGATTCAAGAAAACCAAGAAATAACAAACGAATACTTTTTTGGATTTTCATTGGAATTTATATTGTTGGAATATTTTTCTCATTTAATAGTTTAAATTCTTTTTCTGGACTTTATTCAAGAAAAGAAAATGACACTATTTTAAAAAATGAAATTAAAACTAAAATTCCATCTCTATATATTTCTTCAGATACTGTGTACAGTGTAAAGTCCGTAAAAGATATCAGAAGAGCTTTTTATAGACAAAATAAAACGAATGAAAAATTTCAATCACAAATAGATAATTTTCAAGTACAAGTAGATAGTGTTTTAAATAAATATAATAAACTACTATTACTTCAAGAACAAAAAATAGAACTATTAGAACAAAAGGAAGAGAAACAAAAATCGTTCTTTTTAGGTTTTCAAATATTTATATGTCTACTATTAATAATCGCTTTTTTCAAATAGAATCATTCAAATAATATATAATATGTTCGAAAAACTAAAGACGACAGCTTTTATAGCTGGTTCATTTATCAAACATGGTATTTTACCTACTAGAGACCACAATTTTTCTTGTCCAAATAGACAAGAATTTTCACATCATTTAAATCAGCTAAATCCTTCTGATGCACAATCTTCAGCATGGATTCAACATTTAAAATCAGTGAATATTTATTGTGATGAGCACAATGTGACTTTAAGTCCAAGAGAATTATCAGGTTTAACTGAAACTTATGCACAGAGCCGTTCTATCTCTGTTCGTGATGCAATGTCAAGAGAAGCTAATATTTTCGGAGCAAATGCAAGTGATTACCCACAAGGAAGTCTTGCTCATGATTTAAGAGCTCACCGCCCATCTGCATCTTTATTTCCAAATGGAAAAATTTCTTTTAACTAAAAAATAGGATCCGTTCAACTTATGAACGGATTTTATTAGTTTCTGAAATAAAAAAATCCTCTTATTTCTAAGAGGATTTTTAAAATAGTATGTGATCGCGATAGGATTCGAACCTATGACCGTCTGCTTAGAAGGCAGATGCTCTATCCAGCTGAGCTACGCGACCATTTGAATATATAACTTGTTTTGCTCAAAAGCGGTGCAAATATATGCAGTTTTTCTATTTATACAAGTTTTTTTCCGTTAAAAATTACACTTTTTTTATTTTATTTTTCTTCAAATTTATAATCAATTAATTTAATGAAAGTTACATTTTTTTTCAAAAAACTCTTTTTTACCAATCTAAAGTACGATTTGCATCTAATCGTACAAAAATGAATAGTAAAATTGCAAATGCCCAAAGTGAAGAACCTCCATAACTAAAAAATGGTAATGGAATCCCAATAGTCGGAAGAAGCTTTAAAACCATTCCAATATTAATCACAAAATGAAAGAAAAATATGGAAGCAATACTATAGCCATAGATTCGACTAAATGGCGATTTTTGGCGTTCTGCAACATAAATTATTCGAAGAATAAACAATGAAAATAAAAGTACAACTAATGCACTTCCAACAAACCCCCATTCTTCTCCAATTGTTACGAAAATAAAATCAGTATCTTGTTCAGGAACAAATTTTCCTTGTGTTCTATCTCCATTTAAAAAACCTTTTCCAAGAAGCCCTCCAGAAGCTATAGAAATTGCTGCTTGCTGTTGATTATAACCTTTCCCTGAATTGTCTGTTTCTTTATTTAAAACAATATTAAAACGGTCTCTATGACGTTGTTTAAATACATTGTTAAAAATAAAACTAATACTTAACACATAAAGAGAAATAATGATATAAGTTCCAATGATAGAAAACATGTTTCTTTTAAAAACACGTTGTTTTTTACTATATAAATAAATACTTAAACTTGCAAAAACAACGAAAATAAAAGCTAGTAAAGCTATATAACCAAAAACTAAGGTTGCGATAAAAAGTAAAATCGCACCTATTCCAACTGAAATATAATAGGATGGTAAACCTTCTCTATAAAAAACAAAAAAGAAAGAAAAATATACCAAGGCAGAACCTGGATCTGGTTGTAATGTGATTAAAATTACTGGTACAAAAATGACTAAAAATGCTTGTATTTGATATTTCCTCTTTTTGAAATCAAATTGTTTATCTGTAATTAATCTAGCAATTGCTAGTGCTGTAGCCGCTTTTGCAAATTCACTGGGTTGAAGAGTAAATCCACCAATCGCATACCAAGAAGTTGCTCCTTTAATCGTTTTTCCAAAAAGAAAAAGACCTATTAAAGTCAACATGGAGAGAACATAAAAAACACTGGAAAATTGTTCGTAAAACTTAGATTCTAAAAACATTACCATTAAAATCAAAGGAATACTTAAACCAAAAAAGATTAATTGCTTTCCGTATTTCGTAGAAAAATTTAGAATTTCTACATTTTCATCTGGTGAAGATGCTGCATAAATATTTAGCCATCCGATAAAGCATAAAGCGATATAAAAGAAAACTAAAATCCAATCTATGTTACTTATTATATTTTTATTTCTCGTCCTCAACTTCTGTGATTATTTTCTTTTTATATTCTTCTTCCAAACTTGTATTATACATTCTTTCTTCCATCCATGAACGTTTCACTTCTCCAGTTAAATATTTTTCAATCATTAAACTTGTGATTGGAGCAGCGATATTTGAACCAAAACCACCATTTTCTACATATACAGCGATAGCAATTTTAGGATTATCTTTTGGAGCAAAAGCAACCAAAATCGAGTGGTCTTCTAGAGAAACTTTTTTTCCATCTACTCTGATAAAGTTTTCTACTGTTCCTGTTTTTCCACAAATTTCAATTCCTTGAATTTTAGAAGCTCTTGCTGTTCCTGTTTCAAAAGTTTCTAACATTCCTTGAATTACTGGATCAAAATGTACAGCATCTACTGTTGTATATTTTTTCTCAACAAAATTTGGATTTTCAATTGCTCTATTATTAATTTTTTTCAGAATATGTGGTGTATAATAATATCCTCTATTTGCAACAATTGCAGTTAAATTAGCTAATTGAATTGGTGTTGTTAAAATCTCTCCTTGTCCAATTGCATTGGAAATTGTCGTTACTGCTTTCCAATTTTTTAATGGATAATATTTGTTATAAAACGCAGCATTTGGAACTAAACCTTTTTGTCCAACAGACAAATCATATCCTAAATAATTTCCAAGTCCAAAACTTTGAACATGCTTACTCCATGCATTCATTCCTTCTTGAGCAGTTGGATAATTTTCAATAATTCTTTTATAAGTATTTGAGAAATAACTATTACAAGACTTTGCTATTCCTTTTTCTAAACGAATTGGATAACCAACAATTCCACAGTGACATTTCATGAATTCTTGTGCTCTTCCTCCATATCTAAATCCATGATAACAAGTAAATCCTGTTTGTGGTGTGATAACACCTTCTTGCAAACCAATTAATCCATTGACAATTTTAAAAGGTGAACCTGGAGCATAAGTTGCTTGTAAAGCACGATCAAACATTGGTTTGTTTTCTTTATCTCCATAAAGTTTTGGAGAATTTTTACTTCGCTCACGACCAATCATTAAATTTGGATTATACGTTGGCGTTGAAACTAAAGCTAAAATTTCTCCTGTTTTTGGCTCAATTGCAATAATTCCTCCTCTTTTATTTTGCATTAATTGTTCACCATATTTTTGTAAATCAATGTCTAGTGTTAATGTCAAATCTTTTCCAGGAATTGCCAAGGTATCATAAATACCTCCTTTATAAGGACCAATTTCTTTATTGTGTTTGTTTCTTTGAATTCTTTTGACACCTTTCTTCCCTCTTAATTCATTTTCATAATATCTTTCTACACCAGTCAATCCGATATTATCTCCTAATTGATAATACGGTTTTTCTTCAATTGTTTCTTGATTTACTTCGCTTAAATATCCTAAAACATTTGCAGCAGAATTAATCGGATATTCTCTCAGGGTATTTTTCTGAATAAAAAACCCTTCATATTTATGCATTTTTTCTTGTAATGCAGCATAATCTTCTTTGGATACTTGTGGTAAAAATACAGAAGAACTTCGCATTGAATAACGTTTTGCTCGTTCCATATTTTTGATAAATCTTTCTTTATCAATTCTTAATAAAGAGCAAAACTCTAGTGTATCTAAAGATTTTACATCTCTAGGTATCACTTTTATATTGTAGGATGGTTGGTTTGCAACCAATAATTTATTGTTTCTATCGTAGATATATCCCCTTTCAGGTATTTCTTGTACAACTTTAACAGCAGAGTTACTCAATGGAGATAATTGATAATTATTATCTGTCATTTGCAGATAAAATAATCTACCAATAAAAGCTAAAGTTGCAAGAATTACAAATGAGATAAGTAAAACTTGTCTTTTCATTTTGTTTTCTTCTCAAATAATAAGATACTTAGAACTAATAATATAGTCGTAAAAATAGTTGAAATTGTAATTTTTGTCAATAAGTTTAAGAAATTATGAAAGCTAAAATTACTCAATAGATAAAAAACGAATTGATGAATGAATGTTAAGATTCCAACATAAGAAACCATTTTTCCAAAGGATAAACTTCTTGGATGAAATAAAACGAAATCAAACTCTCTATTTCTATGTAGGAAATTAATTACATAAATTCTCAAATAAGCAATCAATAATATAGATGCAGCATTGATTCCACCCGAATTAGAGAAAAAATCAATAAATAATCCTAAAAAGAAACTCGAAACTAAAAAGATTGTTCGATCTTTTCTAATAGGAAAAAGAAATACAAAAAGAATATATATAGCGGGATTTAAGAATCTTAAAAATTCAAAAGAATTAAATACTAAAACTTGTAATAGTATTAAAACAAAAAAACGTAAAACGTTTATTAATATAAGGTTATTCATTATCGTTGCTCCTCTCCTCTAATTGTTCTAATTCCTTCTTGTTTAAATTTGTAATTACATCTACATAACTTAAAGCACTCATATCATTGAATAATGAAATATCAATTTTCTCGTATTTATTATTATCGTATTCAAAGTCTTTTACAATACCAATCGGAATTCCTTCAGGAAATAAAAGAGAACGTCCTCCAGTTATAATCGTATCGCCAATACCAAATTTTGCTTGCCTTGGAATATCTGTTAATTGTGCAGTTGTATAACTTTCACCATTCCAAAGTAATGTTCCATAATGAGAACTATTTTTTAGTTTTGCATGAATTTTAGAATTAGAATTTAAAATCGACAAAACTGTTGCGTGATTCGAACCAACATCTTTTGTAATTCCGATTACACCAAGACTGTTCACCACAGCCATGTCTTCTCCAATTCCTTGATTACTTCCTTTATCTATTGTCAGGTAATTATTTTTTCTTGTATATTGATTATTAACAACTTTTGCTACGGTATATTTATATTCTTGGTAATAAATAGAATCTACCATAGTAAAGTTTGTTGTATCTTTTTCAGCAGAAATTCGTGCAATAATATTTTTTAATCTAGCATTTTCATTTGCTAAATTTTGATTTTCCTTTTTCAATACAAAAAACTCTTCTATAGTTGCTGTTTGCTCATAAATTCCTCCTGTAATTGCATTTGCAGAATTTACAAAATGACTTTTATGATAAGAATGACTTTGAATTGTAAATATGAGGGCAATACTTTCCAATAATAAAAAGATTAGAAAGAATTTGTATTTCAATAAAATATAAACAATAAAGCGCATGTATTCCTATAGAAGATTTCTTTAATTATTATTTCATTAATACGTTTTTGTATTTCTCTAAATCTTTTAGAGCAACTCCAGTTCCACGAACTACAGCTCTTAACGGATCTTCTGCAACATAAACTGGTAAGTCTGTTTTTCTAGAAAGACGTTTATCTAAACCTCTTAACATCGATCCTCCTCCAGCTAGATAGATTCCAGTATTATAAATATCCGCAGCAAGTTCTGGTGGTGTTTGCGATAATGTCTCCATTACAGCATCTTCAATTCTTAAAATAGATTTATCTAATGCTTTTGCAATTTCACGATAAGAAACTTGAACTTGTTTTGGTTTTCCACTTAATAAATCTCGACCTTGTACTAAAATATCATCTGGAATACTTTCTAAATCTTCCGTTGCAGCTCCAATTTGAAGTTTAATTTTTTCAGCAGTACGCTCTCCAACATATAAGTTATGTTGTGTTCTCATGTAATAAGAAATATCATTTGTAAACACATCTCCCGCAACTTTGATCGATTTATCACAAACAATACCTCCAAGTGCAATAACAGCAATTTCTGTTGTTCCTCCACCTATATCAATAATCATGTTTCCTTTTGGCTGCATAATATCAATTCCAATACCAATTGCAGCTGCCATAGGTTCATGAATTAGATATACTTCTTTAGCATTCATATGCTCAGCAGAATTTGTAACGGCTTTTTTCTCTACTTCTGTAATTCCTGAAGGAATACAAATTACCATTCTTAAAGCTGGTTTAAACAACTTTTTCTTGATTGTTGGAATGTGATTAATAAATTCCGTAATCATCTTTTCAGAAGCTTCAAAATCTGCAATTACTCCATCTTTAAGTGGACGAATTGTCTTAATATTTTCATGGGTTTTTCCCTGCATCATACTAGCTTTCATACCTGTAGCGATGATTTTCCCGGAGGTCCTATCTTGTGCTACTATAGAAGGTGCATCTACGATAACTTTTCCATTGTGTATAATAAGTGTATTAGCTGTACCAAGATCAATTGCAATGTCCTCGGTCATAAAGTCGAAAAAACCCATAAAAATGTTTTAATTTATATTGTTATATACTGCTGTTTGCAAATTTAATAATTAATGAAGCAAATGAAACCTTTAACTCTAATTTTTCCTAAGGTATTATGTTAAAAATCAAAGATAAATTATGTTAAAAGTTTCAGTTTACTTCTTTAGTGTTTAAAATGTCTTGTTCCTGTTGTTACCATTGTCATATTATTTTCATCACAATATGCAATTGATAACTTATCATTTATAGAACCTCCTGGTTGAATTACAGCATTTATTCCATCTTTATTTGCAATTTCTACACAGTCAGGAAACGGGAAAAAAGCATCACTTGCCATCACTGCTCCATCTAAATCGAAATTGAAATGTTTTGCTTTCGCAATTGCTTGATTTAAAGCATCAACTCTTGAAGTTTGTCCTGTTCCACTTGCACATAATTGTTTTCCTTTTACTAAAACAATTGTATTAGATTTTGTGTGTTTTCCAATTTTTGAAGCGAATAATAAATCTTCGATTTCTGCTTCTGTTGGTGCAAGTTTTGTAACAGTTGTTAAATCTTCCTTCGTATCTGTTTTTAAATCTTTATCTTGGAATAAAACACCATTCAATGCAGTTCTATATTGCGTTTCAGGTAATTTTATATCTTTTTGAATTAAAATAATTCTGTTTTTCTTTCCTTTCAGAACGTCTAATGCTTCTGTTTCGTATGCAGGTGCAATAACAACTTCACAGAATAATTTATGTATCTCATTTGCAGTATCTAAATCGATTGCTGTATTTGAAATTAAAATTCCTCCAAAAGCAGAAGTTGGATCTCCAGCTAAAGCATCTAAATATGCTTCTTTAACAGTTTCTCTTTGTGCAACTCCACAAGCATTATTATGTTTTAAAATCGCAAAAGTTGGTGCGTCATTCTTGAATTCTTCCATTAAGTTTACAGCTGCATCAACATCTAATAAGTTATTATAAGAAAGTTCTTTTCCATGTAATTTATCGAACATTTCTTCTAAATTACCAAAGAAATATCCTTTTTGATGTGGATTTTCTCCGTAACGTAATTCTTTTGTTTCTCCAATACTTTCTTTAAAAGTTCTTACAGTTCCTTCGTTCATATAATTGAAGATTGCTGTATCATAATGCGAAGAAACATTAAACGCTTTCGCTGCAAATTGCTTACGTTGCGCAACAGAAGTTGTTCCTTCATTTTCAGAAATCACTTGTAAAAAGTCATCATACTGATCCATTGAAGAAACACAAATTACATCTTTAAAGTTTTTCGCAGCTGCTCGAATTAATGAAATTCCACCGATATCAATTTTTTCAATAATATCTTGTTCTGAAGCTCCACTAGCAACTGTTTTTTCAAAAGGATATAAATCTACGATTACAATGTCAATTTCTGGAATTTCAAATTCCTCAATTTGTGCAACATCTCCATCGTTATCTCTTCGATTTAAAATTCCTCCAAAAACTTTTGGATGTAAAGTCTTTACTCTTCCTCCTAAAATAGACGGATAACTTGTAACATCTTCTACAGGAACTACATCAATTCCTAAGTTTTTGATAAACGTTTCTGTACCTCCTGTTGAATAAATCGTTACTCCTAACTCGTTTAGTTTACGCACGATAGGCTCTAACCCATCTTTATGAAAGACAGATATTAACGCCGATTTTGCTTTTTTTAAATTGTTCATGTTGTTGTGTTGTGATTTTTCGCAAAGCTACTAATAATCACATGGTTTTACAATAGAAAAAATAGGAATATTCTAGTTTATTTTTAATTATTTTATATAAAAATTGGAGAAGAGGAAAATAAAAATAAGTAGTTTCAAAAATCTTTTTAATTCTAAATTCGGGGAGAACTATAAAAATAAGGATAAATCTAAAATTTTGAAATATTTTTTAAGAAAAAGAAATTTCTTTGAGTTAGGGATTGCAGCGGCATCCTTTTGTGGAAGAATGGAACAAAAGATATAGCGGAAAGCCCGACCTTTTCTTGTTTTCGGAACAAGAAAAGGGAACTTCCAAAAAAATATTTTAAATAAACTCTGAAACAAGTTTACAAACGTGTTCTAAAAGTCTTTCATCTTTTTCTGAAAATGCAGAAGCTGTATTTGAATCAATATCAATTTGTCCAATATTTTCTCCATCTTTAAAAATTGGAATTACAATTTCCGATTTCACATGAATGCTACAAGCGATATAATTATCTTGTGCGTGCACATCATCTACAACAAAATTTTCATTGCTAACAGCAACTTGCCCACAAATTCCTTTTCCAAAAGGAATAATTGTATGATCTGTTTCTTCTCCTGTGTATTGTGCAAGTTTTAATTCTTCTTTGTCACCATTTTTGAAATAAAATCCTACCCAATCATAATAATCTAATTCTTTCTCTAATGTATCAGTAATTGCTTGTAATTTTTCTTCTATTGAATTGAAAAGTTTGATTTGCTCTTCAATTTTCTGTTTTAATGCTTCCATGTTTATATCTTTAGTGTAAATTTGATGTCTAAATTAACCTTGCAAAATTAGGGACAAATCACATGAAAAAAAACAAATATTTGTTGCTATTTCTATTAAAGTTTTTCGGAACATATTTTTTGTTATTTATATTTTATAATTCGTATTTAAATAGCAATCAAATCACTGCTCCATATTTTTCTTGTGAACCTATTACGCAAAATGTTGCAATGTTGACCAAACGTTTAGGAGATTTCGTCGGATTTCCAATGCGATTATTACAAAGTCAAAACGAACTTTCTGTCTTAGTTTACACTTCGAAAGAATATCCTGTTGCAGCAATTGTGGAAGGATGTAATGCAATTAGTGTTATTATTTTATTTATCTCTTTTATTATTGCTTTTTCTGGCAGATTTTTAACAACTTTCTTATTTATTTTATTCGGAAGTGTTTCTATTTATTTTTTCAATATTTTCCGAATTTTTATTCTGATTGTCATTCCAGAATATTATCCAGAATCACAACATTTTATGCATCATTATATTTTTCCAACATTAATTTATGGATATACTTTTCTTCTGTGGATTTGGTGGATTAAAAAATATGCTGGTTTTAATTTAAAAAAGAAAAAAAATGAACAAAAAGCTTAGAATTTTTCTGATTATTTGCGGATTTATAAGTTTGGTTCTCGTTCGTTTTTTATCAAATAAATGGCTACAAGATCCTTTGCGAACTTTTTTTGAAACAAAAGCAATTTCCGATGTGTTGCCAAAAATCAATTTTTGGTCGCATTTTTGGAAAAACAGTATTTTATTTTTTATAAATGAATGTATTTCTATCGCAATTCTTTTTCTTTTTTTTATGGAAAAAAATGTGGTAAAATTTTCTCTTTGGTTTTATCAAATTGCTTTCATTATACTATCTATCGCATTTTTTATTTTATTAGAAATTAACAATCCAGAATACAATCGAATTTTATTTTACATTCGACGTTTTCTGATTCATCCTTTATTTTTATTGATTTTACTTCCTGCTTTTTATTTTCAAAAAATGAAAGAATAGAACACTTATTATCAAATAGTTATTTTACACCTAAATCTTCATTTTTACTTCTTTAAAATTGTAAATTTCTTTTTTTTAAAAAACTTATTCATCTAACAAATAAATTTAAAAAAGGAAATTATGAAAAAAATTTTTACAATTTTAATTTTGTCACTAAGCTTTATTTCTTGTGATGTAGCAACAGAAAAAGAGAATAATCCACTGAATAAACAAAACGAAAATTTAGCTTTAATCAAAGAATATTTTGTGCATTTTAATAATCATCATTGGGATACAATGGCAAATATGTATGTGGAATCTGCGGAATTTAAAGATCCTTCTTTTGGAATTAAAACAGTTAAGCAAACTCAAAAAGAAATTTTCGAAAAATATAAAGAATTAAATCAAATTTTTCCAGATTTAAATGATAAAGTAATTGCGATGTATCCTTCTGGAGATAAAAATATAATTGTAGAATTTATTTCTACAGGAACTGCACCAGATGGTTCAAAATTCGAGCTACCAATTTGTACAATTTTCACAATTGAAAACGGGAAAATCACAAAAGATTATACTTATTACGATAATTTTGAAGAACCAAATTCTGAGGAAGAAAAATCTTAAATAAAAAAGCATATTGAGAAAAAATTCAATATGCTTTTATTTTTATGTTTTAAAATTATTAAACCGAAATACTTTGTAATTCATCAATTGAAATCGGTTCAATAATACTTTTATCATAATTAATTTTTACACGCAAAGCTTTCAACCCAACAATTCCTTGTAAATCTTCGATATCTAAAAATTCAATATCTTTTTTCAAGTAATTTTTCGATTGTAAAAACTGAATATATTTTACATATTCTTCCGCTTCTTTGTCTTGTGTATAAACAATTGCTAATTTTCCAGGTTGTGTCAAACGTTCTGAAGTTCCTTTAACAAGCGATTTATCAATACGTTTTTTAATTATTTCATATCGAATATTATACGCTCCATTTACATCAAATTGTTTTTCATCCATTCTAAATTTTATAGAAAGTGGCATATGATGAACTAAAACTAAAGAAGCAATTTGCAATGAAAACTGATTCTCAGATTCCAATTGTTTTGCAAGATTCTCCATTTCACAAATCACTTGCAATTGCCACAACCTTAAATTATGTAGATACAATAGATTAAAATTCTTATTTCGAACCAATGTTTGTCCGATATACATATTAAAATCTACACCATCTGTTTTAAATCGCTCAAAATAATGTGGAAACATCTGTTGTGCTTCTTCTTGTTTTGAGTCAATATAATCTGCCAAAACAGTATTTAATCTCGTTACATAATCCTCGTAAGTTTTTCGTTTTTCATAAACTACTAAAACATTCGAATCAATTCGTTCATCATAAGCTTCTACTAAAGCTTTTAATTCGCTATTAATTGTCTTTATGTAATTAAAAACTGGATAAATATCTTTCTTTAAAAAGTCTGTAATTCCAACTTCATCTCCAGATTTTATTCCTTTTCTAATTTGCCCTAAATACTTATTAATTCTAAAAATTAATTCTTCATAAATAGGAAGTTTATCCAATTTATACGTTTCCTTCAAAATTGCAATTGCCATTTCTAATTGCGCAATTAAATCTTGCTGAATTGCTTTATTTCTAGCTACAGAAGAACCTTTAATATCACATTGTCCGTAAATCGGATACACATTATCAAAAACGATATCTTCTAATTTTGCGTTTTTGATTTTGTTCATTTTTTGAATTAAATAGTTTTCTACAGCATCATGAAAACGCCATTTTACACTGGGATGAATCGAAGTATAATGTTCTTGAATTAAAGATTCAAACTGATTGTATTCTTCTTGTACTGAACGTTGAACAGCCGTGATAAATAAAGGTAAAATATCGTCCAGTTTTTGCACGTTTACAGAGTTCAATTCATGTTTTCTTCTCGAACCTAATTCCATAATTCCAAGATGTTCTTCATCTAAATCAATTGGAACTAAAACAAAACTTTGAATATCCTGTTTTTTTAGAACTGTGTAAAAATCATTATAATCATTCTTTTTACCATAAGTTTCTAAATCAGAAATAGTGAAAATTTGTTTGTGATTAAAAACATTATTTAAAATTGAACTACAGAAAAAGTGTCGTGTACATTCACAATGAATTTCTTCAAAAAGTAAACTATGTACATTTTTAACAGCTGTTTTTTGTGTTTTTTCTTCCGAAATATTGATTATCGAAAAACCGAATTCCAAATCTGGAATATTCATCAATTTTCTTAAATCTTCTTGAAAACGGAAAACAGCTTCATCATCTTTTTCTAGTAAAGTTGTATGAATATTTGAAATAATTTCCTCTGTAGTTACATCAAATAAATTCATGATTCCAAAACCATCTATGATATAACTATTTGCAGGAACTTTTTCTTTCCAAGCATCAAAGTCATGAAAATTATCCATTAAATAATTAAAATCTTCTTCTGATAATTCAGGTGCATCATCCGATTTATGAATAGAACAAAAATCAGAATTAAACGCTGCTCTATATGTGTACATTTTATTTTCATTCACATTTGGAATATCATAGAAAAAAGGTCGTTTCATATCGATATTTTTTCCATAATACATTGACAAAATAAAAGAACAACACATTACATAGAGTTTTGATTCATCGAAATTTCTAATTTTCAATTCAAAATCATCTCCTGCATTCTTGACAATATTCCTAAATCTTTCAGAAAGTTTAAACATTGTCATATCAAAAGGAACACAACCTGCTTTAATTTCGTTTGTTTCCAAAAATTCTGGAAAAAGAAAACGCATCAAAAAGTCGATTGGTTCTGCATATTTTTTTAGAAGTCGGACATCTTCAAAACCGTGCAATAAATCTGGATAATCTTTAAATATCTTTAAACCTCTCGGCGCAGCATCATACAATACACTTTTTGGATCATTTGCATGTTCTTGCAAATAATCATAAATCGCTCTAAAATGAATATTAAAACGAACAGGCAACTCTCTTTTTGTATTGTTTGAGTAAATGATATCCATATTGAATTATTACAATTTATTGTGATTTACAAAAATACTGCTTTTTTTATAAAAAGTAAAAAACGCCTCAATATGAGACGTTTTTTAAAGAATATTTTAAGTTTTTTTCTATTTTTTACGCATATATAGAGAAATTGGAACTCCTGTAAAATCGAATTCCTCTCTCAATTTATTTTCTAAGAAACGTTTATATGGATCTCTTACATATTGTGGTAAATTTGCAAAGAATGCAAATTGTGGTGTTCTAGTTGGAAGTTGTGTACAGAATTTAATCTTAATATATTTTCCTTTTGTTGCTGGTGGTGGATTTTGATCGATGATTTCCAACATTGTTTCATTTAACTTACTTGTCGGAATTCTATTTCTACGATTCTTGTGTACCTCAACAGCAGTTTCAATTGCTTTGTAAATTCTTTGCTTTGTTAATGCAGAAATAAAGATAATTGGAACATCTGTAAATGGCTCAATTTCCTTACGAACCATTGCTTCATATTTCTTCATAGTATTTGTTTCTTTATCTTCAATCAAATCCCACTTATTAATTAAAACAACAATTCCTTTTCTATTTTTCTCTGCTAACCAGAAAATATTTTGATCTTGACTTTCGAATCCTCTAGTTGCATCTACAACTACAATTGCAACATCACAATGTTCAATTGCACGAACTGCACGCATTACAGAGTAAAATTCTAAATCTTCTTTTACTTTTGATTTCTTACGAATTCCAGCAGTATCTACTAAATTAAATTCAAATCCAAAACGATTGTATTTTGTATCGATAGAATCTCTTGTAGTTCCCGCAATATTTGTAACGATATTTCTGTCTTCACCAATTAAAGCATTAATGAAAGAAGATTTTCCTGCATTTGGTCTACCAACGATTGCAAATCTTGGTAATTCTTCTACTTCTTCCTCTTCTTCAATATCATCTTTTACCTCTTTTGGTAAAACTTTCACTAAGGCATCTAATAATTCTCCTGTTCCTCCTCCGTTAATCGAAGAAATTGGATAATAATCTCCTAATCCTAAATTATAGAATTCTAAAGCATCATCTTGACGCATTGCATTATCAACTTTATTAACAGCTAAAAGAATTGGCTTTGTAACTTTTCGAAGAATTTTTGCTACTTCCTCATCCATAGGAGTAATTCCATCCACTACATCAACCACAAAAATTAAAGCATCCGCCTCGTCAATAGCTAACTGAACTTGTTTTCTGATTTCTCCTTCAAAAATATCATCAGATCCTTTTACATATCCTCCTGTATCAATTAAAGAAAACTCTCTACCAGTCCATTCACTTTTTCCATAATGTCTATCTCTTGTAACTCCACTAACCGAATCTACGATTGCTTCTCTTCTCTGTATTAATCTATTGAAAAATGTTGATTTCCCAACATTTGGTCTTCCTACTATGGCTACTATACTCATCTTCTATAAGAAATATATATTTTTTGCAAAGGTATCACTTTTTAAACAAATGAATGTTTATTATTTATTGTTTTAAAAAAGATTACCATTTCTCTCTACTTTTTTGAGAATAAAAAAACTCACTCCAGTTCGAAGTGAGTTTTTATTTCTATTTATTTTAATTTTTATTTCTCTTCAAGTTGATGATTAATCATCCATTGAATTCCGAATTTATCGGTTAACATTCCAAAATATGCTCCCCAGAAAGTTTCTGCTAATGGCATTGTTATTTCTCCTCCTTTTGCTAAAGCATTGTAAATTTTGTCGGTTTCTTCTTTTGAATCTGTATTAATCGAAATTGAAATATTATTTCCTGAAACGTCTGTTGCTCCAAAAGCTGCATGTGTATCACTTCCCATTAAAATTGTTTCTTCTGAAATTTGTAAAGTAACATGCATTATTTGATTTCCAATTTCTTCTGGAAGCGGTTCTTCAGAAGGCATTTCATTGAATCTGTTGAAATCTGTAAATTCTGTCAGACCAAATGCTTTTTTATAAAATTCAAAAGCTTCTTCACAGTTTCCGTTAAACATTATATAAGGATTAATTCGTGCCATGGTTTTATATTTTTGGTTTAAATTATTTCTATTGCATTAGGGATTGCAGCGACATCCTTTTGTTGCTTGCAGATTTGCAGCAAAAGATATAGCGTAAAGCCCGACCTATTTCCTAAACGAAGTCAAAGGAAATAGGGAATGCCATTCAAAAAATAATAATTTTAAACAGCATGTTTCAAAAATAAATTTCCAAACCGACAAAATACGTCGTTTAAAACTATTTAACTTTCAGAATTTTAGAATCCAAATCCAACTCCAAATGTAAATCGAGCTCCATCAACTGAGTCAAATAACGAAAAATTCATTGAGATACTTTCTGCACCTGTTACCCAGATTCCTCCTCCATAGGAATCATGCCATCTTCTAGAGTTGTCATCTTGTGTCCAAACACGACCATAATCGTAACCTCCAAAAATCCCGTATGTTATTGGAACTAGACTTGTAACTGTTTTTCCGATTTGGAATCGTAAATCTGTATTTTGGTAATAACTTCTTTTTCCAGTAAATCTTTCTTCACGGAAACCTCTTAAACCATTATCTCCTCCGATAGAATTTGCATGATAAAATTCAAAATTATTTCCAAAATTAAAAGCTCCATTAATTTTAGAAGCTAAAACTAATTTTCCACTTGGTATTAATCTATATTCTCCAGCCAATGTTGTATTTAAGTAACCGAAACCTTTCTTTGTTTCCGAAATACTTGTTTTCCAACCTCCAGTTATATTAAAATGAATTCCTAAAGTTGGAATTGCATTATTATTTACATTGTTATAAGAATAGCTTGCTTCTGCTCCAACATAAGATTGGTTTTCGAAAAGATATTTAGGTAAAATCCCAGGAACATTCACAAAACGATTATTTGAATCTTCTACTTCTAAAAGTTGAAAACTTGGTTTGAATTGGAAGTTTGCTCCAAATCTCCCTTTCCAGATCAAAGAAGGAGCAAATTCAATTGTTTTTAATTTTACACGATTGTAATTTCTACCAAAATCATCTTGATTATTTTGTGTATTATTTCCATATCCAAAATAATTGATACTATAATTTGGACTTGTAAATAAACCATCAATTCCTAGATTCCATTTTCCTCTTATAGCAAATTCTCCATTATATTCTATTTCAAAACCATCTGTTGCAAAATAATATTCTGC
The DNA here is from genome assembly GCF_015767265.1 of Aureivirga marina. Classification (GTDB taxonomy): domain Bacteria; phylum Bacteroidota; class Bacteroidia; order Flavobacteriales; family Flavobacteriaceae; genus Aureivirga; species Aureivirga marina. The sequence goes on from NZ_JADPIB010000002.1 coordinate 559,331, forward strand.
TCTCAAACTATGTCTTGAAGTAAATGGATTTCTTTTAAACCCTTCTTTTGTAAAAGTATTTTTGATTCCTATTTTAAATCCATCATCAGGATTTGAACCAATCGAAGGAATTAATTGGTTTGTTGTTTTCGTAACTTTCTTATAATTATAAGCTACTAAATCGTATTCATTCGTTAATTTAATTGGAATATTTTCTTTATTTGATTTATACTCTTTGTCTTTTTGTTGGTAAATTTTTAGATTACTATCATTTTCAATAATGTAATTATTTTTACCTTCACCTCCGATAATTCGAATTGGAATACATCCTTTTGCATTTCCGATAACTTCAAATTTATCATCATCTCCAAGACCATAAACCCAAATTTCTTTATGTAAATCTTTCGAATATGTTCTATCTAAAAGCAACGCTTCTTTTTCGCCTTTTACTTTTCTATGAATGGTAATTCTTGTTTTCTTTTCATCCAATCTTTCAATTGTAATCCATTCATCTTTATCTGTTCCTTTTACAACAGGATATTTATTTACATATTCAAAATATTCTCTTGCAATTTTCAGAATATTTCCTCTTCTCCCTCGAAGTTTTTTCTTGATTTCTTCGATTGTTTCATCCTGTAAATTTTCAGGTAAAGTAGTAAATGCTTTATCAATTACCTCATCTGTTACATTTTCTTGAATATATTTTGCTTGAGCTTCCCAAACTTCCCAATCACTTTGTACAATTAAATTCTTATCTAAAGGAAAAGGCTCATAATTAAACCATTTTACACTTCTTAAATCTTCATCATAAGATTGCATCATTCTTAAAGCAGGAATTAATCTTGTTAAAGCAGCAACTAAAACACCATCAAATTTTGAAAAAACTTGATCTCTATCTCTAGGAATCACTTTATACAATCTTTGCTTTCCTGTTTTAAATTCTGCCCAACGCCATTGGTCTTCGTGTCTATCCCAATCTCCAAGTAACATATCAAACAAACGAGCTCTAATATAAGATGGCTCGTCTACTTTATAATTATCACTTTTTTGAAGGTTTTTTAATAAATCATCTGTACTTATAATTGTATTCGTTCCACCAAAACTTTCTACATCACCATGGTTATCTGCAACACGTTCTTCAATCATGTACAATTCATTTCCGTATGTATTATTAAAAATTCCAAGTGTTTTTTGTTTTGGAATATAATAAAGCTTCGGATTTGAATGAAAAACTCCTGCTGCATCCGATAAATCACCAACAACAAAAGGCGCATAAGGATAAGCTGTTGTATAAAAATCTAAAAGAACAGATTCTACATATGTTCCTTCCATTTTCTTTGCCATATACACTTTTTTAAATGCCACAGCTTGTAAAAACTTTGTCGCACTTTTCTTTAAAGCACGCATTACATATTGCTTTTCAAACTGATTTTCCAAACGTAAAGAATTTGATTGATGTCCTCCTCCTTTTCTAACTGGATGTAAACCTCCGAAAATTGTATCTATTAAAACTCCAGGAACTGTTACTGGTTCGCTATAATATTTACGATAATGTTTTCCCCAGATGAATTCATAAAATCCGCTTTTGTTTGTTTGTTTTTTAGTATAAATCGAAGAAGTATATGTTTTTTGAAATGAAGTTGGTAATTCTCCTTCATAATCTTTTGGTTCTGGAACTAAAATTTCTGTTCTATATAAAAGTTCTTTTTTATTTCCTTTTGTTGCAAAAAACGAAACCCAAACTGAACCATTTTTATACACATCTAAAGTTGCATACCCTAAACCACCATAAGAAAATTGTCCACCATCTATTGCTCTTGCTCCAGAAGTTTTAGAACCTGAACCACTAACAATTTGCGGTGTATTATTTTTATGAATGTATTGTAAATTATGTTCATGACCAGAAACAACAATCAAATTTTCTGATTCTTGCACTAAAGTAGAAACTCGTTGAATAAATTCATTATACACTTTATTTTGCATGTCTTGTGGTGAAGCTCCAGAAGTTTTTCTCAAAGTTGTCAAGAAAGTTCCTAAAATCGGAAGTGGAACTTTTGATTTAAATGGATGAATATTATCCTTTAATGTATATTGTCCTCCATGTGGCCCGTTACTATAAAGTGGATGATGAATAGCTAAAATGGTTGTTTTTGCTTGATTTTTCTTGATTAAATCTTCTAATTCTGTATAAAACTTATCTCTAGTTTTAATAATCGAACAATTCTCATTAATTCCTGGATTTTTATCCCAATCTTCCAAAAACCATTGTGAATCTACAGTAATTACAACGATATTATCTGTCAAATTTACTTTATCTAATGGACATCCAGCTTCAGGTAAATAAACATCTTTTTTCTGTAATTGATCATTGATAAATTTCTCCTGCCTTTCCAAACCTTTAATTCCATATCTCCAATCATGATTTCCAGGAATAAAAATTGGTTGTCCTTTAAAGTTTTGTAAAATATCAGTTTGTGTTTTTAAACGATATTCTGCAAATTCTCTTCCTTCTTTATCTTTTTTTGGTGGAATTCCATTTGGATAAATATTATCTCCTAAAAATAACGCAGCCGAATTTTTAGGTGCTTTTTGTAAATCTTTTTCTAAAACTACAAGAGAAGAAAGTGAATCATTTGGCATTGCATTTCCTGCATCTCCAATCAAAAATACTTGATAAGCAATTTCATCTTTCCCATATGGAGCTTCTTTTAGATAATTTTCAAAGTTTTTTGCATATTGCACTTTTTTAGTTGCGCAACCATAAAACACTAGAAAAGTTATCGTTAGTATATAAAAAGTGATTTTATTTTTCATTATTCCCAGATTAAAAACTAAAAATTAAAAGTACAATAAATTTAATATATTTAACCTTGGATTAAAAGAGAAGCTGATGGCTGAAAATAAATTATTAAAAGATATCAAGAAATTCATTTTTCAAGAATTTAAAACCAAGTTATCTTCTGAGTTTGTTTACCATAATTACAATCATACTTTAGATGTTGTAAAAGCTGCAACAGAAATTGGTGTAGCGGAAAAATTATCAGATGAGGATTTGGAAACAGTAATTATTGCTGCTTGGTTTCATGATATAGGACATATCAATTCTTATAAAAATCATGAAGATGAAAGTAAGAAAATCGCTAAAGAATTCTTAGAAAAAAAGAAATTTCCTGAAACCAAGATTCAACAAGTTTTAAACTGTATTGAAGCAACAAAAATCCCACAATCTCCAAAAAATTTAATGGAACAAATTATTTGTGATGCAGATTTATTTCATTTTGGTTGTGATGATTGTTTTGAAAAAGGTGATTTATTAAGAGCTGAATGGGAAATTTTAGGTGTTTCTGAATTTACAGATGCAAGTTGGTATGAAAATACGATTAACTTTATGAAAGAACATCGTTTTTTCACAGATTATGCTTTTAAAAAGTTGAATGGAAAAAAAGCGGAAAATCTTTTAAAAGTTAAAGAAAAGCTTAAAAAAGCTGAAGTAAAAAGTACAGAAGCTTCTGAGAAGAAAAAAGCCAAAAAAGCCGCTGAAAAGAAAAAAGAAGCAAAAGAAAGCAGACCAGAAAGAGGTATTGAAACAATGTTTCGTGTGCAACTTCGAAATCATATTAAATTAAGTGATATCGCTGATACAAAAGCAAATATTTTACTTTCTGTAAATGCAATTATTCTTTCCTTAATGCTTTCTCAATTGGCTCCGAAATTAGACAAACATTCTAATGCTTATTTAATTGCTCCAACTTTAATTTTTCTTTGTTCAAGTTTGTTAACAATGATTTTTGCCATTTTATCTACAAAACCAAAAATCACTTCTGGCACTTTTAATAAAGACGATATTAAAAAGAAAAAAGTGAATATTTTATTCTTTGGAAATTTCCATAAAATGCCTTTGAGTGATTTTGAATGGGGAATTAATTCTATCATGAATGATAAGGAATATTTGTATGGAGCATTGACAAAAGACTTATATTTCTTAGGGAAAGTTTTAGATAAAAAATATCGATTATTAAGAACAACTTATACAATCTTTATGATTGGAATTATTGTTTCTGTGATAACATTTATTATTGCATTTTATACAATAGACAAACCAATGATGACAAATTTCTAAGATTTAAAAATATCTTATTTTTATAAATTCAAAATTCGACTTTGAAAAGCTCATTTTTTTTCATGGTCGAATTTTGTTATTTTTATAGAAAAGTGAATCGATGAAAGAAACTACTAATTTAAAGTTAGTACCACGAAAAAATCTTTTTCGTTTAGTTCTTTTCCCAAAGAGAATGAAAAAGAGTGAGAAGGAAATTATTGCAGCTAAAAACGAATTCTATAGAGCACTTACACCTTTTCAAAAATGTTTATTTGAGCATCGTGTTTTAGTGTTTATCAAAAACCATCAGTTTATTGGAAAAAACTTAAAAGTTACAAGAGAAATGGAACTTTTAATTGCTGCAACAGCAATCATGCTTTCTTTTGGTTTAGATCGTTATTTATATTTAAGTTTTGACTACATTTTAATTTATCCAGATATTTTTTATTCACAGCTTTCAAAAGAAGAACACAAAGGAGAAGCAAATCCGAAGTATAAGGTGATTGTATTCTCTTGGAAACATTTTTTAGAAGGATTTGAAGATGCTACAGACAATTTGAATCTCGGAATTCATGAATTAACACATGGATTACATTTTAGCTTTTTAAAATATCGTAATTATACTTCTAGAAGATTTATTTCAAAATACAATGAGTTATTAGAATTCTTAACAGATAAAAAAGAGCAGAAAAAAATTATTGCTTCCAAATATTTTCGAGATTATGCTTTTGAAAACCAATATGAATTTCTTTCTGTTTTGGTAGAGCATTTTTTTGAAACACCTCATGAATTTTATAGAAAGCATCCTAAGATTTATAATTATTTAAGAGATATGTTTAATTTGGATACAAGAGTTGTTTTTAAGGATTAAATTTCGGCAAGTCAACCTAATAAAATTACTAAGAAGATAATTAATAATTATTGATAATTATCACAGTTTTTCGGTTTAGTTATCAGGAAATTTACAATATAGATAAAGAAAAGAGAATTAATTAACTTTAAAAACTAAACCAATGAAGAAAAGAGAAGCAGTAAGTAAAATCATGTCTACTGACTTAATCACTATAAATTTGTCTAACACTTTAGTGGATGCTGAAAGACTGTTTAAAGAAAATAGCATTCGTCATATTCCTGTTGTTTCTGGCGATAATTTAATTGGGATTTTAAGTTTAACAGATCTAATGAGAATTAGTTTTGTGGATGCATACAACGAAGAGAATGGGGAAGCTGCAGTTGATACAGCAGTGTACAACATGTTAACAGTAGAACAAGTAATGGTGAAAAATTTAGTAAAAGTTGATGTGAATACAACTATTAAAGAAGTAGCTGAAATCTTATCAGAGAACGAATTTCACGCCTTGCCTGTAATGAATGGAAATAAAATCGCAGGGATTGTAACAACAACTGATTTATTAAGATACTTATTAGAACAATACTAATATCAACCAACCAATTTTTTCTGATTCCTCAAAATAAAAAAAGCTTCTCAAATTTGAGAAGCTTTTTGCGGTCTGGACGGGACTCGAACCCGCGACCCCATGCGTGACAGGCATGTATTCTAACCAGCTGAACTACCAGACCGTTTGCTTGATTGCGATGCAAATATACAAGCTTTTTTTATTTTCACAAGTCTTTTTCTAAAATTTTATACCCTTTTTTTTGAATAAATTTTCTTTTTTAATATTAAGTTTTTGTAAAAACTTTTTATGTTGCTCAGATTCAGGATTAAAAGGCTTATGTTGTATTCCTTTTTGAATGGAATCAATTTCTTTCATTGTTGAAAATTCTTCAGAATCAATCCAAGTTTTTTGAAATTTATCCCAAATATATTCGATTGCTAAGTCATTTGGGTGTAAAAAATCATCTTTATAAAAACGATAATCTCTTAAATCGTCCATCATTATTTCAAAAGAAGGAAAATAAAAACAGTTTTCATTTCGATCAATTATCGTATGAATAGCACTTAAAAGATTTGCTTTACTCCTCATATTTTCTACAATACCATTTTTTATATGTCGAACTGGACTTACAGTAAAAATGATAGAAACTTTCGGGTTTTCATTTTTTAGTCTAAAAATAATTTTATTTAAACTACTCTGAATTTCTTTTACACTTAATAATTCTTTCTGAAACTCTTTTTGTGGAATTTTATGACAATTTGAAACCAGTTTTTCTGTTTTTAAATATCTATAAACCCAAGCAGTTCCTAAAGTGATAAAAACATGTGAAGCATTTTTTAATTTTTCTTTTGTTTTAAAATTAATTTCAGAAGTATTTTTAATTAAATCTGAAAGAGAGGCATTAGAAAAAACAGAATGGTGTTTAAAACTATGCCATCTTTCATTTTGAAAAACAAAATCGGAATTTATATATTTTCGTTCTTCTACAATATCTCGAACAGCATTTTCAATTGCAACAGGATGAAATAAAATTCCAAAAGGATTTTTAAGAATTAGGAATTTAAAATAATTCAACTTCTCCCCTATATTTTCTACAAAACAAGAACCAAAAGTTACAATAGAAGAATTGTAATTGATTTTATTCTCAGCTTCTAAAATTTTTATTTCTGTTCTAAAATTCATCTTCAAAGTTTTTGTTTTAAAATAAAAAACACCCTTTAAAATTAAAGAGTGTTTTTCAAAATATATGTTTTAATCTTATTTTCTATCTCCTAAAAATCTTAATAAATAGATAAATAAGTTAATAAAGTCTAAGTATAATGAAAGTGCACCCATAATTGCACCTTTCTGCTCCATTTCTGTATCTCCTTGCGCAATTTGTAATCCCATTTGCTTGATTTTTTGGGTATCATAAGCTGTTAATCCAACAAAGATAATTACCCCAGCGAAAGATGTAATCCAGTATAATGTAGAACTGAAGAAGAAAATATTTACAATTGACGCGATAATCAATCCTATTAATGCCATCATTAATAATCTACCCCAAGAAGTTAAATCTTTTTTCGTATAATATCCATAAGCACTCATTGCTCCGAATGTTCCTGCTGTAATAAAAAATGTGGAAGCAATGGAAGCATTCGTATATGCATAAAATATGAAAGAAAGTACAACTCCTGTAATTACAGAATAAACTAAAAACAGTAGAGTTGCCACTTGTGCAGATATTCTATTGATTGCTCCAGCAATTCCAAATACTAAAAGTAATTGTACTCCAATTAAACCAAATAAAACCAATCTATTTGATGTAATCAAGGTAGAGATTGTTTCATTTCCAGCTGCCCAAACAGCAGTTAAACCTGTTATAACTAAAGCTAAAGTCATCCATCCATAAACTTTTGTTATGAAATTTGCTTGAATAGCTTGTGCTTCTTCATGTGTTAAATGTGAATTTATCATTTTCTCAATTTTCCTTTTTATAGTTGTTCTCTAATTTTAATTAGTTCTGCTTTTACAGCTTCTAATCTAGAAATAATTTCAAAGTTTTTCTTCGTTTTATCTGGAGTTGCTTTTAATCTTTTTTTTGCTCCATCTAAAGTAAAACCTTTTTCTTTTACCAAATGAAAAATCAATTGAAAATTCTTGATATCATTTTGAGTAAAAAGTCTATTTCCTTTACTATTTTTTTTTGGTTTTATGACGTCAAATTCTTTTTCCCAAAAACGTATCAAAGACGCATTAACATTAAAAGCTTGTGCTACTTCTCCAATTCTATAATATCGCTTTTCTGGTAAATTGACATTCATAAAAATATAGTTTTAGTCTAAAGATTGTCCTTCTTCGTGAGATGCTTTTAACATCTTCTCAAATTCTTCTGGAGTTAAATCTGCATAATAATAGTAAACTGGATTTACAGGTTTTCCATTCTTATGTACTTCATAATGTAAATGAGGTGCAGCAGAACGTCCTGTATTTCCAACAAAACCAATTACATCTCCTCTAAGAATTTTCTTTCCTTTTTTCGTATTCATTTTACTCATATGCGCATAGATTGTTTTAAATCCATATCCATGATCTATGATTACATGATATCCAAAAGTTGCACTTCTTTGTGCTTTCACAACAGTTCCATTTCCAGTTGCATAAATTGGTGTTCCTTTATTTGCAGTAAAGTCCATTCCGTTATGCTTCTTTCTATATTTCAAAATTGGATGCATACGCATTCCAAATCCTGAAGCCATTCTTTTTAAATCATTATTTTTAATTGGCTGAATAGCAGGAATTGATGCCAACATATTTTCTTTATCCTCTGCCAATTTGACAATTTCATCTAAAGACTTTGATTGCACATAAATCTGATTTGCCAAATTGTCTAAATCTTGTGTAATATGAATTACTTTATCAGAAGAAGAATAATTTTCTAGCTTTTTATAACGATTAACTCCTCCAAATCCTGCTTTTCTTTGTTCTGTAGGAATTGGATTCGCCTCTAAATATTGTCGATAAATATTGTTATCTCTTTCTGCTAATTCATCTAATAAAGTCTGCATTTCTGCAATTCTTTTTGCATGTAATTCTTCATTAAGCTTTAAATATTCAATCTCTCTTTTTAAGTGTTTCTCTTTAGGAGAACGAACAAAAGGTGTAATAAAGAAATATCCCCAAACCATTAATAAACTTCCAGCTATAACTAAAGATACAGCTTTTGTAATTTTTTCTTTAGGTTTTACTTTTATTTTTTTATAAGATAATGTTTCTGGATCGTAGTAATACTTTACTTTCGTCATAATATGAAAAATATATTATTTTTGCATCAAAATAGGTGCCAATTTTCTGTAAATTGCACCCTCATTAAAAAGCAAATTTACAAAATGTTTTACAAATGCTTAAATCTTAGCTTGCGTAAACATAAATATATAATTAACATTTTATGAAATCACAGAAAATTAGACAGCAATTTTTAGACTATTTTGAGTCAAAAAAGCACAAGCTAGTTCCTTCAGCGCCAATAGTAATTAAAGATGATCCAACTTTAATGTTCACAAACGCCGGAATGAACCAGTTCAAAGAGTTTTTCCTAGGTCATGGAAAACCAGAATCTGTTCGTATTTCTGATACTCAAAAATGTTTGCGCGTTTCAGGTAAACATAACGACTTAGAAGAAGTTGGTATGGATACTTACCATCACACAATGTTTGAAATGCTTGGAAATTGGAGTTTCGGAGATTACTTTAAGAAAGAAGCAATTGCCTGGGCATGGGAACTTTTGACAGAAGTATATAAAATTGATAAAAACAGTTTATATGTTTCTGTATTTGAAGGAAGCGAAGATGATGGATTAGGCTTAGATCAAGAAGCATTTGATTTATGGAAAGCTATTGTTCCTGAAGACAGAATTATTTTAGGAAATAAAAAAGACAATTTCTGGGAAATGGGTGATCAAGGACCTTGTGGACCTTGTTCTGAAATTCATGTGGATATTCGTTCGGAGGAAGAAAAGAGAAAAGTTCCTGGAAAAGATTTAGTAAATGCAGATCATCCACAAGTTGTTGAAATTTGGAATTTAGTATTCATGCAATTCAATAGAAAAGCAGATGGTTCTTTAGAAAATCTTCCTGCTAAACATGTGGATACAGGAATGGGATTTGAGCGTCTTTGTATGGTACTTCAAGGTGTTCAATCGAATTATGACACAGATGTATTTACACCATTAATTCGCGAAATTGAAACAATCACTCATTCAAAATATGAAAATAACGACGAAAAAGTAGATGTTGCAATTCGTGTAATTGCAGATCACGTTCGTGCAGTTTCTTTTGCAATTGTTGATGGACAATTACCTTCAAACAATGGAGCTGGTTACGTAATTCGTCGTATTTTAAGAAGAGCTATTCGTTATGGATTTACATTCTTAAACCAAAAAGAACCGTTTATCTATAAATTAGTTGAAACTTTAAGTAAACAAATGGGAGATGCTTTCCCAGAATTAAAAGCAAATAAAAACTTAGCGATTAATGTAATTAAGGAAGAAGAGCAATCTTTCTTACGTACATTAGGTCAAGGTTTGGTTTTATTAGATAGAATTATTGAGGAAACAAAAGGAAATATCGTAGATGGACAAAAAGCTTTTGAACTTTATGATACTTATGGCTTCCCAATTGATTTAACTTCTTTAATTTTAAGAGAGAAAGGATTAGATTTAGACGAGGATAAATTTAAAGAAGAGATGGAGAAACAAAAGAATAGATCTAGAGCTGCTTCTGCTGTTGCAACAGATGATTGGGTTGTTCTTTTAGAAGATCAAGCGGAAGAATTTATCGGATACGATTTATTAGAAGCAGATGTAAAAATCACTCGTTATAGAAAAGTTGTTTCTAAAAAAGATGGTGAAATGTATCAAATCGTTTTCAATATGACACCTTTCTATCCAGAAGGTGGAGGTCAAGTTGGAGATAAAGGATATATTGAAGTTTCAAATGGAAATGTGATTTATGTTGAAAACACAAAGAAGGAAAACAATTTAATTGTTCATTATACAAAAAACATTCCTTCAGATCCAACACAAAGATTCCATGTTGTTGTAGATACAAAACAACGCCATAGAGCAGCTTGTAATCACACAGCAACACATTTACTTCATCAAGCTTTACGTACTGTTTTAGGAACTCATGTAGAACAAAAAGGTTCTTTAGTTTCATCTAGATATTTACGTTTTGATTTTTCGCATTTCTCAAAAATGACGGAAGATGAAATCAAAGAAGTTGAAAACTTTGTAAATGCAAGAATTCGTGAAAATTTACCTTTAGAAGAACAAAGAAGTATTCCTTTCCAAAAAGCAATTGATGAAGGAGCTGTAGCTTTATTTGGTGAAAAATATGGAGCAAATGTTCGTGCAATTCGTTTTGGGGAAAGTATGGAATTATGTGGTGGAACACATGTGCAAAGTACTGCTGCAATTTGGCATTTTAAAATTACTTCAGAAGGAGCTGTAGCAGCTGGAATTCGTAGAATTGAAGCAATTACTAAAGATGCTGCACAAGATTATTTTGCAGAACAAGATGTGGTTTATGGAAAAATTAAGAAATCGCTTAAAAATCCAAAAGACCCAGTAAAAACAATCAATACTTTACAAGAAGAAAACACGAATTTAAAAAAGCAAATCGAACAACTTCTTAAAGAAAAAGCATTGAATTTAAAATCTAATTTAAAAAATGAAGTTGAAAACATTAATGGAGTTAATTTCATCGCTAAAAAGTTAGATTTAGATGCTGGAGGAATTAAAGATTTGGCTTTTGCTTTAAATGGTGAAATTGAAAATTTATTCTTCTTTGCTGCTGCTGAAAATGGTGGGAAAGTAACATTAACTTGTTCTATCGCTAAAAATTTAGTGGAAGAAAAAGAATTAGATGCAGGAAAAATCGTGCGTGAGCTTGGAAAATTAATCCAAGGTGGCGGAGGAGGTCAAAAATTCTTCGCAACTGCTGGAGGTAAAAATCCAGCTGGAATTCCACAAGCATTAGTTGATGTAAAAGAATATTTAAACTAATTTTTGCTTTACTAAGTTTATAAAAAATACTATTGTAAACGTTTAGCAAATTAAAATATTTAGAAGAGGTTATATTTTCGATATAACCTCTTTTTTTGTTATTTTTTTGTAAGATTTCGAGGGTTTTCTTTCAAAGGAACTTGTTGAAACATATCTTTTAATAAAGCATATAGTTTAGGATGTTCTCTTTTTAATTTCTCTGGTTGTTCAAAAAAGTATTCTCCAATTACAGCAAAAAATTCAGCTGGATTTGTTCCGCCATAAGACCTAATATCCGATTTATTTTCATGAATTAATTTGATATTTTTTCGAATATATTCCATCCATAAAGCGCTGTATTTATGTTTAATCAAAATTTCTGGAACACCATTTACATCATAATCTTCTTTATCTAATAAATGTAAAAACTCATGTATTGCTACATTTTGTTTATCATTTGAGATATCAAATCCATGGTGTAACGCAGGTTTTGACAAAATCATCACACTATTTAAATGTCCATTCCCAACCATTCCTGAGATAAATTCTTTACTATTTTTATCTGTAAATTGTTGTTCTTTATTAAAAGTTTTTGGATAAATAAGTACTTCTTCCAAATAAGTATATTGCCATTTTGGAAAAGCAAAAATGGGAATAATTGCACCAGCTGCTACAAGAATTTTATCTAAATCATCAATTTCTGTTTTTACACCAATTACTTTTACATGAGCAAGAAAATACATAACTCTTTTCTGAAAATCTACTTTCAGATTTGGAGAAAGCTTTTGATAATAACGTACGTGTTTTTCAAGTAATTCTTTCCAATTATCAGGCATTGGAAGTTCTTCCCTTTCTCTTAACTTTTTCTTCTTTTTGTATCTATAGAAAACGAATAAAATCAAACATAGAATAAATATAAATACAATCATTTCAATAATTTTTTAATTTTTTATTTGTAATAATAGTAGAAAAAATAGTAATTTAAAACTTAAACTAACCAAAAACATACTATTTAATTAACTAATGAATAAAGAGGGAAGCGATATTTATTTAAGACCCAGATTCCGTTTTGAAATAAATAAAGACAAAGAAGTACTTATTGAAAACTTTAAAAAATTGAAAAAAGATCCAGAATGCATGTATCCAATTAAAATTGTTGATCATCATATTGTGGTCGATATTCCTTTGGATGAAAATCATTTTTGGTCTCCACAACTACATTTTGAAATCTTGGATGGTGAAGAAAAAGCAAGTCTTGTCAAAGGATTATTTGGACCAAAACCTCATGTTTGGACTATGTTTATGTTTATTCACTTTGCAGTTGCATTTGCTTTCACTGTATTTTTTGTCATTTTTTATACCGAATGGAGTTTAAACAAAGATTACACACTTTCTTTATCTTTTATGATTGGATTGCCAATTTTATGGTGTATTCTTTATGTTTTAGGACAACTCGGAAAAAAAACTGGTAGACCACAAATGATTGAACTTTATCAATTTTTCATCAAAGGAATGAACATTGACGAATCAGTTTATCATGGAACAGAAACAACATCAGAAAGGATAGTTAATTCCAATGTTAACAACTGATTTTTTGAAGTTATAATTCGTAAACCAGCGATTATGTTCTAAATAAGGTTCGTAAGTTTTAAATCCGAAATCCACACGAATCACTAAGAAATTTACATCATATCGAAGTCCAAAACCTGAACCAATTGCGATATCTTGTAAAGATTCAAATCCTGTGAATTTTTCGTCATCTGGAGTGAATGAATTGTTTGTAATATCCCAGATATTTCCTGCGTCGATAAAGAAAGCTCCATTAAAACTTCCAATCACATTAAACCTATATTCTAAACTAGATAAGATTTTAAAATTCCCTACATTATATTCCAAACCATTTTTGGTAGAACCTGGACCTAAACTATAAACTCTCCACGCTCTCAAATCGTTTGGCCCTCCAATATAATAAGCTTTATTAAATGGAATTCCTTTTGAATTTCCGTAAGGAATTGCAACTCCTGTAAAGAATCTATATGCTAAAGTTTGCTTTGGTCCAAATCCCCAGAATTTTCTATATTCAAAATCAATTTTCGAATATTGCGCAATTGGAATTCCTAGTAATTCTTTTGTTTCTTCTCCTGCTTTTTTCTTAACCAAAAGAGAAGATAAATTTCCAGCTGTTGCTGCTCGAATTCTTAATGAAGAAAAATTATTATCCTTAATTCCTTTACTATTATTATAATTAAAATTATAAACAAAAGCAGGAATTAAATAATCTTCTGTAATAATATCATATCTTCTTTTAATATTTTCAACACTTGTATAATCTTCTGGAAATTGTGTTGAAAAATTATTATTTGGATCTAAAACATAATCGATATAAGCAAGAGGAATTATATTTCCATTTGGATCTTTTGTGCTTTCTGGAGCTGGAATATCTGTATCTGAAATCCCTACTAAAGTATTGTAATCTGTTCGATAAATATTAAAATAAGAACTAACATTTAAATTACGAATATATTGTAAATTGAATAATTCAATTGAATGTTTTGTCTTACTTGTTGGTGTCCAAGAATAAGTGATTGATCCAGTAAAATTTTGTTTATCTAATCCTATATTTTTCTGAAAATTCGTTGCTAATAAAAATTGAGTTTTTGGTGACATATCTTTACTTACCCATTTTTCTGTTTTGAAAGGAAGTAAAAAACGTGGAATTTTTAAAGAAATATCTCCTCCAACTTCCCATGCATTGAAAAATGTGCTTACATCAGTGGCATCTTGAGAATTTAAGAAAGAACCTTGAATGGAAGTTTTTATAATTTCTGCACCTTTAAAAATATTTCGATTTAAAATAGAAACTCCACCAGAAACTCCAAATGGACGAATATTTGAATGTGTCAATTCTGTATTTAAAGCCAAACGAAATTTCTCATAAGGTGTCAAAAAAATAGATGCTTCTAAGGTTTTATCTTCCAATTCTCGATAACGAATATCAATCAATTTAAAGTTTTGTAAACTTCGCAACTGAGTTCTTGTATTTTCTCTATCTATGTCACGATATAAAGAATCAGGTTGAATAAAAATTGCATTCGAAAGTAATTTCGGATTGTATTTTGATTTTTCGTGACTTATATATTTAATTCCATTATGAACTAAAGTATCTAAATATGGTTTTCCTCTTTCATTAAAATAATAATCCGTATAAACTTTAACTTTAGAAACTTTTTGTGTGATATATGGTTCAAAAAAGATAGAATCTCCTTCATGAATAAAACGATCTGCAATCTGTAATTGAATATTCGCATGATATTCTTTTTGTAAAGTATCTACACTAAAACGAATGGAATTTGCATCAAAATGATACACTCCTTTATTTCTAAATAATTTCGTTATTCTATCTCTTTCTGCTTCAAAATGACTTAATTTTAATAAATCTCCTGACTTAATTCTTGGTTTTTCTTCACTTATATTATAAATAGAATCCAATTCATGAGAAGAAATTTTCCTTGTAATGGAATCAATAATAAAAGGTGTATTTTTCTCAATATAATATTCAACCTCAGCTTTTTTATTTGGCAAAAGAATTTCTTTATAATCAATTTTCACATTATAATATCCTTCATTTATAAAAAAAGATTTTAAATTTTTTGCTGTAGCAGTTGTTTTCTCTGAATCTAAAATTACTGGAGCTTCTCCTTTTTCTAAAAACCATTTATTAATTCCTTTGTAAGTATTATTCATAGACACAACTTGCTTTCGAGAAAAAGCTTTGTCTAAAAACCTTAAAGTTTTCGGATGTCTATCTAACCAGTTTACAAAAGTTGTATCATAGCCTTTATTTCCTAAGTTATAAAAGTATAATGGAAACTTCACTAACAATACAGATTGATTTGGTCTTTGGATTATATAATCGTGTGCTTCTTTAAATCCCTTATTTTTACCATCGATGTATAATTTATTTTTCACTAATAAATGCTCTCCTTTCGGAACATATTTTACTGAATTGCAAGCTGTAAAAGAAAAAAAGCTTGCTAAAATTACGATTAATATTATAATGTTGTTTTTCAATAAATAAGGATTTAAATTTGTCTCAAAAATAACACATTTCTAAATGTTATCTAAGAATCAAATAAAATTTATCAATAGTTTACATAACAAAAAATTCAGAATAAAGCACGGATTGTTTATTGCTGAGGGTATAAAGGTAGTAAATGAACTTTTAGATTCAAATCTGGAACTTCATGAATTATATGCTACGGAAGATTTTAACATAAAATTAAACATTCCTGTTCAAGAAATTTCAGAGCAAGAATTAAAGAAAATTAGTGGATTAAAATCGCCTAATAAAGTTTTAGCTTTATTTAAAATTCCTGAAAATAAAGAATTAAAACATGAAGGTTTAATTGTGGCTCTTGATACAATTAATGATCCTGGAAATTTAGGAACTATTATTCGTTTATGTGATTGGTTTGGTGTAGAACAATTAATTTGTTCAAAAGACACAGTTGATTGTTTTAATGCAAAAGTTGTGCAATCTACAATGGGTTCTCTTTCAAGAGTTGAAATTATTTATACAGATTTAGAAAATTATCTAGAATCTTATCCATATGAGATTTTCGGAGCGGATATGGATGGAGAAATTGTTTATAAAACTGAAATTCCTAAAAATGCACTTCTTGTAATGGGGAATGAAGCAAATGGATTAAGCAAAAAAATTGAAGAAAAAGTTACGCGTACAATCTCAATTCCAAGATTTGGAAAAACACAAGTAACAGAAAGTTTAAATGTTGCAACTGCAACTGGAATTTTATTAAACGAATTTAGAAGAAATAGTATATAAAAAAATGAGACTGAACTCTAATAAAAGAGACAGTCTCATTTAAAATTAAAAATAAGAATATTATTTGATTACCACCTTTTTGATCATTTGTTTGTTTGAAGATTTCACTTCGAAAGAATAAACTCCTGCTTCCAATAATCTTGTATCAATCATATTTTCACCAGTAACATTTACAATTTGTTTGTGAACTAGCATTCCAATTGCATTGTAAACTTTCAACTCTGCTTTTTGAGTTACTTTTACAATTACAAAATTCTGTGCTGGATTCGGATATACTTCAAATTTAGTGATTGCATCTTCTTCTACAGAAAGACCATAATCCTCATCACAAGCATTTCCAACTCCATCTCCATCTTCATCTGCTTGATCTTCATTTGCTGTATATTGACAATTATCTTCTTCGTCTAAGATTCCGTCGTTATCATCGTCATCATCACAAACATCTCCCATTCCATCTTCATCATTATCTGCTTGATCTTCATTTGCTGTATATTGACAATTATCTTCTTCATCTAAGATTCCGTCGTTATCATCGTCGTCATCACAAACATCTCCCATTCCATCTTCATCATTATCTGCTTGATCTTCATTTGCTTGATATTGACAATTATCTTCTTCATCTAAGATTCCATCGTTATCATCGTCGTCATCACAAACATCTCCCATTCCATCATTATCATTATCTGCCTGGTCTTCATTTGCTTCATATTGACAATTATCTTCAACATCTGCAATTCCATCGTTATCATCGTCATCGTCACAAACATCTCCCATTCCATCTTCATCGTTATCTGCTTGATCTTCGTTTGCTGTATATTGACAATTATCTTCTTCATCTAAAATTCCATCATTGTCATCGTCATCGTCACAAACATCTCCTATTCCATCTCCATCGTTATCTGCCTGATTTGGATTAGGAACATCAACACAGTTATCTTCTGAATCAACGATTCCATCATTATCGTTATCATCATCACAAACATCTCCTATTCCATCATTATCACTGTCCGCTTGATCTTCATTTGCTGTATCTTGACAGTTATCGTCTTCATCCAAGATTCCATCATTATCATCATCATCATCACAAACATCACCAATTCCATCACCATCATTATCTGCCTGATCTTCATTTGCTTCATATTGACAATTATCTTCAACATCTGCTATTCCATCATTATCATCATCGTCATCACAAACATCTCCCATTCCATCATTATCATTATCTGCTTGATCTTCGTTTGCTTCATATTGACAATTATCTTCAACATCTGCTATTCCATCGTTATCATCATCGTCATCGCAAACATCTCCTATTCCATCATTATCATTATCTGCTTGGTCTTCGTTTGCTTCATATTGACAGTTATCATCTATATCAGCAATTCCATCATTATCATCATCATCATCACAAACATCTCCAATTCCATCTCCATCGTTATCTGCTTGATCAGCATTTGCAACATCAACACAGTTATCATTTTCATCTGCGATTCCATCACCATCCATGTCATTAATTGTGTTTGAATTATCTTCACCACAAATATTTAATGTCCAAGAATTTAATTGACCTCCATCAGCACTTGGGAAACTATCATAAATTTCTAAAGTCCATTGTCCCACAGAGCTTGAGTTATTAAATGCACTTAAAGCTTGTTGTGGAATATAAGATCCTGGGAATGGAGCAGTTCCATCTGCGATTGCGATACCAGCATCATCATCGAAAAGTGTATCTGTATAATTATCACCTGAACTTCCATTTGCTTCTGTTAAAATTACTTCAGTTCCATCAGGAGAAATTAGAGTTAATTTTAAGTCCCAAACATAAGTATGGTCAATATTAACAGTAATATTTACATCTGAAATTGTTATATCATCAGAAATTGTTATTGTTGAAGTTAATGTTTCCGCTGCACTTGCATTTGCACTAATAAAAACAGGAACATCTGTAGAATCATAGTCATTACAACCAGTTTCCGAAATTGAAACATTAAATGTTGAAGAATAATTACTTTCAGAACAAGAATTTGTTGCTTTTACTCTCCAATAATATGTATTACCAGCAGATAAACTATTGCTTACAAAAGAAGTTTGTGCAGTAGTTGAAGTTTGTACTATTGATGTGAATCCACTATCTGTAGCTATTTCAATCACATAGTTATCTGCATGTTCAACTGCTTCCCAAGAGAAATTAATTGTTGCAATTCCTGTTGAAGAGTTATTTGCAGGTGAAGTTAATGTAACAGTCGTTCCATTTTGATCTAAGTTATAAACAAAAGGACAAGGATCATTATTATCATTGATTCCATCATTATCATCATCATCATCACAAACATCTCCCATTCCATCATTATCATTATCTGCTTGATCTGTATTTGGAATGTCAACACAATTATCTTCTGAATCTACAATTCCATCATTATCAGCATCATTGTTTGAATCTCCAATTGGATTTCCACAAATATCTAATGACCAAGAAACAATTTCACCTCCATCTTCAGAACCAAAATCATCAAAAACAGATAATTTCCATTCTCCATTTGCATTTAACCCATTAAAAGTTGCTAAAGAACCTTGTGGACTATATGTTCCTGTAAACGGAGCTGTTCCAGCTGTAATTGGTGTTGTAGCATCATCATCAAAAACTGTATTTGAATAATTATCTCCACTTCCACCATTATCTTCAGTTAAGATAATTTCTGTTCCATCAGGAGCAATTAATTTGATATCTAAATCTTCTACATAAGTATGTGTAATATTGATATTTACATTAACATCTGTAATTGTCATATTTTCATCAACAGTTAAAGTAGAAATAACTGTCTCAGAAACTGTAGAACTAATTGTTAATGGAACATCAGAAGAACCAAAGTTTTCACAGAAATTATTTGTAGTTTCAAACATATTTGCATTTGAATAATTTCCATCAGCACAAGGACTGCTTGGTTTTACTCTCCAATAATATGTTGAAGAAGTACTCATTCCAGAAACTTCAATACTTGTTTCAGAAGTTGAGCCTGAAAATACAATATTATTAAAGCTGGCATCAGATGCAACTTCTACTAAATAGTTTGTAGCATTTGCTAAAGCTTGCCAAGAAAATGTACTATTTAATTCCACTCCAGAAGCATTATTTGCTGGCGTAGTTAAATTTACATTTCCTGAAATTTGGTCTAATAAAATATTTAAAGAATAATCATATGTTTTTGTTACACTTGGTGAATCTCCAATAATTTCTATATCATATTCTCCAGCATTTGAAGACGAAAGTCCAGTTAATGTTAGCTGAACATTTGTATTATCTGCTGAAGCTGTACTTGGAGAAAAACTTGCTGTTATTCCACTTGGTAAACCTGTCACAGAAAAAAATGTCGTTTCTGTAAAAGAACCAAAAGTATTATATGTAAAATTAATTGTAGTTGAACCATCTGATGCACAAACATTAGTTTCCATTGAATCGAAATTCATTTGGAAATTATCTACAAATAAAATCGTAATTGGTTGTGTATTTACAGCGTAAAAAATATTATTAGATGCTTCTACGATAATTCTACCATTTGAGGTTCCAACATTCGGAGCTGTAATTGTATGCTCTCCATCATTTGGAACATTTAAAGCTAATTCTTCTGTTGTTATACCATTATCTGTTGTGAATAAAATGTTTACATTAGATTCATTAACACTACCTGAGTTTGTTCCTGCAACATCCCAAGTAATTGTTTGTTGCGAACCTCCATTCCAGTTTTCACTAGAATTTTGAGAAGTAACTTTAAAAGGACCTGAATTTCCGTCCACAGTTACTTTCATATAATCTATATCATTTTGACCTGCACCAGAAGCATTATCTCTTACTGTTAAAGCAAAATTTAAAGTTCTTCCAACTGAAGGAGTAACTTCCCATTGTGTACTTAAACTATTTGAGAAAACAGTCTCCCTTTTTGGTAAAAATCTTCTATTATCTTCTGTTGGAGAAAGAGATCTATATGTCGGTCCAGAAGTACCTGTTGCAGATGGGAAAGATCCAAAATAACTTGCAGGCGCAACATCATTTTGTTCCCAACAATACGTTAAAACATCTGAAGCATCTGAATCTGTTCCTTCACCAGATAAAATATATGCAGTTGATTTTGGAATTGTATAATCAAATCCTGCATCAGCTGATGGTGGATTATTTGAAATTGGTGTTTCTGTTTGGCAAGAAGTACTTTTCACATAATTTGTAACCTGTGTTACGTTGAAATGATGGAAATAATCATCACTATGTGGTTGTACATCCGTTGACCCTGTAATTCCAGCATATCCCATAATTGTAGATCCACTTCCTGGTTCTGATTGTGCACCAGTATTTTCATTCCAACCATGCGTATGTGTATGATTTGCTCCAAATTGATGTCCCATTTCGTGCGCTACGAAATCTACATCAAAATTATCTCCTTCAGGAACTGTACTTGTAGTAAAACCACTTCCTTTTTGATTATCCACACAAACACATCCGATACAACCTGCATTTCCATTATTTCCAATTGCAGACATCAAGTGACCTATATCATAATTTGCTTCTCCTATATAACTCGTTAATGTACTCTGTAAGTCTGAATTATAATTATTATCATTTGAAGCATATGGATCTGTTGATGCATTTGTAAAAATTACATCATCTGTATTATCAATTAAAACCATATTTATTGCGAAATCTCTTTCATAGATTCCGTTTACTCTGGTCATTGTTTCATTGATTGCTGCAAGTGCTGAAGCTTTTGTTCCACCATGATAATTTGTATATTCTCCAGTAACAGACATCGCTAAGCGGAATGTTCTTAAAGTCTTATCATCGGCTTTATTAAAAAAATTAGAATTATTTTGAACTTTTGCTGCAACATTGGAAAAATCATCTGTTAAACAAGTCAATTTATTTTGAATTGTTGCAGTTCCATTTCTTTCATAAACAGCATAAATTTCATTTTCTGTATCTATACATTCGATAAATCTAGATTTACCTTTTGTAGAAAATACAGTTAGACTCAACCCTTTTTGAGGTGATAAACTAAAACGTATCACTTCTGAATTATTTCGAAGAGAATACCCAATATAAGAACGGATTTCAGGATATTTACTTTGAAGTTCATCTGACATTACAGATGCTTCTTCAATGCGATAAGGTGTTAGAGAGCCATCAATATTCGGAAATTCAATAATAACATTAGAAGTTTTTGAAGAAATAAAACTTCTTTCGGGAGCGTTTTCAAGCTTGCTAAAAAGCGTACTTGTTTTTAATGAATATACCTTTGAGTATGTAGGTATATCATTCGTAATTAATTCTTTTTTGTTATTAAAATTAGTATTTTCTGTCCATAATCTCGAGTTTTGAGAAAAAAGAGTGAAAAAACTGAAACAAAATAAAATTAATAATGTGTAGTTTTTCTTCATAATGAATGGATTTTGATAAAACTAAATAATGAATTTTATTTCAATCAAATTAATACTATTTTAACAAAATTATTGCATTTTTTAACTTTTATTTTTGGTAATATTATTATTCTATTAATATAAACATCAACTATTTAGTGATTTTTTTAAACGATTTGTAAGTTATTTACTTCTAAATATATCTACCTTTGTAAACAGAAATTCAAGATTTTATTTACTTAAATTGAATTTCTCATTTCATAAAAAATAATATAAGAATGAGTATTGAAAAACAATTACAAAGTCGAAGCAATTCTACTTGTGAATTATGTGGTTCTGAAGAAGGATTAACGGTTTATACAGTTGCTCCAGCTTCAAAAGAAAGCATGAAAGATTCTATTTACGCTTGTAAAAATTGCGTAGAACAAATAGAAAGTCCTGAAAAAATGGAAGCAAATCATTGGCGTTGTTTAAATGATAGTATGTGGAGTGAAACTCCAGCAGTTCAAGTAATTGCTTGGCGAATGCTACATCGATTAAAAAAAGAAGGATGGCCACAAGATTTGTTAGATATGCTTTATTTAGAAGAAGAAACTTTAGAATGGGCAAAAGCAACAGGTGAAGATGTTGATGATAGTGAAAAAATTATCCATGTAGACAGCAATGGTGGAATTTTACAAGCTGGTGATTCGGTTGTTTTAATCAAAGATTTAAATGTAAAAGGAGCTAATTTCACAGCAAAACGTGGAGATTTTATGCGAAATATTTCTTTAGTACATGATAATGCAGAACAAATTGAAGGAAAAGTTAACGGTCAACATATCGTAGTTCTTACAAAATATGTTAAAAAGACAAAATAGAAATAAAAAAGGTTATCAAAATTGATAACCTTTTCTTTTATAATTGTTCAAATATAATGTGAAGTCTTTTTTCAAAGTTTCTTAATTGCTTGATTTCAGAAGTCGAAACAATCGCTAAAGAAACTCCTTGTCTTCCTGCTCTTGCTGTTCTTCCACTTCGATGCGTATAATACTCATCTTTATCTGGCAATTCATAATGAAGTACAAAATCTAAATTCGAAACATCAATTCCTCTTGCAGCAATATCCGTTGCGATTAAAAGTTGTGTTCCTTTATTTTTAAAAGAACGCATCACTTTATCTCTTTCTTTTTGAAGCAAATCACCATGAATTCCGTTTGCAGAAATTTTTTGAGAAATTAAAAATTCTGTTAATTCCTTAGTTGCATTTTTCGTTTTACAGAAAATAATCCCTTGTTCTTTTCCAATTGCTTTTAAAATTTGCATCAAATCTGTCTTTTTCGTTTCAGGCGAAGAAACAATATATTGATGTTTAATATTTTTATTTACAATATTCTTTTTACTTAAATATATTTTCTCTGCTGTTCTACTAATATGATCTTTTACAATTTCTTGAATTCCCATTGGAATTGTTGCTGAGAACAACCATTTATTCTGAACATTTGATAAGAATTTTAAAATCTTGTCTAATTCTTTTCGGAATCCCATGCTCAGCATTTCATCCGCTTCATCTAATACAATTGTTTGTACACTTTCCAAACTAACTGCTTTTCTTTGTACTAAATCAATTAATCTTCCTGGTGTTGCAACTAAAATATGTGTTGGTCTCTTTAAAGAATTAATTTGTTTATCAATTTTTTCTCCACCATAAACAGATTCTGTAAAAACCTTATCTGTATATTTTGTAAACTTAAAAAGTTGTTTTGCGATTTGCTGTCCTAATTCTCTCGTTGGACAAAGAATTAAAGCTTGAGGCGTTTTAATTTTAGGATTAATTCTTTCTAAAATTGGCAATCCATATGCAGCAGTTTTCCCAGTTCCTGTTGGAGCTTGAACTACAATATCCGTATCTTGATTTAACAATAATGGGATTACTTGATTTTGAACCTCAGTAGGTTTTTTTATGTTTAATTCATTTAATCCTTTGATTAAATCTTTTGATATTCCTAATTGTTTGAAGTTTTCCAAAACATTCTTGTATTAAATTCGGTGCAAATTTACTCAATAGTATGAAATAGAACTCTAAGTTTAACAAGTTCTTTTTCATAAAAAAAGACTTTCCATAAAAATAGAAAGTCTTTTAAATATTTTAATTGTATTTCTTTTCTTAGTGAAATGCAAAGTTTATAAAGATTCCTCTAGTTCCGAAATAATCTATTGGACCTGTCCAAGGACTATTTGGATCTTGATCTCGAACTAACTCATTATTAATTGCAAATACTCCTCTAATAGAAGGTGAAAAAATAAAATATGGCATGTAAAGATCAACTCCAACACCAAATTCATACATAAAATTATTTTTCTTCATTCTAAATTCTCCAGCAGAGTTATCTTCTGGATTATCTTGATTACTTGAAAAATTGTGGTCAATTGAAACTCCTCCTATTAAATAAGGACGCATATTTCCAAGTCGAAGTGCATTATATTTAATTAATAATGGCACATGAAGATATGTTCCTCCAACTTGTCTCACTCTATCTCTTTCACTTCCCTCAATATGCGTAAACGTTAATGTTTTTGTGTTACTAGAAAGTCCTGGCTCCAAACGAATACTGAAATGGTCATTAATTCTCATTCCTCCGATAATTCCTACATTGAAACCAACTTTTCCATCAACCTTTACAAAAGCATTAGGTTTTTGGTAATTTATTTTAAAACTCTTTTGATTTAAACCTAAATAATATCCAAAATGGAATTTACGTTTAAAAAAACGAGTTTTATATTCTACTACTTCTCTTTGCGCAAAAGCATTCGCACAAAGTAAGAGGGAAATACATAAACAAATATTTTTTAATTTCTTCATAATTTATTTTGTAGCTGTATAAATGGATGCTATTCCAAAAGTTACAGGTTTATCTTCTGCATTTATAAACCCATTTTTTTCTAAAATATTGTTGAAAGCATTACCAAATGGAAAAGCAGCTACAGATTCTGGTAAATAGGTATACGCAGAATTATCCTTCGAAATCATTCGTCCAAAAATTGGTAATATTCTCTTTGAGTAAAAACCATATAATTGTTTCATTGGGAATTTTGTCGGTTGTGAAAATTCTAAAACAATAAATGTTCCTCCAGGTTTTAACACTCTGTAAATTTCTTTTATTCCTTTATTAAGGTTTTCAAAATTTCTAACTCCAAAAGAAACTGTAATCACATCAAATGAATTATCTTCAAATGGTAAATTCTCTGAATCTCCTTGAATCATTTCAATTAATGAATCTAAATTTCTTTCTTTAATTTTCTTCTTTCCTACTTCAAGCATTCCAGCAGATAAATCTAATCCAACAATCTTTTCTGGTTTTGCTTGTGATAAAAGAATTGCAACATCTCCTGTTCCTGTAGCAATATCTAAAATTGTCTTTGGTTTTTTAGATGCTACTATTTTTAGAACTTTTTTACGCCATCTAATATCAATTCCCATCGATAAAAAGTGATTTAAAAAATCATATTTACCTGAGATATTGTCAAACATTTGAGCAACTTGCTCTTTTTTTCCTAATTCGGAATCTTTATATGGTTTTACTTTTTCAGACATGAAAGTATTACTTTTTTATTTGGTAAAGCATAAAACTTTACAATATTATTGATTTATTGCCACCACTTCTGAAATTTGATTTGGTAACATTTCTTTTAACATGGTTTCGATACCATTTTTTAAAGTGATTGTAGAAGATGGACATCCGCTACAAGCTCCTTGTAAAATTACACTTACAACTTTAGTGTCTTTATTATATTCTTTAAATAATATATTTCCTCCATCTGAAGCTACAGCTGGTTTTACATATTCATCAAGAATTGCTACAATCTTCTGAGAAGTTTCATCTAAATTTACTTCTTCTACAACTGTTTCTTCCGTTGTTTCTACTTTTTCTTCTGAAACTAAAACAACTGGTTTTTCATCTAAAATATATTTTCTAATAAATGAACGTAATTCCATTGTGATATCATTCCACTCTATAATATCATATTTTGAAATGGAAATATAATTTTCAGAAATAAAAACTTCTTTTACAAAAGGAAATTTAAATAAATCTTGTGCTAAAGGTGAATTTTTAGCTTCTTCTATATTCTTATATTCTTGATCTTTTGTAACTAATAATTTGTTCGAAACAAACTTCATTACAGCTGGATTCGGCGTGATTTCAGCATAAACTTCCACAGCAATAGCTGTTTTCTTTGCTGTATCATTTAATAATTTTCCACCTTCATTTAAAAAGCTCTCTAACTTCTCTTTAATTCCATTTTCTATTTCACTCCATTCAACGATATTGTATTTTTCAATAGCAATAAAATTAGCCGTTATATAAACTTTCTTAATAAACGGTAAATGAAATAGTTGTTGTGATAAAGGAGATTCTTGAGCTTCTTCAATATTTCCATACTCAAAGCTTCCATTTGTTAGTACTTGATTCGTAACAAATTTCACAATAGATTCATTATTAGTTTTCTCTACTGAAAAAATAAAATTAGCCATAATAAAAAATTTTTTGCAAATATATTAAAAACTAATTGTTCAGTTTAATATATTTGTCTTTATAACATCTATTAAATTTTTACAAAATGATTAAAAAAATACTAGTATGTATGATTTTTCTGCTAGGTTTTGGTCAAATTTATTCACAGGATCCTAATATGTTGGAAGTGAATCACCCAAACTCGCCAGGAAATTTTCATCTCTTACCTTTAAAAAAGCTTATTCAACAAAAATTTGTTGATTCTGAGTGTATTGAAACTACGTGGGTAGGTTCAGTAGAAAACCCACAATATTCGTCAGCAGACTATGATGGTAAAAGTTACGGATACTTTAGAAGACCTCCAGGAGTAGATTTTCCTTTTGATGAAGGAATTGTTCTTACTTCAGGAAATGCCTACGATGTAGGTAACACTGTTATTCCTGGAACTTTATCAGAAACAGGTGTTGGTTGGAATGCTGGGGATTCTGATTTAGAAGCACTTGTAAATAGTACAAGTATTAGTAATGTAACTTCTTTAGAATTTGATTTCGTTGCGACTGTAGAGGAAATGAGTTTTAGATACTTATTTGCTTCTGATGAGCATGGAGGAAACTATCCTTGTACTGGATATGATGATGCCTTTGCATTTATTTTAAGTGGTCCTGGTATTCCAGAGATTAATACTTATAACCATGATTCAAAAGCAAGTACTCCTGATATTTCTATTGATTTAGGTGGAAAAAATATTGCAACTGTTCCTGAAACAGATGCGCCAGTACCTGTAAGTGTTACTACAGTTCACAACTTAACTTGTGCTCCAGGAAATACAGGTTTTGGTGCTGATAATAACTCTACTTATTTTGCTGGAGATTTAGATGCAATTAACCATGAAGGTGCTACTGTTCCTTTAACTGCAATAATGTCTGGATTAATTATCGGAGAAACTTATAGGATTAAATTAGCTATTTCTGATGATAGTGATAGTGCTTTTGATTCTGCGGTTTTCTTAGAAGCAGGAAGTTTTAAAATTCCTAATCCAGAAATTACAGAACCTTTCATTTCTTCAAATGATAATGTTGTTTGTTATGGAGGAAGTTATGTATTAGGAGGAGATAGCTCTGAAGGTGCAAACTATCAATGGTATCTTTATGTTCCTGAAATTGATTTTTGGGAGCCAATTGAAGGTGCAAATCAGTCTACTTTCGAAGTTTTTGAGCCAGGTAAATATAAAATTATAGCTACATTTGGTTCTGAATTTTGTCAAAAAGAAGCTGAAACTGATGTTGAATTTGTTGAACCTCCTGTTGCTCCAGGTCCTATTGATGACATGGTAATTTGTGATGATGGAACTGGTTCTGGAACATTTGACTTAACAACAAAAGAAGCAGAAATCTTAGGTATAAATAATCCTAATAAATTTACTGTTTATTTTTATGAAAATGAAGATGATGTAAATGATTTAGGAGCTGCAATTACTACTAAAACAATTACACCTGCTGAAAGTCCATTCCAAATTTGGGCACAAATCAAAAATAATTTAGAAGGAAACTTAACAGAGTGTTATGAAACTGTAACTTTTAACTTAGCATTTATTGAAATGCCAGGTGTAAATCCAGTTACCGCTTTAGAAGTTTGTGATCAACCAATCACACCTACTAATTTAGCTGGAATTGAAGAATTTGATTTAACTACTACTACAGCAGATATTTTAGGAGGTTTAAATCCTGCATTTTTTGATATCAAATATTACGAAGATGCAACTTATACTACAGAAATAACTAATCCTACTACATATTTAAATACAACTGCATTTAATCAAACTATATATGTAAAAATAACAACTGCTGGAGGAAGTGCTCCTTCAGGAACTGTTTGTGAGGTTGAAAATTCTTTTGAATTAATTGTAAATCCTTTACCTACATTAACAACACCACCAAATATTGTTCAATGTGCAGATAATTTAACCTTCGACCTAACAGTCCAAGATGGATTAATCACAACAGACACTGGAGTAACAATTACATATTATGATGCATCAGGAGCAGAAATCACAACTCCAACAGCTTATACAGGAGCAGACGCAGAAGTAATCACAGCTACAGTTGTAAATGATACAACTTCATGTGAGGATTCTATTACTTTTGAGTTAGAATTAAATCCACTTCCAGTACTTACTCCAACGTTTACACTTAATGATTGTGATTTAGATAATGATGGATTAATCACTTGGGATTTAACACCAAATACAGCTACCTTAAACGGAGCCGGAGCTTATAATGTTACTTATTATACAGATGCAGCTTTAACAACTGAGATTACAACATTAAATGCATATGTTGCAGGAAATTCAGCTGTTTATTACCAATTAGAAGATATTACAACTTCTTGTGTGAATTCAGGAAGTTTCAATTTAGAAATCGGAGAACAACCAGTTGTGGATGCAAGTTATACAATCGAAGAGTGTGATGATGCAACGCCAGATGGAATTCGTTCTTTTGATTTAACAACAATAAATGCAGAGATTTTAAATGGATTGTCAGATACAGCAATTTCTTATTATGAAGTATTGGATTTCGCTCCAGGAGCAGATCTTCCAACT
>NZ_JADPIB010000020.1 GCF_015767265.1 Aureivirga marina
TTGCATATTTCTATATCCAGATCTTAAAATTTTAAATTTAATTTTGGTATAAAAAGCATCATTTTTACACCAGTTTAAAACTTCTCCATCTTTATCCATCAAATAAACTCGATTTTGACCATTCTCTATTCTAACTTTATATACCCAAAGTTTTTTATGACGTTGGTTTTCTGAAAGTGGAGTAAAATCAAGTCCTGTTTGATCTGCATCTCGCAATGATTCCTCATAAATTAATAATTCATCTCCTGGAGTTAAATATAAAGAGGCATCATTAGCTCCTACTAATTCAAATGATTTCTTCGTTGAATAAGAACTATTTGTTCTTAACTCTCCTTCAATTCCAATATTATTTGTTGCCAACCCCATGTTATTGTAATTCCAATAAGCAGGATAATTAAAGCTATAAATCGATTCATCAAACTCATTTGTTGTCTCTGTTAAAAGAACACTTCCTGTGTTTGCATCCCATGCAAGATTCTTTGTAGAAACTTCCGCGCCATTCTCTCTTGCAATCACCTCTTTTAAAATACCTGTTGTATGAACTACTTTAGTCATCGTTGTCCCTCTATAAACATTTGTATGAACTCCTGAAGAAGGTAAAGGAACAGGAATTGTCAATACATAAACCACTAAAGGAATGAAAGCTCCATTGGTATTTATCCCTCCTGTATAAGAAACTGCTTCATTCTCTTTAAAATCCGCTACAACATCATAATGCTCTCCAATTACTTCATCTCGAATTATCGATCCATCTGAATCAATAATTGGTAGTTTATTATTTAATTTTCTAGAATCTTGCTCATCAACACTATAAATTTGCTCTGTACCTGAG
The DNA here is from genome assembly GCF_015767265.1 of Aureivirga marina. GTDB lineage: Bacteria > Bacteroidota > Bacteroidia > Flavobacteriales > Flavobacteriaceae > Aureivirga > Aureivirga marina. The sequence continues at coordinate 833 of NZ_JADPIB010000020.1, forward strand.
ATAAAAGCTCCAAATTCATTATAAATATCTGAAGACTTTGGCTTCCCATCCATATCATTTGTATGAACAGAAAATCCTTGTGTCATCGATAAATAATTATCTGTCTTTACTCGTAATTTAAAAATCCCTCTTAAAAGATTATCAAATATATTAGTCAACCCTGGATAAGAGTTATTTATAGACTTTAAATGTGTCATGTCTGATGTCGTAGGATAATCTTTCGTAGTGAAAAATTTATTTACAACTTTTCCTGTTCTATGTGATTCTAAAACTTTAAAAGAAGTGGAACTCTCAACATCATCTGTTGTCAAACTACTCACTGTTACAGTGCTATAAGTAATCCCTGCTGATGGATAAAATGACATACCAATTGGCGCATTAGTATAGTTAAATTCTATTGGCGCTATCAGTTTTCCTGCATCTGGATAAATTGGCATAATCAATGGATTTTCCATACTTCCCATTGGTTCAAAAGAAGCAACTCCACTACTCTCTCCTTCTTTTAAATTACCTTTCTCATCCACTAGTTCATAATCAAATTTTTGACCGTAAAACTTTTGGAATACATTTGATTGTGAAGACGATTCAAACATCTTATCCCACTGATCTGACAGCTTTAATTGTTTTACTCGTAATCCTCCTCCTAATTTTGAAGTTCCTGGATATTGAAGCCTTATCCATGACTTCTTCGGTCTAAAATTATTT
>NZ_JADPIB010000021.1 GCF_015767265.1 Aureivirga marina
GAGTAACTTCCACTATCAATATCTGCTTGTGTTAAAACATAAGTTCCTGTAAAAGTCTCTGTTTCTCCCACATTTAAATTCGCTGAAGTTGTTGGGTTTGTTCCAAAATCAATTCCTGAATCTGTAACTGAAATATTACTAAGTGTCGTATTTCCTGTGTTTGTTACTTCAATTGTATAAGTAATAACATCTCCAGCATTTAAAATTCCATCTGCTCCTAAATCTAAAGAATCATTTGTCGTTAATTCAATTGTTCCAGTTTGATTTAAAGCAGTAATCGTCTCATCATTATCTGCTGCTGTTTCTGGATCATCCGAAAGTGTATCTTCCACAACGGTTATTCCATCAGGAAGTGTTGATGTAACTGAAGATTGTACCGAATAACTTCCACTATCAATATCTGCTTGGGTTAAAACATAAGTTCCTGTGAAAATTTCTGTTTCTCCTACATTTAGATTCGCTGCTGTTGTTGGATTTGTTCCAAAATCAATTCCTGAATCTGTTACTGAAATATTGCTAAGTGTCGTATTCCCTGTGTTTGTTACTTCAATTGTATAAGTAATAACATCACCTGCATTTAAAATTCCATCTGCGCCTAAATCTAATGAATCTGTTGTTGTAAGTTCAATTGTTCCAGTTTGATTTAAAGCAGTAATCGTCTCATCATTATCTGCCACAGTTTCTGGATCATCCGAAAGTGTATCTTCCACAACGGTTGTTCCATCAGGAAGTGTTGATGTAACTGAAGATTGTACCGAATAACTTCCACTATCAATATCTGCTTGGGTTAAAACATAAGTTCCTGTGAAAATTTCTGTTTCTCCTACATTTAGATTCGCTGCTGTTGTTGGATTTGTTCCAAAATCAATTCCTGAATCTGTTACTGAAATATTGCTAAGTGTCGTATTCCCTGTGTTTGTTACTTCAATTGTATAAGTAATAACATCACCTGCATTTAAAATTCCATCTGCTCCTAAATCTAAAGAATCATTTGTCGTTAATTCAATTGTTCCAGTTTGATTTAAAGCAGTAATCGTCTCATCATTATCTGCCACAGTTTCTGGATCATCCGAAAGCGTATCTTCCACAACCGTTGTTCCATCAGGTAGTGTTGATGTAACCGAAGATTGTACCGAGTAACTTCCACTATCAATATCTGCTTGTGTTAAAACATAAGTTCCTGTAAAAGTCTCTGTTTCTCCTACATTTAGATTCGCTGCTGTTGTTGGATTTGTACCAAAATCAATTTCTGAATCTGTAACTGAAATATTACTAAGTGTCGTATTTCCTGTGTTTGTTACTTCAATTGTATAAGTAATAACATCTCCAGCATTTAAAATTCCATCTGCACCTAAATCTAAAGAATCATTTGTCGTTAATTCAATTGTTCCAGTTTGATTTAAAGCAGTAATCGTCTCATCATTATCTGCCACAGTTTCTGGATCATC
>NZ_JADPIB010000022.1 GCF_015767265.1 Aureivirga marina
AGGTATTATTGTATTACCAGATCGAGATTCTTGAATTGTAAAGACTCCTCTTTCTGTTTCTTTCTTAATTCTAATTAATCCTCCCTCTTGATCATATTCATAAAAAGTAGCATAATTATTCTCATCCAACTCTGCTTCCAACCTCTGAGTATACTGATTGTAAACATAGGATTTCATATTTCCATCATATGGAAAAACACGAATATCATCAAAATATACATTTCTACTTCCTTCATTCTTTAAAGAAACATTTATCGATGCAGCATTTAATGGAACATCAAAATATTCTTCAATACGTTGCCATCCATCAATGATGTTTCCTTCAGCTTCAAAAACTACAGTCCCTGAAGAAATAACGGTTCCTTCTATATTTTTAAATGACAACTCAATTTTCCCGTCTTCATATGTCATCAGCTGCTCATCTTCGCCTTCTTTTACCCAAGCACTTAAAACATATTTCTTCCCCTTTTCTAATTGAAAAGAATTACAAATAACCCCTTGTGCTTTTAAAGCACAAGAGATTAATAATATTAATATTGTTATTGTGTTTCTCATATCAAGTTTATAAACTACTCATTACTACTACATGTATTTTCTCTATTGATATTTGTATAAAATGTATTTTCATTCATATTAAAATGTAAATAAGAATCACTTAATAAATTTTCTGTTCCATCTTTATAAGTCATCTTAAATCCTACATTAACATTATTAATAAGATCAGATCCTCCATCACCACATCCTTTATCTACAATTCTATAATTCTTATCATAATTAAAATCATCTTCATATATTACACATTGATATTGATTAACCGCTTGATTGAAAGGTGGATATGTCTGTAAAAATGGATGTGGATTATGTACATTATAATTATAAACACCAGAAGCTGGATATTCACTTAATTCTCTTAATGGCAACTCATTTACATTATTATAATCTTCTAATGTAAAAATCACATAAGGTTCATCAGTTACTCCATAACCAAAATTACCAGCTCCATTAACAGGACCAAAAGAAACTTTATAGTTCGCTAACTCATCATCAGGAATTCCATTCGTATCAAAAAACATCCAAATATCTTCTCGATATCTTCCACTATTACTACCCCCACATACTTTTTCAAAATATTTAATTCCATATCTTCTAGAAGCAAAAGGAGATTTTAAATGTATTAAAACCCATATATTATCCGTTTTCCCTGTAGAATTAGTCATTTGTATTCTAAGTTCAATTGGAGCATAATCATCTGTTTCTACTACTTTTAAATTTAAACTCAATGGCTCGTATTCTATTGAAACTTTATTAGATAGACCT
>NZ_JADPIB010000023.1 GCF_015767265.1 Aureivirga marina
GTTTTCCCTGTAGAATTAGTCATTTGTATTCTAAGTTCAATTGGAGCATAATCATCTGTTTCTACTACTTTTAAATTTAAACTCAATGGCTCGTATTCTATTGAAACTTTATTAGATAGACCTTCAATTAAAGTTGTAGTTTCATGTATTACCTCAACTTTCCCATTATCAGTTATATTTTCATATGCAATATCATAACAAACATCTTCATCATGTATAGTTCCTAAATTTACATAAGGTTCCATAGAAATTATATAATTCTGATTTAAACCAATTGTATCTTCTAACATATAAAATCTAGTAAAACCTGTAAGCTCACTCCTTTTCACTAAATTATCAATTGTTTCTATTCTAAATGGTTCTTCACATCTAAAATCTAAAACTTCTTCACATTCTTCTAAACTATATTCTAAATCTAAACTTTGTGCAGGTGGAACTTTAATACTTCTTCTTCCTGTATGAGCTTGTGTATCTACAACATTATTCTCTGCTTGATCTTTAAATCCAAAATGTTGTTTATAATCTTCTGCCTCATTTACTTTTTCTAAAACTTCATAATCTTCAAAACCATCAAACGCAATTTCTTTATAAGCAGCATTTGCTGCAACCGCTGCTGGTAATGTATGATTATTTCCAAAAATCGCTGAAGAATATCTTCCTAAAGCATCCTTATTCTCTAATTCTGCTCCAAAAGGACTCATCTTAGAAATCTCACTTGCAAATGTCCATTTTCTTCCATCTGGATTTGTTCCATTAATTAAAGATGTTTCTTTTTTCCATTTGTATTTTCCTCCTTCTAAATACATCTGATATAATGGCTCAAATGATGTTAAATATCCACTATTTCTTATCAATGAATTATCATCCTGTGTTCTTCCTGTTAAATAAGTATACGATCTTTTTGCTCGCCATTCTCCTTCCATATTGTAAATAAATGGATTAAATCCAACTCCTAAAATTGGTTCTGGATCTTGACTACAATAAGGTGTTGTAATCTCACTTGGTACAAATGGTATTTGACTATCATTTGGCAAATCCCATTCTGATTGGTATTCAATCGCTGCTCCATTCAATACTTTATGATTTCCTGCATTTGCTACTGAATATTCAAAAATATCTGGAGTTAATTGTGTTTTTCCTTCAATCGGATTAATCAATGAAGTAACTGAAGCCATTGATGAACTTTGCATATTTCTATATCCAGATCTTAAAATTTTAAATTTAATTTTGGTATAAAAAGCATCATTTTTACACCAGTTTAAAACTTCTCCATCTTTATCCATCAAATAAACTCGATTTTGACCATT
>NZ_JADPIB010000024.1 GCF_015767265.1 Aureivirga marina
GGAAACGGAGGCGACTATAAGAAGCCTACGGATGACATAGAAATTCTTTTTTACAAAAACTAAACTTGTAGTGAAAAGCCCGACCTTTAGATTAGGTGGAGTTAGGAGAAAGGGAACGTCCTTGAATTTAAATAAAATAAAAAATCCTGATATTTTGAAAACATCAGGATGATATAAAAATTTTTTTAAGCAGATTTTGAAAAAACTAATGTTTTAGCTTTGTTTATTGTTTTAAAGATCAATAAGGCAATAGCTCCCACTATAGTTCCAATTAATAAATCTCCTAAGATAGTAGGGAAACTATGTAATAAATCGTGAATTTGATGGAGATTGTGAGAAAATATTCCACCTGATACCAATAACATTGCGATTGTTCCTATTACAGAAAGACTTCGAATGACAATTGGTAGAGCGATAATTAACCCTCTTCCAAATCTATAGGATAATTTTTTATCATCTCTACTAATCTTCATTAATTTAAGACCAAAATCATCCATTCGAACAATTAATGCGACAATTCCATAAACACCAACAGTAGCTAGTAAAGCTGCAAAAGTGACAGAAATGATTTGAATATAAAGAGGTTGTTCAATTACTGCACTTAGAGCTATAATGATAATTTCAATAGAAAGAATAAAATCAACTAGAATTGCAGACTTGATTTTATTTTTTTCGTACTTCTCCCATTTTTCTTTAGACATATGTTTTTTATCATTTTTTGCTTTTTCATGTCCTTTAGATAAAAAATAATGATAAATTTTTTCAGCACCTTCATAGGCTAGATAGACACCTCCAATAAGTAAAATTGGAACAATCAACCACGGAAGGTAAGCACTCAGCAGAAAGGCTAAAGGAAGAATAATTACTTTATTTATAAAGGAACCTTTGCAAATTTTCCATAAAACAGGAATTTCTCTTGAAGATTCAAAACCAGATGCTTTTTCTGCTGTTACAGCTAAATCATCACCTAAAATTCCACTTGCTTTTTCAGTAGCTACTTTACTCATGACTGCTACATCGTCTAAGGTTGCAGCTATATCATCTAATAGTGCAAAAAAACCTGATGCCATATTTTTCTTTTTCTTTTTAATTAAAATAGTTAGTAAATGTAATAAAATCTATTTTAATTTATTGATAGTAAAAATTCTTCTATAAAAAAACCTCTCAATTCTTAATGAAATTGAGAGGTTTTTATTTTTATTAGTTTAAAGTATTATCTCCTAATCAAACTAAAATGTCCTTTCTTCGTATAACGTCTAGTTGTTGGCAGACCT
>NZ_JADPIB010000025.1 GCF_015767265.1 Aureivirga marina
AACTGTTGTGGAAGATACACTTTCAGATGATCCAGAAACTGTGGCAGATAATGATGAGACGATTACTGCTTTAAATCAAACTGGAACAATTGAATTAACGACAAATGATTCTTTAGATTTAGGAGCAGATGGAATTTTAAATGCTGGCGATGTCATCATTTATACAATTGAAGTAACAAACACAGGAAATACAACACTTAGTAATATTTCAGTAACGGATTCAGGAATTGATTTTGGAACAAACCCAACAACTTCAGCGAATCTAAATGTGGGAGAAACAGAGACTTTCACAGGAACTTATGTTTTAACCCAAGTAGATATTGACAGTGGAAGTTACTCAGTACAATCTTCGGTTACATCAATGCTTCCTGATGGAACAACTGTTGTGGAAGATACACTTTCAGATGATCCAGAAACTGTGGCAGATAATGATGAGACGATTACTGCTTTAAATCAAACTGGAACAATTGAATTAACGACAAATGATTCTTTAGATTTAGGAGCAGATGGAATTTTAAATGCTGGCGATGTCATCATTTATACAATTGAAGTAACAAACACAGGAAATACAACACTTAGTAATATTTCAGTAACGGATTCAGGAATTGATTTTGGAACAAACCCAACAACTTCAGCGAATCTAAATGTGGGAGAAACAGAGACTTTCACAGGAACTTATGTTTTAACCCAAGTAGATATTGACAGTGGAAGTTACTCAGTACAATCTTCGGTTACATCAACACTTCCTGATGGAACAACCGTTGTGGAAGATACACTTTCAGATGATCCAGAAACTGTGGCAGATAATGATGAGACGATTACTGCTTTAAATCAAACTGGAACAATTGAATTAACGACAAATGATTCTTTAGATTTAGGAGCAGATGGAATTTTAAATGCTGGCGATGTCATCATTTATACAATTGAAGTAACAAACACAGGAAATACAACACTTAGTAATATTTCAGTAACGGATTCAGGAATTGATTTTGGAACAAACCCAACAACTTCAGCGAATCTAAATGTGGGAGAAACAGAGACTTTCACAGGAACTTATGTTTTAACCCAAGTAGATATTGACAGTGGAAGTTACTCAGTACAATCTTCGGTTACATCAATGCTTCCTGATGGAACAACAGTTGTGGAAGATACACTTTCGGATGATCCAGAAACGGCAGCAGATAATGATGAGACGATTACTGCTTTAAATCAAACTGGAACAATTGAACTTACAACAAATGATTCATTAGATTTAGG
>NZ_JADPIB010000026.1 GCF_015767265.1 Aureivirga marina
CTTCCAGAGTTTGAGAATATTGAAGATAACACGTATTATTTCTGTGAATCAGACGGAGATGGAATGATGAGTGTAGATGTTACAGAGATGACAGATGCTATCTTATCAGATACTTCTTCATTAGATGTGAAATATTATTTCACACAAGCAGATGCAGAGAATCATACGCAGAATTTTATTGTAAATCTAATTGATATTACATCAGCAGGAACCACTTTATATGTTCGTATTGAAAACACAGATACAACTTGTGTTTCTGTTTTAGAACTTACCGTGAAAGTAGGAAGTTACCCAGAGATTGAGGTGACAATCCCAGATTATATCGTTTGTGGATTTGATGGATTTGGAGAGTTTGACTTTACAAGTTTAGATTTTGTAACTTCAACAGATGCTGTGACAATTTCATACTACACAAATGAGGTGGATGCAACTGATGGAGCGAATGAGATTCCAAATCCAGATGCCTTTGTAAGTGATGCTACAACAATTTGGGCAAGTGTAGAGGATGATTTAACAGGATGTACAGTTGTGACATCATTTAATATTTCAGTGGAAGAGACTCCAGTATTTGAGTCAAATGCGGAAGAAGTTATTTGTTTAAAAGAGATTGTAACGCCAGATGATCCACAGATTGAGAGTGAGATTAGTGTGTACAATGCACAAGCAGATTATACATATGTATGGACATTTGAAGGAGATGTTTTAGGATTTACAACAGAGACAATCACTGTAACACAGCCAGGAACCTATACTGTAAAAGCGATTAGCCAAACAGGAACATTAGCTTGTGAGAGTGAAGAACAAACTATAGAAGTAATCGGATCGTATATTGCAAATCTAACAGAATCGGATATTGTAGTATCAGGATATGTGGAAGGATTTGGAAGTAACACTGTTGCAATCAACACAACAGGATTGAATCTTGGAGAGTATGAATTCTCTATCGATGGAGGAAATACATGGCAAACAGCGCCAGTGTTTACAGATGTTCCAGGAGGAGATTATGTTCTGTTGATTCGTAATGTATTAGGAGGAGGATGTGAGAATCCAGTGCTTGCATTTGGAGTGATTGATTTCCCAAAATACTTTACACCAAACAATGATGGAATCCATGATGTATGGAAGATTCAAGGATTGGAGAGTGGAGATTA